>CP018783.1:2400000-3600000 GCA_002025645.1 Curtobacterium pusillum
CCAGAGCGCCGGCGACGGCGGCAAGGGCTTCAGCGCGGCCACGACCGACCTCGCGGTGGCGTTCGCGTTCTGGTGCCTGCCGCAGATCCTCTTCTACGCGATGTACTCGCTGCTCGGCGAGGTCCTCAACGCCAAGCAGGTGTTCGGGCCGTTCACGTGGGCACCACTGATCAACAACGTCATCGCGATCGCCGGGCTCATCGTCTTCATCGCCCTCTTCGGCGGGCGCAGCGTGAACGCCTCCACCGAGGACTGGACGCCGCTGAAGATCGCCGTGCTGGCCGGCAGTGCGTCGGTGGGCGTCCTCGCGCAGGCGGCGTTCCTGCCGCTGTTCTGGCGGCGTGCGGGCTTGAGCTTCCGCCCGGACTTCCGGTGGCGGGGCGTCGGCCTGAAGTCGACCGGCACCGCTGCTGGATGGCTCTTCGCGATGATCCTCGTGACGCAGCTCGCCGGCATCGTGCAGGCCCGTGTGGCCTCGCTCGCGACCGGCGCCGGGAACGCGACGCTCAGCACCACGTGGCTGCTGTTCATGCTGCCGCACTCGATCATCACCGTCTCGATCGCGACGGCGTACTTCACCCGGATGAGCCACGACGCGGAGCGGGGTGACCTGGCCGCCGTCCGACGGAACCTGTCCCTGTCGCTCCGGATCGTCGGGCTGTTCACGGTCTTCGCGTCCGTCGCGCTGATCGTCACCGCGATGCCGTTCGCCCGGATCTGGGAGAACGAGTTCGGCCACACGCAGTCCATGGCGCTCGTGCTCGTCGCCTACATGCCCGGTCTCGTGCTGTTCAGCATGCTCTTCATCATCCAGCGCGTGTTCTGGGCGATGCACGACCACCGCACGCCGTTCCTCATGCAGCTCGTGCAGTCGGGTCTGTTCGTCATCGGTGCCCTCGCCGTGGCGATGCTCCCCGGGTCCATCATCGGCGTCGGGATCGCGATCTGCACGACCATCGCCGGCTCCGCCCAGACGATCGTCGCCCTGGTGCTCGTCCGGAAGCGGCTCGGTGGCATCGAGGGGCCGGTCGTCACCCGCTCGCACGTGCAGTTCATCATCGCCGCGCTGATCTCCGGGGTCGCCGGCCTGGTCGTCGCGAACTTCTTCGGGGCGTTCACCTCCGACGGCTTCGCGATGGCGGACGTCACCGGGGCGCTGATCGCCCTCGCGCTCACCGGTGCCGTCATGGTCGTCGTCTACTTCGGGGCGCTCGTCGTCGCGAAGAACGGCGAGATCGCGAACGCGGTGGCACTCCTGCGCAGCCGGCTCGGTCGCTGACGCCCGGCGTTCACGGGTCTCCTGGAATGCGACGCCGCTAGCATGTGTTGACCCGGTCAGCGATCTACGGAAGGGCATCGAGGCACATGCGCCAGCTCATCATCATCGGTTCCGGCCCGGCCGGGTTCACCGCCGGCATCTACGCCGCGCGGGCGGAGCTCAAGCCGCTCATCGTCGCGTCCAGCGTCGAGACAGGCGGCGAGCTCACCAAGACGACCGAGGTCGAGAACTTCCCGGGCTTCCCCGAGGGGATCCAAGGCCCCGACCTCATGATCAAGATGCAGGAACAGGCCGAGAAGTTCGGCGCCGAGGTCCTGTACGACGACGCCGTCTCCGTCGACCTCACCGGTGACGTGAAGAAGGTCACCGTCGGCTCCGGCGAGACGTACGAGGCCCTCGCGGTCATCTACGCGACGGGCTCGGCGTACCGCCACCTCGGCCTCGCCGACGAAGAGCGCCTCTCCGGCCACGGCGTGTCCTGGTGCGCGACCTGCGACGGCTTCTTCTTCCGCCAGAAGAACATCGCCGTCGTCGGCGGTGGTGACTCCGCGATGGAGGAAGCGACGTTCCTCACCCGCTTCGCCGACAAGGTCACGGTCATCCACCGCAAGGACACCCTCCGCGCGTCGAGGATCATGCAGGACCGCGCGATGAACGACCCGAAGATCGAGTTCGCGTGGAACAAGGAGGTCACCGGCATCACGGGTGACTCCGCCGTCACGGGCGTCACGCTGCGCGACACGGTGGACGGTTCCGAGAGCGAACTGGCCCTCGACGGCCTGTTCATCGCGATCGGCAACGACCCCCGGACGCACCTGATCCACGGGCAGATCGACATCGCGCCGGAGGGCACCATCGCCGTCCAGGGCCGCACGTCGAAGACCAACCTGCCGGGTGTCTTCGCCGCCGGCGACGTCATCGACCCGACCTACCGTCAGGCCATCACCGCCGCCGGTTCTGGAACGGTGGCCGCCCTCGACGCCGAGAAGTACCTGGCGGACCTGTCGGACGACCTCACCGCGGCAGCCGACGGGGACGCGCCCGTCGAGCCCGTCACGGCGTCCGCCTGAGCGCCGACGCGACACCCGGGGAATGCACTGACGGCACGTGCCGTTGCACCCACTGATCGACTTCTCGAAGGAGCACACATGTCCAACGCCAAGGCAGTCACCGACGCCACCTTCTCGGACGAGGTCCTCAAGTCCGACAAGACGATCCTCGTCGACTTCTGGGCCGAGTGGTGCGGCCCGTGTCGCGCCGTCTCGCCGATCCTCGACCAGATCGCCGCGGAGCACGCCGACAAGATCGAGATCGTGAAGCTCAACGTCGACGACAACCCGCAGTCGGCGATGAACTACCAGATCACGTCGATCCCGGCGATGAAGGTCTTCAAGGGCGGCGAGGTCGTCAAGACCGTCATCGGCGCCAAGCCGAAGCCGGCGCTCGAGGCCGACCTCGCGGAGTTCCTCGCGTAGAACCACGCCACACGAACGGCCCCGCACCCCAACAGGGAGCGGGGCCGTTCGTCGTTCCCGGCCGTTCCGGCCGTTTCCGGTCGTTCCCGTCCACCGGTTCAGGATCGGCCCCGTCGCGGACCCCGGGTTTCCGGGGTCGATGTCGTAGTGTGGCGGGAATGTGAGTGGCGGGCACGTCCCGCTGGAACGGAGCCAAGATGACGAACGGCAACAGCCTCGACCCCTGGTACGACTCCTACGCCCAGCGCACCGCCGGGCTGAGCGCCTCCGAGGTCCGAGCCCTGTTCGCCGTCGCCTCGCGGCCTGAGGTGGTCTCGCTCGCCGGCGGCATGCCGTACGTCTCCGCGCTCCCTCGTGAGCTCGTCACGGGCTCCCTGGACCGTGTGATGGCCGAGGATGCCGCGATGGCGCTGCAGTACGGCGGTGGACAGGGCCTGCGGTCCCTGCGCGAGCACATCGTCGACGTGATGAGCCTCGAGGGCATCCGTGCCAGCGCCGAGGACGTCGTCGTCACGACGGGCTCGCAGCACGCGCTCGACCTCGTCACGCGGCTCTTCATCGATCCGGGTGACGTCGTGCTGGCCGAGTCCCCGTCGTACGTCGGAGCGATCGGCGTCTTCCGGTCGTACCAGGCGGAGACGGTGCACGTCACGACCGACGAGAACGGCCTCGTGCCCGAGGCACTCCGTGAGGCCATCGCCAACCTGCGCACCCAGGGCAAGCGGATCAAGTTCCTCTACACGATCCCGAACTTCCACAACCCGGCCGGCGTGACGATGAGCCGCGAGCGCCGCATCGAGATCCTCGACATCTGCCGTTCGAACAACATCCTCGTGCTCGAGGACAACCCCTATGGGCTCCTCTGGTTCGACGAGCCCGCGCCGCAGGCCATCCGGTCCATCGACGAGGAGGGCGTGGTCTACCTCGGCTCCTTCTCGAAGACCCTCGCACCGGGCTTCCGCGTCGGGTGGGCCCTCGCGCCGCACGCCATCCGCGAGAAGCTCGTGCTCGCCAACGAGTCCGCAGTCCTCGCACCGAACTCCTTCGGCCAGTACGTGGTGAACGCCTACCTGGACGCCGCGGACTGGAAGGGTCAGGTCGACACCTTCCGCGGGCTGTACGCGGAGCGTCGGGACGCCATGATGTCCGCGCTGGGGGAGTTCCTGCCGGACCTGTCCTGGACGAAGCCCAACGGTGGGTTCTTCGTCTGGCTGACGCTCCCCGAGTCCCTGGACTCGAAGGGGATGCTGCCGCGCGCCGTCAAGGAACTCGTCGCCTACACCCCCGGTACGGCCTTCTACGCCGACGGGCGGGGCGGTGGGCACATCCGCCTGTCGTTCTGCTACCCGACACCGGAGCAGATCCGCGTCGGCGTGAAGCGGCTCGCCAACGTCGTGAACGACGAGCTCGAGCTGATCGAGACCTTCGGTCCGACGACCCGGCCGAACACCCTCGTCCGGCCGACCTCATCGGTCAGCGCGCCGCCGCCGAACATCTCCTGATCAGCACTTTCATCGCTCCACCCGCATCATCGGAGGTCCCCTCGCATGGCCGAGCTCACTCACCGTCACGTCGTCGTCGTCGCGGGAGGGATCTCCCACGAGCGTGACGTCTCGTTGCGGTCCGGGCGCCGTGTCGCTGACTCGTTGACGGGCTACGGCTGGCAGGTCGACCTCCGCGACGCTGACGCGTCGCTCCTGCCGACCCTGCGGGAGACCCGCCCGGACGTCGTGTGGCCGGCACTGCACGGCGCCTCCGGTGAGGACGGCGCCCTGCGGGGCATCCTGGAGGCACTGGACATCCCGTTCGTCGGCTCACGTTCCACGTCGGCCCGGTTGGCATGGGACAAGCCCACCGCGTCGGCGCTCGTCGCGCGGGCAGGCGTGCGCACCCCTCGGTCCGTGACACTGTCCCACGACGTCTTCCGAGAGCTCGGTGCGGTGGGTGTCCTCGAGAGCATCGCTGCTGAGCACCCCGTCCCCTTGGCCGTGAAGCCGGCGCGGGGTGGCAGCGCACAGGGCGTCACGCTGGTGGACGACGTGAACGACCTCCCGCGCGCGATGGTCACTGCCTACACGTACTGCGACGACGTCGTGGTCGAACAGCTCATCCGGGGCACCGAGGTCGCTGTCGGCATCATCGACACGGGCGATGGTCCCGTCGCGCTCTCTGCCGTGGAGATCGTGCCCAAGAACGGCATCTACGGCTTCGAGGCGCGCTACAACGCCGGGGAGACCACGTTCTACACTCCCGCTCGCCTCTCCGCGGAGTTCGCCGCAGCTGCCTCCGAGGCGGCCGTTGCCGCGCACGCGGCACTCGGCCTCCGGCACATCTCCCGAGTCGACCTGATCATCGATGCCGCTGGGACCCCGTGGTTCCTCGAGGCGAACGTGCTCCCGGGTCTCACCGAGACCTCACTCGTCCCGCAGGCGCTCTCAGCGTCAGGATTCGACCTCGGCTGGACCTACGCGGAGCTCGCCGAGCAGTCAATTCGCGACCACCGCGGCTGACCAGTGCGCAGGTGCGGCGTTCCACGTGGAACATCGGCCGCCGTCACCGCGGTCGGCGTCGCAGTAGCGACCGGGCTCATCTGGGGCGAGTGGGTGCACCGGGGCGCAGCGCAGACGGCCCGGCAACTCCCGCAGCCGCGCGCAGGAACCCGGGGAGCCGTCGTCGCCCTCGGGTTCGGGAATCGATCGGTCCGGCCGAACGCAGTCAATCGGTGGCGGGCTCGCATCGCTGTCCGGACCGCCGAGGGCGCCGAGCTGGCCGGCGCCACAGCCACGATCATTTGCAGCGGGGGAGCCGTCCGCGGGGCGACCCCGGAAGCGGTGCTCCTGCGCGACTACATCGTCAAGCGTCTGCACTGGCGAGGCGAGGTGCTCGTGGAGCCGAACAGCTCGTCGACGTGGGAGAACGTCCGCAACGTCGTGCCGCTCGTTGAGGAGTCCGACTGGATCGCCTTCGCGTCGAACGGACTCCATGCCGCGAAGGCCCGCGTGTACCTCGCTCGACAGCAGCCGGACCTCAGCGGCCGGCTGGTCGCTGCTGACGACTACCGCCTGGGCGAAATGACGTGGATGAAGCCTCTCCTCGCCGCCGTCGGCCTCGTGAAACTCAGGTCGGTGTTCCACGTGGAACATCCCGGCTGCTGACAGCAGATCTGCTCTGGGCAGCATCACGCCCGGACGTGTTCATGCTCGGACACGCTGGCCGTATGACCGAATCGGCCAGCCCACCGCGCTTCGACGCCGAACACCGGCGCGCCCTGTTCGACCAGCGAGACCTGGTGCTCGACGGCGCACTCGACGATGACAACGGTGCAGTCCTCATGGCGCATCTCATCCAGCTGGCCGCTGGGACGCGAGCGCGGACATCGCGCTGTGGAGCCACTCGCCGGGGGATCGGAGCCGGCGATGCTGGCGATCCGGGGCTTGATGCGCACCACCCCGAACGACGTCTCCACGCTTGCGCTTGGCATCGCCTGCAGCGCGGGGCAGTTCCTCCTGTCCGCGTGGACAAGCGGAACGCGCCGAGCCCTCCCGCATACGCGCGTGCTCATGCACCAAGGCTCGGCCGGGACACGAGAGACACCGTCCTGCAGCTGATCGCGGAGGACACCTCCCAGGACCTCGCTCGGGTGTTCGAGGACTCCCTCCACGACCACTGGCACTCGGCGCAGGCGGCCCTCGACTACGGCTTCATCGACGCCATCGTCACCGACTTCACGGCGATCCGCCCCACTCCGATCCACACACGTTCGCTCGGCTTCGTGCGATCTGCGGCCCCGACCTCGGCGGTGACACGGTGACGAGCTACACCATTCCCAGCGTCATCGCGCGCGATCCCAGAGGGGAGCGCGTGATGGACGTCTATTCGCACCTCTTGACGGAGCGCATCATCTACCGCGGGACACCAGTCGACGCAGGTGTTGCCAACGCGCTCATCGCCCAACTGCTGTTCCTCGAATCCGACAATCCTGACGCTGACCGTCAACTGCGAAGGTGGCGACCCCAGCGCAATGCTCGCCGTCTACGACACCATGCAGCACGTCCGGCCAAATGTCGCCACCACCTGCGTCGGCCAGGCGATCGTCGTCGGCGCCATGCTGCTCGCAGCCGGATCGCCCGGCAAGCGGTCGGCCCTGCCACACGCCCGCGTCGTTCATGTTCCACGTGGAACGTCGGGGTTCTGCTATTCGCCCGGCGCGGACGGGCAGGTAATGGCACGACGCGCTGCATGGCGCGCTGCGGCCCGAACACAACGTGGGCCGTCTCGCACACAGCGGATGAGCTGATAACAGCGCAGAACGGCGTACAGCGCCGTTCTGGGCCGTGCAGCGCCGCGGTCTCAGCCCGCGATGTCTTGGATACCGAGTTCGCCAAGGATCCGGTTGAGGTCGTCCCCGTTCGCGAAGTCGATCGTCACGGAACTCTTGCGCGCACCGACCGCGATCTTCACCCGGGTGTTGAGACGGTCGCCGAGCCGTTCAGCGAGGTCGTTGAAGTGCACCTGACGCTTCGTGGGCTCCGCCTTGGGCTTCACCGGCGTCTTGACCGCCAGCTGCTGGGCAATCGCCTCGGTGGCTCGCACGGAGAGGTCCTCGTTCACGATCTTCTCGGCGAGGTACTCCATCGCCTCGGCATCGGGTGCCGCGAGGATCGCACGAGCGTGACCGGCCGACAGCACTCCGGCTGCCACCCGACGCTGCACGGGGGAGGGGAGGCGCAGCAGGCGGATCGTGTTGGTGATCTGCGGGCGAGAGCGACCGATCCGCTGTGCGAGCTGCTCCTGGGTGATGCCGAAGTCCGCGAGGAGCTGCTGGTAGGCGGAGGCCTCCTCCAGCGGGTTGAGGTTCGCGCGGTGCAGGTTCTCCAGCAACGCGTCGCGGAGCATCGCGTCGTCCGGGGTGTCCTTGACGATCGCCGGGATCGTGCTGAGACCGAGTTCCTTCGTCGCGCGGAGTCGACGCTCGCCCATGATGAGCTCGTACTGCGGTTCCGCTCCCGTCGCGCCGACGATCGGACGCACGACGATGGGCTGCAGGACGCCGATTTCTCGGATGGAGTGAACGAGCTCCTGCAGTTCCTCCTCGCGGAACTCCTTGCGCGGCTGGTGTGCGTTCGGGATCACGTCGAGCGGGTTGAGGTTCGCCAGGCGTGCTCCGGGGACTGCGACGAGCTCCTCGGCCGTCGGTGCCGACGAGGGCGACCCACCGGTGGGGAAGAAGACGTCGACCGGACGCTCCTGCTGCTCGGTCGCGGTCGGGATGAGGGCGCCGATGCCTCGGCCGAGTCCGGTTCGCTTCGGTGCCATCAGTCCTGTGCTCCTCGTGCTGCGATTTCCGCTGCTGCCTCCAGGTAGGAGAGCGATCCGGTTGAGTTGACGTCGTACGCGACCACGCTCTGCCCGTAGCTCGGCGCCTCACTGACGCGTACCGATCGGGGGATGACTGCCTCGAGGACCTGACCGCCGAAGTGCTCACGGACATCCGCGGCGACCTGGTTCGAGAGGTTCGTCCGGCTGTCGTACATGGTCAGCAGGATCGTCGAGACCCGCAGGTTCGGGTTCAGGTGCCGCTCGATCAGCTCGATGTTCCGCAGCAGCTGGCTCAGACCCTCAAGCGCGTAGTACTCGCACTGGATCGGGATCAGGACCTCCTGCGCCGCAACGAACGCGTTGATCGTCAGGAGACCCAGCGAGGGCGGGCAGTCGATGAAGACGTAGTGGTAGGGCTCCTCGAGGGACTCGAGGTACTGGTCGAGCGCGGTCCGGAGCCGCTGCTCACGAGCAACGAGCGACACCAGCTCGATCTCAGCCCCGGCCAGGTGGATCGTCGCGGGCACACACCACAGCGTGTCCGACTCGGGGGAGCGCTGCACGGTGTCGGCGATCGGCGCCTCGTCGACGATCACGTCGTAGATGCTCGCGACCTCAGCCTGGTGGTTCACACCGAGAGCAGTCGATGCGTTGCCCTGGGGGTCGAGGTCGATGACGAGCACGCGGGCCCCGCCGTGCGCCAACGCGGCCGCGAGGTTCACCGTGGTGGTCGTCTTGCCGACCCCACCCTTCTGGTTCGACACCGTGAACACCCGCGTCTTCGACGGCAGCGGGAACTGCTGCGTCGCGATCGCTCGCCGACGACGGTTCAGGTCGGCGATCTCGCGCGCAAGCGGCGTCGACGCGTCGTAATCGGTCGATGAACTCAACGAGTGCCTCTTCCCCGGTTCGGTGTTTCACGTGGAACGCGGAGCCACTGGCGGCCGGATGAACCGGCCCGAGCCGCAGCGTCAGTCAACTGTAGCCCGGAAGACCCGGGTGGTCTCCTCGACCACACCGACTCCGAGCTCGAGCACCTCGACGTCTGCAAGACGCTTCCGGAGGATGACCTTCCGAGCCTTCTCGATCTCCTCGTCGACCCGCGCACCCTTCATCAGGATGAGCTGGCCGCCGGACCGGACGAGTGGCACCGTCAGCGGGATGAGCTTGGAGAGCGCACTCACCGCTCGCGCCGTCACCTGGTCGACGACGATGTCGTCGGCGACGTCCTCAGCGCGCGCACGGACCACAGTGACGTTGTCGAGGCCGAGGCGCTCCGCCTCGGACGTCAGCCAGTCCACGCGACGCTCCATCGGCTCGATGAGCGTGAGGTGCACGTCGGGGCGAGCGATGGCCAGCACCAGGCCGGGCAGCCCCGCACCGGAGCCGACGTCCGCAACGCGGCCACGTGCCTCCAGGAGGGGCGCGAGCAACGCAGAATTGAGAATGTGTCGCGTCCAGAGCCGCGGCAACTCGAGCGGGCCGATCAGGCCCAGCTCCTCGCCGCGTCGCGCGAGCTCGTTCGTGAACGAACGGGCCACGTCGACACGATCGCCGAACAGCGTCGCTGCCGCTGCCGGTTCGGCCTCGAGGACCGGGGCGGTCTCCGTCATCGGGTGACGACGGTGTGGCGGTCCCGACCCTCACCCTCGGACTCGGAGTGGAAGCCCTTCTCCGCGACGAGGTCGTGCACGAGCTTGCGCTCGTACGAGGACATCGGGGGCAGCGCTGCCGAGGTCGAACCGGCCTCGATGCGCTCGACGGCGGTGTCCACGAGGCGCTGCAGCTCGGAGGCGCGAGCGTCGCGCGACCCACCGACGTCGAGGATGAGCCGGCTGAACTCGCCCGTCTCGGCCTGCACGGCGATCCGGGTCAGCTCCTGCAGCGCAGAGACCGTGTCCGGCTTCGAGAGCACCCGCAGCGCGCCGCCCTCGTCCGTCACCGAGAGGTACACGCGCCCGGCACGCTCCTCGATCTCGATGTCACCGTCGAGGTCGCAGATGTCGAGCAGTTCCTCGATGTAGTCCGCGGCGATGTCCGCCTCGTCACGGGTGTCGTCGTCCTCGACGACCTCGGTCACGGGGGCGATGTCCTGCTCGGTCACTTACTTCTTCCCGTTCTTCTTGGAGCGGTTCTTGCCCACCGGCTGCTGACGCTGCGTGGTGACGCGGACGGCCTCGATCTCAGCCGCGCCGGCACCGGCACCGGCCTCGGCGAGCACCGGGGTCGCGGAGCCACGACGCTGGGCCTTCTTCGCGAGACGTGCCTCACGAGCGAGGGCGGCCTCGGACCCGGGGGTCGGCATGCTGCGGATGACGAAGTACTGCTGCGCCATCGTCCAGATGTTCGAGGCGAGCCAGTAGAACATGACGCCGAGGGGGAACGAGAGACCCGAGATCACGAAGACGAGCGGGAGGATGTACAGCATCATCTTCTGCTGGCGGTACATCGGCGACGCCTTGGTCTCCGGAGACATGTTCTTGGCGACGAGCTGCAGCTGGGTGATGAACTGCGAGGCGGTCATCACGACGATCATGAAGCCGGCGATCGCGCGGACCTCCCAGCCGGAGGCGTTCGTGAACGTCTCGTGCAGGGGAGCACCGAACAGCGACGCGTTGCCGAAGGACGCGGCGAGGTCGTTCGTCAGCAGGCCGATGCCGGTCTTGTTGATCTGCGCCTCGTGCAGCACGGAGTACAGCGAGAAGAAGATCGGCATCTGGATCAGCAGCGGCAGGCAGGAGCTCAGCGGGTTCGTCCCGGTCTCCTTGTACAGTGCCATGGTCTCGCGGCTCATGGCCTCACGCGAGAACTGGTCCTTCTTGCCCTTGTACTTGTCCTGGATCTTCTTGAGCTGCGGCGCCACCTCGAGCATGCGGCGCTGCGACTTGATCTGGCGCACGAAGATCGGGATGAGCGCGGCGCGGACCACGAACGTCAGGAAGATGATGGAGAGGACCCAGGTGATGCCCGCGCCGGGGTCCATGCCGAGGTTCTCGAAGACCCAGTGGAATCCGACGAGGATGGCCGAGACCACCCATTTGAGCGGCCAGAGGATCGTACCGATGAGGTCCATGGGGACGGTCACGCCTTTCGAGTGCGCTGGGGGAGCAGGACCGGGCGGAGGTTCCCGACCGCGGGCTGCGGCTGCTGCTGGGTCGGCGCGAGCACGAACCCGAACCGGTTGACGTCGTAGGGGCGACGCCGTTCACGGACGTCGTCGATGCCCCCGGCTGCCCAGGGGTTGCACCGTGCGATGCGCCACGCGCCCATCGCCGATCCGCGGACGACGCCGTACTGCTGGATGGCTTCGAGGGCGTACCGCGAGCACGAGGGGTGGTACCGGCAGACGTTGCCGTAGAGCGGTGAGATCACGGCCCGGTACGCGCGCAGCACGACGACGCACGCGTTGCGCGGGAGCAACGCGACGACCCAGGCGAGCCGGGTCCAGAGGTTGCGGTTCATACTGCTGCCTTCTCCACACCACGCGCACAGGAGCGCGAGACGTCTTCGAGCAGGGTAGGCCATCCGGCCTGCGCAGCGGCTGGCAGTGCACGGACCACCACGTCGTAGCCGACGGGGATGTCCACGAGAAGACCGTGCGCGATCGCCTTGAGGCGACGCCTGATCAGGTTCCGGGTCACGGCGTTGCCGACCGTCTTGGCGACGATGAATCCGAACCGGGTCGGTCCGGCGCCTGTCGACGGGTCGTCCGACGTCCGACGGACCACCGATACGACGGCGTGCGCCGTGGCGCTCCTGCGACCACGACGCACGACGGACCGGTAGTCGTCACCACGGACGATGCGGTTGGCGCGGGCCAACACGATCGCTACCAGGTACCCGGCAAGGACCGGACGAGGTGCCCGATCAGGCGCTGCTCGTTCAGGCGCTGAGCTCGGTGCGGCCCTTGGAGCGGCGCGCGGCGAGGATGGCGCGGCCGGCACGGGTGCGCATGCGGGCACGGAAGCCGTGCTTCTTGGCACGACGACGGTTGTTCGGCTGGAAGGTGCGCTTGCTCATGATGGTCTCCACTACGGCTGCGCTGGGGGAACCCGACGCGGGCCGTCACGTATGTGTGGTCGCTCGGTGCCGAACGACGCAGATGGGCGCGACCGAACGGCCGCAGTCAACTGGTTAACGGTACGTGACAGCGGCGAGCAGGTCAAACGCGGCACCGGACCAGGACCACGGACCCCGTGCGCACGATCATTATCCACATTGGGGAAAACGTGCGTTCGGTACGACGCGCCCCGGTCCTTTACAGTGGTGTGATCGATCCGCCCGTGGCCCGGCAGGACGGGGGAGTCTCCTCGACCAGCAGCTCGTGGCGGTCGTGGAGAACACTGTGGACAACCCTGTGGACCACCACGCGGGACGACACGCGGTCCGGGCCGTCGAAGAAGCCACCCGGGCACACGACGACCCGCCAGGACGATCCGACGGTCGACGCTGTCCCGGCACACCGGGCGCCCCCGAGCCACGGAACGCCCAACACCGCACACGAGACCTGGAGACGAGCGCGACATGACGATGCCGGCCGACCCCGTCGAGGACCTCTGGTCATCCGTCCTCGGACTCCTCTCGGAGGACGACCGCATCACCCCGCAGCTCCACGGCTTCCTCAACCTGGTCGAGCCGAAGGGCGTGCTCGCCGGCACGCTCTACCTCGAGGTCCCGAACGACCTCACCCGCGGCATGCTCGAACAGCGCATCCGGATCCCCATCACCGAGGCGGTCTCGCGCATCGGTGACGACACCGTCGCGAACTTCGCGATCACGGTGAACCCGGACATGGCCTCCGAGCCGCGGGTCGACACCGCGGTCGCCAGCCACGTGCCCGAGTACGCCGAGCCCGTGCAGGAAGCGGTCGAGCAGAGCGCAGCCCCGCGTCAGTACATCGAGGCGCCCTTCGTCCCGAGCCAGATCGACGCGCCGGGCACCAGCGGCCGCCCCGAGTCCCGGCTCAACCCCAAGTACAACTTCGACAACTTCGTCATCGGCTCGTCGAACCGGTTCGCGCACGCCGCGGCGGTCGCGGTCGCCGAAGCCCCGGCCAAGGCCTACAACCCGCTCTTCATCTACGGTGACTCCGGCCTCGGCAAGACCCACCTCCTGCACGCGATCGGCCACTACGCCGAGAGCCTCTACCCGGGGATCCGGGTGCGGTACGTGTCCAGCGAGGAGTTCACGAACGACTTCATCAACTCGATCGCGAACAACCGCTCGAACCAGTTCCAGCAGCGCTACCGCGACATCGACATCCTGCTGATCGACGACATCCAGTTCCTGCAGGGCAAGGACTCGACGCAGGAAGCGTTCTTCCACACGTTCAACACCCTGCACGACCACAACAAGCAGGTCGTCATCACGTCCGACGTCGCGCCGAAGCACCTCACCGGGTTCGAGGACCGGATGCGCTCCCGCTTCGAGTGGGGTCTGATCACCGACGTGCAGGCCCCGGACCTCGAGACGCGCATCGCGATCCTCCGCAAGAAGGCGCAGTCCGACCACCTGCAGGTGCCGGACGACATCCTCGAGTTCATGGCGTCGAAGGTGTCGAGCAACATCCGGGAGCTCGAGGGGACGCTCATCCGCGTCACGGCGTTCGCGAGCCTCAACCGGACGGCCGTCGACATGGCCCTGGTGCAGACGGTCCTCAAGGACCTCATCACGCTCGACGACGACAACGTCATCGCGCCGACGGACATCATCAACCACACCGCGGAGTACTTCAAGCTCTCCGTAGACGACCTCTACGGGTCCTCGCGCTCCCAGGCGATCGCGACGGCACGGCAGATCGCGATGTACCTCTGCCGGGAGATGACGAGCCTCTCCCTACCCAAGATCGGTCAGCTGTTCGGCAACCGCGACCACACCACGGTCATGTACGCGAACAAGAAGATCACCGAGCTGATGAAGGAGCGACGGTCGATCTACAACCAGGTCACCGAGCTCACCAGCCGGATCAAGCAGGACCGCCGCTACCGCTGATCGCGGGTCCGGCGAGCACAGCGGCTCACATCCGCAGATGCGCGCGCAGCCGCCTGGAGGCACGACTGACGACCGTCAGATCGGCCCACTTCCGCGCGCATCCACCATCTGAGACGGTTCCATGCGCCGGACTTCACACAGTGTGGAAAGCCTGTGGATAACTGTGGAGGACACGCCGGTCGGTTGTTCACAGCAGAGGGGGCACCTGTGGAGACTGGGGATGGAAGTGGATAGATGAGATTCACTCATCCAGAGGTCCCCCACACGCCACTCACAACTCACACGTGTGTAGTTCCCTGTGGACAAGCGGTGTTAACAGGGTTATCCACAGTGTGCACAGGCGTTAACACCATTACTCCTGGTTAACGATTGATCTCAGCGGGCCAACCTTGTGGACGGCGGGATGACAAGAAATCCGGGCCGGGTCGGGCTGTGCCACAATGGGGCGGCCGGACAGTCCAACCGATCGACAGGGGTTCCAGCTGTGAAGTTCGAGGTCAACCGGGACGTCTTCTCCGAAGCCGTCTCCTTCGCGGTGAAGCTCCTCCCACAGCGCACGACCCTCCCGATCCTCTCGGGCGTCCTGATCCACGCCGACGGCGATCGACTCACGCTCTCGTCGTTCGACTACGAGGTCTCGGCACAGACGTCCATCGCCGCGCAGATCGACGACCCGGGCACGGTGCTCGTCTCCGGCCGCCTGCTCAACGACATCGCGAGCCGCCTGCCGAACGCCCCGGTCACCTTCACGACCGAGGACTCGAAGATCTCGGTCGCCTGCGGTTCGGCGCACTTCACGCTGCTGTCCATGCCGGTCGAGGAGTACCCGACGCTCCCGGAGATCGGTGCGCAGACCGGTGTCATCCCCGGCGACGCGTTCTCCGAGGCCGTCTCCCAGGTCGCCGTCGCCGCCAGCCGTGACGACGTCACCCCGGTGATCACCGGCGTGCAGCTCGAGGTCGGCGACAACGACCTCTCCCTCATCGCGACGGACCGCTACCGCGTCGCCGTCCGCACGATCGCGTGGGACTCCGGCCGTGTCGGCTCGGACCCGCTGCACGCACTCGTGCCGGCCCGCACCCTGCAGGAGGTCGGCCGCACCTTCGGCTCGGCGTCCACCGTCTCGGTCTCGATCAGCGGCTCGTCGGACCGCGAGCTCATCGCATTCCACGCCGACGACAAGACCGTCACCTCGTTGCTCATCAAGGGCAACTACCCGCCGGTCCGCCGGCTCTTCCCCGAGACCGTCCAGGACCACGCGGTGATCAACACCGCGGAACTGGTCGAGGCGGTCCGACGGGTCTCCCTCGTCCTGGAGCGCGAAGCCGCGCTCCGGTTCTCCTTCACGGTCGACGGGCTCACGCTCGAGGCGATCGGTTCCGAACAAGCGCAGGCGTCAGAGTCGATCAGTGCGTTGCTGACCGGGGAGGAAACGGTGGTCTCGTTGAAGCCCGCCTTCCTCCTGGACGGGTTGAACGCGGTGCACTCCGAGTTCGTCCGGATCTCCTTCACCAAGACGGAGAACCCCAACAAGCCGGGCCCGGTGCTCATCACCGGGCAGACCTCGCAAGAGGCCCCGGCGACGGACGGATACCGGTACCTGCTGCAGCCCAATCTCCTGCTGCGGTAAGCGCAACAGCCGAACACTGCGCTGACGCGCCACCCCTGCATCAGCGCGACGACGAACAGAAGAGGAAATCATGCACATCGGTCTTGTCGGCCTCGGTCGCATGGGCAACAACATGCGTGCCCGTCTCCGCAACGCAGGCATCGAGGTCACCGGCTACGACGCGAACCCCGCCGTCTCGGACGTCGCCGACCTCGGCGCACTCGCCGCGGCGCTTCCCGAGGGCAAGAAGCTCGTGTGGGTCATGGTCCCGCACGGCAAGATCACCGACGACGTGATCACCGACCTGTCGAACGTCCTCAGCGAGGGTGACCTCGTGATCGACGGCGGCAACTCGAAGTGGCTCGACGACGAGGTGCACGCCAAGCAGCTCGACGCCAAGGGCATCCGCTACATGGACGCCGGCGTCTCCGGTGGCGTCTGGGGCAAGGACAACGGTTACGGCCTCATGGTGGGCGGCGCCCCCGAGGACGTCGAGTTCGCCATGCCGGTCTTCGACGCGCTCCGTCCCGAGGGCCCGCGCGAAGAGGGCTTCTCGCACGCCGGCGGCGTCGGCGCGGGCCACTACGCGAAGATGGTCCACAACGGCATCGAGTACGCGATCATGCAGGCCTACGGCGAGGGCTACGAGCTCCTCGAGGCCAAGGACATCGTCCACGACGTCCCGGCGGTCTTCGCCGGATGGCAGCGCGGCACGGTCGTCCGTTCCTGGCTGCTCGACCTCCTCGTCCTCGCGATCAACGAGGACCCGAAGCTCGACGAGCTCGAGGGCTACGTCGACGACTCGGGCGAGGGTCGCTGGACCCTCGAAGAGGCGATCGAGCTCGCGGTGCCGATGCCCGCGCTCTCCGCGGCGATGTTCGCCCGCTTCGTCTCGCGTCAGGGCAGCGAGTCCCCGACGATGAAGGCCGTCGCGGCGCTCCGCAACCAGTTCGGCGGCCACGCCGTCAAGAAGGCGTAGTCCAACCGGGGCAACCCGGCCACGGCCCGCGTGCACGTCGACCACCTGCAACTCACGGACTTCCGGAACTACCGGGAGGCCGAGGTCGACCTCGCACGCGGGCCGAACCTGTTCGTCGGACGGAACGGACAGGGCAAGACCAACCTCGTCGAGGCGATCGGCTACCTGTCGACGCTCGGCTCGCACCGGGTCCCGACCGATGCGGCCCTCGTCCGCCAGGGCTGCGACGCGGCGATCGTCCGCGCGCGGCTCGCCCACGAGGACCGCAGCATCCTCGCCGAGGTGCAGATCAACCGCACCGGATCGAACCGGGCGCAGGTGAACCGTTCGGCCATCAAGCCGCGCGAGCTCCCGCGGTACTGCACGAGCGTGCTCTTCGCACCGGAGGACCTCGCGCTCGTCCGCGGCGAACCGGCAGGCCGCCGACGGATGCTCGACGAGCTCCTCGGCCAGATCGCGCCGCGCATGCAGGGTGTCCTCGCCGACTACGACCGGACGCTCCGGCAGCGGAACACCCTGCTGAAGTCCGCGAGGGCGACCGGCGCGAAGGCGGGTTCGCTCGCGACGCTCGACGTCTGGGACGAGCGGCTCGTGGCGTTCGGCGCCGAGATCATCGCCGCGCGCGACCACCTCACCCGACGGCTCGCCCCGTTCGTGGCCGAGGCCTACGCGACCGTCGCCGGCGAACGGCACGAGGCGTCGATCACGGGTGTGCTCAGTGTCCGCGGCGGCGACCCGGAGGACGCGGCGGCGACGGATCCCGTCCTCGGGACACCAGACGAGCCGGTTACCGTCACGGCAGCAGCTGATGCTTTCCGTGCAGCCCTTGAACGGCGTCGGCGCGACGAGCTCGACCGCGGCCTGACGCTCGTCGGTCCCCACCGGGACGACGTGCTCTTCCAGCTGAACGGGTTACCGGCCCGGGGGTACGCCAGTCACGGGGAATCGTGGTCGTTCGCCCTCGCGGTGCAGCTGGCCAGTGCGTCGATCCTGCGCGCCGAGTCGAGCCTGGGCGATCCGATCATCATCCTGGACGACGTGTTCGCCGAGCTCGACGAGTCCCGCCGGGAGCGCCTGGCCGGAGCGGTCGCCGACTACGAGCAGGTGCTCATCACCGCCGCGGTGTTCGGTGACGTGCCCGAGCAGCTCGCCGCGCACACCGTCCGGATCGAGGCGGGCACCATCGTGACCGACGAGGCGGAGCCGAGCCGTGCCTCCAGTCCGACCGAGACCCCGGGAGACCACCCCACGGAAGCCGGCGTCTGATGCCGAAGCCCGTGAAGCCCACCGAGCCCTCGCGGGTCTACCGGCACCTCCGCGCCGTGTTCGGCGACCCCTCGAAGCGCGGCGTCGACGCGCGTCGACGCCGGATGAAGGGACTCGACCCCGACTCCGTGCCGTACGGCCGCGGTCGCGAGCCCGCCGGGCTCGGCGACGTCGTCGGATCGCTCGCCCAGGAGCTCGGCTGGACCGAACCCCTCGCCCGCTCTGAACTGTTCGTGGACTGGCCCGCCGTCGTGGGCGACGAGCTCGCGAAGCACTCCCGGCCGATGACCATCGACGACGGCGCCCTCGTCATCCGGTGCGACTCGACGGCCTGGGCGACCCAGCTCCGACTCATGCGCAGCACCATCACGACGACCATCGCCGAGCGGCACCCGGAGGCAGGGGTGCTGTCGATCCGGGTTTCAGGCCCCGACGCCCCCACCTGGAAACGCGGTCCCAGGACGGTCCAGGGGCGCGGTCCTCGCGACACTTACGGGTGAGCCGACGAAATCGTCCGGGAGGACGAAAAAAGGCCGTCCACGGGCGGATTTCGCCCTCGGATGCGGGGTCCCTGCGGTAGACTGGGAGGTGCAGTGCGCGGGTGTTCCGCGCGCAGGCAGGAGCACCTTCGAATGACATCCGGATCTGACGACGACCGACAGAACTCGTCCGGCGAGGCGACCCCGCAGAGCGATCCAGCGTACGGCGCAGACCAGATCCAGGTGCTCGAGGGACTCGAAGCCGTCCGGAAGCGTCCGGGCATGTACATCGGGTCGACCGGGCCGCGCGGTCTGCACCACCTCGTGCAGGAGATCGTCGACAACTCCGTCGACGAGGCCCTCGCCGGCTACTGCGACACGATCAACGTCACCATCCGTGAAGACGGTGGCGTCCGCGTGGTCGACAACGGCCGTGGCATCCCCGTCGGCATCCACGCGGCAGAGGGCGTCTCGACCGTCCAGGTCGTCCTGACCGTCCTGCACGCCGGCGGCAAGTTCGGCGGCGGCGCGTACGCGGTGTCCGGTGGTCTGCACGGCGTCGGTTCCTCCGTCGTCAACGCGCTGAGCTCGGAACTCGACGTCGAGGTCCGTCAGCAGGGCCACGTCTGGCGTCAGAGCTACACCGACGGCGTCCCCGTCGCGCCCCTGTCGAAGGACGAAGAGGACGACGGCCACGGCACCACGATCACGTTCTGGCCGAACGCCGACATCTTCGAGACCGTCGTCTTCGACTACGAGACCCTCCGCACGCGGTTCCAGCAGATGGCCTTCCTGAACAAGGGTCTCCGGATCACGCTGCAGGACGAGCGCACCCCCGACGAAGGGGAAGAGTCCCGCAAGGACTCCTTCCTCTACGAGCGCGGGCTCGCCGACTACGTCGAGTACCTCAACGCCCAGAAGAAGGCCGACCTGGTCCACCCGGACGTCATCGGCTTCGAGGCCGAGGACCCGGAGCGCAAGATCGCGCTCGAGGTCGCGATGCAGTGGAACACCTCCTACCAGGAGAGCGTCCACACCTTCGCGAACACGATCAACACGCACGAGGGCGGCACCCACGAAGAGGGCTTCCGCGCCGCGCTGACGTACCTGGTCAACAAGTACGCGCGTGAAGCGAAGATCATCAAGGAGAAGGACGACAACCTCACGGGTGACGACATCCGCGAAGGGCTGACGGCCGTCATCTCCGTGAAGCTCGGCGAACCGCAGTTCGAGGGCCAGACGAAGACCAAGCTCGGCAACACCGAGGCGAAGGGCTTCGTGCAGCGCGTCGTCGGCGCCGAGCTCACCCACTGGTTCGAGAGCAACCCGACGCAGGCCCGCGACGTCGTGCGCAAGGCGATCCAGGCATCGCAGGCCCGGCTCGCCGCCCGCAAGGCCCGTGAGACCACCCGCCGCAAGGGCCTGCTGGAGTCGGGCGGCATGCCTGGCAAGCTCAAGGACTGCCAGTCGAAGGACCCGACGGTCTCCGAGATCTTCATGGTCGAGGGTGACTCCGCCGGCGGTTCCGCCGTGCAGGGCCGCAACCCGATGACGCAGGCGATCCTGCCGCTGCGCGGCAAGATCCTCAACGTCGAGAAGGCCCGCCTCGACCGCGCCCTGGCCAACCAGGAGATCCAGTCGATGATCACGGCGTTCGGCGCCGGCATCGGCGAGGACTTCGACCCGGACAAGGCCCGGTACCACAAGATCGTGCTGATGGCCGATGCCGACGTCGACGGCCAGCACATCACGACGCTGCTCCTCACCCTGCTGTTCCGCTACATGCGGCCGCTCATCGAGCGCGGCTACGTCTACCTGGCGCAGCCGCCGCTGTACCGCCTGAAGTGGTCGAACTCGGCGCACGAGTACGTGTTCAGCGACCGTGAGCGCGACGCCCTGATGCAGTCCGGCCTCGCCGCCGGCAAGCGCATCCCGAAGGACAACGGGATCCAGCGCTACAAGGGTCTCGGCGAGATGGACTACAAGGAGCTGTGGGACACCACGATGAACCCGGACACCCGGACGCTCCTGCAGGTCACGCTCGAGGACGCCGCCGCGGTGGACAGCGTGTTCGCGACGCTGATGGGCGAGGACGTCGAGTCCCGTCGCCAGTTCATCCAGCAGAACGCGAAGGACGTCCGGTTCTTGGACATCTGATCCTGGCCTGGAGGCGCGGCGTGAGCCGCGCGGACCAGTCCTGACCACCTGTGGTCGCGCCCGGCGCGACTGACGGAACCACAGCCTCCAGGCTGTCCAGAAAGGGAACGAAGCCACATGGCTGACGACAACGAGAACGGCGCCGACGAGCAGCCCGAGATCGTCCACGGCGACAGCGGGGACATCGTCATCTCCGGTGACCGCATCTCGCAGGTCGACCTGCAGCTCGAGATGCAGCGCTCGTACCTCGACTACGCGATGAGCGTCATCGTCGGTCGTGCCCTGCCTGAGGTCCGTGACGGCCTGAAGCCGGTGCACCGCCGCGTGATCTACGCGATGTTCGACGGCGGCTACCGCCCTGACCGCGCCTTCTCCAAGTGCTCCCGCGTCGTCGGCGACGTCATGGGGCAGTTCCACCCGCACGGTGACAGCGCGATCTACGACGCACTCGTCCGGCTCGTGCAGCCGTGGTCGCTGCGCTACCCGCTCGCGCTCGGCCAGGGCAACTTCGGCTCTCCGGGCAACGACGGCGCCGCGGCCCCGCGGTACACCGAGACCAAGATGGCGCCGCTCGCCATGGAGATGGTCCGGGACATCGACGAGGACACCGTCGACTTCCAGGACAACTACGACGGTCGCACGCAGGAGCCCGCGATCCTGCCGGCACGGTTCCCGAACCTGCTCGTCAACGGGTCCGTCGGCATCGCGGTGGGCATGGCCACGAACATCCCGCCGCACAACCTGCGCGAGGTCGCCGCCGGCGCGAAGTGGGCGCTCGAGCACCCGGACGCGACGCGCGAGGAGCTCCTCGGCGCGCTCATGCAGCGGATCAAGGGCCCGGACTTCCCGACCGGTGCGCAGATCCTCGGCACCAAGGGCATCCAGGACGCCTACCGCACCGGCCGTGGCTCGATCACGATGCGTGCGGTCGTCAACGTCGAGGAGATCCAGGGTCGTACCTGCCTCGTCGTCACCGAGCTGCCGTACCAGGTCAACCCCGACAACCTCGCGATCCGCATCGCCGAGGGCGTCAAGGACGGCAAGCTCGCCGGCATCGCGGACATCCGCGACGAGACCTCGGGTCGTACCGGTCAGCGCCTCGTCATCGTGCTCAAGCGCGACGCCGTCGCCAAGGTCGTCCTCAACAACCTGTACAAGCACACGCAGCTGCAGGAGAACTTCGGCGCGAACATGCTCGCGATCGTCGACGGCGTGCCCCGCACCCTCGCGCTCGACGGGTTCATCTCGGCGTGGGTCGACCACCAGATCGACGTCATCGTCCGCCGCACGCAGTTCCGGCTGCGCGAGGCCGAGAAGCGCGCCCACATCCTCCGTGGCTACCTGGCGGCGCTCGACGCCCTCGACGAGGTCATCGCGCTCATCCGACGGTCGCCCGACGTCGAAGAGGCCCGCACCGGCCTGATGGACCTGCTGTCCGTCGACGAGATCCAGGCGCGCGCGATCCTCGAGTTGCAGCTCCGTCGCCTCGCCGCCCTCGAGCGGCAGAAGATCCACGACGAGGCCGAGGAGCTCGAGCGCAAGATCGCCGACTTCCAGGACATCCTCGGCTCGGAGACCCGGCAGCGCACGATCATCGGCGAGGAGCTCGACGAGATCGTGGAGCGCTTCGGTGACGACCGCCGCAGCGAGATCCTGCTCGGCTTCGACGGTGACATGTCCATCGAGGACCTCATCCCCGAAGAGGAGATGGTCGTCACCCTCACCCGCGGCGGGTACGTCAAGCGCACGCGCAGCGACAACTACCGCTCGCAGCACCGTGGCGGCCGCGGGGTCAAGGGTGCGCAGCTGCGCGCCGA
Organism: Curtobacterium pusillum; assembly: GCA_002025645.1. Lineage (GTDB taxonomy): Bacteria > Actinomycetota > Actinomycetes > Actinomycetales > Microbacteriaceae > Curtobacterium > Curtobacterium pusillum_A. Next base: position 2,422,372 of record CP018783.1, read on the forward strand.
CGACATCGTCGAGCACTTCTTCGTCACGACGACGCACCACTGGCTCCTGTTCCTCACCGACCAGGGCCGCGTCTACCGCGCCAAGGCGTACGAGCTGCAGGAAGCCAGCCGCGACGCCAAGGGCCAGCACGTCGCGAACCTGCTCGCGCTCCAGCCGGACGAGAAGATCCAGCAGGTGCTCGACATCCGGGACTACGAGGCCGCGCAGTACCTCGTGCTCGCGACCGAGCACGGTCTCGTGAAGAAGACCGCGCTGACCGAGTACGACACGAACCGCACCGGTGGCATCATCGCCATCAACCTGCGCGACGGCGACACCCTCGTGCAGGCGCTCCTCGTCGACGAGCACGACGACCTGCTCCTCGTGTCGAAGCACGGGATGTCGCTCCGCTTCACGGCGACGAACGACAGGTTGCGTCCGATGGGTCGGTCGACCTCCGGCGTGAAGGGCATGTCCTTCCGTGACGGCGACGCGCTCCTCGCAGCGCGGGTCGTGTCGGACGACGGCTACGTGTGGGTCATGACGGAGGGCGGCTACGCCAAGCGCACCTCGGTCGACCAGTACCGCGTGCAGGGCCGTGGCGGTCTCGGCATCAAGGTGGCCAAGCTGGCAGCCGATCGAGGCGACCTTGTGGGTGCTCTCATCGTGGGCGAGGACGACGAGGTGCTCGTCGTGCTGCAATCGGGCAAGGTGGTAAGGTCTGCCGTGTCCGAGGTGCCCGCCAAGGGTCGCGACACGATGGGTGTGGTCTTCGCGAGGTTCGCGGAGAACGACCGGATCATCGCGGTGGCCCGGAACACAGAGCGGAACCTGGACGACCAGGACGACGCCGAGATCGAGCCTGCGGGCCCGGTGGAGACGGTCAGCCCTGCTGAGGCAGTGCCGGAATCCACTGATCCCATCGACACCGAGCCTGGCGACGACCAGGCCGGAGAGGACCAGTCAAGCAATGAGTAGTGTCGCCGAGAAGCTCCAGAAGAAGGCGAAGCGTCCCGTCGGCACCCGCCAGGTGCGGTTGCGACTGGTGTACGTCGACTTCTGGTCGATGGTGAAGCTCAGCTTCCTCATCGCCCTGGCCGGCTCCATCGTGATCGTCGTGGCCACCGCCCTGGTGTGGGTCATCCTGAACCAGACCGGCGTCTTCACCCAGATCGACGCCCTGCTCAAGGACGTCACCGGGCAGAACAACTACTCGATCATGGACCAGTTCTCGCTGGGCCAGGTCCTCGGGTTCTCCATCGTCGTGGGCATCCTCAACGTGGTTGTCGGCACCGTGCTCGGCGCCATCGTGAGTGTCCTCTACAACCTCAGTGTGCGGATCACCGGCGGCCTGCTCGTCGGCTTCACGAACAACTGACACACCCGGCCCGGATGGGTCGACCGCCTCGATTTCGTTCTTCGGGATCGGTACGGTAGGCTTTCATCCGGTCTGAGGGGCTATAGCTCAGGCGGTTAGAGCGCTTCGCTGATAACGAAGAGGTCCAAGGTTCAAGTCCTTGTAGCCCCACCATCACCCACTGACTCCAGTACGCTGGTCGTCTCGGGGCCTTAGCTCAGTTGGTAGAGCGCCTGCTTTGCAAGCAGGATGTCAGGAGTTCGATTCTCCTAGGCTCCACAAGCTTCTCTCTCGAACGACCCTGCTCCGGTCGTTCCTCCGTTCGCCGGGTCGTTTCGCTGTGCTTGTCGGCGCCTTCGGCGCGCCGCTCCGCGATGGGCGCCTCTCCGCAGCCGCTCCGGTGCGTGGGTGCTTGGGTGCTTCGGTGCGCTCGTGTGGGTCGTTTCGCGCGTGGGGTGCAGGATCGCGCGTACGGTGCTGATCTGCTCGTAGGGGGCAGGAAGTTCCTGCCTCCTTCGCGCGGAACGGCTTTCCATGTCGGCCGCGATGGGACGGAACGCCACCACTGGACGGACTGGAGGCGCGTTGCGGCCCCGCCCCGCGCCCCCAGTCCGTCACACGGCCGAGACGCGACCGCCCGTGGCCGTGAGGTCGCACGAACTGCTGTTCAGGCGGGGCCCGCGTGGGAGATCCCGCGACTTCGGCGGACGTGAGCGGCGGGTCGTGCGACACCGGGGACGACGAAGGGCCCCGGCGGATGCCGGGGCCCTTCGTACGAACCGGGGAGGTCAGGCGGAGGGCTTCTCCGCCGTGTCAGCGTCGTCGGCGACCCACAGGTCGTCGTCGGCGCGCAGCGTCTGGTACGCGGCGTACGCGGCACCCGCGACGGCGACCACGCCGACGACGATGAGCGCGACACCGCCGAAGCCGATGCCCTTCTTTTGGTGCGGCACGTACTTCTCCGCAGCCTTCTTCGCGTTCTTGCCCTTCTTCTGGGCGTTCTTCACGATCTTCTTGACGCGCGGGTCCTTCGCGAGGTCGCCCACGCTCAGAACCGAACCAGCCGTCGCGACGAGGCCGGGAACGACCTCGGACTGGAACCGGTGCGATGCGCTCTGTGCTGCGCTGGTCGCGGCGTGCACACCCGTGGCGACAGCCGGCCGGATGCCGTTGTCGATCGCGTTCTGCACCCGCGGTGCGATGTCCTTGCGAGCGGCATCTGCCGCATTCGAACGCGCTTCCGCCAGGATCGCGTTCGCGTGCTCGAGGACCTTGCGCTGCTCGCCGAGGAGCGAGGCGGTCTGGCCCTTGAGCTTCTTGATCTGCTTCCGACGCTTGCGCGGGATCTCGATCGTCGTCATCTGGTACCTCCATCGGATCGGCGTGGGTCCCATCCTGCCACCGGAGTCCCTGACAGGTCACGGAGCCTCACCTGTGGGATCCGTCTGACCTTCAGCAGTACATGCGAGAATCGGAACATGTCTCTGCACACCGCTGTCGCAACGATCCACACGAACAAGGGCGACATCCGCGTCAACCTGTTCGGCAACCACGCTCCGAAGACCGTCAAGAACTTCGTCGACCTCGCGACGGGCAAGCAGGAGTGGACGCACCCGGGCACCGGCAAGGTGTCCACCGACAAGCTCTACGACGGCGTGGTCTTCCACCGCATCATCAAGGACTTCATGATCCAGGGCGGTGACCCGCTCGGTCAGGGCATCGGCGGCCCCGGCTACCGCTTCGACGACGAGATCTCCCCGGAGCTCACCTTCCAGAACCCGTACATCTTCGCGATGGCGAACGCCGGCATCCAGGGCGGCCGTGGGACGAACGGTTCGCAGTTCTTCATCACCACGGTGGCGACTCCCTGGCTGCAGGGCAAGCACACCATCTTCGGCGAGGTGGCGGACGACGAGTCCCGTGCCGTCGTCGACGCGATCGAGGGTGTGGCCACGGACGGCCGTGACAAGCCGCTCGAGGACGTCGTCATCCAGAGCATCGACGTCGAGGACGTCTGAGCCACCACGTGAGCGATCCGGCGTACAACTCGAACAACACCTGCTACCGGCACCCCGACCGGCAGAGCTTCGTGCTCTGCCAGCGGTGTGGGCGCACGATCTGCCCTGAGTGCCAGACGCCGGCGGCGGTCGGGGTGCACTGCCCGGAGTGCGTGCGTGAACAGCGCGCGCAGTTCACGGCGAACCGTCGGGCGAACGGTCCCAGTGGGATGACCGTCGCCCGACGGCGCTTCGCCATGCTCGACCAGAAGGCGACGGTCGTGATCGTCGCCGTCTCGGTCGTGCTGTGGTTGCTCAACCAGGTCAGTGGCGGGTACGTCAACGCGTGGTTGAGCTACTACACGCCCCTCGTCGGCACGCAACCGTGGCGTCTGGTCACCGGGCTGTTCGTGCACTCGTCGTTCTTCCACATCCTGTTCAACATGTGGGCCGTGTGGATCTTCGGCCGGATGCTCGAGAACATCCTCGGGACGTGGCGCTTCCTGGCGCTCTACTTCCTGGCGGGTCTCGGTGGGGACCTCGCGGTCTCGTTGCTGAGCCCGGGAACGCACGTCGTCGGCGCCTCGGGTGCGATCTTCGGCCTGTTCGCCGCGTTCTTCGTCATCCAGCGGAGCCTCGGCTACAACGCCGTGCAGCTGCTCGTGATCATGGGGTTGAACCTCGTCGTCGGCTTCCTGCCCGGCACCGCGATCTCGTGGCAGGCGCACGTCGGTGGCATCGTCCTCGGCTTCGTCACCGGGTTCGTCTTCGCGAAGACCCGTAACGTCCGACAGCGCGGCCTGCAGATCGGCCTGCTGGTGGCCGAGGCAGTCGTGCTCATCGCGGGCATCTTCGCGGTGTACGCGAGTCTCCAGGCCGGTATCGGCATCGGCGTCTGACCCCGATCGTTCGAAGGCCCCGTCGCGTGCGCGACGGGGCCTTCGTCGTCGCGCCGGCGACGGGCCTTCATCGTCGCGCGGCACAGTGGGCATCTCGCGGAGCGTCGGGTTTCCACACGTGCACGAGCGAGTTGTCCACAGCTGTGGAGAAAGCGGTGAGTTACACGCGTGTGATTATCCCCATTGTGGACTCTGCTGTGGATAACTCCGGGGCGGGGGTGTGGAGAGTGGTGTGGAGAATGGGGACAACTGTGGACAACCGTTGCCGCAGTGGGGAGAACGCGATCGTCGTCGCGACAGCGCTGTGGACAACTGCCCGGGGTAGCTCGACAACGACGACGCCCGCCGCACCACACGGTGCGACGGGCGTCAGGGGAACAGGTGGCCGGGCTGCTACCGCCAGCGGGTGGTCATGAGGAAGCCGACGAACATGATGCCGAAGCCGATCAGGATGTTCCACGACCCGAGGGACGGGACCGGCAGCGTGGTGTTCGAGATGTAGAAGACGATCACCCAGGCGAGCCCGATGAGCATGAAGCCGAACATGACCGGCTTGAACCAGACGGGGTTCGGCTGGTCCCCCGCGGTGTCGACCGAGTCGGCTCGGGTCCTCCGGGCGGGCTTGGTGCGGTCCTTGTCCTTGGCCATGGCCGGTATCCTACCGTGACCACGTGTGTGCGAGGACTCTCAGCCCGCTGCACACATCCCCCACGAGTACGGTGAACCGACCATGACCAAGATCCTCGTCGTCGACAACTACGACAGCTTCGTCTACACGCTGAACGGCTACGTGCAGCAGCTCGGTGCTGAGACCGACGTGGTGCGGAACGACACGTTCCCCGCGTCCGAGATCGCCGACCGCATCGCCGACTACGACGGTGTGCTGCTGTCTCCCGGGCCAGGAACGCCGGCCGACGCCGGCATCTCGATCGCGACCGTGCACGCCGCGATCGAGGCGGACAAGCCGCTCCTCGGTGTCTGCCTCGGCCACCAGGCGATCGCCGAGGCGCTCGGCGCCACGGTGACGCACGCTGAAGAGCTCATGCACGGCAAGACGTCACAGGTCGACCACGACGACAGCGCGCTGTTCGTCGGGGTCCCGCACCCGTTCACCGCCACCCGCTACCACTCGCTCGCGATCGTCGAGGGGACCGTCTCCGAGGAGCTCACCGTCACGGCGCGGACCGGCGGCGGCGTGATCATGGGTGTGCAGCACCGCGAGCACCCCGTGTACGGCGTCCAGTTCCACCCCGAGTCGGTCCTCACCGAGGGCGGGTACCGCATGGTCGGCAACTGGCTGGAGACGACCGGACTGTCCGGGGCGGCCGATCGTGCGGCAGGACTGAACCCGCTCATCGCGGCGCACCGCGCCTGACGAGCGGTCGGACTGGAGGCACGGCTCGGTTCCGACCCACGGCATCCGTCAGGACGCCGTCAGTTCACTGCCCGTCGCCACCGCCGCCGTCACCGGCATTGTCCCCACCGTTGTCGCCGCCCGATGCCGGCGGCTGCGTGGGCTGGGACGAAGCGGCGCAGTACGTGAGCACCACGGTGCTGCCCTGGGCGATGTCGCCGGCCGGCGCGCTCTGCTGCGTCACCGTGCCACCGGTGCACGAGTAGGCCGGCGCGGGCGTCACCGTCAGCCCCAGGCCGGCGAGGGTCGCGTTCGCGGTCGAGAACGGCTGCTGCGTGACGTTCGGCAGCTCGACCTTGCCGTTCGACACCGTCAGGTTCACGACCGTGCCCTTGGCGTGCTGCGACGTCGATGCCGGGTCGGTGCTCATGACCGTGCCCTCCGGCACGTCGGGCGAGTAGTCAGAGTTGATCGCCCCGACCGTGAACCCGGCGTCCGTCAAGGTCTTCTCGGCGGCGTCCTGCGCCTGGCCGGCGAGGTCCGGGACCGCGATCTGCTGTGGACCGAGCGACACGATCACACGGACGTTCTGACTGCGGCCGACCTTGGTGCCGGCGCCCGGCTCGGTCCGGATGACCGTGCCCTTCTCGACGTCGTCGGAGTTCTCCTCCACCTTGACGGCGACCAGGTCACGCTTGTCGAGCGCCGAGGCCGCGGAGTCGTAGGTCGCACCGGCGACGTTCGGCACGCTGACCGACGACACCGGACCCTTACCGGGCTGCAGGTTCGCGACGAAGAAGACCACGGCGACGATGACCGCGGCGGTCAGGATGATGCCGACCCAGATCCACGCCACCGGCGGACGGTTCTGCGTGCGCTGCGGGCGGTGCTCGGCCGTGTCGTCCTCGAGCTCGCGGAACGCGACGGCCGGGTTGGACGTCGTGCGCGGGTTGACGCCGAACAGCATCGTCGATGCGTCGTTGGCGGCCTGGTGCTGGAGCTTCCGGGTCGACGCCGGGACGTGACCGGCAGCGGCCTGCTGCAGCTCGGTCCGGAACTCGGCGGCGTTCTGGTAGCGGCGGGTCCGGTCCTTCACGAGGGCGTGGAGGGTCACGGCGTCGAGCGCCGGCGACACCTCGGGCACCAGGGAGGACGGCGCGACGGGCTGCTCGCTGACGTGCTGGTAGGCGACGGCGACGGGCGAGTCGCCGAGGAACGGCGGCCGACCGGTGAGCAGCTCGAACAGCACGACACCGGTCGAGTAGACGTCGGTGCGTGCGTCCACGGTCTCACCGCGTGCCTGCTCCGGAGAGAAGTACGAGGCGGTCCCGAGGATCGAGGTGGTCTGCGCCACCGTGGCCGAGGTGTCGGTGATGGCGCGGGCGATCCCGAAGTCCATCACCTTGACCTGGCCGGAGTGCGTGACCATGACGTTCGCGGGCTTGATGTCGCGGTGCACGACGCCGGCGCGGTGCGAGTACTCGAGCGCGGTGAGGATGCCCTCGGTGATGCGCACGGCTTCGTCCGGGGCGACCGGTCCGTCGCCGATGATGTCGGAGAGCGGACGGCCCTCGACGTACTCCATGACGATGAAGGGCACCTGCACCTCGGCGCCCGAGGTCTCGGTGACCGTCTCTTCGCCGGCGTCGTAGACGCGGACGATGGTCGGGTGGGCCATGCGCGCCGCAGCCTGGGCTTCCTGGCGGAAGCGCGTGCGGAACGCCGGGTCGTTGGCGAGGCTCGGCTTGAGCAGCTTCACCGCCACCTTGCGTCCGAGGCGGGTGTCGTTGCCCAGATGCACTGTGGCCATGCCGCCCCGACCGATGACTTCACCGATCTCGTAGCGGTTGGCGAGGAGGGTGATCCCCGCGGTCACACCTTCTGGCACGTACTCCTCCGAATGTCCGTCCGGGCCAGTGTACGGCAGGCCTTGCTGGTGGGACGCTGGTCACGGGGGCCCGGACCGAACCGTTACGCAACGGTGTCGCGAGCCCCCGTACGAGGGTCAGTCCTGCGGACCCTGACTGGGGTTGTTGCCGTCGGTCGGGTCGACCGTGGGCTCGTCGGTGGCCTGCCAGGTGTCGCTCGCAGCACTCTCCGACGGGGTCGACGCGGTGAGGTTGCCGCAGGTGACCGTGTAGCTCAGCGACGCCGACTGACCGACGGCGTCGATCTGGACGGTCACGGAGCGGTGGTCGGCGTCGAGCGTTCCCGAGGTCTGGCTCGAGCTGTCCTTGCCGCCGGTGATCGTGTACGCGTACGACGAGACCGTGTACCCGGTCGGGCACGTCGCGGCGGCCCAACCGAAGGTGACCTGGCCGTCCGCGGACACCGTGCCCGGTGACGCCGAGTTCGGCTGGTTCACCGTCGGCGGCGCCGTGTACTGCTGGAGCACGACGAGCGATCCGGCCGCGAGGCTGCCCGTCGGGCTGATCGACTGGACAGTGTTGGCCTTGTCGGCGCTCGGAGCGGGATCACCGTCCTCCACGCGGGAGGTCAGGCCAGCCTGCTGCAGCTTCGACTGGGCATCGGTGACCGACAGACCGACGTAGTCCGAGGCGTTCACCAGGACACGGGTCTCGACCGGGGTGGAGCTCGGCGTCGGCGTCTGCGAGCGGGTCGGCTTCGGCGTCGACTGCGACGGCGTCGGGTCGGGCTGGCCGCCACCGTTCAACGCGAAGGCCGCGATGACACCGGCGACAACGAGGACGGCGATGCCGCCCACGACCCACCAGATCCACGCGCGCTTCTTCTTCGGTTCCTCGTCCTCGCCGTCGACGGGCGATCCCGGGGCCCCGGGTCCGCCGGCGACTGCGCCCGCCTGCGTGCCGATGAGTGCGGTCGCGGCGTCGTTCCCCTGCCCCTGCGGTGGGTTGAACGCCACGGTGCCACCTGCGGCGATGGCCGGCACGGCGACGGTGGCAGCAGCTACGTCTCCGCGTCGCAGCGCCTGGGCCGCACGGGCCAGGTTCGCGGCGGTGGCCGGGCGGTCGGCGGGCTTCTTCGCGATGCAGGACATCACGAGTGCCGAGACCGGCTCCGGGATGTCGCCCGGCAGCGCCGGCGGCTGCTCGTTGATGTGCGCCATCGCGATCGCGACCTGCGACTCACCCGTGAAGGGCCGACGACCGGCGAGTGCCTCGTACGCGACGATGCCGAGGGAGTAGATGTCCGTGGAGGGCGATGCCGGGTGCCCGCTCGCCTGCTCCGGCGAGAGGTACTGCACGGTGCCCATGACCTGGCCGGTCGCGGTGAGCGGGACCTGGTCGGCGATGCGGGCGATGCCGAAGTCGGTGATCTTGACGCGGCCGTCCGGCGTGATGAGCAGGTTGCCGGGCTTGATGTCACGGTGCACCAGGCCGACGGCGTGCGCGGCCTGCAGGGCGTTCGCGGTCTGGGCCACGATGTCGAGGACCTTGTCGACCGGCAGGGTGTGCTCCCGCTCGATCATGGTCGAGAGCGCCTCGCCCGGGACGAGCTCCATCACGAGGTAGGCGCTGCCGTCCTCCTCGCCGTAGTCGAACACGTTGGCGATGCCCTCGTGGTTGACGAGCGCAGCGTGGCGGGCCTCGGCGCGGAAGCGCTCGAGGAAGCCCGGGTCGCCGAGGTACTCGTCCTTGAGGATCTTGAGTGCGACGGTCCGCCCGATGACGAGGTCGGTGGCCTGCCAGACCTCTCCCATGCCGCCGATCGCGACGCGGGACGAGAGTTGGTACCGCCCACCGAAGGTGAGTCCGCTGGTGGGTCTCATTTGTTCAGCACCGCCTCCATGACTTTCTTCGCGACCGGGGCCGCGACCGTGTTGCCGACTCCGGACTGCCCGAGTCCGCCGCCGTTCCCGACGACGACCGCGACGGCCACCTCGGGGTCCTTCGCCGGGGCGAACCCGGTGAACCACAGCGTGTACGGATCGCCCGTGCCGCCCTCTGCCGTGCCCGTCTTCCCTGCGACGTCGACACCGTTGATCTTGGCATTGGTCCCGGTCCCGGAGCTGACGACGCTCTGCATGGCCTCGGTCAGGTCGCTGGACTCGGAGGCCGAGAGCGGGTCGCTGTACTGCTTCGGCGAGAAGGACTCGACCGTCTTCAGGTCGCTCGTGGTGATCGAGTCGACGAGGGACGGCTGCATGACCTTGCCGCCGTTCGCGATCCCGGCCGAGACCATCGCCATCTGCAGCGGGGACACCCGGACGCTGGCCTGACCGAACGAGCTCAGCATGAGCTGCGCGGTGTCGTCGCTGACGTCGGGGTACTGGCTGGCTGTGGCCCGCATCGGGACCTCGATCGCGTCGCCGAAGCCGTACTTGTCCGCCATGCTCTTGATCGCGTCGTAGCCGAGCTTCTGTCCGAGTTCCGCGAACGGGATGTTGCACGAGTACTGGATCGCCGTGCGGAGCTTCACGGTGTCGCCGCCGCCGCAGGACCCGCCCTCGGCGTTGTTGATGTACGTGCTCGTCCCCGGGAGCTGCAACCGCGACGGGTTCGGGAACTCGGAGTCGAGGTCGTACTTCCCGCCCTCGAGCGCGGCCGACGCGACGATGAGCTTGAAGACCGATCCCGGCGTGTACAGGTCACCGCCGATGGCGCGGTTCTGCAGGGGCTTCGCCGCGTTGCCCTCGAGTGCCTTGTACTGCTCGATGACGTTCTGCGTGTCGTGCGAGGTCAGCGTGTTCGGGTCGTAGCTCTGCTTCGACACCATTGCGAGGATCTTGCCGGTCTTCGGCTGGATGGCGACGACGGCACCGGTGTTGTCCCCGAGCGCGTCGTAGGCGGCCTTCTGGACGTCGGGGTCGATCGTCAGGTTGACGTTGTCGCCCTGGACGTCCTGGCCGGTGAGGATCGCGTTGAGGTTCTGGAAGAACGAGGCGTCCGAGTTGCCGGACAGCACGGTGTTCTCCGCGCCCTCGATGCCGGAGTTGCCCTGCCCGATCGTGAAGTAGCCCGTGACGGCCGAGTACAGGTCGCCGTTGGTGTACTTCCGCTGGTACTGGTACTGGTCGTCCACCGGGGTCGACTCGGCGATCGGGCTGCCGTTCACGAGGATGGCGCCGCGCTTGGTCGAGTAGCTGGCGAGGATCGTCCGGGAGTTGCGGGAGTCGGCGCGGAGCGAGTCCGCCGAGAAGAACTGGATCGAGGTCGTCGACACGAAGAGTGCGACGAACATGAGCACGATGACGGTCGAGACACCGCGGAGCTGTCGGTTCACCGGCTGCGCTCCTTCCTGGTCGCGCGCGCGTTCCGTCCGCGCGCGGCGGGGATCGCGCCCTGCTGGACGCGCTGTTCGGCTGGGATGGCGTCGGTCAGTCGCAGCAGCATCGCGGCGATGATCCAGTTGGCGACGAGCGATGAACCACCGGCCGCCATGAACGGTGTCGTGAGGCCGGTCACCGGGATGACGCGGGTGATGCCGCCGACGACGACGAACACCTGCAGGGCGATGATGAACCCGAAGCCCACGCCGAGCAGCTTGCCGAAGTCGTCCTGCGCCATGAACGCCACGCGGAGGCCCCGGGAGGCCAGGACGATGAAGAGCGCCAGGATCGCGAAGACGCCGATCAGACCGAGTTCTTCACCGAGCGAGGCGATGATGTAGTCCGCGTTGGCGACCGGGGTGATGTACGGGCGGCCCTGGCCGAGGCCGGTGCCCGTGATCCCACCGTTGGCGAAGCCGAAGAGGCCCTGGACGAGCTGGTAGCTGCCCTGGGTCTGTCGAGTGAAGATCTCCTGGTTGAACGGGTCGAGCCACTGCTCGAACCGCCCGTGCACGTACACGAGTGCCGACTGCGCCACGAGTGCGCCGCCGACGAAGAGCACGAGTCCGATCACGACCCAGCCCAGCCGAGCCGTCGCGACGTAGATCATCACGAGGAACAGGCCGAAGTACAGCAGGGCCGTGCCGAGGTCGCGCTGGAACACCAGGACGCCCATCGCCGCGCCCCACATGACGAGGATCGGACCGAGATCACGGGCGCGCGGGAACGTCATCCCGAGGAACTTCCGGCCGACGATCGACAGTGAGTCCCGCGCCGTCACGAGGTAGCCGGCGAAGAACAGCGCCATCGTGATCTTCGCGAGCTCACCGGGCTGGAACGTGAACGAACCGACCTTGATCCAGACGCGCGCGCCGTTCACGTTGAGCCCGATGCCCGGCAGCATCGGCATGAGCAGCAGCGCGATCGTCAGGAACATGAAGATGTACCGGTACCGCTGCAGGAACCGGTGGTTCCGGACGAGCACGACCGTGATGATCGCCAGGACCATCGCGAGCATCGTCCAGACGATCTGCTTCACGCCGATCGCCGACCAGCCGGACAGGTCGTTGTGGATGTCGATCCGGTAGATCTCCGCGATCCCGATGCCGTTCAGCACGAGGGCCACCGGCAGGATGAACGGGTCGGCGTTCTTCGCGACGATGCGGAGCACCACGTGCATGATCAGTGCCAGGCCGAGGATGCCCGCGCCGACCCAGAGCACCGAGGTGTCGAAGAGCTTGCCCTTCGTGCCGAGCTGCACGAGGACCATCGCCCCGGCGCAGATGCCGCAGGCGATGACGAGCAGCACGAGCTCGAGGTTCCGGGCTCGCGCCGGCTCACGCAGCTTGATCGTGATCGCCTGCGTGAAGGACTGGGCGGTGGCGCTGCTCATCGCTTCGCCCCGGGGGACGCGGACGGCGAGCTGCTGGGCGACGAGGTCGGCGTCGGCGACGATGACCCGCCGTCACCGCCGGTCCCGGCCTGGTCCTGCCCGGTCTCGGCCGCCTTGCGCAGTCGGTCCACGATGTCGCGCGCGTCGTCGAGCGACTGCGCGTTGATCGTCGAGCGGACGTTCTCCCGCGTGTAGTCGGGGAGCGACGAGACGGTGATGTCGGTGTCCTCGTAGACGTCGGACAGCGCGATCGGTCCGATCGACTGCTGCACGCCCTTGTAGATCGCGACCGTGCCGCGGTCGGTGCCGACGTAGTAGTGGTCCTGGATGATGCGCCAGCCGAGGAACACGGCGCCGACGAGGGCCGCGATCGCGACGACGAGGGCGATGGTCCACGAGATGCGACGGCGGATCCGGCGCCGACGGTCCTCGGCGATGAGCTCGGCGAAGAACTGGTCGGACTCCGGCTCGAAGTGCGAGTCCTCCGGTGCCGTCGTGACCTTGAGCGGGTGCAGCAGGATCGTGGGGAGGCGGATCGGCTTGCGGCCGGTCGACGCCTCGAACGTGAGTGGAGCCGCGGCGGAACCGACGGTGGTCGCCGCGTCGTCGTCGTCACCCGGCTCGGAGTCGGTGACGTCCATCACGACGACGGTGACGTTGTCGGGCGCGCCGTGGTCGAGCGTCTCCTTCACGAGGCGCTGCGTGACCTGGTTGGCGTCCATGTTCGACGCGAGGGCGTGCCGGATGCGTTCCTCGGCGAGGTACGACGAGAGCCCGTCCGAGCAGAGCAGCCAGCGGTCGCCCGGCTGGATGTCCATGATCGCGGTGTCGACCTCTGGTGCGGCGTCGACGTCACCGAGCACCCGCATGAGCACCGAACGCCGGGGGTGGACGGCGGCTTCTTCCGGGGTGATCCGGCCGCTGTCCACGAGACGCTGCACGAAGGTGTGGTCCGAGGTGATCTGCCGCAGCTCGCCGTCGCGGTGCAGGTAGATCCGGGAGTCACCGATGTGCGCGATCGCGATCTGGTCGCCGACGCGGATCATCGCGGACACCGTGGTGCCCATCCCGGTGAGTTCCTGGTGCTCGAACACCGTCTCGGTGATGAGCTGGTTCGCCGCGATCAGCGCCGACTGCAGGGCGAACTCGGCGTCGTGGGCGGACGGGAACTCCCGGTCCACTTCCCTGATGCGACGGATCGCGATCGCCGAGGCGACGTCGCCGCCGGCGTGGCCGCCCATGCCGTCCGCGACCGCGAACAGGTGCTGTCCGGCGTAGCCGGAGTCCTGGTTGTTCGCGCGGATGCGTCCGACGTGGGACACAGCGGCGCTCAGCGTGCGAGCCGTCATCCCGGGTTACCGCCGCAGCTCGAACGTCGTCGTCCCGATCGTGATCGGCGTCCGCTCTGCGATGGTCACGGGAACGGTCACCTTCTGACCGTTGACGAAGGTGCCGTTCGTGGACTCGAGGTCGGTGAGGAGCCAGCCGTCGGCGCGCAGGTCGAGGCGGGCGTGGTTGGTCGAGGTGTAGTCGTCGCGGATCACGACGTTGGACTCGCTGGAGCGACCGATCGTGATCGGGCCGCCGCCCAGCGGCATCTCCATGCCCTCGCGCGATCCCTCGGTGATCACGAGGCGGGTCGCGACCGGCGTGGCGGGCTGCTGCCCCCCTGCAGGCTGTCCGATGAGGTCCGTGAACGCGCCGTTGGATGCCGGAGCCGGCGCCGCTGCTGCCGGCACCGCAGGTGTCGTCGGACCGGACGCGCCGGCCTTCGGGTCGGTGGGGATGGTGCGCACGCGTTGCCCGAACAGATCGCTCCGCAGGGCGAAGACGATCACGAACACGAACAGCCAGAGCACCGCGAGGAACGCGAAGCGCAGGACGAGCAGGGTCAGCCCTGTGGTCACCTGGTACCTCCGTCGTTCTCGGGGATCACCCGGAACACCATACGGGTACGACCGATCTCGATCGTCGAATCCGGCTCCACGATGGCCTGCTGGAAGCGCTCGCCGTTCAGTTTCGACCCGTTCGTCGACCCGAGGTCGTTGGCCTGGGCGTGCTTGCCGTCCCAGATGACCTCGACGTGCTTGCGGCTCGTGCCGGTGTCCGCGACGGTGATGTCCGCGTCCGTCCCGCGGCCGATGACGGTGCGTCCGCGCTGCAGCTTGTGCCGCTGCGAACCGATGTCGAGCACCGCCACCCAGGCGACGTCGCGCTGCACCGTCGTCGAGTCGATCTGCAGGATGCCCGTCGACAGCGTGCCGTCCTGCTGCAGCCGGATCGTCACCGGGCCGGAGAACGAGTAGTTCTGCGCGACGGCGTGCTGCTGCACCATCTGCGACAGTTCGTCGATGAGGGGACGCCCCACGTCGTTCATGCGCGTGAAGTCCGGCGGAGCGAGGCGCACCGTGAACTCGTTCGGCACGAGGATCCGCTCGCGGGACACCACGGCAGCCTTCGTGTCGAGCTCTCGGCGGAGCGCGCTCGAGATCTCGACGGGCTGCACGCCGGAGCGGAAGGTCTTCGCGAACGCGCCGTTCACGGCGCGCTCCAGCCCTCGCTCGAAGCTGTCCAACAGGCCCATGGGTCTCCAGTGTTCTCGGTCGTCGACCTCTGCATGGTAGTGGTTGGCGTCTGGCACCGTCTGTGCATGGTAGTGTTCTCGGGCTGGCGCGAGTGGCGGAATTGGTAGACGCGCACGGTTCAGGTCCGTGTGCTGGAAACGGCGTGGGGGTTCAAGTCCCCCCTCGCGCACCAGGCGAAGAAGCAGAAGGCCCCCGGAGGAATCCGGGGGCCTTCTGTGTACCTGCTGGACGTCACTGCCTGGAGGCGCGGCCCGGCCCCGCAGCGTCGACTCGCCGGAAGAACGGGCGTGCGCTGGGCAGGAAGAGCAGGACCGCGGCCACCACCGACAGCAGGATGAGCGCCGTGGCGGGACCGCCTTCCGTGATGCTCAGGACGGCACGCAGGGCGGCGACCGCGACGAGCACGATGCGCGCGACCGCGGAACCACGGAGGAGCAGGACGACCGCCGCGGCGACCACCGCCCAGATGACCAGGGACAGCGCGATCGTGAGGACGCCGCCGACGCCGGCGAGGCCGTCCGAGGTCGCGACCAGGACGGTGGACAGCACCCCGGCCACCAGCCACACCGCCCAGAGCACGACGGCGACCGTCACCACCCGTGGGCGACTCGGTCGTGTCCGTCGGAGGTCGTCCGTCGTGGTCATCGTGTCCCCGTCTCCGCCGCTCCCTGTGCGACGTGCCGAGCGTACCGATCTCGCGTGCGTGCCCCGTCCCCGCCGCTCCCAGGAGCGGCGTGACGGGCGTTACCCGGGGCAGGTCCGTCGCCCCCGTCGGGCGTTAGCCTGAGGCCGTGGACGATGCGCGGAGGACGGACCCCCGGCCCGGGACGACGGTGCCCGACGATCGCGGCCGGACCGGTCTCGACGCCGTCGGCCGGAACCTCGACCGGAACCCGGACGTCGTCGTCCGGGACGTCGAGGTGGTCTCGAACGGGTGGCACGTGCTGCGCCGGACGACCCTCGACGTCCGCCGGCGTGACGGCCGCTGGGACCGACAGCAGCGGGAGACCTACGACCGCGGCAACGGCGCGGCGGTCCTGCCGTACGACGCCGAGCGCGGCACCGTGCTGCTCACCCGGCAGTTCCGCTGGCCGGCGTACGTCAACGGTCACCCGGACGGCATGCTCGTCGAGGCGGCTGCGGGGCTCCTCGACGAGGACGACCCCGAGACCGCCGTGCGCCGGGAGGCCGCCGAGGAACTCGGCATCCGGCTCGGGGACGTGCGGCTGGTCCACGACGCGTTCATGAGCCCCGGCTCGGTCACGGAGCGGGTGCACTGCTACGTCGGCGCCTACCGACCGGCGGACCGCGTCGACGCCGGCGGCGGGATCGAGGACGAGGGCGAGGACATCGAGGTACTGGAGCTCCCGCTCGTCGAGGCGCTCGCGATGGTGGACGACGGTCGCATCGCCGACGGCAAGACGATCATGCTGCTGCAGTGGGTGGCACTGCACCCGGAGTCAGGACGTGAGGGCTGAGGCGTCGAGGCCGACCGCGCGGGCGATCGTCGTGCGGACGAGCCCCTCGCGGGTGGGCCGGTCGAGGTAGTCGACGAGGGCGTACCCGTTCGTGGCGTCGACCAGCGCGAACAGCAGGCGGCCGACCGCGTCCGGGTCGTCCACGCGCATGACACCGGCCCGGACCCCCTCGACGACGATCCCGGTCGCCAGTCGCTGCCAGTCGTCCATGACGCCGCGGGCCGCCGCCGCGAGCACGGCGTTCGTCCGGCCGATGCTCCACGCGTCGGCCCAGAGCGCGGCGACGTCGTCACGGTCCGGGTCGGCGATGCAGGACAGCAGCGCGCCGAGCTGGGCGGAAGGGCCGTGCACGTCGGCCACGATCGCGGCCACCTCGGCGACCTCGGCTGCGGCGATCGCGCGGAAGGTCTCGCCGACGAGGTCCTCCATCGCCGGGCGGTAGTGCGCGACGAGTGACGGGGCGACCCCGATCGAGGCGGCGACACCGCGCAGGGTGACCGCGGCGAGTCCGTCGGCGCGGGCGACGGCGATCGCGGCGTCGGCGATCTGGGCCTCCCGCTCGGCGGGGCTCAGGCGCCGTCGGGTCGGTGTGGTCGGCACGCGTCCAGCCTAGGCGGACGCCGTCGACCCGGCCCCGGGGCCGCCCTCGACGACGAAGGCCGCCCAGAGGTCCGCACGGGTCGCGAACACCGAGAGGTCCCGCTCGAGGAGGCGTCCGGCGTGCTCGATCCGGGCGCGGGCGGTGTGCCGGTGGACACCGAGCTCCTGCGCTGTCCGGTCGTACTCGCAGTTCTGCTCGAGCCAGGTCCGGACGGTGCGGGTGAGCTCGGTGCCCGCGGTGCGGTCGTGGTCGAGCAGGGGAGCGAACACCGCGCGGGCGACGGCGCGGGCGTCGACGTCCACGTGGGCGAGGTGGGCGAGGACGCCGTCACGGGCGAGGTCGCCGAACTCGGTGATCCCGGGACGCCCTTCGCGGCGGCGGTCGAGTGCCTGGACGGCCTCGGTGCGGGCCCGCCCGAAGTACGGGTACGACGCACCGTCCGAGAGCCCGGCGTGCAGGTCGTACCGGCTGACGAGCTCCTCGACGACCGCGGTGTCGTCGGCGCCCACGCAGAGGAAGAGTGCGTCGTCCACGGCGAAGAACAGCCGGCCGGGGCGGTCCTGCACCCAGAGTTCGAGCAGGTCCACCACCGTGTCGAGGTCCTGTTCGGCGACGTCGAGTGCCGCGATCCGCACGGGCTCGGCGGGGAGCGGCCCCCAGACCTCCCGCGAGGTGGTGTCGACGACGGCCGGGTCCCCGACGGACAGCATCGTGAGCAGGCCGGTCCGGAGCAGGCCTCGGGCCCGTGCGAGCTCGCGGTTCTGCTGCAGCGCGAGACCGGCGAGGGCGATCACCGCGGTCACGACCTCCCGCCCGGCGCGGTCGAGTGCGCCGCCGTTCGCGATGGCCAGTACGCCACTGAGGTGTCCGCCGCTGCCGAGGGTCTGCAGCGTGAACCCGGTGTGGTGCTCGGTCGTCACGGGCAGGCTGGCCCGCTGCCCGGCGCGGAGGAGTCGGAGCGACTCGGTCCGGAGCAGGTCCAGGTCGGACGCCGGGACACCGTCGTCGGGGTACCCGCGGTCCAGGCGACCAGACACGTCGAACAGCCCGACCCAGCCGTCCAACTGCCGGGAGAGTTCCGCGATCGTGGCGCCGAGACCGTCCGGACGCATCGCGGCGAGGGAGATGGCCCGCTGCGCGGCGAGGGCCCACGCGTTCCGGGCGTTGGCCTCGCGCGCGACGGCGTCGGCGTTCGCCTGGGCGACGGCGATGAACGAGGTCTCGTACGGTACCTCGAACAAGGGCAACCCGGAGGTCTCGCACGCGTTGACGAGCTGTGCGGGGGTGCCGGCACGGACGACTTCGGTGCCGAACCCGAGCGCGACGACCCCGCGGGCCCGCAGCCGAGCGACGTACGCGACGGCGAACGACTCGGTCACGTCGGGCTCCGCACCGAACTGCTTCCCGGTGGTCAGGAGTCCCTGTCCGTCGGCGAGGAAGGGCGTCGGGTCGTCGAGGTCGGAACTGTGCAGCCACGACAGGGGAGCGTCGAGCGCCTCGGCCTCGGGGCTGGTCAGGAGCCGGAGCTGGAGGTCGGCGCGGTGGAGCAGGGATCGCAGCGTCGCGGGCATGGGAGCACCTTATCCATCGAGTCGACCGGGACCACCCCCGGTGTACACGGTGGACAGGGGGTCCCGACGCTCGACGCTCCTACCATCGCCGCATGACCTCCACCGCTGCACCCTCGATCAGCGCCGCCCCCGGTGGCCCCTCGCTGCCCCAGGAACGCCGGCTCGTCACCGAGGTGCCCGGCCCGCGCTCGCAGGAGCTGTTCGCGCGGAAGTCCGCGGCCGTCGCCGCCGGGGTCGGCGTCGCCGTGCCGATCGCCGTCGTCGCCGCGGGCGGTGGCGTGGTCGTCGACGCGGACGGGAACTCGCTCATCGACCTCGGTTCCGGCATCGCCGTGACCAGCGTCGGCAACGCGCACCCCGGCGTCGTCGCCGCCGTGCAGGAGCAGGTCGCCGCGTTCACCCACACGTGCTTCACGATCACCGCCTACGACGGGTACGTCGCCGTCGCGGAGGCCCTCAACCGACTGACCCCCGGCGACCACGAGAAGCGGACCGCCCTGTTCAACTCCGGGGCCGAGGCCGTCGAGAACGCCGTGAAGATCGCCCGGAAGCACACCGGTCGGCAGGCCGTCGTGGTGTTCGACCACGCGTACCACGGCCGGACGAACCTCACGATGGCGCTCACCGCGAAGAACCAGCCGTACAAGAACGGCTTCGGTCCCTTCGCCCCCGAGGTCTACCGCGTCCCGATGTCGTACCCGTTCCGCGACGGGCTCACCGGCGCCGAGGCAGCGAAGCGCGCGATCAGCCAGATCGAGAAGCAGGTCGGCGCGGAGAACACCGCTGCGGTGCTCATCGAGCCGATCCAGGGTGAGGGCGGGTTCGTCGTCCCGGCGCCAGGGTTCCTCACGGCCCTGTCGGAGTGGACCACGGCGAACGACGTCGTGTTCATCGCCGACGAGGTGCAGACCGGCTTCGCCCGCACCGGGGCGATGTTCGCCAGCGAGCACGAGGGGATCGTCCCCGACGTCGTGACCACCGCGAAGGGGATGGCCGGGGGTCTGCCGCTCTCCGCCGTCACCGGCCGCGCCGAGATCATGGACTCCGCCCACGTCGGCGGCCTCGGCGGGACGTACGGCGGCAACCCGGTGGCCTGCGCCGCCGCGCTCGCCGCCATCGACGCGTTCGAGCACGACGGACTCGTCGAGCGAGCGGAGGCGATCGGCACGCTCCTGCTCGACCGGCTCCGCACCGCCCAGGCATCGGATCCCCGGATCGGCGACGTCCGCGGACGCGGGGCGATGGTCGCGATCGAACTCGTCGACCCCGCCACCGGCGACCCGGACCCCGGACTCACGGGCGCGGTCGTGCGGTACGCGTACGAGCACGGGGTCATCGCGCTGACCGCCGGCACCTACGGCAACGTCGTGCGCTTCCTCCCCCCACTCGCGATCGACGACGCGCTGCTCGGTGAGGGCCTCGACGTCGTCCTGGAAGGACTGGCAACGGCATGACGACCACGGCACCCACGACCAAGGCGACCTCCACCGCGTGGCCCGCCGTCCCCGACGCGACCGGACCAGCCGCCGAACAGGCCGTGCTCGACCGGGTCCCCACGGGCCTCCTGGTCGACGGCACCTGGCAGCAGGCGGCCGACGGCGCGACGTTCCCCGTCGTCGACCCTTCCACCGGGGAGACGCTCCTGCGGATCGCCGACGCCACCGCGGACGACGGCCGGCGGGCGCTCGACGCCGCGCACGCGGCGAAGGACGGGTGGTCGACCACCCCGCCGCGCCAGCGTGCCGAGGTCCTCCGCCGGGCGTTCGACCTGCTGCAGGAACGTCGCGAGGAGTTCGCGCTGCTGATGACGCTCGAGATGGGCAAGCCGCTCGCCGAAGCTCGCGGCGAGGTGGCGTACGGCGGCGAGTTCCTCCGCTGGTTCTCCGAGGAAGCGGTCCGCATCGGCGGGTCCTACGGCACCAACCCCGAGGGCACCGGCCGAGCGATCGTCACGCACAAGCCCGTCGGTCCGGCGTTCCTCATCACGCCGTGGAACTTCCCCCTCGCGATGGCCACGCGCAAGATCGCGCCGGCGCTCGCCGCCGGGTGCACCGTCGTCGTGAAGCCGGCCGAGCTCACGCCGCTCACCACCCTGCTCTTCGCCGACCTGCTGCTCGAGGCCGGAGTGCCGGCGGGTGTCGTCAACGTCGTGCCGACCACGCACGCGGCCGCGCTGTCCGAGCCGCTGATCGCTGACCCGCGCCTGCGGAAGCTGTCCTTCACCGGGTCCACGCCGGTCGGCCGGACGCTCCTGACGCAGGCCGCACAGACGGTGCTGCGGACGAGCATGGAACTCGGCGGCAACGCGCCCTTCCTGGTGTTCGAGGACGCCGACCTCGACCTCGCGGTGGACGCAGCCCTCGCCGCGAAGTTCCGCAACACCGGGCAGGCGTGCACCGCAGCCAACCGGTTCCTGGTGCACGAGGACGTCGCCGAGGAGTTCGCCCGCCGGGTCACCGAGCGCGTCGAGGTGATGTCCGTCGGTCGCGGCACCGAGGACGGTGTCGCCATCGGCCCGCTCATCGACCAGCGTGCGGTGGACAAGGCGCACCGCCTGGTCACCGACGCCGTCGAGCGCGGTGCCGTGCTGCGCACCGGCGGACACCCCGTCGACGGCCCGGGCACCTTCTACGCCCCGACCGTCCTGACCGACGTGCAGCCCGGCAGCGAGCTGCTCCGCGACGAGATCTTCGGGCCCGTCCTGGCGATCCGGACGTTCCGCACCGAGGACGAGGCCGTGACGGCCGCGAACGACACGGAGTACGGTCTCGTCGGCTACGCCTGCACGTCCGACGCGGCTCGTGGGCAGCGGCTCATGGAGCGACTCGAGACGGGCATGCTGGGACTCAACACCGGCGTCGTGTCGAACGCCTCCGCCCCGTTCGGCGGGGTGAAGCAGTCGGGCCTCGGCCGGGAGGGCGGCGGTGAGGGCATCGCCGAGTACCTCGAGACCATGTACACACTGACGCTCGACCCGTTCGGGCGCACGAAGGGAACGCAGCGATGACCATCGAGAAGGACGTCGTCATCATCGGCGCCGGCGTGACCGGACTCACCGCGGCGAACCGCCTCGTCGCCGAGGGCAAGACCGTCGCCGTGCTCGAGGCCCGCGACCGCGTCGGTGGCCGCACGTGGACGAACGACATCGAGGGCGTCACGCTCGAGATCGGCGGCCAGTGGGTCTCCCCGGACCAGACCGCGCTGCTCGAGACCCTCGACGACCTCGGCCTCGAGACGTACGACCGCTACCGCGAGGGCTCCAGCGTCTACGTCGACGAGCACGGCACCCGCACCGAGTACACCGGCGACATCTTCCCGCTGCCCGAGGCCACCGCCGCCGAGATCGAGCGGCTCGTCGCCGTCGTCGACGAGTACGTGGCGACGGTCGACCCGGCCCGACCGTGGGAGGCGCCCGGTGCTGCGGCACTCGACGAGACCTCCTTCCGCGCGTGGCTCCACTCGCTCAGCGACGACCGGGTCGCGACCGACAACGTCGAACTCTTCATCGCCGGCGCGATGCTCACGAAGCCCGCGCACGCGTTCTCGGCCCTGCAGGCGCTGCTCATGGCCGCGTCCGCCGGCAGCTTCACGAACCTCGTCGACGCGGACTTCATCCTCGACAAGCGCGTCGTCGGCGGCATGCAGCAGGTCTCCGAGCGCCTGGCGGAGCGTCTCGGCGACGACGTGCACCTGGACGCGCCGGTGCGCACCCTGCGCTGGGACGACGACGGTGTGGTCGCCATCGCGGACGGCGGCATCGAGGTCCGGGCACGGCAGGCGCTCGTCGCCGTGCCGCCGCCCCTGTTCTCGCGCATCTCCTACGAACCGCCGCTGCCGCGCCGCCAGCACCAGCTGCACCAGCACCTGTCGATGGGCTTCGTCATCAAGGTGCACGCGGTCTACGACCGGCCGTTCTGGCGCGGAGCAGGCCTGTCCGGCACGGCGTTCAGCCCGTACGAGCTCGTGCACGAGGCGTACGACAACACGTCCCACGGCTCGGAGCAGGGCACCCTCGTCGGGTTCGTCTCGGACGTGCACGCCGACGACGTCTTCGCGCTGAGCGCCGAGGAGCGCAAGGCACGCGTCCTCGCATCGCTCGCGCGCTACTACGGCGACGAGGCACTCCGGCCGGTCGTGTACTACGAGAGCGATTGGGGCACCGAGGAGTGGACCCGCGGCGCGTACGCCGCGAGCTTCGACCTGGGCGGTCTCGTCCGGTACGGGGCCGACCAGCGCGCGGCCGTCGGGCCCATCCGGTTCGCGTCGAGCGACCTCGCCGGGCACGGGTACCAGCACGTGGACGGGGCGGTCCGGATGGGCCGCGAAGCGGCCGCGGAGATCCTCGCCTCGTTGCCGCAGCCGGCGGTGCGGTAGACCCGCACCGAGACGGACTGGAGGCGCGGTGCCAGCTGGCGCCGCGCCTCCAGCCCGTCTTCCGGTCGCCTGGACGAGCGTGACGCGGGTCGCGGGTAGCGTCCCGGCCATGAGCGACACGACCCCCACGGGGAGCAGCGAGCCGACCGACGCCGAGCGGCAGTACACCGAGGACCTGCCGGACGGGTCGCCGTCGGGCGACGCCACGAAGGACCCGGGCAAGGACAGCGACCACGACTCTGGCGGGGAGCCGGCCGACCCGCAGTAGCGTCCGTCGAGGGCGGGCTACTGCTCCGGCAGGTACTCGTGCCGGAAGTCCGGTACGACGGCTGCGATGTGGTCGTAGTCGCGATCCGCGGTGAGCACGATCGCCTCGTTCGCGATCGCGTACGCCGCGATGAGTGAGTCCATCGCACCGGCACCACGTACGTAGCCGCCGTTCCACAGTGCACTCTGCAGTGCGAGGACGTCGGTTTCGCTCGGGTGCTCCTCTGCGGGGAAGAACACCGCCATGTCGAGGACGTACTCGGCGTGCTCGGCTGCATCCCGAGCGGAGAAGCAGTACTCGAGCACCTGCGGAGGACAGGTGAGGATGAGGTCCTGGGTCGACACAGCACGGAGACGCTCCGCGATCCCCGGATGGCGCCCGGCCCTCCACCACACGGAGTTGTCGACGATGTACGCGCTCACGCGTCGTCGGCAGGGATGTCCGGCGCTGCGTAGTGCGTGACGGAGGCTGCCGTCTGCTCGTCCGTGAACTCACGGCTCAGGATGCGCTCAACGGCAGCAGGCTGCTGGCGGACGGCGATGAGGGTCTGCAGCGCGCGGTTCACGACATCGCGGTTCGTGCGCGCGCCGGTGAGCTCCTTGGCGGTGTCGAGCACCGACTGGTCGAGGTCGATCGTCGTGACGGTCATCTGGCCCTCCTGACTCCTGGCGAGGATCGGTACTATACACCCGACTATATAAAGCGTCGTGGAGCGGAGTCCAGGGCGTCCGTCAGCCGATGCGGATCAGCTTCTTGTTGACGAACTCGTCGGCCCCCAGGGGGCCGAGCTCGCGGCCGAAGCCACTCGCCTTGACCCCGCCGAACGGGAGCTCGGGGCTGTCAGCGCCGACGATGTTCACGTAGACCATGCCCGCCTCGATGCGGTCCGCGACCCGGAGTGCCTGCTCGGCGTCCGTCGTGAACAGGTAGGAGCCGAGCCCGTACGGGGTGTCGTTCGCGATCGTGATCGCGGCGTCCTCGTCCTCGACGCGGTAGACGGCCGCGACGGGGCCGAAGAACTCCTCGCGGTAGGCGTCGTTGTCGGGGGTGACCCCCGTCAGGACCGTCGGCGTGAAGGCGTTGCCCCGGCGCTCGCCGCCGGTCACGACCGTCGCGCCCTGCGCCGTCGCAGCGTCGAGCTGTTCCTGCAGTCGGTCGGCTGCCGCAGGGGAGGACAGCGGCCCGAGCTCGGCGCCGGGCGTCGTCGGGTCGGTCGGCGCGACCGCGGCCATCGCCTCGGTGAACTTGCCCAGGAAGTCGTCGTACAGGTGGTCGGCGACGAGGAACCGCTTCGCGGCGTTGCAGACCTGGCCGTTGCCCTCGAGGCGGGTTGCCACGGCGGACTCGACCACGGCGTCGAGGTCGTCGGTCGACAGCAGGATGAACGGGTCGGAGCCGCCGAGCTCGAGCACGACCTTGGTCAGGTTCCGGCCGGCGATCTCGGCGACCGCGGCGCCGGCCCGGGCGGAGCCGGTGAGCGAGACGCCCTGGACGCGCGAGTCGGCGATGACGTCCGCCGCCTGGTCGTTCGTGGCGAAGACGTTCGTGTACGCGCCCTCGGGGAAGCCGGCGTCGTGGAAGATCCGCTCGATGGCCAGGGCCGACTCGGGGCACTGCGGGGCGTGCTTCAGCAGGACCGTGTTGCCGATGAGCAGGTTCGGGCCGGCGAACCGGGCGATCTGGTACGCGGGGAAGTTCCACGGCATGATGCCGAGCAGCACCCCGATCGAGGACTTCCGGATGAACGCGCTGCCCTCGCTGCCCGGTGCGAGGGTGATGGGCTCGTCCGCCAGGAACTCCGACGCGTGGTCCGCGTAGTAGTCGTAGATGTCGGCGCAGAAGTCGACCTCGCCGACGGCCTGGTCGATCGGCTTCGCCATCTCGCGCACGATCGTCGCCGCGAGGTCGTCGCGACGCTCCCGGTACAGCTCGGCGACGCGGTGCAGCAGGGCCGCCCGGTCGGCGACGGTGCTGCGGTCGGCGCGGTGGGCCCGGTCCGCGGTGTCGATCGCCGCGCGGAGCTCGTCGTCCGTGATGGTGGGGAAGGTGGTGAGCACCTCGCCGGTCGTCGGGTCGGTGACGGCGTAGACGGTGGCGGTGTCGGTCATCGTTCCTCCTGTGCGTGCTGGTCGGTCAGCTGCTTGTTGACGCCCGTGACGGGCTGGTTCTCGTCGAAGCCCTTCGGCTGGATCCGGAACCCCTTCGTGATGACGAGCAGGTACACGAAGCCGATCGTGGCCCAGACGCCGCCGGCGATCAACGCGTCGGCGTGCAGCTGAGACCAGAGAACACCGGTGAGCAGCATCGCGACGCCGGGCAGCACGATGTAGGTGAAGCGGTCGCGGGCGGTGTGCCGGCGACCCTCGCGCCAGGCGAAGTGCACGATCACCGTCAGGTTGACGAAGGTGAACGCGATGAGGGCACCGAAGTTGATGTACGACGAGATCGTGTCGAGCGAGAACGTCATCGCGAGCAGCGTGACCGCACCGACGACGATGACGTTGAGGACGGGGGTCCTGGTGCGTGGGCTGACGTACCCGAAGACCTTCTTCGGCAGCACGTTGTTCCGACCCATCACGAGCAGCATGCGGGCGACGCTCGCGTGCGAGGCCAGGCCGGACGCCAGGGCGGCGACGAACCCGGCGGCGACGAGGATCGCCTGGAACACCTTGCCGCCGACCAGCAGGCCGATCTGGGGGAGCGGGTCGTCGGTGAACTCGCCGAAGGGGGCGTTCGTCGGGAACCGGAGCTGCGCGAAGTACGCCGAGACCAGGAAGATCAGGCCGCCGATGAGCACGGTCAGCAGGATCGCCTTCGGCATGATCCTGATGCTCTTCGCCTCTTCCGTGTACATCGTGACGGCGTCGAACCCGATGAACGAGAAGCACACGACGGTCGCCCCGGTGAGGAGCGCCGACATCGTCACGCCGTCGTGCACGAACGGCTCCGCGCTGACGATCGTGCCCGCGCCGGCGCCGCGGACGAGCTCGATCACGGCGAAGACCACGAAGGCGATCATCGCGAGGATCGCCCCGATGAGCAGGACCATGTTGAGGTTCGACGTCCCGCGCATCGACAGGCAGATGACCGTCGTGACGAACAGCGTGTAGACCACCACCGTCACCCAGGCGGGCAGCGCCGGGAACACCTGCTCGAGGTAGAGCCGGATGATCAGCGCGTTCACCATCGGCAGGAGCAGGTAGTCGAGGAGCGAGGCCCAGCCGACCATGAAGCCGGCGTTCGGGTGGATCGACTCCCGCACGTAGGTGTACGCCGACCCGGCCGCCGGGTAGACGCGGACCATCTTCCCGTAGCTCACCGCGGTGAGCAGCATGATCACGAGAGCGATGAGGTAGGCACTCGGCACGGCGCCGTCGGTCTGGCCGGACACGATGCCGAAGGTGTCGAACACCACGGTCGGGGTCATGTACCCGAGCCCGAGTCCGACGATGGCCCAGAGGCCCAGGTTCCGCTTCAGTGAGCCGCCGCGCGCCGGCGCTGCCGGGGCGGTGATCGCGATGGGTGATGCCATGTGCGTGGACTTCCCTGTCGTTCTCGGCCGGGCGACGGTGCCCGGTTCGGTTCGGAGCAACATACCGACGGTGCGTCGGACGGGGGACCTGCCGTGACGTACAGGACGTCGGTTTCGTCTGTACGCCGCGGCGGGTGCGCTACGCGGGCTGTTGCTGGGTGATGCAGTGCAGGCCGCCGCCGCGGGCGAAGACCTCGCGTGCGTCGACCGTGCGGACCTCGCGGCCCGGGTAGACGTCGGCCAGGATGCCCCGAGCGCGGTCGTCGGCCGCGGGCTCGCCGAAGCCGCACGCGATGACGGCGCCGTTCACCACCACGTGGTTCACGTAGTTCCAGTCGACCGGTCCGCCGTCGTCCGCCAGCGTCGCCGGCGCGGGGAGCTCGACGATCGTCGCGTCGGTGGCTTCCTCGATCGCACGCCGGACGATCGGCATCACGAGGTGGTCCGGGTGGCCCGGGTCCGGCTGCGCGTGCAGCAGGATCGTGTCGGTCTGCGCGCCCGCGAAGGTGGCGACCATGTCGACGTGCCCGCGCGTGCCGAGTCCGTCGTAGTCCCGGGTCAGCCCCCGGGGGAGCCAGATCACCTCGGTGGCCCCGATCGTCCGTGCGAGTTCCTGTTCGACCCGTGCACGGTCGGCGTACGGGTTCCGCCGGGGGTCGAGCTGGACCGTCTCCGTGACGAGGACGGTGCCCCGGCCGTCGACGTGGATCGCCCCGCCCTCGTTGACCAGGAGCGAGGGCACCCGTTGCACGCCGGCCGCCTCGGTGACGACCGCCGCGATCGCCGCGTCGCGTGTCCAGGTGGCCCAGGCGTTCGCGCCCCAGCCGTTGAAGACCCAGTCGACCGCACCGCGCTCGCCTGTCTCGTCGTCGACGACGAACGTCGGGCCGATGTCGCGCATCCAGAAGTCGTCGAGCGGTGCTTCGAGCACCTCGACCGCCCCGGCCAGCAGACGGCTCGCGTCGGCGCGTGCGACCGGGTCGACCACGACGGTCACGGGCTGGTACTCACTGATGGTGTTCGCGGTGGTCGCCCAGGCGGTGCGGGCGGCCTCGGCGCTCGCCGGGTCGTCGCCGAGCGTGGCGCCGGGGCGGGGGAACGCCATCCAGGTGCGCTCCTGCGGAGCCGTCTCCGCCGGCATCCGCCAGGTCACGAGTGCACCGCCCTGGAGGCACGGATCGCCTCGCGCGCGCCGTACCCGTCGCGGACGGGGTCGACCTCCTGCACCAGGCCGCCGTACAGGTCGGGTCGCCTGGTCAGGTAGAAGGGGAAGAGGCGGAGCCACTCGACGCGGGCGTCGAGGTCGAGATCGGTCACGAGGACGATGTCGGCGTCGCGCGGCGCCTCGACGAGCACCCGACCGAACGGGTCGGAGATGAACGACGAGCCGTAGAACGTGATGTCCCCCTCGTCCCCCCAGCGGTTCGGCACCACCATGAACTGGCCGGCGGTGATGCCGTTCGCGACGATGACCTGTCGCCAGATCGGTGCGGTGTCGAAGTCGGGGAAGGACGGTTCGGACCCGATCGCGGTCGGGTACGCGAGGACCTCGGACCCGGCGATGCCGTACGACCGCGCGACCTCGGGGAACCACTCGTCCCAGCACGTCGGCAGGCCGAGGCGGAGACCCGCGGCGTCGTACACGGGGAAGGGATCGGCGTCGGCGCCCGGGCGGAAGTACGTGTCCTCGTAGTAGCCGGCGCTGATCGGGATGTGCGTCTTGCGGGTGCGGCCGACCAGGGTGCCGTCCGGCGCGACGAGGACCGCGGTGTTGTAGCCGCGCGGGTCCTCCGGCCGGTCGTCCTCGGCGGGCCGCTCGTACAGCGAGGCGTGGACGAACACCCCGTGACGCCGGGCCTGTTCCCGCGCGAACGTGGTCGTCGGGCCGTCCGTGAGGGACTCCGCATGCTCCTTCGGGGCGCCGTCCGCGGGGGTGTCGCCCGGGTACCGGGACAGCGTGAGTTCCGGCAGGAAGACCGCGTCGGCGCCGTTCGCGGCCGCGGTGGCGATGCCGTCGGCGAGGAGTCGGCGGTGTTCATCGGGGTCGTCGACCCAGTGGGCCTGCACGAGGGCGACCCGGGCGGATCGTCGTGGGGTGCCCGTGTCCTCGTGGAGGGGCGAGCGGAGCGGGGAGCCGGTGATGACGTCCATGACGCCATTGTTGATCGCATGATCAACGAGCGCAACCCTCGGGCGGTGTTGGGTGGGTGCATGAGCGATCCCGTCGTCACCCCGCTCGGCTTCTCGCACGTGCGGCTGACCGTCACCGACATCCACCGGAGCAAGGCCTTCTACGAACGGCTCTTCGGGATTCCGCCCGGCAGCGACTTCAGCGACCAGGTCGACGACCCGACCGTCCACGACGACCCGTGGCGGACGTACGGCGGGTGCTCGTTCACCTTCGGCGGGCAGACCCTCGGACTCCGGCCCGTCGCGCCGCCCGGTGACCGGTTCGACCCGGACCGCGTCGGCCTGGACCACGTGTCCTTCCGGGTCGCCTCCGTCGACGACCTGCACCGGGCCGTCACGCGGCTCGACGCGGCGGGCATCGCGCACGGGGAGGTCACCGACCTGCCTCCGTTCGGCCTGGTCGTCCTGTCCGTGCAGGACCCGGACGACGTCAACCTGGAGTTCGCCGCGCCCCGGCCGTGACTGTCCGGTCGGCGCGCGCGTCCCCCGGTCGTCGAGGTGACGCCAGCGAACCCGGCGTTGGCTGACACCGTCAGACAACAGGAGGACACATGAGCAAGACCTGGTTCATCACCGGTGCGTCCAAGGGCTTCGGGCGCGAGTGGACGGAAGCCGCCCTCGAGCGCGGGGACTCCGTCGCGGGCACGGCGCGCAACCCCGACGACGTGCAGGCGCTCGTCGACCGGTACCCGGACACGTTCATCGCCGTGCAGCTCGACGTGACCGACCGCGAGGCGGACGTCGCCGCGGTCCAGCGTGCCGCCGAGCACTTCGGCTCCCTCGACGTCGTCGTGAACAACGCCGGCTACGGGCACTTCGGCATGGTCGAGGAACTCACCGAGGACGAGGTCCGTGCGCAGCTCGAGACGAACCTGTTCGGAGCGCTCTGGGTCACCCAGGCGGCTCTGCCGATCATGCGCGAGCAGGGTTCCGGGCACATCATCCAGGTGTCGAGCATCGGCGGGATCAGCGCGTTCCCGACGGTCGGTGCCTACCACGCGTCGAAGTGGGCGCTCGAGGGGTTGTCGCAGTCCCTCGCGCAGGAGGTCGCCGGGTTCGGCATCCACGTCACGCTGATCGAGCCGGGTGGGTTCTCGACCGACTGGTCCGGTCCCTCAGCGAAGCGGAGCGACGAGATCGCGGCCTACGCCGACGTGCGAGAGGCTGCCTCGAAGCGCCCATCCGCCGCCGACCCGGGCAAGCCGGAGGCGACCCGCTCGGCGATCCTCAGGGTCGTCGACGCCACGGAACCGCCCCTGCGTGTCTTCTTCGGCAAGTCCCCGCTCGGGATCGCGGAGCGGGACTACGAGTCACGACTCGCGACCTGGCGCGAGTGGCAGCCGGTCTCCGAGGAGGCCCACGGCTCCTGACGAGCCGATCACCGACAGCAGACGCAACCGGTCGGCGGACTCGCTGCCCGGCTCGGCCGTGTACACGAGCAGCGCCTGCGAGCTGTCGGGGTCCTGCAGCACCTGGCACTGCAGCGTGAGCAGCCCGACCTCCGGGTGGCGGTAGTGCTTCACGTCACGTGGGCGGATGCCGACCTCGTGACGTGCCCAGACCTCGCGGAACTCCTCGCTGGTGGCGAGCAGCCGTTCGGCCAGGTGGGCGGCCCGGGAGCCGGGGCCACGGCGCGCGATCACGGTGCGGAGGCCCGAGGCGTACATCCGGGACAGGAACGGGTGGTCCTCCACGGGGTGGACGTCTCGGGACCGGGGATCGGCGAACCACCGGTAC
Source organism: Curtobacterium pusillum (assembly GCA_002025645.1). Lineage (GTDB taxonomy): Bacteria > Actinomycetota > Actinomycetes > Actinomycetales > Microbacteriaceae > Curtobacterium > Curtobacterium pusillum_A. Next base: position 2,452,939 of record CP018783.1, read on the forward strand.
CCGATGCTCCGGTCGTCGCCACGGCGACCACTCGCGTCACCGGTGAGCTGCGCGGCGAGGGCCGTCTGCTGCAGGGTCTCGCCGAGTTGACGACGACGCCGCACGCTTGTGGGACGTCTCCGAGGCGCTCGTCAGCTGATGATGTTGACCGCGCGCGAGATGACCAGGGCCAGCAGGATGAACCCGCCGATCGACTGGTAGGCCATGATCATCTTCGCGCGGACGGTCATCGGCATGGTGTCGGTCGGACTGAACGCCATCATGTTCGTCAGCGCCACGTAGAGGTAGTCGAGGTACACCGGTCGCCAGGCGGCGGTCGCCGGGTCGGTCTCCTGCGGGAACTGGAAGTCCGCTTCGTCGCGAGCGAAGAGGTCCGGCCGTCGCCGCGCCACCGGGCCGCCGCGGTCGAGCTCCCAGTACACGAGTCCGAACGCGATGATGCTGCTCACCCAGACCTGCAGCGCCGTCAGCAGCACCGCGCCGCCGTCGGGGTGCCCGTGCAGGAGCTGGTCGATCGTCCGGACGACGGTGAGCTGGTTCGCGACCGTGAGCAGGATCGCGAGGGCGAACGAGAGCCACCGGGACCACGTCGTCTCGCGGGTCAGGCGGCGCGGGTTGAACACGACGAGCGGGATGAGCAGCGACAAGCCGATCGCGGGGACCACCCACGACGGGAAGAACAACACCTCGCTCGGCAGGAACAGGCTGAGCGCGAGGTTCACCAGCACCGCGACGGCGACCGGCGCACGGTGTTCGTGCTGGGGACGTGTCGACGTCATCGCGTGCTCGGCCAGTCCGTCGTCAGGTAGGCCTCGACGGCGCGGTTCCGGAACGTGTACGGCTTCCCCCTCGTGATGATCCCCCGTACGGTGTCGAGGCGCTGCGACGTCGGGCCGATCTGCGTGGCCGAGCTCATCCCCATCCGGCTGGCGATCGTCGTCGCAGTGCGCTCGGGCGCCGGCAGGTCGGCCATCGCGTTCACGAACTCGTGCTCGCGCGCGGGCAGACGGTTCAGGATCCGCTCCACGTGCGCTGACGCTTCCCCCTCGGCTCCACGCCAACCGGCGAGCACGTCGCGCTCCGTGATGGCGGGTGCAGACCCGGCGTTCCACGCCCGCTCACCCGCGAGTTGGAACAGGAACGGTTCTCCGCAGCACAGCGCCACGACGGCATCGGCCGCTTCCGGTTCCATCCGCACGGTCTCGAGGCCACCCTGGTCATCGGGGGTGTCCCATTCGTTCATGACGAACGGCTGCAGGGCTTCGCGGAGGTCGCCTTCGTCGAGCGCGGTGAGTGTCGTGGTCCGGAACCGCCTGGCGAAAGTCGCACCCTTCCGGGAACCCGCCATGTCCTCGAAGTCGGGCAGGCCGGTGAGGTAGACGGTGATGGGGAGGAAGCGTTTCAGGAGGACCCCGCCCGGCGCGCTCACCTCGGTCTCGTGGGTCAGCGCGTCGCCGAGCGCGATGAGGAGCTGTGACAGTGCGGCCTCGTCGGCGATGTTCTGCACTTCGTCGATGTGGATCACCACCACTACGTCCTGGTCGATGGCGGCGCGCCCGAGTTCGACGAGCAGTTCGTACAGTGCGGTGAACGGTTCGGTCCCGTCCGCGCCGCGGAGAGACAGCGAGAAACCCGACACGGCGACCTGTTCGACGCGATCGAGCAGCTGCAGCACGCGCTGCGTCGCGGTCGCGCGGAGTCCAGCGTGATCGGCGAGCCGGAGTACCGCGGAGGCGACCAGCTTCAGGGGGTCGGCGCCGGACGGCATGCGCAGCTGCGGCGTCACCCAGTCGCCGGATCGTGCGGCATCGCGCGCGATGCGCCTGACCAGGCTCGACTTCCCCGTGCCAGGTTCACCGAGGATCGTCCGGCCACGTTCGTAGAGTCCCGCACGGCGTCGTGGGCGGACGACGTCCCGCCAGTCGCTCAGTTGCTCGACACGCCCCGCCCACACATCGGGAACGACGTCGGACCCCGGCTGGAACGGGTTCGTCAACGGCGTGCGCATGGCGGTAAATTTATCACGGGAAGGCGGCTCTTGATAAGTTTATCAAAGCGCTCACTCGGCCAAGACCGCCACATCGATCGCGGTACGGGTGATGCGTGCGGCGGCCCGGAGACCGGAGAGCAGCGCGCCGTGCACGGTCGCCGGGTCGTCCCCCCACGTGGCCTCGCCGGCGAACTGCACGCGGCCGAACGGCGTGCCGAGCAGGTCGTGGTCGTCCGGTGACGCTCCGACGTGCAGGTACGAGTACGACCCCTTCGCGAACGGGTCGGCCGCCCACCGCGTGATCCGCACGGCCTCGGGCGCCGGCACGACCGGTCCGAACGCGTGGCGCAGTGCGGCGACGGCCTCGGCGACGATCGCCTCGTCGGCGAGCGTCTCGAGTCGTCGGGCTCCCGAGCCGCCGACGAGCGCCGCGAGCACGGGTTCACCGGTCACCCGGGACATGTCGTACCAGGAGTGCCAGTCGACCCCGGCGGGACCCTGCTGACGGACCACCCAGTCGCCACCCCAGAACACTTCGGGGAACCGGAGGAACACCTTGTCGTAGACGCCCATCCCGAGTCGGTCGAGGGCGCCGGCGGCCGGTCCGGACACCGGCGGCGTGAACGCGACGTCGCCGGCCTGCAGGACCCCGAGCGGGACGGTCACGATCGCGTGCGCGGCCGAGACGGTCGACCCGTCTGCGAGTCCCACGGCGACCCCGGTGTCCGTCGACGACACCGACCGCACGACCGACGACAGCCGGACGTCGAGCCCGGCGGCGAGGGCCGCGGCGTACTGCCCGTACCCGCCGGGGAAGACGACCTCGTCCCCGGCGACGTGCTCCTCCTCGAGCCCGTGCGCGTCGAGGTCGGTGACCGGGGCGCCGCAGAGGTCCTCCGAGCGGTGCGCCGCGTACTCCTGGACCCGGTCGGCCCGGGCACCGGACCAGCCGAGGGCCGACACGACGGACGCGACGACCTCGGCGTACGAGGTCCCGGGGGCAGCGTCGGCGACGGCACGGTCCAGCGCCGCGTCCACCGTGTGCAGGTCGGCGACGAACGACGCCGCGGCGGCACCGGACAGGGGTTCGCCCGACGGGTCGTGCCAGGCGATCGGTCGGCCGTCGAACTGGAAGCTGCCGACGGTGAACTCGACGGTCTCGATCCCGAAGGACGCCGCCAGCGACCACAGCGGGTTGCCGTCGATGCCGTGGATCCAGGACGCTCCGAGGTCGACCGGCACGCCCAGCTCGGTGTCGGTCCAGGTGCGCCCGCCGATGCGGTCGCGGGCTTCGAGAACGACGACGGACCGACCGGCGCGTGTCAGCGCCCGGGCGGCGGCGAGACCGGAGACCCCGGCCCCCACGACGACGACGTCCGTGTCGTGGTCAGCAGGATTCGTCATCAGTGGCCTCCTGTGAGTGGTGCCATCAGTCGTGCGGCCAGGCTCGGCCGTCCGGTCAGTGCTTCCTCGCGGTCGGCCAGGTCGGTCCCCACGAGCCCGGCGTTCGCGCCGAGGAACCGGAGCGGCTCCGGCTCCCAGTCCGGCGAACGGTGGTTCACCCAGGGCAGCGCCGTCAGCGGTGAGGACTCCCCACGCACGAGGTCGGCGAGGGTCCGGCCGGCCAGGTTCGTGGTGGAGAGCCCGTCGCCCACGTACCCGCTCGCGGTCCCCACGTGTCCGTCCCACGTGACCGACGCGCACCAGTCGCGGGGGACACCGAGCGGGCCGCCCCAGGTGTGGGTGACGGGGGCGTCGGCCACGGCTGGGAACAGGTCGACGAGCGCCGAGCGGAGGTGCGCGAAGACGCGCGGCACCCGGTCGTACCCCGCCGTGATCGACGACCCCCAGTGGTACCGGGCGCCCCGGCCGCCGAACGCGAGGCGGTCGTCCGCGGTCCGCTGGCCGTAGACGAGCAGGTGCCGGTAGTCCGAGAAGGTCTGCCCGTGCTCCAGGCCGATGCGGTCCCACACCGCGGACGGCAGCGGTGCGGTCGCGATCATGAGCGAGTACAGCGGCAGGATCCGCCGCCGTGTCTGCGCGAGCTGCGCACCGTACCCCTCGACCGCGATCCCCACGGCACCGGCCGAGACGGTCCCTCGTGTCGTGACCACACGCCCTGGAGCCCACGACACGGCGGGCGTGTGCTCCGCGATCCGGACGCCCCGTGCCTCCAGGGCGGCCGCCAGGCCACGCACCAACGCTGCGGGCTGGACGCGCGCGCAGTCCGGGGTCCACGCGACGCCGGCCGAACCGGCCGCGTCGCCCGGGCGACCGTCGCGGTACGTCATGTCGTCGCCCCACGCGGCGGACGAGTCGACCTCGGCGCGCGCTGCGCGCTCCTGCACGGCGGAGCGGGCGTAGAGGACGGTCCCGCCCTTGACGAAGTCGCAGTCGACCTCGGCTTCGGACGCGGCGCGTCCGACCTCGTCGACGGTGTCGCGCATCGCGGCGCGCAGGGCGAGGGCCGCGTCGCGGCCGTGCTCCTCGGCGATCGAGGCGGCGGAGCGCGGGAACAGGGCGGAGCACCAACCCCCGTTGCGTCCGGACGCGCCGAACCCCGCGATCTCGCGTTCCACGACGACGATCTGGAGGCGCGGGTCGGCCTGGTGCAGGTACCACGCGGTCCAGAGACCCGTCAGTCCAGCCCCGACGATGCACACGTCCGCCGTGGTGTCGCCGTCGAGCGGCTGCCGGGGCGTCAGGTCGTCGCGTCCGGAGGACACGAGCGCGTCGAGCCAGAACGAGACGCCCCGGTAGCCGGTCACGGTCAGATCTTCGACGCGGCCTCGGACAGCACGCTCCGCAGGATCGAGGTGATCTCGCGGAACTCCGGCTGCCCGATGGTGAGCGGCGGAGCGAGCTGCACGACCGGGTCGCCACGGTCGTCGGCGCGGCAGTACAACCCGGCGTCGAACAGCGCCTTGGAGAGGAACCCGCGGAGTAGGCGCTCCGACTCGTCGTCGTCGAAGGTCGTCTTCGTGGCCTTGTCCTTCACGAGCTCGATGCCGTAGAAGTACCCGGCGCCGCGGACGTCGCCGACGATGGGCAGGTCGAGCAGGGTGTCGAGCTCGGCCTTGAAGAGCGGGGCGTTCTGCTGGACGTTCTGCAGAAGACCCTCTTCCTCGAAGATGTCGAGGTTCTCCATCGCGACGGCGGCCGAGACCGGGTGCCCGCCGAACGTGTAGCCGTGGTAGAACGTCGTGTCGCCCTTCGAGAACGGCTCGAACAGCTTGTCGCTGATGATCGTCGCGCCGATGGGGGAGTACCCGGAGGTCATCGCCTTCGCGCAGGTGATCATGTCCGGCACGAAGTCGTACGTGTCGCACGCGAACATCGTGCCGATGCGGCCGAACGCGCAGATGACCTCGTCGGAGACCAGCAGGACGTCGTACTCGTCGCAGATCTCGCGGACCCGCTGGAAGTACCCGGGCGGCGGGGTGAAGCAGCCGCCGGAGTTCTGCACGGGCTCGAGGAAGACCGCGGCGACGGTGTCCGGGCCCTCGAACTCGATCATCTCGCGGATGCGCTCGGCCGCCCAGAAGCCGAACTCCTCCTCGCTCTCGCCGGCGAAGCCCATCTCGGCCGCGCGGTAGTAGTTCGTGTTCGGGACGCGGAAGCCACCGGGGGCGAGCGGCTCGAACATCTGCTTCATCGCCGGGATGCCGGTGATCGCGAGCGCGCCCTGCGGGGTGCCGTGGTAGGCGACTGCGCGGGAGATCACCTTGTGCTTCATCGGCTTGCCGCGGAGCTTCCAGTAGTACTTCGCGAGCTTGAACGCGGTCTCGACGGCCTCGCCGCCACCGGTCGAGAAGAACACCTTGTTGAGGTCGCCCGGCGCGTGGTCCGCCAGGCGGTCCGCGAGCTCGATCGCCGCGGGGTGCGCGTACGACCAGATCGGGAAGAACGACAGCGTCTCGGCCTGCTTCGCGGCCATCTCGGCCAGACGCTTCCGGCCGTGCCCGGCGGCGACGACGAACAGGCCGGAGAGCCCGTCGATGTAGCCCTTGCCGTGGCTGTCGTAGACGTGGTGCCCCTCGCCACGGACCATGATCGGCACGTCGGCGCCGGCCTGGTTCGCACCGTGCCGGGCGAAGTGCATCCACAGGTGGTCGCGGGACTTCTGCTGCAGGGCGGCATCGTCGACCGGGGCGAACGGGTCGTAGGAGCCGAGGCGGGTGGTCTGGTCGGACATGGTCATCGCGTTCCCCAGTCGTAGAGCTGTTTGCGGAGTTGCAGGTAGACGAAGGTCTCGGTGGCGGTCACGCCCGGGATGGCCCGGATCGTGCCGTTGAGCAGCTCGATGAGGTCGTCGTCGTCCTCGCAGACGACCTCCACCATGAGGTCGAAGCTGCCGGCCGTCATCACGAGGTAGTCGACCGCCGGGAGCTGCTCGAGCGCGTCGGCCACCTTGCGGGTGTCGCCGTTCACGCGGATGCCGATCATCGCCTGCCGGTGGAAGCCGAGCTGCATGGGGTCGGTGACCGCGACGATCTGCATGACGCCGGTCTCGGTGAGCTTCTGGACGCGCTGCCGGACCGCCGCCTCGCTGAGACCGACGGCCTTGCCGATCTCGCCGTACGGACGGCGCCCGTCCGCCTGGAGTTGCTCGATGATCCGCTTCGAGGTGTCGTCGATCGGTCCGGGACGTCGTGGTGCTGCCGCCATGCCGCACAGCATTGCAGTGACCTTCGCGAGAAAGCAAGGGATTTCGTTGTGAACACCGTGTTTCGCGACGATTTCCGTTGTTACGGTTCTCCACAACCTGCGGATTCTTCTTCCGTGCCACCGGATTCCGTGCCAGTATCGCCGCCATGCTGGACACGACGAAGACAGCGACGGAGACGCACGAGGTGCGCAACTTCGTCGGGGGCACGTCCGTCGAGTCGCGTGCCGACAGCGCGTTCGACCTGGTCGACCCGACGACCGAGCGGGTCTACGGCACCTCGCCCGTGTCGACCGCGGCCGACGTCGATGCCGCGTTCACGGCCGCGGGCACGGCGTTCGCGACCTGGCGCCGCACCACCCCCGGGGAACGCCAGCTCGCGCTCTTCCGGATCGCCGACGCGGTGGAGCAGCGGGCCGAGGAGTTCGCCGACCTCGAGTCGCTCGACACCGGGAAGCCCCGCGCCACCCTGGTCGAGGACGAGATCCTGCTGTCCGTCGACCAGATCCGGTTCTTCGCCGGGGCTGCCCGGAACCTCGAGGGGCGCAGCGCCGGCGAGTACATGCCCGACCACACCTCGTTCGTCCGCCGTGAGCCGATCGGCGTCGTCGCCCAGGTCACCCCGTGGAACTACCCGCTCAACATGGCGGTGTGGAAGTTCGCCCCGGCGCTCGCCGCGGGGAACACGACCGTCCTCAAGCCGAGCGACACCACGCCGCTCTCCACCCTGCTCCTCGCCGAGGTCGCCGCCGAGTTCCTGCCGCCGGGCGTCCTCAACGTCGTCGTGGGGGACCGCACCACCGGCGCCGCCATGATCGACCACCCGACGCCGCAGCTCGTGTCCATCACGGGCTCCGTCCGCGCCGGCATGGAAGTGGCCCGCGCCGCCGCAGGGGACCTGAAGCGCACGCACCTCGAGCTCGGCGGCAAGGCCCCGGTGATCGTGTTCGACGACGCGGACATCCCGTCAGCGGTCGCGGGCATCGTCGCCGCCGGGTTCTTCAACGCCGGGCAGGACTGCACCGCCGCCACCCGCCTGCTCGTGCAGGACGGCATCCACGACGAGTTCGTGTCCGCGCTCGCCGAAGCCGCCCGGGCGGACGCGCAGACCGGCCCGGACGCGCCCACCCCGTACTTCGGCCCGGTGAACAACGCGAACCAGCTCGCCCACGTCCAGTCCTTCGTCGACACGCTCCCCGACCACGCCTCGATCGCACTCGGCGGCAGTCGTGTCGGTGACCGCGGCTACTTCCACCAGGCCACGATCGTCTCGGGGCTGCGGCAGGACGACCGCGCCGTGCAGCAGGAGATCTTCGGCCCGGTGCAGACGGTGCAGCGCTTCTCCACCGAGGACGAGGCACTCCGCTGGGCGAACGGCGTCGAGTACGGCCTGGCGAGCTCGGTGTGGACGACGGACCACGGGCGGGCCATGCGCTTCGCCCGTGACCTCGACTTCGGCTGCGTGTGGATCAACACCCACATCCCGATCGTGGCCGAGATGCCGCACGGCGGCTTCAAGCACTCCGGCTACGGCAAGGACCTGTCGCAGTACGGCTTCGACGACTACACCCGCATCAAGCACGTCATGTCCTACATCGCCTGACCCAGCGACGACACCGAGCCCGACCCGAGCAGCACCAGTAGCAGGAGGCACCATGGCAGTGACCGGCACCTTCGCCGAATCGGGAGCCGATCTCCGGCTCGAACAGATCACCAAGTCCTTCCCCGGGCACACCGCGGTCGACGCGCTCGACCTGACCGTCCCCGCGGGGTCGTTCTTCGCCCTGCTCGGCCCCTCCGGCTGCGGGAAGACCACGACGCTGCGGCTCGTCGCCGGGCTCGAGGAACCCACGAGCGGCACGATCACGATCGGCGGGCGGGACGTCACCGACACGAAGCCGTACCAGCGGCCGGTCAACACGGTGTTCCAGAACTACGCGCTGTTCCCGCACATGAGCGTCCTCGACAACGTCGCGTTCGGGTTGAAGCGCCGCCGGATCCCGGACCCGATGACGAAGGCGCGCGAGGCCCTGCACCTGGTCGAGCTCGACGACTCCTCGAACAAGCGTCCCGCCCAGCTCTCCGGCGGCATGCAGCAGCGCGTCGCCCTCGCCCGGGCGATCGTGAACCGGCCGGCGCTGCTCCTGCTCGACGAACCGCTCGGCGCGCTTGACCTGAAGCTCCGGCACCAGATGCAGCTCGAGCTGAAGACGATCCAGGCTGACGTCGGGCTGACCTTCCTGCACGTCACCCACGACCAAGAGGAAGCGATGACGATGGCCGACACGGTCGCCGTCATGAACGGCGGCCGCATCGAGCAGATGGGCAGCCCCCAGGACCTGTACGAGCTGCCCCGGACCGCGTTCGTCGCGAACTTCCTCGGCCAGTCGAACCTGCTCGAGGGCGAGGTCCGCGGCACCGAGGGCGGCCTGCTCGTGGTCGCGACAGGGGCCGGTACCCTCGCCGTCCCGGCTGCGCGTGCCGTCGCGACGTCCGGCCGCGTGGTCGTCGGCGTCCGGCCGGAGAAGCTCAAGATCCGCACCGCCGAGCCGGCGCACGAGGCCGGCCGCAACATCCTCGGCCCGGGTCGCGTCGTCGACGTCTCGTTCTCCGGCGTCAGCACCCAGTACCTCGTCGACGTCCCCGGCGCGGGTCGCGTCTCGGTCTTCGCGCAGAACTCGAAGGGCGGGCCGCGGATCGCGGCCGGCACCGAGGTCTGGCTCACGTGGGGCGTCGACCACGGTTTCGGCCTGGAGGCGCACCCCGCGTCCGACGCGACCGTCACCGCCGGAGCCGACCCGCGCCTCCAGTCCGCACCCGCCACGGCAGGAGCCGTCGCGTGAGTCGCCCCGACCTGGTGCGCGGACTGACGTCCGCGCGGGTGAGCCGGCGGGGGTTCCTCGCCGGTGGCGGCGCTGCCGCCGTCGCCGCCCTCCTCGCCGGGTGCAGCATCAAGGGATCCGCGGCGTCGATGGGTCCCGCCGTCGACTGGACGGCGTTCTGGAAGGACGCGAAGCCGACCAAGGAACTCAACTTCGCGAACTGGCCGCTGTACATCGACTCCGACCACGGCAAGTCCGAGTCGCTCGCACTGTTCAAGCGGGAGACCGGCATCGCGGTCGACTACCAGGCGGTCATCCAGGACAACGCGACCTTCTACGCGACCGTCTCGCCGATCCTCCGGGCGCAGGGTGCCACCGGCTACGACCTCGTCGTGATGACGAACGGGTACGAGCTCACCGAGATGATCGACAACGGGTTCGTCTGCGAACTCGACCACTCGCGGCTGCCGAACTTCGCCGCGAACGCGTCCGACTCGGTGAAGGACCCGATCTACGACCCGGGCAACAAGCACTCGGTCGTGTGGCAGACCGGGTTCACGGGGCTCGCGTACAACCCGAAGTACACCGGCCGGAAGATCACCTCGTTCAAGGACCTCCTCGATCCCGCGTTCACGGGGCGCATCGGGCTGATGAGCGACAACACCGAGCTCGGCTCCCTGGCACTGCTCGCGCTCGGGATCGCTCCGGAGCAGTCGACGCCGGCGGACTGGCGGAAGGCGCAGGAGTGGCTCCGGCAGCTCCGGCCGAACGTCACCGGGTTCTACGACCAGAGCTACATCAACCGGCTCGAGAACGGTGACACCTGGATCACCCAGGCGTGGTCCGGCGACGTGTTCCAGGCGCAGCAGTCCGGGTTCCCGCACCTGGAGTTCGTCACGCCCGAGGAGGGGCAGATGACCTGGCACGACAACATGCTCATCCCGCGGCAGGCCTCGAACCCGGTGTCTGCGCTGGAGTGGATGAACTTCTACTACACGCCGAAGGCCGCCGGCATCGTCGAGGACTACGTCAACTACGTCTGCCCGGTGCCCGGCGCCGAGGACTACGTCCGGAACGAGCTCGACGACCCGACCGTGGCGGACAGTCCGCTGGTGTTCCCGTCGGAAGAGGTGTTGGCGAAGTCGCACGAGTTCCGCGTGTTCAAGAACTACGACGAGTACTCGGAGTGGAACGGCATCTTCAACGCGGTGGTGCAGTCGTGACCGCCCTGTCGGTGGGCGCGCCGCCGTCGGTGCCGGTCCGGCGGGGCCGGCGTCGGAGCACGCCGTTCCTACTCGCCCTGGTCGGCACCGCCTACCTCTGCGTGTTCTTCGTCATCCCACTCGTGTCCGGGCTCATCGTCTCGCTCATGTCGGGCAACCCGGACGACGGCTACACGTTCACGTGGAACTTCGGGATCTACTCGTCGCTGTTCGTCGACCCGCAGGTGCCGTACCTGACGTTCCTGCTCCGATCGCTCTGGTACGGCTTCGCTGCAACGCTGGTGACCATCATCGTCGGGTACCCGGTCGCGTACTTCATCGCGTTCCGGGTCTCGCCGCGGTGGAAGAACCCGCTGCTCATGCTCGTGTTCGTCAGCTTCCTGGTCTCGTTCATCATCCGGACCGACATGTGGGCGTTCGTGCTCGCGTCGCAGGGGCCGGTCGTCACCTTCCTGCAGGGGATCGGGATCGCCGGCAAGGACTTCCACATCCTCGGCACCGGCGGCGCGGTCATCTTCGGCGACGCGTACAACGACCTGGCGTTCATGGTGCTGCCGATCTACGCCGCACTCGAGCGCATCGACCCCCGGCTCGGTGAGGCCGCCAACGACCTGTACGCCGGGAAGTTCCGGGCGTTCTGGCACACCACCCTCCCGCTGTCCCGGTCCGGCATCTTCGCCGGCGTGCTGCTCGTGTTCATCGACTGCGTGGGGGACCCGGTGAACTCGGCGCTGCTCGGCGGCACGAACACGTACACGATCGGCCAGGCGATCCAGGACGCCTACTCCGGCAACCAGCAGTACAACGTCGCCGCCGCGCTGTCGACCGTCCTCATGGTCGTGCTCGGCATCATCCTGTTCATCTACGCCCGCGTGTCCGGCACCGACGACCTCGAGGACCTCGTATGACCGCCGTCGCACCGACCCGCTCGTCCACCGCCCCGACGTCGCCCGTCACCGGCGCGACCGGTCGCCTGCCCGGCCGGCACGGCGTGAACCGTCGCGGGCCGTGGCTCGCCATCGTGTACTGGGTCGTCATCGCCATCACCCTGGTGCCGATCGTCTACATGATCGTGTACTCGTTCAACGACGCCCCGACGAACCGGCTGTCGTTCGCCTGGAACGGCTTCACGACCTACTGGTACGCGAACCTCGTGAACGTCTCCGGGCTCGGCCAGGCGTTCGTCACCTCGGTCGTCATCGCGTTCCTGGCCGCCCTGATCTCCGTCGCGATCGGTCTGCCGCTGGCCCTGGCGCTCGAGCGGTACAGGTTCTTCGGGCGCGGTGCCGTCAACGCGGTCGTCTTCGCGGACATCGCGGCGCCGTCGATCGTCGTCGGGTCGGCGTCGCTGTCGTTCTTCCTGTCGATCGGCCTCGGCACCGGGTTCCTCACCGTGCTGCTGACGCACGTCGCGTTCGACGTCGCGTACGTGGTGGTGGTGCTCCGAGCGCGGATCGCCGGGACCTCCCGGGCGCTTGAGGAGGCCGCGGGCGATCTCGGGGCGACACCGTTCCAGGCGTTCCGGCTCGTGACGCTTCCGCTGCTCGCGCCTGGCATGCTCGCAGCGGGACTCCTGGCGCTGGCGATGTCGATCGACGACTACGTGATCACGTCGTTCGTCGCCGGGCCCTCTGTGACGTTCCCGCTGTTCGTGTACGGCGCCGCGAAGGCCGGGATGCCGCCGCAGGTGCTGTGCTTCGGGACGCTGGTGTTCGCGGTCGGGCTGCTCGTCGCGCTGCTGAACGGGGCGCTGAACCGGCGCTTGACCCGGACGCGCGGCTGACGCCCGGAGCTCCCCGCACTCGTCGTACGCGAGTGCGGGGAGCCCTGTCTCAGTCCTTCCGGACCAGGTCGACGAGGAGCCTGGCGAGGTTCACGAGCAAGCCCGCGACCCCCAGCCAGAGCACCTGACGCCTGGGCTTGGGATCGGTGTCGTTCGACATCGAGACCACCTCCGGTGTCAGCGCCGGCGGACACGAGGAGCGGTGGGCTGGGACGGGCGTGCGATCGGGCCGGAGCTCGATTACACTGGACCCGAGCGTTGGACTCGGGAACGGATTTTGCCCGTCCTCGGCTTTCCACTCGGAGAGCAGATCGAAGCCCATCACCGTTGGCGCGGTGGTGGGCTTCACCCTTGCCCGGGAGCACCACCCGGCGGTGGGGTCCTCCCGTCATCAGCCTACGTGATACTTCACCGTCCAGCGCGGAGCAGGCGGTCGGCGGTGCGGAGCGACAGCGCCATGATCGTCAGCGCCGGGTTCGCGATGAGGGAGCTCGGGAAGACCGAGTTGTCGACGATCCACATGTTCGGCACGTCCCACGACCGACCGGCGTCGTCCACGACCGAGTTCCCCGCGTCCGTGCCCATGCGGGCGGTGCCGACGGTGTGCGCCGTGCGGTCGAGGACCCGGACGTCCTTCCCCCCGGCGGCCTCGACGATCGCCGTCATGGTGCGGACCGCGTGCTTCGTGATGGCCTCCTCGTTCGACCCGGGCGAGAACGTCACGCGGGCCTTCGGCACCCCGTTCTCGTCCAGTTCGTCTGCGAGGACCAGCCGGTTGTCGTCGTACGGCAGGCACTCGGCGTTGATGCCGACACCGGCCATCCGCGGGTAGTCCTGCAGGGCACGGACGAGTTCGGCCCCGCGCAGGCCGCCGCCCCGCACGAGCGAGGTGGCGAGGGTCAGCGGCTGCACGCCGAGGCTCTGGATGAGGTAGCCGCCCGCGAAGTCCGCGTCGGCCGGACGGACGAAGTCCTCGGTGATGATCGACGACGGGTACCCGCGGTACGACCGCATCGACTCGTCGAACGTCGCCCACACCTGGGTGGCGCCGTGCGCCGTGAAGTTCCGGCCGACCTGACCGCTGCTGTTCGCGAGCCCGGTGTGCAGCAGCAGTCGGGGCGTCTCGATCCCGCCAGCTGCGAGCACGAGCGCCCGGCAGCGCTGCCGGTGGTCGCGACCGTCCTGGCGGTACACGACCGCCTCGACCTCGCCGCGGGCGTCGAGCTCGATGCCGTGCACGAACGCCTCGGCGCGGATCTCGGCACCGAACGCGACCGCGGCCGGCAGGTACGTGGTGTCCGTCGACACCTTCGCGCCGTTCCGGCAGCCCTGGTGGCAGGAACCGCACGCGACGCACGCCTGCCGGAGGCCGTGGTGCTCCTGGTGCCGGTCCTCGGTGGTCAGGCCGACGGGGGCGTCCGTCGCCGTGATGCCGACGGCCGCGGCACCGCGGATCATCATGTCCGACGAGGCGTTCCGGGCCGGCGGTCCCATCCGGTAGCGGCGGGCCGGGTCCCACGGGTAGTGCGCGGGACCGGCGACGCCGACGTCGTGCTCGACCTGCTCGATCCAGCCGGTGAGCTCGGCGTGGTCGATCGGCCAGTCCTCGCCCTGCCCGGAGTCGGTGCGGAGCCGGATGTCGTGCGCGTTCGGCCGCGGCGTGAAGGCGCCCCAGTGCAGGGTCGAGCCGCCGACGCCGGTGCCGCTGTTGTTCGGTCCGAAGGCGGTCGGTGCGCTCCCGCCGCTGATCCGCTCGTCCATCCAGTTGATGTCGCCGGGGGCCTCGACCTCGTCGGGGGTGTGGTCGTCCGGCTCGGTGTTCGGACCGGCCTCGAGCGCCACGACGCTGAGACCACGTCGGGCGAGGCTGGCGAGGAGGGGGGCGCCGCCGGCTCCGGTGCCGACGACGACCACGTCGACGACCTCGTCCTCGCTGTGGTGGCGCTGGTGGTCGAGTCTCATCGTGCGGCTCCCGTCGGTTCCCATGCTTCGCGTTCGTCGGCACCGAGCAGCAGGAAGCCCTGCTTGCGGAGCCCGTCGCCGCCGTTGGCGAACCCGTCGTAGTCGACCGCGGCCATCGTCGCGGGGTGCGCCATCCACTGCTTCGCCAGGTCGACGGCAGCGTCCTCGGCCCAGGCCTGCAGCTGCCCGGAGTCCAGGCCCCCTGACACCGGTGTGTACTCGCCCGCGGTGATCGACTCCAGGACACCGGCGAGGTGCTCGTCGCCCTGGGCCGCATCCGTCTGCAGAACGTCGAGCCCTGCACGGTACGCGTCGACGTCGGCGGGCAGTCCGTCCGGGCGCCAGCCGTCCCCGAGTCCGTCGGCGAGCTGGTCGTCGATGCGCAGCGCGAGGTCGATCGGCCGGTCGCCGGGCTGCGGCACGACGACCCGGGCGACGGCACGGAGGGTGTCGAGCTGCCTTCGGGTGAGGGCACGGGGCTCGCGGTCGGGGGCGTCGGGCAGCGACCGGACGGCGAGGATCCCGCGGGTGCGGGCGCTGACGCGTGGCGAGGCGATCACCCGGGCGGTGTCGGTGGGGACGACGGGACCGTGGTCGACGCGTCGGCGCCAGAAGTCCCGGATGCGGTCGGCGACCTCGTCCGGCTGCTCCCACGGCAGCAGGTGCGCGGCCCCGGGGACGACGTCGAACTCGCCGGCGGACCACTGCGGCAGGTTCAGCGAGCGTTGGGCGTCCGGGCCGAGGTCGCCATCCTCGGCGCCGGCGAGCACGAGCGCGGGGACGGGGTTCGCGGGGAACACGGTCGACCAGTCCTCGCGGCTGCCGCGGACGAGCCAGTCGGTCCAGGCCTGCGGCACGGCGCGCTGCACGTCGTGCACGGCGGTGGCGTGCGCTTCGGGTGCCAGGCGGGACGCGGTGTTCGCGTCGACGAAGGTCTCGGCCTCGTCCGGTCCGATCTCGCCGTCGGCCGCCCACCCGAGCATGGTCGCGCGGCGCTCGTCGTCCATCGGCTCCGGCGACAGCGGCGACGCGGCGAGCAGCACCACGGCCCGGAGCCCGAACAGGCCGTTGGACCCGTCGACGGAGCGGGAGGCCACCACGGAGGCGACCTTGCCGCCCATCGAGTGCCCGAGCAGCGCCCACTCGGTGACGCCACTGCGACCGATCGCCCGCTCGACGAGCACGACCATCTCCTCGACGGTGGTCCCGGTCGCGGCGGTGCTCGTCCCGAAGCCGGGCAGGTCGATCCCGACGAGGTCGAGCGTGCCGGCGAGGCGGGTGCGGAGGCCCACGAACTCCTCGGAACTCGAGCCGAGGGCGTGCAGGCAGAACACGGTGGTGGGCATCCTTCGTTCCTACGTGCCGGCGTGCTGACGCTCACAGCACCGCTGTACCCCGTGTTTCGAACATGCGAAGATCGGCGGCGGCCCGGGCGGAACCGATGGTGGCGACGGTAGGTTCCAGCCATGAGTGCAGAGCTGACGCTCGGCGCCGAGGAAGAACTGCACCTCATCGACCTCGAGTCCGGCCGACTTTCCGCGAAGGCCCCGCGCCTTCTGCCCAAGCTGCCCGCCGATCGCTTCGGCGCGGAACTCCAGCGGACCACCATCGAGACGAACACCCCCGTGGTGCGCACCCTCGACGACCTCAGACGGGTGATCGTCGACCTCCGCACCGAGCTGAGCGCCGCGATCGCCCCCGCGGGTGTCACGATCGCAGCGGCCGGTACCGCGCCGCGCTCCGAGTACGCCGACTTCGAGCTGACGAGCGGTGGCCGGTACGGCCGCATGCAGGAGCAGTACCGGATGCTCGTCGACGAACAGCTCATCTGCGGCCTGCAGGTGCACGTCGGGGTGAGCGACCGCGACCTGGCGGTGCAGATCGCCCAGCGGGTGGCCCCGGTGCTGCCCGTGCTGCTGGCGCTCAGTGCCTCGAGTCCGTTCTGGAACGGGCAGGACACCGGGTACTCGTCGTTCCGCAGCATCATCTGGCAGCGCTGGCCGTCCGCCGGCAGTTTCGGGCGCGTGTCCGACGCGGCCGAGTACGACAAGGTGCTCGACGACCTCATCGCATCCGGCGTCATCGCGGACAAGAAGATGGCGTACTTCGACGTCCGCCCCTCGTCGCACGCGCCGACGCTCGAGCTGCGGGTCTGCGACGCGACGCCGATCGTCGACGACGCGGTCCTGATCGCCGGGCTGTTCCGGGCGGCCGTCCGGAAGGCCGAGAAGGCGGTCGAGTCCGGTGCCGAGTGGCACCCCCGGAGCGAGCCCCTGCACCGGGCCGCGATGTGGCAGGCGGCCCGCGGTGGACTGACCGGCGAACTGCTCGGCCTCGGGCAGCACCCGGAACGGC
The DNA here is from genome assembly GCA_002025645.1 of Curtobacterium pusillum. Classification (GTDB taxonomy): domain Bacteria; phylum Actinomycetota; class Actinomycetes; order Actinomycetales; family Microbacteriaceae; genus Curtobacterium; species Curtobacterium pusillum_A. The sequence goes on from CP018783.1 coordinate 2,469,740, forward strand.
TCCCCGCCGAGACCGCCGTCCGGCAGCTCGTCTCCCGCCTCCGCCCGGAACTCGAGGAGCTCGGGGACTGGAGCACCGTGGCCGAACTCGCCGAGGACACCCTCGCCCGCGGCAACTCCACCGACCGGCAGCGCACCGCGTACGCCGAGCGCGGCGAGCTCGACGACGTCGTTGCCTCTGTGGTCGAGGACACCGCCGGTACGCCGTCCGGCCGCAGCGAGCACCCGACCGTGACGCTGCCGTCGTACCGCGTCCGCGCCGGCGACGAGGCGGTCGGCCCCGGTGCCCGACCGCGCCCCGCCTTCCGGGACCTCGCCCTGTTCTTCCGCGACTGGGACGCCGAGACCACGATCGACCGGTGCGCCGCCCGTGACGCCTGGACCCGCGAGCACGAGGTCGGGTTCGTCGTCGACGGTGGCGTCCAGGCCTTCGGGTGCGACCTCGTCCCGCGGACGATCAGCGCCTACGAGTGGAGCCAGCTCGCCGCCGGCCTGTCGCAGCGGGCCCGTGCCGTCGAGCTGTTCCTGCGCGACGCGTACGGCGAGCAGCGGATCGTCGCGGACGGCGCGATGGACGCACACCAGTTCGTCGGTGCGAACGGCTGGGACCCGGACGCGTCGCGCCTCCCCGCGTCGGCCGTCCGAGCGCCGGTGATGGGCTTCGACCTGGTCCGGAACGAGTTCGGCGGGTGGCGCGTCCTCGAGGACAACGTCCGGTCGCCCTCGGGCGTCGCGTACGGCATCGCCCTCCGTGAGCTGATGGACGACGTCGTGCCGGACGCGCCGCGTCCCGCGAACCTGCGCGACCCGGCGAACGTCACCGCGCGCCTCCGCGACACCCTGCGGACCAACGCGACCGCCGTCACCGGCAACCCGGACCCGGTGATCGCACTGATCAGCGACGGCCCCGCCGCCGGCGCGTGGTTCGAGCACCGCAGGCTGGCCGACGGGGCCGGGTTGCGCCTCCTGGCCGACACCGACCTGGACGTCCGCGACGGCCACGTCGTCGTCGCGGCGACCGGCGAGGTCCTGGACGGGCTGTACCTGCGGATCGACCGGGACGCGAGCGCCCTGACCACCGAGCGCACCCCGGACCTGGGCGCCCGGATCCTCGACGCGGCCGAAGCCGGACGGGTGCACCTGGCGAACGCCCCCGGCAACGCGCTCGTCGACGACAAGGCGATGTACGTCAACGTGCCCGACCTCATCTGGTACTACCTCGACGAGAAGCCCCTGCTCGACTCGGTGCCCACCTACCGCACGAGCATCGAGGGCGAACGGCTCTCCGTGCTCGACCGCGTCGGCGAACTCGTCACGAAGCCGGTCGACGGCGAGGGCGGCAGGGACGTCCTCATCGGTCCAAGCGCGAGCGCCCCCGAGGTCGCCGAGCGACGGCGCGCGATCGCGGCGGACCCCGCGGGCTGGGTCGGGCAGGAGGTCGTGCAGCTCTCGTCCCACCCGACGATCGGTCCGGCGGGGCTCGACCCCCGGCACGTCGACCTCCGCGCCTTCGTGTACGTCACGGGCACCGGTCCGGACGACACCCACCTCGCCGACGTCGCGCTCACCCGCGTCGCACCGGAGGGCAGCATGGTCGTGAACTCCTCGCGGGGTGGCGGCGCCAAGGACACCTGGATCATCGGAACGGCAGGGGACAGCTGATGTGTGGACTCGCGGGCGAGATCCGGTTCGACGGGACGTCCCCGGACGTCGGTGCGGTGGCACGCATGACCGGGTGCCTGCGGCACCGCGGCCCCGACGGCGACGGACTGTGGGCACGGGGGCCGGTGGCGCTCGGGCACCGCCGGCTGTCGATCGTCGACCTGTCCACGGCCGGGGCCCAGCCGATGGTGATCCCGCGGCTCGGACTGACGATCGCCTACAACGGCATGGTCTACAACTACCGGCAGCTCCGCGACGAGCTGCACGGCAAGGGGCACACGTTCGACTCGACCTCGGACACCGAGGTCATCGTCGCCGCGTACGCCGAGTGGGGCACCGCGTTCGTCGACCACCTGATCGGGATGTTCGCGATCGCGATCTGGGAGCACGCGAGCGGTCGACTCGTGCTCGCCCGCGACCGGCTCGGCATCAAGCCCCTGTACGTCGCCGAGGTCCCGGGCGGGCTCCGCTTCGCGAGCTCCCTGCCGGCGATCCTCGCCGGCAACGGCGGACCCGGGGGCAGCGTCGACACCTCCATCGACCCGGTCGCCTTCGCGTCGTACATGACCTTCCACTCCATCGTCCCGGCGCCGCGGACGATCCTGTCCGGCGTGGGCAAGCTGCCACCCGCCACCGTCCGGGTGATCGAACCGTCCGGCACGTTCCGCGATACCACCTACTGGGAGCCCCGCTTCGAGCGCGACCCGGACAAGGCGGACTGGAGCGAGCAGGACTGGCAGGAGGGCTTCACCGAGAAGCTCCGCACCGCCGTGGAGCGCCGCATGGTGGCCGACGTGCCGGTCGGCGTGCTGCTGTCCGGCGGGATCGACTCGTCCCTCGTGGTGGCGTTGCTCGCCGAGGCCGGGCAGCAGGACCTCGCCACGTTCAGCATCGGCTTCGAGTCGGCGGGCGGGGAGTCCGGCGACGAGTTCGAGTACTCCGACGAGGTCGCGCGCCACTTCGGCACCGACCACCACCGCATCCGGATCCCGTCGTCGCGCCTGCTCGACGGCATCGACGGCGCGATCCAGGCGATGAGCGAGCCGATGGTCAGCCACGACTGCGTCGCGTTCTACCTGCTCTCCCAAGAGGTCTCGCAGCACGTCAAGGTCGTGCAGTCCGGCCAGGGTGCCGACGAGGTGCTCGGCGGGTACAGCTGGTACCCGCCGCTCGCGTCCGTCCCGCGGGACCAGGCCGCCGAGGTCTACCGTTCGGTGTTCATGGACCGCCGCTGGCCGGCGCTCCAGCCGCTGCTCGGGGAGCGCTGGCGGAGCGACGACGACACCCCGTCGGCGTTCGTGGACGCCTCGTTCGCGGTCCCGGGAGCGGAGACCAGCGTCGACGCCGCGCTCCGCAGCGACACGATGACGATGCTCGTCGACGACCCGGTGAAGCGCGTCGACAACATGACGATGGCGTGGGGACTCGAGGCGCGCGTGCCGTTCCTCGACCACGAGTTCGTCGAGTTCGCCGGAGCGATCCCGCCCGAGCTCAAGCTCGCGGACGGCGGCAAGGGCGTCATGAAGCGTGCGGCCCGCGGCATCGTGCCGGACGCCGTCATCGACCGGACGAAGGGGTACTTCCCGGTGCCGGCGATCCGGCAGCTCGAGGGGCCCTACCTGGAGCGCGTCCGGCAGGCGCTGCACGCCCCGGAGGCGCGGGAACGCGGGCTCTTCGACCCGGGTACCGTCGAGCGGATGCTCCAGGACCCGAACAGCACGCGGACCGAGATCGGCGCGAACGCGCTCTGGCAGCTCGGCCTGATCGAGATGTGGCTGCAGCACCAGGGGGTGCGGTGAGCGGGCCTGGAGGCGCGGCACCCGTCGCGTCGTCGGCCCGCGTCGAGCAGGCGGTCGACCTGGGCGAGCGCCTCGTCGCGGCCTGGGGATCGTGGGGGCCCACCATGACGCGCAACGCGCGCCGGGTGGCGTTCGTCAGCGACCGGCACGGCAGCCCCGAGGTCTTCGTGCAGGACGTCGTCGTCGACGGTGCTCCGTCCGAACCCGTCCGGATCCGGCTGTCCGACGACCCGGTGATCCGGGTCACGTGGTCCTCCGACGGAGAGTGGCTGGCCGTGGCGATCGCGACCGACGGCGGCGTGAAGCAGCAGGTGTGGGTGGTGCGCCCGGACGGCAGCGACGCCGCGCAGATCGCCGGCTCGCGGTACCAGCACGCCGAACTCGGACCGTGGAGCCGCAGCGGGCACCGGGTCGTCATCACCCTGCCCTCCACCGAACCCGAGCAGCCGGCACGCTCGTACCTCGTCGACCCCGTCTCCGGTGACCGCGACGACCTCGCCGTCGGGGAGCTCATCCACATCCTCGACCTCTCCGTCGAGGAACGCCTCGTCGTGCTCCGGGACGGTCAGCGCGGCAACGAGTTCGTCGTCGTGGTCGACCGGCTGACGGACGAGAGCCAGGCACTCCTGACCGACCCGCCGGACGGCTCGGCGGAGATCGCGTTCCTCCGACCCTCGCCCGCGAGCGAGACCAGCCCGCTCGTCGCCTACGTCGCGACCGAGGCCGGCCTGCCGCGTCGGCAGCTCGTCGCGCAGCCCGTCGGACCGCACGGGTGGCGCGGGCAGCCCCGACGGATCATCGAGCGCGCCGAGGCGGAGCTCGAGTACCTCGACGCCGACGACGCCGGGCGGACCCTCCTGCTCGTCTGGAACGTCGACGGCCGCAGCGAACTCGACCTCATCAACACGCACGACGCCTCGCGCACCCCGGTGCCCGACCTGCCCGGGTACGTCGTCACCGACCCGGTCCTCAGCCGCGACGGGCGGAGCGTCATCCTCGCCGTCGAGGGCCCCACCCGGCCACGCGAACTCTGGCGACTCGACACGAACGCGCTCACCTGGAGCCGGGTCACGGACGTGCCCGTGCTGCCGGAGGCGACCCTCGTCGAGCCGACCCTCGAGCGGTTCGCCGCACGAGACGGACTGGAGCTCACCGGCTGGCTGTACCGGGCCGCGGAGCCGACCGCGTCGTCGACCGGCGGCGACCCCGATGCCGGTGCCGTGCCTCCCGGCCGCGCAGCGATGCTGCACCTGCACGGCGGACCGGAGTCGCAGGAGCGACCCACCTTCTCGCCGCAGCACCAGGCGCTCGCCGCCGCGGGGATCACGGTGTTCGCACCGAACATCCGCGGATCCAGCGGGTACGGGCGGGACTTCGTGCACGCCGACGACCTCGCGCTGCGCTGGAACGCGCTCGCCGACGTCGTGGACTGCGCGCGGTTCCTGGTGTCGAACGGGTACGCGGACCGCTCCCGGGTCGCCGTCGAGGGCCGCTCGTACGGCGGGTACGCCACCCTCGCGTCGCTGGCCTTCACGCCGGACGTCTTCGCCGCCGGCGTCGCGGTCTGCGGGATGAGCGACTTCGCGACGTTCTACCGGGACACCGAACCGTGGATCGCGTCGGCAGCCGCCACGAAGTACGGGCACCCCGTGGACGACGCCGCGCTGCTCGACTCGCTCTCGCCGATGCGGGCGATCGACGACGTCACCGCGCCGCTGCTCGTCGTGCACGGCGAACTCGACACGAACGTGCCGATCGGTGAGGCGCACCAGGTCGTGGCGGCGCTGCGGGGGCGGTCGCACGACGTGGAGTACCTCGAGCTCGCGGGCGAGGGGCACGAGTACCGGCGGGCGTCCTCGCGGGCGGAGCTCGTCGGCCGGATGGTGCGGTTCCTGGCGTCCCGGCTGCGGTAGCGCGGGGGCGGGCGGCGCGCTCCGCAGTGTGCGAGGTTCCGCGCAGCGTGCGGGGTGGATCGCCTCGCACACTGTTGTGCACCTCGCACGGTGACGGAGCGCACGTCGCACGGTGCGAGGAGCGGGCGCCGCGTCACGTGGTGCAACGATGCGCCGCGGGAACCCCGTGGAGTCGCAGGATGGACGCATGACGACCGATGCCCCGACGACCGACCTGACCCGACCCGGAGAGGTCCTCCTGACCGCCACCGCGGACGTCGGCGACGTCGTGGACCGGGCGCGCAACCGCTACGCCGCCGCGGTGGTCGCCGACACCGCCGGGTGGGCGGACGGCGACCGACGCCGGCTCGAGGACCTCGGGTTCCGCGGGGGCGACGCGCGCGGCGAGGCCGTCCGGACCCTCGACCTCACCATCGCCGACGACGGCACCCCGACCCGGCTGCTCGACAACCCCGCGCTGGCCTCGCTCAACGGCGAGCACGCCCGGTTCGCCGAACGCCGCGGGGAGATCGCGCGGTACCTGCCCGACGTCTCGGTGTGGACCGGGATCCCGGAACGGCCCACCGCGCAGGACTGGGAGGACGTCCGTCTGCTGCTCGGATCCGGTTCGGTCTTCGGCGTCGGTGCGTCGGCGGAGGTCCCCGAGGGGTGGCCCGCGGTCGAGAGCGCCGGCGGTGTGCAGCTCACCGGCGAGGCCATCGAGGGCGCTCCGGACCCCGAGGCAGTCGAACTCACGCCCGACGACGTCCCCGAGATCCTCGCGCTCATCGCCCGCACCAAGCCCGGGCCGTTCCTGCCCCGCACGATCGAGCTCGGGCGCTACGTCGGCATCCGGCGTGAGGGACGCCTGATCGCCATGGCCGGGGAGCGCCTGCACCCGCCAGGGTGGACCGAGATCAGCGCCGTGTGCACGGACGCCGAGTTCCGCGGACAGGGGCTCGGTCGGCGCCTGGTGCTCGACGTCGCGTACGGCATCCGGCAGCGGGGCGAGACGCCGCTCATGCACGCCGCCGCCGGGAACACCGGGGCGATCGGGCTGTACCAGCACCTCGGGTTCCAGCTGCGGGACCGCGGGGCACCGCGGTTCGTGCAGGTGCCCTGAGGGCTCAGGCGGTCGCGGCGGACGTCGTCGGGTGCAGGGCGTCGAGCTCCGGCGCCGGGTCGCCGACGATGCAGCGGGCCAGGGCATCACCGAGCAACGGGCCCATCGTGAGTCCGGCCGCGCCGTAGCCAGTGGCGACGAAGAGGCCCTCGTGCCCCGGGACGGCCCCGACGATCGGCATCGTGTCGTCGGCCAGCGGGCGGAGTCCGACACGGGTCTCGAGGAACGTCGCGTCGGCGAGCCCCGGCGCGATCGACAGCGCGTCCCGCAGGACCTGGAGCTGCCCGGCCGCCGTCACGCGGGCGTCGAAGCCGCTCCCGGTCTCGCGGGTCGCACCGACGGCGACGCGCGACCCGTCGAACGCGACGAGGTAGTGGTGCGAGAGCGGGTGCACGGAGGGCCAGTGCGTGGTGTCCACCCCGGGCAGCGTCAGGTGCGTGATCTGTCCACGCTGCGGCGCCACCGGGACCCGCAGCCCGAGCGCCCCGAGCAGGTCGTTGGTCCACGCGCCGCCGGCGAGCACGATCGCGTCGGGATCCACGGTCCGGTCCCCGACGCGCACACGTCCGTCGTCGACCAGCGTGGCGTGTGCCGCGACGGTCGTCCCACCGTGCCGTCGACCGGCCTCGACGAGCGCATCCCGGACAGTCCGCCCGTCGACCCGACCGCCGCCCTCGATCCAGAGGGCGTCGAGACCAGTGGCGAGCGGCGGGAACAGCTCGCGAGCGCGGTCCCCGCCGATCCGCTCCACCCGGCCGACCACGTCCGGCTCCGCAGCACGTCGGCGTTCGACCCGCTCCTCCGCCGCGTCGACCGCCGACGGGTCGGCGTTCACCACGAGGGCGCCGCTCCGGCGGTGACCGGTGTGCGTGACGCCGACGTCCGCCAGACGCGCCAGGACCTCCGGCCAGAACGCCGCGCCACGGACGTACAGGTCCGCGAACGGGCCGTCGATCGCCGACGACCACGGCTGCAGGATCCCGGCGCTCGCCGCGGTCGCCTGCCCGACCGCACCGTCGTCGACGAGCGTCACGTCCACGCCGCGACGGGCGAGTGCGAAGAAGGTGGCGGCGCCGGCGATGCCCGACCCGATGACGACGACGGAGCGTGATCCCATGCACCGATCCTGCCGGAAGGCACATCCGAGGCACGCGCGCACAGGCCAGTTCGGGGGGTTGACCCTGCTGTCGGCGGATCCGCACACTGACTGCGTCGGGCAAGGGACTGCCCGGGCACAGGGGACCAGGAGGGTCGGATCGTGCGCATGTCTTCCGTGACCGCAGGGGCGGTCGTACTCGGGATCGCGGTCACCGCGGTCGTCGTCACGTCGATCGACGAGGGGCGGGCCGACGCGGCACCGACGTGTCGGGGTGACCGGATCACCGTCGCCGAACTCACGAGCGGGTGCGCGGTGGCGACGGGGACGGTCGTCCTGCCCGACGGCCGCCGCTTCGGCGTCCCGCGCGCCGGCACCACGGTGTCCGCGCTGCCGGTGGGCGCAGCTGGTGCGCACGACCCGGGCGACGTGTCCATCACGAACACCGGGCGGGCCGGCATCGCGGTGGTCGTCGACCACGTCTGGTCCGGTTCGCCGGCGGCGGTCCGGCAGGAACGTGCGGCGGTGCGGGCCAGGTCCGCCGTCGTGGCGCGCGCCGCCACCGCGACCGCAACGCAGCCGGTGTCGAGCTGCAGCAACAAGACGTATACCAAGCTCGGCTTCCGGTGGGCGGCACCGGTCAGCTGGAGCTACAACGCCACGGGGCAGAAGGTCTCCGGCGCGTCGACGATCCGCTCCGGAGCCGACGCGTGGACGGGTGCCGTGTCGGCGTGCGGGAGGAAGGCCACCACGACGGCGGCCGAGCGGTTCGTCGGCACCACCACCCAGGCGACCGGCGTCACGGCGGCCGGCGGGTGCGGGGCGACGAGCGGGACGAGCGTCGTCGGGTGGGGCTCCCTGCGCTCGGGCACCCTGGCGGTGACGTGCGTCTGGTCGCGGTCCGGCACGGCGATCGAGGTCGACCAGCGCTACTCGACGGCGGTGGCCTGGTCGACGTCCACGGCGTGCTCCGGTGCCCGGTTCGACCTGCGCGGCGTCGCGACGCACGAGTGGGGTCACGCGTTCGGACTCGGGCACACGGCGCAGAACAGCGGCCTCGTGATGAAGCCGGCGTCGACGACCTGCGAGGTCGGCCAGCGCACGCTCGGACTCGGCGACCTGACGGGCATCGACGCCCTGTACTGATTCGTCGATTCTCTAGGATCGAGGCATGTCCAGCACGATGCCCGGGTTCGGGAGCGAACGCATCACGCAGCTCGGCCTGCGGGACCGCGTCTACGACCGGGTGCTCGAGGTGCTCATGGGCCACGACGTCGAACCGGGGATGCGCCTGTCGATCGACGGACTCGCCCGGACCCTCGGCGTCTCACCCACCCCGGTGCGCGAGGCGCTCGTGCAGCTCGAGCGGACGGGCCTCGTCACGCGCGAGGCGAACAAGGGGTACCGGGTGTCCCCGCCGCTCGCGGGGGACCAGCTCGAGGCGCTCTTCGACGCCCGGCTCATCGTGGAGAGCGGCGCCGTCGACCTCGCCGCCCGCGGTGACGTCGACGTGCTGCGGGGCCGTCTCGAGGGTGCGCTCGCCGAGCAGGCGGCCGTCGCCGAGGAGATCGCCGCGGTCGGGGCGGCAGACGCGTCCGAGGAGCTGATGGCCCGGTTCTTCCGGAGCGACTGGCAGTTCCACCAGCTCGTCTTCGACGCGACGCGGAACCCGTTCCTCGAGGAGATGTCCGAGATCATCACCACGCGGGTGCACCGGATGCGGCAGATCGTCGAGGGTGGCGGCGACGACACCGACCGTGCCGTGCAGGAACACCGGGCGGTCCTCGACGCGCTCGCCGTGGGGCCGGACGCAGCGGTGGCGGCGATGCGGCACCACATCGACGCGGTCCGACTGCGGTCCCGCGCCGACGCTTCGCACGCCGGGTAGCGCGGTCGGGGTTGCGCTTCGGCTCTGCACGAGTATCTTTCCTATAGGAAAGAGGTTCATCGCCGAACCAAGACATGCGAGGGAGCATTCCGTGAGCACACCACAGGACTGGGTCGACCAGGACTGGAACCCTGCCACCTGGACGTCCGACACCTGGCCGATCGCCACGTGTCTGCACGGGTTCCCACCGGTCACCCGTGACGGGACCGCCTTCCACGACGCCGACCCCGAGGTCTGGGACGACGTGTTCGCGCAGATCGAGGCCGTCGGGTTCTCGCTCGCCGAGCTCGCCGACAGCCACATCCGGCCTGCCGACCTCGAGCGGTCCCGGCGCGACGAGCTGTTCGCCATCGCGAAGGCCCACGGCGTCGGGATCCCGTCGGTGCACCTGCAGCGCAAGAGCGTCGTCCAGCCCGGGCACGAGGAGGACAACCTCGCCTACGCGCACCGGACGATCGACGCCGCGGCCGAGTGGGGCATGCAGGTCTTCTCCACCGGACTGCACCAGCCGTTCAACGATGCCCAGCGCGCGGCCCTGTGGTTCTGGACCGCGCAGGGCCCGAAGGACCCCGAGGACCCGGAGGTCCGGAAGGCCGCCGTCTCGCGACTGCGTGAACTCGGGGAGCACGCGGCGTCCGTCGGGCTGCCGATGGCGCTCGAACTGTACGAGGACACCTACCTCGGCACCGCCGACAGTGCCGTGCGGCTGATCGAGGAGATCGGCCTGGACAACGTCGGGCTCAACGCGGACGTCGCGAACCTCATCCGCCTGCACCGTCCGGTCGAGGACTGGCGGGAGCTGTTCGCCAAGACCATGCCGCTGACGAACTACCTGCACGTGAAGAACTACACGCGGGACGAAGCGGGCGACGGCAGCTGGGCGACGAGCGCGCCGAGCACGATGGAGGCCGGGCTCATCAACTACCGCCAGGTCCTCCGCGACGCCGTCGCCGACGGGTTCCGCGGGATCGTCATGACGGAGCAGTACGGCGGGGACAGCCTCGGTGTCTGCGCCACCAACCAGCAGTACATCCGTTCCGTGCTCGCCACCACGAGCGTGGGCACGAAGCACGAAGGAGCAACACGATGAGCACCCTCGACATCGCCGTCGTCGGGTCCGGGTACATGGGCGGCGGGATCGCCCAGGTCCTCGCCCTCGCCGGCCACACCGTCCGGATCGCGGACGTCTCCGCCGAGATCGCCGCGTCCAACCGCGCACGGCTCATCGCGGAGACGGAGCAGTTCGTCGCGGACGGCCTGTTCCCCGCGGACGCCGTGTCGCGCGTCGACGCCCACCTCAGCGCCGCGACGTCCATCGAGGAAGCGGTCGCCACGGCCGAGTTCATCGAGGAAGCCGTGCCCGAGAAGCTCGAGATCAAGCACGCGACCCTCCGCCGGATCAGCGAGGCCGCCCGCCCCGACGCCGTGATCGGCTCGAACACCTCGACGATCCTCATCGCGTCACTCGCCGAGGTCGTGGTCGGACCGGAGCGGTTCCTCGGCGTCCACTTCTCGAACCCCGCCCCGTTCATCCCCGGCGTCGAGCTCATCCCTCACCCGACGACGAACGAGCACGCGATCGAGGTCGGCGAGGCCGTCGTCGCCGCCACGGGCAAGCAGTCCGCGCGGGTCAAGGACTCGACCGGGTTCGTCCTCAACCGGCTGCAGTACGCCCTGTTCGAGGAGGCCACGAAGATCGCCGACGAGGGCATCGCCAGCCCCGACGACATCGACACGATCGTCCGGACCACCTTCGGGTTCCGCCTGCCGTTCTTCGGCCCCTTCGCGATCGCCGACATGGCGGGGCTCGACGTCTACGCGTTCTGCTTCGAGTCGCTGCAGACCCGCTGGCCCGAGCGCTTCGCGACCCCCGCGTCGCTGCAGCAGCACGTCGACGCTGGCGAGCTCGGCACGAAGTCCGGTGCGGGGTACCTCGAGGTGCCCGCCGACCGGACACCGGAGCTCGTTGCCTACCGGAACAAGGCGTACGTCGCCATGCAGAAGCTCCTCGACGAGCTCGGCCCGGCACCGATCCACTGAGGGGACAGACCATGAGCGACCAGAACCAGGACCACACCGTCGTCCTCACCGGAGCGGCCTCACCGCGGGGCATCGGCCGGGCGACCGCCCACCACCTCGCGGAGGCGGGCTGGAACGTCGGGATCATCGACCTCGACCAGACCGCGAGCGAGCAGGTCGCCGCGGAGATCCGCGAGCAGCACGGCGTCCGGGCCGTGGGCGCTGGAGCGAACGTCGCCGACGAGTCCGCCGTCCGTGCTGCCTTCGACACGATCGAGGCGCAGCTACCGCGCGTCACCGCGCTCGTGAACCTCGCCGGGGTGTCCTCGGCGCACGCCTACCTCGACCTGCCCGAGGGGGAGTGGCACCGCGTGCTGTCGATCAACCTCGACGGCGTGCACTTCGCGAGCCTGCGAGCGGCGGAGTCGATGGTGCAGCACGGCTACGGACGCATCGTGAACCTGTCGTCCGTCTCCGCCCAGCGCGGCGGCGGGACCTTCAGCAAGACGCCGTACACGGTCGCCAAGGCCGGCGTGATCGGTCTGACCCGCGGTCTCGCCCGGGAGCTCGGACCGAAGGGCGTCACGGTCAATGCGATCGCCCCCGGGCCGATCGACACGGACATCATGGGCGGCACGCTGTCCGAGGAGCGGAAGGTCGAGCTGGCCGCCGACGGGGTCCTGCCCCGGATCGGGACGCCGCGGGACATCGCGGCCGCTGTCGCCTACCTCATCGGCGAGGACGCCGGGTTCGTCACCGGTCAGACGCTGAACGTCGACGGCGGCCTGTACATGCACTAGACGGAACCGCCTGCGGTTCGCGTGCCGACGGCACGAGACGAGCCGCGCCTCCAGGCCGGACAGCCGACCGACGGTCGACGCCGGCCGACCCGAAGAACCGACCATGATCGCGAAGGAGCGACCGTGTCCTCATCCCTGCCCGCCCTGGGGTCCACCCACGACCCCGCCCTGAAGTCGGCCATCGGCAAGGCGACGAAGCACCTCATGCCGATGCTCGTCATCCTGTACTTCGTCGCGTTCCTCGACCGTACGAACGTCGGCTTCGCCGAGGAGGCCCTGAGCGTCGACCGCGGCATCTCCGACGCCGCCTTCGCGCTCGGCGCCGGCATCTTCTTCATCGGCTACGCGATCTTCGAGATCCCGTCGAACCTGCTCCTCAAGCGGTTCGGGGCGCGCTTCTGGCTCGCCCGGATCGCGGTCACGTGGGGCATCGTCGCCGCGCTGTTCGCCTTCACGACGAACGACACGATGTTCATCGTCCTGCGGTTCGTCCTCGGTGTGACCGAGGCGGGACTGTTCCCCGGCGTGATCATGTACCTGTCCGAGTGGTTCCCGAACAAGGTGCGCGTGCGGATGTTCGCCATCTTCTACCTGGCGCAGCCGTTCTCGCAGATGATCGGTGCACCGCTGTCCGGCGGTCTGCTGAGCTTCGGTGACCAGGCCACGCCGTTCCACGGCTGGCAGGTCATGTTCTTCGGCGAGGGCCTCCTCGCGGTGCTCGCCGGCATCGCCGCCCTGGTGTTCCTGACGAACAGTCCGCAGCAGGCGAAGTGGCTGGAACCGGGGGAGAAGGACTCGCTCACCGCGGCGATGGCGCGGGAGGACACGGCGCGCAGTGCTGACGGTCCGACGGGCATCTGGAAGGCGATGGCGAGCGGGCGCGTCTGGTACTTCACGATCATCTACTTCTGCCTGCAGGTCGCCGTCTACGGCACGACGTTCTACCTGCCGCAGCAGGTCTCCGCGCTGCTCGGGCAGGACGTCGGCTGGCAGGTCGGCCTCGTCGCGGCGATCCCGTGGCTCGTCGGTCTGGTCGCCTGCTACCTCGTGGGCTCGAAGGCCGACACGGTCGGGCGCCGCCGACGCTGGGGGACGCTGTTCTACGTCACCACCGGGCTGTCGATCCTCGGGTCGGCGTGGGCCGGGGCGAACGGGCAGCCGATCCTCGGCATCGTGTTCATCACCCTGGCGGTGGCGAGCTTCCTCGCGGTGGGGCCGATCACGTGGGCGTACCCGACGGCGTTCCTCACGGGCGCGGCGGCGGCCGCTGGCATCGGTCTGATCAACTCGCTCGGCAACCTCGGCGGGTTCGTCGCACCCATCATGCGGACCGCGATCAACGAGGTCGTCCCGACGGACAGCGGGGCGTTCGGCATCGTGTCGCTCGGGGTCCTGGCGTTCGTGGCCGCGGTGATGATCTTCTGCACGAAGTTCTTCCGCGGTGCGAAGGCCGACGAGCTGCTCGACACCACCCACGTGCGCACGCAGGGAGACGAGCGATGACGCGGCTGTTCAACGACCCGGCGGACTTCGCGGACGAGGCCACCGACGGCTTCGTCGCGGCGAACGAGCGGTGGGTGCGGCGGGTGCACGGCGGCGTCGCGCGGTCGACGACGTCGCCGGACGGCACGGTCGCCCTGGTGATCGGCGGCGGATCTGGGCACTACCCGGCGTTCGGCGGCCTCGTCGGGCACGGGCTGGCGGCCGGTGCGGCGATGGGGAACCTGTTCGCGAGCCCGAGCGCGCAGCAGGTGACGGCCGTCGCGCGGGCAAGTGAGCACGGCGGCGGGGTCCTGCTGAGCTACGGCAACTACGCGGGCGACGTCCTGAACTTCGACGCCGCGTCGCGGACGCTCGAGGCGGACGGGATCCCGGTCCGCACGGTCCGCGTCACCGACGACGTCACGTCGGCACCGGCCGAGCGCCGGCACGAGCGCCGGGGCATCGCGGGCGACCTCTGCGTCTTCAAGGTCGCCGGTGCCGCGGCGGAACGCGGCGACGACCTCGACACGGTGACGGCCATCGCGGACCGCGCGAACGACCGGACCCGGTCCTTCGGCGTCGCGTTCTCCGGGTGCTCCCTGCCCGGCGCCGAGGAACCGCTGTTCGAGGTGCCCGAGGGCCGCATGGCGGTCGGGATGGGCATCCACGGCGAACGCGGCATCGACGAGACCGACGTCCCGACGGCGGACGAGCTGGCGACCCTGCTCGTCGCGCGGCTGCTCGACGAACTCCCGGACGGGGTCACCGCCGCGGGATCCCGCGCCGTGCCGATCCTCAACGGGCTCGGGAGCGTGAAGTACGAGGAGCTCTTCGTCGTCTACCGGTCCGTCCAGCGGCTGCTCGGTGAGGCGGGCGTCGTGCTCGTCGAACCCGAGGTCGGGGAACTCGTCACGAGCTTCGACATGGCCGGGGTCTCGCTGACGCTGTTCTGGCTGGACGACGAACTCGAGGAGCTCTGGGCAGCACCAGCCGACACCCCCGCGTACCGGAAGGGCGGTGCCGTCACGCAGGAACGCGTCGCCGCGTCCGTCGCGGCGGCCGAGGCGACACCCGACGCGGTCGGCCCGGCGAGTGACGACTCCCGTGCCGTCGCCGAACGCGTCGCCACCGGCTTCGCCGCCGTCCGCACGCTGCTCGACGAGCAGGCCGACGAGCTCGGCCGGATCGACGCCGTCGCGGGCGACGGCGACCACGGCATCGGCATGCAGCGCGGTTCGCACGCCGCGGCCGACGCGGCATCCGGTGCGGTCGGACGCGGAGCCGGAGCGGGTTCCGTGCTGCGGATCGCCGGAGACGCGTGGTCCGACAGAGCCGGCGGCACGTCCGGTGCGATCTGGGGAGCCGCCCTGGAGGCACTGGGTCGCGTCATCGGGGACGACCAGCGTCCGTCGGGTGCCACCGTCGCACAGGCCGTCGGTGCGGCCACCGAGGCGGTGCTCGCCTTCGGCGCGACGGTCGGCGACAAGACGATGGTGGACGCGCTGGTCCCGTTCGACGAGGTCCTCCGGTCGCGGATCGACGAGGGGGCGCCGCTCGCCGAGGCCTGGCGAGCGGCTGCCGTCGCGGCAAGGACCGCTGCGGACGGGACCGCCGAACTGCTCCCGCGGATGGGTCGGGCGCGCACGCACGCCGAGCACGCCGTGGGGACGCCGGACCCGGGTGCGGTGTCCTTCGCGCTGATCGTGGAGACGGTCGCGCCGTGATCACGATCGGGGTGTCGCTGAAGACGTACTTCTCGCACGCGCGGACGCTCGCGTGGGCGGCCGACGTCGCGGACACCGCACGGCGGCACCCCGCGCTCCGGTCCGGCGCGGCGACGCTGTTCGTCGTACCGACCTTCCCGGCGCTGGTCCCCGTGCGCCAGGTGCTCGGGGACGCACCGGTCCTGCTCGGCGCGCAGGACCTGTCGTGGGCCGATGCGGGGGCGTACACGGGCGAGGTCACGGGCGCGGAACTCCGGGAGATCGGGGTCGACCTGGTCGAGATCGGGCACGCGGAGCGGCGCTCCCTGTTCCACGAGACGGACGACGAGATCGCGGGGAAGGTGCACGCCGCCTTCCGCAACCACCTGCGTCCGTTGCTCTGCGTCGGTGAGGCGACCCGTGCCTCCAGGCCGGAGACGATCGCCGAGGTGACGGCGCAGCTCGACCGGGCCGTCTCGACGGCCGTCGCCGACGGTCTGGCGGGTCCGCTCACCGTGGCGTACGAGCCCGTCTGGGCCATCGGTGCGCCGGCGCCGGCGCCGGACGAGCACGTCGTCGACGTGCTCGTCGGCATCGAGGCGCACCTCGCATGCCGACCGGAGCTCGTCGGCAGCACCGTCATCTACGGCGGCAGCGCCGGGCCGGGGCTGCTCACCCGTGGACGGGGGCGCATCGGCGGTCTGTTCCTCGGCCGGTTCGCGCACGACCCTGCGGTGATCGGAACGATCCTCGACGAGGTCCAGGCGCTGGCGACCGCGCGCTAGGACTCGTCGCGGGCGCCGGCCAGTCCGTGGTCGTGCGCGTACACGACGAGCTGCACGCGGTCGCGCAGCGCGAGCTTCCCGAGGATGCTCGAGATCTGCGTCTTCACGGTCGACTCCGTGACGAACTCCTTCGCCGCGATCTCCGCGTTCGACAGTCCGCGCGAGGCCCAGCCGAACACGATGCGCTCCCGGTCCGTCAGGGTCTGGAACGCTGGCGGCTGGGGGGCCGGCGCCCGCTCGACGTCGGCGCCGAACAGCTGGGAGAGGTCGTTCGGCGCGATCACCGAACTCCCCTCGTGCACGGCCCGCACGGCCGCGAACAGGAACGGCGGCGTGGTGTCCTTGAGCAGGAAGCCGCTGGCACCGAGTCGGATCGCGGTGGCCGCCGCCGGGTCGAGGCCGAACGTCGTCAGGACGATCACGCGCGGGAGCGGCCCGTCGACCGCGCCGGAGAACAGCTGCCGGACCGTCTCGACGCCGTCCATCCCGGCCATGCGCATGTCGAGCAGCACCACGTCGGGTCGGAGTTCCGGGACGGCGGCGAGGGCCTCGGCACCGTCGGAGGCCTCACCGACCACCACCATGTCGTCCTGGGCGTCGAGGACGACTCGGAGGCCGGCGCGGAAGAGCGCCTGGTCGTCGGTGAGCAGGATGCGGATCGGATCGGTCATCGGTTGGTCCCCCCATGGACGTCGAACGGGATGCGGGCGCGTGCTGCGAACACGTCGTCCAGGACGGCGGCGTCGAACGACCCGCCGAGCGTGCTGAGCCGGGACTGCATCCCGGCGAGGCCGCGACCGGAACCGCGGGTGGTCGGAGCGGGCAGCACGACGGGGCCGGTGCCGACGGCGGTGCCCGCGGTGGCGTCCGCGGCGGCGCCGGTCGTCCCGGGGACCACGTTCTCCACCTCGAGGACCAGGTCGGCGGACCGCCAGGTCTCCCGCACCGTGACGGGCATGCCCGGAGCACCGTGCCGGAGGGCGTTCGTGAGCATCTCCTGCAGGACGCGGCGCGCGGCGGTCCCGCTCTCCGGGCCGAGTGTCACCGGGGTCCCGCGGACGGCGTGGTCGACGTCGACCCCGGCCTCGCGGATGCCCTGCACGATCTCGTCGAGCGACCCCGGGTCCGTTGCGGCGCCGGAACCGTCGATGTGCCCGAGCACCTGCCGGACCTCGACGAGGGAGCTCCGGGCGGTGCTGGCGATGGTGGCGCTGACCTCGCGGATGCGGGCCTCGTCGTCGAGGAACGGCACCGAGTCGGCCTGCGCGATGATCACCGCGAGCGAGTGCCCGACCACGTCGTGCACGTCGCGGGCGATGTCAGCGCGGATGCGTTCCGACTCGGCCTCGTCGATCGCGCGGGTGGCTGTGGCCTCGGCCTCGGTGGCGACCGCCTCGGCGCGGGACGCGGCGGCCTCGGCGTCCGCTCGGCGTTCCGACTCGCGGTCACGGGACCGGAACGCCCGCACGGCGACACCGCCGGCCCAGACGCCCAGCAGTGCGGTGACCGGGGCGGCCATCGCGAGGAACGCCTGGTCGCGCGGGCCGTTGATGAGCACCAGGAACCGGAAGCCGGTCAGGGCGAGGTACGCGGTCGCACCGATCCCGGCGACGAACGCCAGGAGCCCGGAGACGATGACCTCGGTCCGGGACCCGACCACGGCCGCGGTGCCGATCACGACGAAGATGGCGAGGTCCACCAGGGACGGGCGTTCGCCACCGCCGACCTGGACGATCCCGAGGACGACGACCATGAGCATCGCCGCGGACGGCGACACTCGACGGAGCGCGATCGCCCCGGACGCTGCGAGGACGGCGAAGAAGCTCGCGTGCTCGAGCTCGAGGTCGATGGGGAGCAGGAAGACGAACGCCGCGAAGACCGCCCAGGCCACGTCGACGACGATCGAACGGGTGGCGAGCGGCCGGATGAACGTGCGCCGTTCCGTCACGGCTCGATCATCGCACGCGGGCGTGTCGGGGTAGTCACGGGACCGGCGACATCGCGATGAGGGCGGTGGCCGTGACCGCGACGATCGCGGCGCAGAGCAGCAGCGTGGCGATCGTGTGCTTCGTCGAGGACTCCATGCCACCAGCCTCGCGTCCCGGCGGGTGCACGGCATCGGGCGCGAGGTGGAAGGCCTTCATCCCACCGGCTGAACCGCGGTCGGTCACCCCGCCGAGCTGTCGCGGCGCATCGGCGGGCACTCGCCGCCCGCGGTCGTCGCGAGCTCGTAGTGCCACGACTCGTTCTCGTAGGACTGGCAGAGTCCGAACTGTCGCCCGTGCTCCTGCATCCACACTGCGGCGTCGATCGCTCCGACGTCGACCGCGCGGCCCTGGACGTGCGTCGACCGGTCCGGGGTGTTCACCCAGCGGCGGGCCTCCTCGAGCGAACCGTGCTCCTCGACGCCCTGGTCGAGCAACGCCTGCTGGTACGCCCTGCTGCGCCAGCCGGAGTTGATGCGCACCTCGACCCCGTCCGCGGCCGCCGCCTCGGTCGCGCGGGCGACCGCGTGCCGGAGGTCCGCGTCGAGGTTCGCGATCGCCGGGGTGTCCGCGATCTCGGAGATCGGTGCCCCGTCGGCGGCGTACCCGTCCGCGGTGCTGACGGTGTGGCCGCCGACCTCGGCGGACTCGCCGGACGGCGGCCCGACCGACACCGTCGTGCGGTCGGCGCGGGCACCGGCTCGCTCGTCGGCAGGGATCGAGGCCGCAGCACATCCCGCGACGGTCAGTGCGGTGCAGGTGACCACGACGGTGGCGATCAGGTGGAGGCGTGACTTCTGCATGCCTCCAGCATGTGGAACATCGCCGTCATCGTGCATCGGGCGCGGGACCCAGGCCGGTCACCCGGCCGGGTGAACCCGCGTCGTCCGTGGTGACCGGTCGTCGGACTGGAGGCGCGGGGCGGCGCCGCCACGTCCCTCCAGTCCGTCAGATGGTGATCTGGCCGAGCACGCGGTGGGCGATCGAGATCGACTCGCCGGACACGACCGACAGCGGCGACGCGAGGAACGCGACGAGGTCGGCGATCTGCTGCGGACTGGAGTCCCCGGGGCCGCCCGGCCGCACCTCTGGACTCGGGGTGTCGGTGACGGTCCCCGGGTTGACGACGGTGACGGTCACGCCGGTGCCCGCGGCCTCGTCGGCGAGGTTCTTCGCGATGACGCTCACCGCGGTGTTCCGCAGGGAAGCGGTGATGTTGCCCGACAGGTACGCGTTCTGGCCGCTCACCACGACGACGCGTCCGAAGCCCGCCGCCCGCTGCGCCGGCAGCACCGCGTTGGCGACCCGGAGGAACCCGAGGGCCTTGCCGTCGATCGCGGTGAGCACCTGGTCCGGGTCGGACTTCTTCGCCGGGTCGAGCGTCCCCGCGCTCGGGGCGGCCGTCACCACGAGGGCGTCGATGCGGCCGTGCTGCTCGAGCACGCGGGCGATGCCGGCGTCGACGGAGGCCTGGTCGGCGGTGTCGATCGCGACGCTGTCGGGGGAGTCGCCGGCGCTCCGGGAGGCGACGACGACGGTCGCTCCCTCGGCACGGAGGCGATCGGCGACGGCGGCACCGATGTAGCCCTTCCCTCCGACGACGAGCGCGACACGGTTCTTGAGTTCGAGGTCCACGAGCCCACGCTATGCCGCGCGCCGAGCCGTGTCCGTCACCATCGGTACGCTGCTGCTCATGGGTGGGAAGCAGGCACGCGGGTCGGAGTGGACGGCAGACGATGCCGCGCTGTGGAACACGGTCGTGATCGCGGGGGAGCTCGACGCACGTCGGGTGCCGGCGCACCGCACCGGGACGTCGTTCGCGCTGCAGCCCGGCGAGATCGCGTTCGTCGGCGGTCCCTTCGCCCTCGACGAGTGGCGGGCCGACGGGGACGGCTCGTACCAGCAGTCGTCGACGTTCGCCTTCGGCGGTCCGGCGTTCGTCGCCGGAGCGCTGATCGGCACCGCGATCGGCAACAGTCGGCGCCGATCGAACGCGCGGTGGGCGGCGACACCGATGTGGCGGCCCGGATTCGCCGGGTGGGTCGTCGTCACCAACCGTGGGTTCCACCTGTCGACCGACCACGCGAACCTGTTCTGGAACTGGGAGTCGATCTCGCAGGTCGACGTCGTGGGTCGTGGGCAGCTCGTCATGTTCGGCGAGAGCACCGGTGGCCCGGTGCGGTGGATGATCCGATCGGGGTGGGCGGAGCTCGTCTTCGTCCTCTGGGCGCACCAGCAGCACCCCGACCACCCGCAGCACCGCGCACGGAGCTGGCTCCACCCTGCCTGGCCCGAGTGGGCGGCACACATGGGGCACCCCCTCCCGGACGGCGTCCTGCAGGGACCGCCCTCGGGGCGCTCCGAACTCGCCTGACCGGCACCGCCGCGGGATCGCGATCGTCGAATGACACCGATGTAGTTCACCGGTTCTAACAGTTCAGTGCGTGAACCGTACAGAACAGAAATAGTTCGTTGCACTGATCGTTCACGTCGTGAAAGACTTCTGATCGTCCGCAGGGGACAGCAGGAAGCAGGAAGGCGGGATCGCAATGCACAGCACGTACACCGGGATGCCGCGACACACACGGCTCGGCGGAACCCACACCCGCGTCGGCCTCACCGACCCGGCCGTCATCGACGCGTACGTCGAGCGACGCATCCAGGACCCGTCGCTGCTGTCCGGTCGCGCCGAACCGTCCTACGCAGACTTCTTCAGCGTCCCCGCCGCGTAGTCTCAGGTCCGTCCCACCCCGCACCGCCTGCACGAGAGAACACTCGACCACATGCCGTTGACCGTCGTCCGTCGTGAGCACATGCACCTCTACGCCCGGGAGCCCCGGTCGCGTGCCGCGAAGGTCGCCGTCGACGCCCTGCTCCGGCTGCAGCACGCCGAGGAGCAGCAGCTCGAGCAGGCCCGCAGCGAGAGCGGCCTCACGAAGAACGAGTTCCTCGCCGTCCGCTACATGCTCCAGGCACATCGGGACGGACGGGCGATGGGGCCGAAGGACCTCGCCGTCATGCTCAACGTGTCGAACGCGTCGGTGACCAAGATCGTCGACGGGCTCGTCGACAAGGGTGACCTGGTCCGTGCTCCGCACCCCACCGATCGCCGGGCGCAGGTGCTCGAGCCGACGGTGCAGGCCGCGAAGAAGATCGATGCCTCGTACGCGCGCTTCCACGAGGCCGTGGTCGAGGTGATGGACCACCTGTCCTCGGAGGAGAACGGCATCCTCGCCCGCTGCCTCTCCCAGATCACCGAAGCGCTCGCCGACGGCCGACCTGCGCCGGTCGACGAGTACACCGTCGACCCGGACGGCGTCGCGGAGCCGCACGACGCCTGATCGGGACCCGGAGGAACGAGTCCGCACGCGCCTCCCGGAAAAAACCTTCCAGCGGTAAGTTGGGAGGATGACGCACCCCGCCGACGACGAAGCGGCCGCGCCGCGACGCGGCGGGTACCGCAAGGGCGCCGAGCGCCGGACGCAGATCCTCGACGAGATGATCCGGATGGTCGCCGACCACGGCGTCGACGCGTCGTCACTCCGCTCGGTCGCGGACGCGCTCGGGATCACCCACGCTGCGCTCCGGCACTACTTCCCGAACCGCGACGAACTGCTGCTCGCCGTGTACCGCGAGCACGAGGTGCGCGAGCAGGGTGCTCCGGACCGGATGAAGTCGGCGATCGGGGACATGCGCGACAGTGCCTCGCGGAACCGTGAGGTCCCCGGGCTCGTGCAGCTCTACACGACGCTCGCAGCCGATGCCGTGCAAGAAGGGCACCCGGCAACGCGGGAGTTCATGCGCGAGCGGTTCACGCGGCTGCGGGCCGACCTGGCGGCGTTGATCGAGGCGGACCAGGCATCGGGGCGGATCCGTGCCGACCTGGACCCGGTCGACCTGGCGAGCCTGAGCATCGCTGCGTCGGACGGGCTGCAGGTGCAGTGGCTGCTCGACCCGGAGGCCGTGGACGGCGAGAAGGTGCTGCGGCTGCTCGAGCAGATCGTGCCGGCGGCCGACTGAGCGGCGGGTCGCACGGCCGCGGGTCGCACTTCGTGAGCAGAAATGGTCGGGTTCCCGAACGGAACCCGACCATTTCTGCTCACCACGTGGTGGGCCCGACGACTACGCGGTCAGCACCGCGGCCGCCGGGTCGAAGTCCTCCGGCAGCGGCGGGATCGGGTCCACCGAAGACGTGATGTCGACGGCCGAACCCGATGCCGCGGCGTCACGGATGCCGAGCAGCACGTCGAGGACGTGCAGCGCCACCGCACCCGAGGCACGCTCGGGGCGGTCCTCGGCGATGGCCCGGGCGAGCTCGACGACACCGGTGCCGCGACCCCACGTGGAGCCGACCGCCTCGAGGGTCTCCGGCTCGTCCTGCCCGTAGCGCCAGAGCTGCGATGCGCCCTCGAACGTGTTCGGGTCCGGGAGCGAGATCGTGCCGAGCGTGCCGTTGATCTCCACGAAGCCCATGCGCGGCAGGGCGTGCTGGAAGGAGAACGTCGACTGGGCGGACTGCCCGCCGGCGAACTCGATCAGGGCGGCGTGGTGGGTCGGGACCTCGACCGGGAACGTCTCGCCGGCGCGGGGGCCGGACGCGATCGTGCGACGGTCGAGCGACTTCGACGACACGGCCTGCACGCGCGAGGCGGTGCCGAACGCGTGCACGAGGGTCGTCACGTAGTACGGACCCATGTCGAACAGGGGACCGGCACCCTCGGCGAACAGGAAGTCCGGGTTCGGGTGCCATGCCTCGGGTCCGGGGACGTGGAACAGCGTCGTCGCGGAGAGCGGCTCGCCGATGTCGCCGCGGGCGATGGCACGCAGCGCCGTCTGGATGCCCGCGCCGAGCACGGTGTCCGGAGCGGTCGCCACCCGGAGGCCCTTCGACGCAGCAGATGCGAGCACCGCGGCGGCCGACTCGTGGTCGGTCGCGATCGGCTTCTCGCTCCACACGTGCTTGCCGGCGTCGATGATCTGCTGGTCGACCTCGGCGTGTGCGGCCGGGATCGTCAGGTTGATCACGATGGAGATGTCGTCGCGGGCGAGGAGCTCCTCGACCGAACCCGACGCCCCGACCCCGTACTCAGCGGCCTGGGCGGCAGCGCGGTCGAGCAGGACGTCGGCGACGAAGCGGACCTCGACGTCGGCGAACTTCGTCAGGTTCTCCAGGTACTGCGTGGAGATGTTGCCGGCACCGATGATGCCGATCCCGACACGGGTCACTTGTCGTTGTCCTTCAGCCACGCGAGCGACTCGGTGATGCCCTCGAAGACGTCGCCCTTGTACGCGTCGAACTCGACGACGCGGATGGCCTGCGGCGCCGCGGCGAGGATGCCCGCCACGTCGACGTCGCCCTGGCCGGCGGGGGTCTGGTTCTCGAAGGCACGCTGGAGTGCCTCGGGGACGATGAGGGCGCTCTCGGACGAGGGCAGGGCGGTGCGGATGTCACCGTCGACCTTGCCGTCCTTGACGTGGATGGCGACGACGCGGTCACCCAGGGACTTCAGCACCGCGGGGGCGTCGGCGCCGCCGACGGTCGCCCAGAAGGTGTCGACCTCGAGGACGGTCTCCGGGCTGATCTGCGAGACGAACAGGTCGTAGACGGTGCGGCCGTCGACCTTGTTCGTGAACTCCCACTGGTGGTTGTGGTACCCGAACTTGAGACCGCGCGAAGCGGCCTCGGCGGTCAGGACGTTGACGCGCTCGGCGATCTTCGCGACGTCGTCGGCGGTCTGCCAGCGGTCCGTCGGGATGAACGGGTCGATGACCGTCTGGATCCCGAGACGCTCGGCGGCGTCCCAGATCGGCGTCGTGTCCTCGGCGTCGATCACGGCGACGTGACCGGACGGGGCCTTCAGGCCGGTGGCGGCGAAGGCGCGCTCGAGGTCCGCGGCGCGCTCGACGAACGCGTAGGGCTCGACGTTCTCGTAGCCGATCTCGGCGACGCGGGCGATGGCCTTGTCGAGGTCTTCGGCGATGGCGTCGCGCAGCGAGTACAGCTGCACAGAGGTGGTGGGCATTGCAGAGGCTCCTTCGGTCCTGTCTGGGTGTCGCGGCCCGTCGAGGAGCGATGCTCCGCGGCGAGATCGGGTACGACGCTACCCCAAAAACCACCCGCTGTGTAGTTTTAGTCGCATGACCACAGCGTCGGTCGATGAGGACCGCAGACAGCTCGCCGGGTGGCGGAACGCCATCATCATCGCCTTCGCCATCGGCGGGGTGAGCCTCGCCGCATGGGGCCCGCGCCTCCCCGAGCTCCGCGTCGAACTCGGCGTGGACGTCGGCACCATCGGACTCATGCTCGGTGGCGTCACGATCGGCTCGATCGGCGGACTGCTCAGTGCCGCCCCGATGCTCCGGCGG
Source organism: Curtobacterium pusillum (assembly GCA_002025645.1). Classification (GTDB taxonomy): domain Bacteria; phylum Actinomycetota; class Actinomycetes; order Actinomycetales; family Microbacteriaceae; genus Curtobacterium; species Curtobacterium pusillum_A. The sequence continues at coordinate 2,494,339 of CP018783.1, forward strand.
CTGGGCGGTCGGCGGGCGCTGACCGCGGTCGTCGTGCTCGTCCCGGCGGCGATCGCCGTCATCGGCACAGCCGCCGCGCTGCACTCCGTGCCGCTCGCCGCCGTCGGGTTCGTGGTCGCCGGGGCGGGCATCGGCTCGCTCGACGTGATGGCGAACGTCGAGGGCACGGCGATCGAGGCGCGCGCCGGCCGCACGCTGCTCCCGTTGATGCACGCCGCCTGGTCGGGAGGCGCGGCCCTCGGCGCGGGGCTCGCCGCCCTGTGCGCGTGGCTGGGCATCACCCCCTCGGCACAGTTGCTGGGTGAGGCCGTCGTCATCCTCGTGGTCGGCGTCATCGCCATGCGCGGCATCCCGGACGGCACCCGTGCCGAGGAGCACGACACGTCGCTCACGCCCCGGCAGCGGCTCCGCCAGTGGGCCCGCGGGTGGGCCGACGTGCGTCTGCTGCTCATCGGTGTCGTCATGCTCGGCGTCGAGCTCGGCGAGGGTTCGGCGAACAACTGGCTCGCCCTCGCCACCACCGACGGCCACGGCCAGACCGCGGCCGTCGGCGCGCTGTTCTTCACCGTGTTCGCCGTCTCCGAGGCAGCCACCCGCGTCTTCGCCGGACCCGTCGTCGACCGGATGGGCCGCGTCTGCACCGTCCGGTGGACGACCGCGCTCGGCATCGTGGGCGCCGTGCTCTTCATCGTGGGCGGCAGCTGGTGGCTCACCCTGATCGGCGTCGTGCTGTGGGCGGTCGGCGTCTCGATGGGCTTTCCCCTGGGCATGTCGGCCGCGGCGCAGAGCGGCCCGAACCCTGCCGCCCGTGTCAGCGTGGTCGCGTCGATCGGGTACTTCGCGAACTTCGCCGGTCCGCCCGTCATCGGAGCGATCGCCGAGCACGTGGGCGCGCTCAGCGCGCTCTGGCTGGTCGCGGTGCTGTTCGTCGCGGCGTTCGCGGCGTCCGGTTCGCTGCGTCCGGTCGCCGGACGCGACTGACCACGGACTGGAGGCGCGGGGCGGGCTGGCACCGTGCCTCCAGGCCGCCGTCTGGTCACGCTGGATAGCGTGGGGTCCATGCTCGACGCCGACTCGCTCACCTGGGACCCGCCTGCCGGACGCATCACCGGCGTCGTCGACGGGGACGTCGTCCGCGCGCTCGGGATCCCCTACGCGCGGGCCGCGCGCTTCCAGCGTCCCGAGCCGATGCCGCCCTTCGACGAGCCGTACCCGGCGACCACCCCCGCACCCGTCGCGCCCCAGGTCCAGGCGACGTTCGTCGACCAGCTGCTGCGGCCCGCCGAGGGCCTCGTCGTCGACGAGCACTGCCAACGCCTGTCGATCACCGCACCGGCCGACGTGCAGCCCGACGAACGACTGCCCGTCATGGTCTGGATCCACGGCGGCTCGTACGTCATCGGCGGTGGGGACGTGCCGATCTACGACGCCCGCGACCTCGTCTCCGAGCAGCGCGTCGTGTTCGTCTCGGTGACGTTCCGGCTCGGGATCCTCGGGTTCCTCGGTGACGGCGAGCGCATGCCGGCGAACCTGGGGCTGCTCGACCTCGTCGAGTCGCTCCGCTGGGTGCGGACGAACATCGCGGCGTTCGGCGGCGACCCCGACCTGGTGACGGTGTTCGGCCAGTCCGCGGGCGGGGACGCGGCCGCGCACCTCATGATCAGCGAGGGCACGGCGGGGCTCTTCCGACGGGCGATCATCCAGAGCGCACCGCTCGGGTTGTCCCGCGGGCGAGCACGGATGAACGCGGCCATGGTGCGAGCCGTCGGGAGCCTGCACCCGGACACCCCGCTCGACGACCTGCTCGAACGCCAGGCGATCGGGACCCGCGCCGCCGCACCGTACGGACTGCCGGGCGGCATGCCCTACGGCACGCAGTACGGCCACGCGCCCCTGCCCGCCGAGCGGTCCCTCGACGAAGCGTGGTCCGCGGTCGCGCCCGACGTCGACGTCCTCATCGGTTCGGGCACCGACGAGGCCGGGATGTACGTGCCGCTCGTGCCGGTCCTCCGGACGATCGCGCGCTCCCGGCTGGCCCGGCCGTTCCTGCGGTGGCTGCTCGTCCGGCCCCTCTCCGACGTCATCTACGGGCGGGACGTCCGCCGTTTCACCGCACGGCACCGCGCTGCCGGCGGTCGGGCCACGTCGTACCGGCTGATCCGAGGCGTCACCACGAAGCCGACCGGAGCCGTCCACATGAGCGACCTGCCGCTGCTGCTCGGCGGTCGTGCGGCGTGGGCCGGCTCTCGGTTCGTGCCGGAGCGGGACTGGCCGGAGGTCGAACGGCGCGGCAGGGCGTTCCGGGCGATCTGGGCCGAGTTCGCGCGCACCGGACGGGTCACGGCGCCCGACGACGAGACGCTGACGTTCGACCGCGGCTGACCGGACGGGCGCGCGGGCTGGCGCGTTCCGGTTCCGCGAAAGCGACAGTCTGCCGCCGGCGGTCCGCGGGGACCTGTCGCCCTGGCGCACCAGACGGCCGGACGTCGCGGCACGCTGTCGCTGTGGCGGCACCGTCACGACCCCAGAACTGGCGGCTCGCGGGCCCGCCACCCGGCCCGGAGAATCGACGGCATGCCCGAGTCCGACGTCGACCTGCGCGCCCGCATCGTCACGGGCGCGATCGAGGCGTACCGCGTGGCCGACTTCCACACCGTCGGCCCGGCCGAGGTCGCCGAGCACGCCGGCGTCCCTGAGGACACGGTGCGTCGGGTGTTCCCGCTGTGGGAGCTCCTCGTCGTCGCCGTGATGGACCGGTGGAACAACGGCAGCCGACGGGCGCTCTGGGTCGTCGCCGAACGCTCGGGCGCCGTCGCCTACCTGCGTGCACGACTCGAGGCCGGCCGCGACGAGCCCGCCCTCGTGCGTCTCCGGACCGCCCTGCTCAGCGCCGCGTCCAGCCCCGAGCACCCCGCAGCCGGGTGGTTCCGCGGGCAGTACACCCGCTCGTTCGAGGACGTCACGCTCGCCCTCGTGCGTGACGTCGTCGCCGGGCGTGAGCCGCGCGGCACCTCACCCCGGCACGCGGCCGAGCAGCTCGTCGCGCTCTACGAGGGACTCCAGCTGCAGTCGATGCTCCGCGACGACGCCGAACCCCTCGCCGGGTTCGACCGCGCAGTGGCCCGGATGCGGGCGGGGTGGGCTGCGGCCGAAGCCACCGTCTGACGACCGGTCCGCACGTTGCGGACGGACCGGCCTGGAGGCGCGGCGCGGCTCGCCCACGCGCGCACGGCTTCCTGGCATGGTCGGGAGATGGAGTACACGGACTACGACACCCGGCTCGCCGCCTACGGCGTGGTCACGCACGAGGGTCGGGTCCTGCTCGCCATGCAGCGGTTCCCGGAAGCGGGCACGTGGGCGCTCCCCGGCGGCGGTGTGGAACTCGACGAGAGCGTGGAACAGGCCGTCGTCCGTGAGTTCATGGAGGAGACCGGGTACGAGGTCACCGTCGGCGGCCTGCTCGGTGTGCGTCACCACGTCGTGCCCGCCGAGCGCCGGATGCACGCGAACGGTCGACCGATGAAGGCCGTGCAGGTCGTGTTCCGGGTGACGATCACCGGAGGCGCGCTCCGGGACGAGGCCGACGGGTCCACCGAGCGCGCCGACTGGCTGCCGATCGCGGACCTGCCCCGGCACCGTCACGGCCTGGTGGTGCCGATCGCCCTCGGCTGGGCGGGCGCCCTCACCCGCTGACGACTACTCCTCGATGACGCTCAGGACGTTCCCCGACGGGTCGGTGAACCACGCGATGAGTGGGCCGCCGTTCCGGTTCACGCCCTTCTCGTCGGTCATCCCGTCGTAGTGCAGGAACTCGACGCCCTTCGCGACGAGCTCGTCCACGGCGTCGTCGACCGAGGGCACCGGGAAGTTCAGAACCGTGAACGTCGCCGGTTCGTGGGCGGGACCCTTCGGGTAGACGAGCACCCCGTGGCCGTCGCCGAGCTGCAGGAAGAGCATGCCGTGGTCCTCGGTGACCTCGACCCCCAGGACGTCCTCGTAGAACGCCTTCGCCTCGGGCACGTCCCGCACCGAGAACCCGCTGAACGCCTTCGTCGCATCGACCATGCGGCAAGTGAACCACCGCCCGGCGCTGTCGGTGCGCTCTGCCAGGATGAACGCGTGACCCCGCTCGAGCTGTCCGTCGACCAGGCCGTGCATCGCGCCGTCGAGCTCGCGGGGCGCGGCGGGCGCACGGTCCTCGGGATCGCCGGAGCGCCCGGCGCGGGCAAGTCGACGCTCGCCCGTCGGGTCGTGGTGGCCGTCGACGCGGCACTGGGCGCCGGCACCGCCGTGCAGGTCCCGATGGACGGGTTCCACCTGTCGAACGCCGCCCTCGACACCCTCGGACGCCACGATCGCAAGGGCGCGATCGACACGTTCGACGGCGACGGCTACGTGGCGCTCGTCCGGCGGCTCGCGGCGGTGGACCCGGTGGACCACGGAGACGGCCCGGTCGTGTGGGCACCGGACTTCGACCGCCGCGTCGACGAACCCGTCGCCGGCAGCATCGCCGTCCCGGCCACGACCCGCCTGGTCGTGTCCGAGGGCAACTACCTCCTCGACGACACCGACCCCTGGACTGCGCTCGCCGACGTCTTCACCGAGACCTGGTTCTGCGCCGTCGACGACGACGTCCGCGTGGACCGCCTCGTCGGCCGGCACATGCGGCACGGCCGCGACCACGAGGCGGCCCGCAGCTGGGCGGTGGAGGTCGACGGCGTGAACGCGGCGAGGGTCGCACCCACGGTGATCCGTGCCTCCAGAACGGTGCGGACGTGACCACGAGGCCGACGCGCGCCAACGCACTGCGAACCAGCACGACGCGAACCGAACAGGAGCTGCCATGACCATCGCCATCACCGGCGCCACCGGCAAGATCGGCGGCGCCGTCGCCCGCGCCCTCGCCGCCGACGGCGTGCCGTTCCGCATGATCGTCCGCGACGCCACGCGCGCCCCGGAGCTGCCGGGGTCCGAGGTCGCCGTCGCCTCGTTCGACGACGTCGACGCGAGCCGCGCCGCCCTCGACGGGGTGGACGTGCTGCTCATGGTCTCGGCCGCCGAGGCCGAGGACCGCCTCGCCCAGCACCGCGCCTTCGTCGGTGCCGCCGCGACCGCCGGGGTGCAGCACGTCGTCTACACGTCCTTCGCGGGCGCCGCGGCGGACGCGACGTTCACGCTCGGGCGCGACCACTGGGCGACCGAACAGGCGATCCGGGCGACCTCGATGGCGCACACGTTCCTGCGGGACTCGTTCTACCTGGACTTCGTCGAGGACCTCGTCGGCGAGGACGGCGTGATCCGCGGCCCGGCCGGCGACGGGGCGATGGCAGCGGTGGCCCGGGCGGACGTCGCCCGCGTCGCGACCGAGGTGCTCCGCAACCCGGCGGCGCACCTCGACCGGACCTACGAGCTGACCGGGCCGGCGGCGATCACGCTCGCGCAGGCCGCGGCGACGGTCTCCGAGGTCCGCGGCCGGACGGTCACGTACCACCCGGAGACGGTGGAGGAGGCGTACGCCTCACGGGCGCGCTGGAACCCGGAACCGTGGCAGGCGGACGCCTGGGTGAGCACCTACACGGCGATCGCGGAGGGCGCGCTCGCACGGGTCTCCGGCGACGTCGAGCGCGTCACGGGACGCCGGCCGCTCTCGTTGCGCGAGGTGCTGGAGGGCTGACGCCCGGCCTGGAGGCACGGGGTGCGCCCGTCCCTCGGCGAGCGTCCGACAGGTGGTCAGGACACGCGACGGGCGGCGAGGGTCCCCACGACACCCAGGGTGAGCACCGCGACGAGCACGACGAGCAGCGGTGCCGTCCAGTCCCCGGTCGCCCCGTGCAGGGACCCGGCGACGAGCGGCCCCGCGGAGCCGATCAGGTACCCGCCGCCCTGCACGAACGCGGACATCCGGCGGGCGTCGGCGTCGCTCGACACGATCCGGACGATCACGATGAAGATGACCGTGATGCCGCCACCCTGGGCGGCGCCGCCGAGCACCGACCAGAGCAACCAGAGCTGCGGCGCGAACAGCAGTCCGAGGGGCATCGCGAGCCAGAGGAACGCGACGAGGGAGATGATCGCCCGCGGCCGCCACTTCGACGCGAGCACCGGGACGCCGAGTGCGCCGACGACGGCGAGGATCTGGAAGACCGACGAACTGGCACCCGACGATGCCTTCGAGAAGCCGATCTCGTCGTGCAGGAGCGTCGGGATCCAGGCGGTGAGGGCGTAGTACGAGAACGCCTGGCCGCCGAACGCCAGGGTCAGGCCCCAGGTGATGAGGCGCCGGGCGGGACGGACCGGTTCGGCAGCAGCGTGTTCGGCGCGGACGGTCCGGATCGCGCCGGTGTCGAGGACCTGGTCGATCGGCCCGGTGACCGGCAGCGGCTCGGTGTTCGCCGCCGTGGGACGCAGCCAGGCGGCGCGGGTTCCGACGGCGTACGTCCACGCGACGCCAGCGACGACCGCGAACACGGCCCAGACCGCGATCGCGAGTGGCCATCCCCACGCCGCGGCGATCGGCGCGGTGCCGAGCGAAGTGATCATCGACCCGACGTTGAGTGCCGACGTGTACACACCGGTGACGAGGCCGACGCGCTCCGGGGAGGTGTCCCGCCGGATCACCACCGGGATCACCACGTTGCCGATGGTGATGCCGATGCCGATGATCGCGGTGCCGATGAGCAGCGCCGCGGCGGAGGGCATCGACCGGACCACGGTGCCGGCCAGCACGATGACGAGCGACAGGGACACCGCACGCTCGGGGTCGGCCTTGGCGATCACCCAGCTGGCGAACGGCGTCGCGAGGGCGAAGCACAGCACCGGGATCGTCGTCAGGAGGCCGGCGATCGTCGCGGTGAGGCCGAGGTCGAGCCGGATGTCCCCGATCACCGGAGCCGTCGCGACGATCGGGCCGCGGAAGTTCAGCGCGATCAGGACGATCGCGGCCGGCAGCAGCCAGGTGGCTCCGCGCAGGCCCGTGCGGGCGGCGGCGTTCACCGTGGGACGACCGTGCCGGGCAGCAGGATCGGCAGCAGGTCGAGCGGGGTCGCCGCCTGCGCGATGGTGCCCTCGGCCTCGGCGGGGGAGCCGTAGCCCCACTCGGCGAAGACCACCGGGACGCCGTGGACCGTCGCACCCTCGACGTCGTGCAGTCGGTCGCCGACGAGCACCGGTCGGCTCGTGTCGAACTCGCGGGCGTCGAGGCGCTTGAGTGCCTCCTCGACCACGTCGGCCTTGCTCGACCGGACCTCGTCGTCGCTCGCGCCCGTGATGATGTCGATGTCACCGGTCAGGCCGTAGTGCTCGAGGATGTACGTCGCCGGCGTCTCGGGCTTGCTCGTCGCCGTGGAGATCGGCAACCCGGCCTCGTGCAGGGTGCGGAGCACGACGTCGATGCCCGGGAACATGGCGGAGTCGAGGGCCCCGTGCGAGAAGTAGTGCTCGCGGTACACGGCGAGGGTGTGCTCGGCCTGCTCCTGGTCCATGCCCATCGCGGTCGTGAAGGTGTCCATGATCGGGGGACCGACGAACGACATCAGCGTCGCGTGGTCCGGCACCGGGACGCCGACCTTCCGGAACGTGTACGTGAGGCTCTCGAGGATGCCCGGCGCAGAGTCGCTGATGGTGCCGTCGAGGTCGAAGAGGATGGCGCTGAACGGGCTGGTCATGTCCTGCCCACCCTACCGGCGCGGGCCGGGACCGACGTGGCGGGGCCGACCCGTGCCTCCAGGCCGGGCTCAGAACAGGCGGGGCGATGGGCGCAGCCCCGCCCGCTGCCGGCTCAGAACAGGCGGGGCGATGGGCGCAGCCCCGCCTGCTGCCGGCTCAGAACAGGCGGGGCGATGGGCGCAGCCCCGCCCGCTGCCGGCTCAGAACAGGCGGGTGTGCCCGCCCTCGATGCCGCGCATCGCGTCGTAGTCGAGCACGAGCACGCGGATGCCGCGGTCCTCCGCCAGGGTGCGCGCCTGCGGTGCCACGGTCTGCGCCGCGAGCACGCCCTGGACCGGACGGAGCAGCGGGTCGCGGTTCATCAGCTCGAGGTACCGCGTCAGCTGCTCGACCGCGTCGATGTTGGCGTTGCGCTTCATCTCGACCGCGACGCTCGCGCCGGCGTCGTCCCGCGCCAGGATGTCGACCGGCCCGATGGCGGTCATGTACTCGCGGCGGACCAGCGTGTGGCCGTCCCCGAGGAGCTCGATCTGCTCGGCGAGGAGCTGCTGCAGGTGCGCCTCGACCCCGTCCTTGACCAGGCCCGGGTCGACGCCGAGGTCGTGGGTCTCGTCGGTGACGATCTCGTACAGGGACACGATGAGCTTGTCCTGCGTCTTCTTCTGCGTGACGGTCCACACCTGGGTGATGCCGGCGATCGACTGCTCGTCGTCCGGCTCGCTGATCTCGATCGAGCACGGCGGGCTCATCCAGTTGAGCGGCTTGTAGCTGCCGCCGTCGGAGTGCACGAGCAGGGAACCGTCGGCCTTCAGCATGAGGAGACGGGTCGCGAGCGGCAGGTGGGCTGAGAGCCGCCCCGCGTAGTCGACGGAGCAGCGGGCGATGACGAGACGCACCCGGGAAGCCTAACCGGCGTCGCGACCGCCTGCGGTGCTGTCCGCCCGGTCGGTGCTGTCCGTCACGTCGGCGTTCCGGGCCTGGAGGCGCGGCTCACCGCCGCCGTCCACGTCGCCACCCCGGCGGGTCGGCCGGGCGGCGGCGCCGCGCTCACGGGCGGCGCCGGACGCGAGTCCCGCCGCGATGATGAACACGAAGACCACCAGGAGCGCACCGAGCAGTCCCACGTGCTCGCCGAGGAACCCGATGAGCGGCGGGCCCGCGAGGAACGCCACGTACCCGATCGTCGCGACGGCGCTGACGCGGGCGGCGGCGGTCCGGGGATCGTCGGCAGCGGCGGACATGCCCATCGGGAACCCGAGGCTCGCACCGAGACCCCAGAGCACGACTCCGACGATCGCGAGCGGCACGTTGTCGATGAAGATGAGCATGCCGAGGCCGATGACCGCGACGGCGGCGCTGATGCGGAGGACCGGCACCCGCCCGAACCGGTCGATGAGCGGGCTGCCGGCGACCCGGCCGACCGTCATGGCGGCGAGGAAGACCGTGAGGACGGCGGCGCCCGCGGCGTTGTCGAGGCCGTGTCCGTCGATCATCGCCAGCGGCAGCCAGTCGTTCGCCGAGCCCTCGGCCAGCGCCATGCCGAGCACGATCACGCCGATGAGCAGGGTCGACGGCTGGGCCCAGACCTGCCAGCGGCTGACCGGAGTGGGCACCGGGCTGGTGTCCGTGGCGTCGTGCTCCTCGAACCGGTGCTCGTCCTGGAACCTCGTGACGGCGACGAGCATCGCGGCGCTCGTGACGACGACGAGGACGATGAAGTGCCACGCGACCGGGACCTCGAGCGCCTCGGCGAGGGCTCCGAGGCCGGCGCCGGCGAGCGTGCCGAGGCTGAAGGCAGCGTGGAACAGCGGCATGATCGTGCGCCCGCCGGCCTTCTCGGCAGCGGCGCCGGAGACGTTCATCGACACGTCGCACAGGCCGTTGCCGAACCCGAACGCGATGAGCGCGATCCAGATGGCGGCGAAGCCCCACCCGAGGCTCACCGCCAGTCCGGCGAAGACCATCCCGAGGGCCAGGCACGCTGCGGCCACCTGGACACCCCGGCGCGCGCCGAGCTTCGCGACGATGTGCCCGGCGAAGGTCAGGCCGCCGATCGAACCGACCGCCATGCCGAGCACGAGCAGGCCCATCTCGAAGGTGCTCGCTCCGAGGGAGTCGCGGACGCTCGGGATCCGGCCGAGCCACGTCGCGATGTCCAGGCCGGACAGGGTGAACACGACGAACACCGCGGTGATCCAGGCCCGTGTCGAGGGTGTGGTGCGGACGGACGTCGTCGTCATGGTGGTCCCATCGTGCTTCGCTGCCGTGCTGACGTGCGTGTCGCGGCTCGGTCGAATCGATTCGACCGCTGTTTCCGGCTACGCTAACGGGCGATGGACGAACCGGCAACAGGACCCGGCGCGTCGCGGACGGAGCACCACCGCGAGGACGCCGCCGATGCCCCGCGCGCCGGTGCGGTCCCGGCCGGTCCCGTCCCGGGCCGGTCCCGCCGTCCCACCCTCACCGCGGTGGCCCGCGCTGCCGGGGTCGCGCCCTCGACCGCCTCGCTCGCGTTCAGTGGCAGCGGTCCGGTCTCCGAGGACGCCAAGGCCCGCGTGCTCGCCGCCGCCGCCGAGCTCGGCTACGGCGGCCCGGACCCGCGTGCCCGTTCCCTGCGCCGCGGTCGCTCCGGCGTCATCGGCGTCGTCATGGACGAACGGCTGAGCGATGCCTTCCGCGATCCGGTGAACGTGCTGACGCTCGACGGCATCGCCGAGGTGGCCGGAGCCGCGGGTGCTTCGCTGCTGCTCGTCCGGAGCCCCCTCGACGACGAACAGGGGGCCGTCCCACTCGTCGACGCCCCCATGGACGCCGTCGTCCTCGTCGGATGCAACGTGCGGATCGACCCCGCGGTCGCCGTGCTCCGGCGCCGGCAGATCCCCGTCGTCGCGATCGAGGCGGACGACATCGAGGGTGCGGTGCCGATCCAGCTCGACAACCGCGAGGCCTCCCGTCGCGCGGCCGCCTTCCTGCGCGACCTCGGGCACGACGCCGTCACCATCGTGTCGCTGCCCCTCGACGGTGCGCACCGACGCGGCCCGATCGACGCCGAGCGCGAGGCATCGGGCATCGCGTTCACGTCCCTCGAGCGCCTGCGCGGGGTCCGTGGGGTCTACCCGGACTCGGTCGCGATCGAGGCTGCCGGCAGCTCCGTGGAGGAGGGCCGGATCGCCGGCACCGCACTGTTCGCCACCGACGGTCCCCGGCCGACCGCGGTCATCGCGCAGAGCGACGTCCTCGCCGTCGGGGTGATCTCGGCCGCGCTCGACGCCGGTCTCCGTGTGCCCGAGGACGTCAGCGTCGTCGGGTTCGACGGCATCACCGTGGACGACAGCCTGTTCCACCGCACCCGGATCCGCCAGCTGACCACGCTCGTGCAGCCGTTCGTGCAGAAGGGGCAGGCGGCCGCCCGCGCTGCCCTGGCGATGCTCGAAGGGGCCGAGCCCCAGCCGGCGGCGTTCCGATCGGAGCTCCGCATCGGGGACACGACGGGGCCGCCGCGGGACGGCGAAAGCGGGTGAAGCGGAGCATCGTCGTCGGTCTCGTGGTCGCGATGGCCGCGGCAGCCGTCATCGGCGGATCGGTGGGGGCTGCCGGACCGGATGCATCCGTTGCCCCTCCCGCCCCCTCGTCCGGAGCTCCGCGGCTGGTGGTCACGAAGGTCACCGCGAGCAGCACCACCACCTCGACAGGCGCCGTGGTGCGCACGACTGTGACGGTCACGAACACCTCGGCGGCGCGCAGGTCGGCGGTCGACGCGTGGCTCTCACTGACCGCCGGGAGCAAGCGGTACTCACTCGGACACGCCACGGTGCAGTCACTCGCTGGGGGTGCGAGCACGACGCTCCGTGCGACGCACACCGTCCCTCCTCGTGCGCCGGCCGGGAAGTACGCGGTCCTCGCGTGCACGGGGGCGTTCTCCCCGTCGAACTGCCGCGCATCGGAGGCGAGCGTCACCACCGCTCGGGCGACCCATGCACGGCCTGACACCGGCGTGATGCTCGACGTTGCTCGCGCCTACTACCCGGTGGCGCTGGTCAAGCAGTACATCGCGCTCCTCGCCGATCACGGCGGTCGCTTCCTGCACCTCCACCTCACCGACGACCAGAACGTGGGAATCGAGAGCGAGGTCCTCGGGCAGACCCTCGCGAACGCCGATCTCCGGGACGGCATCTACACGAGTCGGATCACCGGTCGGTCGTTCCTCAGCGCGGCGCAGGCGCGAGAGATCTCCCGGTACGCCGCTCGACGAGGCATCGCGATCGTTCCCGAGATCGACACTCCGGGCCACATGGCTGCGGCGTTCACCCTCCTCGAGGCCGGACACGGGAAGCAGTGGGTGGACCGGATCCGTTCGGGCGAGAGCGAACTCGACACGTCAGTGCCCGAGAGCTCCGCGCTGGCGGAACGACTCCTGCAGGAGGTCACGCGGACCTTCCCGTCGAGTCGCACGGTCCACATCGGCGGCGACGAGTGGGGCGGCGACGCCACCGCTGACGAACGCGTCCAGTGGTTGAACACGATGGCGGTCGTCGTCGGCAACCGAGCGGTGTGGGCGTGGAACGACGGGATCGACCGCTCTGCTCTCGGGGGACTGGATCCGCGTATCCACGTCACGTACTGGAGCTTCGACGGCGACACCGAGGACGCGACGGAACGCCACGAGCGCCGAGAGCGACGGGCGAGGGCGATCGACCTGTACGCCGCCGGGATCGACCTGCTGAACTACAATTCGTACTACCTCTACGAGGTGCCGACGGACCTCGATGCGGCTGACAGTGAGTACACCGTCGCCGATCTCCGAGCGAACTGGTCGCTCCGGGCCTGGGACGGGAACTCCGGCGCTCGTCTGGCGGGTCCGATGTCGGGGGCGGCCGTCGCGATCTGGGGCGAGGACCTCGAAGCGCCCCCCTCGGACGCCCTCCTGCGGTGGAGCGCCCCACACGTGATCGCGATGATCGAGACCGCCGGCTCGTAGGCCCCACACACCGGCGATCAGGACAGGACGGTGAGGGGTCGGTTCACCGCGCCAGCGCGTACTCGATCCAGCCGCGGCGGTGCGCCCGCACCCCGAGCGTCACCGCCCGCACTCCGATGTACCCGAGCGCGAACGCGGCCCACAGCCCCGCGAGGGTCCCACCCGCCCACCAGAGCAGCGGCAGGTACACGACGAGGTTGACGCCACCCGCGATCGCGAGGTACCGGGCGTCCCCGGCGCCGATCAGCACGCCGTCGAGCACGAACACGTACCCGGCGATCGGCATCCCGACGGCGATGAGCACGAGCACGGCGGGCAGCGCGCCACGCACGGCGGACGAGTCGGAGAACACCGGCCCGAGCACCCCGCTGACGGCGAGCGTGAGCACACCGAGCACCGCACCACCGGCGATCCCGAGCAGGACGAGCCGCCGGGTGACCAACCGCACGCGCGAGGGGTCGCGCGCGCCGAGGCCGTGCCCGACGAGCGCCTGTCCGGCGATCGCGAGCGCGTCGAGCGCGAACGCCAGGGTCGAGAACACCGTGAGACCCACCTGTGTGGTCGCGAGTCCGGCGGTCCCGAGCCCGGCGGCGGCCCCGACGGTCGCGAGCATCGCCACGCGCAGCGACGCTGTCCGGAGGAACAACCACGCGCCGGAGCGCAGCGCCCGCGCGACACCGGAGGCGCCGGGGCGGAGCGGTGCTCCCGACGCACGGGCCGCCCGGACGGCGATGCGGACGTACACGATCGCCATCGCCCACTGCACGATGACGGTGCCGGCCGCCGACCCCTCGACACCCCAGCCGGCGCCGTAGATGAGGAGGGCGTTGAGCAGCCCGTTCGTGACGAAGCCGACGGTCGCGACGACGAGCGGGGTCCTCGTGTCCTGCAGCCCGCGCAACAGCCCGGTGGACGCGGTCACGACCAGGATCCCGGGGAGTCCGACGAGCGAGACCGTCAGGTACGCGGTCGCGGCCGCCGAGACGTCGGGCGACGCACCGAACAGGTCGACCAGCGGTCCCGCGAGCGGCCACCCGACGAGCGCGAGGACGACCCCCAGCCCGAGCGCCAGCCACATCCCGTCGATGCCGGCGTGCACGGCTCCGCGTCGGTCCCCGCCCCCGAGCGCCCGCGCGACGGCCGGGGTCGTCGAGTACGCCAGGAACACGAGCAGTCCGGTCACGGTCTGCAGCACGGCGCCCGCGAGTCCGACGGCAGCGAGTGGCGTCGCACCGAGGTGTCCGACGAGAGCGGTGTCGGTCAGCAGGAACAACGGCTCGACGACGAGTGCGCCGAGCGCCGGTACGGCCAGGCGGACGATGTCGCGGTCGACCGCGCGTCGCTCGGTGGTCACTGCGGGTCGCGTCGGTCCGGGCACCGACCCATTCTGGCCGTGCTGCGGACCGTGCGCGGCGCGCGCAGTGCGGCGACCACCCCGCTGGCCGCGCGGACGGGGCGGAGCCGACCCGCGCCTCCAGGCCGGGATACGCTCCGAGCGTGGACATCGCCGCACTGGTGCCGGCAGCGGTCGGCATCGCGCTCAGCCCCCTGCCGGTGGCGTCGGTCGTGTTCCTGCTCGGGCACCGGCGCGGCTACGGCTCGGCCGTCGCGTGTGCGGCGGGCTGGATGGCAGCGGTGGCGGTCGCCCTCGTCATCGCGGTCTCCGTGGGTGAACGGCTCCCGGCGCCGACGGAGGACGGCCCGCCGGTGCAGGCGCTGGTCGCGCTCGTCGCCTCGGTGGTGCTCGTCGTGCTCGCCGCGTGGCAGTGGGTGCGCCGCCGTCTGCCCGACGGCTCACCGGCGAGCACGCGGTGGGCGGACGCGATGGAGGCACTCGGTCCGGGGCGTGCCTTCGGCCTCGGGGCGCTGCTGTTCGTCAGCCCGAAGTCGGTCGTCCTGGCGTTCGCGGCCGGCTTGACGCTCGGCGACGCGGACCCGCGGGCCGCCCTGACGGTCGTCGTCGGAGCGGTGTTCGTGCTCGCGTCCGGCATCGTCGTTCTGCTGCCGGTCGTCCTCGCCGTCGCGCTCGGCCGACGGGCCGAGCGGCCGCTCGAGGCCATGCGCTCGTGGATCGCGCGGTGGGGTGCGCACGCCCTCGTCGTGGTCCTGGTCGTCCTCGGGGTCGTGCAACTCGTCATCGGGCTGACCGGGCTGCGCTGAGCGCGGGCCTGGAGGCGCGACCCGCCTCGACACGTCGGGTGCCGGGACGAGACGGCCGGGTCAGTCCTGGCGCGGATCCGCCGGGATGCCGCCGGTCGCCGCGTGCGCGGCGTCGGACGCCGTCGGCGTCGGCGTCGGCTCGTCGGTGCCGCGTGCCCGGCCGACGAGGTCCATCAGGTGGTAGACCACGATCGCCGCGACGGTGCCGAGGATGATGCCGCCGAAGCTCGCCGCACCGAAGGAGAACGTGAAGTCCGCGATCCCGATGATGAGCGCGATGCCCGCGGTGAGCTGGTTCTTCGGCTTCGAGAAGTCGACGCGGTTCTCGACCCAGATCCGGATGCCGATGACGCCGATGAGTCCGTAGAGCGCGGTGGTCGCGCCGCCGAGGACCCCCGGCGGGACCGACGAGATGACGGCACCGATCTTCGGGGAGAGCCCGAGCAGCACGGCGACGATCGCCGCCACCCAGTACGCCGCCGTGGAGAACACCCGGGTCGCGGCCATCACGCCGATGTTCTCGCCGTACGTGGTGGTCGCCGAGCCGCCGCCGAGGCCGGCGAGCACGGTGGAGACGCCGTCCGCGAAGAGCGCCCGACCGGTGAGCGGGGTGAGGTCGCGGCCGGTCAGCTGCCCGACGCCCTTCACGTGCCCGACGTTCTCGGCGACGAGCGCGAGGACGACCGGCACGAACGCCAGGTAGATCGCGAGCTGCGACGGGTCGAACGCGGGGGCCGTGAACTCCGGCAGGCCGATCCACGCTGCCTTGTGGACGGCGGCGAACGAGACCTCGCCGGCGATGAGCGCCGCGACGTACCCGACGACGACGCCGATCACGATCGACAGCCGTCCGATTAGCCCCTTGAACAGGACCGTCACCAGGATGATCGCGCCGAGGGTGATGAGTGCCACCACCGGTGCCTTCGTGAAGTTGTCGCGGGCCGCCGGCGCGAGGTTGAACCCGATGAGCGCCACGATCGCTCCGGACACGACGGGCGGCATGAGCCGGTCGATCCACCCGGCACCGGCGAGGTGCACGACCGCCCCGACGATCGCGAGCAGGGCGCCGACGACGATGATCCCGGAGAGCGCGAGTGGGATGCCGCCGATCTTCGTCGCGGCGGCGATCGGCGCGATGAAGGCGAAGGACGAGCCGAGGTAGCTCGGCAGGCGGTTCCCGGTGATCAGCAGGAACAGGATCGTGCCGATGCCACTGAAGAGCAGCGTCGTCGACGGCGGGAATCCCGTCAGCAGCGGGACGAGGAACGTCGCCCCGAACATGGCGACCACGTGCTGCACGCCCAGGCCGATCGTCCGGCCCCAGGTGAGGCGCTCGTCCGGCGCCACGATCGTTCTCGCGGAGACGGTCGCGCCGTCCCCGTGCAGCTTCCACGGAAGTCCCATGCGACGACCGTACCGGCACGTCTCCACCGGTGACGGCAGGCGTCCTGCTCGGACAGGGCAGCGGTGGCTATCGTGGACCGCATGACCGATGTCGCAAGCACCTCCGGGATCCACACCGACGAGTTGGACGCCACGGTCCGCCCGCAGGACGACCTGTACCGCCACGTGAACGGCTCGTGGGTGGACGCGACGCCGATCCCGGACGACAAGGCGCGGTACGGCTCCTTCACGGTGCTGGCCGAGGCCGCAGAGATCGCCGTGCGGGACATCATCGAGCGCTCGCAGCAGGCGGCACCGGGCACCGAGGAGCGGAAGGTCGGCGACCTCTTCACGTCCTTCACCGACGAGGAACGGCTCGAGGCCCTCGGCACAGCGCCGATCGAGCCGCTGCTCGCCGAGATCGCCGCGATCGACTCGACCGACGACGTGATCCGCATCGTCGGGCGCTTCGAGCGGCTCGGTCTGCCGAGCTTCCTGCAGCTCTTCGTCGACAACGACCCGGGCGACCCCGAGTCCTACGTCGTGTTCCTGGAGCAGTCCGGCCTCGGGCTGCCCGACGAGTCCTACTACCGCGAGGACCGCTTCGCCGACATCCGCACGAAGTACCGCGAGTTCGTCGCCGCGATGTTCCCCCTCGCCGGGTTCGAGGACGGCGGCGACCGCACCGAGCACGTCATCGCCCTCGAGACCGCGCTGGCGTCGAAGCACTGGGACAACGTCACCACGCGTGACAGCCAGAAGACCTACAACAAGCTGCCGTGGGCCGAGGTCGCCGCGCTCGCCGAGGGCATCGACCTGCAGCTGTGGTGGGAGGCCATCGACGCCCCCGCCGGTGCCTTCTCGACCGTCGTCGTCCGGGAGCCCTCGTTCGTGACGGGCCTGGCGGAGCTGCTCCGCACGGAACCGCTGGACGTCTGGAAGGACTGGCTCCGCTGGCAGGTGATCCGCGCCTCCGCGGCGTACCTGACGAGCGCGTTCTCGGCGACCAACTTCTCCTTCTACGGCACCGCGCTCACCGGTGCGCCGAAGCAGCGCGAGCGCTGGAAGCGTGGCGTCTCCCTCGTCGAGGGCGCGATGGGCGAGGCCGTCGGGCGCATCTACGTGCAGGAGCACTTCGACGAGACGTCGAAGGCGACGATGGACGTCCTCGTCGCGAACCTCGTCGAGGCCTACCGGCAGAGCATCACGGCGCTCGAGTGGATGACCGACGAGACCCGTGCGCGGGCGCTCGACAAGCTCGACAAGTTCACGCCGAAGATCGGCTACCCGGTGAAGTGGCGCGACTACTCGGCACTCCCGGTGACCGCAGACGACCTCATCGGCAACGTCCGCGCCGTGGCGTCGTTCCAGGTCGACCGCGAGCTCGGGAAGATCGGCAAGCCGATCGACCGCGACGAGTGGTTCATGACGCCGCAGACGATCAACGCGTACTACAACCCCGGCTTCAACGAGATCGTCTTCCCTGCCGCGATCCTGCAGTTCCCGTTCTTCGATGCCGGGCGTGACGCCGCCGCGAACTACGGTGCGATCGGGGCCGTCATCGGGCACGAGATCGGTCACGGCTTCGACGACCAGGGCTCGCAGTACGACGGTGACGGGCGGCTCGAGGACTGGTGGACCGAGGCCGACCGCGTCGCGTTCGAGGAGCGCACGAAGGCCCTGATCGCGCAGTACGACGCGCTCGTCCCGACCGAGGTCCCGGACGGTCACGTCAACGGGGCCCTGACGATCGGCGAGAACATCGGTGACCTCGGTGGCCTGTCGATCGCGTGGAAGGCGTACCTGCTGTCCCTCGACGGGCAGGAGCCACCTGTGGTCGACGGTCTGACCGGCGCTGAGCGCTTCTTCCTCAGCTGGGCCCAGGCCTGGCGGATGGCTATCCGTCCGGAGGAGGCAGCCCGGCTCCTGAGCATCGATCCGCACTCGCCGAACGAGTTCCGCTGCAACCAGGTCGTCCGCAACATCGACGTCTGGTACGACACCTTCGGCGTGACCGAGCGGGACGCGATGTACCTCGACCCGGCCGAGCGCGTCTCGATCTGGTGATGGCCGAGCCCGACGCGGCTGCGTCGTCGGAGCCGGGAGCGGCTCGCCGGTCGCGTCGACGACAGCACGTCGGCGGCGCCGACGGTCGTGCGCGCGGTCGGCACCGCGGCGGTGCCGACGAACGCTTCGCGTCCACCCTGGAGGCACTGGGCACGATCGCGCGCGACGGTGCGTCGGTCAGTGCGTCCGTCATCGACACCTCGACCGGGAAGTCGCTGCTGGCGGTGGACGACACGCTCGTCCAGCCGGTGGCGAGTCTCGGTCGGGTGCTGCTGCTCGTCGAGGTCGCCGCGCGCCTGGAGGACGGCGGGCTGCACGGCGACCGGCTGCAGCGGATGGCGCGCGACACCGCGACGGGTGCCGGGCTCTGGCAGTTCCTGCAGGAGCCGACGATGCAGATCCCCGACCTCGCGACGCTGGTCGGTGCGAGCGCTGACGCGTGGGCGATGAACGCCCTGCTGTCGACCGTCGGGATCGACGCCGTCCGTGAGCGGGCGGAGTCGTTGGGGATCGAGCGGACCGCCCTGATCGACCGGGTGCGGGACCGCCGTGGGCCCGACGACGCCCCGGATGCGTCCGTCGCGCCCACGGGTGAACTCGCCTGGTTGATGCGCGGGCTGGCCCTCGGCGAGGTCGTGGACGAAGCCGTGTCGAACCGCGTGCTCGGGTGGCTGTCGCTCGCGAGTGACCTCAGCCTCGTCGCGGGTTCGTTCGGGCTGGACCCACTCGCGCACCGGGCGCTCGACCACGGACTCCAGGTCGTCGCCGTCACGGGGTCGAGCACGGGTGTCCGGGCCGAGGCGGGGATCCTCCGCGGACCCGGATCGTCCGTGAGCTACGCCGTGACCGTCACGTTCGACGACGCCTCGCTGCAGCGCCGGCTCGCGGTGGTGGAGGCGATGCGGACCCTGGGCACCGAGGTGCTGGAGGTCGTGCACGAGCCCGCCGTGCGCTGACGTCAGCGTTGCAGTCGCGTGCCGATGAGGGAACCGACCCAGGCGTCGAAGCGCGACCGGAGCAGTCGGCCGTCGATCTCCGGCCGCCCGATGCCGGCGTAGTTCGGTGCCCAGGTCTCGACGTACGCGTCCGCCCGAGCCGCCGCGATGACGTCCCAGGCGCGCACGTCGCGCACACGTCTGCCGGTCGCGCGCTCGTAGGCGTCGAGGAACCGGTCCGCGGCGACCGTGGACCCGAGGAGCACGAGGTCCTGCCGGCACCAGGCGACGTCCACCCCGCGCGGGGCGGACATGGCGCCCGACCAGTCGACGATCCCGGTCAGCCGCTCGCCCTCCCAGAGGGTGTTGCCGCTCCAGAAGTCACCGTGGGTGAGCACCCGGTCGAGGTCGACCTCGCGCCAGGCCTCGTGCGCGGTGGTGGCGAGTCGTCCCGCGCTCCGTGTCGGTCGGCGGGACTCGTCGGGCAGCCCGACCGGATCGAGGCCGTGGATCGCGGCGAGGGCGGTGCCCATCCGCTCGCCGATCACGACCGGGTCGACGTCCGGTGCCGGCGGGCCACCGGGTACTGCGTCGGTCACGATCACCGGGTGCCCCTGCGCCGCACCGTGCGCGAGGAGCCGCGGGGCGAGGGCTCCGAGTGGGCCGAGCCGTCGCAGCACCTCGCGCTCCCGCCGGACCGCGTCGTCGCCGCGGGGGAACATCCGGACCACGGCCCGGGCATCGCCGTCGACGACCATGAGGGTCCGCGCGTGCTGCCCGCCGGTGAGTTCGCGGTCCAGGGTCAGCGGTCGACCGAGCAGGTCCGCCGCGGCGGCGACGAGGGCCGGTGAGGTGAGCTGGTCCACGGCGACGAGCGTACTGTCGCGCCCGTGAGCAAGTACCTGATCTCCTTCGACGAGGGAACGATGGTGTTCCCGATGGCCGAGCTGGACGCCGTGTCCGAGGCCACGCACGCCGTCCTGCGTGAGGCGAAGGCCGCCGGCGTCTGGGTGTTCGGCGGGGGACTGCCCGAGGCCGCGGGCGGTGCGGTCGTCGACGTCGACGGCACCGTCCACGATCCGGCCGTCCGACCCGGCAAGGAGACCTTCATCGGGGGTTTCTGCATCCTCGACCTCCCGACGCGCGGTGAAGCGCTGCACTGGGCGGCGAAGTTCGCGGTCGCGTGCCGGTGTGCGCAGGAGGTCCGTGTGTTCCTGGACGACCCCGAGTCCTAGCGGAGCAGGACGAACGACCGCAGCGGCTGCGGTTCCACGTCGTGCACCTCGACGAGCCCCCTCGACTCGTAGAACGCCCGCTGGCCCGGCTCGGCATCGGTGAGGAGCACGGTCTGCCGAACGTGGGCGTACCGCTCGAGGACGGCATCGAGCAGGTGCCCGCCGATGCCCGCTCCCTGACGCGACGGCAGCACGAGCAAGTTCTGCACGTACGCGATCGTCACGCCGTCGGACAGCGTCCGCACGAGGCCGACCAGAGCGCCGGTGGGATCACGAGCCACAAGCACGAGGTGCGAGCCGGCGACCGCGGCGACGAGCGCGTCCGGGTCTCGCGTGTACGCCGTCCACCCGACGCCGCCGTACAGTCCGAGGAGCTCGTTCCGTCCCGGGAGTTCCGCCGTTATCGTCACCATGCGGTCATCGTCGCAGACGTCAATCGGCGGTCTGGCCCTCCGGGACGAGCGCCTGCACGTCCAGCACGGTGACGGCAGTGGACCGGCACGCGGTGTACTCGGTCGCGGCGACGAACAGGGACTGCTTCGACCCGGGCGGGTAGACGCGGAGGCCGTCGGGCGAGATCGGGTCGCACTGGCCGGACGGGTAGTTCTCGGTGTTGGTGATCTTGAGTGGCGCCACCGCCTTCTGCCCCGCCGTGAGCGTCACGGTCGGGTGCGCGGAGGCACGGTCCTCGGACGCGGCGTTGCCGAGCTGGGTGCCGTTCGTCTCGCCGACGAACGAGACGCCGGGCCACCCCTGCAGCGTGCAGGTCGCGGAACCGGTGTTCCGCAGGACGAGGTGCACGTACGTGCTCCCGGCTGCTCCACCGCTGCCGGCCGCGATGCTCCCCGTCAACGAGGACGCCGGGCACACCGCGGTCCCGGCACCCGCACCACCGGCGGGTGTCGGCGTCGCCGCCGCGGGGGTCGATGTGGTGGCGGTCGGCGCGGACGACGACGGTGCCGCAGTCACGGTCTTCGTGGCCGTCGCCGTCGGTGTCGCGGTGCCACCCGACGAGCACCCGGCGAGGAGCCCGACCGCGGCCATGCCGGCGGCGACGAAGAGGACGGGACGAACGCGACGTTGCATGTCCCAACGCAATCACCGTGCCGGGGTACACGACTCGGGTGGCACCCAGCCGTCACGAGCACACTCCGGAGCACGCGCGTCAGCGCACGAGCAAGACCAGCGCACGAGCAACGGAGGTCGACATGGCAGGCAAGCACGAACAGGCACGGGGTGACGAGGGCCGTTCGGACGGCGTCGAGCCGCGCGCGGGTTCCTTCACGGACAGCGAGATCCCCGGCGAGACCCCGGTGGCGTCGAACGAGCCGGCCGGCGAGTTCGTCTCGAGCGACATCCCCGGCGAGACCCGTCCCGAGGGCGGCGACGGCGAAGGCGAGTACGTCGAGTCGGACATCCCCGGCGAGGCAGAGCCCACCCCGGACGGCGAGGTCGGCCACTACACGGACACCGAGACCGGTTCCAACCCTTCCTGATGCCGGGCCATGATCAAGCTTGTGACCACAAGCTTGATCATGGGATCATCAGGACATGGCTTCCTATGAGACCGTCCGGCGCCCGGGTGACCCCGGCTCTCCGTCGCGGGCCTTCAGGACGCCGATGGTCTTCAACGCCTACGTCCCGGATCGTCTTGCAGCGCGACCTCACGCACTGACGGACATCGACGGTCGAGCGGTCCTCGAAGCGACGGTTGCGCTCGCCGAGTCCGAGACACGAACGACCGTCCTGGGGTCCGCGGACGCGCTCGGTCGGATGCTCCTCCGTGCGGAAGCCGTTGGTTCCTCGATGATCGAGGGCCTCGAGGTCTCTCCCCGGAAGCTCCTCGAGGAGGAAGTCCGCGATCAGGGCCCGACAGGCCCGTGGACCACGGCGCGCGAGGTGCTCGGCAACATCGATGCCATGGCGTACCTCACCGAGGCGGTCGTTCCGGGGCGAGCGGTGACGATCGACATCGTGCTGGAAGCGCACCGACGCCTCATGGCAGCAACCACCACTCCCGAACTCGGCGGACGGGTCCGGAGCATCCACAACTGGATCGGTGGCCCGACACCGGCTTCGGCGGTCTTCGTCCCACCCATCCCGGAACGGGTGGCCGGGTTGCTCGACGACCTCGTGCAGTTCATCAACACCAGCGCGCTCCCGCCCATCGCGATCGCGGCGATCGCCCATGCGCAGTTCGAGACGATCCACCCGTTCGCCGACGGCAACGGGCGCATCGGCCGGGGCCTCATCCACGCCGTGCTCCGCTCGCGAGGCGTCACGGTCCGCTCGGCACCGCCGGTGTCGTTGGTGCTGGCGACGAGGGCAGCCGAGTACGAGGCGGCGCTGCAGCGGTTCCGTCACACTTCGGCTCCCGACAGCGATGCGGCGCAGTCGGCGGCGGGCCAGTTCGTGCGGCTCTTCGCCGACGCGATGGCAGAGGTGGTCGACCGGATGGGGCAGTTCGATGCGCGGATCGCCGAGATCAAGGACGGCTGGCGCGGAGCGCTCGCCGGTGTGCGCTCGGACTCCGCAGCGTGGTCGGTGCTCGAGCTCGGTCCGCGCATGCCGGTGATGACCGTGCACACCTTCGCGGTCGCGACGGGGAAGAGCGAACAAGCGGCGAACACCGCACTGTCGGTCCTCGTGGAGCGCGGTGTCCTCGCGCAGCGATCTGCGGGCCGGAGGAACCGGGTGTTCGAGGCGGACGCGGTGATCGGCGCGCTGACCCTGCTGGAACGTCGGTTGGCGTCACCGGTCGGAGACACTGCCCTGGCTCCGCCGAACCGTCGCGTTCCGGCTGCGCCGCCCCTGTCCGAGGTCTAGTCGACGAGTCCCGCCGCGACGAGCCGGCGGAGCGTCTCGACGCCCGCCGGCGGGCACCGGTCCGCGTCCGCTGAGGTGACCCACTCGACCTCGTCCACCTCTGCCGAGGCGACGGGCGTGGCGGAATCGAGCGCGCCTCCAGGCCGGACGAGGAACAGCGCCATGGCGACCATCGTCCCCGGAGCCTGCCCGTGCGCGGGCTCGGTGACGGTGCCGAAGGCATCGACGTCGTCGGCGGTGATCCGCAGCCCGGTCTCCTCGAACGCCTCGCGGATGACGGCCTCGACGTCGGTCTCGTGCGGCTCGGCCTTGCCGCCCGGCAGGTAGAGCACGTCGCGCGCTCGCGCGCGCACCATGAGCACGCGTCGGTCACGCACCAGCAGCAGCGCACTGACGCGCAGGGTCACCGGGTCGGACGGGAGGCTCAGCTCGCGTCCGCCTCGTCGGCTCGGTCCCGGTCGGATCGCTCGGGCGCGGTGCGCTCCGCGAGGGGCACGACGGGCGTCGGCAGTTCCGCCTCGGGCTCGGGTCGGACACCGAACAGGGTGTCGAGTGCGCCGACGAACTCCTCGCCGCGTCCGGCGCGGCCGAGTTCGCGGGCGCGGACGGAGGGGCGGTGGAGCAGGACGCCGACGAGGTGTCGGAGGGCTCGTTCGGTCTGCTCGGCCGACGCGTCGTCGCCGTCGGCGCGGCGCGTGGCGCGGTCGATCTCGTCGTCGAGGATGTCGAACACGTGCTTGCGGAAGGCCACGAGCGCGGGGGTGGTCGACTGCTCGAGCGCCTGCGCACGGAAGCGGGACACGGCGTCGTCGACCATCGCGCGGGCCTCGGACTCGGCGTTCAGCTCGGCGACCGGGGCGTGGATGCTGATCGTCTCGAGGTCGAGCATCTCGACGCCGTCGACGTCGGCCGCGTCGGGGTGGACGTTGCGGGGGAGCCCGAGGTCGATGACGATGCGGCGGACACCGTCGTCGAGGTCGGAGGCCTGGACGACCGGGACCTCGCTCGAGGTGCAGGTGATGACGACGTCGCTCGTGCCGATGGCCTGGCGGAGGTCGTGGGCTGCGACGAGGTCGTGCTTCGCGGCGAACCAGGGGGCGCGACCGGAGGGCGAGAAGACCTGGATGGTCGTGGCTCCGCGGTCGCGCAGTGCGGCGATGGTGGTCGCTGCGTAGCTGCCGGTACCGATGAGGAGTACCCGGGTGTGCGCCCAGTCGGTGATGCGGGACGACGCGAGCTCGAGGCCGAGGCGCACGAGCGAGCGGCCGGCGGCACCGATCCGGGTGCGGGTCTTCACACCGCGGGAGGTGTGCGCTGCTTCCTGGAAGAGGCGCTCGAGGTCCGAGGTGGTGGTGCCGTTCGAGCGGGCGTCCTCGAGCGAGCGACGGACCTGCCCGGAGATCTCGGTCTCGCCCACGACGACGGACTCGAGGCCGCTCGAGACGGCGAAGAGGTGCTGCACGACGTCCTTGCCGCCGAGCACGTTGACGGAGTGCAGGACCTCGGTGGGGTCCAGGTCACTGGCGGTGGCGACGGCTTCGACGGTGGCCGAGACGGCGGAGTCGCGGTCGTCGCCCGCGATGTCGAGGTAGGCCTCGAAGCGGTTGCACGTGGCGAGGACGACGGCCCCGTCCAGCACGTCGGAGTCCGTCACGAGACGGCTCGCGGCGGTCGGTGCGCCGATGCTCAGTCGCTCCAGGAGATCGAAGCTGGCGTTGCGGTGCGACGCCGTGAGACAGATGAGCACGTCTTCCATGGTAACCCGCGTTCCGCCCGGCTCCGGTTCGCATCATGCGTGCACGGGATACGTTCCGTTCGCCGATGGGAGAATCATGCGGTGACCGACGCACCGACCAGCTCCCTCCCCGCCTCGCACCCGCTCGTCTCCGGGCGCACGTCGGGCTCGCCGCTCGTCCGTGCGCTCCGCGGTGACCGTCCGGAGACCCTGCCGGTGTGGTTCATGCGCCAGGCGGGTC
This sequence comes from Curtobacterium pusillum, assembly GCA_002025645.1. GTDB lineage: Bacteria > Actinomycetota > Actinomycetes > Actinomycetales > Microbacteriaceae > Curtobacterium > Curtobacterium pusillum_A. Next base: position 2,519,564 of record CP018783.1, read on the forward strand.
GATCGCTGCCCGAGTACCGCGAACTCCGTGTCGGCACGGCCATGCTCGACGCCTGCCTCGACCCGGCGATGGCGTCGGAGATCACCCTGCAGCCGGTGCGCCGGCACGGGGTGGACGCCGGCATCTTCTTCAGCGACATCGTCGTGCCGATCAAGCTCGCGGGCGTCGACGTCGAGATCGTCCCCGGGCGGGGCCCGGTCCTCGGCTCCCCGATCCGCTCGGCGGCGGACGTCGATGCGCTCGAGCAGCTCGACCCGGCGGCGCTCGCCCCGATCTCCGAGGCCGTCGCACGCACCGTTGAACAGCTCGGGGACACACCGCTGATCGGGTTCGCGGGTGCCCCGTTCACCCTGGCCGCGTACCTGGTCGAGGGCGGCCCGTCGAAGGACCACATCCGCGCCCGCACGCTCATGCACTCGGACCCGGAGACCTGGTCGCGCCTGCTCGCCTGGGCGGCCGACGTGTCCGGGGCGTTCCTCCGGGCGCAGGTGCTCGCCGGTGCCTCGGCCGCGCAGCTCTTCGACTCGTGGGTCGGCTCGCTGTCCCGCGCCGACTACGTGCAGTCCGTCGCACCGCACTCCGCGGCGGCGCTGGCGCACGTGGCCGACCTCGGCGTCCCCCGCATCCACTTCGGCGTCGGCAGCGGCGAGGTCCTGCGCGACATGACCACGCTCGGCACCGACTCCGTGGGCGTCGACGCGGTCGGGGTCGACTGGCGCCTGCCGCTCGACGAGGCCGTCCGCCGCGTCGGCACGGGCGTCACCGTGCAGGGCAACATCGATCCGGCGGTGCTCTCCGCGCCGTGGGAGGTGCTCGAGGCCCACGTGCGCGACGTCGTCCGTCGCGGTGGTGCGGCCCGTGCCCACGTCGTGAACCTCGGTCACGGGGTGCCCCCGGAGACCGACCCGGCCGTGCTCACCCGGATCGTGGCGCTCGTCCACGAGCTCGGCGACGGGACGGACGGAGCCGCAGCGTGACCGACGTCGTCGTGGTCGGCGGCGGGGTCGCCGGTCTCGTCGCCGCCCGGGACCTGGCGAAGGGCGGCGCACACGTGGTGCTCGTCGAGGCCTCCGGGGTGCTCGGTGGGATGGTCCGACGGCACACGGTCGCCGGACTCGACCTCGACATGGCCGCAGACTCGTTCGCGACCCGCAACGACGCGGTGGGACGGCTCGCGATCGAGCTCGGGCTCGGCAACGACGTCACCACCCCCGATCCCCGTGGCGCCTGGCTGATGACCCGGGACGGCCGCACCTTCCCGATCCCCGTGACGGGCCTGCTCGGGATCCCCGGCAGCCCGATGGCGGCGGACGTGCTCGCGGTCGTCGGGCAGAAGGCCGCGTTCCGGGCGCAGATGGACTCCCTGCTGCCGTCGCTCGTCGGTGCGAAGGCGACGTCCCTCGGCGAGCTGGTCCGGAGGCGCATGGGCGAACGGGTCCTCGACGACCTGGTCGTGCCGATCGTCGCGGGCGTGCACTCCACGCACCCGGACCGCCTCGACCCGGACCGGGTGGCGCCCGGGCTGCGTGCTGCGCTGCTCCGCGACGGCTCCCTGGCCCGCGCCGTCCTCGCGCTCCGGGCCCGGGCGACCGCGGGGTCGGCGGTGCAGGGCCTCCGCGGCGGCATCGTCCGGCTCGTGGACGAACTCGTCGCCGACCTCGAGATGTACGGCGTCGAGGTCCGGCTGCACACCCGGGCGACGGCGATCGAGGAGCACGCGGTCGAGGTCGTGTCCGCCGACGGGCAGACCGAACGGCTGCCGGCCGAGCACGTCCTCGCCTCGACGCCGGATCCCGCTCGCACGACCCCGGCCGCGCGCACGGGCATCGAGCTGGTGACGCTCGTGGTCGACCAGCCCGAACTGGACGCGGCGCCGCGAGGGACCGGGATGCTCGTGCACCCCGACGCCGCCGGGGTCGCTGCCAAGGCGATCACGCACGCGACCGTGAAGTGGCCGTGGCTCGCCGAGGCGGCCGCGGGCCGGCACGTCCTGCGACTCAGCTACGCGACCGACGCGACCGACGGGGCGGACGTCGCCACGAGCCTCCCGGTCGACCCCACCGACGCCACCGGGACCCGCGCCACCCGCGACGCGACCGCCCTGCTCGGCGTGCCGGTCGCACCGAGCGCAGTCGTCGGCGCGACACGGGTCCGCTGGCACGGGCCGGACACGACCGCGGCCGGTCTGGCAGAGGGGGTCGTCGCGATCGGGGAGGCCTCGACCGGCCGGGGTCTCGCCGGGATCGTGGCGTCATCGCGCGCCGCCGCTGAGCACATCCTGGATTCCTGAGCGGACCCCACCCTCGTGGAGGGCTACTGTTGCAGGAACGCCGGACGTATTCCGTTCGGCGCATGACCACCGCACACTGACCCAACGGAGGAATCGCAGATGCGAGGCAAGCTCCTGTTCGTCGCCGGCGCAGCACTCGGGTACGTCCTGGGATCGCGAGCCGGACGGGCGCGGTACGAGCAGATCAAGACCGTCAGCGGCAAGATCTGGAACAGCAACGGCGTCCAGAAGGGCGTCCACGTCGCCGAGGACTTCATCGCCGACAAGACCCCGGACGTCGCCGAGTTCGTCGGTGAGCAGACGAAGAAGGTCGTCCGCAAGGTCGGCCAGAAGAAGGACAACGCCACCTCATGACGGACACCCGCGACCGCAAGCCGCGTTCGCTGTTCGGCCTGGTCGGCGACGTCCCCAAGCTCGTCAAGGAGCTGGTCAAGGGCGAGCTGAACCTGCTCAAGGCCGAGATGCTGACCAAGGCGAAGATCTTCGGTCTCGCCGCCGGTCTGCTCGTGGGCGCGCTCGTCATCGTCCTGTACGCGATCGGCGTCCTGCTGACCGCTGCCGTGATGGGGCTGGCGACCGTGATGCCCGCGTGGCTCGCGGCGCTGGTGATCGCCGTCGCGATGCTGCTCGTCGCCGCGATCCTCGGGCTCCTCGGCTGGAGGCGCCTGAAGACCGGGCTGCCGATCACGCCGAAGCGCACGATCGACAGCGTCAAGAACGACGTCAACGCGGTGAAGGGCCTGGGCAAGAAGCCGACCCCGCCGACGCAGTACGGCACCCGCAAGCCGGACGTCGGTGGCCGCTTCTAGCGGCTCGTCCCCGCACCATCCCCTCGGAGGAACCACGTGACCGATCAGCACGACGACCTGGCCGACCGCGTCGCAGCGACGCGCGCCCAGCTCTTCGACACCCTCGACGCGATCGAGGACAAGCTCAACGTGCCGAAGCAGATCGGGATCGCGGCCTCGAAGGTCAAGCGCGGGATCGACGAGAAGCCGGTGCCGTACCTGGCCGGGCTCGCAGCGGGCGTGGCGGTGGTCGGGGGTATCGTCGTAGCGGTGCTCCGACGGCGGTAGACCGCTCGAGCGCGGTCCACAGGATGCGGGGCGGCCAACACCCTGGCAACCGATAGGACAATGGATTCCATGAGTTCCACCGCGCCCTCGTCCGCGCACGACGCCCACGAGACCGCCCCCGACGGCATCGACCCCAACCTGCTCACGGCGTACGCCCTCTGGGCCGTGTTCCGCCGGCCCCTCGGCCCGATCCACACCGTCGGTGACGACGCCGTGGCCGAGCTCGACGCCGTCGTGACCGCCGCTGCCGCGCGCGGCGTGACGATCCGCGGCTTCTACGACGTGTCCGGCTTCCGCGCCGACGCCGACGTGATGATCTGGCTGCACGGCGACGACGCACAGGCGATCCAGTCCGTGCTGCGCGAGATCCGCCGGACCGGCCTGTTCCAGGACGCCGAGCCGGTGTGGCACGCGATGGCCATGCACCGCGAGGCCGAGTTCAACAAGCGGCACACCCCCGCGTTCCTCCGCGGCAAGGACCCCGAGGCGTGGATCACGGTGTACCCGTTCGTCCGCTCCTACGAGTGGTACCTCTTGCCCGAGGACGAGCGTTCGAAGATGCTCCGCGACCACGGCATCGCCGGCGCGAAGTACCGCCGCGTGCTCACGAACACGATCGCCACGTTCGCGCTGAGCGACTACGAGTGGATCCTGCCGCTCGAGAGCCCCGACCTGGTGGACCTCGTCGACCTGATGCGCGACCTGCGCTACACCGAGGCGCGCCTGCACGTGCGCGAGGAGGTCCCCTTCTTCACCGGTCGTCGGGTGACGACCGCCGAGCTGCCGGAGGTGCTGTCATGACCGACACGACCAACATCACGAACGGTCAGGCCGTGCTCGCAGCGACGCCGGCAGCGGCCGACGGCCCCGAGCACGTCGAGGTCCCGGTCGCGTACGACGCGATCCTGCTCGCCGGCTTCGGTGGCCCCGAGGGTCAGGACGACGTCATCCCGTTCCTCCGCAACGTCACGCGTGGTCGCGGCATCCCGGACGAGCGGCTGGAGGAAGTGGCGCACCACTACCGGCACTTCGGTGGTGTCAGCCCCATCAACGCCCAGAACCGTGCGCTCAAGGCCGCTCTCGAGGCTGAACTCGCGAGCCGCGGCATCGACATGCCGGTGCTCTGGGGCAACCGCAACTGGGAGCCCTACCTGGAGCAGGCGTTCACCGAGGCGGCCGACAACGGTTACAACAAGCTCATCGCGATCGCGACGAGCGCCTACTCGTCGTTCTCGAGCTGCCGCCAGTACCGCGAGGACTACGCCCGGGTGCTCACCGAGACCGGTCTGATCGACACGATCCAGGTGGACAAGGTCCGGCAGTTCTTCGACCACCCCGGCTTCGTGCGACCGTTCGTCGACGGTGTCCGTGACGGCATGGCGCAGGCCATCGCCGAGAACGACGGCCTCGACGTCGCGACCGAGCTGCACGTGCTGTTCTCGACGCACTCGATCCCGTCGACCGACGCCGCGAAGTCCGGCCCGGACTACCGCGGCTTCGACGAGCACGGCGCCTACGAGGCCCAGCACCTCGCCGTGGCGCAGGTCGTCCTCGACCAGGCGTGGGCCGAACTGCTCGAACTCCCGGAGCACGCGTCCCTCCGCGGCACGAGCACGCCGCCGTGGAAGCTCGTCTACCAGTCGCGTTCGGGCCCGCCGTCGCAGCCGTGGCTCGAGCCGGACATCAACGACTACATGAACGAGACGCTCAAGGGCGGCCCGACCCGTGCGGTCCTCATCGTCCCGCTCGGCTTCGTGAGCGACCACATGGAGGTCATGTGGGACCTCGACGAAGAGGCCACCGAGACCGCCGGCGAGCTCGGCTTCTGGTCGGTCCGCACGCAGACGCCCGGCGTCGACCCGGCCTACGTCGCCGGTCTGGTGGACCTCGTCCTCGAGCGCGTCAACGGGACGCCGACGAGCGAGCGCCCGCACGAGACGGACCTCGGCCCCTGGTACGACGTCTGTCGTCCGGGTTGCTGCGAGAACGTGCGCGCCGGGTTCAAGCCCGCCGCCGCAGGGCTCGCCCCGTGACGGACGGAGCAGGCGTGACGGACGCAGCCGTGTCGGACGGCCCGGGGCCGATCCGCCTCGGCACCCGCGCCAGCCGGCTCGCGGTCGCGCAGTCCCAGGACATCGCCGACCGCCTCGCGAAGGCGTCCGGCCGTCCGGTCGAACTCGTCACGGTGACGAGCGAGGGCGACACGAACCGTGCCTCGCTCGCGAGCCTCGGCGGCACCGGCGTCTTCGCCAGTGCGCTGCGTGAGGCCCTCGTCGCGAACGAGGTCGACGTGCTCGTGCACTCGCTGAAGGACCTGCCGACCGCGCCGTACCCCGGCCTGCGGATCGGCGCGGTCCCGAAGCGTGCAGACGCCCGTGACGTCCTGGTCGCCCGGAACGCCGCGACGCTCGAGACCCTGCCCGACGGCGCGAAGGTCGGCACCGGGTCGCCCCGCCGTGTGGCGCAGCTCAAGGCCAAGCGTCCCGACCTCGACGTCGTCGACATCCGCGGGAACATCGACACCCGTCTCGGCCGTGTCGAGGACGACCTCGACGCCGTGGTGCTCGCCGCCGCCGGCCTCGGTCGGATCGACCGCCTGAACGAGGCGACCGAGCTCCTGGACCTCGGCTTCTGGCCGAGCGCTCCCGGCCAGGGTGCGCTCGCGGTCGAGATCCGTGCGGACGAATCCGACCGGAACCTGCTCGCCGCGCTCGGCAAGATCGAGCACGCCCCGACCCGTCTGACGGTGTCGGCCGAACGTGCAGTCCTCGCGAAGCTCGAGGCCGGATGCTCCGCGCCCATCGGCGCGACGGCGATCGTCGACGCCGAACTCCTGCTCGTCTCGGCGACGGTCTACCGTCCCGACGGCTCCGAGTACCGCACCGCCTCGCACGCGTCCGTGCTCGAGGGATCCGCGCAGGACCGCCTGGCCGAGGCGCTCGAGGTGGGCGCCCGCGTCGCCGCCGAACTGCTCGAGAACGGCGCGGCCGAGCTGGCCGACATCGCCTCCTCCGCCGAGTAGGCCCGTCACGGACACGCGGTCGCCCGTCGTCGTCATCCCCCGGGGTGGCGACTGGGGCGACCGTGTGGCCGCTGCGGCACGCGACCGCGACCTCGACCCGCGGATCGTCCCGCTCATCGGGACGGAGGCACCGAAGGACCCCGCACCCCTGGCGGCTGCGGTCCGCCGTCTGGCCGCCGCCGGAGCCGCCGGGAGGCACGACTCGCGGTCCGGGGTCGGTGACCGTCCGCGCGCGGCCGGCCCCGACTGGCTCGTGGTGACCAGTGCGACGGCGGTGCGCGTGATCGCGGGACTGGTGGCGCGCCTCCCGTCCGACCTGCTGGTGGCGGCGGTCGGCGAGCCGACCGCACGAGCCGCGCGTGCCGCGGGCTGGGTCGTCGACCTGGTGCCGCCGGACGCCTCGGCGGCCGCACTCGTGGCGGCGCTGCCGGACACGGCTCGGTCCGTCCTGTTCCCGCGGTCCGACCTGGCCGCACCGACGTTGGTCGACGGCCTGCGTGCCCGCGGGATCGACGTGGTCGACGTGGTGGCGTACCGTACCGTGGGGACCGGCGACGAGCCGATCACCCTCGACACGGTGCCCGCCGCGGTGCTCGTGACGAGCGGCAGCGTCGCCCGCGAGATCGCCCGCCGGATGACCCCGCTCGACCCCGGCACACTCGTGGCCTGCATCGGACCGGGCACCGCCGCCGATGCCCGCGCAGCCGGACTGCCCGTCCACGTGATCGGACGCACCCGGTCCGCCGAAGCCCTCCTCGACGCCGTCGTCGAGACCCTGCACCACTCCGCCCCCGAACAGGAAGGCACCCCGTGACCGGCCGCTTCCCCCAGGTCCGCCCCCGTCGACTCCGCGCCACCCCCGCGATGCGACGACTCGTCGCCGAGACCCGGCTCCACCCCGCCGAGCTCGTGCTGCCGATGTTCATCAGGGAGGGCGCGCGCGACGCGATCGACATCTCGAGCATGCCCGGCGTGCAGCAGCACTCGCTCGACTCGTTCCGCCGTGCGCTGGTCGAGGCCGCGTCGGTCGGCATCGGCGGCGTGAACCTGTTCGGCGTGCCCGAACGCAAGGACGCCGTCGGCTCCGGTGCGACCGACCCCGACGGCATCCTCAACGTGGCGATCCGGATCGCGAAGGAGGAGGTCGGTGACGCGCTCGTCGTGCAGTCCGACCTGTGCCTCGACGAGTTCACGGACCACGGGCACTGCGGTGTCCTCGCGGCCGACGGATCGGTCGACAACGACGCGACCCTGCTGCGCTACCGCGACATGGCCGTCGCGCAGGCCGAAGCGGGTGCCGAGCTCGTCTGCATGAGCGGGATGATGGACGGCCAGATCGGTGCTGCACGTGCGGCACTCGACGCTTCGGGCCACTCCGGGACCGCACTGCTCGCCTACGCGGCGAAGTACGCCTCCGCGTTCTACGGCCCGTTCCGCGAGGCCGTCGACTCCTCGCTCGTCGGGGACCGCCGGACGTACCAGATCGACGCCGCGAACGGCCGCCAGGGGCTGCGCGAGGTCGAGCAGGACATCGAGGAGGGCGCCGACATCGTGATGGTGAAGCCCGCGATGAGCTACCTCGACGTGCTCGCCGAGACCGCTGCGACCTCGCCCGTGCCGGTGTGGGCGTACCAGATCTCCGGCGAGTACGCGATGATCACCGCAGCCGCGCAGAACGGCTGGATCGACCGGGACGCCGCCGCGATGGAGGCCCTCGTCGGCATCAAGCGCGCCGGTGCGGACGCGATCCTCACCTACTTCGCGGTCGACATCGCCCGCACGCTCACCCAGGAGGCCGCACGATGACCACCAACGACCAGCTGTTCGGCCGCGCGAAGAACAGCATCCCCGGCGGCGTGAACTCCCCGGTGCGCGCCTACGGCTCCGTCGGCGGGACGCCCCGGTTCCTGACGTCCGCGAAGGGCGCCTACGTGACCGATGCCGAGGGTCGTGAGTACGTCGACCTCGTCGCGTCCTGGGGCCCCGCGATCCTCGGGCACGCGCACCCCGCGACGGTCGAGGCCGTGCAGCAGGCGGCGGCCCGGGGGCTGAGCTTCGGGGCGTCGACCCCGGGGGAGACCGAGCTCGCCGAACTGGTGAAGCAGCGGGTGTCGGTCGACGGCGACGGGCCGATCGAGAAGCTCCGCATGGTGTCGACCGGCACCGAGGCGACGATGACGGCGATCCGGCTCGCCCGCGGGTACACCGGCCGCGACCTCCTCGTGAAGTTCGCCGGGCACTACCACGGGCACTCGGACTCCCTGCTCGCCGAGGCCGGTTCGGGCGTCGCCACCCTGGCGCTCCCCGGCAGTGCGGGCATCACCGCCGAGACCGCCGCGCAGACCCTCGTGCTGCCGTACAACGACCTCGATGCCGTCCGCCGCGCGTTCGACGAGCACTCCGAGCGCATCGCCGGCGTGATCGTCGAGGCCGCCGCCGCGAACATGGGCGTGCTCGCACCGGAGCGCGGGTTCAACCGGGCCCTGGCGCAGATCGTGCAGTCGCACGGTGCGCTGCTCATCGTCGACGAGGTGCTCACGGGCTTCCGTGTCGGCTCCGCCGGTTGGTGGGGGCTCGAGGCGTCCAAGGTCGTCCCCGACGGTGCCGGCTGGAAGCCCGACATCATCACGTTCGGCAAGGTCATCGGCGGCGGGATGCCCCTCGCCGCACTCGGCGGTCGTCGTGCGGTCATGGACTACCTCGCCCCGCTCGGACCCGTGTACCAGGCGGGCACCCTGTCCGGGAACCCGCTCGCCGTCGCCGCAGGCATCGCCACGCTCCGGGCCGCGACGCCGGACGTGTACCAGCACCTGGACCGGACGGCCTCGGTGATCGCGACCGCCACCAGCGAGGCACTGCGCGCCGAGGGCGTCGCCCACACCGTGCAGCACGCCGGGAACCTGTTCTCCTTCGCCTTCACCGAGACCGCGCCGCGGAACTACGACGACGTCCGGGCGCAGGACGCGTTCCGGTACGCGCCGTTCTTCCACGCGATGCTCGACGCCGGCGTCACCCTGCCGCCGAGCGTGTTCGAGGCGTGGTTCGTCACCGCCGCCCACGACGACCGTGCCGTCGGTCGGGTGCTCGACGCGCTGCCGGCCGCGGCGAAGGCGGCCGCGAGCGCGACGCCGTAGACCCGACCGTCCCCGCGACGGGAGGCACGTGCCGGACCCGGCCCGTGCCTCCCGTCCGCTGGTTGGATGGCGACATGCAACTCGCTGAAGCGCTCATCGAACGCGCGGACCTGCAGAAGCGCATCGAGCAGCTCCGATCGCGGATCGCCGCCAACGCCCGTTACCAGGAGGGCGAGGAGCCCGACGAGGACGCCGCCGCCCTGCTCGCCGAGGCCGAGCAAGCGGTCGACGCGCTCGAGGTGCTGCTCGCGCGCATCAACGCGACCAACGCGTCCACCGTGCTGGCCTCCGGGGACACCGTCACCGCGCTGCTCGCCCGCCGGGACGCCCTGCGGCTCCGGCACTCGCTCGTGACCGGTGCCGCCGACGCGACCGCGGGCGGGGGTGGCGGCTACCGGCAGCTCCGCAGCGAGCTCCGGACGTTCGCGGCTCTGCCGACCGCGGAACTGCGCAGTCGTGCGGACCTCCTGGCGAAGGAACTGCGCGAGCTCGACGCGACCATCCAGCGCAGCAACTGGGAGGTGGCGCTCCTGGAGCCGACCGGCTGAACGAACGGGGCGGTGCGTCGGTAGGCGGACCGGGGCGGGTACGGACCCGACGGACCGGCGGGCAATCCGGTCCTCATGTGGCGCAGTGGGCAGCGCCGTGGCGCGAGCCGGCACAACGCAGCCCAGCACCGCGCACCGGCGACGGTGCACGCAGCACCACGCACAACCGCGTACCGACCGGACCACCGAGGGTGGGACAGGGGACACCACCGCCCCGTGAGTCGGTCGCGCGCTCTGCTAGGAGGAGCGCCGTGCGGCCCAGCGACCCTCGGCACGCAGGATCGCGAGGGGGAAGTCGAACGCGTGCGAGACCGCGGACGACGTGATGACCTCGTCGGAGGTGCCCTGCGCGACCGACGCCCCGTCGCGCAGGAGCATCGCGTGCGACGTCGAGGCCGGCAGGTCCTCCAGGTGGTGGGTGACCATCACGCTGCCGAGCTCCGGGTGCCGGTGCCGGAGCGCGTCGACCGTCTCGAGCAGGTGCTCCCGGGCGGCGACGTCGAGACCGGTGGCGGGTTCGTCGAGCAGGAGCAGCTGCGGCTCGGACATCAGCGCACGGGCGATGAGTGCCCGACCCCGCTCACCCTGGGAGAGCACGGGCCAGCGGGCATCGCGCCGGGCGGTCAGCCCGACGTCGGCGATGTGCCGCTCGGCCGTGGCCACCTGGGCGTCCGTCGGGGTCCACCGCATCATGAGGTCGGTCGTCCCGGTGAGCCCGGTCAGCACCGTCTCGAGCACCGTGAGCGGCGAGAGCATCCGGTGCCGCGGATCGACGTGCCCGATGTGCTCGCGGAGCTCCCGGACGTCCACCCGCCCGAGCCGGCGCCCGAGCAGCTCGACGGAACCCGCCGTCGGGTGGCTGTTCGCACCGAGGACCGCGAGCAGGGTCGACTTCCCGGCGCCGTTCGGCCCGAGGAGCGCCCAGTGCTCGCCGCGCCGGACGGTCAGGTCGATGTCGTGCAGGAGGTCGCGGCCGGACCGGGTCACGCGGACCCCGGTCGCCTGGATCAGGACGTCGTCGGTCACGGGTCCATCCTGCCGCAGGAGCCGATCAGCTCCGGGCATCCGATGCGCGGACGGTGGCGAGGTGCTCGGCCATGCCCCGCCCGAGCCCGCGGATGATCGCCGCACCGGCCTCGCCGTCGCGTCCCTTCGCCGCGGCCCGCAGACCGTCGAGGACCTGCGCGACGTCCCAGTAGACGAACTCCGGCTCGCCGATCCGGAGGAACTGCGCGCGGTTGATCAGCGGCTCCGTGGTCTTCAGGAGCAGCTCGTTGTCCGATCGCTCCACCAGGAACACGACGGTCCGCTCGACGTCGTCGTTGATCGCACGGTCCTCCGCGGCGGCGTGTGCGCGCATGTCGTCGAGGATCCGACCGAAGGCCGTGACGTCGTCGTCGGTGAACCGGGGCATGGACCACCGAGCAGCGAGCTCGCCGATGCCGAAGAGCACCTGGTACGCGTCGTCGTACTCCTTCCGCGTCGGGGTGGCGACGCGCGTGTACCGGTTCGCCTCCATCTCGACCATGCCGTAGTCGACGAGCTTCGCGATCGCCTCGCGGATCGGGGTGCGACTGACTCCGAGCCACTGCACGAGCTCGTCGTCGTTGAGTCGTTCGCCGGCTTGGAGGGTGCCGTCCTGGATCGCCGTCAGCATCTTCTCGAGCACCACGTCCCGCAGGAGCTTCCGCGGCGAGTTCTCGACGGTCGACTTGGGCACCGGCATGCCGGACTCCTCACAGGGTCAGGTGTTCTGTACTCCAATCCTAACGTGTCAATATGCAAACGCTTGTGAAATCTCAGTATGATGGCATGTCAGCCGCGGATGCGGACGATCGTCCGCCCGTGCACCCGCCCCGCCACGACCTCCGGCCCGACCTGCACCGCTTCCTCGAGTGACGCGGTCCGCACCACTCCCGCCAGGACCGATGGGTCGAGGTCGGTCGCCAGGCGCTCCCACGCCTGCTTGCGGAGCGGCAGCGGTGCGTCGACCGAGTTGATGCCCAGCAGCGACACCGCCCGCAGGATGAACGGCATCACCGTCGTGGGCAGTGCGGAGTCCTGCGCGAGGCCGCACGCCGTGACGGCGCCGCCCCACCGGGTGGCCGCGATGACGTTGGCCAGGGTGGCGCCACCGACACTGTCGACGGCGCCCGCCCAGGCCGCACGCTGCAGGGGCTTGCCGGGTTCGGACAGCGTGGCGCGGTCGACGACGGCCGTCGCACCCAGGGCACGGAGCGAGTCCTCGTTGGCGAGTCGTCCCGTCGACGCGGTGACCTCGTACCCGCGGGCGGCGAGCACGGCGGTCGCGACGGTGCCGACACCACCGGACGCTCCCGTGACGAGCACCGGACCGTCCCCGGGGGAGACGAACCGCTCGAGCGCGAGCACGCTGAGCATCGCTGTGAACCCCGCCGTGCCGATCGCGGCGGCGAACGAGTCGTCGAGTCGCTCGGGCAGCACGACGAGCGAACCGGACGGCACCACGGCGTGCTCCGCCCACCCGCCGTGGCGGGTCTCGCCCAGCCCGGCGCCGTTCAGCACGACACGGTCGCCGATCGCGATGTCGTGGACACCGGGACCGAGGGCCGACACCCGGCCGACGACGTCGATCCCCGGGACGAGCGGGTCGACCCGCGCCACACCCGGGTTCCGGGCGAGCGCCAGGCCGTCCTTGTAGTTGACGCTCGAGTACGTGACGTCGACGAGGGCCTCGCCCTCGGCCGGGTCGGCGAGGTCGACCTCGGTGACGGCGGGCGGGGCGGAACTGGAGACGAGGACTGCGCGGGTCACGTGACGGACGCTACCCCGCGCCTCCCGGCCGCGCTTACCCGAACATGATGGCGGCTTCGTCGTACCGGGCCTGCGGCACGGTCTTCAGCTCGCCGAGCGCCTCGTCGAACGAGACGTGCACGATGTCCGTGCCCTTCAACGCGACCATCCGGCCCCACCGCTCCTCGACGACGGCGTCGATGGCAGCGAGCCCGAGGCGGGTGGACAGGACGCGGTCGTAGGCCGTCGGCGTCCCGCCGCGCTGGATGTGGCCCAGCGTGGTGGCGCGGGTCTCGATGCCGGTCATCTCCTCGATGAGCGGCGCGAGGCGCTCGCCGATCCCGCCGAGGCGCGGACGACCGAAGGCGTCGAGGCCGCGCTCGGTGTGCGCGTTGTCCTCGTGGTCGGGGACGAAGCCCTCGGCGACGACGACCAGGGGCGCACGGCCGCGGTCGTACGCGGCACGCACCCACTGCGCGATCTGCTCCATGCTCGTCTTCTGCTCCGGGATCAGGATGGCGTGCGCACCCGAGGCCATCCCGGAGTGCAGGGCGATCCAGCCCACGTGGCGGCCCATGACCTCGGCCACCATGCAGCGCGAGTGCGACTCGCCCGTCGTGCGGAGGCGGTCCATGGCCTCGGTCGCGATGGCGACGGCGGTGTCGAAGCCGAACGTGTAGTCGGTCGCGCCGAGGTCGTTGTCGACCGTCTTCGGGACGCCCACGATCTTCAGGCCGGCGTCCGTCAGGCGCTTCGCAGCGGCCAGGGTGCCCTCGCCGCCGATCGCGACGATGGCGTCGATGCCGTGCCGCTCCAGCGTCTTCTCGATGTTCTCCACGCCGCCGTTCGGACCCTCGAACGGGTTCGTCCGGCTCGTGCCGAGGATCGTGCCGCCCTGCTTCGCGATGCCCTGGATGTCCTTGCGACCGAGCGGGACGATGTCGCCGTCGACGACGCCACGCCAACCGTCACGGAACCCCACGAAGTCGTGTCCGTAGATCGCGATGCCCTTGAGGACGATCGCGCGGATGACCGCGTTCAGGCCGGGGCAGTCGCCTCCGGAGGTGAGGATGCCGATGCGCATGGGAACTCCGTCGTCGGGTGGTGGGGGACTGCCCCCATCATGACTGACGGTGGTTCCGCATTACCATCCCCGTGTGTCCCTGCATGCTGCCGCCGCGTCTTCCGTCGACGCGTCCGGCAGCGCGGCCCGCGTGGACACGCTGTACCGGCCTGGAGGCGCGGTGGACGTCCGCGCGACGCTCCGGCCCCTGCAGCGCGGCTCCGGTGACCCCGCCTTCCGCGTGGTCGGCGCCGACACGTGGCTCGCGCTCCGGACACCGGCCGGGCCGGCGTCGGTGCTCGTCCGCCGTGCGGGGTCGTCCTCGATCGCGGTGTCCGCCTGGGGACCGGGGGCCCCGTGGGCGGTGGAGCATGCGCCGGATCTGCTCGGTCGCGGGGACGACTGGTCCTCGCTGGACGTCTCGGGGCACCCGTTCCTCGCCGACGCCCGGCACCGGCAGCCCGGACTCCGGCTGCTCCGCACGAACACCGTCGTCGCGATGCTCGTGCCGGCGATCATGGAGCAGAAGGTGACCTCCCGGCAGGCCTGGCGCGCCTGGCGGTACCTGCTCCGGCGGTACGGCACGCCCGCTCCAGGACCGGTTCCGTCGGACATGTTCGTCCCGCCGGACGCTGCGACCTGGTCCAGGATCCCGAGCTGGGAGTGGCACCGGGCCGGCATCGAGCCCGGACGCTCCGCCACCGTGATGCGGGCGATGCGGGTCGCACCCGCACTCGAGCGGACGCTGACGCTGGGGCGCGGCGGGGCCGTCGTGTCCGAGCGGCTGCAGTCGGTGCCGGGCATCGGGAAGTGGACGGCTGCCGAGACGGCACAGCGGGCGCACGGCGACCCGGACTCCCCGAGCGTGGGGGACTTCCACGTGCCGGCGCTCGTCGGGTGGGCGCTCACTGGGGGACCGGTGGACGACGACGGGATGCTCGAGCTCCTCGAGCCCTGGCGCGGGCACCGCGAGCGGGTCGTGCGGCTGATCGGGGGCTCGGGTTTCCGGAAGCCGGCGTTCGGGCCCCGGATCACGATCCAGGACCACCGGTTCCACTAGCGCGTCGCTGCTCGCGGTTTCGTGCGGCACAACCAAAGTCGGTCCGAACCGAGGATCGGCGTGGTTCGGATCGACTTTGGTTGTGCGTGAGCGCGCCGCACCGCGGTCAGGGGTGGCGGGTGCCCTCGCCGCGGATCACGGCGCGGTAGCCCTCGCGGAACGACGGGAAGCGCGGGGCCCAGCCCGCCGAGCGGAGCAGCGCGTTCGACAGGCGCTTGTCACCCGCTCCCTGCCGTCCGGCGGCCTCGGCACGAGGGGGCTCCGGGACGCCGAGCTCGGCGGCGAGGAACGTGTACACGTCGTCGAGCCGCGCGGGTTCGTCGTCAGTGACGAGGTACGTCGGTGCGGGGTCGTCCAGCGTCGCGAGGTGCACCAGCGCGGCGGCGGCGTCGTCGCGGTGGATCCGGTTCGTGTGCGGCGACGAGCCCGCGACCGGGCCGAGCCGAGCCGTGCCGCCCCGGATCTGCTCGATGAGCCGTTCCCGCCCGGGCCCGTACACGCCCGACAGTCGAGCGAGCACGGCGTCCGGGACGCGAGAACGGAGCAGCGTCTCGGCCTCGAGCAGCACACCAGCGGTCGGGGTGGCTGCGGCGGCCGGCGTCGCCTCGGTGACGGTGCTGCCGTCGTCCACGTCGTACACGGCGGTGGAGGACACCACGATCACCCGCGGAGCGGACCCCGACGCGTCGATGCCGTCCAGGACGTTCCGCAGCCCGTCGACGTAGGTCGCGCGGTACTCGTCGACGTCGCGGCTCCCCGCCGCCAGGGCGACGACGACGACGTCCGTGCCGGGGGCGATCGGTGCGACCTCGTGCCGGAGGTCCACCGACCGGCCGACCAGCGGAGCGGGGACGAGGTCGCCCCGGCGCCGGAGCCCGACCACGTGGTGCCCCTTCGCGGCGAAGCGGAGGCCGGTCTCGATCCCGAGGTCGCCGCAGCCGGCGATGACGATGTCCACCGCCCCATCATGGGCCAGCGGTGCCTCAGCGGTGCTCGGACCCGTCCGGGTTCACCGCGTACCAGACCCCGCCCACGCCCTGTCCGGTGACGTCCCCGGCCTTCGTGTCCGCCGCGTACGTGTAGATCGGCCGCCCGTCGACGGTGACCTGGAGCTTCCCGTCGACACCGGTGATCGTGCCGACCGTGCCGGTGACACCGGACACCGAGGGGGTGGCGGCGTCGGACTCGATCGCGGGCCATGCCGAGGCGCACCCGCCCGTGCAGGTGCTCTTCCCGGAGCCCTTGACGTCCTGGTCGTAGAAGTACGCGGTCATGCCCTTGCCGTCGACGACGACCGTGCCGAGCGATGTCGATGCGGTCGCGATGCCGTCGTCGGCGCCGTGACCACCGCCTCCGCCGTTGTCGTCGGACCCGTAGAGACCCCCGGACGACGACGACGAAGCAGACGAGCCGGAAGCAGCGGACGACGACGAGCCCGACGACGCCGTCGACTGCGACGCGCACCCCGCAAGGGCCAACGCGCCGAACGCGACGCCGACGACCAGCAGGACCGAACGGGTGGAACGTGTGGAACGCATGGGGTGACCCCTGTCCTGCGGACCCGGGCCGGGCCTCCCGGCTGGAACGGATCCGCTCATGAGGTGACACGGCGCGACGGGCCGGATCGTTCGATCCCGACCCGGATCGAACGATCCGGCGACCTGCCTCGTTGACCGGGTGTGAAGAGACGAACGAAGGTCCTGCTCGGCATCGCCGCCGGTGTGGTCGTCGTCGGCGCCGCGGGCGTCATCGGCGGTCCGATCGTCTACGCGAACCTCGTGAACGGCACCGCGGACGCAGCGCCGTCGCTCGCGCCGACCGGACGCGCCACCCTGAGCGCGACCGAGGCGGACGGCACGTGGACCGCGACGTCCACCGGTTTCGCGGGGTACCGGGTACACGAGGTCCTCCGGGGCCAGGATGTGACCGTGACCGGACGCACGAAGGACGTCGAGGCCCGGGCCACCGTGGCGGACGGATCCCTCACGGCGGCCACGGTGACGGTGCAGGTCGCGTCGATCAGCACGCCAGAATCCGCTCGCGACGACTACTTCCGCGAGACCGCGATGCAGACGGACCGCTTCCCGACGGCGACGTTCCGGGTGACCGCGCCCGTCGACGTGCGTGCGGCGCTCGCCGGGACGGACCCCGACGTCGCCCTGCGCGGCGAGCTCACCCTGCACGGCGTCACGAAGGCCGTGACGGCGGACGCACAGCTCGGTGTCGACCGGGACGGTCACGTGCAGGTCGCGGGATCGGTGCCGATCACGTTCGCGGACTACGGCGTGCAGGCGCCGGACCTCGGCTTCGTGCGGGTCGACGACCACGGTGCGGTCGAGTTCTCCGTCGAGCTGGCGCGGTGACCGTGGACGCCCGGCCGGCCGACGAGCTCCTGACGGCGCTGCACGCCGAGCACGGGGACGCACTCCGGCGGTACGTGCTGCACCTCACGACGGACCGGGCGCTCGCCGAGGACGTCGTCCAGGAGACCCTCGTGCGCGCCTGGCAGCGCCCAGCGGTGCTCGAGCGCGACGCGGATGCCGCCCGTGCGTGGCTGTTCACGGTCGCGCGGAACCTCGTCGTCGACGATGCGCGGTCCGCCCGGCGCCGCCGCGAGGTCGGCTCCGACCTGCCCGTCGACGAGGTCCAGCCCGACCGGACCGACGCCGTCCTCGACGGGATCGTCGTCGCGGACGCGCTCGCCGGCCTCTCGCCGGAACACCGACGGGTCGTGGTCGACGCGTACTGGCTCGGCCACACCGTGCCCGAGATAGCCCGACGCCACGGGATCCCGGAGGGCACCGCGAAGTCGCGGCTGCACTACGGCCTCCGCGCACTCCGGCTCGCACTGCAGGAACGAGGGGTGACCCGATGACCGACGACCGCTACCGGGACTGGGACGCCGCGTACGTGCTCGGCTCGCTGCCGACCGACGAGCGGCTCGAGTACGAGCGGCACCTGGAGACGTGCGCCGCGTGCCGCGCCGCCGTCGCGGAGCTGGCCGGGATGCCGGGGCTCCTGGGGCGGCTGCCGGCCGAGGACGCGGTCGCGATCGCAGAACCGGACGGGAGGCCCGACCCGGCCCCGCAGCACTCGCTCGCCGTGGTCGCGCACCGCGTCCGCACCCGTCGGCGCCGTCGCCGGCTCCTGGTCGCGTCCACAGCGGGGCTGGCCGTCGTCGCGGCGGTGCTCGGCGGGGTCGCGGGCGAGACGGGGGCCGGATCGCCGGGGTCGCCCTCGGCGCCGCCGCTGTCGTCGTCCGTGCCGCAGGCGGGGGAGCGTTACGCGATGTCGTCCGGCTCCGGCCTGACGGTGGACCTCGACGTCACCGGGAAGGCGTGGGGCACCCGGTTCGACTGGGGGTGCGAGTACGGCGGCCGTGACTGGGGCTCGGGCAGCGCGGTCATGTACGACCTCGTGGTGGTGCGAAAGGACGGCACCGACGAGACCGTCGCGTCGTGGAGCGCCACCGGCAAGCGTGCGACGGGGCTCGCGGCGGCGACGGACGTGCCGCTCGGGTCGATCGCCTCGGTCGAGGTGCGACTCCACGGTGCAACGCAGTCGTTGGCGTCCGTCGAACTCTGATCGGACGAGTTCCCGAACTCGACCAAACCGCTCGGCCGAGGGTGCCGAATCACCTGCAACAACCGGGGAACACCCGGAGCGCTCACCAGCCGCACATCGCTGGTTCTCCACCCTCGCACGGGGTGTGTTCGGCGCGCTTTCAGGGAATTCGCGCCGAGCGCGATCACAGCAAAGGAATGAACACCATGCGCAAGAGCCTCAAGACCTCGATCACCCTCGCCACCACTGGTGCGCTCGTGCTCGGTGGTGCCGCGTTCGGCATCTCCTCCGCCCAGGCGTCCACGCCGACGGTGCACACTGTTTCCTCCAGCTCGTCGAAGATCCCGGCTCCGGTCGCTTCGGTGCCGGAGGTCCTCGGTGGCAACACGGCCGTCGCGCTCGACTCGGGCTTCACCGACGCGCTGACCGCGCTGAAGCTGACCCCGGGTGTGTCCGGCAACGCCAAGCTCGCGGACGGGTCGGTGTCGTTCCCGATCACGTCGGGTTCGGTGACGTACTGGTCGCCGGACGGCAAGTACCGTCCGTACGTGCAGGGTCTGCTGAACCACGACGACTCGGGGCTGACCCTGTCGGCTGGTGACACGACGGTGACGTTGGAGAACTTCGTGGTGAACCCGGGTTCGTCCAAGCTCTACGGTGATGTCCTCGTCAACGGCAAGGTCGCGGTTGCGAACGCGTACCTGTTCTCGCTGCACGGTGGCACGCTCAAGCCGCTGCAGCTCGAGGGTGACAACGCGATCCTGACCGGCACCACGGTGCACGTCTCGGGTGACGCGGCGAAGCTGCTCAACAGCACCTTCAAGACCGACGCCGTCAAGAGCGGCCTCCTCGTCGGCACCGCCACCATCACCGCCAAGATCAAGTAGGACCGATCCACTCGACGGCCCCGTCCCGGCACCCGCCGGGGCGGGGCCTTCGTCGTCGTGGTGTCAGCCGGCGGCGTCCGCTTCCGGTTCGTCGGGGCCGATTGCGTCCTGGACGCGCGCACTGACGGACCGCAGCGTCTCGGCGTCGGTCCCCACGGGCCTCCAGAACAGGTCCTCGAGCGCACCCGTGTGCGCACGGATGCCCGCGAGCACCGCGCGACGACCGTTCGGGGTCATCTCGACCCAGCTGCCACGGCCGTCGGTCGGGCAGTCCGCCCGCTCCACCAGCCCGCGCGCGACCATGCGCGTGACCTGGTGACTCACGCGGGACTTCTCCCACCCGATACCCGCGGCGATGTCGCGCACGCGCAACCGGTGCTCCGGCTCGCGGTGGAGCCCGATGAGGATCTCGAACTCCGGGATCGAGATCCCCGCCCCCTGCTGCACGGCGTGGTCCAACGCCCGGTCGAGTCGTCGCCACACGTCGTGGTAGGCGTCCCACGTGGCCCAGTCGTGGCCTCCGGCCCCCTCGTTCGACATTGCGCCAGCGTATCGACCCCAGCTCGCTCCGAGGTGGAGTCGGTGGCGAGGCCTACGATCGGAGCATGCCGAGCGCCCGACTGCAGGACTGCACCGACGACGCCGTCGCCCTCGTGCGGCGGTGGCTGGCGGCGTCCGCCGGGGCGAAGCCGGACGCCGGTGCCGCCCGTCTGGCGGGGGTCCTCCGCGACGAGCAGGGCCTCGACTTCACGCGGGGGTTCGTCGACAAGGTCATCCGGCCGGAAGACCCGCGGGTCGCCGCGCGGAACCTCGAGCAGGTCAGCCGGGACGTCCCGGACTTCCTCGCCTGGTACCTCCGCGGCGCGGTGACGCTCGGCGGCGGCTTCGCGACGATGGCCCCGTGGGCGGTCGTCCCCACGGCACGGAAGATCCTGCGACGCATGACCGGGCACCTGGTCATCGACGCGACGCCCGCGAAGCTCGGACCCGCACTCGCCAAGGTCGGCGGGCCCGGCACCCGGCTCAACGTGAACCTCCTCGGTGAGGCCGTGCTCGGCAGCGCGGAGAGCGACCGGCGGCTGCAGGGGACGATGGACCTGCTGGCGCGCGACGACGTGGACTACGTGTCCATCAAGGTGAGCTCGGTCGTCCCGCAGATGTCGATGTGGGCCTTCGACCAGACCGTCGAGCGCGTGGTGGACCGGCTCGTGCCGCTCTACCGGCTGGCGGCGGTTCCGTCGTCGTCCGGTGGCCGGGCGAAGTTCATCAACCTCGACATGGAGGAGTACCGCGACCTCGACGTCACGCTCGCCGTGTTCCGGGCGCTGCTCGACCGCGACGAGTTCCTCGGGCTCGAGGCAGGCATCGTGCTGCAGGCGTACCTGCCCGACGCGGCAGGGGCGCTGGACTCCCTGACCTCGTGGGCGCAGGAGCGACGTGCACGGGGCGGGGCGCCGATCAAGATCAGGCTCGTCAAGGGCGCCAACCTCGCGATGGAGCGGGTCGACGCGATCCTGCACGAGTGGCCGCTCGCGACGTGGGGTTCGAAGCCGGAGACCGACACGGCGTACCTCCGGATGCTCGACGCCGCGCTCACGCCCGAGCGGATCGATGCGGTGCGCATCGGCGTCGCCGGGCACAACCTGTTCGACCTCGCCACCGCGTGGGTGCTCGCCCAGCGCCGCGGGGTCACTGACGGGATCGACGTCGAGATGCTGCTCGGCATGGCGTCGACCCACGCCGACGCCGTCCGCGCCGACGTCGGGCAGGTGCTGCTCTACACGCCGGTCGTGCAGCCGGACCAGTTCGACTCCGCGATCGCGTACCTCGCCCGTCGGCTGCAGGAGAGCGCGAGCCCCGAGAACTTCATCGCGAGCGCCGCGGACATCGACCACGACGAGAGCGTCTTCGAACGGGAGCGCGGCCGGTGGCTCGCCTCGGTGTCCGCGCTCGGGCAGCCGGTCCCGTCCACACACCGCACGCAGGACCGCAGTGCACCGGTCGGCGAGCCGGAGCACCGCGAACGCTTCGACAACGTCCCGGACACCGACCCGGCAATCGCCGCCAACCGGGAGTGGGCGCTCGACGTGCTCCGTCGGGTGCCGCGGTCGCAGCTCGGCGCGCAGACGATCCGCGGTGCGAAGGTCGCCGACCGCTCGAAGCTCGAACGCATCGTCGCCCGCACCGCGCAGGCCGGCGTGAACTGGGGGCGGCAGGATCCGTCCGACCGCGCCGAACTCCTCGACCTGATCGCCCACGAGCTCGAGACCCGGCGGGCCGACCTCATCGAGGTGATGGCGGCGGAGACGGGCAAGACCCTGTCGGAGGCCGACGCCGAGGTCAGCGAGGCGATCGACTTCGCGCACCACTACGCCGAGAGCGCCAGGCACCTCGCCGTGCTCGACGGGGACGGTGCCCGGTACGTCCCGCCGCGGCTGACCGTGGTCGTCCCGCCGTGGAACTTCCCCGTCGCTATCCCCGCCGGTGGTGTGCTGGCCGCCCTCGCTGCGGGCAGCGGCGTCGTCCTCAAGCCCGCGCCAGAGGCGAAGCGGTGCGGCGCCCTGCTCGCCGACGTGCTCTGGGACGCCGGGGTACCGCACTCCCTGCTGCAGCTCGTCGACCTCGACGAGGACGAACTCGGCCGCGACCTCATCGCACACCCCGCCGTCGACCGCATAATCCTGACGGGCTCCGCGGACACCGCACGGTCCTTCCGCTGGTGGCGTGCCGGCCTGCCGCTGACCGCCGAGACGAGCGGCAAGAACGCGATCGTCGTCACGCCGAGCGCCGACCTCGACCTCGCCGTGCAGGACATCGTGCAGTCGGCCTTCGGGCACGCCGGGCAGAAGTGCTCCGCCGCGTCCCTGGTGATCCTGGTCGGCTCCGTCGGCGAGAGCGAGCGGTTCCGCCGGCAGCTCGTCGACGCGACGCGCACGCTCCGGGTCGCCTGGCCGGACGACCCGACCGCGCAGGTGGGGCCGGTCATCGCCGAGCCCGAGGGCAAGCTCCGGAGCGGTCTCACCGAGCTCGGCCCGGGGGAGTCCTGGCTCGTGCAGCCGGTGCCCCTCGACGACTCGGGACGACTCTGGTCGCCCGGCATCCGTGACGGCGTCCGGCCGGGCAGCGACTTCCACCAGACGGAGTACTTCGGCCCGGTGCTCGGCATCATGCGCGCCGAGACCCTCGAGCAGGCCCTCGCGATCCAGAACGGCACGGACTACGGACTGACGGCGGGCATCCACTCGCTCGACACGGACGAGGTCGCGGACTGGGTCGCCGGTGTCCAGGCCGGCAACCTGTACGTCAACCGCGGCATCACCGGGGCGATCGTCCGTCGCCAGCCCTTCGGCGGCTGGAAGCGATCGGCCGTCGGCACGGGCACGAAGGCCGGCGGGTCCATGTACGTCGCGACGCTCGGCCGGTGGCAGCCGATCCCGCGCACCGTGCACAAGAGCATCCAGCTGCACGGGCTGCCGCCACGGGTCACCGCGGTGATCGAGGCCGCGCGCAGCGGATTGTCGTTCGAGGAGTTCGACCAGGTCCGTGCGGGCGCGCTCAGCGACGTCCGCGCGCGGGCCACGGAGTTCGGCGTCTCGCACGACCCCTCCGCGCTCGTGGTGCAGCGGAACGTGCTGCGCTGGCGCCCGCAGTCCGTGATCGTGCGGCAGTCCGAGGGGGCCACGACCGGGGACCTCGTCCGTGTCCTGGCCGCCGCGACCGCCGCACGGGCGCACGTTCTCCTGAGCAGTGCTCGACCGCTCCCCGGACCGCTGACGCAACTGCTCGCGTCGAGCCGCTCGCCGCTCGACGTCGTCGACCACCTGGTCGAGTCCGACGAGGAGTTCCTGCGCCGGGCGGCGTCGGGCGAGGTCTTCCGCGAGTCGTGGACGAGTGGCGAGGACGACACGCAGGACGCCCTCGAGACCGTGCTCTCGCAGGGGCAGGAGCCGCCCGCGCACACGGCCTTCGGTGGCCCTGGTGCGCGCATCCGGCTGGTCGGTGGGGATCCCCTCGCACTCGAGGAAGCGCTCGGCGCGAGCGTGGACGTGGCGATCCACGACGCCCCCGTGGTCGAGGCCGGGATCATCGAGATGCTGCCGTTCCTGCGCGAGCAGTCGGTGTCGATCACAGCGCACCGGTTCGGCGACCTGGACCCCGACCTCTCGGAGCTGCATGTCTGACGACCGCACCCTGCACGCCGACGGCCTGTTCAACGGTCGCGACCTGGGCGGTCTCCCGCTGGAGGGCGGTGGGACGACCCCGACCCGTCGCGTCTTTCGGTCGGAGAGCGTCGACCGTCTGACAGTCGACGGCTGGCAGGCACTGCACGACGCCGGCATCCGGACGATCGTCGATCTGCGAGCTCCGTCCGAGACCGCGAAGGACAGCGGCGCTCGTCCGGAGTGGCTCACCACCGTGGTGATCGACCACGACGGCCTCGACGACGCCCCGTCGTTCTGGTCGGCCTACTGGGAGACCGGCCTGGTCGGTACCCCGCTGTACTACGGCCCGCACCTCGACGAACTCCCGGAGCGGACCGGGTCCGTGCTGCAGGCGATCGCGCGCGCCGAACCGGGTGGCGTCCTGTTCCACTGCGCCGGCGGACGGGACCGCACCGGCATCATCGCGCTCGCGCTCCTGACGATCGCGGGCGTCGAGCCCGAGGCGATCCTCGCGGACTACCTCGTCACGGTCGAGAACGCGCCGGCGCTGCTCGCCTCGATCGGCGTCCCGTCGAACGAGGCGAAGATCGAGGCCCTCTGCGCCGAGCACGGCACCACGGTCGAGGGCGCGTTCCGCGCTGCGCTCGACGGGTTCGACGTGGTGCGGTTCGTCGAGCGGTCCGGTCTCGACGACGCCGACCTGGAGGCACTGCGCACGTTCCGCGCGGACGTCGCCTGACCGGTCGGTACTGCCCGGCAGGACACCGCGGCGCCGATCCGCTGGTTCAGTCCTCGGTGTCGCCGGCTTCCTCGTCCTCGACACCCGTCTCGTCCATGCGGTCGCGGAGGTGGTCGGCCATCGCGCCGGCACCCTCGCCCGCGTGGTCCTGGTCGACCTGCTCGATGAGGCCGTGCAGCTTCTCGTGGTTCGTGGCCTCGGTGGCGCCGTCCATGACGGGCTCGGTCTGTTCGTGATCGCTCATGTCGCGGACGCTACGCCGCCGCGCATGGGCGTCCGGCCGGTCGCGAGAGCGTCGACGAGGGCGGCGCGCCAGCACAGGGGCTCGTGCCCGCCGGTGAACGGCGTCGCGGTCGCGTCGTGGCCGATGGCGCGGAGTCGTCCGGCGGCCGTGTCGACGTGGTGCGGGGTCGTGCCCTCGAGCGTGCCGGCGTGCAGCAGGACCCGGGTGGACGTGCCGGGCGACGGGGCGAGCTGCTCGTGGATCCAGGGTGTGGCGTCGACGGGCGGCATGTCGGCCGGGGTCCGCCCGCCGGCCGGGTGCCACCACACGGACGGGGACTGGGCGACGACGGTGCCGAAGGCCGCCGAGCGCCGTGCGGCGAGCAGGAGCGCGGTCAGACCACCGAGGCTCTGGCCGGCGAACCAGGTCCGCTCGCGATCGGCGTCGACCCCGGTGGTGGTCCGGCCCCAGGGCAGGAACGTGTCGGCCAGGAACTCCGCGTACCCGGTGTCACCGCCGAGCCGGGCGAGCCGCTCGTCCCGCGTCCCGGAGTCGAGCGCCGCGATCGCCACCGGCTCCTCGACGAACGCAGCCAGGACAGCAGGCAGGTGGAGCCGCTCGATCCACGTCCGACCGTCGGTGAGCACCAGCAGCGTCCGGGCAGCCGCGGGTGACGTCGTCCATGCCGTACCCCACGGCGTCTCGTGGGTCGTGACGTCGACGTGGGGCCGGTGCCGGGTCGCCAGGTCGGGCAACGGGGCGTCGGGCAGCGCGAGCTCGACGGTGGCGGACGGACGCGGACCGACCGGATCCCAGGGGCGCCCGCCGAAGTGCTCGTCCGCTGGTGCCTCGGCATCGAAGGCGCGGAAGGCGTACCCGGTGCGGAGGTCCGACGGCAGCACGAGTTCGAGCCACCAGACGTCGGTGCCGGGCACCCGGGTCATCAGCCCCGATCGCCAGTGCGACCGATCGGTGACGCGTGCGAGCCCGCAGTGCACGGCCCGGGCTCCGTGATCGCGGCGGAGGAACGTGACGCGCGCGGAGCCCGGCTGGTCGGTCCGTTCGACGACGGGGTCGCCCGGCGGTACGGCGGCCCAGAACGCCTCGAGCGCGGTGGCGTCGGCACCGTGCAGCGCGGACAGCCGGTCGCGGAGCGTCACCGGGCGTCGAGCTGGTCGAGGGCGTCGAAGAGCCCGTGCCGCCACCAGTCCATGTCGTGTCCGCCGTCGTAGGCCTCGAGCGTGACCGCGGCGCCGACGTCCCCGGCGATCGGCGCGAACCGTTCTGCCAGGTCGAGCATGTCGGCCTCCCCGATCCCCGCCTGCAGCACGAGTCGGCTGGCCGCACCCGACCGGGCCCTCGCGCCGAGGACCGCGCCGAGGTCACCCACCACACCCCGCGGTCGTCGTGGGGGCTCGTCGGCACGGAAGTGGAACGACCCCGACTGGACGATCGCCGTCCGAGCAACGTCCGGTCGGAGCATCGCGATGGCGGCGGCGGCGAGACCGCCGTAGCTCTGCCCGGCAACGATCCTCGGCAGGTCGAGCAGCGCCGGTTCCACGGCCGGCAGGACCTCGTCGGCGACGTGGGCGGCGACGACCTCCGGGTGCGGGAGCAGAGCACGCCGGCGGTCCAGCGAGCCGGACGGCACCAGGACCACCGCGCGGGGCACGGCGGCTCGTTTCCAGGCGTCGTGGATGCCGTGCTCGAGCCACCGCTCACCGTCGAACAGGACGACCAGGCCCACCGGGGCGTCGGGTGCCAGCACCGTGAGGTCGTGCCCGTCCCGCTGGGGGACGGTCGTCGCGGTGACGCGACGTCGGAGGCGGGTCGAGGGCTCCCAGACCGGGTGCCCACCCACGGTGGGCGACGTGGCGGAGCCGAGCCGTGCCTCTCCCCACCGGCACCGCCCGATCGCCGCTGGCGCGTCGACCGGGGACCGGCGGCGGGGGCCCCGCCCGGTGCCCGAGCCGCTCATGCGGGGACCGCCGCCCGCCCGGCCAGCGGGACCACCAGCGGTGTCCCCGTCACCGGGTCGGGGACGACGACGGAACGGAGGCCGAAGACCTCCTCCACGAGTGTCTCGGTGACGACGTCCGCGGGCGCGCCGGACGCGACCACCTCGCCGTCCCGCATCGCGACCAGGTGCGTCGCGTAGCGGCACGCTTGCGCGATGTCGTGCAGGACCGCGACGATGGTGCGGCCGGCCTCGTGGAGTTCGCGGCAGAGTTCGAGCACCTCGATCTGGTGCGTCACGTCGAGGAACGTCGTCGGCTCGTCGAGCAGCAGCAGCCCGGTGTCCTGCGCCAGCACCGTCGCGAGCAGCACCCGCTGCCGCTGTCCGCCGGACAACTCGTCGATCCGCCGGTCCGCGAGCGCTCGGGTCCCGGTGGCGTCGAGCGCAGCATCCACCGCGCGTTCGTCGGCATCGGACCACTGTCGCAGCAGCGTCTGGTGCGGGAAGCGTCCGCGGGCGACGAGGTCCGACACCGCGATGCCGTCCGGCACGACGACCGCCTGCGGGAGCGACGCGAGCTGCCGAGCGAACTCCTTCGCCCCGAACGACCGCACGGCACGGCCGTCGAGCGACACCGTGCCCCCGACCGGGTCGAGCAACCGTCCCAGGGCACGCAGGAGTGTGGACTTCCCGCACGCGTTCGGGCCGATGACCACGGTGAAGCCGCCGTCCGGGATCTGCACGCCGAGGTCCTCGGCGACCACCCGGTCCTGGTACGCGAGCCGGAGCCCGTCCGCGACGAGACGTGGTTGCGACATGGTGTTCCCTTCCATCAACGCCCCCGTGAGAGGAGCCAGAGCAGGTACCCGCCGCCGAGCACCCCGGTGACGAGACCGACCGGCGCGGACAAGTCGAGCGGCAGGTACTGCGACCCGAGGTCCGCTGCGGTGAGCAGGAACGCCCCGAGTGCGGCTGAGCCGAACAGCGGGAGCGAACCCCCGCGGGTGAGTCGGAGCGCGAGTTGCGGTGCCGCCAGGGCCACGAACGAGATCGGTCCGGCCGTGGCGGTGGCGAACGCCACGAGGACGACCGCGACCGCCATCGTCCCGAGCCGCACACGGTCGACGGCGACACCGGTCTGGCGGGCCATGTCGTCCCCGAGCTCGAGCGCGCGCAGCCGGGAGCCCGCGAGGAGCAGTACCGGGACGAGCAGGACGACCGCAACCACGGTCGGCACGACCTCCTCCCACCCGCGGGCGTTGAGGGTACCGACGAGCCAGATCTGCGCGCCGATCGCGTCGTCCCGCTGGCTGCGGGTCAGGAGCAGGTCGTTCAGGGCGTTGAGCAGTGCCCCGACGCCGATGCCCACCAGGACCAGGCGGTACCCGCCGAACGACCGGCGGCGCGTCGACAGCAGGGTCGTGACGACGGCGGTGGCGAGACCGCCGGCGACCGCGGCCGCCGCGACGACCGTCCCGGGTGCGCCGAAGCCGACGATCGCGATGATCGCGCCGGTCGCCGCGCCCGTCGTGAAGCCGATCACGTCGGGGGAGCCGAGGGGGTTCCGCGAGATGGTCTGGAACACCGCGCCCGCGACGCCGAGGCCCGCACCGACGACGACGCCGGCGACGAACCGGGGCAGGCGGATGCCGACGAGCACACGTTCGACGGGGGCGTCACCGGTGCCGGACAGGGCGGCGAGCACGTCGGCGACGTGGATCTCGTACGTCCCGGTGGTCATCGTCACGATCCCGACGGGGACGAGAGCGACCACGAGGACGGTCGCCACGATCGCGGCGCGGGGATGCCACCGCCAGGAGGCGCGGCCCGAGCGGGAGCGCCAGGTGCGGGTGGCGGAGCGGTCGGGTCGAGTGGTCGTTCGGTCGGCTCGCGTGGCCGGACCCGACGCGGTCCGGTCGTGCGCCGCGGTCACAGTCGGACCAGCCGGCGCCGGCGCGCGAGCGCGATGAACACGGGAGCGCCGACGACGGCGGTGACGATCGACGCCTCCACCTCGGCCGACGGCAGGAGCACCCGCCCGAGCACGTCGGCACCGAGGACGAGGTCCGCCGCGAGCACCGCCGACAACGGCAGGATCCAGCGGTGGTCGGGCCCCGTGACCAGCCGGACGGCGAGCGGAGCGACGAGTCCGACGAACGCGAACGGTCCGGCGATCGCTGTGGCGCCGCCGGCGAGCAGCACGACGAGGACCGCGCCCGCGACGAGGACCCGCCGCGGTGCCGCGCCGACAGCACGACCGAGGTCGTCCCCGAGCGCCAGGGCGTTGAACGACGGCCCCAGCGCGATCGCGACGAGCACCGTGGGCACGACCACGATCAGCGCCGGGATGACGAGCGCGCCGTCCCGTCCCTGCACCGAGCCGACCGCCCAGTGCCGGAACGTGTCGAACACCGACGGGTAGTTGATGAGGAGCGCCTGCGTGTACGAGCCGAGCATCACGCTGAGGGCAGCCCCGGCGAGGGTCAGGCGCACCGGGTCGGCGCCGCGGCGGAACACCCCGCCGAGCGCAGCGACCGCGAGCGCCCCGACGCCGGCCCCGACGAACGCGAAGCCGAACGTGCCGAAGGTCCCGAGGACCCCGGCGGTCAGGGCGGTCCCGGTCGCGGTGAACGCCGCGGCGCCCGCGTTCACGCCGAGGATGCCGGGCTCGGCGAGCGGGTTCCGGGTGAGCGCCTGCATGATCGTCCCGGCGACGCCGAGGGCAGCGCCGGTGAGGGCGGCGAGCGTCGTCCGCGGCAGCCGGAGGTCGACGACGACACGGTGCGCGGCGTCGGTCGGGTCGAAGGCGGTGACGGCGCCGACGACGTCCGCGGGGTCGATCGCCCTGGTGCCGGTGAACACGCTCGTGACGGCGAGGACGACGAGCAGCACGAGCCCGCCGATCGACACCAGGACCAGACCCGCGGCACGGCCCCGCCGCTGCTGCGACGGGGCCGTGCCGGTGGAGCTGGCTGCCAGGGCAGCGGTCACGCGAACGCCTTCTCGACGATGTCGACGATCTCTCCGGCGCTGTAGTAGTCGATGCGGAAGGAGTCCGGGCCGAGGGCGACGACGTTGCCCGACTCGAGGGCCGGCGCAGTGCGCAGCACCGAGGTGGACTCGAGGTCATCGGTGGTCGAGTCGCCGCCGCTGATGACGAAGACCGTGTTGCCGGTGAGTGCGGTGGTCACGTCCTCGATGGACAGGAACGCGAAGTCGTTGCGGGACTGCTCACTCGTGTCGAGGTCGTCGTCCGCGCCCCGCACCGTGAAGCCGAGGGCGTCGAGCAGCTCGGCGTGCGGGCCGCCGGGCTTGGCGAACGCGGTCGTGTTCTCGGTCCCGTTCCAGACGATCGCGTTCGCGTCGCCGTCCGGCACCGTGATCTCCTTCGCGACGTCGGCGACGTGCTCGTCGAAGTCCGCGATGACCTGCTTCGCGTCCGACTCGTGGCCGGTGGCCGTCCCGAGCGCGGTGGCGAGGTCCTGCCAGCTCTCGTCGCCGTAGTCGAGGACGATCGTCGGGGCGATCCTCGACAGCGCGTCGTACTCGTCGACCGTGCTGTCGGCGCCGCTGGCGGACACGACGATGAGGTCGGGCGCGGCTGCGAGGACCGCTTCCTCGTCGAACTCGAGGTTCGGGTACAGCTCCGCGACGTCACGCTCCTTCGCGACCGAGGCCCACTGGCTGAAGTAGCCGTCGTCGTCGGTGATGTCGCTCGGGGTCGTGGTGGCCGTGGCGGTGACCGGGGCGTCGATCGCGAGCAACGACCCGGTCAGGGTGATGGACGTCGAGACTATGTTCTCCGGCTTCGCGGTGATCTCGGTCGAGCCCTTCTCGTGCGTGATCGTGCGGGGCCAGGTGCCCTGGTCGCTCGCCGTCGTCGCGGACGCGTCGTCCGGGGCGCCCGTCGACCCGGCGGCGCAGCCGGCGAGGGCGAGGGACGCGGCGACGAGCACGGCGGCAGTGGTGAGGAGGCGTGGTCGGGACATGGGGTGGTGTGCTCCTGTGGGGGATCGGAGGGGGGGGAGGTCGGTCAGTCCTCGTCGTCGGACTCGTGGTGGTCGAGGTTCACGACCCCGGCCCGCCAGTAGCCGTCGACGTCGTACTGGTGGCGTTCGAGCCGCTGGCGCAGCAGGCGGCGCAACGGCTTCAGCTGCGTGCTCTCACCCGCGGCCCAGACGAAGGCGCCGGATGCGATGCGGTCGCGCACGGCCGCGGCGAGGGCGTCCGCGCGGCCGGCACCGAGCGGGGCGAGGACCCAGTGCACGGTGGCACCGGGGACGTTCGGAAGCGGGTACTCGTCGATGCTCTGGACCACGGCGACGACGTCGATCGACCGGTCGCCGGGCGTCGTCCCGTGGGCGTCGAGCCACCGCCCGACGGCGGGGAGCGCGGTCTCGTCCGCGACGAGCAGGTACCGGTCGTAACCCTGCGGGTACCGGTGCGAGCCGCGTGGGCCGAGCACGCCGAGGCGGTCGCCGACCCGCGCCGTCCCCGCCCACCGACCGGCCAGCCCGTGGTCGTGCAGGACGAAGTCGACGACGAGGCCGCGCTCGTCGAACGCGCGCACCGTGTAGTCACGGGCGACGGGGAAGACGCCCTCCCCCCGGACCACCCGGTCGTCGCGGATCTCGGGCACCGTCACGACCCCGTCGGCGTCGGGCGCGAGCACCTTCACGTGGTCGGTCGCCGCGTTCGCCAGGAAGGGGAAGTCTGGTTCGAGCTCCGGCCCGCCGAGCACGACGCGGCGGTAGCGGGGGCCGATGTCCTCGACCGCGAGCACCTCCAGCGTCCGGGCGCGCAGCGGGTGCATGACGGTCGTGATCTCGAGGTCGGTCGTCGCAGGCACCCGATTAACTTAGGATTGCCTTACCTCATTCGCTTGCTCGGAAAGGACATCCCGTGTCGTCGACCGGACCCGCCGTGACGCTCGTCGACCGGATCGTCACGCGGCACGACGCAGACGAGCTGACCTGGGTCGTGACGGGCGCGTGCGAGGTCGTCGTGGCCGGTGTCCGGTACGCCGTCGACACCCGGACCGCGCTCGCGATCCCGGCCGGTGTGGAGCACGAGGTGGTGCCGCGGCCCGACTCGATCGTGTTCCCGCTGCTGTTCCCGGACGGCCTGTTCCCGGCCGCCGTGACCGGAGCGACCCCTGTCCCACGCACGCCAGCGCTCGAGGCCTGCGCCCGGGTGGTCCTGCAGCCGGGCCTGAGCACGGACGGCGCCGTCGCCGCTGCCCGCGCCACCGTCCGCGACCACGTCGCCCGGGCCGACGGTGTCGTCCTGCCCCCGCTGCCGCGCGACCCCCGTGCCCGCACCGTCGCCGAGGCGATCCTGCACGCGCCCGCCGACGACGTGACGCTCGACGAGTGGGCGGGCCGTGTGCACGTCTGCACGAAGACCCTGCAGCGGGCGTTCCGCGAGACCGGGATGTCCTTCCCGCGCTGGCGCAGCACTGTCCGGCTCGTACACGGCCGGGACCACCTCGACCAGGGGGCCCGGATCGCGTCGGCCGCGCGTCGGGTCGGCTACTCGTCGGTGAGTGCCTTCACCACGGCGTTCCGGCAGCAGTTCGGCGTCACCCCGGGGGCCTACGTCGCCGAGCGGTAGTGCAGCTCGACCGCTCCGCCGCTGAACGGGATGGTCCCTACCAGCTCGAACACCGGCGTCGGCACGGCCACCGGCAGCAGGGGCGACCCGGCGCCGAGCGCGATCGGCATCACCGTCACCCGGAGCTCGTCGAGCAGTCCTGCCTGCTGGTACTGCGCCGCGAGCAGGCCACCGCCGACGACCCACACGTCGCGCTCGCCGGCCGCACGTTCGACGACGGCCTGGTGGTCCGCGACGGATCCCGACACGAAGTGCACCTCAGCGCCGTCCGGCACGGGCAGCTCGCGCGTCGTGAACACCCAGGTCGGCAGGTCCGGGTACGCCCAGGTGTCGTCGTGGGCGAGCAGCCACTCGTAGGTGGTGGAGCCCATCACGATCGCGCCGACGCCCGCGAAGAAGCGGTCGTAGTGCTCCTGGAACGGCTCGAAGCCGAACTGCAGCAGCCATTCGAGGTCGTCACCGGGTGCGGCCACGAACCCGTCGAGGGAGGAGGCGACGTAGTAGGTCGTGCTCATGTTCCGACGCTAGCGACGACCCCCGACGCTGCGGCGGCGACCGGCCCCGTCACGGCCGGGACCGACGGCCGCGACCTCGGCGATCGCGAGTCCTGCGGAGATCCAGAGTTGTCCGACGGCGAACCGACGACGGCGAGGATCCGCGGCGAGCGGGACCATCGTCACGCCGTGCAGGGTGTCCACGACCGCACTGAGCGTGTGTGCATCGCCTGACCCCGTCCGTCCGACGAGCACGGCCTGCGCGACCTGTCGCACGGCGAGCACGACGTCGAGCGCCGGGCTCGCACTCCCGCGGAACACCCGGACGGCGTGCCCGACCCCGATCGCAGCACGGGCGATCTCGACCATCGTCGTCGTTCGGCTCATGTACCCAGTCCACCGCACGCCGCCGGTGCGTCCGCACAGCGGCTGTCCCCGGCATGGACGGAGGAGATCCGAGGACGAGCATGATGGCCGAGTGGACGCGCAGGACGAGGAAGCACCACCGGCCTGGGTGCTCAGCACGCCGACCCGGCAGCGGGAGGTCTGGGGCCTCCCGCTCCTCGGGTTGCTCCTCGCCGCGCTGCTGGTGACCGCCGGGATCGCGTTCGGGGACGCGCTCGGGCTGCTCGCCGGGGCGTCGTCAGGTGTCGTGGTCGCCGCAGCTGCGGTCGCGCTCTTCGTCGCCGCCCGCTCGGCGTACGAGGCGCAGGAACACTCCGCGTCGTGGCGACTGCACGTGATCCGCGTCCTCGTCGGTGTGACGACCGTGACCGTGGTGGCGGTCGCGAGCCTCATCGTGGGGACGTCGTTCGGAGCGGCACTCGGGCTGGTCGTCGGCATCCCGACGGCGCTCCGGTTCGCCCGTTCGGTACCCAGGATCGACCGACTCGTGCTCGGCTGGGCCGGCACCGTGGTGGCCGTGACCTGCGCCGTGCTCATCATCATCGGGCTCGCGGTCCCGGGCGTCCGATCGTCGGTGTGGGTCGGCGGCGGTGTGGTGCTGCTGGTCGCCTCTGCCGTGATGGCGATCGTGCAGTTCCGGGCCGCCGCCCGCGCACCCCGCCGGTAGTCCCGGGGCGAGGATCAGCGCCCGAGACCGAACCGGGTCACGACCCCGGGGGAGTACAGCACGGAGTCCGGCTCGAGCTCGCTCAGCGCGAACGGCAGCCCCGCGGCCCCGACCAGGTCGTCCCGCAGCGACACCACCGAGGCCCGGTGCAACGGCCACGACTCGTGCTCGTTCGGCCAGAAGCGCGTCCGGCCGAGCCGGTGCACGTGCATGCCCCACCGTGCCGTGAGGAACGTCTCGAGGGCCGTCGGTTCGGCGATCGGCGGCCCGGTCCGCACGTCGACCAGGGAGCGCAGGTGGGTCCCGTGTCGCCGCACCGCGTAGGCGACCCGGTCGGCCGCGGGCCGTCGCTGCTGCGCCACCGCCCACTTGTACGGCAACCCGGTGGCCACGCGTGCGCCGATCGTCGGAGCGAGCTTGCCGGCGTCGAGCGACAGGAACACGACTCCGTGCTGCCCGCGGTCGTCGACGGTGTAGACGCGGACGTTCACCTCGATGAAGTCCCCGACGCGGCCGACGGAGACCGGTGGGAAGCGCGTGTCCGAGAACCGGAACGCGATGAGGCCGACCCAGGTGGTCGCGCCGTCGTCGACCCCGTCGACGCCGAGGGTGTCCGGCCGCGTGCCCGCCGGCAGCAGCGGGGCCACCGCCGACACGTCGACGCGCCAGTGCACGAAGACGACGTCCCGCCACGCCTGTTCGATCCAGGGGCGTCCGGTGAGGCCGGGGGCGATGGCCTGGAGGCGCGGATCGCCTCCGGCAGGCACGGTCGCGGTCACGGGGTGGTCGCCTCCGGGGCGATGTGCCCCGCCACGGGCGCGTCGTCCCACCCCTGCTGCGGGGTGTCGCAGGTCCCGCGGAACACGTACTGCGACGGGCGCTTCCGTTCGCTCGACGTCCAGTCGATCGCGGGGCGCCGGCGCTCGGGCGGGAGGTACCCGATCCGGTAGACGGCCATGAGCTCGAGCGACTCGGGGACGCGGAGCAGGCCCTCGATCTCCGCCCACGCGCCCGGGGTCTCCATCGGGAAGGACACGAACTGGATGCCCAGGCCGAGCTCGGTGGTGGCGAGCCAGATGTTCTCCATCGCCGCCCCCATGCTGAACACCGAGTAGAAGCCCGAGAGCTCCTCCTTCCGGTACTCGTGCCGGTCGAGCATCACGCCGAGCAGCAGCGGCGACCCGGCCACGAGCTTCCGGTTCTCCTCGCCGAGCGTGTGCGGCACCCGGAGCGTGTTCATCAGGAGCTGCCCGCGCTTCGTGAACACCTGCTTCGTGAACGGCTTGAGCGGCCCGGGGAGCTTGTCGAACAGCATGCCGTCGCGCCGCTCGTCCATCTCGGCCTGCGAGAACCGGAAGTACGGGCGGTACCGCTCGAAGAACGTGCCCTCGGCCATGGTCCTGGTCATCGACGAGCCGCTGATCTCGGCGACGCGGTCGATCGTGGCGCGTTCCTCGACGAGCACGAACCGCCACGGCTGGCTGTTGAGCTGCGACGGTGCCCGCCCGGCCAACTCCATGAGCAACCGCTGGTGCTCCTCGGAGACCGGGTCGGGCAGGAACGCCCCGTTGGTCGTGCGCCGGCGTCGGATCGCCTCGAAGAGCTCCACTGCTGTCCTCCCCGCGGTCAGCGCCGGAACAGCACCGCCCCCAGGTAGGACGGCGCAGCGGCGACCGCGACTCTCCAGTGTGCTCCCGAGCGCGGGTTCGTGCGTGGGGCGACCGCGAGCGGGACGAGTGCGGGCAGCAGGAAGAGCGCCGACCGGTCGCGGGTCCACACCGGGGTGGTCGCGGCGACACCGGTCAGCGTGGCGGTCACGACGAACAGGCCGTGGTGGACGACCCGGAGCTTCTTCGTCCGGATGAGGCGGACGGCCACGGCGGTGCCCCAGGCGCAGTTCGCGACGTAGGCGAGGCCCGCAGCGGCGACCAGCCGGCGGGCCGTGCGCGACCGCGTGGGAGGCGATCCGTGCCTCCAGGCCGTCTTCCGTCCCATGTGCGGGACGCTACGCGGTCTCGCGACTGACCAGCTTGGAGAGCACGATCGCGGAACGCGTGTGGTCGACCTGCGGTGCGAGACGGACCTTGTCGAGTGCTTCCTCGAGTGCGGAGAGGTCCTTGGAGCGCATGTGCACGACGGCGTCGGCGCTGCCCGTGACCGTGCCAGCGTCGATGACCTCGGGGACGGTGTCGAGCAGCGAGCGCAGTTCGTCGGGGGAGACCGTGCCGCGGCAGTAGAGCTCCACCCAGGCCTCGGTGCCGCGGTCCTCCACGGCGGGGTCGACCTTGATCGTGAAGCCCTGGATCACCCCGTCGCCGACGAGCCGGTCGACGCGGCGCTTCACGGCGGAGGCCGAGAGTCCGACCACCGACCCGATGTCGCCGTAGCCGGCGCGGGCGTTCTCCCGGAGCTGGTCCAGGATGCGGTGGTCGAGCGAATCCATTGCACCCATGCTACGCGGAGTTGTTGCACGAGCGGTGGGGTCCGCGCACGAAACGTGCGCGCCCCGAACGGGTGTCACGGTGTTTCGCGGTCTGTTGCTGCACTGTTCGGACGGTTCGTGCGAGGATCGGTCTCGGCGTCGACCTGGTCCGCTACGGCGAGTGAGCCTGCATCTCGCCGGAGCACTTCACCCCGTTCCGTTTCGGTTCCTGGCAGGCTCGGGCCCCGGTCCCTCCAGGAGGACTGATGTCGAACACCGCACCCTCGACCACCGACGCACCGACCCGTACCGCGACCAAGCGGACGATCCTCATGTGCAAGCCGGACTTCTACACGGTGAGCTACCGGATCAACCCGTGGATGCACCCCGAGGACCCGACCGACACGTCGAAGGCCGTCCAGCAGTGGCAGTCGCTCGTCGACGTCTACGAGGGACTCGGCTTCGACATCTCCTACATCGACCCGATCGACGGCCTGCCCGACATGGTCTACGCGGCCAACGGCGGGTTCGTGCTCGACGGCATCGCCTACGGCGCGAAGTTCCAGTACCCCGAGCGCCAGCCCGAGGGCCCCGCGTACATGGAGTGGTTCGCCGCGAACGGCCTGACCGTCGCCGACCCCGAGCAGACCAACGAGGGCGAGGGTGACTTCCTGCTCGTCGGGAACACCATCTTCGCCGGCACCGGCTTCCGCTCGGACAGCACCTCGCACGAGGAGCTCGCCGGCATCTACGGCCGCGAGGTCGTCACGCTCAAGCTGATCAACCCGAGCTTCTACCACCTCGACACCGCGATCGCCGTGCTCGACCCGGAGCCCGCCGCCGACGGCACGTCGAACATCGCGTACCTCGAGAGCGCGTTCGACGAGCCCTCGCTGGCCATCCTGCGCGAGCGCTTCCCGGACGCGATCATCGCGACCGAAGAGGACGCCTCGATCCTCGGCCTGAACTCGTACTCCGACGGGTACAACGTCGTGATCGCGTCGCGCGCGACCACGTTCGCGTCGCAGCTCCGGGCCAAGGGCTACAACCCGATCGGCGTCGACCTGTCCGAGCTCCTGCTCGGCGGCGGCGGCGTGAAGTGCTGCACGCTCGACCTGCACCCCGTCGGCACCGGCAACTCGGTGGCGCGGTCCTGATGGGCGCCGCTCTCGGGACGGCGACCGCTGCGGCGCTCGCCGTCGAGGACAGCTCCCTCGCCCACAACTACAGCCCCCTGCCCGTCGTCATCGCCTCGGGCTCCGGGGCGTGGGTGACCGACGTCGACGGCAAGCGCTACCTGGACGGACTCGCCGCGTACTCCGCCGTGAACTTCGGCCACGGCAACCCGCGGCTGCTCGACGCCGCCCGCGCACAGCTCGACCGGGTCACGCTGACGTCGCGCGCGTTCGTGAACGACCAGCTCGGGCCGTTCGCCGCGTCGCTCGCCGCGCTGACGGACACCGAGCTGGTGCTCCCGATGAACACCGGCGCCGAGGCGGTCGAGTCTGCGATCAAGGTCTCCCGAGCCTGGGGCTACCGGGTGAAGGGGGTCCCCGCGGGGCAGGCGACGATCGTCGTCGCGTCCGGGAACTTCCACGGCCGGACCACGACCATCGTGTCGTTCTCGGACGACCCCGTGGCACACGACGACTTCGGTCCGTACACGCCGGGGTTCCGCACGGTGCCGTACGGCGATGCCGAGGCTCTGCGCGCGGCGATGGACGACACTGTCGTCGCCGTGCTGCTCGAGCCGATCCAGGGCGAAGGCGGCGTGGTCATCCCCCCGGCCTCGTACCTGTCTGCTGTCCGGGAGGTCTGCGACGAGTTCGGCGCGCTGTTCGTCGCCGACGAGATCCAGTCCGGCCTCGGCCGCACCGGCCACACCCTCGCGGTGCAGCGCGTCGGGGTCCGACCCGACCTCATCACGCTCGGCAAGGCCCTCGGTGGCGGCATCGTCCCGGTGTCCGCCGTGGTGGGCTCGCGTGACGTCCTGGGCGTGCTGCGTCCCGGTGAGCACGGTTCGACGTTCGGTGGCAACCCGCTCGCGGCCGCGGTCGGATCCGAGGTCGTGGCGATGCTCGGGGAGGGCACGTTCCAGCAGCGGGCGCTCGACGGCGAACCGCTGCTGCGCGGGCTGCTCGACGACCTGCTCGGGAAGGGGGTCGTCTCGCACCGGGTCGCCGGACTCTGGGCCGGGATCGACATCGACCCCGCGCTCGGCACCGGCAAGCAGATCTCGCAGGACCTCGCCGACCGGGGCGTGCTCGTGAAGGACACGCACGGGTCGACGATCCGTTTCGCGCCGCCGCTCGTCGTGACGGACGACGAGATCCGCCTGGCGATCGGCACGCTGTCCGAGGTGCTCGCCGCGCGCTGACGCCGCTGCGATGCGCTGCGATGCGCTGCGATGCGCTTCGCTGCGCATTGTGAGCAGAAATGGTCGGGTCGCCGTTCGGCACCCGACCATTTCTGCTCACCAAGCGGGACGGTCGCGCGTCAGACCGCCCAGCGCGCCGCCAGCTCGTCCATCAGCGCGTCCAGTCGCTCGTCGACGACCTGCGCGTCGGGGTTCGCCTCGAACCAAGCGATCACCTCGCGCACCCCGTGCCGGTACGGCGTCCGCGGCCGGTACCAGGGCACGAGCGACCGCACCTTGCTGTTGTCGAACACCGAACTGTTCGCCTTGTCGCCCAACAGTGCCGCGCCCCACTCCGGGTCGACCGCGTTGATCGCGTCCGCCGGCACGTGCACGATCTGCAGGTCGTCGACCCCCGCCGCCGCGGCGATCTCCTGCGCGATGGCGTTCCACGTCGGTGCCTCGTCGCTCGTGATCGTGAACGCCTCGCCGATCGCCTCCGCCCGGTCGAGCAGCCCCGTGAACCCGACCGCGAAGTCCCGGCTGTGCGTGAGGGTCCACAGCGAGCTTCCGTCGCCCGTGATGATGATCGGCTTGCCCGCCCGCATCCGTGCGACGGCCGTCCACCCGCCGGTCAGCGGCAGCTTCGTCTCGTCGTAGGTGTGCGACGGCCGGACGATCGTCACCGGGAAGTCCTGCTCCCGGTACGCCGCCATGAGCAGGTCCTCGCACGCGATCTTGTCCCGCGAGTACTGCCAGTACGGGTTCTTCAGCGGCGTCGACTCCGTGATCGGCAGGTGCGTGGCCGGCGTCTGGTACGCCGACGCCGAGCTGATGAAGACGTACTGCCGGGTCCGGCCCGCGAAGTACTCGACGTCGGCCTGCACCTGGTCCGGAGTGAAGGCGATCCAGTTCACGACCGTGTCCCACTTCCGGTCGCCGAGGACGTCCGCGAGTGCGCTGCGGTCCGAGACGTCGGCCTGGAGGCGCGTCACACCCTCAGGGATCGGCCTGCCCCCGGTGGTCCCCCGGTTGAGCACGGTCACGTCGAACCCCTGCTCGACGGCTTCGCGGACGCACGAGGCGCTGATGACCCCGCTGCCGCCGATGAACAGCACGCTCGGTCCCGACATGGATGCTCCTTCGCTCCCGGCGGCGCACCACTGCACCGCAACCCCTCCGATCCTGCACCTCCAGGTCCGTGTGCCGCGTCGGGACTACCGTCACTCGCGGAGCCGCACCGACGCGGCCACGACAGGAGTGACACGCACATGGAGTACCGCTACCTCGGCAACTCGGGCCTCAAGGTCTCCGAGATCACCTACGGCAACTGGCTCACCCACGCCTCCCAGGTGGAGAACGACGCCGCGATCGCCTGCGTCCGGGCAGCGCTCGACGTCGGCATCTCGACGTTCGACACTGCCGACGTCTACGCGAACACCGGCGCCGAGACCGTCCTCGGTGAAGCGCTGAAGGGGGAGCGTCGGCAGTCGCTCGAGATCGCCACGAAGGTGTTCGGGCCGACCGGTCCGAAGGGCCACAACGACACTGGTCTGAGCCGGAAGCACATCCTCGAGTCGATCAACGGCTCGCTCGAGCGCCTGCAGACCGACTACGTCGACCTGTACCAGGCGCACCGGTTCGACTACGAGACCCCGCTCGAGGAGACGATGATGGCGTTCGCCGACGTCGTCCGGCAGGGCAAGGCGCTGTACATCGGCGTGAGCGAGTGGACGGCCGAGCAGTTGCGCGCCGGCCACGAGCTCGCCGACGACCTCGGGGTGCAGCTCATCTCGAACCAGCCGCAGTACTCCGCGCTCTGGCGGGTCATCGAGGGTGAGGTCGTCCCGACGTCCGAGGAGCTCGGCATCTCGCAGATCGTGTGGTCCCCGATCGCCCAGGGTGTCCTGACCGGGAAGTACCTGCCGGGCCAGCCGCTCCCCGAGGGCTCGCGTGCCACCGACGACAAGGGTGGCGCGAACATGATCAAGCGGTTCATGCGAGACGAGGTGCTCACGGCGGTGCAGGACCTGAAGCCGATCGCCGACGAGCTGAACCTGTCGATGGCACAGCTCGCCGTCGCCTGGGTGCTGCAGAACCAGAACGTGGCGTCGGCGATCATCGGCGCCTCGCGACCGGAGCAGGTGCACGACAACGCCGGCGCTGCCGGAGTGACGATCCCCGCCGAGCTGCTGTCCCGCATCGACGACGCCCTCGGCTCGGTCGTCGAGCGCGACCCGGCGAAGACGCAGGAGAGCAGCCCGAAGGCCCGCGAAGCGTAGGCCCGAACGCGAAAAGGCCCCCTACCGGAGTAGGGGGCCTTCCACCGTGGCTGGACACGGCATCGATCCGTGGACCTTTCGATTTTCAGTCGAACGCTCTACCAACTGAGCTATCCAGCCGTGGCGACCCTGACGGGACTTGAACCCGCGACCTCCGCCGTGACAGGGCGGCACGCTAACCAACTGCGCTACAGGGCCATGTGTTGTTATCAGTACTGCGAATTGCTGTCTTGCTTCGGTGGTGCTCTGCTTGCTCGCTCACCCTGTGAAGAGTGACCCCAACGGGATTCGAACCCGTGCTGCCGCCGTGAAAGGGCGGTGTCCTAGGCCACTAAACGATAGGGCCGCAAGCGGTGCTTCGCGCTACCGATGGACAAGCATACGGATGCCCTGCTGGTTTCACAAATCGGCGCCCGTCCCCGCGGAATCCCCGGCGTGTCGCGGTGTCCGTGCAGCGGCACGGGGCTTCACTCACCCTGGGGCTCCAGGCCCCGATTCGTGCTGTCGATGATCGGATGCGAGCATCGTCGTCGGCCCGTACCCCTCGTGCGAGGGGGTGTGCGGGTGCGACACCTGTTGTTACTGTTGCGTTTGTTAACAGTGTTACGTGCGTGAGCCTTGCCGCGCTGTTACGAAATCGAGATACATGTCGACCTCACCATCGCTGTCACTCCGCCCCCGTCCCCGCCGCCGCTTCATCGCCGCCGCGGTCGCCGTCGCGCTCACCGCCGGCACCCTCGCGGCCCTCGCTCCGATGACGTCGGCCAGCGCGGCGTCCTACCCGAGCTGGTCGGACGTGCAGAAGGCGAAGGCGTCCAAGTCGGCGCAGCAGGCCAAGGTCACCGAGATCAAGGCGCTCATCGCCGACCTCACGACGAAGGCGACGGCAGCGAAGAAGTCCGCCGAGGCCGCCGGCACGGCGTACCAGACGGCGCAGACGAAGTACGACGACGCGACCCTCACCCAGCAGAAGCTGCAGTCGCAGGCGGACGACGCCGAGAAGACCGCCGCGGCGTCCGAGGAGCAGGCCGGCCAGCTCGCGGCGCAGCTCGGTCGGGCGAGCGCCAACGACGTGACGACGGACATCCTCACGCACCCCTCGAAGTCGAGTGACCTGCTCTACGAGCTCGGCGC
The DNA here is from genome assembly GCA_002025645.1 of Curtobacterium pusillum. Lineage (GTDB taxonomy): Bacteria > Actinomycetota > Actinomycetes > Actinomycetales > Microbacteriaceae > Curtobacterium > Curtobacterium pusillum_A. Next base: position 2,561,435 of record CP018783.1, read on the forward strand.
GATGTCGAAGCTCAGCGAGCAGGCCGACGGCATCTACTCGCAGGCGACGCAGGACCGCGGTGTGGCCCAGGGCCTCGCCGACAAGGCCGACCTCGCGAAGGACGCCCTCGGCAAGCTCGCCGACGCGGCGCAGCAGAAGATGCAGGCGGCGCAGTCCGCTGCCGACGCCGCACAGACCGCCGTCGACGCGCAGGGCGACAACCAGGCCCGGCTCGAGGCGCAGCTCACCCTCCTCACCAGCAACGAGGCGAACGTCGAGGCGAAGTACAACAAGGGCGTCCAGGTCGAGAAGGCACGGCAGGCGGCCCTCGCGGCAGCGGCGGCCAAGGCGGCGGCGACGAACTCGGGCGGCACGGGCGGCGGAGCGGCGAACTCCTCCGGCTGGGTGCGCCCCGCCGGCGGGTACCAGACGAGCCCCTTCGGCTACCGCGTCGACCCGTACACGCACTACCGCGCACTGCATGCCGGCGTGGACCTCGCGCCCGCCTGCTACGCACCGATCTACGCCGCCCACTCGGGCACGGTGACGTTCGCCGCGAACGGTGGCGGGTACGGCAACGAGGTCGTGCTCGACAACGGCGGCGGGATCTCCACCGCCTACGGGCACATCGTCGACGGCGGCATCCTCGTGTCCGTCGGCCAGCACGTCAGTGCCGGCCAGCAGATCGCGAAGATCGGATCGACCGGTTGGTCGACCGGGTGCCACCTCCACTTCGAGACCCGGGTGAACGGCTCCGCCGTCGACCCGGTCCCCTTCATGGCAGCGCGGGGGATCTCGGTATGACCGTGTGCGCGCCCGAAAGGCCCTGAACGCCGTGAAGCACTCCGCTCGCACCCTCTCCTGCGGGATGGCGGTGGTCGCCGTCCTCGGGATCGGCCTCTCCGTCGTGATCGCCGGCCCCGCCCAAGCGGCACCGTCCGCCCCGAGCTGGGACGACGTGCGAGCGGCGAAGGCGGACACCGCCCAGGCGCAGTCCACGGTCGACGAGCTGAGCGACCGCCTGCAGACCCTGCAGGACGCGGCCGACCGCGCGCAGGTCGTCGAGCTGCAGGCCGGGCAGAAGTACGCCCTCGCGTCGTCCGAGCAGCAGGACGCGCAGGCGACGCTCGACGACCTCACCGCTCAGGCGAAGCGGGCGAAGAGCAAGGCGGACGACTCGGCGAAGCAGGTCGCCGGGCTCGTGGTCGAGCTCTCCCGAACCGGTGGCGGTGACCTGTCGACGACGATGCTCATCGACGCGAGCGACTCGAAGGACCTGCTCTACCGCGTCGGCACGATGTCCCACCTGTCCGAGCGCTCCGCGACCGTGCTGGCGCAGGCCCGGGCGGACCAGAACACCGTCGACTCGATCGCCGCGCAGCAGACCTCGGCGACGACCGCGCTCGCCAAGGCCACGGATGCCACGAAGCGCGCCCTCGACGACGCGAACGACACGGCCTCGTCCGCACAGGCCCGCGTCCAGAAGGAGCAGGAGCAGCAGGACGAGGTCCTCCAGCAGCTCGCGTTCCTCAAGGGCACGAGCGTCGCCACGGAGACCGCGTACTGGAACGCCCAGCAGGCGAAGCAGGCCGAGGCGCAGCTCGCGTCCCAGACCACGCCCACGGGCGACAGCGGCGGCACCACGACCAACACGCCCGGCACCGGCACCGCACCCACCACTCCGAGCTCCGGCGGCTCGGCCACGAACCCCGGTACGGGCACCCCCGCGAAGCCCAGCACGCCGAGCACTCCCGCGAAGCCCGCCACCCCGAGCACCCCCGCGAAGCCCAGCACGCCGTCGAAGCCGAGCACGCCGAGCACCCCGACGACACCCACGGCACCGACGACCCCCACCGCACCGAGCACCCCGTCCAAGGCCGCCGGCGCGATCGCCTACGCCCGGGCGCAGATCGGCGACGCCTACGTCTTCGGCGGCGCCGGCCCGAACCAGTGGGACTGCTCCGGCCTCGTGATGATGGCGTACAGCTCGCAGGGCATCGCGACCGGTGGGCACAACGTCGTCTGGCAGTACAACTACTTCAAGTCGATCGGCCGCCTCGTGCCCCTGTCGCAGCGGCAGCCGGGCGACATCCTCTTCTACTCGTCGAACGGCAGCGTCTCCGGGGCGTACCACGACTCGATCGTCACGGGCTACGGCACCATGGTCGAGGCGGCGAACCCGCAGCGCGGCGTGCTCGAGCGGGCGATCTGGACCCCGAGCCAGCTCCTGCCGTACGTGGCACGGCCGAGCGGCTCGCTCTAGTCGGACCGCGCCCCACAACGCACAACGCGCCCCGTCGGAACGGGGCGCGTTGTGCGTCGCGGGGCGCGAACGCCCGCACGGACGGGCGCGAACGCCCGTACGGACGGGCGCGAACGCCCGACCGGAAAGGTCAGTGACCGGCGGGGACGTACGCGGCCTGGCCGGCCGTGACGATCGCCTCGGCCTCGGCGGCGTCGCCCCAGCCCTCGGCCTTGACCCACTTGTTCGGCTCGAGGTCCTTGTAGCGCTCGAAGAAGTGCGCGATCTCGGCCTTCGTCTGCTCGTCGACGTCCGAGATGTCCTGGATGTGCGCCCACCGCGGGTCCTTCGCGGGGACCACGAGGACCTTCGCGTCGTTGCCGGCCTCGTCGCTCATCTTGAAGACGCCGACCGGGCGGACCTTGACGCCCACACCGGGGAACGTCGGGTACTCGAGGAGCAGCAGCGCGTCCACGGGGTCACCGTCGTCGGCCAGGGTCTTCTCGAAGAACCCGTAGTCGGTCGGGTAGACGAACGAGGTGAACAGCACGCGGTCGAGGTACACGCGACCGGTCTCGTGGTCCACCTCGTACTTGTTGCGGCTGCCCTTGGGGATCTCGACGACGACGTCGTACGCGGCCATGTTGCGCTCCTGGTCTCTTTGCGGGAAGAAAGCGCGGCTAACGTTACCGGGTGAACACTCCGCGTCCCCGGCTCGACCCCGCGGTCGCCGACACCCGTCGTGCGGTCCGCACCCTGCTCGCGCAGGCGCTCGACGACCGCACGGTGCGCCCCGGGGACCTCGTGCTCGTCGCACTGAGCGGCGGACCGGACTCGCTCGCGCTCGCCGCGGCCACCGCGTTCGAGGCGCCCAAGCAGGAACTGCGCGCAGGGGCAGTGGTCGTCGACCACGCACTCCAGGCGGGTTCCGAGGCGGTGGCGAGCCGCGCCTCCAGGCAGGCATCCGAGCTGGGACTCGCACCGGTGACGGTCCGTCGGGTCGCCGTCGGTTCCGAAGGGGGCCCGGAAGGGGCCGCCCGGGAGGCACGACACGCGTCGATCGCACAGGTCGCCTCCGAGACGGGGTCGGCGCTCGTGCTCTTCGGGCACACCCTCGACGACCAGGCCGAGTCCGTGCTGCTGGGCCTCGCCCGCGGGAGCGGGCCGGACTCGCTGTCCGGCATGGCGCCGTTGACGCGACGCCACACGGGACCCGCCTACGGGCGACCGCTGCTCGGCCTCCGTCGGCACACGACGCGACAGGCGTGCGCGGCCGCCGGACTGGCGCCGTGGGACGACCCGCAGAACGACGACCCGGCGTTCACGCGCGTCCGGGTGCGGAACAGTCTCATGCCGGCGCTCGAACGCGAGCTCGGTGCGGGGGTCCCAGAGGCGCTCGCGCGGACGGCCGACCAGCTGCGTGAGGACTCCGCGGCGCTCGACCACTTCGCCGAGGAGATGGCGGAGGACCTCGCCGAGCACTCCGAGGCGGGCATCTCGCTGTCCGTGCGGGAGCTCGCGGCGAACCCGCCGGCCCTGCGGCAGCGACTCGTGCGCCTGGCGGTGGAGAGCGAGTTCGGCGTGACGCTCTCCCGTTTGCAGACCCTCGAGGTGTGCCGGCTCGTCACCGACTGGAGCGGACAGGGCCCGATCGACCTGCCGGGTGTGCAGGCGTCCCGATCGGGCGACCGCCTGGCGTTCAGCGCCGGTTAGGCTGGGCTGGTGGAACTCTCCGACGTCCAGGCAGACCTGTCCGAAGTCCTCTTCACCCCCGAGCAGATCGACGACAAGCTCGCCGAGCTCGCCGCGGTGGTCGACGCCGACTACGCCGGGCGCGACCCGCTGCTCGTCGGTGTCCTCAAGGGTGCCGTGATGGTGATGGCCGACTTCTCGCGCCACCTCAAGATGCAGGCCCGGATGGACTGGATGGCGGTGTCGTCGTACGGCTCCGGCACGAAGTCGTCCGGTGTCGTCCGCATCCTCAAGGACCTCGACACCGACCTGCACGGGCGCGACGTGCTCATCGTCGAGGACATCATCGACTCCGGTCTGACGCTGTCCTGGCTGAAGCAGAACCTCGAGTCGCGCGGTGCCGCGAGCGTCGAGATCGTCGCCCTGCTCCGCAAGCCCGAGGCCGCCAAGGTCGAGGTCGACGTGCGGTACGTGGGCTTCGACATCCCCGACGAGTTCGTGGTCGGGTACGGCCTGGACTACGACGAGCGCTACCGCAACCTGCGCGGTGTCGGCGTGCTCGCGCCCCACGTCTACAGCTGATCCTGCCGGCGGGTGGAGTTCGCCCGCAGAGGACACCCATTCTCGCCACAGAAACGCGGCCGTATGCTGATCAGCACGCAACTTCGGCAGAGAAAGGTGTCGGGCGCTCTGCCCGGATCACATGGACTTCAAGCGCATCCTCCGCGGGCCGTACATCTACGTGCTGATCGCGATCGTGGGGATCTGGATCGGCTGGGCTGTGATCAGCCAGTCCGGCACGCAGCAGATCGACACGCAGAAGGGCCTCGAGCAGCTCTCCGACGGCAAGGTCTCCTCCGTGGTGGTGAACTCCACCGAGCAGCGGGTCGACCTCACCCTGAAGGACGGCAACGCGCACGAGCAGTTCTACTACTCGACGCCCCGCGGTGAAGAGGTCATCCAGGCCGTCAACGACGCGAACCTGCCCAAGGGCTACAACGACACCGTCCAGCAGGGGAACTGGTTCCTCTCGCTGCTCGGCATCATCCTGCCGTTCCTGATCATCGGTGCCCTGTTCTGGTTCCTCCTGTCGAGCGCCCAGGGCGGCGGCTCGAAGGTCATGCAGTTCGGCAAGTCCCGGGCGAAGATGAACAACAAGGAGAACCCGCAAGTGTCGTTCGCCGACGTCGCGGGCTCCGACGAGGCGATCGAGGAACTCCACGAGATCAAGGAGTTCCTCAAGGAGCCGGCGAAGTTCCAGGCCGTCGGCGCGAAGATCCCGAAGGGCGTGCTGCTGTACGGCCCTCCAGGGACCGGCAAGACCCTGCTCGCCCGCGCCGTCGCGGGTGAGGCCGGGGTGCCGTTCTACTCGATCTCCGGTTCGGACTTCGTCGAGATGTTCGTCGGTGTCGGTGCGAGCCGTGTCCGTGACCTCTTCGAGCAGGCGAAGCAGAACTCGCCCGCCATCGTCTTCATCGACGAGATCGACGCCGTGGGTCGTCACCGTGGCGCCGGCATCGGCGGCGGCAACGACGAGCGCGAGCAGACGCTGAACCAGCTCCTCGTCGAGATGGACGGCTTCGACGGCAAGACGAACGTCATCCTCATCGCCGCGACGAACCGTCCCGACGTCCTCGACCCCGCACTGCTGCGTCCGGGCCGCTTCGACCGCCAGATCGGCGTCGACGCCCCGGGGCTGCAGGGCCGCAAGCAGATCCTCGAGGTGCACGCGAAGGGCAAGCCGCTCGCCGCGAGCGTCGACCTCGAGCTCCTCGCCCGCAAGACGCCGGGCTTCACCGGCGCCGACCTGGCCAACGTGCTGAACGAGGCCGCGCTGCTGACGGCCCGCTCGAACGCGCAGCTCATCGACAACCGTGCCCTCGACGAGGCCGTGGACCGCGTGATGGCCGGCCCGCAGCGTCGCACGCGGATCATGTCCGACCAGGAGCGCCTCATCACGGCGTACCACGAGGGCGGACACGCACTCGCGGCCGCGGCGATGCGCCACACCGACCCGGTCACGAAGATCACGATCCTGCCCCGCGGCCGTGCCCTCGGCTACACGATGGTGCTTCCGCTCGAGGACAAGTACTCGGTCACCCGCAACGAGCTGCTCGACCAGCTCACCTACGCCATGGGTGGTCGCGTCGCCGAGGAGATCGTCTTCCACGACCCGACCACGGGCGCGTCGAACGACATCGAGAAGGCCACCGGCACCGCGCGCAAGATGGTCACCGAGTACGGCATGAGCCGTGCCGTGGGTTCGGTCAAGCTCGGGTCCGGGTCGAGCGAGCCGTTCGTCGGCCGTGACATGAGCGGCGGCACCGGACGCGACTACTCGGAGAACATCGCCGAGACCGTCGACGCCGAGACCCGTGCCCTGCTCGAGGCCGCGCACGACGAGGCCTACCAGGTGCTCAACGACAACCGGGACATCCTCGACCGCCTGGCCGGTGAGCTCCTCGAGAAGGAGACGCTGGACGCACCGGAGCTCGTGGAGATCTTCAAGGACGTCCGCAAGCTGCCGGAGCGCCCGCAGTGGCTCTCCAGCGACAAGCGTCCGGTCAGCAACTTGCCCGCGATCGAGGTGCCCGGCAAGGCTGCCTCCACCGCGTCCGAGCACTCCGACACCGAGTCGTCGAAGCCCCGTCGCCGTCCCTTCGGCAACCCGGGTATCGCCCCCGCGTAGGCCGGCATGACCGACCTGCCGACGAGGCGGTCGCGTCGGCTCGCCGCGGTGAGCCAGGCGTCGGCCGCCGCCCCACACGAGGCGCCCGGTCGACGGCGGGACCGCCACCGCGGGACCCCCGTCGACCAGCGCACCCGCGTGATGGGCATCCTCAACGTCACGCCGGACTCGTTCAGCGACGGCGGGCTGCACCAGGCGTACGACGCCGCGGTGCAGCACGGCCGGGAGCTCGTCGCGGCCGGGGCGGACATCGTCGACGTCGGCGGTGAGTCCACCCGGCCCGGCTCCGAGCGCGTGCCCGTCGAGGTCGAGCAGGAGCGCGTGCTGCCGGTCGTGCAGCAGCTCGTCGCCGAGGGCATCACGGTGAGCGTCGACACGATGAACGCCGCGACCGCCGAGCGTTCGGTGGAGCTCGGAGCCGCGATCGTCAACGACGTCTCCGGTGGCCTCGCCGACCCGGACATGGCCCGCGTCGTGCGGGACACCGGCGCCGGCTTCGTCGTCATGCACTGGCGGGGGCACAGCGACCGGATGTACCGGAACGCCGAGTACGTGCACGCCGTCGAGGAGGTCCGGCGCGAGGTCGAACTCCGCGTCGCCGAGCTCATCGTCCTCGGGGTCCGCCAGGAGCAGGTCGTCATCGACCCCGGGCTGGGCTTCGCCAAGCAGGGCGTGCAGAACTGGGAGATCCTGGCCGGCTACGAGCGCTTCGCGTCCATCGGGCTGCCGGTGCTCGTCGCGGCCTCCCGCAAGCGGTTCCTCGACGGCATCGGCAGCGCTGCGGGTGCCCCACCGAAGGACCGCGACCTCGCCACCGCCGCCATCAGCCTGCTCTCCGCCGAACGCGGGGCGTGGGGGGTGCGCGTGCACGACCCGGCACCGACCCGTGCCGTGCTCGACGTCTGGGAAGCCTGGAGGGCAGCTCGATCGTGAGGGACACCATCCGCCTGACCGGGGTCCGCGCCCGGGGCCACCACGGCGTCTTCGACCACGAGCGTGCCGACGGGCAGGACTTCGTCGTCGACGTCGCGGTCGAGGTCGACGCACGGGCCGCATCGGGGAGCGACGACCTCGAGCACACCGTGCACTACGGGGTGCTCGCCGAGCAGGTCGTCGCCGAGATCGAACGCGACCCGGTCGACCTCATCGAGACCCTCGCCGAGCGCATCGCGGCCGCCGTGCTGACCCACCGTGCCGCCCTGGCGACCGAGGTCACCGTGCACAAGCCGCAGGCGCCCATCACGGTGCCGTTCACCGACGTCTCGATCACCATCCGACGCACCCGTGGCGCTGCCCGGCCGACGGGCGACGAGGAAGAAGAGTGAGCCGCGCGGTCGTGGCGCTCGGCGCCAACCTCGGCGACCGCGGGAGCACCCTGCGCGCCGCCGCCGAGGAGATCGCTGCGCTGCCCGGCGTCCGTCCGGTGGCGTCCAGCCGCGAGGTCGAGTCCATCGCCGTCACGCTCGACGGGCCGGACACGTCGAAGCCCCGGTACCGGAACGCCGTCGTCGTCGTCGACACCGAGCTCGAGCCGCAGGCACTCCTCGACGCCCTGCACGGCATCGAGGACGACCACGGCCGCACCCGGCAGGAGCGTTGGGGCGATCGGACGCTCGACCTCGACCTCGTGGCGTACGACGACCGCTCGATCGACACCGCGACCCTGACCGTGCCGCACCCCCGCGCCGGGGAGCGGGCGTTCGTGCTCGCACCGTGGCTCGACGCGGACCCCGACGCCGTGCTGCCGGGTGCCGGGCCGGTGGCCGACCTGCTCGCCGCGGTGGGGGACGACACCGAACGCGTCGACGAGCCGCGCCTCTTCGACGAGCCGGCTCGCGCCTCCAGGCCGGCGACCGCACCCGACGGACGAACCGGAGCCGCCTCGTGAAGCCGACCCGCGCCTCCACCCTGATCAGCATCGCCGTCGTGGCGGCGGTGGCCGGCTTCGCCCTCGACGCCGTGCTCGCCTCGCGCCAGGCGCCCACGCTGTTCCTGGCGACGCCCCTCGGCGTCACCCTCGCGTTCATCGGCATCGCCGTCGTCCTGATGGCCCGCCCGGTGCGTCGGCACGCCCGCGACGGCGCTGGTCGGGCGCGCCCCGTGGACCCGCTCTACGCCACCCGCGTCGTGGTGCTCGCGAAGGCGTCGAGCATCTGCGGGGCACTGTTCGGCGGCTTCGCCCTCGGGCTGGTCGTGTACCTCCTGACCCGGTCGGCGTTCCCTTCGCTAGGCTCGACCCTGCCGAACGTCGTGGCGGTCGGGGGCGGGATCGTGCTGACGGTGTGCGCACTCGTCGCCGAACGCATGTGCATCGCCCCTCCCGGTGACGATGACGACGACCTCCCCCGAGGTGGCACGACGCAGGCGCACTGACCCAGCCGCGCCCAGGCGGCACGACCCGACCGCAGGAGACCCGCGATGCCGCGTGAACGACTCGACGAACCGGGACTCGGTCTGACCGGGACCACCTGGACCCGGGTGTCCTCGAAGCTCGTCTGGACCGAGCTCGTCTCGACCGTCCTGGTGGGCGTCGTGGTGACCGCGGGCTGCGTCATCATCGGCGTCGTGAGCGGCGGGTTCGGCCGGGGTGCCGGCACGGTCTGGCTCCTCATCGGCATCGCGGTCGCGGTCATCGCGCTCGTCACCGCGATCCTGACGCCCCGCCGTGTCCGGGCCATCGGCTACGCGCTCCGCGACGACGACCTCGTGCTGCGGCGCGGGCTGATGTGGCAGCGCTTCACCGCCGTGCCGTACGGCCGCATGCAGCTCGTCGACGTCAACCGCGGCCCGCTGGACCGGGTGCTGGGCATGAGCGAGCTGAAGTTCGTGACCGCCGCGGCGTCGACGAACGTCCGGATCCCGGGCATCCCGTTCGAGGACGCCGACGAGCTGCGCGACCGGTTGGTCGAGCTCGCCGAGTCGCGTCGCGCCGGACTGTAGGGGCGGGCATGACGTTCCGACCCGGGCCGCCGCCGCCCGCACCGCCGAGCCACGGCAACGCCGCGGCCGCCGCACCGCTCACCGACGGCGAGTGGCACCGCATGCACCCGCTGACGCCGCTGCTCAAGGGCGGCATCTTCCTGATCGTGATCCTCGGCTACGTGCTGAACAGCCTGCGCGACCAGCTCGTCGAGTTCTTCATCCCCGGTGGTGGCCCGCAGGACGACGGCGACCCCGTCCGCTACGTGTACGAGCACGGTGTCGTGGGGTGGGTCCTGCTCGGCATCGTGGTGCTCCTGGTCGTGCTGATCGGGTTGTTCTACCTGTCCTGGCGGATGCACGAGTTCCGCGTCACCGGCGAGATCGTCGAGGTCCGCTCGGGGGTGCTGTTCCGGACGAACCGGAAGGCGCGGCTCGACCGGATCCAGGGCATCAACATCTCCCGGCCGCTGGTGCCGCGGATCTTCGGCACGGCGAAGCTCGAGATCGCCCAGGCCGGCAACGACGCCAACGTGCAGCTCGCCTACCTCGGCACGAAGGCGGCTGACGACCTCCGGCAACGCATCCTCGTGCTCGCGTCGGGTGCGAAGGACGAGGAGTCCGGCGGCTCGGCCCGACTGTCGAACGGCGTGCTGCAGGACCGCGTCGACGAGATCTTCTCGCCGGAGCTCGACCCCGCCGCGGTCCGTGCGACGCGGATCGTGAAGGTGCACCCAGGACGACTCATCGCGTCGATGCTGCTCTCCGGCACGACGGTGTTCATCCTGCTGGCGGTCGCGGCGATGATCGTCAGCGTCGCGCTCACCGACGAGTACGGGATCCTGTTCGGTCTGTTCCCCGCGGTGATCGGCGCCGGCGGCTACTACGTCCGGAAGTTCTCGCGCTCGCTGCAGTACACGATCGCCGAGACCCGGGACGGCATCAGGATCGGCTTCGGCCTGGTCTCGACCTCGAACGAGACGCTGCCACCCGGTCGCATCCACGCGGTGAGCGTCGCGCAGCCGCTGCTCTGGCGGCCGTTCGGCTGGTGGGACGTCCGGATCAACCGGGCGACGAACGCCGGCAACGGAGCGTCGAACAACCAGCAGGTCTCGTCGATCGTGCTGCCGGTCGGCACCGCGCGCGACGTCCGCGAGGTCCTCGACATCATCCTCCCCGGCCTCGTCGGCACCGCCGTCGCCGGACCCGCGGCGTCGCAGGAGGAACTCCGCGAGGGCTCGTCGGAAGCCGTGAACGTCGTCGACGACAGCCTCACCACCACGGGTGACCGCGGCGGGTTCGTGCACTCGCCCCGCCGCGGTGCCTGGCTGCGTCCGTTCGCGTTCCGCCGCAACGGCTACCGCTTCGTGCCCGGCGCCGTCCTGCTCCGGCTCGGCGCCGTCTGGCGCTCGCTCGTGATCGTGCCGCTGCCGCGCGTGCAGAGCGTCAAGGTGTCGCAGGGGCCGCTCGAGCGTGCCCTGCGGCTCGCCTCGGTGCACGTGCAGACCGTCCAGGGGCCGGTGTCCGCCCGCGTCGGCGCGCTGGACGCGCGCGACGCGCAGCGGCTGTGGTCGGACACCGCGGAGCGCGCGGTCGAGGCCGCTGCGGTCGACACGTCCCACCGGTGGCGCGAACGGGAGGCGCGGCTCGACCCCGCCACGCACGCTGCGGACCCGAACTGGTCGCCGCAACGACCGGTGGACGGTGCGGACCGCCCCTGGGGCGAGGTCCCGCCACCGGGAGCCGCGCCGTGAGGGCGGGGCGGCTGGGCATCGGTGTCGTCGGCGCCGGACGGGTCGGGCCCGTGCTCGGCGCCGCACTCGCGAACGCGGAGCACGCCGTCGTCGGCGTGACCGCGGTGTCCGAGGCCGGACGCGACCGCGCCGAGGCCATGCTCCCCGGCGCGCCCGTCCTCGAGACGCCGGACCTCGTCGAGCGGAGTGAACTCGTGCTGCTCGCGGTGCCCGACGACCAGCTCGCCGGCCTCGTGCAGGGGCTCGCCGACGCGGGGATCTGGCAGCCGGGGCAGCTCGTCGTGCACACGAGCCCTGACCACGGCGTCGGGATCCTGCAGCCGGCGATGGCGGCCGGCGCGATCCCGCTCGCGATCCACCCCGCCATGGCCTTCACCGGCACGAGCGTGGACCTCACCCGGCTGCGCGACGCGTACTGCGCCGTGACCGCGCCGGCGCCCGTGCTCCCGATCGCGCAGGCGCTCGTCGTGGAGATGGGCGCGGAGCCGTTCGTCGTCACCGAACAGGACCGGCCCGCCTACGCCGACGCCGTCCGGGCCGCGGTGAGCTTCTCGACCGCCATCGTCGACCAGTCCGCGGGGACGCTCTCCGACATCGGGGTCGAGTACCCGGGTCGGGTCCTCGGCGCGCTGGTCCGCACCGCCGTGGACAACGCGCTCGCCGCGGTGGACGGGCAGGCGACGCTGTAGTCGGGGCGGGCGGTACGATTTCCGGGACCCCCACGACCATCGGAGCCGCACCAGCATGACCGACGAGACCGCACCCGCCACCGAGCTGTCCGCGGAAGAGACCAGCGAGCAGCGACAGGTCCGGCTCGACAAGCGGGCGAAGCTCCTCGAGTCGGGGATCGAGGCCTACCCGGCCGAGCTGCCCATCACCACGACGATCCGGGCGGTCCGCGACGAGTACGCCGCCCTGGAGACCGGGGTCGAGACGGACGACGTCGTCGGCGTCGCGGGCCGCATCGTGTTCTCGCGCAACACCGGCAAGCTCTGCTTCGCGTCACTGCAGTCCGGCGACGGCTCCCGCATCCAGGCGATGGTGTCCCTCGCCGAGGTGGGCGAGGACTCGCTCGCGCGCTGGAAGGAGTTCGTCGACCTCGGCGACCACGTGTTCGTGCACGGTCGGGTGATCTCCTCGCGTCGTGGCGAGCTGTCGATCATGGTCGACGACTGGGCCATCGCGGCGAAGGCGATCCTGCCGCTGCCGAACCTCCACAACGAGCTCAACGAGGAGACCCGGGTCCGTCAGCGGTACCTCGACCTCATCGTGCGCGAGGACGCCCGGAAGACCGTCCGCGCCCGTGCCGCCGTGATGGCCTCGTTGCGCCAGACCTTCGCCGGGCACGACTACCTCGAGGTCGAGACCCCGATGCTGCAGACCCAGCACGGCGGAGCCTCGGCACGCCCGTTCGTCACGCACTCGAACGCCTTCGACACCGAGCTGTACCTGCGCATCGCGCCGGAGCTCTTCCTCAAGCGGGCCGTCGTCGGCGGCATCGACCGGGTGTTCGAGGTGAACCGGAACTTCCGCAACGAGGGCGCCGACTCGACGCACTCGCCCGAGTTCGCGATGCTCGAGGCCTACCAGGCGTACGGCGACTACGAGCAGATGGCCGACCTCACGCAGGAGCTCGTGCAGAACGCCGCCCGCGCGGTGACCGGTGGCGCGCTCGAGGTCACGTGGGCCGACGGCACGACGTACGACCTCGGGGGCGAGTGGCCGCGCATCGACATGTACGGCTCGCTGTCCGAGGCCGCCGGTCGCGAGATCACCCCGGAGACGCCGCTGTCCGAGCTGCAGGCCCTCGCCGCGGCGGAGGGCGTCGAGGTCGCACACGCCACGCACGGCAAGTACGTCGAGGAGCTCTGGGAGCACTTCGTCATCGACTCGCTCGACCGCCCGACGTTCGTGATGAACTTCCCGGTCGACACCTCGCCGCTGACCCGCGAGCACCGGACCCGTCCGGGCATCGTCGAGAAGTGGGACCTGTACATCCGCGGCTTCGAGCTCGCGACGGCGTACTCGGAGCTCGTCGACCCGGTCGTCCAGCGGGAGCGCTTCGTCGAGCAGGCGAAGCTCGCCGCCGGCGGTGACCTCGAGGCGATGCGCGTCGACGAGGAGTTCCTGCGGGCGCTCGAGCACGCGATGCCGCCGTCGGGTGGCATGGGCATGGGCATCGACCGGCTGCTCATGGCGATCACCGGCCTGGGCATCCGCGAGACGATCCTGTTCCCCCTGGTCAAGTAGGGCACGGTTCGGCGAGGTACGATGCTCGGGTGCCGCATGGAGTCGTGACCGGGATCATCTTCGCCCTGACGCCGACCGTCGTCGTCGGCCTCATCTTCTGGTTCGTCATGCGCGCCATCATGCGGGCCGACCGCACCGAGCGCGCCGCGTACGCCAAGGTCGAGGCCGAGGAGCGCGCACGCTTCGAACGCGAGCACGGCGTCCCCGCGCCGGCACCCGCCTCGGCGGAGTAGCAGTCCGCCCGTCGCCGACGACTTCACCCGGCGTTCACCGCGCGGTGTGACCCTGTCGGGCATGTACCCGAACGGCGAGACCGACCCCGGTGACCCGGCGGACCTCGATCCCGAGGATGCATTCGGGCACCCGGTCCTCGCCGACCCCGCGCGGGACGACGCCGTCTGGCCCGACGGGGACGACGACGACATCGACGTCTGAGCGTCCGGGGACCGTCACCGCGCGTTCACCCTCCCGTCGCCGGCCGGGGTGAACATCGTCGGCATGTCCATCACACAGATCATCACCGGCCGCAGCGCCGTTCGTGGCCATGGTTTCACCGGCCGGAGCCTGGTCGGCGACATCGAGAGCGAGTACGACGAGTTCGACCGCGACGCCGACCTCGAGGTCTCGAAGCGTCGCGAGGGGTGGCTCGAACCCTCCTGGTGACCCCCACCTGTTCGGTTTTCGGGGTACGACGACCGGGTCACGACGATCCGAGCAGGCGTACCCCTTTTCTGTGTCCGCTCGACGCGGCGGGGCGGGGTACAGGATCGGAAACGAGCAAGAAACACCGATGCAACGCCGGAAACATCACGTCACGCCCTTGATTCCCGGGCCGTCGGGGGACCAGACTGACGACATGCTGTACCCCGTGGGGGACGGTTTCGATGCTGAAGCACGGAGAAGCCTGAGAATCGATCGCATCGGTTTGTGGGGTACACCTCCGGAACGCTTTACTCGTGACACCCCCAACGAGGTCATCACCCGTCGAACGCAGGGAGTCATCATGACGATCGCAACCGCAGCACCCAAGACGACGACCACCGGCACCACCGCGCGCCGCTCCAAGAAGGCAGCCGCAGCGAAGGCCACGGTCACCGCGGTCGAGACCACCACGCTCGACACCGAGGTCGAAGCCGACGAGCAGCTCGCGGGTGTCCGCGGCGCCTCGGTCGACCAGGTCGGTGACTACCTGCGCCACATCGGGCGCCTCTCGCTCCTCACCGCCGAAGAGGAAGCCCAGATCGCCCGCCGCATCGAGGTCGGCCTCTTCGCCGAGGAGAAGCTGAACACCGAGGCCGGGCTCGCGAAGACCCTGCAGCGTGAACTCCGCTGGCTCGTCCGCGACGGCGAGCGTGCCAAGGAGCGGATGATCACCTCGAACCTCCGCCTGGTCGTGAGCATCGCCAAGCGCTACTCGCAGCGTGGCCTCCCCTTCATGGACGTCATCCAGGAGGGCAACCTCGGCCTCGTCCGTGCGGTCGAGAAGTTCGACTTCACGCAGGGCTACAAGTTCTCGACGTACGCCACCTGGTGGATCCGTCAGGCGATCTCCCGCGGCCTCGCCGACAAGGCCCGCACGATCCGCATCCCGGTGCACACGGTCGAGCTGATCAACAAGATCTCCCGCACCGAGCGTGACCTCACCGTCGACCTCGGCCGCGCGCCGATGCCCGACGAGGTCGCCGCCGAGCTGAGCATGAGCGTCGAGGAACTCGTCGACCTCAAGGGTCGTTCGCACGAGCCGGTCTCGATCCACACGGTCGTCGGCGACTCAGACGACAGCGAGCTCGGCGACTTCATCGAGGACGAGGACGCCGCGTCCCCGAACGAGCTCACCGAGACGACGCTCCTGCACCGCGACATCCGATCGATCGTCGCCGAGCTGCCGAGCGACGAGGCGAACGTGATCCGCATGCGCTACGGCCTCGACGACGACAAGCCGATGACGCTCGACGAGATCTCGAAGATCGTCCACACGACCCGCCAGGCGGTCAGCCGTGTGGAGTCCCGCGCGAAGCTCCGCCTGTTCGCCAAGGCGGTCTCGCAGGACATGCAGCTGTACCTGACCGACTGAGGTCAGCGGACTTCGGCCGGCGCGTGAGCGTCGGCACGGGGAACCGGGTCGTTCTGTGGGAAGACGGTCCGGTGGGGTGATGGGACGGCCCGCTCGCGCTTCGGTGCGAGCGGGCCATTCACGTTCCCAGGAGGAGTCCCTACTCCTCGACCTCGCGACCGAGTTTCTGCCGGAGGTCCTGCGGGATGAGCTCGATGAGCTGGTCCGGCCGCACCGGGAGGTCGAGCAGGCTGAGCTTCACCCGACCCGTCCGGCCGTGCCGTTCGGCGTCGAGTCGTACGACGCTGCCGGCGTCCTTCCGGAGCCGGACGTCGAGCTGCGCACCGGTCGCGACCTCGCCGACGACGAGACCGTCGACCTCGAGCGCGGCGCTCCTGGTGCCCTCGGCGATGTCGAACCGGTAGCGCTCACGGGCGGCGAGCACCACGGCGCGGTCGATCCCTGCCATCGGGGCGACCGGGGTCACCACGGAGCCGGACAGCGCGGGGGAGAGGACTGGTCCGCCCGCGGCGTAGTTGTAGGCGGTGGACCCGGCCGGGGTCGCGGCGACGATGGCGTCCGCGCGGTAGTACCCGTACCCGAGCCCGCCGACGCTGAGGTCTGCCGAGACCTGTCCGGCGCCGGGGCGTCGCACGATCGTGAGGTCGTTGAAGGCGAGGTAGTCCGTGCGGGCCCCGCTCCAGAACAGCCGGGCCTCGAGCGCGTGGTGCGGTTCGAGCTGGTAGTCGCCGGCGGAGAGTCGTTCGAGTGCAGCCTCGAGCTCGGGTGGCTCGATCTCGACGAGGAAGCCGACGTTGCCGTAGTTCACGCCGAGCACCGGCACCGGTCGCTTCGCCACGAGTCGCATGGCGCCGAGCATCGTGCCGTCCCCGCCGAGCGCGACGACGAGGTCGACCTCCTCGGTGAAGTCCTCGTCGCCGATGACGTCGACGCCGCCCCCGATGCGCTGTGCGTCCGCGCGCCGGGCCACGAGCCGGCCGCGCCCCGAGGCGTTCCAGCGCTGCAGGGTCACGACGGATTCCTGCACGTTCTTGGTCGGGTGGACGACGAGGCCGACGACGGGCTGCTCCATGCACGGATCGTACCGAGTGGACCCGAGACCTCCTCTGGTGCACGCACTGCACATCAGATATTCTGCATGTATGCAGACCGCCGCGCTCTCCGTCGCCGTGCCCACCCTCCGGCTCGGACGCGAGATCGTGCTGCTCGCCGAACAGGAATCACGCGAGACCGGGTTCGGCTTCCTCGACGCCGAGCACCTGCTCGTGGCCGCCGTGACGCTCTGCGACGGCATGCCCCGCTTCCGCGCCGTCCTCGAGGCGCACGGCGTCTCCCCCGAGCGCGTCCGGAGCGCGAGCAGCGTCTTCGTCGGCGCGGGCACCGTCTGCCCTGACGTGACCGATCGCGTCACCTGCACGCCGGCCGCCGCCCGCATCCTCGCGCGGGCCGCCCAGATCGCCGGGCCACTCGAGCGGGTGCATCCGCACCACGTCGTCCTCGCGGTGCTCGACGGCGTCGACGACCCCTTCACGGGCTCCGCGCACGACGTCCTGGAACGCCTCGGCGTCGAGCCGCGTCGGTTCCGGCGTGCCCTGCGTCGCGCGGCGCGACGCGCGTAGTCGAAGCCGACCGAACAGCGGACTGGAGGCGCGTGGCGGGCCCGCCCCGCGCCTCCAGTCCGCCTGTCGGTCCGCTGGGTGTATCCGCTCATGGCGCACAACCCGCAGCGAGGTCACGCCCACGGCGAACAGGGGCAGCCACCGGGGTGAGCGCTGGTTACTCTCGATGTACGTCACCGGACTTCCACGAGCCCGGCAAGGGAGAGCACATGTTCGAGAGATTCACCGACCGAGCCCGTCGTGTTGTCGTCCTCGCTCAAGAAGAAGCGAAGATGCTCAACCACAACTACATCGGCACCGAGCACATCCTCCTCGGCCTCATCCACGAGGGCGAGGGCGTCGCCGCCAAGGCGCTGGAGTCGCTCGGCATCTCGCTCGATGCCGTCCGCGAGCAGGTCCAGGACATCATCGGGCAGGGCCAGCAGCAGCCGACCGGGCACATCCCGTTCACGCCGCGCGCCAAGAAGGTGCTCGAGCTGTCCCTGCGCGAGGCGCTGCAGCTCGGCCACAACTACATCGGCACCGAGCACATCCTCCTCGGCCTCATCCGCGAGGGCGAGGGCGTCGCCGCCCAGGTGCTCGTCAAGCTCGGCGCGGACCTCAACCGCGTCCGCCAGCAGGTCATCCAGCTCCTGTCCGGCTACCAGGGCAAGGAAGCGGTCGCCGTCGGCGGCGAGCAGCAGCAGAACGCGCAGCAGGGTTCGCAGGTCCTCGACCAGTTCGGTCGGAACCTCACCCAGGCAGCGCGCGACGGCAAGCTCGACCCGGTCATCGGCCGCGAGAAGGAGATGGAGCGGGTCATGCAGATCCTCTCCCGCCGCTCCAAGAACAACCCCGTCCTGATCGGTGAGCCCGGCGTCGGCAAGACCGCCGTCGTCGAGGGCCTCGCCCAGGCGATCGTCAAGGGCGACGTGCCCGAGACGCTGAAGGACAAGCAGCTCTACTCGCTCGACCTCGGGTCGCTCATCGCCGGGTCCCGCTACCGCGGTGACTTCGAGGAGCGCCTGAAGAAGGTCACCAAGGAGATCCGCACCCGCGGCGACATCATCGTCTTCATCGACGAGATCCACACGCTCGTGGGTGCCGGTGCTGCCGAGGGCGCGATCGACGCTGCGTCGATCCTCAAGCCGCTCCTCGCCCGCGGTGAGCTCCAGACCATCGGTGCCACCACGCTCGACGAGTACCGCAAGCACTTCGAGAAGGACGCCGCACTCGAGCGTCGCTTCCAGCCGGTGCAGGTCAACGAGCCGTCGCTGCCGCACGCGATCAACATCCTCAAGGGACTTCGCGACAAGTACGAGGCGTTCCACAAGGTGTCCATCACCGACGGTGCCATCGTCGCCGCGGCGAACCTGGCGGACCGCTACGTGCAGGACCGTTTCCTGCCGGACAAGGCCATCGACCTGATCGACGAGGCCGGCGCTCGCCTGCGTCTGTCGATCCTGTCGGCGCCGCCGGAGCTCCGCGAGTTCGACGAGAAGATCTCGGCGGTCCGCGGGCAGAAGGAAGCCGCGATCGAGGAGCAGGACTTCGAGAAGGCCGCGAGCCTGCGCGACGAGGAGAAGAAGCTCCTCGGCGAGCGTCTCCGCCTCGAGAAGCAGTGGCGTGCAGGTGACGTCGCCGCGTCCGGCACCGTCGACGAGGGCATCATCGCCGAGGTCCTGGCGCAGGCCACGGGCATCCCGGTGTTCAAGCTCACCGAAGAGGAGACCTCGCGTCTCGTCTTCATGGAGAAGGCATTGCACGAGCGCGTCATCGGTCAGGAAGAGGCCATCTCGGCCCTCTCGAAGACCATCCGCCGCACCCGCGCCGGCCTCAAGGACCCGAACCGCCCCTCGGGCTCGTTCATCTTCGCCGGCCCCACGGGCGTCGGCAAGACCGAGCTCGCCAAGGCGCTCGCGGAGTTCCTGTTCGACGACGAGGGCGCACTGATCTCCCTCGACATGTCGGAGTTCGGCGAGAAGCACACCGTGTCCCGCCTGTTCGGTGCCCCTCCCGGGTTCGTCGGGTTCGAGGAGGGCGGCCAGCTCACCGAGAAGGTGCGCCGCAAGCCGTTCTCCGTGGTCCTGTTCGACGAGATCGAGAAGGCCCACCCGGACATCTTCAACTCGCTGCTGCAGGTCCTCGAAGAGGGCCGTCTGACCGATGGTCAGGGTCGCGTGGTCGACTTCAAGAACACCGTCATCATCATGACCACGAACCTCGGTTCGCAGGGCATCGCCGGTGGCCCGGTGGGCTTCCAGGTCGAGGGTGACTCGGGCGTCGGCTACGACCGTATGCGCGGCAAGGTCAACGAGGAGCTCAAGAAGCACTTCAAGCCGGAGTTCCTCAACCGCGTCGACGACACGATCGTGTTCCCGCAGCTGTCGCAGCCCGAGCTGCTGCAGATCGTGGACCTCTTCGTGAAGCGCCTCGCCGACCGTCTGCTCGACCGCGACATGACAGTGGAGCTCACGCTCGCCGCCAAGGAGCAGCTCATCAAGGTCGGGTTCGACCCGTCCCTCGGTGCACGACCGCTCCGCCGCGCGATGCAGCACGAGGTCGAGGATCAGCTGTCCGAGCACATCCTGCAGGGCGAGCTCAACGCCGGCGACCACGTGAAGGTCGACTTCACCGACGGCAAGTTCCAGTTCGAGACCGGGCGTCAGCCGGGTCGCGAAGAGGTCCTCGCCGGGGCTGCCGCCGTCGAGGCGACGGACGCTCCGCAGGGCGAGATCGAGTCCTAGGACCCAGCAACAGACAGACGGGAGGCGCGGTGCCAGCTGGCACCGCGCCTCCCGTCTGTCTGTTGGGCGGTTACTTCCCGTGCTTCTTGCGTCCGCCGTGTTCCTCGCTGTCGGCGGTGCCGTCGGAGTCGCCGCTCAGTCCGTCCGCCAGACCGTTGGTCTGGTCGAACGGACGACCGAGTGACTCGTCGTTGAGGTCCGCCACGGAGCGGTGACGCTCGTGGGCTTCGGGTTCGCGTTCGTTGTCCATGCGCCGGACGCTACGCGCGGCGCGATGGCGCTCGGCTCAGGCCTGGACGTCTCCGCGCCATCCGGTGTCCGTGGGGGCCGCCTCGACGCGCTCCTTGTAGTTCTGCAGGTCCTTCTTGATGGCGTGACCGCCGACGCCGACCACTGCGCCGAGCTTCTCGAGGAACCCGGACGGCTCCCAGTCGATCTGCGCGGTGACGCGGGTCTCGTCGTCGGAGAGCTTGTGGAACGTGACGACACCGGCGTGGTCGGTCTCGCCGTCCTTGACGGTCCAGGCGACACGCTCGTCGGGGTGCTGCTCGGTGATGACGGCGCGGAAGTCGCGCTCCTGACCGGCGACCTTCACGGTCCAGTCGGTGGTCTTGTCGTCGACCTGGACGATCTTCTCGACCTCGTCGAGGAACTCGGGGAACTCCTCGAATCGGGTCCACTGGCCGTAGGCAGCTGCGACGGGGACGTTCACGTCGACGGTTTCGATGATCTGGGGCATGTCCGGGACGGTAGGCGGGTGCGGCTGGGTGGCGCCCAGGGCGTTGTCCCCCTGTTCGGCGGGTGCGTCCGGTGCCCAGGCGGTTCGCGCGTCGCTCGCACTAGGGTGAGGGGATGACTGAGCACGGGAAGCACGCGTTCCACGAACGGGACGAACACGGCATCCTGGTGCGTCCGGCGCTCGCGTCGGACGTCCCGCACATCCAGCGCCTCATCTCGCCGTACGTCGACCGCCGCATCCTGCTCGGCAAGGAGAACGTCGCGCTCTACGGCTCGATCCAGCAGTTCCGGATCGCCGAGGGTCCCGACGGGGTCCCGATCGGCTGCGGCGCCCTCGCCGTCTTCTGGGACGACATCGCCGAGGTCCGCACGCTCGCCCTCGACGCCGACTGGATCCACAAGCGCGTCGGGCACCGCATGCTCGAGGCGCTCGAGCACGACGCCCGCGAGCTCGGTGTCGCCCGCATCTTCTGCCTGACGTTCGAGGTCGAGTTCTTCACGAAGCACGGGTACCTTGAGATCGGCGAGCAGGTCGTCGCACCCGACGTCTACGCCGAACTCGTGCGGTCGTCGGACGAAGGGGTCGCGGAGTTCCTCGACCTCGCCCGGGTCAAGCCGAACACGCTCGGCAACACCCGCATGCTGAAGATCCTCTGACGCTTTCGGGTGCCGTGCGGCGGGGTTCCGCCGTCGGGCTCGCGCCGTTGTCTACCCTGTGCGCATGTCGTCGTTCCGTCACCCCGTCGGGCCCGAGAAGCCGGGCGTCTACTGGCGTCGCCGTGCGACCGTCATCGGGGTGCTCCTGCTCATCGTGGTCGTCGTCGTGCTGATCGTCGTCGGGCGGGGCAGCGGGGCGACCTCGGCGGAGCCGACGGCCACGGCGACCGGGTCGGCGTCGCCGTCTTCTTCTTCTTCTGGGTCGGCGTCGTCGCCTGGGTCGGCGTCCTCGCCCTCCGCTCGATCGACCCCCTCTGCCTCATCCGCTGCCGACGGCTCTACGTGCACGAAGGACCAGATCCAGCTCACCGCCGTCGTGGACAAGACCGCGTACGGCCCCACCGAGGACCCGAAGATCGCGATGTCGATCAAGAACACCGGGTCGAACTCCTGCCACATGGACCTCGGCTCGTCGCAGCAGGTCCTCACGATCAGCTCCGGTGAAGAGCAGTACTGGTCCTCCAAGGACTGCCAGACTGGCGGGACCAACCAGGACGTCACGATCAAGGCCGGGCAGACCCTGACCACGCCGGCGATCGCGTGGGACCGGACGCGCTCGTCGACCTCCACGTGCGACTCGTCGCGGCCGTCGGTGACCGGTGGGGGAGCGAGCTACCACCTGCAGGTCGGGGTGGGGAACATCGAGTCGAAGGACTCGGTGCAGTTCATCCTGAACTAGTCTCCGCGGTCCTTCCGCGGTCATGTCGCTCTGCGCGCGGTGATCGACACGGCGCCGGTCGATCGACGCGCGCGGTGTCGAAACGCGAGCGCCACCCGCTCGGGGCAAACGAGAACGGGCCCGTCGTCACGAGGACGACGGGCCCGTTCGAGCTGAGCGAGATCAGCCGAGGACGGTGATGTTCTCCGCCTGCGGGCCCTTGCGGCCCTCGGTGATGTCGAACTCCACCTTCTGGTTCTCCTCCAGCGACTTGTAGCCGTTGCCAGCGATCGCGGAGAAGTGAGCGAAGACGTCAGCGGAGCCGTCGTCCGGGGCGATGAAGCCGAAGCCCTTTTCGTTGTTGAACCACTTGACGGTGCCGGTCGATGCCATGATGGCGTTCCTTACTTTCTTGCCAGTCGACATCTGCTGTCGACTGCCTTGCGATGCGGTATTCGCTACCGCCGATCCACCAACGGATGTCGTCAGATCGATGCGCCCCGCGGGCATTGGGCCGGCGGAACGGGTTCGGGGCCAGGCGGCCGGGGAAGGCCAGTGACCGATGGCGCTCGAGGTGCATGGCACCGGAAGAACGATGGACTCCCGCCGAAGCGGTTGGTATCAATGTACCCTCTCGTGGCCACAAGGGAAGAGCCGAAGTCGCTGAACTGCCATGAATCTGGTGGACTAGGGGCGATGGCAGACAAGGAACAGCGCTTCCGGAGCGAACAGCTCGAGGAAGCCCTCGCGAAGCAGGACGTCGCCGCGGTGGCGTTCGCCCTCCGCAACGACATCGTGATCGTCCCCCGACTCGTGACCGGCAAGAAGGACATGCAGGTCCGGGTGTTCGGTCGCGAGGGTGCCGACAAGCGCATCCTGCTGCTGTTCTCGTCGGCAGACGCCTACACCGCGATGGTGCCCGACGAGAAGATCCGGCAGGTCATGGTCTACGACGGACCACGGCTCGAGGAGTTCCTCACTGCGCACCTCGAGTCGCTCGAGGGTGTGTTCTTCGACATCGCCGGGCCGCACACGATGCAGGCCACCCCCGAGGACCTGCTCGCCGCACTCCGCGCCTGAGCGATTCCCGCTGTGCGAGGTCGCACGGCGCGTCGCGATCGCGCACGCCGTCATTGCGCGTGGTCAGAAGGCGCGGTCGAGCTCGCGTTCCCGCTCGTTGTTCGCCAGTGAGAACGCGACGCGCAGGGCTTCTCGCAGGTGCTGTGCATCCGACCCGAGGACGGTCGTGAAGCCGAGCCGGGCGGCCTCGCTCGCGCGCTGCTTCGTGCCCGTCGTGGGACGGATCTCGCCGGCGAGGCTGATCTCGCCCACGGCCGCCAGCGTGTGCGGGTACGGCCGGTCACGGGCAGCGCTCGCCAGGGCCAGCGCGATCGCGAGGTCCGCGCCGGGTTCGGTGAGCTTCATGCCCCCGACCGTCGACACGTAGACGTCGGCGTCGGACAACTTCAGGCCGGCACGACGCTCGAGCACCGCGAGCAGCATCGCCACGCGGGACGCGTCGACGCCGTTCACGACCCGGCGCGGCTGCGGGGCCGAGCTCGGCACGACGAGCGCCTGCACCTCGACCGGGAGCGCACGACGCCCCTCGAGCGCGACCGTCACGCACGTGCCGGACACCGGAGCGCCGTTCTTCGACATGAACAGGCCGCTCGGGTCGGGGACCTCGTGGATGCCGTCGCCGGCCATGTCGAAGCAGCCGACCTCGTCCGTGGGGCCGAAGCGGTTCTTCAACGCCCGGACGAACCGGAGCGCGGTCTGTCGGTCGCCCTCGAAGTGGCAGACGACGTCGACGAGGTGTTCGAGCAGGCGGGGGCCCGCGATCGTGCCGTCCTTCGTGACGTGCCCGACGATGAGGACGGGGAGTGCCCGGTCCTTCGCCACCCGGATCAGGGTCGAAGCCACCTCGCGCACCTGGGACGTCCCGCCCGCGATGCCGTCGATCGCACTCGACGAGATCGTCTGCACAGAGTCGGCGATGAGCAGGTCGGGGCGCACCTGGTCGATCTGGCCGAGGATGACGCCGAGGTCGACCTCGCTCGCGAGGTACAGGTCGTCATGCATGGCCCCGGTCCGCTCGGCACGGAGGCGGACCTGGTCGACGGATTCCTCGGCGCTGACGTAGAGGACGCGTTTGCCGGTCGCCGCTGCGCGCGAGGCGACCTCGAGCAGGAGCGTGGACTTGCCGACACCCGGCTCGCCGGACAGCAGGACGGCGGCACCGGGGACGACACCGCCGCCGAGCACGCGGTCGAACTCGCCGATGCCGGTCTGCCAGCGCTGGACCGTGGTCCCGCGGGACTCGGTGATGGGGCGAGCGACGCGGTTTCCGGCAACGGCGACGGCGGCCGTTCCACGCGTGCTGGCCGTTGCCGCGGAGGAGTCCTCGACGGTGCCCCAAGCCTGGCACTCACCGCAGCGGCCGACCCACTTGATGCTGGTCCAGCCGCACTCCGTGCAGCGGTAGAGAGACTGAGGGCGGGCCATGCTCGTCAGGCTAGGCCGTGCCGCCGACATGACCGGACTGGTCGTCCGGACTGTCGTCGTGGGCACCCGGGATCGGGACCGAACCCGTCATGCGCTGCCGGAGCCGGTCCATCCGTCCCGGCCGGTCGGCGTGGTCGAGAGCCTCGGCGCCCTCGACGTCCTGCTCCGCCCGAGCCGTGGCCACCGCGCCGGCACCCGCCCCGAGGTCCTCTGCCTCGCGCGCGGAAAGGTAGTGGCGGATCGCGGCCACCACGTCGACCCGGGCGTCGACCGCCGGCTCGAACGCACTCGCCCAGATCTCGTACCCGCGGTCGTTCGGGTGGAACAGGTCGCCGTAGCTGTTGAAGAACGTCCGGCGCAGCCCGACCCGCTTCGTGATCGTGTGCAGCGGTGCCACGGTCAGCCCGAGTTCGTCGGCCACCCGGTGCACGATCTCGTTCGCCACCGCGACCTTGCGCTCCCGATCCGGCACGAACATGCAGGGCAGCTCGGCCACGATCGCGTGGGACGGCACCGCACCGTAGATCTCGCGGATGTTCCGCTCGAACTTGTCCGGGTGGAAGTCGGCGATGTCGTTCGCCCCGATCGACACCGTGCAGATGTCGGGCACGTAGTTCCGGAGCTTCGGCAGCTGGTCCTTCCGGGCGCCCCAGGTCGTCGAGCCGGACACGCTGAGGTTCACGACGCGGACCGACGTACGTGATCGGTGTCTGATCCGCCGAGCGAGCAGGCCGACGTACCCGCGGTGCGGTTCGGTCGCGCCCACGCCCTGCGCCGCCGAGTCGCCGATCGCGAGGTACGTGATCTGCCCCTCGTGCTGCAGGCGCTCGCGCCACCAGTCGGCGTGCACCGGCAGCATGTCCACGACGCGTCGGGCGGCGGCGCGTTGCCCACGGACGCCCGCCCGCGCGCCAAACGCTGCGCCGCCCATGACGACCAGTCCGCCGACGATCGACGACAGCAGTGCGATCAGGGTCCGGGATCTCATGGGGTGGACGTTACGCGGCGATCTTCGGGACGTGACGAGTCCCTGCTGAGCTGGGGACGGGGCTCTGGAACCAGCCACCTGTGGAGGGGGAGCGGACCGGCGGTGGTGCGTCGTGCCTCCCGGATCGTGTAAACTCTTTCCCGGTACCGTGTCCGAGCGGCCGAAGGATCATGTCTCGAAAACATGTGTGGGGGCAACTCCACCGTGGGTTCAAATCCCACCGGTACCGCCAGCGGGTTGATTGCAAGTCTGGTCTCCAGCATTTGCAGGTCTGACCCAACGAGAGAGCCCCCGGCTTCGGCCGGGGGCTCCTTCGTGTTCGAGGGTGTTGATGTGGGTCGGTTCGGGGCTCGGAGAACGCGCAGCGATCTGGCCAGGTTGGGCCTCTGGTTCAGAGCCGGGCAGGACTGCCGTGATGGTGCGGACCGTGCCGTGGACGTGCGTCGAGCAGTAGGGCTGCGTCGACTTCGTCGCCGTCCTCGGCGGCGGCGCGGCCGAGCCCGCTAGACGATCCGGTGATGAGCCGCGACTCCAGTCAGCCTTGCAAGCCAGGGATGACTTGGCCCGTGCCAAACTGGGGCGATGAGCCCGGAGACCGAGACGCATCGTCGACGAATGCCGACGATGCGTGACATCGCGGACCACGTCGGTGTGTCACGACAACTCGTCTCGTTGGTCCTGCGCGGTGCACCCGGGCCGAGCGCGGAGTCACGGGACCGGATCCTGGCCGCGGCCGATGACCTTGGCTACCGGCCGAACGCATCGGCTCGCTTGCTGCGGCAGCGACGCACGCACCTGATCGGCGTGCTGTTCGCGATGCGGAACCCGTTCGAGGTGCGGTTCGTCGAACAGCTCGAGAGCCGCGCCGCCGCACTCGGGTACGGACTGGTGCTCGGTGCGCGGAGCGAGGGCCGTTCCGACGACGCGGTCATCGAGCAGCTCATGGCGCAGCGCGTCGAGGCCCTCATCGCGTTCAACCCGGACCCGGGTGCGGCCGGCCTGGCGGATGCGATGGAGCAGATCCCGGTGGTCTGGATGGGCGAACGGGCGAGCATCGCCGGGGTCGACAACGTCCGTGTCGACGAGGATCGCGGCCTCCGGCTGGCCATCGATCACCTCGTCGAGTCGGGGCACCGGGACATCGCCTACGCAGGTGGTCGCGGTGGTGTCGTCGGTCGCGACCGTGCGGAGGCGTACCGGACGGCGATGCAGGGCGCTGGCCTCGGGAGTCACGTGAACGTGCTCGCGTCCGACTTCGACGAAGAGAGCGGCGCCGCGATCGCTCGGCAACTCGCGCATCTGCCCGCGACGACGCGCCCCACTGCCGTGATCTGCTGCGGAGACCTCCACGCGACCGCGGTCCTCGCGTCGTTCGCGCAGCTCGGCGTGCGGGTGCCGGATGAGATCTCGGTCGTGGGGTTCGACGACAGCTACGTCGCTGCGCTCTCCTACAACCGTCTGACGTCGATCAGGCAGGACGTCGACGTCACCGCTGCCGCTGCGATGACTCGTGTGGTCGATCGTCTCGACGACGGTGCGACGGAGCCGGTGGAAGTGCTCACCGCGACGGCGCTCACCGTTCGCGCGTCGAGCGGCGCGTCTCCACGCTGAGTGTTCGCAGTCTCGGCGGTGCGGGTCGGATGCGCATCCGACGCGCACCGCCGCGTCGTTCGTCCTAGCGGACCTTCTTGATCGGCAGGACGACCACCGCCCCGACGAGGGCGATGATGCCGGCACCCCAGAGCAGAACGGGGTAGTTCTGGGTGCCGCCGCCGATCCCGAGGAGGAAGAGGCCGATGGCCGCACCGACCGACTGCGGTAGCGCGTTGGCGATGTTGATCACGCCGAGGTCCTTGCCGGGCTTCTCGGGGTCGGGCAGGACGTCGACGACGAGCGCGTTGTCGACGGCGACGTAGACGCCGTACGCGAAGCCCATGACCGCTTCGGCGATGTAGAAGTGGCTGAGGTCGGTGGCGAACGCGAGGACGACCAGACCGACTCCGAACAGCACAGTCGATCCCGCGACGAACACCTTCCGTCGGTGGAGCACGTCGGAGAGCCAGCCCGAGATCGCGATCGCGACGAAGAGCGTGATGGTGTAGATCAGCACGCCGGTGGCGACCGCTGGGACCGCGGCGGCGGCGGAGAGACCGAGGTGGTCTTCCATGTAGAGCAGCCGGAAGGTGGTGAACAGGAACGAGGCCAGGGTGATCAGGAACCGCGACCACCAGGCGAGACCGAAGTCGGGGTTCTTGATCGGGTTGGTCCAGAAGGTGTGCACGAGGGTGAGGAAGCTGAAGGGCTTCGGCCGCTGCTCCGGCAGACGGTCCGGGGTGACCAGGACGTAGACGACGACGCAGAGCACGCCGAACAGGCCCGGCAGGATGAAGACCAGCGGCAGGCTCCACGCGAACCAGGCGGCGACGTAGGTGCCGGCGAGGATCGACACGTTCTGGGCGAGCCCGAGCACGCTCGATGCCCTGCCGCGCTGTTGCTCGGGGACGTTGTCGGCGAAGTTCGCCACGAGCGCGGCGAACGCGGCGTTCGAACCCGTCTGGCAGACGAGCCACGCGATGGCGAGGGTGACGATGTCCGGAGCGACGGACACCCACGCCAGTCCGAGGGCGAGCACGACGACGCCGCCGAGCAGCCACGGCTTCCGGCGACCCCATCGGGTGCGGGTGCGGTCGCTCAGCATGCCCCAGAGCGGGTTGCCGATGACCGCGCCGATCGTCCCGACCGGCAGGACGACAGCGAGCACCTGCGCTGGGTTGTCCGGGTTGAGCACCTGCGCCTTCAACTGCATGCTCACCATCACCGGCGTCAGGATCGCCAGGAAGATGCCGAACTGTGCCAGGCCGATCGCTGCGATGTACCAGTTGCTGACGCGTGCCGTGGCCACAGCGGTGGTGAACGGATGTACGGGGATCCTCGTCGACATCGACGCCTCCTTGAGTCGGGTTCGCAAAGTTGGCTCGTGCTAACCTCGCTGATGCGAGAGGTTATCTCGTGCTAAACAGAATTGGTACCCCCAGCGGCGAAGTCGCCCGACGCCCGATCGAGCATCGTCGCCGCACCCGACCCGACGACAGGACGACGCATGCCGCTCACCTCGCTTCCCGAGCCCGATCTGCTGCTCCCGAACTCCGGCGAACCCGCGCTGCGGTGGGGTCTGCTCGGTCCGGGGTGGATCGCCGGCGAGTTCGTCGCCGCCGCCCACGCGCACACCGCACAGCGCTTCACCGCCGTCGCGTCGCGGTCCGCCGACCGAGCGGCCGCCTTCGCAGCCCGGCACGGCATCGAGCACGCGCTGGACGACTCCGAGGCACTGGTCTCCCACCCCGATGTCGACGTCGTCTACATCGCTACCCCGCAGAGTCAGCACCTCGAGCTCGGGCTCCTCGCGATCGCCGCGGGCAAGCACGTCCTCATCGAGAAGCCGATGGCCCTCACCGCGGGTGAAGCGCAGCAGCTCGTCGACGCGGCGTCTGCAGCCGGTGTCTTCGCGATGGAGGCGCTGTGGAGCCGGTACCTGCCGCAGACCTCCGTCGTCCGGAAGCTCCTCGCGGACGGCGCGCTCGGCGATGTCCACACGGTCCACGCCGACCACGGGCAGGCGATCCCCGCTGATCCGCAGCACCGCCTGTACCGCCCTGAGCTGGGCGGCGGTGCGCTGCTGGACCTCGGCATCTACCCGGTCCAGTTCGACTCCATGGTGCTCGGTGCGCCGACGTCGGTGCTCGCTGCCGGAGGCCTCACCGCGACCGGGGTGGACGCCTTCTCGACCCTGGTGCTCGGCCACGGCGTCGGGAAGCAGTCGACCGTGACGACGTCGATGCTGACGAACACCCCGACGCGGGCCTCGATCTCCGGGTCCGACGCGCGCATCGAGTTCGACTCGTTCTTCTACACGCCGTCCTCGTTCCGGGTGCTCGCCAACGACCCGAACGCGCCGGACCAGGGGGTGGATCTGCAGTACACCGACGAGACGCGTCTGCGCCTGTTCCAGGCGCTGTCGTGGGAGGCCACCGCGCTCGCCCGGTACGTCGGCGAAGGACGCACCGAATCGCCGCTGCACACGCTCGCGGAGACCGTCTCCATCCTGGACACGATCGACCAGGCGAAGGCGCAGATCGAAGCGCACGCACCGGTGCTCGCGCTCCCGCGCACCACCACACTCACCGAACAGGACGGACGCCGATGAACCTCGCAACGAACGACACCCTGACGCTCCTGACTCGCGAAGACACCGAACTCCGGTTCGCAGCGTTCGAACACGACGACGCGATCAGTGTCGGCCAGCGAGTCATCGACCTCGCCCGGCAGCGCGAACTGACCATCTCGGTCGCCGTCTGGCTCGGGGAACAGCTCGTCTTCCAGGCCGCACTCGCCGGCACGACCGCCGACAACGACGGCTGGATGAACCGGAAGGCCGCCGTGGTCCGGCGCTTCGACAAGGCGTCGCTCCTGGTCGCCGAGCAGATGGCCGCGTACGGCATCGACGACCCCGCGACGGCTCGTATGGTCGACCCGATGCTGTACGCGTTCAACGGGGGAGCCGTACCGATCCGCATCGGCGCGACCCAGGTCGGCGTCGCTGTCGCGTCCGGTGTCAACGACGAGGTCGAGCACGCGCTCGTCGTCGAGGCCCTCCGCGCACAGCTCGCCGAGCGCTGAGGACGTGCCGTCGCCGGCCCGTCAGGGCGTGACGAGCGCCTTCATGCCCCGCCCGGCCCGCAGCGCGTGGATCGTCTCCTCGACCCGCTCGAGCGGCACGTCGTCCACCCACCCGGTCGCGTCGTACTTGCCGTCAGCCATGGCATCGATCACGGCGTCGAAGTCCTCCTGCAGGTAGGCCAGCGTCCCGGTGACCGAAGCCTCCGGCATGACGAGCGCGGTCGGGTTGAACTCCATCGGACGCTCGTGGATCGCGACGACGACCGCGGTGCCGTGCGGGGCGAGCTGCTCCAGCCCGGAAGCCAGCGCAGGTCCGACCCCGGCAGCGTCGAACACCGCGTCGACGCCGTCGCCCCCGGTGACCTCGGCGACGAGCGCGGACAGGTCGGCGGAGGTCGGGTCGATGACGTGGTCGGCGCCGACGCCCTCGATCGCCGCCCGGCGGACGTCGCTCGGCTCGGACACGACGACGGTGTCGACGCCCCGGGCGCGCAGAGCGAACCAGACGCCGATGCCGATCGGTCCGGCCCCGACGACGAGTGCGCGCTGCCCGGCCTCGATGCCGCTGCGGGTGACGGCGTGCCACGCGACGGCCATCGGTTCGACGAGCGCACCCAGTCGCAGGTCGACGTTGTCCGGCAGCACGTGCAGCTTCGAGGCGGGGACGGTGGTGAACTCGCTGATCCCGCCGCCGTTCGCGGTGATGCCGTGGAACCCGATGGTCCGGCAGGCGTTCGGGGCGCCGCGGCGGCACGCGGCGCACGAGCCGCAGGCGTAGATCGGCCACACGGCGACGCGGTCGCCGACGGCCACCCCGGTGACGTCCGGGCCGAGCTCGACGACGGTGCCGGAGAACTCGTGGCCGAGGATCTGGGGCAGGGTCGAACCGGTGACGGGGTGCGGGTGGTCGAGGTCGATGCCGGCGGACTCGGGAGCGAAGTAGATGTGCAGGTCGGAGCCGCAGATGCCGGCGTAGGCGTTGCGGATCTTGACCTGACCGGGGCCGGGCGTGGGTTCGTCGACCTCCTCGATCCGGAGGTCCTCCTTGGCGTGGAACACGGCTGCGCGCATGGTGCTGGTGCCTTTCAGTACAGGGCCGGCTGGGCGGTCCACGAGGTGAGTCCGCCGTCGACGGGCAGGGTCACGCCGCTGACGTAGGCGGCGTCGGGCGAGGCGAGGAACAGGATCGCCGCGGCGATCTCGTCGGGCTCGCCCACGCGGCCGAGGGGGATGCGTTCCGCGTAGGTGTCGCGGACGACGGCGTTGCCCTCGAGGATCGGGCGGAGCAGCGGTGTAGCGACGGGTCCGGGCGCGACGGCGTTGACGCGGACGCCCTGGTGCCCGTAGTCGACGGCCATGCTGCGGGTGAGGTTGATCACGGCGCCCTTCGCGGCGTTGTACGCCGCCATGGCGCTGTCGCCGCCCATGCCGGAGATCGACGCGGTGTTCACGATCGACCCCTTCGAGGCGACGAGGTGCGGGAGCGCCGCGCGTGCGACGTGGAAGACACCGTCGAGGTCGACCCCGAGCACGAAGCGCCACGTCGCGTCGTCGACGTCCGCGACGGCACCGGCCGCACCGACGCCGGCGTTGGCGACGAGGAGGTCGAGCTTCCCGTGGGTGTCGACGACGTCGGCGATCGTGCGGTCCACGGCTGCCGCGTCGGTGACGTCGAGCACGCGGGTGTCGAGTCGGTCGCCGGCCTCGGGATGGTCGGTGACGAAGCGGGTGATGCTGGCCTCGGCGACGTCGACTGCGACGACGGTCGCGCCCTCTGCGAGGAGTCGGGTGGTCACGGACGCGCCGATGCCGGAGACGCCGCCGGTGACGAGGGCGACGGTGCCGTCGAAGCGGCCTGGGTGGATCTGCATGGTGGTTTCCCTTCGGTGCTCGTCGATGAGCACACCACCACCGTACGCCTCTATCGTGCGGGTGTCAGATAGATCGGTCAGCGGGCGAACCAGAACTCCGGGGAGGCCGCGATGATCACGGCGACGCCGCGGTCGACGTCCAGCGGGGTCGCGTGGATCCACCGCTCGACGGCCCCGACGGTGCCGGCCGTCGCGTAGGCCGCGACGATGTCGAGGGCGTCGGCGTCGGATCCGTCGACGCCGGCCGGCACGCTCGGCGGGTGCTGGTCGAGGTGTGCTCGGAGCGTCGAGTGGATCGTCCCCTCGAGGTTCGCGCGGAGCGGCGCCAGCAGCTGCGGGCCCATCGCGTTCCGGTACACCTCGGCACGGTCCGCGACGTGCTGCAGCAGTGATCGCTCGGCCGCACGGAACGCTTCGATGCCGGACAGGGGTTCGTGACGGCCGATGGCCTCGGCGAGTTCCTCGCCCAGTGCTGCGGCGACGAGCTCGACCGGTGAGGGCGCGTGGCGGTAGAAGGTGTCGCGGGTGACGCCGGCCGTGCGGCAGACCTCGGTCACCGAGATGGACTGCAGCGGCGCGGCCGCTGCCAACGTGAGCGCCGCATCGCGCAACGCCCGTTGCGATCGTGCGTAGCGCGGGTCCACCCAAGCAGCCTACGGTTCGACCGACGGGGTACGCGAACCACTGACTCCCAGTACAGGGAACGAGCACCACTCCCTCCGCCCGCGCGACCGGGGTGTGATGGACTCATGGCAACAGCGACCCCCACAGTGACCCTGAACAACGGCATCGAGATGCCCGTCCTCGGCTTCGGCGTCTACCAGGTCGGTGCCGACGAGACCGAGGCGGCCGTCAGCTCGGCGCTCGAGGCCGGGTACCGACTGCTCGACACCGCCGCGGCCTACGGCAACGAGGAGGCGGTCGGCGCCGCCATCGCGAAGAGCGGCATCTCGCGTGACGAGCTCTTCGTGACCACCAAGCTCTGGGTCCAGGACGCCCCCGCCGAGGCGAACACCGCCCGGGCGCTCGACGACTCTCTCCGGAAGCTCGGCCTCGACCACGTCGACCTCTACCTGATGCACCAGCCCTTCGGTGACACCTACGGCCAGTGGCGCGCCATGGAGCAGGCGAGCAAGGACGGCAAGGCCCGCGCGGTCGGCGTCTCGAACTTCGCCCCGGACCAGCTGCTCGACCTCATCATCAACAACGAGGTCGTCCCCGCCGTGAACCAGATCGAGACGCACCCGTTCAAGCAGAACACCGACTACCAGGAGCTCATGCGCGGCGAGGGCGTGCAGATCGAGTCGTGGGGTCCGTTCGCCGAAGGCAAGAACGGCCTGTTCACGAACGAGGTCCTCGAGGGCATCGGCAAGGACCACGGCAAGTCGGTCGCACAGGTCGTGCTCCGCTGGCTCACGCAGCGCGGTGTCGTCGCGATCCCGAAGACGGTGAATCCGGACCGCATGGCGCAGAACCTCGACGTCTTCGACTTCGAGCTCAACGAAGCGCAGATGGCACAGATCGCGGCGCTGCACACCGGTGGGTCGCAGTTCTTCGACCACCAGGACCCGGAGATGGTGCGCTGGCTCAGCGCACGTCGCCTCGGCTGAACCCCCTGACTGACTGGAGGCGCGGTGCCGGGCCGCACCGCGCCTCCAGTCCGGACACCGGAAGGACCACTGCCGTGACCCGCCCCGTCTTCACGCGTCGAGCCCTGATCCGCGGCGCCGGCGCTGCGGCCGTGGCCGCAGCAGCAGCGAGCCTCGCCGCGTGCAGCCCAGATCCTGACCCGTCGACCACTCCGAGGAGCACCGTGCCACCGACCGACCGCGACGGCCGCGTCCTGCTGGCGTACTTCTCGCGCTCCGGTGAGAACTACTGGAACGGCGGCCGCCGGAGCCTCGACACCGGGAACACCGAGGTACTCGCGGGCCTGATAGCCGCCCGCGTCGAGTGCGACGTCTTCCGGATCGAGGCGGCCGACCCGTACTCCGACCGCTACGACGACACGGTCGCGCGCAACGTCCGGGAGCAGGGCGACGACGCCCGCCCCGCGATCGCGAGCGACCTGCCCGACCTGAGCGGCTACGGCACGGTGCTGCTCGGCAGCCCGATCTGGAACGTGCAGCCGCCGATGATCATGGCGACCTTCGCCGAGGCCGCGACCCTCACCGGGGCGACCGTCCTGCCGTTCGTCACGTACGCCGTCAGCGGGCTCGGTTCGACGGAGTCCTTCTACCGCGATCTGCGGACCGGTGCGCGCCTCGGCGACGGTCTCGCCGTCCGCGGCGAAGAGGTCCGCGACGGCGGCACCGGCTCCGACGTCGACCGGTGGCTCAGTGCCGCCGGTCTTGCATGAAGGGCACCACCATGACCGACCAGCACCTCACCGTCCTCGTCGTCGGCGCGACCGGCAGCGTCGGCCGTCACGTCGTCGCGACCGCTGTGGCCGCAGGACACCACACCCGCGCGCTCGCCCGGACCTCGTACAAGGCACAGGGACTCGCCCGGGGCGCCGAGGTCGTCATCGGCGACCTGACCGACACCGCCAGCCTGCACGACGTCGTCGCGGGCATCGACGCCGTCGTCTTCACCCACGGCGACAACGGGAACGCCGAGGCGGTGAACTACGGGGCCGTCAAGAACGTCCTCGACGCCCTGCGCGGCCGTCGCGTGCGGATCGCACTGATGACCACGATCGGCGTCACGGCGCTCCGCGACGGCTCCGAGTGGAAGCGCCGAGGCGAACGCCTGGTGCGCGCCAGCGGGAACGAGTACACGGTCGTCCGTCCGGGGTGGTTCGACCACAACGACGACGACCAGCTCCGCATCGCTCCGCGTCAGGGCGACACCCACCAGACCGGCGGCCCGGCCGACGGTGTCATCGCCCGACGGCAGATCGCTCGGGTCCTCGTCGAGAGCCTCACCAGCCCGGAAGCCGACCACCGCACCTTCGAACTCGTGGCGGAGCGCGGCCCGGAGCAGGAGGACCTCGGACCGGTCTTCGCCGCGCTGCCAGCGGACGAGGACGGAGCGCTCGACGGCGCGCTCGACCCCGCGAACCTGCCGGTCGGACAGGAGCCGCAGCGCGTCCGTGACGACCTCGACCGAGTCAGCCGAACAGGAGCACGATGAACATCGAACCCGTTGTCCCCACCAGCAAGAACCCGCCCGAGCGATTCGCCGGCGACGTCTGGCTGGACCCGATCGCCGTCCCGCACGAGGACGGCCAGCACATGACCGTCGCGACCGTCCGGTTCGCCCCCGGAGCGCGCACCGCGTGGCACTCGCACGAGAAGGGGCAGTACCTCCGCGTGACCCAGGGCATCGGGCGGTTCGGTACCCGTGACGGCGGGGTCATCGAGGTGCACCCCGGGCAGACGCTCTACACGCCGCCCGGCGAGGAGCACTGGCACGCGGCCGCACCCGGCTGCTTCATGGAGCACATCGCCATGGTCGAGAACGGCGACGACCCCTCGACCAGCACGACGTGGCTCGAGCACATCACGGACGACGAGTTCGAGGGGCGCTGAGGCACAGGCAGCTCACGGGGTCGCCTCCGTCGTGGGGGCGGCGGTGGCGACCAGGCTGCCGAGCAGCCGGACACGCTCGTCGGTGGGTGAGCCGGCCACGGTCGTGTAGCCGTACATCGTCCAGCCGGGACTGTCGGGCAGCTGCATCGCCTCGAACGTGAACTCGAGGTCGCCGACCGCGGGGTGGTGCAGTCGCTTCGTGCCGGATCGGTGGAAGCGGACGTCGTGTGCGGCCCACCGTCGTCGGAAGTCGTCGCTGCGGGTGACGAGTTCGCCGATGAGGTCGGTCAGGTCCCGGTCGTGCGGGTGCTTGCCGGCGTGGCTGCGCATCGAGGCGACGAGGCTCGTGGCGCCCTGCTCCCAGTCGACGTAGAAGTTGCGGGCGGCCGGGTTGAGGAACGTGAACCGCGCGTTGTTGGCCTGGTTCACGGGGTCGTCGAGGAGCGGCGACAGCAGGGCACGGCCGAGGCTGTTCGTGGCGACGACGTCGCTGCGGCGGTTCTGCACGACGGTCGGTGTGCCGGTGATGGTGTCGAGGAACCGCTGGAGGCTCGGACGGACGGCGTCGTCGGCGGGCTTCGGTGCACGACGTCGGACCGGTACGGGGGTGTCGGCGCGGGCGAGGTCGAGCAGGTGCTCCGTCTCCGCATCGTCGAGCTGCAACGCCCGAGCGAGGGCGTCGAGCACGTCCTCGGAGACTCCGGCGAGGTGGCCGCGCTCCATCTTCGCGTAGTAGTCGGAGCTCATCCCGGCGAGCATCGCGAGCTCCTCGCGGCGGAGCCCGGCGACACGACGCCGACCGCCGCCGATGATCCCGGCCTGGTCGGGCGTGATCCGGGCCCGGCGGGTCCGGAGGAAGTCGCTGATCTCGGCGCGGTGGTCCATGCCGACACCGTACGTGCTGGACCGGGGCGGAAGGAGGGACTGTCGGTACAGGGAAACCCCACCACTCCCAGTGCGGGCGGATCCGCGCTGGACTCGTCGGCATGACCGCAACGCCCGACACCGCGTCGACACCCGTCCCGCCCCCGGCCCGGGCGTCCCGACCGCACCACACCGTCGTCCTGGTGATCGTCCTGGTGAGCTACTTCATGATCGTCCTGGACAACTCGATCATCTTCACCGGGCTGCCCGAGATCCAGCGCGGGATGGGGCTGTCCCCGACGGCACTGTCCTGGGTGCAGAACGCGTACACACTCGTCTTCGGTGGCCTGTTGCTCCTCGGCGCACGCGCCGGGGACCTCCTCGGGCGCCAGCGCGTGTTCGTGCTCGGCCTGGCGCTGTTCGGGCTGGCCTCGTTGCTCGTCGGCACGGCGCAGGACGAGGCGTGGATCATCGCCGCCCGAGCATTCCAGGGTGTCGGCGCCGCGATCGTCGCGCCGTCGTCCCTGTCGCTCATCACCTCGACGTTCCCCGTCGGCCCGGAGCGCACCCGGGCGGTCTCGTTGTACGGCACGACCGCCGGCGTCGGGGCGAGCCTCGGCATGGTCGTCGGCGGTGCGCTTGCCGGCTTGGTGTCCTGGCGCGCGGGGTTCTTCATCAACGTGCCGATCGCGATGGTGATGATCGTCCTCGCGGTGCGGTACCTGCCGCAGACCGCACCGACCCGGGGCCGCTTCGACGTCCTCGGGGCCGTGACGTCGACGCTCGGCATGGGAGCGCTCGTGTACGGCATCGTGAACGGCGGCGACCACGGGTGGGGTGCGAGCGCCACGATCCTGCCGATCGCGGCCGGCGCCGTCGTCCTCGCCGTCTTCGTGCTGAACGAGTGGAAGGCCACGCACCCGATCATGCCGCTGCGACTGTTCGCGGACGCCGGTCGCTCCGGAGCAGCCGTCGCCCGGCTGCTCTTCGCGGGCACCGGCATCGCGTTCTTCTTCTTCACGACGCAGTTCCTGCAGGGTGTGTACGGGTGGTCAGCGCTCGAGGCCGGCGTCGCGTTTCTCCCGATGACGCTGCTGCAGTTCGCCGTCTCTCTCTCCGTGCCGCGGCTCACCCGCCGGTTCGGCAACGGGCTGCTCGTCGCGGTCGGGATCTCGGTCGTCCTGGTCGCCGTGCTCTGGCTGAGCCGGATCACCCCGGACGTCGGGTACCTGGCGGGGTTCGCCGGACCGCTCGTGCTGTTCGGCATCGGCCAGGGGCTGTGCTTCGGACCGCTCACCGCCGCCGGGATCGCCGGGGCCCCCGCGGCCGACGCCGGAGCGGCCTCCGGCCTCGTCAACACCGCCCACCAGCTCGGTTCGACACTCGGCGTCGCGGTGCTCACCGCGGTCGGCGCCGGTGCAGCGACGTTGTCCGGACGGGTCGCGGACGCATACACCGGTGGTGCGGTCATGCTCG
This sequence comes from Curtobacterium pusillum, assembly GCA_002025645.1. GTDB lineage: Bacteria > Actinomycetota > Actinomycetes > Actinomycetales > Microbacteriaceae > Curtobacterium > Curtobacterium pusillum_A. The sequence goes on from CP018783.1 coordinate 2,599,407, forward strand.
GGATCGCACTCGTCGCGACGCTCACGCTCGTGCTGCCGTCCGATCGGCGCGCGCGTGGCCGAGTCCCCGTGCCGTAGGGTTGGCGTCACAGCCTTAGCACGAGCCAACCTGCAGGGAACCATGAGCAACGACGCCGAAGCCACCCCACCCGGACGCCTCCTCGCCCCCGGCCAGCACTGCCGCATCCGGATCTGGAACCGGAACGACCGCACCGTGACCACGGTGCACGAGTCCGCCGAGCGTCTGTACGAGGCGCCGAACTGGACGGCCGACGGGCGCCTCGTCCTCAACGCCGACGGGGTGCTGTGGACGATGCCGACCGACGGTTCCGCCGACCCGACCGCGGTGGACATCCCCGGCGTCCCGCCGCTGAACAACGACCACGTGCTCGACCCCGACGGCGTCACCGTGCACGTCAGCGCGAACGACTTCCACATCTGGTCGGCACCACTGGCCGGGGGAGCGGCGACACGGGTGACTCCGGAGGACGGCGGCCTGCACTTCCTGCACGGCGTCAGCCCCGACGGCTCCGAGCTCGCGTACGTGCACCTCGACCCGACCGCCGGGGCCGTGTGGTCCTCCGGCACGATCCGGGTGATGGCCGCCGACGGCAGCGCCGACCGCGCCGTGACGACCGAGCCCGCTGCCGCTGACGGTCCGGAGTGGACCCCGGACGGCACCTGGATCCTGTTCAACACGGAAGCCTTCGGCCACGCGCAGATCGCTCGGGTCCGACCCGACGGCTCCGGGATCGAGCAGCTCACCGTGGACGAGCACGTCAACTGGTTCCCGCACCCGGCACCGACCGACGACGTCGCCGTGTACCTGTCCTTCCCGCCCGGCACCGAGGGGCACCCGGCCGACAAGCGCGTCCGGCTGCGGCTCGTCACCGGTCCCGGCAGCGTCAGCGACTGGGGTCCGGCGGTGTGGCAGGCGGCCGAGACGATCGTCGAGCTCGACGGCGGCCAAGGCACCCTCAACGTCAACGGGTGGGCTCCCGACGGGTCTGCCTTCGCCTTCGTCGACTACCCGATCGGGGATCCCGCATGATCGTCCACACCGTCTGCTTCACGCTGGTCCACGAGCCCGACTCCGCCGCCGAGGCCGCGTTCCTCGCAGCTGCCCGGGCCACGTTGCCGGCGATCCCCGGCGTGAGGGAGTTCACGGTGTCGCGGCAGGTGTCGGAGCAGAGCGACTTCCGCTTCCAGTTCTCGATGCGGTTCGCCGACCGGGACGCCTACACGGCCTACGACGCCCACCCGGCGCACCAGGGTTTCGTCGGGACGCGCTGGGCGGACGAGGTCGCATCGTTCCAGGAGTTCGACTTCGTGCCCCTGCCCGCCTGAGCGGGTGCGGCTCGCGAACGCGAGTCGATGCCCCCGATCCGGTCATTCCGCATCGGTACGATCGTGGGATGCGCCAGCACCCGCCGTTCCGAGCCGACGTCGTCGGCAGCTTCCTCCGCCCGGCCCCCGTGCAGGAGGCCCGCGCGGCCTTCGTCGAGCGCCGCATCGACGCCGCCACGCTCCGTGCCGTCGAGGACGACGCGATCCGCGCGCTCATGGACGCGCAGCAGGCCGCCGGGCTGCAGCTCGCCACCGACGGCGAGGCACGACGCGCCTGGTGGCACCTCGACTTCTGGGGTGGGCTGGACGGTGTCGAGGTCGTCGAGCTCGACCACGGCATCGCGTTCCAGGGCGTCACCACCACGCCGAAGGGCATGCGCGTCACGGGCCCGGTGTCGTTCCCGGCCGACCACCCATTCGTCGCCGACGCCGCGTTCGTCGTCGCCGAGGCCACCGCACGCGGCCTCACCCCGAAGTTCACGATCCCCGCGCCGACCGTGTTCGACTTCCGGCTCGATGCCGACCAGATCCGCACGGACCACTACGACGGCCGCGACGCCATCACCGAGGACCTCGTGCAGGCCTACCGGGACGCGATCGCCGCCCTGTACGCCGCCGGGGTCCGGTACCTGCAGCTCGACGACACCGCGTGGGCGTACGCCTGCTCGGACGCCGAGATGGCGAAGGCCCGCGAGCGCGGGATCGAGACCGACGGCATCGCCGAGCGGTTCTCGTCGATCATCCGGCGCGTGCTCGACGGCCGCCCGGAGGACCTCGTCGTCACCACGCACGTCTGCCGCGGCAACTTCCGATCGACCTGGATCGCCTCGGGCGGGTACGAGCCGGTCGCCGAACAGCTCCTCGGCAACACCGGCTACGACGGGTTCTACCTGGAGTACGACAGCGACCGCGCGGGTGGCTTCGAGCCCCTGCGGTTCCTGCCCCAGGGCGAGCAGGTCGTCGTGCTCGGGCTCGTCACCTCGAAGACCGGCGAGCTCGAGGACCCCGCGGTCATCGAGCAGCGCATCCGGGACGCCGCCGAGTACGCGCCGCTCGGGCAGCTCGCGCTCAGCCCGCAGTGCGGGTTCGCCTCCACCGAGGAGGGCAACGTGCTCACCGAGGACGAGCAGTGGGCGAAGGTCCGCAGCGTCGTCGACGTCGCCGGCCGTGTCTGGCCCTGACCCGCGCCACGGAGGGGCGTCGGCACGGTAGCGTCGACGACGGCCTGTCCCCGACCCGGATCGAGCAACGATGCCTGACGTCCACCGCCCCGCCGACGACCGCTACGAGCGACTCCCGTACCAGCGCGTGGGGAGGAGCGGCCTGCTGCTGCCGCGCATCTCGCTCGGGCTGTGGAACAACTTCGGCGCCGACCGAGCCCTCACCACGCAGCGCGACATCGTGCTGCACGCGTTCGACCGTGGGATCACCCACTTCGACCTGGCGAACAACTACGGTCCGCCTCCCGGTGCCGCCGAGGAGCAGTTCGGCCGCATCCTCGAGTCGGACCTCCGCCCGTTCCGCGACGAGATCGTGGTGTCGACGAAGGCCGGCTACGACATGTGGCCCGGACCGTACGGCAACTGGGGCTCGCGCAAGTACATGCTCGCCTCGCTCGACCAGTCCCTCGGACGCCTCGGGCTCGACTACGTCGACGTCTTCTACTCGCACCGCCCCGACCCCGAGACCCCCATCGAGGAGACCGTCAGCGCCCTCGTGACCGCGGTCCGTTCGGGCAAGGCGCTCTACGCAGGCATCTCGAACTACGACCCGGCGCAGACGGCTGCCGCGGCCGAGGCGCTCGCCGCCGAGAACATCCACCTGCTCATCCACCAGCCGCGCTACAACATGTTCGACCGGGTCCCCGAGGACGGGCTCTTCGACGAGCTGCTCCGTCTCGGCACCGGCGCGATCGTGTTCTCTCCGCTGGCCGGCGGACTGCTGACGGACCGGTACCTCGACGGCTCGGTGCCGGTCGGGTCGCGCGCGGCCGAGGGCCGCTGGTTCGGCGCGGACCGGATCGACGACGAGTACCTGACGACGGCGCGTGCCCTCAACGACATCGCCGTGGCGCGCGGGCAGACGCTCGCGCAGCTCGCGATCACGTGGGTGCTCCGGCAGCAGGCGGTCACGTCCGCGCTGGTCGGGGCCTCGAGCGTCCGGCAGCTGGACGGCACGCTCGACTCGCTCGACGGTGCCCCGCTCACCGACGAGGAGCTCGCGGCCATCGACGCGCTGGTGCCGCGCGGCTGAGCCGCGCGACGCCCTGGACGCGGCCACGCGACGGCCTGGAGGCGCGGGGCCAGCTGGCACCGCGCCTCCCGTCCGTCACCTGGTCGCGTGGGCCAGGATGGTGCCATGACGGACGACGCGATGGTCCACCCGGAGATCCCGCCGAGCGGAGACGGGTGCGTCGAGTGCGACGCGACCGGCTCGTGGTGGGTGCACCTGCGGCGCTGCGCCGCCTGCGGCCACGTCGGGTGCTGCGACGACTCGCTGAACACCCACGCGACCCGGCACTGGGAGGACACCGGGCACGCGGTCATCCAGAGCTACGAACCCGGGGAGACCTGGTCCTGGGACTACCGGGACGACACCCGGTCCGAGGGGCTGGAGCTCGCGGCACCGACGAGCCACCCCGTGACGCAGGCAGTCCCCGGGCCGGCGGATCGCCTTCCCGGGGACTGGTTGGAACTGCTCGGCGGATCGCGCTGATCCGTCGCTGCCGTCAGACGGCCGCGGTCGCCTCGTCGCGGTGGGGGAGCTTCCACCCCGGGCGCACGAAGTGGCACGTGTACCCGGCGGGGTACTTCTCGAGGTAGTCCTGGTGCTCCTCCTCGGCCTCCCAGAAGTCGCCGGCGGGCTCGACCTCGGTGACGACCCTGCCGGGCCAGATGCCCGAGGCGTCGACGTCCGCGATGGTGTCCAGGGCGACCTGGCGCTGCTCGTCGGAGGTGAAGTAGATCGCCGAGCGGTAGCTGCGGCCGACGTCGTTGCCCTGCCGGTCCTTCGTCGACGGGTCGTGGATCTGGAAGAAGAACTCCAGCAGGTCCCGGTACGAGATCACGGACGGGTCGAAGACGATCTCGACGGCCTCGGCGTGGTCACCGTGGTTGCGGTAGGTGGCGTTCGGGGTGTCGCCGCCCGAGTAGCCGACGCGGGTGCTGATCACGCCTGGGCGGCGACGGAGGAGCTGCTGCGCTCCCCAAAAGCAGCCGCCGGCGAGGATGGCGGTTTCGGTGGTGGTCATGCTGGCCTCCTTGGGGTCGTGCCGCTGGCTGTGGCACCACGGGGTGCAACCGGCGACGGGGGTGTCGTGTTCCCGGTGGCGTCAGTCGGTCGTGTCCTGCAGCGCGTCGAGGGCGGCGACGTCCTCGGCGGACAGGACGAAGTCGACGTCGGCGTTCGCGGCGATCCGCTCCGGCGTCGTGGACTTCGGCAGCGGCAGGACGTCCTTCTCGAGCAGGTAGCGGATCGCGACCTGGGCGACGGACTTGTCGTACTTCGTCGCGATCTCGGCGATCTGCTCGTTGTCGAGCAGGCCGCCGGTGGCAAGCGGTGAGTAGCCCTCGGTGAGGATGTCGTGCTCGCGGTCGAACGCCGTCGTGGCGTCCTGCGTGTTGCCGATGAACCAGCGGATCTGGTTGGCGTGCGGGACGACGTCGGTGCGGCCGAGCAGGTCCTCGAGGTCCGCGACCTCGAAGTTCGAGACACCGATGGAGCGCGTCCGTCCGGCGTCGTAGAGCTCCTCGAAGACCTTCCAGACCTCGACGTTGCCGTCGCGGTGGTCGGACCCGATGTCGCCCCACGGCCACGGCGCGTGGATGAGGTACAGGTCGACCACGCCGAGGTCGAGGTTGCGGCTCGACGTGTCGAAGGCCTCGCGCGCGCCGGCCGCGGTCTTGATCTCGGCGGGGAGCTTCGTGGTGATGAAGACCTCGTCGCGCGGGACGCCGCTGTCGCGGACGGCCTGGCCGACGCTCGCCTCGTTGCCGTACGCGAGCGCGGTGTCGATGTGGCGGTAGCCGAGGTCGAGCGCGGTCTTCGTGGCGTCGTAGGCGTCGTCGCCGGAAGGGATCTGCCACGTGCCGAAGCCGATCTTGGGGATGTGCAGGCCGTTGGACAGGGTGAACGTGTCGATGAGAGCGGGCATGGACCGGACAGTACGCCGCACGGCTGCTGCGCACTGTCCGGATGTCCCGGTGCTACGCGACCGCGAGCTCGTTCGGGACGCCGGGCAGGGCGCCGCTCGAGGCGATCGTCTTCCCGGAGCGCAGATCGACCGCGTGCACCTTCCGTTCGGCCGGGTCCGTGACGTAGGCGACGTTCCCCGCGACCTTCAGTGCGGGGTGGGCGTCCTGCCACTCGGTCGGGCCCTCCCACGCGTCGATCACGGGGAACGAGTCGAGCTGCTCGCCAGTGGTCTCGTCGAAGGTGTGCAGGGAGCCGTCGGATCCGAGGACCACGGCCTCGTCACCGGGTCCGCGGGCGAGGTCGCGGAAGGTGAAGCCGACGCCGTCCGGCATGTCGGCGACGGTGTACTCGCCAGCGGCGGCGTCGACGAGGGCGATCTGGTGGAGCAGGTAGCCCTCGCTGTCCTCGTCGTCGTTGTAGTCCCCGACGGCGACGGGGGACGTCTCTGTCGTGAAGAGGTTGCCGGTGCGGCCGTACTCGGTCGGGGCGTCGATCTTCTCGAATGCGCCGTCCTGGTAGACCAGGGCGCCGTCGGTGCAGCCGAAGACTGCGACCTCGCCCTCGACCGCGCCTTCGCCGTGCACGTTCGGGCACTCCTCGGAACGGGCGAGTTCTGCCCCGTCGGCATCGAGGGCACGGACGCCGGAGCGGCTCTCCTCGGTGCCGATCGTGGTGAGGAGCGTGCCGTCCTCGAGCTCGATGGCGACGCCGTGGTGCGCCGCCTCGGACTTCGTCGTCGTGGTCTCGGGCAGCTCGTCGCCGTCGAGGTCCCCGTTGTCGAACGTGGTGACGTCGCCGGTGCCGTCGGCGAAGAGGGCGGTCCGGTCGCCGTGCACGACCGCGTGCCCACCGGTGTCGGCCGGGAAGACCGCGTCGGTGAGTGCGGGGTCCGCGGCGGTGTCGAGCACGCGGAAGCCCTCCGGGACGGTCACGAGCACGTGGCGCCCGTCGCCGGCGGGGTTCACGCGGGTGAAGCCGTCGATCGGGTCGTCGGACACGACCCGCAGGTCCTCGTCGAGGACGAGCAGGCCGCCGTCGTAGGTCAGGGTGATGCGCGTGCCGTCGGCGGACGGGGTGCTCGTCCGGGTCGCTTCGGCGTCGGCGGGGCTCGTCGAGCACCCGGCCAGGGCCATCGCGACGGCGCCGACGAGTCCCACGGGCAGGATCTTCTTCATGTGCATAGCCAAACTGTATTGATTCTCATTCTCAATTGGAAATCGACAGGCCGTCGACGATCTCATCCGTGTTGGACCGCATCATCCCGAGGTACGTCGAGGCGTGCCCCTCCGCTGTCAAGGACTCGGTCGCGAGGGGGCGGATCGCCACGTGCACGTCGACCTCCTCGGCGAGCACCTCGGCGAGCCGAGCAGGTTGCGACGCGTCCGCGAAGATCGTGGGCACGCCGGCTTCCTCGATCGCCGCGGCGAGATCCCGGAGGTCCGCCGCACTCGGTGAGGCCAAGGTCGTCCCGCTCGGGATGACCGCGCCCACGACCCGGAAGCCGAACCGTTCAGCGAGGTACCCGAACACGTGGTGGTTGGTGACGAGGGCACGGCGGTCCTCGGGCAGCGTCGCGAACGCCGTCGTCATCGCATGGTCGAGCTTCCCGAGCCGCTCGCGGTAGGCGGTGGCGCCCGGCGTCCCGATGCCGGCGTCGTCGAGTTCGTCGCCCAGGGCATCCACCACGTCGAGCATCCGCGCCGGGTCGGTCCAGAAGTGCGGGTCCGGGCCGCTGTCGTCCTCGGTGCTCCATTCCAGTACGTCGATGGCGTCGCCGGCGGTGAACACCGGGATGCCGTCGTCGGCGGCCGCCGCGACGTGGCGGGCGACGCCCTCCTCGAGCCCGAGGCCGTTCTCGACGACGAGGTCGGCGCTCCGCAGCCGGGCGGCCTCCTTCGCGGACACCTCGAACGAGTGCGGATCGGCGCCGGCGGGCATCAGGACCATCACCTCGGCGGCGTCCCCGACGACCTCGGTGACCACGTCCCCCAGGATGTTCGTCGTCACGGCGACGAGCGGGCGGTCGGACGCGCTCGGTGAGCAGGCGGACAGCCCCGCGGCGGACACTGCGGCGACGAGCACGACGCCGAGGGCACGAGCGGTGCGGGAGGCCGGCGTTGCCCGGGTCACAGTCCGACCTCCGCGAAGGCTGTCGGCGCCACCGGGAGCTCGATCGTGCGCGACACCCGGGCGTCGTCCGCGAAGTCGATCTCGTGCACGACACCGTCCTGCGGGTCCGCCAGGTAGGCGCGCTGCGCATCGAGCTGCAGGAGCGGTCCGGCCGCACCGTCGACGAGCGCGTCGGTCGTCGCCACGGCACCGGTCGTCATCGTGTGCACGACCACCCGACCCTGGTCGTCGACGCCGACCACGTGCTCGTCGGCGTCGTCCACCGCGACGACCGCGCGGAGCGGGCGGTCGGTCGGGACGTGACGCCAGGCTCCCTCGCGGCTGTCCAGCATCCAGAAGCCGGTGTCCCCGGCCAGCCCGGCGACGGTCGGGCGCCCGGCGCGCGCCGCGAACGCGGTGGCGCGTGGGACCGCCTCCGCGGCGGTGTCGGGCAGCGGGACGGTGCGTGCGTTGCCCTCGTCGTCGACGATCACCACGCCGTCCGCGCAACCCACGACCGCGCCGGCGCGGGTGACGATGCCACCGGCAGGGTCCTGGCACGGCTGCTCGGCGCGTACGTCCTCCCCGTCCGCGGACAGCACTCGGACCCTGTCGTCGGACGCCGCGACGAGGTGATCCGCGGTGGGGAGGAGGACGGCCGCGTCGAGTCGGGCGGTGACGTCGAGCTCGCCCTGCCCGAGCGCCGACCGGTCGAGGAGGACTGCCTCCCCTCGGTCCGGCCAGGTCACGGCGGTCAGGGTCTCGGAGGAGTGCACCTCGACGCGCCCGCCGCCGTCGAGGGTCCCGACGACACGGGGCTCGGCCGCGTAGTAGTGGGTGTGGTCGCCGTGGTCGACGGTCCAGGCGCCGCCGTCGACGACCGTCGTCCGGTCGTCGTCGCTCGTCAGCAGGAATCGGCCGTCGGTCGCGCTGTGCTCCGGGGCATCGACCGTGTCGAGGTCGGTGCTGTCCTCCGTGAGGAGGTCGTGCAGGGTCGTCTCGCCGGTCGCGGAGACCGCCAGGAGGCGCAGCTGCGGCTCCTGGGACTCGGTCGCGCCCGTCACGTAGCCGTGCGGACGAGCGGTGTCGGTCGGGTCATCGGCTGCGGGGCGCGGGTCAGACGAGCACGCCGCGGAAGTGAGTGCGAGGCCGGTGGCCAGGGCGAGGGCGGTCAGGGTGCGCGCGGGTGCGCGGCTGGTGGTCGGGTTCATGCTCCCTCTCGAGGTGGTGCTGCGGATGGCGGTGTGGTCGGCCGTCTGGCGGCCGCGGACGTGGGGACGGCAGCGGCGACGGCGCGCGACAGTGCGACCGAGACGACCGCGACGACGGCGATGCTCGCGCCGGCCGCGGTTCCCGCGTGCCAGGAGACGAGGAGTCCGACGAGGACGGCGGCGCAGCCGAAGCCGGCACCGAGCGCCATGGTCGAGACGACGTGTCGTGTCCAGACCCGGGCCGCCGCCGCGGGGGCGAGCAGGAGGCCGACCACGAGGAGCGTGCCGACCGCCCGGTAGGACGCCACGACCGCGAGCGTGACGAGCGCGATCAGGACGACCTCGGCCAGGCGTGGTCGGAGGCCGAGCGTCGCGGCCTTCCGCACGTCGAACGCCGTGGCGGTGAACGCGCGGTGGAACGCGGCGGCGAGTGCGAGCGCGACGAACACGGCGGCGCCGAGGCCGGCCAGGTCCGCGCGGGTGACGGCCAGCACGTCCCCGAAGAGGATCGCCGTCACGTCGGTGGCGAAGGACCGGGAGCCGGACACGATGATGACGCCGAGGGCGAGCATGCCGACGAACAGCAGCCCGATCGAGGTGTCGTACGACAGTCGCGCCCGGCGGCGGAGTGCTCCCACGCCGAACACCATCACGCCGGCGCTGATCGCGGCGCCGATCACCGCCGGGATCCCGGTCAGGGTGGCGACCGCGACGCCGGGGAGCATGCCGTGCGAGAGCGCCTCGCCGAGGAACGCCATCCCGCGCACCACCACCCACGTGCCGACGACGGCGCAGAGGACCGCAGCGAGCCCGCCGCCGATGAGGGCGCGGAGCATGAAGTCGACGGAGAAGGGGTCGGTCAGCCAGGTCACGGTCCGAGACGCTACATGAAAATGACTATCGATACTGATAGTGTCCTCAGGTGCTCCCCGCTCCGACCGCACCCGCCCTCGACGTCGTCGGACTCGTCGTCCGACGCGGCGACCGGACCGTGCTCGACGACCTCGATGCCTCGTTCCCGTCGGGGGCGGTGACCGCGGTGACCGGACCCAACGGGTCGGGCAAGTCGACGCTGCTCGACGTGCTCGCCGGTGCGGTGGAGCCGACCGGCGGACGGGTGTCGCGCCTCCAGGCCGACCGCGGTCTCGCCTACGTGACCCAGTCCGTCCCGCCGACCGCGCTCCCGCTCACCGTCCGGGCGACCGTCTCGATGGGGCGGTGGCCGCACCGCCGGTGGTGGCGACCGCTCAGCCGCGCGGACCGGAGGGTCGTCGACGCACAACTCGAGCGGATGGCGATCGCGGACCTGGCAGACCGCCCCTTCGACGAACTCTCCGGCGGTCAGCGGCAGCGCACGCTCGTGGCGCTCGGGCTCGCCCAGCGTGCCGGGGTGCTGCTCGTCGACGAACCGACGGCGGGGGTCGACGCTCAATCGGCTGCGCTCGTGGTGTCGGCGCTCGCCGACGAGGCCGCTGCCGGCGCGGTCGTCGTTCACGCCGCGCACGACCCGGAGGCCATCGCCGCCGCCGACCGGGTCCTCGCGCTCGGGGCCTAGGGGCAGACGACCGCGACGGAACCCGTCGGCGTGGTCTCGGGCACAGCAGCGGCAGCTGCCGGCGTCGGCACGGCGTTCGACCGCCGCAGCCCCATCGAGACGAGCACCACCGCGCCGATCACGGCGACGGCGCCCGCGAGCCAGAAGTCCGCGGCGAGCCCGAAGGACGACACCGCGACCCCACCGAGCACCGAACCGGCCGCGATCGCGAGCTGGATCGTCGTGACGAACAGCGCGAGGCCCGTCTCGGAGCCGGCCGGCGACGCCGTGGACATCCAGGTCTGCATCCCGAGCGGCAGCGCACCCCAGACGAGTCCCCAGACCACGAGCAGGACGAAGACGCCGACGACCGAGTTCGCCAGCAGCGGGAGGAGCACGACCGACACGGCGAGGACGACCTTCGCGACACCGATGGTCCCGAGCACGGTGCGGCCGAGCGTGAAGCCGGCGGTGAAGTTCCCGACGATGCCCGCGATGCCGAACACGAGGAGCGCGAGCGTGATCGTGTCCGGGCCGACCCCGACGAGGTCCTGCAGGTAGGGGGCGACGTACGTGTACGCGGCGAACTGCGCGGTGAAGAGGAACGCGGCGGCGATGAGGCCGACCCGCGCGCGGGGGACGCGGAGCAGCGACCCGAGGGTGCCGAACCGGACCCGCTGCAGCGCCGGGATCCGCGGCAGCATCGCGAGCTGGAGCACCAGGGCGACGAGGCCGAGCACGCCGCCGATGACGAACGCGAGCCGCCAGGTCGCGAGCGACGACACCAGGGCGCCGAGCGGCAGGCTCACCACGGTCGCGACGGAGACGCCGGCGGTGATGAGCGACGTGGCACGGATGGTGGCCTCGGGGCGGACGAGCCGACCGGCGATCCCGGCGCCGATCGCCCAGAAGCCGCCGATGCCGACGCCGAGCAGCATGCGGGCGATGAGCAGCACCGTGAAGTTCGGCGCGATCGCGGCCAGGCCGTCGGCGACCACGAGCAGGATCGTCAGGGACACGAGCACCACGCGACGGTCGAGGCGGGAGGTCAGGACGGTCACGACCGGGGCCGCGACGGCACCGACGAGCCCGGTCGCGACGACCATCAGCCCGGCGGTGCCGATGCCGACGTCGAGATCCCGGGCGATCGCGGGGAGGAGCCCGATCGGGAGGAACTCGGAGAGGACGAGGACGAACGATCCGAGTGCGACGGACACGACGCTGAGCCACCCACGGCGCGCTGCTGACGAGGTCATGCGGACGTCAAGCAGCCGCCGGGGTGGTCCATTCCCGTCAGGCGTCGACCGGTGCGTGCTCCCCGACGACGGCGACGGTCTTCCCGGTGGCGACGGACTCCTGCGCCGCGAGCACGATCGACAGCGTCCGGAGCCCCACGTGCACGTCCGGCTGCGGCTGCTCGCCCGTGCGGACGGCGTCCAGGAAGGTGCGGAGCATCGCCTCGTCGAGGTCGGCACCGTACCGGGACTCGATCGGCAGGCCGGTCTCGGCGGCGAGTCCGTGCGCGGCCGGCCCGAAGAAGTCCAGCGACACGGTGCCGCCGGTCCCGGCGACGTCGAGCGTCAGGCCACCCCACACCGGCGACGTGTCAGGCTTGCTCCACGAGCAGTCGATGCCCGCGACCACGCCGTTCTCGTAGGTGATGGTCACGAGCCCCGAGGTCTCGGCGCTGGCCCGGCCGGCGTGCAGGGTCCGGTTCGCGACCGCCGTGACCGAAACGGGAGCCGAGCCCATCAGACCCTCCAGCAGGTCGGCGATGTGCACCACGTGGTCGACGAGCGCACCGCCGCCGGAGAGCTCCGGCTCGGTGAACCAGGAGCGCGTGAGCGGGAGCATGCCGTTGTTCGCCCCGCGGACCGAGAACAGCTGCCCGAGGGCGCCGGACTCGTGCGCGGCCCGGAGCTTCCCGAACGCCGAGGCGAAGCGGACCGGGAACGCGACCATGAGCATGACACCAGCGGCCTCGACGGCGTCGCGCATCGCGATGCCGTCCTCCCACGTGGTGGCGAGGGGCTTCTCGCAGAGGACGTGCGCGCCGGCGGCGGCTGCGGCCTCGACGAGTTCGCGGTGCCGGGCGTTCTCGCTCGTCACGACGACGGCGTCCGGACCCCAGGCGAGGAGCTCCTCGTACGACTCCGCGTAGTCGACCCCGAGCGCGGCGGCCAGGTCGGCGCCGCGGAGCTCCACGATCGAGGATCCGGTGCTGACGCCGTCCGGGTCGGAGCCGCGGACCTCGACGCCCGGCATCGCGGCCAGGGCGGCGAGGTACCCGATGGCGTGCGTGTGGGCGAAGGACATCACGGCGATCCTGAGGCCGGTCATGCGAGCACCTCCGTGGCGGTCGGGGCGAGGTCGACGGGTTGGCCGGTCTCGAGTGACTCGAGCGCCGCGTTCGCGATCCGGACGGCTGCGACACCGTCCTCGGCGCTCACCCGCGGTGCTGCGCCGCCGGCGAAGGCCGCGACGAACTCCTGCAGCTCCGCGCCGTACGGGTCGTCGGCGGGGTCGACCTGCGGCAGGAAGCCGTCCAGTGCCTCCGGTGCCGCGAGGTCGGCGACGTAGTCCTGCTCCGCACGCGACGAGTGCGACAGGCTGCCGAGCGTGCCGGTGACCGAGTACTCGGTGGAGAACCCGAGGTGCTGCGGCCCCCAGATGCCCGCGACGTGGCTGATCGCACCGGACGCGTGGGTGAGCAGCACGTGCGCCGCCTCGACCGGCTCGGCGTCGGTGCCGCCTCGGACGCTGACCGCGGAGACCCGGACGACCTCGCCGGCGACCCAGCGCGCGATGTCGATGTCGTGGATCATCTGGTCCATCACGATGCCGCCGGAGAGTGCACGGTCGGCGAACCACGGCGTGCGCGTCGGGAACGCCCCGGACCGCACGAACCGCAGGACGGCCAGGTCGCCCAGGAGGCCCGTGGTGACTGCCTCCTTGAGCCGCACGTACGCGGGGAAGAAGCGCACGACGTGGGCCGGGTACAGCTGTCGGCCCACCTCCCGAGCGAGGACCACCAGCTCCGCCGCGTCGGCGTCGGTGCGGGCGAGCGGCTTCTCCGACACGACGTCCTTGCCAGCCGCGAGCGCGGCACGGACGACCTCGGCGTGCGCGAACGTCGGGGTGACGACGTCCACCAGGTCGACGGTGGCGAGCAACTCGTCGAGCGAGTCGACGACGGTGATCGAGTTCCCCGCGGCCGAGGCGGCGGGGGCGAACGCCGCGGCGAGTTCCGGGGCGCCGTCCTGCGCGTACACGACGACGGAGCCGAGCCGCAGCAGGCCGGGCATGTGGGCGTAGGCGATGCCGCCGGCGCCGACGAGGCCGATCCGGGGGGAGGTGTCGGACATCAGGGTTCCTTCACGGGTGGGTGGTGGACGGGGGAGTTGACGAGGAGGGCGGCACCGGCGAGTCCGGCACCGGCGCCGACGAGCGACTGCTCGATCGCGGGGACGGACCGCCACTGCAGACGTTCGGCGACGGCCGTGCGCAGCGGGGCGAGGAGCCGCTCGCCGGCCTCGCCGAGCCCGCCGCCGATGACGATCGCGTCCGGGTCGAGGACGGCGGTGAGCATGACGACCCCGGTGGCGAGGGCCTCGACGGCGTCGTGCCACACGCGGTCGGCGACGGGGTCGGTGCCGACGAGTTCGGTGACCTCGCGGGTGTTCGCGGCGAGGGCACCGCCGGCCTCCCGGTAGCGACGCAGGACGTTGCCGGCGGAGGCGTACACCTCGACGCAGCCGCGCTGGCCGCACGTGCAGAGCTCGCCGCCGGGGACGACGGGCACGTGCCCGAACTCGCCCGCGCCGCCCGTGGCACCGTGCACGATCGCGCCGCCGGTGACGATCGTCGCCGCGATGCCGGTACCGATCGGGATGAAGACGAACTCGTCGACCGACCGTCCCGCGGCACCACGGGCCGCTCGTTCGGCACGCGCAGCAGCACGGGCGTCGTGGTCGAGCGCGACGGGGACGCCGAACCGGTCGGCCAGGAGGTCCGCGACGGGCAGGTCGGACCACCCGAGGTTCACGGCCAGGGCCACTCGACCGCGCTCGGCGTCGACGAGTCCGGGGGAGCAGAGCCCGATGCCGGAGAGTGACCGGCCCGAGGCGGTGGCGCTCGCCGCGAGCTGGTCGACCAGGGCGGTGACGGCGGCGAGGGCGACCCCGCCGGGCAGCCCCGGATCGGTCGCGCCCACGGAGAAGGTCGGGACGGTGGCGCGGTCGAGGACGGTGCCGTCCGCGTCGAACAGGGCGCCCTTGACGGTGGTGCCGCCGATGTCGACCGCGACGACGGCCATCAGGCGCTCCGCACCGTGCGGTCGTCGGACGTCGTGGCCCGGCGGGCGAGTTCGTCGATCCGGGTCGGGGCGAGGACCTCGTCGAGCGCGAGCACCACGCCGCCGTGCACACCGGCGTCACGGGGCGCCCGGCTGGCGCGGACGTCGAGGTCGTCGGCCACGAGGGGCAGGCACATCCGGTACAGCTCGCTCCGGATCGCGGCGACGAGCGGTGGTGACGCCGACATGGCACCGGCGAGCACGACCTCGCGCGGGTTGAAGAAGTTCGCGATCCCGGCGAGGACCCGGCCGATCAGGGCCCCGGCCGTGCGGAGTTCCTCGACGACGGCGGCGTCGCCCTGGGCCCCGAGCCGGAGCAGGTCCGCGGTGGTGGCGACGTCGTGCCCGGCGGTGCGGAGCCGGGCGATGATCGCACCGGCCGAGGCCACCGACTCCAGGCAGTTCGGCACCCCGCAGGTGCAGCCGATCACGGACGTGCCGTCCACCGAGGTGTGCGAGACCTCACCAGCGGCGCCGCCGACACCGCGGTGGAGCCGTCCGCCGGCGATGACGCCACCGCCGATGCGGGTGCCGAGCTTCACCGCCACGAGGTTCGACCGTTCCGGCGGTTCGGTGTCGGACCGTTCGGCGAGGGCGATGAGGTTGGCGTCGTTCTCGACGAGCACGGGGGCGTCGGTGTGCGAGGCGAACAGGGACCCGAGCGCGACGTCGTGCCAGGTCGGCTCGAAGCTCGGGGTGACGATGCGCCCGCTCGGGTACGCGATCGGTGCCGGGACCCCGATCGCGGCGCCCTGGAAGTCCTCCACGTCCAGTCCGCACTCCGCGGCGAGGGCCTCGAAGCGCCGCCACAGTTCGGCGACGGCACCGGCGGGTCCGTCGTCGCGGGGGAGCGGTGCGGAGGACCGGGTGTCGTCGGAGTCGGCGAGCGTCCGGCCGGCGAGGTCGCTCAGCACGATGCGCGTGTGGTTCGCCCCGAGGTCGGCCGCGGCGACGAACCCCGCGGTGCCGTCGAGTTCGAGTCGTCGGGCCCGGCGTCCACCGCGCGACCCCTCGGCGCCGACCTCGTGCACCAGGCCGAGGTCGACGAGCGCATCGACACGCAGTCCGACGGTGGACGGCGCCAACCCGGTGGTGCGGGCGAGCACCGACCGCGAGGACGACTCGCCGCCACGGATGAGGCGCAGGACGTCCCCGACGGACCCGGGCACGGGCTCGACGTCCTGGTAGAGGCGGTGGTTCATGGCGTCATGCTAGCCCGGAGTTGCGTCGATGTTCGAATGAAGTGCGCCGAGAAATGACTATTTACTTTTCGTCATCGACGGGCAATGTCTCGGAAACACACGATTCCTAGCGTTCAACGAAGAACGAAGGAGGCACCAATGCCGAGTGCTGTGGCAGCACCACCCCGCTCGTCACTCGAGCGCAAGGAGGGACGAGCGGGCTATGCCCTGATCGCCCCGACGAGCATCCTGTTGGCGTTGTTCTACCTGTACCCACTGGTCCAGACCGTCGGGTACTCGTTCACGAACTGGAACCCCGCGACCGGCGCGGCCGGGGACTTCGTCGGGCTCGCCAACTTCGCCGGGCTCCTGCAGGACGACGAGTTCCTGCAGGCCGCCGGCAACACCGCCCTGTACGTGGTGATCGTCGTCCCCGTGACGATGGTCCTCGGACTCTTCTTCGCCGCGCTCCTCGCCCAGCCGTTCCGCGGCCGCGGGGTCTACCGCGCCCTGCTCTTCGTGCCGTACATCGCCCCGATCGTCGGCAGCGCGCTCATCTTCAGCTTCATCCTGTCGCCCCTCGGTGGCCTGGTGAACGGCGTGATCACCTCGCTCGGCGGCCCGCCGATCGGCTTCCTCAACTCGGAACCCTGGGCGCTCGTGAGCGTCATGGTGTTCTCGATCTGGCAGGGCGTCGGCTACGCGATGATCATCTACTCCGCCGCCCTCACGAACATCCCGGCCAGCTACATGGAGGCCGCGACGCTCGACGGTGCTGGGCCGGTCCGCCGCTTCTTCACGATCTCGCTGCCGCTGGTCGCCCCCACCACGGGGTTCCTCGCGGTGACCGGCGTGATCAGTGCGCTGCAGGTGTTCACCCAGGTCTACGTCCTCACCCAGGGCGGCCCGCTCGGGTCGACCGAGACGATCCTCTACTACATCTACCAGCAGGGCTTCGTCTTCTTCCACGGCGGCTCCGCGAGCGCAGCGGCCGTCGTCCTCCTCCTCGTCGGCATCATCGTCGCCGTCATCCAGCTGCGGTTCATCAACCGTCGCGACCCGATCGAGCTCACCTAGGAGACCGACGTGACCCACTTCGAAGCCGACGCGCCCTTCGCGGGCGCACCACGGGCCTCCAGGCAGCTCGCCACCGGAACGGTGGCCGTCCCCCGTCGGAAGCGGCCGTTCCGCGCCCGCTGGCGGAAGACCAGCCCGGCGGTCCTCCGCCACGTGATCCTCATCGTCGCGGTGGTGCTGTTCTTCGGCCCGTTCCTCTGGATGGTGCTGACGAGCTTCAAGTCCTCCGCCGAGGCGCTCGCGTTCCCGCCGAGCTTCCTGCCGCGCGAGTGGCGGTTCGACAACTACACGAAGGTGTTCGACGTCGCCCCGTTCGGCATCTACTACCTCAACTCGACGATCGTCGCGGTGCTCACCACGGCCGGGCAGATCGTCACGAGCCTCGCCGCGGGCTTCGCGTTCTCCCGCCTGCACTTCCCGGGCAAGAACGTCGTGTTCGTCATCCTGCTCGCCGCGCTGCTCGTGCCGTTCGAGGTCGTCTTCACGCCCCTCGTCAGCCTGCTCTCGTCGCTCGGCTGGCTCGACAGCTACCAGGGCCTCATCGTCCCGAACATCCCGTCGATCCTCGGGGTGTTCCTGTTCCGACAGTTCTTCACCTCGTTCCCGGCCGAGATCGAGGACGCGAGCCGGGTCGACGGCGCCGGCGTCTGGCGGCGGATGTGGTCCGTCGTGGCACCCATGGCGACGCCGATGATCGGATCGTTCGCGGTCCTGTCGTTCGTCTACAACTGGAACAACTTCTTCTTCCAGTTCCTGGTCGCCACGAAGACCGAGTTCTTCACGGTCTCGGTCGGCCTCACCCAGCTGCAGTCCGCGAACGCCGCCGAGAGCTTCAACTTGCTCATGGCCGGCTCGACCCTGGCGATCCTGCCGGTGTTCGTCGTGTTCCTGATCTTCCAGAAGCAGATCGTGTCGGCCATGGCCGGCGGTCTGCGCTGAGAACCCAGCGCTCCACCTCCCTGCACCCTCCCCAGCGGTCCGGAAAGGACACCTTCCATGCGATCACGAATGCTCGGCGTGGCAGCACTCGCCATCGGCGTCGCCGTCACCCTGTCGGCCTGCTCCGGCGGGTCGGTCACCGGCAACAGCGGTGACTCCGGCGGCAAGACCCAGATCACCGTCTGGCACAACTACACGGGCGACCAGGCCACCGAGGCCAAGAAGCTCATCCAGGAGTACAACGACTCCCAGGACAAGGTCGAGGTCACCGCCCAGTACGCGGCCCAGAGCGACCAGTTCGACGCGAAGCTCATCAACGCGCTGAAGAACGACACCGGCCCGAACATGGTGCTCGGCGACAGCACGCCGCAGAAGATCGGCCAGGTCGTCGAGACCGGCAAGGTCGTCCCGCTCGACGACTACCTGTCCGACTCCGACTCGTCGATCACCACGAAGAGCTTCACCGAGGGCATGCTCGCCACCGGCAAGTTCGAGGGCAAGACCTACACGCTCCCCACGGACATCGGCGACTACGCCGTCGTCTACAACAAGCAGATGTTCAAGGAAGCAGGGATCACCGACACCCCGACCACCTGGGCCGAACTGCAGGCGGACGCGAAGAAGCTCACCAAGGGCACCACGCAGTACGGCATGTACCTGCCGATCGGCACCGGTGAGTGGCCCGTGTTCACCTACCAGTCGATGCTCTGGAGCGCCGGCGGGGAGTTCATGAACGAGGACAACACGAAGGTCGAGTTCAACAGCGACGCCGGCGTGAAGGCGCTGAAGTCGTGGACCGACATGCTCGAGGACGGCAGCGCCTACCCGCAGTCGCTCATGACGTCGACGTCGAACGGTGGCACGCCAGCACTCACCGCGAAGAAGGCAGCCATGGCCATCACCGGTGCGTACGACCTCGGCACGCTCGACGAGGCGCTCGGCAAGGACAACGTCGGCGTCTTCGCCCTGCCCGGCATCGAGCAGAACGCGGCGAACCTCGGCACGAACAACTCGTACCTGCTCGACGGCTCCAAGGCCGAGAAGGACGCCTCGTGGGACTTCATGCAGTGGTGGCTGAGCCCGAAGGTCGAAGCCAAGTGGGACATCGCGACGGGCCTGCTCCCCGCGAACACGGCGACGAACGACGACGCCACCTGGAAGAAGCACCTCGCCGACAACCCGCGGATCAAGGCGTTCGCGGACGAGCTCGCCTACGCGAAGTCGCGGCCCTCGATCGTCGCGTACGGCGAGGTCAGCGAGGCGCTGTCGAAGGAGCTCGAGAAGGCGATGCTCCTGAAGGAGAGCCCGGAGGACGCGCTCGCCAACGCCGAGAAGAAGGCGCAGGCGGTCCTGGACGCGGCTGACTGAGTCGGCTGCGGTCGCGTGGCGCGACCGTGTGACGGACTGGAGGCGCGGTGCCGGCTGGCACCGCGCCTCCAGTCGTCCGTGTGGTCGCGTCGGCGAGACGCCGCTGTCTCGGTGAGCGCGCGGCGTCAGCAGCCGAGCACGTCAGGCGTCGAGCGCTGCGCGTGCCGCTCGGACGACGTCGAGGTCGGTCAGGAAGTGCGCGGAACCGTCGTCGGCACCGCCCATCGGCACCCCGGCGTGTGCGCTGTCCGGCGCCGGCCGCTTGGCCGAGAGGTGCACGGCGGCCGCACCGGTGGCGACGAGTGCGGGGACGTCGGCCGGGGTGACGCCGGCACCGGCCATCACCTGCACCGAGCCGGCCGCGGCGACCAAGCGCGTGATCGTGTCGGCACCGGCCACCGCGGTGGGGGCTGCGCCGGAGGTCAGGACCCGGGTGAACCCGAGCGCCTCGAGCGTCGCGACGGAGGCGACGGGGTCCGCCGCGTGGTCGATCGCGCGGTGCAGCGTGACCTCTGCGGCAGCGCTGACGGACCGTGCGGCGTCCACGAACCGGGCGAGCACGTCGAGGTCGAGCGAACCGTCCGGTCGGAGTGCGCCGACGACGACGCCGGCTGCGCCAGAGCGGAGGACCGTGCGGGCCTCGCGCACCATGAGGTCGATCTCGTCGTCGTCGTAAACGAAGCCGCCGGGCCGGCAGCGGACGAGCGCGTGCGCGGGGATGCCCGTCTCGTGCGTCGTCTCGACGAGCGCCTGCGACGGGGTGAGACCGCCGAGCTCGAGGCCGACGCAGAGCTCGACTCGGTCGGCGCCGCCGTCACGTGCGACGATCGCGCCCGCGGGGGAGGTGACGGCGATCTCGAGTGCGACGGTCGTGCTCATGCAGGGTCTCCGAGGGGCTGGTCCGAGGCCGGGATGATCCTGGCGGTCAGGTCCGGTGCCTCGGGGAACACTCGATCGTAGGGGAACAGGGGGCGTTCGATCCTGTGGTGCCCGAGACGCTCGAGGTCCTGGTCCACGCCACCCGGGGTCAGCGCGAGCATCCAGTCGGCGGCCATGTCGAACAGCTCCGGCTCGAGGTACCCGATCTTCACGATGACGACGTCCGCGTCGCGCGGCGCGAGGTCGAGGTCGGTGAAGTCGTGCTCGTGGTGGTACGGCTTCCTGAGCTTCGTCAGGATCGCGAACACGCTGCCGACCTGCAGGACGACCTCGGTCTCGGCGTCGCGGTCGCCGTGCTTGATCGCGTGCACCCGGCCGGTCATCGTGATCGGTCCGGCGTGCACGGCGTCGACCGTCGCCCCGGCGGTCACGGTGACCGTCGCGCCGACACCGGCCTCGACCGCTGTGGCGACGGCTTCGGCACCGGGCACGCTGGCGTAGATCACGGTCGGGCCGTCCGCTGCAGCGAAGGACGGGTGGGCGAGCACCTGGGTCAGCCCCCACGTCATGTCACCGGACCCGCCGGCCGTCGGGTTGTCGCCCGAGTCGGAGACGAAGTACGGCCGCGCGGCGCCCGGTGCGAGCGCGGCGGCGAGGCACTCGTCGAAGGAGCCCGTCGGCGCCACGAACACGAAGTCCTCGCGGACGTCCCAGAACGCGCGGGCAAGTCGTTCGGCACCGGCAGCCACAGCAGCCTCGTCCCACCCGGTGACGACCGTGACCGCGCGGTCGCGGGGCTGGTCCGCCCAGGCGTACCCGACCCAGATCGCAGCGTCGAGGACACCGTCGGTCTGCTCGACGACCGGGACCTGCGCGTACAGCGACGCCGCGGGCTCGATGCGGGTGGAGGTCTGCTCGCCGGGCAGCAGGACGGGGATCGGGATCCACGCCTTCACGGGACGCTGCGCCCCGACCGGACGGGTGGTGAGCACGTCGACCAGGTTCCGGACGGCGCGCTCCTTCGTCTCGAGGGCATCTTCGTGCGGGGCCATCCGGTAGCAGGTGACGAGGTCGACCTGGTGGGCCAGCTCGCGCGTGACGTTGCCGTGCAGGTCCATCGACGCCGACACGATCACGTCAGGGCCGATCACCGCGCGGATGCGTCCGAGCAGGTCGGTCTCGGCGTCGTCCAGCCCCTCGACGACCATCGCACCGTGGATGTCGTACCAGAGGCCGTCCACGTGCTCGGCGTCGACGATGGCCTGCAGCCGGGTCACGATCTCGTCGGCGAGCTCCTCGTAGGCCTCCCGCGCCACGATCCCGCCGGGCAGGGAGTGGCCGATGAGCGCCCCGCGGAAGTCGGCGGCCATCGATGACAGGAACGGGTACCGCGCCACGACCTCGTCCCCGCGGTCCGGGTGGAACGCCGGGGCGAGGGTCCGCGTCGGGGTGAACGTCGAGGTCTCGATGGCGAGGCCCGCGATGGCGATGACCGGGCGGCGGGTGGCGGGGGCTGCGGGGACGTGGTCAGACACGGACGCTCCTGTTCCTGGTGGTGGACTGCGGGATCGGGGCGGACAGCTGCTCGAGCGAGGCGGCGAGGCCGCGCTGCAGGGCGAACTGTCCGGCGCCGACGAGACCGGCGTCGGCGCCGAGCGACACCGGCTCGATGGCGAGGTGCTGCGTCATCAGCGGGTGGCAGCTCTCGTAGAGCTGGCTCCGCACGGCGGCGATGAACGGGTCGAGGGTGGACAGGATGCCGCCGAGGTAGACGGCGTCCGGGTTGAAGAAGTTCACGTTGGCGGCGAGGACCTCGCCCAGGTAGCGGCCGGCCAGGCGCACGGCACGGGTTGCCTCGGGGTGCGCGTCGGACGCGAGCCGGACCACGTCGGCGGTCGAGGTCACGTCGACCCCGGCGGACGACAGGATCCGGACGAGGGCGGCCCCGGAGGCCACGGTCTCCAGGCACCCGGTGTTGCCGCACGAGCACGGGGTGTCGCCCGCGGCGTCGATCCGCACGTGCGTGATGTCCCCCGCGGCTCCCGTCGACCCGCGGTAGAGCCGGCCGTCGATGACGATCCCGGCGCCGATCGCCGACCCGGCCTTGATGGTGATCGTCTGGCGTCGAGCGGGGTCCTGCACGGTCTGCTCGCCCGCGGCCATGCAGTTCGCGTCGTTGTCCACGATCGCGGGCAGGTCGAAGCGCTCGGAGAGCCAGGACGCCACCGGGAACCCGTTCCACCCGGGCATCCGGCTCGGCAGGTCCACCACGCCGGCCTCGACGTCGACGGGCCCGGGCAGGCTCAGCCCGACGCCGCGGAGGCCCTCCCGACCACGCTCGTCGGCGAGTCGCTCGAGCAACCCGGCCAGACGCTGCAGCCCCGATGCCGGGCCCTCGGAGAGTGCGAACGGGACGTTCGCGACCGACTCGAGCGCACCTCCCGGCAGCACCACGCCGATGCGGGCGTGCCCGCCGCCGACGTCCGCGGCGACCGCGTACTCGTCGACGCCGCCGATGCGGAGCACCTTCCGGGGGCGTCCGCCGGTCGAGGTGTCGGTGCCCTCCTCCGCGAGCAGCCCGTGCGACAGCAGCTGCGACACCACGTGCGAGACGGTCGAGGGAGCGGCACCGATCAGGTCCGCGATCTCGGTGCGACTGGAGGCCTGTCCGGAGGCGATGAGCTCGAGGACACGGGCGCTGAGGTCCGGCACGACTTTCTCCAATCCGGGCGGAACGCGATCGGAACCCCGATCGAAGCCGAGCCTAGGGGGCGGAATGCGCGGTCGACCCTTTCGTCCGTTCCGCAGTAACGCAGTTTTTACATCGAGATGTTTGTTTTTCCAACGGGTTTGGCCATTGACTGTCCGCGTGCCGATCGGCACCCGTGCACCAACCTCCCCGAAGTCCCTCGCACAAGGAGACACCGCATGTCCAAGCCCCGTCGCTGGGCGCTCCTCACCGGAGCTGCGATCGCTGTGAGCGCCCTGCTCGCCGGATGTTCCGGGGGCGGCAACGCCTCCTCCGGTACGGACTCCGACGCGATCAACTACGCGCTGCCCGCCAACTTCACCCCGAACTGGATCCTCCCGATCGGCACGGCGGCGCACCT
Organism: Curtobacterium pusillum; assembly: GCA_002025645.1. Taxonomy (GTDB): domain Bacteria; phylum Actinomycetota; class Actinomycetes; order Actinomycetales; family Microbacteriaceae; genus Curtobacterium; species Curtobacterium pusillum_A. Next base: position 2,622,709 of record CP018783.1, read on the forward strand.
CAACACGAACAACGGCTCGATCGCACAGTCGCTCTACGAGCCGCTCATCGCGTACGACGGCTCCACGGGCAAGATCGCGTGGAACAAGGCCGGCTCCGTCGCCACCGACGTCTCCTTCGCGTCCGACTCGAAGAGCGCCACGGTCACCCTCGGCGACCGGCACTGGTCCGACGGGAAGCCGATCACGAGCCGCGACGTCGCCTTCTGGTTCAACCTGATCAAGGCGAACAAGGACCAGTGGGGCTCGTACTCCGAGGGCAAGGCGCCCGACAACTGGACGTCCTTCAAGACGGTCGACGACACGCACTTCACGATCACGTTCGACAAGGCGTACAACTCCGACTGGATGCTCGCCAACCAGCTGAGCCACATCATCCCGCTGCCGCAGCACGCCTGGGACAAGACGAGCGCCAGCGGTTCGGTCGGGAACGCCGACGAGACGACCGCCGGCGCGAAGCAGGTGTGGAAGTACCTGAACACCGCGGCCGGCAAGATCTCCGACTACGCCAGCGACGACCTGTGGAAGACGATCTCCGGTCCGTACGGCGTCAAGGCCTTCACCACGGCCGGCAAGGTCACCCTGACCGCCAACACCAAGTACGACGGCGGCGAGAAGCCCTCCATCAAGACGGTCAACCTCCTGCCGTTCACCACGAGCGACGCCGAGGTGAACGCGGTCCGCTCCGGCGAGGTCGACTACGGCTACATCAACGCCACCGACATGGACCAGAAGTCGTCCTTCACGGCGAAGGGCTACTCCGTCGAGCCGTGGACCGGTTGGGCGATCACGTACATGCCGTACAACTTCAACAACCCGACGATGGGCGCCGTCTTCAAGCAGCTGTACGCCCGCCAGGCCGTCCAGATGTCGATCGACCAGAAGTCGCTGTCGAAGGTCGTCTTCAACGGCACCGCGACCTCGACCTACGGGCCGATCCCGCAGGCGCAGGAGTCCGACTACGTGTCGAGCGTCCAGAAGGACAACCCCTACCCCTTCAGCACGTCGAAGGCCAAGGACCTGCTGACCAGCCACGGCTGGTCGGAGCAGGGCGGCACGATGGTCTGCACCGACCCCGGCACGTCCGACAGCCAGTGCGGCGACGGCGTCGCGAAGGGCACGAAGTTCACCATGCAGGTGCTGTCGCAGTCCGGCTCGACCGTGACCGACAACATGATGAGCGCCATCCAGTCCTCGCTCGCGAAGACCGGCATCGGCTTCACCATCAAGACCGCGCCGGTGTCGAGCGTCCTGTCGCAGACCCCGACCTGCACGTCCGACGAGGCGAGCTGCAAGTGGGACCTGTCCTTCTTCGGCACCGCGGGCAGCTGGTACTTCCCGGCCTACCCGACCGGTGAGTCGCTCTTCTCGACCGGTGGTTCGGCGAACTTCGGCAGCTACTCCAACAAGCAGGTGGACGCCCTCATCGACGCGACCACCACCTCGCCCGATGCCACCGCCGTGCAGGACTACAGCGCCGCGGTCGCGAAGGACCTGCCCGTGATCTGGCTGCCGAGCCCGGACTACCAGATCTCGGTCGTCAAGAAGGGGCTGACCGGGTTCGACCAGGACTCGCTCGCCAACTTCCACCCGGCCCAGTGGAAGTGGTCGAAGTAACCACCTGACACCCCCTGGAGGCGCGGCGCGGGTCCGACCCGCACCGCGCCTCCCGGGGCCCACCGCACCAACCCAGACGACGGAAGCCGCATGACCACAGCCCTGTACCTGCTCCGGCGCGTGCTGCAAGCACTCGCCGTGGTCCTCATCGTCACGATCGTCGTGTTCTGCCTGTTGCACGCCCTGCCGGGCGGACCCGCCCGCGGCGTCCTCGGCGTCTCGGCGACGCCCGCGCAGATCACCGCGTTCAACCATGCGCAGGGGCTCGACCAGGCGCTGCCCGTGCAGTACCTCCGGTTCCTCGGACGGCTGCTCACCGGCGACCTCGGCACCTCGTACACGCTCAACGAACCGGTCGCGCAGCTCATCGCCGAGCGGCTGCCGAAGACCCTCGTGCTCACCGGGATCTCCGCCGTCCTCGGCCTCGTCATCGCGATCCCCGTCGGCATGTGGCAGGCGGCCCGGCGCAACGGTGCGGTCGACTACGCGGCCACCGCCCTGGCGTTCGTCTTCTACTCGACGCCGGCGTTCTTCCTCGGCCTCGTCCTCATCATCGTCTTCAGCCAGCAGCTGCCGTGGCTGCCGTCGCAGGCGCCGAGCGGGAACACCCTCGCCGAGGTCTTCCAGGACCCGGCCGGGCTCGTCCTCCCCGTCGTGACCGGGGCCCTCGCCATGATCGCCGTCTTCAGCCGGTACATGCGGGCCTCGACGCTCGAGAACCTGCAGGAGGACTACGTGCGCACCGCCCGTGCCGGTGGCGCGTCCACCGCCACGATCCTGCGGCGGCACGTGTTCCGGAACTCGCTCACGCCGGTCGTCGCGATGCTCGGCTACTACCTGCCCGTGTTGTTCGGTGGCGCGCTCGTGACCGAGCAGCTGTTCAACTACCCCGGCATGGGCCTGCTGTTCTGGAACGCCGCGCAGACCTCCGACTACCCGACGCTGCTCGGCTGCGTCCTCGTCATCTCGATCGCGACCGTGGTGGGCACGCTGCTCGCCGACGTCGCGCAGTCCTTGATCGACCCCCGAGTGAAGGCAGGCCGCGCATGACCGCACAACTCGCACCCGAAGCACCCGGTGCTGCGTCCCTGGTCCAGCCCGTCGCGTCGACGGGTTGGCGGCTCGCCGTCCGTCGCTTCCGGCACAACACCCTCGCGGTGATCGGCCTCGTCGTCATCGTCGTCATCGTGCTGTTCTGCTTCGTCGGTCCGTTCCTGTACCCGACCGACCAGACGCACACGCAGCTGTCCCAGGCCAACCTCGGCCCGAGTGCGGCGCACTGGCTCGGCACCGACGCCGTCGGGCACGACGTCCTCGGTCGCCTGATGTTCGGCGGCAAGGTCTCGCTCATGGTCGGCATCGCCGCCGGCATCCTCGCCACCGTCGTCGGGACCCTGTGGGGTTCGGTCGCCGGGTACGTGGGCGGCTGGGTGGACGCCGTCATGATGCGCGTGGTCGACGCGGGCATCGCGATCCCGGCGCTCTTCATCCTGCTGGTCATCTCGGCGATCACGACCCCGGGCGTCGGCGGACTCATCGTCATCCTCGGGTTCGTGTCGTGGCTCGTGCCCTCCCGCCTCATCCGCGCGGAGACCCTGACGCTGAAGAACCGCGACTACGTCCTGACGCTCCGCGCGATCGGCGGCTCGCACGCCCGCGCCATCGGGAAGCACCTGCTCCCGAACTCGGTGTCGACGATCGTCGTCGCCGCCACGTTCCAGGTCGCCGACGCGATCCTCCTCGTCGCCTACGTCTCGTACCTCGGGTTGGGCGTCCAGGCCCCGGCGACGGACTGGGGCGGCATGCTCTCGGCGGGTCTCACCGCCGCCTACTCGGGACGGTGGTGGCTCATCGTGCCGCCGGGTCTAGCCGTGATCCTCGTCGTCTGCGCGTTCAACGCCGTGGGCGACGGGCTCCGGGACGCCTTCGACGTGAGGGGCCGCTGATGTCCATCCTGACCACCACCGACCTCGGGGTCGCGTTCAGCACCGAGTCCGGCACCGTCGACGCCGTCCGCGGGGTGTCCCTGCACGTCGAACCGGGCGAGACCCTCGCGCTCGTCGGGGAGTCCGGGTCCGGCAAGTCGACCGTCGCCCTCGCCGCGATGGGCCTGCTGTCCGGGAACGCCACCGCGCGTGGCAGCGCCGTCGTCGACGGTCACGAGGTCGTGGGGGCCCCGGAGACCGCCCTCCGCCGTCTGCGCGGGAGCACCGTCTCGATGGTCTTCCAGGAGCCGGCGACCGCCCTCGACCCCCTGACCCGCGTGGGCGCGCAGATCGCGGAGGTCATCCGGAACCACGGGGACGTCTCCGCGTCGGACGCAGCCGCGCGGGCCGTGGACCTGCTCGCCCGTGTCGGCATCCCCTCGCCGGCGCAGCGTGCGAAGGCGTTCCCGTTCCAGCTGTCCGGCGGGCAGCGGCAGCGCGTCGTCATCGCGAGGGCGATCGCGAACTCGCCGAAGCTCCTCATCGCCGACGAACCGACGACCGCGCTGGACGTCACCGTGCAGGCCGAGATCCTCGAGCTGCTCCGTCGCCTGGCCGCGGACACCGGCACGGGCGTGCTGCTCGTCACCCACAACATGGGTGTCGTCGCGGACTTCGCGGACCGGGTCGCGGTGATGCTGCAGGGCGAGATCGTGGAGACCGGTGGCGTCGAGGACGTCCTGCTCCGGCCGCAGCACGACTACACGAAGCGGCTGCTCGCGGCGGTGCCGCAGCTGGCGGTCGCACCGGCGGGCGTCGGTGCGACGGCCGGGCCCGTCCCGCCGGTTGCGTCGGTCGGTTCGGTCGCCTCCGTCGACGTTCCGGACGGGAGGCACGGTGCGGCCCCGGTGGTCGACCTGCGGGACGTCTCGGTGACGTTCGGGCGCGGGGCGCGCGCGGTGCACGCCCTGCAGGGCATCGACATCGCCGTGCACGCCGGCGAGACCGTCGGCCTGGTCGGCGAGTCCGGCTCCGGCAAGTCCACGGCGGCCCGGGTGGCGCTCGGGCTCGTCAAGCCGACCTCCGGCTCGGTGCACCTGTTCGGGTCCGACCTCCGCACCGCTCGGGGGCGGGACCGCCGGGCGCTCCGGTCCGGCATCGGCGTCGTGCTGCAGGACCCGGTCGCGTCGTTGGACGCCCGGATGTCCGTCGCCGAGTGCATCGCCGAGCCGCTCGCCGTGCACCGCCGCGGGATGTCCTCCGCCGACCGCCGGAAGCGCATCGACGAGGTCCTCGACGCCGTCCGCCTGCCCCGGACCCTCGCGTCCCGCGCGCCCCGGGAGCTCTCCGGCGGCCAGCGGCAGCGCGTGTCGCTGGCCCGTGCGCTCGTGCTCTCGCCGCGGCTGCTCGTCGCCGACGAACCGACGAGTGCCCTCGACGTCAGCGTGCAGGAGACCGTGCTCGAGGTCCTGCGCGAACTGCAGGACGACCTCGGCTTCGCGTGCCTGTTCGTCTCGCACGACCTCGCCGTCGTGCAGCAGTTCGCCGAGCGGGTCGTCGTGATGCGCCAGGGCGTGATCGAGGAGCAGGGCACCACGGACACCACCCTGCTGCACCCGACGACCGACTACACACGTCGGCTGCTCGCTGCGGTGCCCGTCCCTGACCCGGTGCTGCAACGGCAGCGTCGCGCCGAGCGCCTCGCGACGCTCGCGGCGGTGGACGCGTGAGCACGGTCCTCGCGGGGATCGACGTCGGCGGTACCAACACGAAGGTGCTGCTCGCGACCCCCGACCTCGAGGTGATCGACCGCATCGACCTGCCGACACCGGCGCACGCCGGCGGGGACGCGATCGTGACCGCCGCCGTCGAGGCGGTGCGCGTCCTGCTCGACCGGCACCGGGCCTCCCTGGCGGGTGTCGGGGTGGGCGCGGCCGGCGTCGTCGACGCGGCCACGGGGACGGTCCTCGTCACCGCGAACTCGTTCACCGGGTGGGCCGGGTACGGCGTCACCGCGGCGGTGTCGGCGGCGCTCGGTGTCCCCGCGACGCTCGACAACGACGTGAACGCGTTCCTGCTCGGCGAGCTCGCCGCCGGCGCCGTCGCGGGGGAGCCCGACGCCCTCGGCATGACGCTCGGCACCGGCGTCGGAGGGGCGCTTGTGCTCGGCGGCACCCTGTTCGCGGGTCCCCGCGGTGCAGCGGGGGAGATCGGGCACGTCCCCGGGTTCAGTGACGTCCGCTGCACCTGCGGGCAGGTCGGCCACCTGGAGACCATCGCCGGCGCACGGGGGATCGCCGACCGCTACGCCGAGCGGTCGGGGCGTCGGGTGTCCGCTCGTGCCGTCGCCGACGCGGCCCGCGCCGGGGACCCCGACGCGGCTGCGGTGTTCGCGACCACCGGGTGGGGGATCGCCCGTGCCGCCCTGCTCACCGCCGGGATCCTCGACGTGACGACGGTCGTCATCGGTGGTGGCGTCGCGCGGTCGTGGGACCTGCTCGAACCGGCCGTCACCGCGGCCATCGCGGTCGAACCCCCGGTGAGCGGCGCGACCATCCGGCTGGCCCAGAGTGCGCTCGGCGCCGACGCGGTCGCGCTCGGGGCGGCGGCGCAGGTGCGGGACCTCGTGCGCGGCAGCGCGGTTGTGAGCGATCGGTGACACCTCGCTCTTGTCAGCGATCGGTCACATGCGCCGCCACAGGCCGGCGCCGGGCTGTGACGGCGCCGCCCCGCCGTGCCAGGTCGCGAGTCGCGTGCACTCGCACAACCGAAGTCGCCTCGCACCACGGAATCCTGGGGTGCGAGGCGACTTCGGTTGTGCGGACGACTCAGACCAACCCGGCGCACGACGAGAGCCGGTCCGAACCACCTGATCTCGTGGTTCGGGCCGGCTCGGCTCGTACGGGCTGTGGGAGGGCTACGCCCGGCGCGCCCCGATGCGCGGCAGGAGCAGGCCGAGCACGATCATCGCGACGGCGAGGATCAGGTGCAGCACGTTGTCGGCACTGTTCAGCGGCACGAAGTTCGCCGGGTCGGCCATCCCCGCGGTGAAGAGCCCGTAGACGAACAGGACCGCGTAGACGATGCCGCCGACGACGAGGTAGAGCCGGGCGCCGCGAGCACTGCGGGCCGCGAGGAGCCCGACGACGCCGAAGAGCAGGTGCACGATGTTGTGGAGCACGGACACCTGGAACAGGCCCACGAGCATCGCCATCGAGCCGTGACCCGCCACGGACATGGTGCCCATGTCCATCGTCAGGCCGGGGATGAAGCCGGCGATGCCGACCAGGAGGAAGACGACGCCGAAGACGAAGGCGCCCTTCTGGGTCCACGTCGATCCGTACCCGACGCGGGTGGTTGCTGCTGCGTTGCTGGTCATGGTGCGACCTCTCTTCTGGAGAAGACCGACGCATCCGTGCGCGGCCTGGACGCTCATGACGTCCAAGGTGCATTCGGAGCAGTCGCACGGGCGGTTTGCAGGTCGACGCGCCGCCCGGTCTGATCAGTGGTCCGGGAGGACGCCCGTGAAGGCCAGGACCGCGATGAGCGCTCCGCCGACCGCCAGGAACACTCCCATGGTCCGCACGAACGCGGGCGTGATCGGGCGCCCGTTCGCGAGTTGCCCTCCGCCGATGCGCTGCGCCCACGGAGTCCAGACGGTGATGACGACGCCCCACACCGCGACGATCACGCCGCCGATGCCGAACAGGAGCTGCGGGTTCACGCGGTGGCCTCGACGGTCATGCCTGGAACCTACGCCCCGCGACGGCGGCCCGGCGCCGGTGGCTCGACCTGGATGTGCGGTGCGGACCGGCCGAGCATCGTGGGGCGCATGAGCCAGTACGACAAGCGCGACCCGAACACCCTCTACCCTGCCCCGCCGTACCCGAAGCAGGAGCAGTCCCTGCCGGGTGCCGCGTGGAAGATGGACCCGAAGCCCGACCACGGCGAGGACAGCTACGTCGGCCTCGGCCGCCTCAAGGGCTTCCGCGGGATCGTCACCGGTGCCGACTCCGGCATCGGCCGTGCCGCGGCGATCGCGCTCTCCCGCGAGGGCGCCGACCTCGTGCTGTCCTACCTGCCCGACGAGCAGGAGGACGCTGAACAGGTCCGCGACCTGCTCGAGGGCGAGGGGCGCCGTGCGGTGCTCTTCCCCGGAGACATCTCCGACGAGCAGTACTGCGGCGACCTGGTGCAGAAGGCCGTCGACGAGTTCGGCGGGCTCGACACCCTCGTGATGGTCGCCGGTCGGATGGACAGCAACGACGACATCCTGACGCTCGACACCTCGATGTTCGACTCGACGTTCAAGACGAACATCTACTCGCTGTTCTGGCTGACCAAGGCAGCGGTGCCGCACCTGGAACCTGGTTCGACGATCGTCACGACGGGGTCGATCCAGGCCTCCACCCCGTCGGCCGACAAGATCGACTACGCCGTGTCGAAGGGTGCGATCAAGCTCTTCACCGAGGCCGTCGCGCAGCAGCTCGCGCCGAAGGGCATCCGGGTGAACTCGGTCGCGCCGGGGCCGGTGTGGACGCCGCTCCAGCCGGGGTCCGACGACGCCGAGACCGTGTCGCACTTCGGGGAGGGCTCGCCGTTCGGCCGTCCCGGGCAGCCCGCGGAGCTCGGTGCCGCCTACGTGCACCTCGTCAGCCCGGAGTCGAGCTACCAGTCCGGCTCGACGATCACCATCGCGGGCGGGACGCCCGCGTTCTAGACGTGGCCGGTGACGGCCTGGAGGCGCGGTGCCAGCTGGCACCGTCCTCCCTCGCAGGCTCGGTCGGCGCGCCCCGCGCAACGCTTCGCGTCGCCGCTGATCGGTGCGCGCCAGGCCGTCTGTGGCCGGGTCGCGCACGGCGTGCCAGGCTCGACGGAGCGGAACCGTCCGACCGAGCCGGCCGCGTGAGGAGCAACCGTGGCAGGAACGACGCACGTGGTCCTGGTCGAGTGGAACGACGCCGCAGCGTCAGCGGAGGCGGACGCACTCTGCCGCGAGCACCTGCCGCGCATCGACGGGGTGGAGTCGGTGCGCTCGGGAGAGAGCGTGAGCACCGAGGGACTCGAGGGCGGGTTCGACTGGATGCTCGTCGTCCGCTTCCGGGACCGGGCGGCGCTCGAGGGGTACCTGCCGCACGAGGAGCACCAGCCCGTCGCGGCGTTCATCCGGGGTGCGAGCTCGCGCGTCGTGGTGTTCGACATCGACGACTGACGCTCCGTGCGGTCCCGCAGCCACAGCGGTGCTGGGCCCGACCCGCAGCCTCGCCGTCACGTACAATGATCGGACGACGGGCCGGTTCCCGGAACGTCGCCAGCCGAAGGCCCCGTTCGCGGGGCCTTCGTTCTGTCCGGGCAGGGTGTCAGGGGGCCCAGTTCTCGTCGTGCACGACCGCTGGCGCGACGAGCCGCCACTGGCGGTTGAGTGTCCGGCGCGCAGCTGGGTGCGGATTGTCGACACGCTGCCGACGGAAGTGCACGTAGACCGCCAGGTCAATGGCCTGCAACCCATCGCTCAACTTCGACGACGCGAAGTTGATCGGCGATGAGATGTGCGCGAGCCGCGACGGCTCATCGCTCGTCGTCCCGAACTCCTGGTAGCCGGCGAACGCCCGCTGGTGCTCCGCCTGTGTCGCGATCTCGTCGGCGACCACGATCGCCTGCTCGTCGGGATCGATCGCAGCGGCGAAGCGGTCGATCTGTTCGAGCAAGTGTCCGAACACGACGGCGTGAGGTGTCCGCGGATACCGGAAGCGCGCGTTCAACCGTCCGACGTCCACGCCGCGGAAGACGTACTGCACTCCGGCATCCGCAGCCGCGGCGAGCACCGCGATCGAGATGCCGGCGGCCTCGCGATGGCGACCACGGAGGCACGCCCACGGTCCGGTCCCTCCCATCAGCTCGTGTCCGTGGAACTCGATCCGTGTCGACGTTCCGTGCTCGAGCGCCGTCCGGGCGCGGATGGAGGCGAATCGTTCTGAGACGATCTCCCATTGTTCGAACGTGGCGAGTGCCGCTCCGATGAAGTAGAAGTCGCGATCGTACGATTCATCGACGTAGGCGATGAGCATCCGAGAAGCCTTCCACGGAGTTGGCTCTCGCACCCAGCCCTGTGGATACACGACGCATCGTCGACACAGAAGCCTCACGCGGCGTGCTCAGCCGACGAGCGACTGCGTCCCGAGCACGATGGCGAGGGCCAGACGATCGGCGTCCTCGGTGCCCGGCTCGGCCGTGTAGGCGAGCACCGTGAGGTCGTCCGTGGCGATCTGCAGGGTGTCGCAGTCCAGCGTGATGCGCCCGACGGCCGGGTGGTCGACGACCTTCCGACGGCCCGATTCCCGCGAGGGTGCGGCGTCGCCGGACTCCCACATGGCGACGAACCGCGGGCTCGCGGCTCGGAGGTCCCGCACGAGTTGTCCGAGCGCCCGGTCCAGGGGGTAGCGGGCGACGGTCACCCGGAGTGCGGCGACGACCGACGCCTCGAACGCCTGCTGCTCGGCGTCGGAGTGCACCGCTCGGCTACCCGGGCCGACGAGGTGCCGCCACGCGGTGTTCCGCTCGTGGCCGCGGAGCGCCCCGACGGGTCCCATGAGCGCGTCGTACGGGGCGTTCGCGACGAGGATCGTCCCCGCGGCGTCGAGCACCGCGACCGGGGTGTCGGCGAGGCGGTCGAGCAGCCGCTGCACACTCGGCGGGATCCGCGACGGGACGACGTCCGCCCCGGGGACCGCGTGCCCAGCGAGCCGGAAGAGCAGCTCCCGCTCGGCGTCGGCGACCCGGAGCGACCGGGCGAGGGCCTCGACGACCTGGGCGGACGGTGACGTGGCACGCCCCTGCTCGAGACGGGTGAGGTAGTCGGCGGAGATCCCCGCGAGGGCGGCGAGCTCCTCGCGGCGCAGCCCGGAGGCGCGGCGGCGACTGCCCGCGACGACGCCGACCGCCTCCGGTGCGACGTGGTCGCGCAGACGTCGAAGGGTCCGGCCGAACTCGGTGTGTTCCACCGCTCCAGTGTGCGACCACGGACGGTCGGTGTCCTGGGTCCGTCAGTCCTACGACAACCGGACGACTCCCCGGCGGTGTCGTGCCGTCCGACGCTGGGGTCATGACAACGACACTCGTCACCGGGGCCACACGAGGCCTCGGCAAGGAAACCGCCCGCCAGCTCGTCGCCGCCGGACACACCGTCTGGATCGGCGCCCGGAACCTCGACACCGGCCGCGCCGTCGCCGAGTCGATCGGCGCCCGAGCCGTGCAGCTCGACGTGACCGACGACGCCTCGGTGGCCGCGGCGTTCGCGCAGCTCGAAGCCGAGGGCGGGCTCGACGTCCTGGTGAACAACGCCGGGATCGGCAAGGTCGCGCTGAACGGCCCCGAAGCCCTCGAGGTCTTCGACACGAACGCCGTCAGCATCGTCCGGACCACCGAGGCCGCGCTGCCCCTGCTCCGCCGCTCCGCGAACCCGGTCATCGTGAACATCTCGAGTGCGCTCGGTTCCTTCGCGGCGAACCACGACCCGGAGAAGCCGGCGTCGCAGTACCAGGCGATCGTCTACGGCGCGAGCAAGGCCGCGGTCTCGATGCTGACGGTGCAGTACGCCCGCGCGGTGCCCGAGGTGCACGTCGTCGCGGTCGAGCCCGGGTACACGGCGACGGAGTTCGGGGGCGTCGAGAACCCACACGGCCGCCCGGTGGAGGTCAGTGCCGCGACGGTCGCGGCGGCTGCCGCCGCCGGCCCCGACGGCCCGACGGGCGTCTTCCTGGAGGACGGTGCGCCGCTCGGATGGTGATGTTCTTTCCCAGAACGCGTGCGATGGCAAGCGGGATCGGGCGTACCGGGTCGATTCAACAGGGCAGGTACGCCCGATTCCGTCAGGTACGCCTGGATCCGCCAGGCGGGCGTCGCACCTGACCACCCGACGGACTGGAGGCGCGTGGCGGGTCCGCACCGTGCCTCCAGTCCGTAGCCTGGTCACGTGGCTGCCGCGACCGAACCGACCGTCCTGCTCACCGCCTTCGAGCCGTTCGGCGGTGACGCCCGGAACCCGTCGTGGGACGCCGCGCAGCGGCTCGCCGAGACGTGGGACGGGCCCGCGACCCTGGTCGTCGAGCAGCTGCCCGTGGTCTTCGCGGAGGAGCGGGCGCGCCTGGCGGCCGCGATCGCGAAGCACCGGCCCAGCGTCGTCATCGCCACGGGCCTCGCTGCCGGACGGGCCGCGGTCACGCCGGAACGCGTCGCGATCAACGTGATGGACGCCCGGATCCCGGACAACGCGGGCGCGCAACCGGTGGACGAGCCGATCGACCCGCGCGGTGCCCCGGCGGCGTTCTCCGGGCTCCCGATCAAGCGGATCGTGCGGGACGTCCGGGCAGCGGGCGTCCCCGCGTCGGTGTCGAACACCGCCGGGACGTTCACGTGCAACCAGGTGTTCTACGAGCTCATGTCCTTCGCCGGGCGGGAGGGTTTACGGGCCGGGTTCGTGCACGTCCCCGCCACGCCGGACATCGCCGGCGACGGACCATCGCTCGAACTCGACCAGATCGTCACCGCCCTCGACGCCGTGGTGCGCGCGTCGATCGACCCGTCGGGTGACATCGTCGAGCAGGGCGGCGCGGAGTCCTGAGCGCCGCCCTGCTCGGCGTCAGATGAACTGGCGGAAGTTCGTCGACGCGAGATCGAGCAGCTCGTCCCCGCGTCCGGACAACACGGTGCGGATCGCGTAGAGCGTGAAGCCCTTCGCCTGCTCGGCGGTCACGGCGGGTGGCATCGACAGCTCCTGGCGGTTCGCCTTGACCGACACGAGCGCGGGACCGTCGTGCGCGAGCGCCGCGGCGAGGGCGTCCTCGAGCTGGTCGGACTCGTCGACGCGGAAGCCCTTGATGCCGATGGCCTCGGCGACCTGGGCGAAGTCGGGGTTCTGCAGCTCGGTGCCGTAGTTCACGAACCCGGCCGCCTTCATCTCGAGCTCCACGAAGTTCAGCGACGAGTTGTCGAACACCACGATCTTCACGGGCAGCTTGTTCTGCACGATCGTGATGAGCTCGCCGAGCAGCATCGTCAGGCCGCCGTCGCCCGCCATCGCGATGACCTGCCGTTCCGGGAACGCGGCCTGCGCGCCGATCGCCTGCGGGACGGCGTTCGCCATCGTGCCGTGCACGAACGACCCGATCAGCCGGCGGTCGCCGTTCATGGTGAGGTACCGCGACGCCCACACGACGGGGGAGCCCACGTCCGGGATGAACACGGCGTCCTGGTCGGCGAGCCGGTCGAGCACGCGGGTGACGTACTGCGGGTGCAGCGGCTTGTGCTTGCCGGCGGGGACCGCCAGGTCGTCGAGCTTCGCGCGGGTCTTGGCGTAGTGCTTGCGGGCGTCCTCGAGGTGCTTCGTCGGGTGCGAGCCACTGAGCAAGGGGATGAGCGCGAGCGCGGTGTCCTTGACCGTGCCGACCAGGCCGATGTCGACGGGGTGCCGTCGCCCGAGCTGTGACCCCCGGACGTCCACCTGCACGTGCTTCGCCTTCGCGGGGAAGAACTGCTGGTACGGGAAGTCGGTGCCGAGCATGAGGACGACGTCGGCGTCCTCCATGGCGCGGTACCCGGACGCGAAGCCGAGCAGGCCGGTCATGCCGACGTCGTACGGGTTGTCCCACTCGATGTGCTCCTTGCCCCGCAGCGCGTGCACGATCGGGGCCTGCAGGCGTTCGGCGAGCGCGAGGACCTCGTCGTGGGCACCGGCCACACCGGCTCCGGCGAGGATCGTCACCCGGTCGGCGCCGTTCAGCAGCTCGGCGGTCCGCTGGAGCTCGGCGTCGGACGGGATGACGCGCGGGGTCGTCCGCTCGATGCGCGTCGTGCGGGGAGCGACGGCGTCGGCGAGCAGGACGTCGCCGGGGATCACGAGCACGGCGACACCGCGCTTCTCGATCGCCTCGCGCATCGCGATCTCGAGCAGCCGGGGCATCTGCGACGGGTCGGCGACGTACTCGACGTAGACCGAGCACTCGCGGAAGAGCTCCTGCGGGTGGGTCTCCTGGAAGTAGCCGGAGCCGATCTCCGCCGTGGGGATGTGCGCCGCGATCGCCAGGACGGGCACACGGGACCGGTTCGCGTCGTACAGGCCGTTGATGAGGTGCAGGTTGCCGGGGCCGCAGCTGCCCGCGCAGACGGCGAGTTCGCCGGTCAGCTCGGCCTCAGCGGAGGCGGCGAACGCGGCGGCTTCCTCGTGCCGGACGTGCTCCCAGCGGATCGTGCCGTCCTTGCGCAGCGCGTCGGTGAAGCCGTTGAGGGAGTCCCCGGGGAGGCCGTACACCCGTTCCACGTTGTTCCGACGAAGGGTGGCGACGATGTTCTCGGCAACGGTTGTCATGCGTCCTGTCTACTCGGCGGCGACTGCACTGAGTGCTTTCAGAGGCTCGCCGGAGCCGCGGACGCAGCCGGTGCTGGGACGATGGGCGGATGTCCGACGCAGCGCTCCGCCCCCGCCGACGAGAGTCCGACCTGAACGGGATCCTCGACCGCAGCCCGTACCCGCTCGCATCGGTCGCCATCGCCGTCGCCGCGGTGATCGTCATCACGATCGTCGGGTTCACCCTCGGCACCGTCGACATCGGCCTGTCGAAGGCGCTGAACGGCCTGCACACCGGGTTCCTCGGTGCGTTCACCACGGCGGTCTACCACGTCATCAGCCCGGGTCCGGCGATCGGGATCACCGTCGTCGTGGTCGCGGTGATCTGGTGGCGCACCCGGGACCTCCGTCCGGCGCTGGCCTTCGGCGGCACGATCGCGATCACGTGGGTGCCGTCGGCGGTCGTGAAGGAGATCGTGCACCGTGCACGACCCGACGTCGCCGTGCTGCCGCACCCGTTCCCGGTGCAGCCGGACCCCGGCTACCCGAGCGGGCACACGGTCTACATCACGGCGTTCGTGATCGCGCTGATCTGGCTCCTCCGCGACACCCGGTGGCACCGGTTGGCGCTGACGCTCGGGATCGTGGCGATCGTCGTCGTGTTCTTCGCGGTGTCGATCGACGCCGTGCACTACCCGACGGACGCGCTCGCCTCGATCGTGTGGGCGCTCGCCGTGGCACCGGGTGTGCGGGTGGTGTGGGTCGACTGGCTCATGCCGAAGATCCCGTTCCTGCGGCCGCGGGGGACCCGGACGCGCTGACCGGCCCCGGCCCCGGCAGCGGCCTCAGCCCCGGCCTCGGCTGCTGTTCCGGCCTCGGGCCAGCACGAGGGCGACCACCGCGACCAGGGCGGACGCGAGCATCACGATCGCGAGCGGCGCCGCCGTGCCCTCGCCGCCGATGCTCACGAGCGGCGACACCAGCGCGGCCAGGCCGAACTGCAGCGCACCGAGGACGGCCGAGGCGCTGCCGGCCGCAGACGGCACCGCGCCGAGCGCCAGCGCCGTCGCGTTCCCGAGCACGAGCCCGAGCGACCCCACCGCGGTGAACAGCGGGACGGCCAGCCAGAAGACCGGCGCACCGGTGACGACGAGCACCGCGAACGCGACCGTGGACGCGAGCACGAGGGCGATCCCGACGGTGAGCACGCCGGTGACGGACCGGGTCGCGGTGAGCTTCGCGGAGAGGATGCTGATCCCCATCAACGCGAGCGCGTTCAGGCCGAACGCCAGCCCGTACCCGACCGTGCCGAGCCCGAGCATGTCCTGGTACAGGAACGGCGAGGCCGAGATGTACGCCATCATCACCGCGAACGCGAAGCCGAACACCGCGGTGTAGCCGAGGAACGTCCGGGACCGCAGGGCACGGAGCGGGGAGCCCGAACCCTGCCGCTCGGCACGCAGGGCGTCGCGGCGCGAGCGGAGGTGGGTCTCGCGCACCACCGCGAGCACCGCCACGAGCATGAGGACCGACAGCCCGAGCACGATCGTGAGCAGCCCGCGCCAGCCGATCGGCCCGGTGAGGAGGCCACCGAGGAGCGGGGCGACCACCGGGGCGACACCGCCGACGATCATCATGAGCGAGAACGCGCGGGCCGCGGGCTTCCCCGTCGCGAGGTCGGAGATCACCGCACGGCCGATCACCATCCCGGCCGCTCCACCGAGGCCCTGCAGGAGGCGGGCGACGACGAGCACGCCGACGTTCGGCGCGAGCACGGCCGCGGCACTCGCGAGCACGCAGAGTGCCGCCCCGGCGAGGAGCGGCGGGACCCGGCCGAACCGGTCGGAGAGCGGCCCGAAGACGAGCTGCCCCGCGGTGACGCCGACCAGGAACGCGGTGAGGGTGAGCTGCACGGTCGTGGCGGAGGCCTGCAGCTCCCCGGTCATCTGCGGGAACGCCGGGAGGTAGAGGTCCGTCGCGAACGGCGCGACGGCGCTGAGCAGACCGAGCACGAGCAGGAGCCCGGTCGTGATGCCCTGCTGGCGGGTCGTGGGCGGCGCGGCGTGCGCGCGGATGGAGCCGGTGTCGGTCGTCATGATTATGAAATCATAACTCATTGCCCGCGCCGGTACAGTGACCGCATGGAACCCGCGGTGTCCGACGACCTCCTCGCCGAGCTCGCCGACGTCGTGCTCCGGATCTCGCGCGAGGTCGATCCGCACGGTGCGCGGTCGCTCGACATCGTGCCGCTCACCGGCACCGAGGCACTCGTGATGCGCTGGATCGACCGGAACCCGGGATCGACGCCGAGTGCGGTGGCGGATGCGGTGGCACTCAAACGCAGCAACCTCAGTGTCGCGCTCGGGTCCCTCGTGGCGAAGGGGATGGTCGAGCGCCGACCCGACCCGGAGGACGCCCGGACGGTGCGGCTGTTCTCGACCGAGCTCGCCGGGCAGAGCATCGAGCGGCTGCACGCGCACTGGGCCACCGCACTCCGCGCGGCGCTCGCCGGGGACGAGCGGGACGTCGCCGCGACGTTCGCGCTGCTGACGCGGGTCGACGAGGGATTGCGGGACGCGACCCGCTGATGGACGGGAGGCGCGTGGCGGCGCCGCCACGCGCCTCCAGGCCGTCAGTCGGTCGCGTCCGGCGCCTCGTCCTCGATCGGCAGCAACCGTCGGGCCCCGCGCCCCTCGGCGCCCAACTGGTCTCCCGGGTTCATGACCAGGCACGCGTTCAGTGAGATGCACCCGCAGCCGATGCACTGCGTCATCTCCTGCTGCAGGCGCTCGAGCTCGAGCTGCCGGGCGCGCAACCGGGCGCGCCACCGCTCGTTCAGCCGGTTCCAGTCACGGAGGGACGGCATGCGGTCGGAGGGGAGCGTCGCGAACTGCTCGGCGACCTCGCTCAGCGGGATGCCGAGGCGTTTGGCGACCTGGATGATCGCGATGCGCCGCTCGACGTGCCGCGGGTAGAGCCGTGTGCCGCCGGCCGTGCGCTCGGGGTGGATGAGGCCCTTGCGTTCGTAGAAGTGCAGCGCCGATGCGGCGACCCCGGTCCGTTCGACGACCTCGCCGATCGTGAGCAGGTCCGTCGGCTTCGGCTGCGGGATCTCCACCATGGTCGAGATCCTAGGCGCGCGGACCGCGGCGACGTGGCTCGTCGCCTCAGGCCACCGCTCGTCGGATGAGGTCGGCGACCGTCGCCTCGTCGGACCCGGTGAACTCGGGCGTGATCGCCCACGACGTCGGCCAGAACGATCCGTCGTCGAGCTGCGCGGGGTCCTGGAACCCGAGGGTGGCGTAGCGGGCCCTGAACTTGGCGGCATCCTGGAAGAAGAACACCACCTTGCCGTCCTTCGCGTAGGCGGGCATCCCGTACCAGAGCCGCGGCGCGAGGTCGGGGGCGGTCTCGAGGGCGATCCGGTGGATGCGTTCCGCCAGCCCGCGGTCCGGCTCGGGCATCTCGGCGATCTTGTCGACGACCGCTGCCGCGTCGGCCGCTGCCTTCTCGGCCTTCGTGCCCTTCGTGCTGCGGGCGCGCTTCACCTCGGCGGCGTGCTCCTGCATGGCGGCGCGCTCCTCGTCGGTGAACGCGGTACCGGTCTTCGTGGTGCGGGTGTCCTTCGTGGTGGCCATGGTCTCGGTCCTCCCGGTCGGTGTGGGTCCATCGTGCCGCGGCGGGACCGGACGCGCTTCTCCGTTCCTGACCGAGGTGCTGCACGCGGAGGACGCCGCCCACCGCGCGAGACACCGCGGCAGGAACGAGACACCGGCGCACGCCGCAGCGTCAGCGGGCGAGGACGCGTCCGCGCAACCGCTCCCGGGTGAGCCCCGGCAGCACGACGCCCGTGTCGCCCTCGAGCACGTGGGTCCCCGGCGGCACGATCGCGTCGATCGCGTCGAGCACGCCGTCGTCGAGCGCGACCTCCGATGCCTGCGCGTAGGCGTCCACGTGCGAGACCGTGCGTGGACCGATGACCACCGAGGACACGTCCGGGTGCGTCAACGTGAACCCGACCGCGAGCTCGAGGAGCGTGAGCCCGGCCTCGTCCGCGAGCCGCCCCAGTCGGTCGGCGACCTCGAGCTTCCGGCGGTTCGCCGGGGCACCGATGTCGTAGGCGTGCGGCTCCTCGACCACCCGGGGTGACCGGGGTTGCACGGTGCCGTTCCGGTACGCGCCGGCGAGCCAGCCGCCGGCGAGCGGTGCTGCCGCGAGCACGCCGAGTCCGAAGCGGCGAGCGACCGGGAACGTCGTGCGCTCCGCCGTCCGCGTGAGGATCGAGTACGGGGCGTGCGTCGCGGTGACGCTCTTGGAGCCGGACCGGAGCCACTGCGCCTCGACGAGTTCCTCGGCCGGGAAGCCCGGGATCCCGAACGCACGGATCTTGCCCTGCGACACCAGGTCCGCCAGGGCGTCGAGCGTCTCGTCGAGCGACGTCGCCGGGTCGGGGTGGGCCGGTTGGTACAGGTCGATGACGTCCGTACCGAGCCGGCTCAGACTCCGCTCGACCGCGCGGAACATCCATCGTCGACCGTTGCCGTGGTGCGACGGGTCACGGTCGACCGGGTCGCCGAACCGGACCGACAGGAAGACGTCGTCCCGCCGGTCGCCGAGTGCCGCCCCGACGATGCTCTCCGCGAGCCCGGCACCGTCCGCGTCGGACACGTCCACCGAGGTGACGCCACGGGCGAGCGTCTCGTGGACGAGCCGGACGGCGTCGTCGGGCTCCCGTTCCGCGACGGCGACGAGTGCCCTGCTCCCGAGGGTCAGCGCGCTCACGGGAGCGCCCGTCCGCCCCATGCGTCGCTGTTCCATGCGCGCCACGATATGAGGACCCTTCGCCCCGTGGGCCCCGGGTGACGAACCGTTACCGCTGGTACCCTGAACGGGCTCCACCAACACGCAGTGTGTATCTACCGGCCGTCGGCGCTCCCGGCGGACAACGGCGGCACCCGATGGGTCCGCCCCCGCAGCACCGGGTCGGGCCGAGAAGGCACACCCCATGCTCCACACCACTCCTGCTCCGCCTGCTTCGACGGCGGACGACCGATCGCTCATCGCCCACGCCGGGCGGTGGTACTTCCCGGTCGCGTTCATCGCACGGCTCCCGTTCGCCATGATGGTCGTCGGCGTCCTGACGCTCGTCGTCTCCGCCCGCGACTCCGTGGCCCTCGGCGGCATCAACTCGGCCTCCGTCGGCATCGGCGCGGCGGTGTTCGGCCCGATGGTCGGCGCCGCGGCCGACCGGTTCGGCCAGCGCACCGTGCTCGTCCCCGTCGGCCTGGTGAACGCCGTGCTGCTCGGGGTGTTCCCCTTCGTCGTGACCGGGACCGCGCCCGACCTCGCCGTGCTCGCGATGGCGTTCTGCATCGGCGCCTCCGCACCGCAGGTCGCCCCCATGTCCCGCACGCGGCTCGTCGCGATCATCGGGCAGCGGATGGCCCCCGCGCGCCGTGGCAAGGTCCTCAGCGGCACGATGGCGTACGAGTCCGCCGCCGACGAGACCGTCTTCATCATCGGCCCGTTCCTGGTCGGAGTCCTGGCGAGTGCCATCGCCCCGTGGGTCGCCGTCGCCGGGGCATCGGCGCTGACGTTCGTGTTCGTCACCGCGTTCGCCCTGCACCCGACCGGCAAACTCGTGCTCGGTCGTCACGAGGAACTCGTGCAGGCCCCTGCCCGCGAACTCCTCCGCCCCCGGCTCGTCGTCGTGGTGATCGGGATCCTCGGCGTCGGCATGTTCTTCGGGTCGACGCTGACCTCGTTGACGGCGTTCATGGAGACCCACGGCGAGCCCTCGCAGGCGGGACTCCTGTACGGCTTGATGGGCATCGGGTCCGCGGGGCTCGCCCTCGGATCGGCTGCCTTCCCGACCCGGTTCGCCCTCGGCTGGCGGTGGCTCGTGTTCGGCGTCGTCCTGCTCGGCGGGGCGATCGCGTTCTCGCAGGCCGGGTCCGTGCTCGCCGTCGGCATCGTCCTCGCAGTGCTGGGCGTCGGCATCGGCCCGACCCTGGTCGCGCAGTACAGCCTCGGGTCGGACCGCTCGCCCGTCGGCCGTTCCGCCACGACCATGACGATCCTCGGGTCCGCCGTGATCGTCGGGCAGTCGCTCACGTCGGCGGTCGCCGGCGACGTCGCGGAGCAGCACGGCGCCGCGGCAGCGATGCTGCTGCCCGCCGCGTCCGCGGCGATCGTGGTGCTCGCATCGGTGGTCAACCTACTGCTGCCGCGCCGCGTCGCGGAGTGACCAGCTGACGGCCTGGAGGCACGGTGTCAGCTGGCACCGTGCCTCCAGGCCGTCAGGTGCGCGCGTCGACGACAAGTGCGCGTGGTGCACCGTGCGCACCTGTCGTCCGGGCGCGCGGTCTACGACTCCGTGTCGTCGACGAGCAGGTCCTCGTGGCGGTAGTCGTTCGACCGCAGGCCCGCCCGGGCGATCATGTGCGTGGACACCGGCACGAGGAACAGCTGGAACACCATGATCGGCAGGATGACCCACAGCGCCGTCCACGTCCACACGGCGACGACGATCGCGGCCAGCGCGAACGCCAGCCCGAGGACCTGCGGCTTCGCCATGGCGTGCAGCCGGACGAGCGGGTCGGGGAAGCGCACGATCCCCACACCCGCGCCGAGGGACAGCAGCGCTCCGACGAGCAGCAGTCCCATCGCGATCCATGCGCGGACCCCCGCACCGTCGATGAAGCCCTGGATGACGTCGATCACGAGCGGTCCCCTTCCGTGGCCTGCTCCGGCGTGGTGACGGTCAGTCCCTCGTCGGACGGATCGGACGACGGCGTGACGGCCCGCGCGACGGCGATCGTGGCGAACACACTCGTCGCGGCGATGACCACCAGGACGGGCACCCCAGTGAGGTCCCGCCGCACGACCATCGCGGCACCGATCACGATGAGAGCGGTCGTCAACACCATGTCCGACCCGATCATGCGGTCGAGGATGGTCGGGCCCCGCACGATCCGGGAGACCGCGAGTGCGAGGGTGGCGCCGAGGAGCGCGAGGACGAGGGCGATCCCGATGCCCATGACGACGACGGCGGCGCTCATCGGGTGACCTCCGGCAGTGGCTCGGACAGTTCGGACAGGTCCTGCTTCGACCCGAGGGCGCGGATGACCATCGCCTCGATCGCGAGGGCCTCGCGCCGTGCGGCGTCCACCTGCTCGACGCGTTCGGTGTCGAGCACGTGCAGCAGCAGTCGGCGACGGCGCAGGTCGACGTCGGCCACGTAGGACCCCGGCACGAGCGAGATCGCGAGCGTCGCCAGCGTGAAGGTCATCTCGGACGTGGTGTGCAGCTGCAGCAGGGTGATCGAGCTGCGCCGGACCCCTCGCGGCCGGAGCGCCACCCAGGCGACCCGGAACGACGCCAGGACGACGAGGCCCGACCACACCACGAGGAACCACGCGAAGTGCACGAGCGAGAACCGGGGCGACAGGGGCACCGGCGGGAGCGGGAGCGCCTGCGTCACGAGCAACGCCACGACGATGCCGCAGAGCAGGGTCAGCGGAGTCCACGAGCCCCAGAGCAACGCCCACAGGACGGTGAGCCCGGCGACGAGCGGGACGTCGTAGCGCCAGGCGACGGCGATCCGGCGGGCGTTGGTGATCCGGCGCGTGTCGCTCATCGCCCACCTCCGAGGACCGCTTGCACGTACTGGTCGGGGGACTCGAGTGACTCGGCCGCGCGCGTCGCGTACCCGTACAGCGGGCCGGCGACGACCGTCAGGGCGACCGACCCGAGGACCGCGACCGTGGTCACGCCGACGAGCATGCGCGGCAGCTTCACGCGGGTTGGTGCCTCACCGACGCCGTCCTGCGTGGCCGTCGGTGCGGTCTCCGGACTGGAGGCGCGACTCGCGTGCGCCGCGTCGGTGACGGTCACCGTGCCTCCCGGGTGGAAGGCCTTGCCCGTGTCCTCGGACACGGTCAGCGGGGCGGGTTCCGGGGACCGCAGGTGCGCGTGCGGCTCGGCCACGCTCGCGTGCGGTGCCGCGGCCTCGGCCGCCGGGCGCGGCCGCCAGAAGGCGGCGTCCCAGACGCGCATGAGCGCGTACAGGGTGAGGAGGCTCGTCACGACGCCGGCGGCGATGGTCGCGTACGCCAAGGGCGAGCCGTCGATCGCCGCGGCGCGGAACAGCCCGAGCTTCCCGATGAACCCGGAGAACGGCGGGATGCCACCCAGGTTGAACGCCGGCACGAGGTACAGCGCCGCCAGGAGCGGGGACGCCTTGAGCAGCCCGCCGAGCGACCGGGTCGAGGTGGTGCCGCCGACCCGTTCCATCAACCCCGAGACCAGGAAGAGCGTGGTCTGCACGACGATGTGGTGCACGGTGTAGAACACCGCCGCGGCCGTGCCCACGACCGAGCCGAGGCCGATGCCCATCACCATGAACCCGATGTGGCTGATGAGCGTGAAGGACAGCAGCCGTTTCACGTCGGTCTGCGACACCGCACCGAGCACGCCGACCACCATCGTCAGGATCGCCACGATGAGCAGCACGGTGTTGAGCTGTGGCCTCGGGAAGATGATCGTCTCGAGTCGGATGATCGCGTAGATGCCGACCTTCGTCAGCAGGCCCGCGAAGACCGCCGTCACCGGGGCCGGAGCCGTCGGGTACGAGTCGGGCAGCCAGAACGCCAGCGGGAACACGGCCGCCTTGATGCCGAAGCCGATGAGCAGCATCGTGTGGAGCAGCAGCTGCACGTGCTCCGGCAGTCCGGCCATCCGCTCGCTGATCTGCGCGATGTTCACGGTGCCGGTCGCGCCGTAGACGAGGCCGATCGCCGCGAGGAAGATCGCCGACGCGATGAGGCTCGTCACGATGTACGTCGTCCCGGCCCGGACGCGTTGCTCGCTGCCACCGAGGGTGATGAGCACGTAGCTCGCCACCAGGAGCATCTCGAACGCCACGTACAGGTTGAACAGGTCACCGGCGATGAACGAGTCGAGCACGCCAGCAGCCAGCACGAGGTACGTCGGGTAGAAGATCGTCACCGGTGCCTCGCCGTCGTCCGCGGCGAGCCCCTGCCCGATCGAGAACAGCAGGACGATGAGCAGCACGCTCGCGCTCACAGTGAGGAGCAGCGCGCTCAGTCGGTCGACCACGAGCGAGATGCCGTAGGGGGCCTCCCACCCGCCGACCTGCACGACGATCGTGCCGTGCTGGTCGACGAGCACCATGAGCGTCGCCGCGACCGCCAGCGCGACCACGAGCACCACGACGGTGATCGCCCGCTGGAGCTTCTGGTGGTTGAGGAGTCCGAGCGCGACCGCGGCACCGAGCAGCGGGACGAGGACGAGGAGCGGGACGAGCCAGGTCATCGGGTCGCCTCCTGTTCTGCGTCGGTGGTGGTCTCCGGGTCCTCGTCGGCGACCTCGTCGCGTTCGCGGCCGATCGCGACGTCGGCCTCGTCGACCTCGACCTCGTCGGCGCGGGACAGCTTCCAGGAGCGGTGGATGAGGGCGAGCAGGAACGCACTGACCGCGAAGGTGATCACGATCGCGGTGAGGGCGAACGCCTGCGGGAGCGGGTCGGCGATGCCCTCGGACGTCTTGCCGATCGGCGGGTCCCCGGCGGCACCGGACATCACGAGGAGCAGCAGGTTGAGCGCGTTGCCGAGCAGCAGGAAGCCGAGCAGCATCCGGGTCAGCGACCGTTCGAGCAGCAGGTAGACGCCGCAGGAGAACAGCACCGCCATCGCGATGACGAGCACGAGGGTGACGGTCACGTGGCGCTCCCTTCCGGGGTGGGGGTCTCGAGCATGTCCTGCACGGGCGTCGAGGCGTCCGCCAGGCGCTGCCGGTCGACCTCGGCCCCGAGGCTGCGGAGGACGTCGAGCACCAGGCCGACGACCACGAGGTACACGCCGATGTCGAAGAACGTCGCCGTGACGAACTCCACGTGCCCGAGCACCGGGACGGTCGCCTCGAAGAACTCCGAGTACAGGGCGTCCTTCCCGAAGAACATCGGCACGAGCGCGGTGATCGCGGCGGTGGCGACACCGAGCCCGAGCAGCCGACCGGCGCGGACCGGAGCCGCGGCGCCGAGTTCGGCCGGACCACCGGCGAGGTACCGGGCCGCGAGGGCGATGCCCGCGACGAGGCCGCCCGCGAAGCCGCCGCCCGCCGCGTTGTGCCCGGCGAACAGCAGGTACACGGACAGCACGATCAGGCCGTGGAACAGCAGGCGCACGACGACGTCGAGCAGTGCCGAGCGCCCGGTCGGGATCGCGGCGCTCGTCGGCAGCCAGGCGCGGGGCTCGCCGTCGGGGCGGTGCTTGTCGGCCGCGACCGTCGAGGGGAGGTCGCGGAGACGGGGGAGCGTGTCCTCCCGCGAGTTCACGAAGATCAGGCTCGCGACACCGGTGGCCGCTGCGACCACGACGGTCAGCTCGCCGAGGGTGTCCCAGCCGCGGAGGTCCACCAGCGCCACGTTCACCACGTTCAGGCCGTGGCCGAACGAGCTCGTCAGTGCCGGCAGGTCCGGCCAGAGCGGCTCGGCGGTGCGGGCCGAGGCGGCGACGACCACGACGATCGCGAGGGTCACACCCGAGAGTGCGGCGAACAGCGCTCGGACGATCCGGAAGCGGGACGGGTTGGTCGTGGCGATCCGCGGGGGGAGCCGGCGGAGGACGAGCACGAACGCGATGAGCGTCACCGTCTCGACCACCATCTGCGTCAGCGCGAGGTCGACCGCGCCGTGCAGGACGAAGAGCACGGACATGCCGTACCCGGTCACCCCGACCAGGACCGCGGCCGCGAACCGGGTCTTCGCGGTGAGCACGGCGATCGCCGCGACGGACATCACGATGACCACGGGGACCTGGCCCCACGAGTCGGCGAACCGGACGTGGAACGCCCACGGGCCGCCGATGACCAGGTTGACGAGGGCGCCGGCGACGAACACCGACAGGATCACCGTCAGGTAGTAGGGGAGCGAACCGCGCTGGACCCCGGCGGTGAGGGCGGTCGCCCCGCGGTCGAGTCCGCGCATGACGTGCCGGTAGATGCTCGACGCGCTCGGGAACCCTGCCAGACGGTGCTGCAGCGCCTCGACCGGGCGGCGCAGGGCGAAGAGTGCGAGACCACCGACGAGGGTGATCGCGGACAGGCCGAGCGCCGGCTCGAGGCCGTGCCAGAGGGCGAGGTGCGGGACCTCGCCGGGGAGTGCGGCGGCGCGCGCCGCGGGCTCGAGGCCGTGCGCCACCAACGGCGTCGCGATCCCGAGTGCGAGGCCGGTGAGCGCCAGGACCGACGGGACGACACCGAGCCCGTGCAGGGCGTGCGGCTCCGTGTCGGGCACCCCGGGCTTGCGGGCGAACGCGCCCCAGAGGAACCGGAGCGAGTACGCCACCGTCAGCACCGAACCGATCGTCACGCCGACGAGCGCGAACCACGCCCAGCCGGCATCGGGGCCGTGCAGCGACTCGATGAACCCGGTGAGGACGGCCTCCTTCGCGACGAACCCGATCGTCGGCGGGATGCCGGCCATGGACAGCAGCGCGAGGACCGCCACCACCGCGAGCCACGGGAGCTTCCGACCGAGCCCGCTCAGCTTCGCGAGGTCGCGGGTGCCGGTGACGTGGTCGATCGCCCCGACGACGAGGAACAGGGTCGACTTGAACGCCGCGTGCGCCACGAGCAGCGCGACCCCGCCGAGCGCGACCGCCGGTGCTCCCCACCCGGCGGCGAGGACCAGGAACCCGAGCTGCGCGACCGTGCCGTAGGCGAGCAGGAGCTTGACGTCCGTCTGCCGGAGCGCCCGGTACCCGCCGATGAGCATGCCGGCGACACCGAGCAGGGTGATGGTCTCCCGCCACCCCTCGAGCAGCGCGAACGCGGGAGCCAGGCGGGCGACGAGGTAGATGCCCGCCTTCACCATCGCCGCGGCGTGCAGGTAGGCGCTGACCGGGGTGGGCGCGGCCATCGCGGCCGGGAGCCAGAAGTGGAAGGGGACGATCGCCGACTTCGTCAGGGCGCCGAGCAGCACGAGGACCACGGAGACGGAGACGATCGTGCCCGTCGGCGGGTCTGCGATGATCCCGGAGAGCGAGGTGGTGCCCGCCGTGACCGAGAGCATCACGAGCCCGGCCAGCATCGCGAGGCCGCCGGCCGTGGTGACGACGAGGGCCTGCATCGCGGCCGCACGGCTGGCGCGCTTCACCGAGTCGTGGCCGATGAGCAGGTAGGAGAAGACCGTGGTGGCCTCCCACAGGACGAACAGGACGATGACGTCGTCGGCGACCACGAGGCCGTACATCGACCCGGCGAAGGCGGTGAGGACGCCGGCGAACCGACCGAGTCCGGGTTCGTCGCGACCGAAGTACGACGCGCAGTAGACGAGCACGAGGGCACCGACCACCGAGACGACGAGGGCGAGCACCCACGACAGAGCGTCCATCCGCAGGGCGATCGCGAGGTCGAGCTGTGGCACCCACCCGAACCGCTCGGAGACACCGCCGTCCAACGCGGTCCGGGTCTGGGCCACGGTGAGGACCGCGGCCGCTGCCGGTGCGAGGGCCGCCACGAAGAACACGCGGCGGCCGAGGACGGGGGTCAGGGCGGGGACGATCAGGGCGACGACCGCGAACGCGACGAGGACGGTGACCATCGGACACCTCCTCGGGGTCGGGCTGCAGTCCGGCTCACTGGGCCCTCACAGCCTACGGAGCGCGCGATGTGGAGAGCCTGAGTGGACGGACAGGGAGGCCGATCGAGGATCAGGCCTGCAGGACCACTCTGCCCGCGCCGGTCCCGCCCTGTCCGGCCCAGGCTGACTCGACCTCCGCGAACCGCACGCCCGTCGCGTCGACGCGGATCGTGCCGTCCGCGATCGCGGCGACGATCCCGGGCAGCTCCGCGACGAACGCGGCGCGACCGACCGAGCCCTGGCCGCTCCCGACGATCGTGAGGCCGGACGCACGGAGCGCGGCGGAGGGGATCCGTGCCTCCTGGCCGGCCGTCGACCCGATCGCGATCCAGTCGAGGCGACGACCGCGCTCGGACCGGGCCGTGACGAGTGCCCGCATGACATCCGCTGCGGGCTGTCCCCAGACGTAGTCGATGACGACGTCCACGTCGGCGGCCGCGGCGGCCACGCCCTCGACGTCGTCGAGCGGGACGACGACGTCGGCACCGAGGTCGCGGAGTGCTGCGAGCCGGGCGGCGTCGCGGCCGCTCGCGACCACGTGCGACGCGCCGAGGTGCTTCGCGACCTGCACGGCGGCGGTGCCGGACGCCCCGGTCGCGCCGAGGACGAGCACACGGCTGCCGGGCTCGAACGTGATCCGACGGCGGAGGGCCACCCAGGACGACATCACCGGGTTGGCACCAGCGGCGATCGCGACCGGGTCGGCGCCGTCGGGCAGGGCGACGCTCGCGCGCGGGTCGACGGCGACGCGTTCGGCCATCGACCCGCGGGTGTCGCTGCCGACGGCGAAGTAGCGGAGCGAGCCGTCCGGGAAACGCCCGACGCCGTCGACGCCGGGGATCAGTGGGAGCGAGCCCTCGCTCGTGTAGTGGGATCCGTCGGCCTGCGAGCGGACGCGCGGGTGGAGCCCGGCGGCGACGACCTCGACGACGACCTCGCCGTCCGCCGGGGTGGGCTCCGCGAACTCCTGCCAGGTCGGGGCGTGGCCGAAGGTGGTGACGACTGCTGCGTGCATGGTGTCCTCCTGATGATTCGTGTTACGAAATAAAGTAGTTCGCAACACGAAACGAGTCAAGTAGGCTGGGCACATGCAGGAGATGACCGAGGACGAACTGCTCGTCGATGCACTCGGCGAGACGGCGTTCCGCACGATGGGGGCGCTGACCGGTATCGCCGCGGACGCCGGGGTCTCCCTGACGCAGCTGCGGGTGCTCGCGATCCTGCGCGATCGTCGGCTGCGGATCGGTGACCTGGCTGACTACCTCGGGCTCGAGCGGTCGACGATGACCGGCCTCGTCGCGCGCGCGTCGGCGAATGGGTTGCTCGCGCGGGAGCCCAACGCCGAGGACGCCCGCGCGGTCGACGTCGTGATCACGTCGGCCGGCCTCGAGGTCGCACGGTCGCTCGAGGCGGCGATGCGCGACGCACTGCTGCCCCTGACGACGCGGTTGCCGGTCGATGACCGGCGGTCGCTGCGCGACCTGCTCGGACGCATGCTGCGCTGACGGACGCTGACGCCGGTCAGCGCCCGTGCGCCCGGGACGGGATCTGCGTCGCGAGCTTGCCGCCCGACACGTCGAGCAGCGTCCCGGTGATGTAGCCCGCGGCGTCGCTCGCCACGAACACGAGCAGGTCCGCGACGTCGTCCGGGGTCTCCCACCGCCGGAGCGACAGCGTGTCGAGCAGCCGGTCCTGCGCCTCCGTCGGCATCGTCGCGAAGCCGTTCATCGCCGTCGGCACCATGCCCGGTGCGTAGGCGTTCACGGTGATGTCCCACGGCCCGAGCTCCGACGCGAGCACCCGGGTGAAGGCCACGACGGCCGACTTCGAGGCCGCGTAGGCAGCGCTGCCGACGCTCGGCACGATCGCCGCGAAGGACGCCGCGTTGATGATCCGGCCGCGACCCGCCGCCTGCATCACCGGGGCGACGGCCTGGCTCATCAGGAACGTGCCGCCGAGGTTGACGTCCATGCAGCGACGCCAGGCGTCCCACTCCAGCTCGGCGACGGTGCCCTCGACGTTGATGCCCGCGTTGTTCACGAGGACGTCGATCGTGCCGTGCCGTTCGACGACCGTGTCCACGGCGGCATGGACGGAAGCGGGGTCGGCGACGTCGCAGACCACGTGCTCGAGCGGGAAGTCCGGCTCGAACGCGAGGTCGAGGGCGACGACGCGTGCTCCCTCGTCGGCGAAGCGCGAGGCGATACGGTGCCCGATGCCGCGGGCGGCCCCGGTCACGATGACGACGCGGTCGGTCAGGTCGAGGTGCATCGGGCGCTCCTGTTCGTCGGGCAGGCCACGACCCAGGTCGACGGCGACTGCAATAGGCATACTATTCCAGCATGACGGAGCAGCGAGTCCTGTGGATCACCGGCGGCGGCAGCGGCATGGGGGCCGCGAGTGCCCGGGCGGCGGCGGCCGACGGCTGGACCGTGGTGGTCAGCGGCCGACGACCCGAGGCGCTCGACGAGGTCGTCGCCGCGATCCGCGCCGACGGCGGCTCGGCCCGCGCCCTGCCGCTCGACGTCTCCGACGACGATGCCGTGCGCGCCGCTCGGGACGCAGTGCTCGCCGAGCACGGGCGGCTCGACGGGCTCGTGCTCGCCGCCGGCCTGAACGCCCCGCGGCGTCGGTGGGACGACCAGTCGGTGCCCGACTTCCGCGCGATCGTGGACACGAACCTCACGGCGGTCGTCTCCGTCGTCGACGCGGCGCTCCCCGCGCTGCGCGAGTCCGGCGGGGTGGTCGTCGTGGTGTCCTCGTACGCCGGGTGGTCGTTCCAGCCGGGTGCCGGGGTCGCCTACTCGGCGAGCAAGAGCGCCCTCGGCTCGGTCGTCCGGACACTCAACCAACAGGAGGCACCACACGGGGTCCGCGCCACGCACCTCTGCCCCGGCGACGTCGCGACCGACTTCCTCGACCAGCGGCCCTCGGTGCCGGACGACGCCGCCCGGGCCGTCATGCTCCAGCCGACCGACATCGCCCGGACCGTCTCGTTCGTGCTCGGGTCGCCCGCGCACGTGCGCATCGACGAACTCGTCGTGAGCCCGGTGTCGCAGCGGTGACCAGCACGTTCGACCGGGTGCTCGACGAGCTCGGCGCCGCGGTCGTCACCGGAGCGCACCCGGCGTGGGAACGTCGCAGCATCGACCAGCTCGTCGAACGCACCGGGGCGAGTCGCAGCATCGTCCGGGAGGCTGTCCGCGTCCTGGTCGGCCTCGGACTGCTGACCGCCCGACGCCGCGTCGGCGTCGTCGCGGTGCCGATCGGCATGTGGGATGTCTCCGATCCGCGCGTGGTCGGGTGGCGACTCGCCGGACCGGACCGCGACCAGGTGCTCGCCGAACTGCGCGCCCTGCGGCGCGCGATCGAACCCGCCGCGGCCGCGGCAGCCGCGGAGCGCGCGTCGGACGCGTCCTGCCGGGACCGACTGGAGGCGCTGCTCGCCGCCGCCGACCGTCTCGCCGCCGCCACCGGCCCCGATGACGCTGCCGCGTTCCTCCAGGCCGATCGGGAGCTGCACCGCAGGATCCTGGGGATGTCGGGCAACGCGCTGTTCCGCCACCTCGGCGGTGTGGTGGACCGTGCGCTCGACGAGCGCGCCGGCATCGGCCCGGACCTGCACGACATCGGACTGCACGTCGCGGTCGCTCGAGCGATCGCGGCAGGTGACGCCTCGGCTGCGTCGGCGGCGATGCGGGAGATCATCGACCGGGCCTGAGCCGAACGGTCGGTGCGGATGTCGACACGCCGTGCTCGACCGCGCAGTATCTGATATCCAGTGATGGCTTTATGCTGTGTGCATGCCGATCCCGAAGCCGACCCGTCCGGCGAAGCGACTGCTGCTCCGTGACGTCGTGTTCGCGAAACTGCGCGATGCGATCGTGAGCGGGCAGTTGCAGCCGGGGGAGACGATCAGCGAGTCCGACGTCGAGTCGTGGGCGAACGCGTCCCGGACCCCGGTGCGCGAGGCGATCGACCGGCTGGCAGCAGTGGGGCTCGTCGACGTGCTGCCGCAGCGCGGGACCCTCGTCGCCGACCTCGACCCGCGCCGGGCGTCGTCGTCGTTCTCCCTGCTCGGTGAGCTGCTCGCCGTGTCGTCGCGGATCGTCGTCCCGGCAACGTCGGTCTCCCAGCGCGACGCCGTCGTGCGGCGCACGCGGTCCGTCCGGTCGGCGACCGATCTGATCGCTGAGGACGGCGTCTTCGACACACTCGTCGGGGTCATCGGCAACCCACGACTCCGGCAGGCGTGGGACGAACTCGTGCCGCACGTGCTCCGGACCTGGACGATCGCGCCCGAGCGCACGCCGTCGCTGGACGAACTCGACCTGGACGGATTCGCCGCTGCGGTGGCGGACGGTGACGGCGACCACGCCGAGGCCGTCCTCCGCCACTGGTTCGACGCCCACGACGCACACCCACGAACCGTGCTCGGAGCACGTGCCCAGGAGACGATCTGATGCCGCTCCCCGGAAGCGCCGAGCGGCCGGCCGGTCGCACCTTCCTCCGTGACCGGGCGTACGACGCCATGTTCGACGCGATCCAGTCGGGTCAGCTCCTCCCCGGCGAGGTGCTGCGCGACGAGGAACTGATGGCGTGGCTCGGGATGTCCCGCACGCCGATCCGGCACGCGCTGATCCGTCTCGCCGAGTCCGGCCTCATCGAGATGTCGGCCGGCCGGCAGACGACGGTCGCCGAGCTCGCGCCGGATCGCACGAACCGAGCGCTGTTCGTGTCGGCGATGTTCAACGAGTACGCAGCTCGCAGGGTGGTCGGGACTGACGTGCGTGCCATCGCAGAAGCGCTCACCGCCCGGCGCGACGAGGTGCGGGCCGGTGTCGATTCCGGGGACGGGCTCCGTATCGCACGCGGCGTGAGCGCGTTCTTCCGCGTCCTCACGGAGCGGGTCGGCAACGCGGAGCTCGACGGCCAGGTCGGACGCATCGACACCGAGCTCGCGCGGTTCCTCTCCCCGGGTGGTGGGGTCACGACGGTGGACGTCCAGGCCCTCCGGTCCACCGTCGACGTGGTGCACGACGCGGTGCTGGCCGGCGAGCTCTCCGCCGTCCTGGACGCGTTCCAGGCCCTCTACGTCCCCACGCGCGAGGGCTTCCTCTCGCGGTTCCGGGAGCCCGAGATCGACTGAACCGGCATACGCTGGCGGCGTGCATGACGACGTGCCCCGTGGGCTGACCGACCTCGTTCCCGACCCCACCGCGCTCGACCTGATCGCCACGGGCAGCACCTGGGCCGAGGGCCCGTGCTGGATCCCCGCGACGAGGACGCTGCGCTGGTCCGACATCCCCGGTGACCGCATCCGGCAGTGGCACGCCGACACCGGGGTGGTCGACGCCTACGCCGAGGGTGTCGAGTTCACCAACGGTCGAACCCTCGACCGCGACGGCAGCGTGGTGCAGTGCTCGCACGGACTCCGGCGAGTCGAGCGGGACAGGGACGGCGTCGTCACCCCGATCGTCGACTCGTGGAACGGCGTCCGGCTGAACTCCCCGAACGACGTCGTGGTGGCCCGTGACGGCAGCGTCTGGTTCACCGACCCCGCGTACGGCATCACGCAGCCGCGCGAGGGGCACCCGGGCGAGCGGGAGTACGGCGACCACTGGGTGTTCCGCTGCGGTCCCGACGGAGCAGGGCTGCGCCCGGTGGCGGTCGACCTCGACGAACCGAACGGGTTGGCGTTCGACCCGACGGAACGGGTCCTGTACATCGCGAGCTCGTCGTCCGACGAGCCGGTCATCCGTGCCTACGACCGGGACGGCGAGCGGCTGAAGAACGGCCGCGTGTTCGCGCGGCTCGACCCCGGCGAGGGTGCGCCGGACGGCATCCGCGTCGACGTGCACGGCAACGTGTGGTCGTCGTCGCACCGGGGTGTCGTGGTGTTCGCCCCGTCCGGGCGACGGCTCGGGCAGATCGACGTGCCGGAGACGGTGGCCAACCTCTGCTTCGGCGGGGACGACGGCACCACGCTGTTCCTGGCGGCGACGACGTCGATCTACCGGATCGCGACGACGACGACGGACGCCGCGATCTGACTCTCGCTCTTCCGGAACCCGGAACTGCAATGTAGTATTTCATTGCAGTTGACCAGGGAAACGGAGCGAGCATGTCGAAGCGTGCGGCGGTCATCGGGACGCGTGGGTACCCGTCGTACTACGGCGGGTTCGAGACGGCGGTGCGGCACATCGCGCCCCACCTGGCCGATCACGGTTGGGACGTGACGGTGTACGGCCGCCCCGGTCAGGAGCGGGTCGGGGACCCGTCCCTCGACGAGCGCATCACCCGTCGCGCGACCCGGGGGCTGGAGTCCAGGTCGCTGTCGACGCTGACCCACGGCCTGACCGCGGTCCTCGACACGATCCGACGTCGCCCCGATGTCGCGCTGGTGATGAACTGCGCGAACGGGTTCTGGCTCCCGCTCCTGAAGCTCGCCGGCATCCCCACGGTGGTCAACGTGGACGGCATCGAGTGGGAGCGGGCCAAGTGGGGTCGCCTCGCGAAGTTCGTGTTCAAGTCCGGCGCCCGGTTCACGGCTCGGTTCGCCGACCGGCTCGTGTTCGACGCGGACGCGATCGGTCACTACTGGCAGCGCGAGTTCGACAAGACCGGTGTGGTGATCCCGTACGGCGGGACCGAGACGACGGACCTGCCGTTGCACGCCGGTGACGCGCACCTCGCCGACACCCCGTTCGCGCTGGTGGTCGCGCGGTTCGTGCCGGAGAACACGGTGCCGGAGTTCCTGATCGCCGCGGAGCGGATCGCCGAGCAGTACCCGGTCGTGATCGTGGGGTCGACCGGGTACGGCGGTGACCTGGACGAGCAGGCGCGGGCGCTCGCGGCGTCGAACCCGAACGTGCACTGGCTCGGTCACCTGTCCGACGACGCCCGGTTGTTCGCGTTGTGGCAGCACACGGGTGCGTACTTCCACGGCCACAGCGTCGGCGGCACGAACCCGGCGTTGGTGCAGGCGATGCACTGCGGTGCGCCGACGGTGGCACGGGACACGGTCTACAACCGCGAAGTCCTCGCCGGTACCGACACTCGTTTCGCAGCGCCCCACCCCGATGCCATCGCCGACGCCGTCCTCGCGCTGCTCGCCGACCCGGCCCAGCAGCGGAGGCTCCGGTCCGCGGTCGTGGAGCGGGCACGATCCGCCTACACGTGGGCTGGTGTCTGCAGCGAGTACGAACACACCCTCGCAGCGACGGCTGGGCTCGCCGCTCCTGTCCTGACCGAGCGGGTCGACGCGTGAACGCCCCGGTCGCCAGCATGCGGATCGTTCCCGAGCTCCGCGCCGCGCACATCGAGCGGCACCGGCTCGGCACCCCCGCCGAGCTCCTGTACCTCGGCACGAACTACGACCTCGCCGGCACGTCCGTTGCGGGCGGCATCCAGCGGGTCACGGTCGCGGCAGCCCTGTGGCGCTTTTTCCGCACGAACGCGACCACGCTCGAGGTTCCGGAGCCGTTGTGGATGCGGTTCTGGCCGAAGCACGTCGTGCTCGTCGTCGGTTTCAAGGCCGCCGGTGTCCTCCGGCGCCGTGCGCACCGTGTCGTGACGTACGCGATGGAGAACAACGACATCGCGACGCTCGTCGGCGGACGCCTTGTCGCGCCGGCCTGGACCGTCCGCGCGGTCGCGACACTCGTCGGTGCGACGGCGCGCCTGACGATCGACCGGATCGCGTTCGCGAGCGATGCCTCGAGGGCCGCCTACCGGGCGCTGCCGTTCGTCGACGGCATCGAGCAGGCGGCCACGATCGAACTCCCCCGGGCGGTCGCGTCGACACTGCCGGACATGCCGCCCACGTGCGTGTTCGTCGGCGCGATGGAGCACCGCAAGGGTGTCCGTGCCCTCATCGAGGCATGGCCGTTGGTCGAGGCCGAAGTGCCGGGGGCGCGTCTGGTCCTCGTCGGGCCGGGCCCGCTCCTCGACGCGACCTCTGTCTGGGCGGCCGAGTCGCCGTCGACGCGGTGCGTCGTCGGACGGTTGCCGCACGCCGAGGCCGCCACGATCCTCCGGTCGGCCACGGCCTTGGTTGCTCCGTCCGTGCCCGACGGGCGCTGGAGGGAACAGATCGGCCTCCCGATCAAGGAGGCGCTGGCCGCGGGCGTCACGATCGTCACGACGGAGCAGACCGGTCTCGCCGGGTGGCTGCGGGACCACGGGCACGAAGTGGTGGAGCACGCCGGCACCTCGTTCACGCGTCGGCTGTCGAGGGCGATCGTCCGCGTGCTGCGTGCGCCGCTCGATCGTGACCAGGTCCGTGCATCACTGCCCGAGACGGACGGCCGCCTGGTCGCGGACGCCTGGTTGCACGGGGCGACCGCGCGTCTCGTCGCCGACGTGGCCACCCGCCCGATCGAGGTGCGCGCGTGACCGCCGCGGACGTCATCGTGGTCAACACGCTCGGTGGTGCGCTGCGGCACTACACGGTGGGGCTCGTCGCGTCCATCGGTGCCTCGGGCGCGCGGGTCTCCGTCGTCCACGTCGACGAGCCGAGCCGGGCAGGCGGGAACGGACTCGGCTGGGTTCGCCGCTACGTGCTCGCACTGTGGTCTGCGCGACGACCCGCCCGTCGCTCCGGCGCACGGGTGATCGTCACGTGGCCGGTCCTCGGGCACCTCGATCGACTGATCGTGCGCGTGGTGCTCGGCCGTGCCGCGGAGTCGTCGCTCGTCATGCACGACCCACGCCCGCTCGTCCCGGCGCGAGGCTACGGACGGGTCGCCCGACGTCTCGCCGACCGCTGCCGGGTCGAGGTCGTCGTGCACAGCGGGACCGCGGCAGCCGCCCTCGCCGAGGACTGCCCCGCCCTCGTGCCCGTGCTCCTGCCGCATCCGGTCGTCCCGCGTGACGTGACTGCACCGAAGCAGGCGACCGGAGGGCGTCCGGTCGTCCGTGTCCTGGGGCAGTTCAAACCCGACCGTGACGTCGAGTTGCTCGCCGAGATCGGTGCGCAGCTCGGCGACACCCACCGGCTGGAGATCACCGGGCGGCGATGGCCCGCGGTCGACGGGTGGTCCGTCACGGACGAGTTCGTGTCCGAGGAACGCCTCGACGACCTGATGGCCACCGCGGACGCCGTCCTCGTGCCGTACAAGCGGTTCTTCCAGTCCGGTATCGCGATCCGTTCCCTCGAGCTCGGGACGCCCGCGATCGGGCCGGCGGGATCGAGCATCGCCGACCTCTACCCGGACGACCGGTACCTCGCGTGCGGCTCCGGGGCGTCCTGGTGCGGGGCGATCACGACGGCGACGTCGGCGGACCCGGACGAGACCCGCGAACTCGCTGCCCGCGCCGGCCGTGCATGCCGGGAAGCCTGGTCGGACTGGGTTCGTGGAGGGAACACCGCGACGAGGCGCCGCGCTGCCGTATCCTGACCCGGCCATGCAGTGCGACTACTTCGACCGCGGGGTGTGCCGATCGTGCACGCTCATGGGTCAGCCGTACGCCGAGCAGGTCCTGGACAAGGAACTCCGCACGCGCGAGCTCCTGCACGACGCGGTGGAGGCCGCGGGTGGCCCGGGCAGCGTCGAGTGGCTCCCGGCGATCACGAGCCCCGAGTCGGCGTACCGCAACAAGGCGAAGATGGTCGTCGGCGGGACGGTGCAGCACCCGACGGTGGGGATCCTCGACCACCGGCAGCGCGGCGTCGACCTGCGGCACTGCGGCATCTGCACCCCGGGCATCCAGCACGCGCTGCCGATCCTCGCCGGGTTCATCGCCGACGCCGGGCTCATCCCGTACGACGTCGCCGCGCGCCGGGGCGAGCTGAAGTACGTGCTCGTGACCGAGTCGCCCGACGGGGAGCTCATGGTGCGGTTCGTCCTGCGCTCCGAGGGGCAGCTCCCGCGGCTCCGGCAGCAGCTCGGTGCACTGCAGCGCGTGCTGCCGAACGCAGCGGTCGTCACCGTGAACCTGTTGCCCGAGCACAAGGCGGTCACCGAGGGCGAGCGGGAGATCGTGCTCACCGAGCAGGAGACCCTGTCGATGCGGCTCGGCGACGTCACGATGCACCTGCGCCCGCAGAGCTTCTTCCAGACGAACACGTCCGTGGCGACGCAGCTGTACGCGCAGGCGTCGGCGTGGATCGACGAGGTGGCGCCCGCGTCGATGTGGGACCTGTACTGCGGCGTCGGCGGGTTCGCCCTGCACGCCGCCCGTCCGGGCCGCGCCGTGACGGGGATCGAGACCAGCAGGGAGGCGATCCGCTCGGCGAAGCAGTCGGCGCGTGAGGCCGGGCTCGAGGGGGTCCGGTTCGCCGCCGACGACGCGACGGAGCACGCGCTCCGCTCCCGTCCCGGGGCCCTTCCGGAGCTCGTCGTGGTGAACCCGCCGCGGCGCGGGATCGGCGAGACGCTGTCGACCTGGCTGGAGGACTCCGACGTCCAGCACGTGGTCTACTCCAGCTGCAACCCGGTCACGTTGGCGAAGGACCTCGCGCGCATGCCGTCGCTGCGCCTGCGGCGCGCACGCGTGCTCGACATGTTTCCGCAGACGGGTCACCTGGAAGCGGTCACGCTGCTGTCCCGGAGGTGACCAGGACGGCGGACGGGAGGCGCAGCTCACCGCCGCCACGTGCCTCCAGGCCGTCATTGCCAGGGAATTGCCAAGGTGGCGTACCCGGGTACGCGTCGATCGCCGCACGTGCGGCGATCGACGCGTACAGGTTCGGTACCGGGGTACGTAGCATCCTCAGGTAGAACCGTTGGTCTCGGTTTGATAACAGTCAAGAGTTTCCTATGGTGGCCGACCGAGGCGCCCCCGGCACGAGACCCCCACCTGGGTGGCGCTCCCGCAACTGCTTGGAGTATCAACCATGAAGAAGCTTTCCCGTACCCGCACCATCGTCGGCGGCCTGGCCTTCGCCGGCATCGCCGCGACCGGTGTCGGCCTCGCGGCAGCACCCGCGAACGCAGCATCCGGCTCGACCTGGGACGCCCTCGCACAGTGCGAGTCCGGTGGCAACTGGGCGATCAACACCGGCAACGGCTACTACGGTGGCCTGCAGTTCAACCTCGGCACGTGGCAGGCGAACGGTGGCGCGGGGAACCCGGCCTCCGCGAGCCGCAGCGCACAGATCGCCGTCGCCGAGCGGGTCCTTGCCTCGCAGGGCTGGGGCGCATGGCCCGCCTGCTCCGCGAAGCTCGGCCTGAGCGGCACGACCGGAGCGGCCCCGCAGGCTGCGGCACCCGCTGCTCCGGCGCCCGCCGCCCCGCAGCAGCAGGCCGCCCCGCAGCAGGCAGCACCGAGCACGACGCAGGCCGCGCCGAGCACCACGCAGGCCGCGCCGAAGCCGGCCGCGCCGAGCAAGCCCGCACCCGTCAAGACGAGCGGCAAGACGTACACGATCGTGTCGGGCGAGACGCTCGACAGCATCGCGACGAAGCTCAAGATCGACGGCGGCTGGAACAAGCTCTGGGCCGCGAACACGTCGACGATCGACGACGCGAACCTCGTCTACGCCGGCCAGGAGCTCCAGCTCCCCGCCTGAGTGCACCCTGCCTGATCGCTTCGGCGATCTGTGCGGCAACGCCCCGCGACCTCGGTCGCGGGGCGTTCTGCCGTCCGGGCTACTGCGGGTTGTCCTGCAGCCACTTCGGCACGTCGTCGGACCGGAGCGCCTGCGACAACGACTGCACAGCGAGGGTGTTCACGTTGACGATCGACTGGCCGTCCGGGGATGTCCCCGTCCCCGCGGTGGGCATCGTGAACGTGGTGAGGTCGGACGGGCGGACGTCGCGCAACGACCACCCGAGGCCGACCAGTGTCTGGAAGGTCAGGCCCTCGTCGACGGACAGGTACTTGCTCGTCGCGGTCACGAAGTCCTGGATGCGACCCGGGTTCGTGACCGTGCCCTTCGACAGCACACCGCCGAGGATGCCGCGCATGAAGGCCTGCTGGTTCTTCACGCGGGTGTAGTCGGCGTCGGCGAAGGAGTGGCGTTCGCGCACGAACGCCAGAGCGGCGTCGCCGTCGAGGCGGTTCGCGCCTGCGGTGTAGGAGTGTCCACCGGCGGTGAACGCCTTCGGTGCGTTCACCGTGACGCCGCCGAGTGCGTCCGTCATGCCCTTGAAGCCGGCGAAGTCGATCTCGGCGACGTGGTCGATGCGCACGTCGAGCAGCTGCTCGACGGTCTGCACCGTCAGCGGGACGCCGCCCCACGCGTACGCGGCGTTCATCTTGGCCTTGCCGTGCCCGGGGACGTCGACCCAGGAGTCGCGCATGATCGACATGAGGTACACGTCCTTCCGGTCGGCCGGGACGTGCGCGAGCATCAGGGTGTCGGAGCGCCCGCCTGCGGCGCCGTCGCCGTTCGGGTCGTGGTTCGATCGTGAGTCCGAGCCGATGAGCAGGATGTTCCGGGCACCCTTCGACGGTGCTGGGCGGGAGCCGGTCGGGAACGGGTCCGTGATGACGTCCTTGCCGGCGTCGTAGCTGCGGGCAAGGCCACCGACGAAGATGCTCGCGACGACGGCGACCACCGCGGCGATGCCGACGAGCGAGCCGAGCGTGGCGATGAGCGCGACGAGGAACGGACGCTTCCGCTTCGGTGCGGGTGCTTCTGCTGCTTCGGCGGCTTGACGGGCTGCGCGGCGCTCGGACATCGGGGCTCCTGGCGGGTCGGGTCGGTCCTGCTACCGACTGCGCCAGTCTACCGTATGCCGTATATCAGATTCCAGGGGATCGGTCCGGTCGAGCGTCACCTCGTGCGAGCAACGCGGTCAGCGCGTCGCGCAGTGCCGGGTCGTCCGGCAGGACGTCGCGCTCGATGTGCCGCGCCGTCTCCCAGGCCTCACGGCCGTGGTCCGTCACCGTGACGATCCGACGGCGGCGGTCGGCGGGGTGCGGGGATCGCTCGACCAGGCCGTCCCGTTCCATCCGCTCGAGGGTCCGCGACATCGTCTGCGGCTGCACCCGGGCGGTGCGGGCGAGGGTGTCGGCGCCGGTCGGGCCCGTGCGGATGAGGATGTCGATCGCGATGAGCGCTGCGTGCGGGAGTCCGATGGCCCGGAGTCGCTCGTCCCAGTCCCGTTCGACGGCCCGCGCCGCCGCCGACAGCAGCCGACCGAGGGGCCATCCGTCCGGGGCGTCACGCATGGTCGGAGTCTACGGGCGCGAACCCTGTCGTCGGTCTAGTAATCAGCATGCTGACGATTGGAGTACGCTCACGGTCGTGTCCCGCTTCCTCCGCATCGTCCTCCCCGCGCTCGTCATCGTGGCCTGGCTCGCGATCGCCTCCGTCGGCGGTCCCTACTTCGGGAAGATCTCCGAGGTCTCGACGAACGACCAGACCTCGTTCCTCCCTGCCTCGGCGGACGCCACCAAGGTGCAGGAGCGCGCGTCGGAGTTCCGGCAGGCCTCCGGAGCCCCTGCGATCATCGTGCTCGAGCGCGACGGCGGGCTGACCGCCTCCGACCAGCAGGCCGCGAGCACGCTGGCGCAGGACCTCGGGAAGCGCGACGACGTCCAGGGGGTCAGCCCGGCGATCCCGAGCGAGGACGGCGACGCGGTCGAGATCGTCGCCACGCTGACCCAGGACGCGGACACCGGGGACGCGGTCGAGGCGATCCGTGCCGACGTCGACAATGCCCTGCCCTCCGGTGTGCAGGGCTACGTCACGGGTCCGGCCGGCTTCACCGCCGACCTGACCGAGGCCTTCGCGGGCATCGACGGCATCCTGCTCGGGGTGGCGCTCGCGGCGGTCTTCGTGATCCTCATCATCGTCTACCGGTCACCACTGCTGCCGATCCTCGTGCTCGGCACCGCCACCTTCGCCCTCTGCGCCTCGATCCTCGTCGTGTGGTGGCTCGCCAAGGCCGACATCGTGACCGTCAACGGGCAGGTGCAGGGCATCCTGTCGATCCTCGTCATCGGCGCCGCGACCGACTACGCGCTCCTCTACACGGCACGGTTCCGTGAGGCGCTCCGCGACCACCGCACCGGCTGGGGTGCGACGAAGGCGGCGCTGCGGGGGAGCCTCGAGCCGATCCTGGCCTCCGGTGGCACGGTGATCGTCGGCGTCCTCTGCCTGCTGCTCTCCGACCTCAACTCGAACAAGGCGCTCGGTCCCGTCGCGGCGATCGGCATCGCCTTCAGCCTGCTCGCCGCCCTCACCCTGCTGCCCGCGCTCCTGCTGGCCTTCCGTCGCGCGGCGTTCTGGCCGCTCCGCCCGGCGTACGGCAGCGCACACCCCGTCCTCACCGGCCCCGACGCCCGTGGGCTCTGGGCACGTGTGGGGCGGCTCGTGGCGCGGCGATCCCGGGTCGTCTGGATCGTGTGCACGGTCGGGCTGCTCGCGATGGGCACCGGTCTCGTCGGGCTCAAGGCCGACGGTGTCCCGCAGAGCGACCTCGTCATCGGGAGCTCGCAGGCCCGTGACGGTCAGGACGTGCTCGCCGACCACTTCCCGGGCGGCTCGGGCAGCCCGGCCCAGGTCATCGGCTCGGCGGGGAAGGCGGACGAGCTCGCCGACGCGATCACCGCGGTCGACGGCGTGGACAGCGTCGTGGCGGCGGCGAAGGACTCCCCGACCGGGACCGTGGCCCTCGACCAGGCCGACGGTGCGACCCCGACCGTCTCCCACGGCGACGTCCTGCTCGAGGCCACCCTGTCCGACCCGGCCGACTCCGACGCCGCCGAGCAGACCGTCCGTGACCTCCGCACGGCGGTCGAGCGGGTCGACCCCGACGCGATCGTCGGCGGTGCCACCGCCACGGCCGTCGACACGAACGACACCGGCATCCGCGACCGCACGCTCATCATCCCCGTGGTGCTCGTCGTCATCCTGCTCATCCTGATGCTGCTGCTCCGGAGCATCGTCGCGCCGCTCGTCCTGATCGGCAGCGTGATCGTGTCGTTCGCCGCCGCGCTCGGCGTCGGCGCGCTCGTCTTCGACCACGTGTTCCACTTCCCCGGAGCCGACCCGTCCGTGCCGCTGTACTCGTTCGTCTTCCTGGTGGCGCTGGGGGTCGACTACAACATCTTCCTCATGACCCGCGTCCGCGAGGAAGCGCTGCGGCACGGTCCGCACGAGGGTGTGCTCCGCGGCCTCGGGGTCACCGGTGGGGTGATCACCTCGGCGGGGGTCGTCCTCGCAGCGACGTTCGCGGCGCTCGGGGTCATCCCGATCCTCTTCCTGGTGCAGATCGCGTTCGTCGTCGCGTTCGGTGTCCTGCTCGACACCATCGTCGTCCGCTCCCTGCTCGTCCCGGCCCTGGCGTACGACCTGGGTCGCCGTGCGTGGTGGCCGTCGCGCCTGTCACGAGCAGACCATCACATGTGACACGCTGGGCGCATGCCAGTTCCTTCGACGCAGCCCGCCGCCGAGCGGAAGCTCCTCCGTGACACCGTGCAGGACAAGATCCGGGACGCGATCATGGACGGCACCCTCGAGCCGGGCGAGCGCCTCAACGACGACGACCTGATCGCGTGGCTGGGCGTCTCCCGGACCCCGATCCGCGAAGCCCTCGCCGAACTCGCCCGCGCCGGCCTGATCGAGATGGCGCCGAACCGGTACACCCGGGTCGCGGCCCCCGCGAAGGACGAACT
The DNA here is from genome assembly GCA_002025645.1 of Curtobacterium pusillum. Classification (GTDB taxonomy): domain Bacteria; phylum Actinomycetota; class Actinomycetes; order Actinomycetales; family Microbacteriaceae; genus Curtobacterium; species Curtobacterium pusillum_A. Next base: position 2,664,828 of record CP018783.1, read on the forward strand.
GCTCGACGCGTACCGCACGCTCGGCGTGATCTACGGCGGCGTCGTCCGGCTGGCCACCCCGCGCTTCACCGACGCGCAGCGCAAGAAGGTCGTCAAGATGCTCGACGACGTCACGGCGCAGGTCGAGAAGCAGCAGCAGGGTGAGGTCGCGCAGAACGGCGCGGAGATCTACGCCATGTGGGCCGACCAGTGCGGCAACCCCTCGCTCGAGCAGCTCTGCAAGTCGACGACGGACGGGCTGGCGTTCAAGCTCCGTGTCCCGGAGCTCGCCGACCTCATCCCGGCCGACGTGGTGCTGCCGGAGCTCGCGAAGCTCAAGGACGCCGTCCTGGCGAAGGACCCGATCGCGGCCGAGCTCGCCATGGAGGCGATCCACCTGCTCCCGTCGCGCTCCTAGCGCGACCAGCTGACGACCTGGAGGCACGTTGCGGCCCCGCCACGCGCCTCCAGGCCGTCAGTGCATCCAGCCCGTCAGTGCGCGACCGCGCTGATCATGCCGAGGCCGACGCTGATGCGGTCGGCCACCTCGATGAGGTCCTCGGCGAGCGACGCGGTGTCCCGGTCCCGCAGTTGCGTGACCCGCCCCGAGATCGACAGCGCCGCCACGATGCGCCCCGACGCGTTCCGGATCGGCGCAGCGATGCAGAACCGGCCGAGCGCGACCTCCTGGTTCTCGACGCACCAGCCGCGCTTCGCCGAGGCCTCGAGGTCGGCCGTCAGTGCGTCGTGCGACGTGATCGTGTGGTCCGTGTAGCGCGCGAGGTCCTCGCCGAGCAACGCCTGCCGCTCGGACTGCGACAGGTCGAGCATGAGCGCCTTGCCCAGCGCCGACGCGTGCAGCGGTTGCCGCATCCCGATCATGGTGTGCGACTTCGGGGCGAGTGAGCCCTCGAAGTGGCAGAGGTAGATGCAGGCCGTGTCGTCCTGCACACCGACGTTGGCGGTGAGGCCGATCCGGTGCGCGAGCTCCTGCGCCGCTGCCCGGCTCTCGCGGTGGACGGGGTTGTGGTTCAGCCCCTGGCTGGCGAGCTCGAGCACCGCCCGGCCGACGGAGTACCCCTGCGACTCGGGGTCGCGGCGCACGTACTCGAGCGACTCGAGCGTGGCGAGGAGCCGTCCGGTGGTCGAGGTCCCGAGGCCGATCGCGCGAGCGATGTCGGAGGCGCGCATCGCCCCGTCGGCAGCACCGAGCGCGCCGAGGACGGCCGCGGCGCGCTCGATGCTCTGGTTCGGAGGGGTGGTGGCCATCCGCCCATTCTGTCCCGTGGAGTCGATCAGGACACCGTGACACCGCTGACGAACGTGTTCGTCCGCACCTGTGCCGCGGTGAGGGGCGCACCGCTGAGCACGACGTCCTCGAAGGCGACGCCCGAGATCCCGTGCGTGGCGTCCCACCCGGACAGCGTCACCGGGTCGGCCGTGACGTCGGTGAAGTCCCGGATCGTGATGCCCGTGATCCGGCCGCGCTCGTCGCGGTACCCGGTGTCGTTCGAGTACTGCCCCTTGAGGACCTGCAGCACGATGGCCTGCTTGCCGACCGGCTGCGACTCCACGTGGAAGCCGTCCACGGTGACGTCCGAGACCGTCGCCCAGTCCTGCACGTCGAACTTCAGGGCGACCTCCTTCGCGCGGAGCACGTACGACTGCGTGATGGAGATGTCGGTGAACACCTCGGTCTCCATGGACGAGCCGAACCGGACGGGGTTGCCGCCGGTGACGTTCCAGAACGTGGTGTCGGTGGCGTGCAGGCCGCGGGTGTCCGGTTCGCCGTTCGTGGCGGCGTCGAGGGCGTGCCAGCCGAAGCCGTCGTCGCCGCTCATCACGAAGTTGTGCTCGACGGTCATGTCCTGGACGCCGTCGGTGTCGATGCCGTCGTTGTTGATGAGCGTGCCCATCAGGTTCAGCCAGGAGACGTGGATCCCCGACGAGCGGATGTACAGCGTCTGCCACCACTGGGCGTTGCGGACCCCGATGCCGGACACCGTGATGTCCGAGCTGTCGTGGAACCGGATCGCCATCGTCTTGTCGGTCCGCGACGTGTCCGCTCCGGCGTCGAGGATCCCGCGCCCGAGCACCTGCACGCCCGTGACGCCGTCGCCGTCGATGCGGCCGTGCACGAGGGCGCCCGGCGCCAGGTAGACGGTCTGCCCCGACTCCGGCCGGATCACGCCGGCGTCGTGCTCACCGGGGCCGAAGTACAGTACGTCCGGGTCGGAGGCCGACGGCACCGCGGTCTCGGCCGGCGTGACGAAGAGGAACAGGGCGCGGACGCCGGGGGTCTCGATGACGAGCGGGTGCGCGTCGCGGATCGTGAACGTCACGGTGTCACCGGAGCGGGTCGTGGCGATCGCGAGGGTCCGTGGGGTGACGACCGGGGTGGCAGAGGCGGCGAGCCCGGGCATCGTGACGCTGACGGTCGCGGTGCCCGTCCCCTTGGCGAACATCGCGACGTCGTGCGAGGTGCCGCTGACCGACTCGGCCTTGACCGGCACGGCGGTGCCGTTGACCGACACGGTGTGCGCGGTGGCGGTCGGGGACGTCGGGTTGCCCGGGTTCGCCTGGATCGCTGCGGTGCCGACGGTCGGACCGGAGGCGCTCGTCGCGGCGGCGGCCGGGGCGACCGTTCCGAGGGTGGTGAGTGACAACGCGACGGCTGTCGCGATCGTCAGTGTGCGCAGGCGCATGGCGATCTCCTTTGATCGGTGGTGGTGCTGCGGGTGGTGCGGGTGGGTCAGTAGACCTTCACGGCGCTCGCCGACACGAAGGGCGAACCGTTCGTGGCGGTGACGACGACGCGCAGCGACGTGGTGCGCGTCGGTGCGACGTCGTGCACGCGGTGCCGGTGCCGGTTGTCGGTGACGGTCGCGAGTTCCTGCCACGATCCGTCCACGCACGCCTCGACCCGGTAGTCCCTGGCGAGCGTCGGGACGGCGTCCCACGGCGTCCGGTGGTGGTGCAGGTTGATGAGGTCGGCGTCGACGTCGTCGTTCCAGACGATGCGGACCTCGCGGACGTCGACGGGCTCCGCCCAGTCGAGCGTGAGCGTGGCTGCGCCGTCGCCGGGTTCCGACGACCACAGGTGCGGCCCGCCGAAGGGGCGCTGGTGGCCGTCGGCGATCCGGGAGGCACGCCACGCGTCCGATGCGCCGGCTGCGGTGAACGCGAAGGAGCGTCCGCGCAGGGCCCGCGCTTCCCAGTCGGTGACGGGCTGGTCGGCCTCCTCGGGGATGTGGTCGTCGAACTGGTCGTCCTCGGCCGACCGGGCCCGGAGCGTCAGGACGCCGTACGGGTGCCCGTCGGTCAGGGGCAGGCTGACCCCGAGTGCCCGACGGACGACGACGACGGCGTTGCACGGTTCGTCCGGACGGAACCCGAGGTCGACCACCGCCTCGCCGACTCCGGCACCGACGGTCGCGGTGTGGGTCGACACGTGCTCGATGGGTGCGTAGTTCTGCGGCTTCCCGGTGGTCCAGAGCTCGATCGTGAGCTCGGTGGCGGCATCGGCGACGGTGCGCAGCGCGAACGACCCGAGTGCGGGGTCGGCGGGCAGGACGACCGCGACGTCGCGGTCGAGCGCGAAGGTGTCGTCGGTCGTCCACGGCGTGGTGTCGAGCGCGGTGAGTTCGCTGCTCGCGCTGATCCGGGCGCGCTGGGCGAGGTCGGCGCCGTCGACCGCCCGGACCCCGATGAGCGGTGCGTCCTCGCGGAGCAGGGTCTGCTGCAGCATCGCGATGTGCTCCGTGCCGAGTTCCCGCGGGCTCATCCCGTGCCGGGCTGCGAGGTGTGCCGCAGTCCCCGCCGCCTGCCCCTGCGTGGAGCAGGTGGCCATCACGCGGGTGGAGCCGAAGGCGACGTGCGACGCGGAGATGTTCCGGCCGGCGAAGAGCAGGTTCGCCACGTCGGCCGAGTAGAGCGAGCGGAACGGGATGTCGTACGTGCCGTCGGTGTACCGCTGCTGGGCACCGGCGGTCTCGGCGTAGACGCCCTGGACCGGGTGCAGGTCGATCGACCAGCCACCGAACGCGACCGTGTCCGGGAACGTCCGCTGCGACAGCAGGTCGTGCTGCGTGAGGGTGTGGTCGCCCACGAACCGGCGGTACTCCCGCTTGCCGGGGATCGCGCCGACCCAGTCGAGGGTGAGCGAGTCGGCGTCGAACGAGCCGGAGTTCTTGATGTGGTCCCAGATGCCGTAGACGACACCCCAGAGCTCGTCGCGGATGCGTTCGTTGTCGGTGACGGTGTCGAGCTCGCCGCCCCACTCGATCCACCAGTAGTTGCAGCCGTTGTCGCCGGTCTTGATCGCCCGGTTCGCCAGGATCGGTGTCTTCGCCAGATCGACGGCGATCGACGGCGGCACGAACTTCTCGGGGCGGCCGGTGTCGTGGGTGGAGAAGAAGATCGAGCTGCCGAGCAGTTCGTCGTCGGCCCGTTCCGGCGCCCACTCCTCCCCGTACTCGTCGCGCCCTTCGCGACCGATCCGGTACGACGCTCCGGCGAGGGCCCCGACGAGTCCGTCGCCCGTGCAGTCGAGGAACACCGGGGCCGTGAACGTCGTCTCGATCTCGGAACCCATCGTCCAGCCGGTGACGGAGGTGATCCGCCTCGCACCGTCGTCGTCGGCGGTCGTCACGGTCCGCACGTCGGTGTTGAGGTGCAGGTGCACGTTCGGCTCGGCGCGCACGAGGTCGAGCACCACCTGGTCCCAGTAGATCGCGTTGCCCTGCGGGTTCCGGTACTGGTTCTCGAGGAACAGCTCGCCCATGATCCCGGTCTCTCGGGCGAACCGCTGCGTGCCGTGGGCGGTGGCGCCGACCACCCACACGCGGATCTCGCTCGAGGAGTTGCCGCCGAGGACCGGGCGGTTGGTGACGAGGGCGACGCTGGAGCCGAGTCGGGCGGCGGCGACGGCGGCGCTCACACCGGCGAGGCCACCCCCGACGACCACGACGTCGTGGTGCTGTTCACGGGACTGCATGGCGGCGACGGTATCACTTGCTGGCGATACTTTCCCACTGTGTGGCAAAGTGTGCCCGACGAGTGCTATCGTCAACGAACTCTCGACAACGAAGTGTGAGGTCAACCCATGAGCGACGGAACCCGAACGCGCACGAGCGCCGACGCCGCCACCAGCCCCGACGTCCGGGCGGCACTGGGCGACGACGCCCGCCGCCAGAGCATGCGGAAGGTCATCGTCGCCGCGGGCGTCGGGCACTTCGTCGAGTGGTTCGACTTCGGCCTCTACGGCACCCTGGCGACGGTCATCTCGCTGTACTTCTTCAAGCAGGGCGACCCCCAGGTGGCACTGCTCTCCGCCTTCGCGGTGTTCGGCGCCGGCTTCGTGATGCGCCCGCTCGGCGGCCTGTTCTGGGGTTCGCTCGGCGACCGCGTCGGCCGGAAGACCACGCTCGCGACGGTCATCCTCATCACCAGCGGCGCGACCGCGGTGATGGGCATCCTGCCGACCTACCAGAGCGTCGGACTGCTCGCGCCGATCCTGCTCGTCGTGGTCCGCCTGGTGCAGGGCTTCGCGGCCGGCGGCGAGGGGGCCGGGGCGACGACGCTCCTCGCCGAGTTCGCGCCGTCCAACCGACGTGGCTTCGTGACGAGCTTCATCGACGTCTTCGGGTTCGCGGCCTTCATCGTCGGTGGCGGCCTGGTGTTCCTCTTCACGGCGATCGCCGGCGACGGGGCCCTCGAGTCGTGGGGCTGGCGGGTCCTGTTCCTCATCGCCCTGCCGCTCGGCCTCGTCGGGCTCTACCTCCGCTCGAAGCTCGAGGACACCCCGGAGTTCCGCGCCCTCAAGGCCAAGGGTGAGCTCGCGAAGAACCCGCTGCGTCGCTCGCTCCGGACGGGGTGGAAGGCGCTGCTGTTCTGCGTCGGCTTCGTCGTCCTCAAGGCCGTCGGTCACTGGATCCTGCAGACGTTCATGCCCTCCTACCTGCAGGCCGACCTCGGGTACTCGCCGTTGGTCTCGTACGGCGTCGTCGTCATCGGCTTCATCGTGATCGCCGGCCTCGTGCCGTTCTTCGGTCTGCTGTCGGACAAGATCGGCCGGAAGCCCGTGATGCTCGCGGGCTGTGGCGGCTTCCTCGTGCTCACCTACCCGACGCTCATGCTCATGAACGCCGGCAACTTCTGGGCCGCTGCCGGGGCGATGGTCCTGCTCGGCCTGTTCATGGCGGCGTTCGACGGTGCCGTGAGCGCTGCGATGGCGGAGCTGTTCCCCACGGCGATCCGCTACGGCTCGATGGGCATCGCGTACAACGTCAGCGTCGCCCTCTTCGGCGGCATCACGCCCTACTTCGCGACCTGGCTCATCACCGCGACGGGCAACACCTTCGCCCCCGCGTTCTACGTGATGGCGGCGGCTGCGATCACCGGCGTGACCGTCCTGCGGGCGCGCGAGACGAACAAGGCGAAGCTCGCGTCGTAGACGCGACCGGATGGCGGACTGGAGGCGCGGTGCCAGCTGGCACCGCGCCTCCAGTCCGTCCGTGGTGCCGCTCACAGCGTGAGCGGACCAGCGGAATCGCGGCGACCTTCCAGGGCCGTTCCATGTCCACCCCGCGCGTGGCAGTTATGGTTTCCGGGTGAGCAACGACCCTGAGCAGACGACCGGCAACGGCCGCCGCGGCTTCACGCCGCCTCGCCACGGCCGCCAGAAGCGGCGCGGAGGCGTCATCCTGCCCGCCGTCGCCGGCGTGCTCACCATGGGCCTCCTGCTGAGCGGCGGCTACGCGGCGTACGCCTACGGGCGGCTCTCCACCGGCATCACGAAGATCGACGCGATCGCCGGCAACAAGTCCGACAAGGACGACGTCGACGGGCAGGCGCAGAACATCCTGCTGGTCGGCGACGACCACCGCCCGGACAACGCGACGCCCGAGCAGATGGCGGAGCTCAGCACCCAGTCCGACGGCGGTGCGACGAACACCGACACGATGATCGTCCTGCACATCAACGCCGACGGCACCCAGGCGACGATGATCTCGTTCCCCCGCGACTCGTACGTCGACATCCCCGGGGTCGGCAAGGGCAAGCTCAACAGCGCCTTCTACTACGGCACCCTCAACGGCGGGGGCGACACCGGCGGCGCGAAGCTCCTCATCCAGACGATCCAGAACCTCAGTGGGCTGTCGATCGACCACTACGTGCGGGTCTCGCTGCTCGGGTTCTACCAGGTGGTCAAGGAGCTCGGCCCGGTCGAGGTCTGCCTGAACCAGGCCACGAAGGACCGCTACTCCGGCGTGGACCTGCCCGCCGGCAAGTCGACCCTCGACGCGAAGCAAGCGCTGTCGTTCGTCCGTCAGCGGCACGGTCTGCCGAACGGCGACCTCGACCGGAACGTCCGCCAGCAGTACTTCCTGTCGCAGGAGGCCCGCAAGGTCCTCTCCGCCGGCACCCTGCTCAACCCGGTGAAGATGGGCAACATCCTCGGTGCCGTGGGCGGGTCGATCCAGACGGACACCGACCTGGTGAACCTCGCCACGCAGATGCGGAACCTGCGACCGGGCAACATCCAGTCGGCCACCATCCCGACGCTCGGCACGCCGACCATCACCGTGAACGGCTCGGCGTTGTCCATCGTCGAGGTCGACACCGTCGGGCTCCCCGCCTTCGTGCAGAGCCTGGTCGGCGAGCCCGAGGAGTACACCAAGGCGACGGCCGCGCAGCCCGCCGCCACCACGGTCACGGTCCTGAACGGCAGCGGCGTCACCGGTGCGGCGGCCGCGGCGGGGACCAACCTCACCGCTCGTGGCTTCCAGGTCGGTGCCCCGGGGTCGTCCGACACCACGAAGACCACGCAGATCCAGTACCCGGCCGGCCAGGAGTCGCAGGCCAAGGCACTCGCCGCCGTCGTGCCGGGTGCCGTGCCGGTCCGGACCACCTCGGTGACGGGTGTCACGCTCGTGCTCGGATCGGACGGCAAGACCGTCGCGGCGCCGGCGGCTCCCGGCGGTGCGGCGTCGCAGCCGGCCTCGGGGGAGTCCGCGGGGTCAGGGTCGGCGTCGAAGCCGTCGAAGTCCGCCTCGTCCGAGCCGAAGCCCTCGTCGACCGACGTGAAGAGCTACGGCAAGGAAGGCGTCTGCATCAACTGACCGGATCCTCGCCCTGCGGCGGGTCACGGCCACCGGGGCGTCGACCTCGGTACGTTCGAGGGGTGAGCAACGCAGCGCGTCCGATCACCCTGATGACCTACAACGTCAAGAACCCGGATCCCGCGCACGACTGGCCGGCCCGGCTCCCCGTACTCCTCGACGTGATCCGCCGGCACGACCCCGACCTCGTGTGCGTGCAGGAGGCCTTCGCCCACCAGATGGACGACCTCCGCGCGGGGCTGCCGGACCACGGCGACGTCGGACAGGGCCGCGAGGGCGACACCGCGGGTGAGCACGCCGCGGTGTTCTTCCGGCGCAGTCGGCTCCGCCCGGTCGACGACGGGACGTTCTGGCTGTCGGACACCCCCGACGAGCCCGTCTCGAACACGTGGGGGAGCCTGTTCCCCCGGGTCGCGAACCACGCACGGTTCCTCGACGCCGAGGGTGACGCGTTCACCCTGCTGACCACGCACCTCGACCACGAGGTCGGTCCGCACGGCGACGAGGTCCGGGCGAAGAGCGCCGCACTGATCGTCGAGCGCCTCAGCACCACGGACGGACCGGTCGTCGTCGCGGGGGACTGCAACGAGCCGGCCGGTGCGGGCTCGGCGTCGACGGTGTTCGCGGACGCGGGCTACCAGGACGCGTGGGTGCTCGGCGGCGACCCGGACGACCGGACCGCGACCTTCAACGACTGGGAGCCGCCCGTCGACTCGGGGGAGCGCATCGACTGGGTGCTGACGCGGGGGGTCACCGGTGTGGACCGTGTGGTGATCGACCACGACGGACCGGAGACGTGGTTCGCGAGCGACCACTTCCCGGTCGTGGCGACGCTCCGGGTCTGAGCGATCCCGCCGCTGTCGGCAGCCGGGTTCAGCAGGTGCGCTGGGCGTGCACCGGCATCGGTGAGCCGAGCACGGTGACCGTGGTGTCGTCCGTGAGCGCCGAGACGCCGTTCGTGCCCTCGGTGTCGGAGTCGTCCTCGGGCGCCCAGCCCTCCTGGAGCAGGAGCTGCCAGGCCTTCGCGTCGTCCGAGCCGAACGACATCCGGTCGGACCTCGGGGCGTCCGTGATCGCGTCGTGGATGTCGTCACCGACCTGCACGCCGTCGGGCCCGGTGAGCTCGACGTCGTCGCCGAAGCGGGAGCGCACGTCCTCGCGCAGCACCCGGACCTCCACCGCGTTGCCGGCCTGCGCCGGGGTGGTGAGGGCGGCCACGCGGATCGCGCCGCCCCACGTGTAGGTGGTGCCGGACGGGAAGCACGCGCCGCCGTCGCCCTCGGCCGTCTGGGTGCGGGACGGGGTGCCGAGCAGACGGTTGAGCAGGCTCACGGTGGTGCGGGAGTCCCGCATCGAGGCCTCGACGACGGTCTTCTCGCCCCGGCGGAACACCAGCGACTCGGCGTCGAGCTCGATCGAGTCGACCCGCTTGAGCTTGGCGGTGGTGACGCGGGCGGCGTCCTGGTGCGTCGTGCCGTCCGTTGCGACCTCGGCCGCGGAGGCCGGTGCCGCGCCGACGCCGGACGTGCCGTCGACGACGAACGTACCGGCCGAGAAGGCCAGCACGGCGGCGCTCAACGCCAGCACGGTCCGGAAGGTCACCCCTCGACGGTACGACGTCGACCCCGACTGAACGACGGGTGTTACCGAATCGGAGCCGGGCAGTGACCGGACCGTGACCTTTCGGAGGCGGTCGTCTTGTACTGGACAGGTCTTGTACATGTACCATCGACGCCATGCCCGTCTCATCGAAGCGACGCCTCGTCGCCGACGCCCTCCGCGACGCGATCGCGACGGGCCGGTACGTCCCCGGAGAGCGCCTCCCCGGCGAGCACGACCTCGCGGAGCGCTACGCGGTCAGTCGCGGCACCGTGCGTGCGGCGCTCGCCGACCTCGCCGACGACGAGTACATCGCGACCCACGGCGGCATCGGTTCGGTGGTCACCTTCGACGGTGCTGCGCTCGACCCGCGCGCCGGTTGGGCACGCTCGATCGCGGGGAGCGGCACCGAGGTGCGCGCGTCGACCCTGCGGATCGAGCGGATCGTGGACGCCGAACTCGCGAGCCTCGTGGACGCCGATCCCGCACTCGTCGCGGTGGACCGGGTGCGTTCGGTCGTGGACGGTCCGCACGTGTCCTACGAGCGGAGCCTCGTGCCGCGCATCGGCCGGCTGGACCGCGCCGTCGAGGACGGTCTCGTCGACGGCTCGCTGAGCGCCACCATCGAGGCCGCCGGACTCGTCCCGGCCCGCGCGGAGCAGTGGATCGACGTCCGGCCGCTGGACGACGCCGAGGCATCCGTGCTCGGCCGGGCGCCGGGGACGCCCTTCCTGCACAGCCGACGGGTCTCCCGAACGGCCGACGGTGCCTTCGTCGAGTCCGTCGACAGCCTGCTCGACCCCGAGCGCTTCCGTATCCACATGCGCTTCGGACAAGGACGATGACGATGACCGACAGCACGACCCGCGACCACGCCCTCGCCGCGTTCCAGGGCCTCGCGATCGGCGACGCCCTCGGGATGCCGACCCAGTCGATGTCCCTGCAGCAGATCCGCGAGGACCACGGCCGCATCACGGGCTTCGTCGACGCCGGCCCCCGGCAGCGCATCGCCCACGGCATGCCCGCCGCGAGCATCACCGACGACACCGAACAGGCCGTGCTCGTCGCCCGACTGCTCGTCGAGGGGAACGGCCGGCTCGACCCGACGCGGTTCGCCGAGGCACTCATCGCGTGGGAGCGCGGGATGGCGGCCAAGGGCTCGCTCGACCTGCTCGGACCCAGCACGAAGACGGCCGTCCAGCGCATCCTCGACGGCGTCCCCGTGTCCGAGGCGGGCTCGACGGGCACCACCAACGGGGCCGCGATGCGCATCACCCCGGTCGGCATCACCACGACCGTCGACGACCTCGACGTGCTCGTCGACGCCGTGCAGGACGCGTCGCGCGTGACCCACGACACCGGACTCGGCATCGCCGGGGCGTCGGCGATCGCCGCGGCCGTCAGCGCCGGGATCGACGGCGCATCCCGCGCCGAGGCGCTCGACGTCGCCGTGGCCGCGGCCCGGATCGGCGAACGGCGCGGGCACTGGATCGCCGGTGCCTCGATCGCCGACAAGACCGCGTGGGCCCGCGGATGGCTTCCAACGGTGTCCGGCCCGGACCGCGTCGTGGCGATCGACGGTGTGATCGGCACGAGCGTCGCGAGCCAGGAGTCCGTCGTGGCGGCACTCGCCCTGGTGTCCCTCGACCTCGACCCCTGGGAGACGCTCTGCACGGCCGCGAGCACCGGCGGTGACACCGACACGATCGCGGCCATGGCGGGCGCGGTGCTCGGTGCCGTGCACGGGGCGTCGGCGTGGTCGTCCGAGGCGGTCGCGCAGGTCGAGTCCGTCAACGACATCCGGTTCACGGACGTCGTGACCCCCCTGCTGGAGATCCGCGCGAACAGGGCGGCCAGCATCCACTAGCCCCGGTCGGTGGCGACCCCCACGAGCCACCGCCCGGACCCGAAACCCTTCCGACGACGTAAGAGGAACCATGGCAGACACCCCGAGCTCGGGAACCCTCACCAGCATCGAGCAGCGCGGCATCGAACCCGTGCCCGCCGCCGAGCGCACCGGGCAGGCCGGCGCGCTGTTCTGGGTGTGGTTCGCCGCCAACATCTCCATCCTCGGGCTGCCCCTCGGCGCGACCCTGGTGGCGTTCCAGCACCTGAACATCTGGCAGGCGCTGCTCGTCGCGGTGATCGGCGCCGCCGGGTCGTTCGCCGTGGTCGGCGTGATCTCGATCGCCGGGCGTCGGGGCGGTGCACCCGGCCTGACCCTGAGCCGGGCGGTCTTCGGCGTCCGCGGCAACATTGGACCGACGTTCGTCTCGCTGCTGTCCCGCCTCGGCTGGGAGACCGTCAACACCACGACGGCGGCCTTCGTGCTCCTGTCGCTCTTCACGATCCTCTTCGGGACGGACGGTGACGCCAAGCACGACCCGGTGCTGACGATCGTCGCGATCCTCGTGTTCGTCGTGGCGACCGTGCTCATCTCCGGCCTCGGCCACGCGTTCATCGTCGCCGTGCAGAAGTGGGCGACGTGGGTCTTCGGTGCCCTGAACGTCTTCGTCGCCGTGTTCCTGGTCGTCCGCGTCGACTGGCACGTCGTCGGCAGCGCCCCCGCCGGGCCGTTCGCCGCGATGGCGATCGGGATCGGCACGATCGCGGCCGGCACCGGCATCGGTTGGGCGACAGCGGGTGCGGACATCGCCCGGTACTCGAAGACCAGCGTGCGTGCCGGCAAGCTCGTCAGCGCGAGCGCCGCCGGGGCCGGCATCCCACTCGTCGTCCTCGTCGGGCTCGGTGCGCTCGTGTCCGCCGGCGACCCCACCCTGGCGCAGGCCGGGGACCCGGTCGCCGCGATCCGCGACCTGCTCCCCGGGTGGATGGCCGTCCCGTACCTCATCGCGGCGTTCGGCGGGCTGCTGCTGTCGAACCACCTCTCGGTGTACTCGGCGAGCCTCACCACGCTGACCCTCGGCATCAAGGTGCCCCGGGTGTGGGCGGTCACGGTCGACGTCGTCGTGACGTTCCTCGGCGCGATGTACTTCATGCTCGTCGCCGACGGCTTCTACGCGCCGTTCATCACCTTCATCTCCGTGCTCGCCGTCCCGATCACCGCCTGGCTCGGGGTCTTCATCGCCGACATCGTCCGCCGCACCTGGTACGACCCCGAGGCGCTGCTCGACCTCCGTGCCGGTGGCCGCTACTGGTACTCCGGCGGCATCGCCTGGCGGGCCGTCATCGCCTGGGCGGTCGCGATCGTCGTCGGCTTCCTGTTCACGAGCGTGCAGGTCGGTGACGCGGACCCGGTGTTCGTCGGGGCGTTCGCCAGCACCTGGATCGGCGCGAACGGGCTCGGCTGGATCGTCACGTTCATCGTCGCCGCCGCGGTCTACGTGCTCACCGGTGGTCCGAAGGGCGCCCTGCACGCGCCGGCCGACGAGTCGGCTCCGCTGCCCGCGACGGAGCACGCCTGATGGCCCGCCTGGTCTCGGTCGGCAACGTCATCGTCGACATCGTGATGCGCGTCGGTGAGCTGCCCGACCCGGGCGGCGACGTGATCGCGTCCTCGTCGGAGATCACGGCCGGTGGCGGTCTGAACACGATGGTGGCCGCACGACGCGACGGCCTCGAGGTCCTCTTCGCCGGCCAGTACGGCACCGGCCCGTTCGGTGACGTCGTCCGTAGGGCGCTCGTCGACGCCGACGTCGAGGTCCTGCAGCCCGGCCTGACCGACCAGGACAGCGGGTACTGCGTCGCGCTCGTCGACGCCTCCACCGAGCGCACCTTCGTCACGAGCGTCGGCGCCGAGGGTCGGCTCGGCGCGTCCGAGCTCGCCCGAGTGGAGCTGCGCGACGACGACACGCTGTTCGTGTCCGGCTACGGTCTCGCCCATCCCGTCAACGGGCGTGCGATCGCGGCCTGGATCCCGACGATCCCGGCTTCGGTGCGCGTCGTGTTCGACCCGTCGCCGCTCGTCGCGACGCTGGACCCGCAGGTGGTGGCGCCCGTCACGGCGCGTGCGGACATCGTGTCCGCGAACGCCCGGGAGGCCCGGCTCAGGTCCCCGGGATCGGCCGACCTCCGCCAGGCGGTCACCGCCATGGCCGCGGTCGCCCGGGGCACGGTGCTGGTGCGTGACGGCGGTGCCGGCTGCTGGGTGGCGGACCCGTCGCTCCCCGACGGGCCCGTGCTCGTGCCGGGCTTCGCGGTCGAGGCCGTCGACACGAACGGTGCCGGAGACGCGCACGGCGGCGTGCTCGTCGCGGCGCTCGCCCGCGGGGAACACCTGCTCGACGCGGTCCGCCGCGCCAACGCGGCCGCCGCGATCGCGGTGTCGCGGCCCGGACCGGCGACGGCGCCCACGCGGGCCGAGACCGACGCGTTCCTGGCCACGCACCCGGCCTGACGGGTCCGCCGGGGCCGCGCCGTGCCTCCAGTCCGGGTCGCGCACCGGGGGACACGCGTCTGGACGGACGGAGGCGACCGCCTGCGTACCGTCGGTGCCATGACGGACCAGTACAGCAAGCAGGACCCGACGACGATGTACGCCGACAAGAAGCCCGACGAGCAGTACCTCCCGGGTGCCGGCACCGACGCCGAGATGGCGGAGAACGTCCCGGCCGACCACGGCGAGGACACCTACCGCGGCTCCGGTCGACTCGAGGGTCGCAAGGCGCTCATCACCGGTGGCGACTCGGGCATCGGCGCCGCCGTCGCGATCGCCTACGCACGTGAGGGTGCCGACGTGGCCATCTCGTACCTCCCCGAGGAGCAGGAGGACGCCGACCGGATCGTGGCCCTCATCGAGGCCGCCGGCCGCAAGGCCGTGGCGCTCCCGGGCGACATCACGTCGCTGGCGTTCTGCGAGCAGCTCGTCGCGGACGCGGTCGGGCAGCTCGGTGGCCTCGACATCCTCGTGAACAACGCGGGCAAGCAGCAGAACGTCGAGTCGATCGTGGACATCTCGGACGACGAGTTCGACGAGACCTTCAAGACCAACGTCTACGCGACCTTCCGCATCACGAAGGCCGCGGTGCCGCACCTGGAGCCCGGGTCGACGATCATCAACACGACCTCGATCCAGGCGTACGCGCCGTCACCGCACCTCGTGCACTACGCGGCGACGAAGTCCACCGTGAACAACCTGGCGAAGGGCCTCGCGGCGCAGCTCGCGCCGAAGGGCATCCGCGTGAACGCCGTGGCACCCGGTCCGATCTGGACCCCGCTGCAGCCCGCCGGTGGGCAGCCGCCGGAGGCCCTGCCGACCGCCGGCGAGCAGACCTACCTCGGTCGCTGGGGCCAGCCGGCCGAGCTCGCGCCGGCGTACGTGTTCCTGGCGAGCGGCGAGTCGTCGTACGTGGTCGGCGAGACGCTCCACGTCGACGGTGGGATGCCGACGCCGTAGCGCGCCACCGCGCCGTGCGCGACGCCGCGTCGTGCACGAGACGACGCATCGACAGCGAGACACCGCCGGATCCGGCGGTGTCTCGCTGTGTGTGGGGTGTCCCGCGCCGGGCGGCGTCAGCAGGGCGTCGTGCAGGTGCGCGCCATGCGCTCGAGGAGCTCGCGGGCCGACAGTGCTGCCGCGAGCTCGACCTCGACGGGGTTGATCCCGACGGCACGCTCGAACTCGCGACGACGGGCCTGGTCGGCGATCGCGACCTCCGGACGCTGCGGCAGGACGGCGATCGCCCGGGCCGCGGCATCGAACGCGCCGACCGGTCGACCGAGCTGCACCCACATGGTGCGGACGTCGTGCGCGACCTGGTCGGGATCGCCGCCGAACTCGAAGCCGGCCGAGGCCATTGTCGCCAGTCCCTGCGCGGTGGGGTCGTTCGGGGTCATGGCGGCATCGTCACACGGATCCCCGCGAACGTGCTGCGAACCGACGTCTTGTCCCCCGACATGCCGACACCCGGACCGGGGATTCTGGTGTCCCCCGATCTCCGTTTGGATGGACGTGCCCCCAGTGGGCGACGCGGACAGGACGTCCGGGGACCGACGGAGGGCACGATGCTCGAACACACCAGCGCGGACACGCAGGCGGCAGCCGCCGCGGCCGCCACCCTGCACCTGCGGATCACGATCGTGGGGGCGACCGTCGACCTGCTCCGGGACGTCCCGTTCCACGAGGCCGACGCCGAGAAGGTCGCCGAACGCCTCGGCATCTCCGCCGACGAGCTCCGGCAGCACTTCCCCTCGTGGGACGGGCTCGTGCTCGCCGCGGTCGACCGGTGGAACGGCGGCCGGATGGACGAGGTCACGCGCGAGGTCGGCGACGGGTCCACCGTGCAGCTGCTCCGCGCGATCGTCGCCTCGAACGCCGAGGACCCGGCGCTCATGCGACTGCTCGTCGCGCTGCTGTCCGTCGCGGGCAACCCGCAGCACCCGATGGCCACCTACCTGCGCTCGCGGTACCAGCTCTTCTACGCGCAGATCAAGCGCGGGCTCGAGCACGACATCGCCGTGGGCCGCGCACCGCACACGATGGATCCCCGTCGCGGCGCGGAGCAGCTCATCGCCCTGTACGAGGGGCTGCAGCTGCAGGCGCTCCTGCGCTCGGACCTCGACCTCGTGCCGGCCTTCGACCGCGCCGTCGCCCGGCTCGAGCGTGGCTGGATGGAGCGTTACGAGCCCCAGGCCGCGCGTCGACTGTCGACGTGGAGCGACGGCGGCTGGGAGCTCTGAGGCGCGTCCTCAGCGCGGTCGTGGGCCGCGTGGCACCGAACCGTCGCCCGGGTCGTAGCCCGAGTCGCGGATGACGCGCAGCGCGGTCGTGTCGTTGTGGACCGAGTGCACGACCACCTTCCGCGCACGGCGCAACGCCCGCCGGGCACCCGGGGTCGCGACGAGCCCGCCGAGCACCAACCCCGCGCCGATCCCCAGGGCCACCGACACCGCGGCGACGAAGTCGAGGGCGGCGCTCGACGAACCGGACATGAAGTTCAGCAGTGCGTTCGACACGGCGACACCGGGCAGTAGGGCGCCGCAGAACGCCGGGACCGCGATGGCCGCGACCGCCGTCCGCATCCGGGCAGCGGCGATGGTCGACAGCACGCCCAGCAGGACGGCGGCGAGGAACGTCGCGCCGAGCAGCGGGATGCCGAGGTCGCGCAGGCCTCGCAGCGCCGCTCCGGCCGCGACGGAGAACACCACGGCGACGGGGATGACACGGGCACTGGCCTGCTGCACGAAGCAGTTCGCGGCCGCCGACACCACGGTCAGCGCGAGGGAGGCCCAGAGCGGCAGGGTCTGCGTGACGATGCCGGACGGGTCGACCTCGATGTGCAGCCACTTCGTCACGGCGATGCCGGCCGGCACCCCGACGACGATCGCCGCGATGATCAACCCGATGTAGAACGCCCGGGCGACGGCCATCGCCCGGAAGCCGGAGATCGCGTCCTGCGCCCACGTGACGAGCGACGGGTGTGGGAGCAGCAGCACCACGAGCGCCGCCACCATCGTCGCGGCCTGGCCCGGGTGCAGCACGCCGGCCCAGATCGCGAGCGTGCCGATCGCCGACGCCACCGCACCCTGCGCCCCGGACACGAAGAACTGCGGGAAGCCCCGGCCCGTCAACCACCGCCCGGAGACGATGATCCCGAGCATGAGCACGAAGGCGCCGAGCCCCGCACGCCACCCGCCACCGGCCTGCATCGAGATCGAGATGCCGAGGATCGACAGCCCCACGTCGGCCATCCACCGTGGCCACCGCGGCGGCAGGCGCAGCACCGCGACCAGCGCGTTGACGGCCGAGGTCATGTCGCGCTCGTCGTGCACGAGGTCGTCGACGATCTGGTTCGCCCGCGCCAGCCGGTCCAGGTCGGAGCCGTCGGACTGCACGGTGCGGACCTTCACGAGCGGCGGGGTGTCCGCCGGGGCGTACTGGATCGTGACCGAGCTGCCGGAGAAGTCGAGGTCGAGGGGTGCGAGGTTCCACTTCGTCGACACCGCCACGACTGCCGTCTCGACGCTCCGGGTGTCCGCGCCCGAGGCGAGCATCACCTCGGCGAGGTCGAGACAGAAGTCGACGATCTGCACGGGCGAGTACTGCTCGCGCGGTCTGGTGTCCGGCGTGACGTCCTCGTAGATCGTGCCGCGCAGTCGCGCGCGGGCATCGCGGATGTCGTGCTGCGCAAGGTTGCGGACGCGCGGCCGGGGGAGGCGCCCGGGTCTGGGGGCACCGGGGAGGGACTGCTCGGCCATCCCGCCATGGTGCCAGTCACGTTCTCCACGTGACCGGTGGACGGACGGGAGGCGCGGTGCCAGCTGGCACCGCGCCTCCCGTCCGTCCGGTGGTGCGGACTACTGCTCGAGCGTCGCGTGCAGCGTGATGTCGACCCCGGTCAGCGCCTTGCTGACGGGGCACGTCGCCTTGGCGTCGTCGGCTGCCTTGAGGAAGGCCGCCTCGTCGATGCCGGAGACCTCGCCGCTGACGGTGAGGACGATGCCGGTGAGCTTGAAGCCGCCGGCGCTGTCCGGGCCGAGCGAGACGTCGGCCTTGACGTCGAGGGCCTCGACCGTGCCGCCGGCCTCGCCGAGGATCGCGGAGAACTGCATGGCGTAGCAGGCGGAGTGCGCTGCGGCGATGAGCTCCTCGGGGCTGGTGGTGCCGTCGGCGTCCTCGGCGGCGCGCTTCGGGAACGAGACGTCGTACGTGCCGACCTTGGAGCTGGAGAGTTCGACCTGGCCGGAGCCGTCGTTCAGGCCGCCGTTCCAGGCGGTGCGTGCGGTGCGCGTGGGCATGGCCGCTCCTTTCGTGTGGGGAGAGGTCCCGAGCGGGACCGTCGCAGCCGAGTCAAGCGGAGAACGATCGTTCTCGCAACCGGCTCACGGGGAAGACGCAGGTTGCGAGCCCGGGGATTTAGACGACAGGTGTAGCGTGGATCACGTTCAAAGGAGTCCCCATGCGCGCCGTCGTGTTCGAGCAGTACCAGACCTTCCCGTCCCTCACGGAGGTCCCGAAGCCCACTCCGGGCCCGGGGGAGGTGCTGCTCAAGGTCGCCGGTGCGGGGGCCTGCCACTCCGACGTCGCCGTCTACCGCGAGTTCCAGGAGGGACAGCCGGGTGCCCAGGCCCCCGCGTTCGTCCTCGGGCACGAGAACTCCGGCTGGGTCGAGGAACTCGGCGACGGCGTCTCGGGCTTCACCGTCGGTGACGCCTACCTCGTCTACGGACCGGTCGGCTGCGGGCACTGCTCGTACTGCTCGAAGGGGCAGGACACCTACTGCGAGAACGCCGCCACGAACCCGTACATGGGCATCGGCCTCGGGCGTGACGGCGGCATGGCCGAGTACGTCACCGTCCCGGCCCGCAACCTCGTGCCGCTCGGGGACGCCGACCCCGTCGCCGCCGCGCCGCTCAGCGACGCTGCGCTCACGCCGTACCACGCGATCAAGAACGCCCTGCCGAACCTGGCGGGCGGCGGCAAGTACGCCCTCGTCGTCGGCCTCGGCGGACTCGGGCAGATCGCCGTGCAGATCCTCACCGCGCTGACCGGCGCCACCGTCATCGCCACGGACGTGAAGCAGGACGCCATGGACCGCGCGGCCGCCCGCGGCGCGATCACCGTGCCGGGCGGACCCGACCAGGTCGCCGCGATCCGCGAGATCACCGGTGGTCGCGGGGTGGACGCGGCGTTCGACTTCGTCGGCGCGACGCCCACGATCAAGACCGCCCAGGCGTCGATGGCGATCGGCGGGCGCTTCACGGTCGTCGGGATCGCCGGCGGCACCACCGAGTGGAACTTCTTCGCGACGCCGTACGAGTCGACGATCACCAACACCTACTGGGGAACCATCGAGGACCTGCACGAGGTCGTCGCCATGTACCGCGCCGGGCAGATCGTCCCGGACGTCGAGCGGTACGCCCTGGACGACGCGCTCGAGGCCTACCGGAAGCTCGAGGCCGGCGAGCTCTCGGGGCGCGCGGTGGTCGTTCCCTCCGCTGCCGCCGTCTGACGATCCGGTAACGGTTCCCGCACTTCGTCGGGCTCCTCGGTATCGTGGTGACACGGTGCGAGGGGCGCACCGGGTGGGGAGTTGACCATGGTCGACGCACGCGAGTCCAACCAGGTGAACCAGCAGAACCTGTACCAGCCGAAGCTGCCGTACCGCGCTCCGGAGTACACTGAGGCCGTCGCACGTCCGCGGAACTCGGGCGACGGCGCCACTTCCGGCTACACGATGGGCATCCCCTACGACGCCCCGACCGCTGGTGCCGGAGCGGCCGAAGCCGTCCCGGTCAGCCGGGCCGGACTCGTCTGGCGGATCGTCGCGTCGCTCGTGCTCGCCGCCATCGGCATCAACGCGATCGTGCGGTCCGTCCCGCTGTGGCAGACCGCCAACGTCGACGGGGCGAGCGGCGCCTGGGTCGGGGCACTCGCACTGCTCGTCCTGGCCGGACTCGCGCTGGCGTACCCGATCGTCAACGTCGTGCGGTGGATCCGCGCGAAGCGGTAGTCACCGTGCTGGAAGAGCCGGAACGCTACCGGCCCCCGCGTCTCGACGACGAGGCGACGACCCGCATGAGCATCGCGAACGCGGCGCCCGGAAGCGTCGGGTTCGCCTACACGCCGCCTGACCACGGCGCCGACGCCGAAGCGCCGATGACGCGCCTCGGCCTCGTGTGGCGCATCTTCGCGTCCGTCGTGCTGGCCGCTGTCGGCGTGAACGCGGTCGTCCAGATCGTCCGGATCACGGTGCAGTCCGACCCGGCCTGGGTCGCCGCGCTCGGCATGGCCGTGGTCGCGCTGCTCACGCTCGCGTACCCGGTCGTGAACCTCGTGCGCTGGGTCCGGGTCGTGCGGCGCCGGCGTCAGCGTCCGGCCGCGTAGCCCTGCGCGCCGCGGGAGTTCGCCGCGGCGCCGAGCACCCCGGTCTCCGGGTCCCGCGTCACGCACGTCAGCCGTCCGAGCGCCCAGTCGCCCGCGCGGGTGACGACGTGCCCGCGTGCCTCGAGCCCGGCGATGACCCCGTCACCGAGGCGGTCCTCGACCACGAGGCCGGCGGGCTCCCACGTGCGCGGCCAGAAGGATCCCGGGAACGACGTCGTGTGCATCGCCGGGGCGTCGATCGCCTGCTGCGGGGAGTACCCGCCGACGATCCACCGCAGCAGGAACAGCAGCTGCCACTGGTCCTGCTGGTCCCCGCCGGGTGAACCGAGCGCGAGGACCGGAGCCCCGTCGCGCAGGACGAGCGTGGGGGTCAGCGTCGTGCGGGGGCGCTCGCCGGGCCGGAGGGTCGAGGCGGTGCCCTCCTCGAGCCAGGTCATCTGCAGGCGGGTCCCGAGGCAGAACCCGAGCTCCGGGATCGTCGGGGACGACTGCAGCCAGCCGCCGGACGGGGTCGCGCTGACGATGTTCCCCCAGCGGTCCACGACGTCGATGTGCACCGTGTCGCCCCGGGTCTCGCCGTCGGGTGCGACGAAGGGCTCACCGCGGTCCTCGACGGGCGTGGCTGTCGATGCCTCGACCCGGACGGTCGGTTCGCCGACTCCCTGCGCTGCGACCGTGCCGGCGCGCTCGGCCTCGGCCAGCGTCCGGACCGGCGGGATCGCGTGCACGACGCCGTCGACGGACCCGGGGCGCAGCTCGGCCGAGGCGCGGTCCCCGATCAGTGCGCGGCGTGCGTCGGTGTACGCGTCGGAGAGCAGTGCGTCGAGCGGGACGTCACCGTCGCCGTAGAACGCCTCGCGGTCGGCCAGGGCGAGCTTCTGCGCCTCGGCGATCGTGTGCGCGCCGACCTCGGTCGACGGGTCGAGCAGTGCGTCGTCGAGCGGTTCGAGCAGCCGGAGGGTCTGCAGCAGTGCCGGACCCTGGCCCCACGGTCCCGTCTTCGCGATCGTGCACCCGCGGAACTCCGCGGTCGTCGCGGGCTCGTAGGTCGCCCGGAAGGCCGCGAGGTCGGACGCACGGATCACCCCGGCGTGGTCGGCGCCCGAGGAGTGCCGGTGGGGCGTGCGGACGAAGCGGTCGACGGCCTCGGCCACGAAGCCCTCCGCCCACTCGGTCCGCGCCGCGTCGATGCGGGCGGACCGGCTGCCCGCGCCGTCGCCCGCGGCGACGAGCCGGTCGAACACCGAGGCGAGCGCCTCGTTGCGCAGGAGGTCCCCGGGGACCGGCACCGTGCCTCCAGGCAGCCACTGCGTGGCGGAGGTGGGCCAGTGCTCCTCGAAGAGGCCCCGGACGGTCGTGATGGTGCGGACCACCGCCGGTGTGACGGGGTGGCCGTCGCGGGCGTAGCCGATGGCGGGTGCGAGGACGTCGGCGAGCTCCCACGTGCCGTGGTCCCGGAGGAGCAGCAGCCACGCGTCGACGGCACCCGGGACGGCGGCGGCGAGGGCGCCTGATCCGGGGACGAGGTCGAGTCCCTCGGCGCGGTAGTGCTCCGGCGTCGCGCCCTCCGGAGCCGGACCCTGGCCGACGAGGACGGTCGGGGTCGGGTTCGTCGCGGTGGCGAAGACCGCGGTCAGGTCGCCGCCGGGGCCGTTCAGGTGCGGCTCGACGACCTGGAGCACGAACGCGCCGGCCGTCGCTGCGTCGAACGCGTTCCCGCCGCGTTCGAGCACGGACTGGGCCGTCGCCGTGGCGATCCAGTGCGTCGACGCCGCCGTGCCGAACGTGCCGCGGATGTCCGGGCGCGTGGTGTGGACTGCGGGCGGGACGAAGGCGGGGTTCGGCGTCGGCATGCCTCCATCCTGTCCCCGTCGCAGGGCTCAGCCCGCAACCACGGCGACACCGGCGGCGACGAGCAGCGCGAGGTACCCCCACGCGTGCACGGTCTCGGGCAGGCGCGGCGGACGTCGGCGGAGCAGGACGATGACCGGCATCGCGCCGAGGAGCAGCGCTGCCGCGGCCCGGACGTCCACCGCGCCGACGAGTCCGACGGCCGCGTCCGCGCCGTGCAGTCCGGTCGCCGGGACGAGCAGTGTCACGGCCGATGCGGGCAGCGTGATCGCGAGGGTGAGCGGGTTGGCGAGGGTGGCGGCAGCGGCCATGGAGTTGCCGGCACGACGCATCATCGGGACGGTCATCACGCTGCCGCCCACGCCGAGGAACGCCGCCGCCGCACCGATCGGGAGGCCGAGGGCGGTCGGCACCCCGCCGCGTCCACCTCGCTGCGCCCGGGTCGCCGCCGGCCGGAGGAACCCCGGACGGAGCAGCAGGTCCGCCACCGTGACGGCGAGGTACGCCACGAAGCCCCAGCGGAGCAGCGCGTCCGGCGCGAACCGGGCGGCCGCGACGCCGACGGCTCCGCCGAGGCCGAGCAGCAGGAACAGGCCGGTGCGGCCCCGCAGTGGTTCGAGTGTTCCCCGGCGGGCGGACGCCGTGGCGACGGCGGCGTTCACGAGCATGACGAGCGCCGAGGTCGCGGTCGCCACCCGGACGGCGTCACCGCCGAGGGCAGCGTCCGCCACGGCGACGATCGGCACGGTGACGAAGCCGCCGCCGAAGCCGAACAGCACGGTGGTGATCCCGACGAGGGCCCCGACGAGGACGAGCGCGACGAACGACATGCCTCCATCCCAGCTCGAGTGCACGAGTCGCACGATCGAATGTGCGGCGACTTCCTTCGAGACCTAGCCTTGGGTCGTGCGCAACGTCTCCGTGGCCGACCTCGACGACGAGCCCGTCGACGTCCTGCCGATCGGCACCGACTACCCGCCGGACCACCTGCTCGCCCGCCACGCCCACCGCCGGGCGCAGCTGTTGTACGGGGCCAGCGGGGTCATGCTCGTCGAGACGGACGAGGGGTCGTGGACGGTGCCGACCGACCGCGCCGTGCTCATCCCCGCCGGCGTCCCGCACGAGGTCCGGATGCTCGACGTCGCGACGTGGAGCCTGTACATCGAGCCGGACGCGGTGCCGTGGTGGCCGACGTCCTGCACCGTGGTCGAGGTCGGGCCGTTGCTCCGCGAGGTCCTGCGCGCCGCGAACGCCCTCGACGTGCCCTACGACGATGCCGGGCGGGACGGTGCGCTGGTCCGACTCGCCCTCCACGAGCTCCAGCGCGTCGCACCGATCCCGCTCACCGTCTCGCTGCCGCCGGACGGGGTGCTGCGCGACCTCTGCCGGGCGTACCTCGCCGCACCGGACGTGCACGTGACGAACGCGGACTGGGCACGGACGGCTGCCGTGTCCGAACGCACCCTCGACCGGCGGTTCCACGCGGCGACGGGCGTGGGACCGGCGGGCTGGCGCGTGCGCGCTCGACTGTTGTCGAGCCTCCCGGCACTCCGACGTGCCAGCGTGACCGAGGTGGCGGGCCGGCTCGGCTACGCGACCCCGGCGGCGTTCACCGCCGCGTTCTCGAAGGCGTTCGGTGCGCCGCCGTCGCGCTTCCGGTGAGGGGTTGCGCGTGGTGGCGAAGGGGTGCATAGTGAACCCATTGGTTAATTAACCACGATGTTCACCAGGGAGGCGACGATGGACACCGACCGCATCGACGTCGTCCTGTCGGCGCTCGCCGACCCCATCCGCCGCCGCATCGTCGAACGGCTCGGGAAGGGCGAGGCGACCGTCACCGACCTCTCCGCACCGTTCGACGTCAGCGCACCGGCGATCTCGAGGCACCTCGGTGTCCTCGAACGCGCCGGCCTCATCACCCGGGAACGGCACGGCACGTGGCGCACGTGCCGTCTCCGGCCGGAGGCCGTCGACGAACTCGGCACGTGGCTGGGCGGGTTGCAGCCCGTCTGGGACCGCCGGTTCGACAGCCTGGAGACAGTGCTCGCCTCCCAGCGCGACCACACCCGCGCGGTCCGCGCGTCCAGTGCCACACCCACCTTCACCTCCACCGTCACCACCGACTCGCAGGAGCAGTCATGACCGAGCAGTTAACCGCCCACACCACCCACCGGTTCGCGTACCCCGTCACCGACGTCTACCGCGCCTTCGTCGACCCGGCGCTGCTCGCGCTCTGGTTCGGCCCGCTCGGCTTCCACGTCCCCGTCGCCACCGTCGAGGTCGACGCCCGGGTCGGCGGGGCCTGGAACCTGACCATGGTGAACAACGACAACCCGGAGTGGTCGTCGCCCGTCACCTCCGTCCTGCAGGAGCTCGAGGAGAACCGGGTCATCGTGGGCACCTCGACCGCCCACGGCATCCCCGGCGTCGAGGACGGCACCCTGCTGTCCCTCACGCTCGAGTTCGCCGAGGACGGCGACGGCACGATCGTCACCCTCACCCAGGGTCCGTTCCCGGAGGTCATGCGCGACATGAACATCGCCGGCTGGACGCAGTCGTTCCACAAGCTCGAGGCGCTCCTGGCCACCCCCAAGGAGTTCTTCCAGGTGCCGTGACCGGTCGCCGTGCCCCCGGAACTGGGGTTCTCCGCGGCTGTCAAGGGGGTTGTGTGGCCTCGCAGAAAAGGTGACCATCGTTCGGCGGTGCGTATCGGGCGCGCTGCCGAACGGACGCGCAGGGTGTGTCCGCAGATCGGACCGCCTCCCTGGGCGGTCCCGGGTCAGGGGATTCATGCGTACCACCACGTCCACAGCACAGCCACGTCGTCCGGGTTCGCGCCTGCTCGCGACGGTCGTCGCGATCGCCGCCGTCGCCGCGGGCCTCGTCGGGACCGCGTCGCCCGCCTCGGCGGCGCCCGTGGTCTACACCGGCACGGTCGCGGCTGGCAAGACGCTCTGGCCCGGTGACTCGGTCACGTCGAACAACGGGCAGTTCCAGCTCGTCATGCAGGGCGACGGCAACCTGGTCGAGTACGGCATCGGGCGCAAGGTCCTCTGGGCCTCGAACACCTCGGGTCGTCCCGGGGCGTTCGCGCAGATCCGTGCCAACGGCACCCTCGCCATCGTCTACAACAACGTGCGTGTCGCGCTCTGGGGCGGCGCCGGCCAGGTCGGCCGGAACTTCGGTGTCCGTCCCGACGGCACGATGCGGATGATCAACACGGCGAACCGCAGCGTCGTCGAGTTCCCCACCTACCAGGACAGCGTCGCGGGTGGGAACGTGATCCTGCCGGGCTCCGTCCTCCGTTCCGACCGGACCGCCTCCCGGACGCTCACGATGCGTGCCGACGGCGTGCTCGTGCAGGTCGTCGACGGCAAGCAGATCTGGGCCTCGAAGACCGGCGGGAACCCCGGTGCCTACGCCGCCGTCCAGACCGACGGCAACCTCGTGATCTACACGGCGGCGAAGAAGGCCCTCTGGTCCAGCGCCACCAGCAGGGCCGGTTCGGGACAGCTCCTCGTGCAGGTCGACGGCAACGTCGTGCTCTACGGCAAGAGCGACACCCGCGTGTGGTCCACGCGCGCGGTCACCGGGCTGCTCTGGCCGGTCGCCAGCACGAAGATCTCCGGCCGGTACGGCGACGACCGTGGGGCCGGGCACGTCCCGCGCTACCACCAGGGCACCGACGCGGCGGTCGGCACCGGCACCCCCGTGTACGCGTCGGCAACCGGCACCGTGACGAGCGCCGTCGCCAACAACCCGTCGTACGGCAACTACGTCGTCGTCACCTACGGCATGACGACCGTGCTCACCGCGCACCTCAGCAAGATCGAGGTGAAGAAGGGGCAGGTCGTCTCGAAGGGGAACGAGATCGCGAAGTCCGGGAACACCGGGCAGTCGACCGGGCCGCACGTGCACGTCGAGGTGCGGCAGGGCGGCACGCTCGTC
The DNA here is from genome assembly GCA_002025645.1 of Curtobacterium pusillum. Lineage (GTDB taxonomy): Bacteria > Actinomycetota > Actinomycetes > Actinomycetales > Microbacteriaceae > Curtobacterium > Curtobacterium pusillum_A. The sequence continues at coordinate 2,691,111 of CP018783.1, forward strand.
GACCCGCTCAAGGTCCTGCACTTCCGGTGACCGGGCGCGGCCGGCGCGTCCGGGAGCGTGTCCGGCGCGTGCGTTCCGTGAGCAGAAATGGTCGAGTGCCGTCACGGCACCCGACGTTTTCTGCTCACGAAGTGCGGCGCGGCTCGACCCGAACGGCCCGCACCCGTGGGTGCGGGCCGCCTGTCTCAGTCCTTCCGCCAGACATCGAGCACGAGCCTGGTGACGGCCACGAGCAAGCTCGCGACCCCCAACCAGGACACTCGACGTCTGGGTTCGGACCCGTTGTCGTTCGACATCGAGACCACCTCCGGTGTCAGCGCCGGCGGACACGAGGAGCGGAAGCGCCGAGGGGTGCATGCGTGACCGGGGTCACGTATGCTGGTCCCGAGCGTTTGCGCTCGGGACGCGATCGGTCCCTCTGGCACTCCACTCGGAGAGCAAATCGAAGCCCATCACCGTTGCACCGGTGGTGGGCTTCAACCTTGCCCGAGGTCAGACGCCCGGCGACGCGCGACGCTGGAGCCAGCCTAGGCGAACTGATACTCCAGTACCACGTGCGGCGCGGCGAGCTGATGTGATGTTCCACCGGCGCTACCGTGTCGACGTCCCACGAAGTGGGGTGGCCATGAGCTTCTGATGATGACGGGTCTTCAAATACGGTTGCAACGACCCAGGGGAGGAACAGTGGAGTTCGAAGAGCGTCTCGCCGCGCTGGCGACGAAGGTGCAGAACCAGCGCGAGGCCATCCAGACGGAAGAAGCAACGAAGAACGCGTTCGTCATGCCGTTCATCTCGACGATCCTCGGGTACGACGTGTTCAACCCCTTGGAAGTCGTGCCGGAGTTCACCGCCGACGTCGGGGTGAAGCGCGGGGAGAAGGTCGACTACGCGATCATGCGTGATGGCGAGGTGCAGATTCTCATCGAGTGCAAGAAGTCCACCGAGCCGCTGAAGATCGAGCATGCGTCGCAGCTCTTCCGGTACTTCTCCGTCACGAACGCGCGGATCGCCGTGCTCACGAACGGCGAGGTCTACAACTTCTACACGGACCTCGACGCGCCCAACAAGATGGACGACCGGCCGTTCCTGGTCCTCGACCTCGCCGACATCGACGAGACGCTGCTGCCGGAGCTCCGCAAGCTGACGAAGGACGTCTTCGACCTCGACTCCGTCATCAGTGCGGCTGAGGAACTCAAGTACGTCGGCGCCATCAAACGTGCCATCGCTGCGCAGTTCCGGGAGCCGGAGGAGGACTTCGTCCGCCTCTTCGCCTCCCGCGTCTACGACGGACGCTTCACTCAGGAGGCGCGTGCGCAGTTCACGACGCTCGTCGCCAAGGCATCGAAGCAGTTCTTGAACGAGCAGGTCAACGACCGCCTCAAGACCGCGCTCGGTGCGTCGTACAGCGCCCCTGTCGGGGCTGAAGTGCCTGCTGACGCCGTGACGAGTGAGCCCGTCGCAGAAGGCGATCTCGACCGGGACACCGAGATCGAAACGACCCTCGAGGAACTCGAGGGGTACCAGATCGTCAAGGCCATTGCGTGCAGTGAGGTGAAGCCGGACCGGATTGCTCACCGTGACCAAAAGTCGTACTTCGCCGTGCTGCTCGACGACAACAACCGCAAGCCGATCGCTCGGCTCTGGTTCAACGGGAAGAAGCAGAAGTACCTCGGCCTCTTCGACGAGAACAAGGTGGAGACGAAGCACCCGATCGAGGCGCTGGATGACATCTACCTGCACGCCACGTCGATCCGCGAGGCTGCACAGCGGTTCTCCTCCTGAAGTGGGCGGCCCCGTGCCGGCCGTAGGGTTGACGGGATGGAGAAGCCCCGCGGACAGGTGATCGTGCTGGTCGCGATCGGGATCGTCGCCGGGGTGCTCTCCGGTCTGTTCGGCGTCGGCGGCGGGGTCATCGTCGTGCCGGCACTGATGGCGTTCCTGCACCTCGACCAACGCCGCGCGTCCGCGACCTCGCTCGTGGCGATCGCCCCCGCGGCCGTCGTCGGAGCGATCACCTACGCCGTGCAGGGCGAGGTGCACTGGCTCGCGGCACTCACGCTCGCGGTCGGCAGCGTGGTCGGTGCCCCGATCGGCGCGCGGCTGCTGCGTGCGCTCCCACTCCGCGTCCTGCCGTGGATCTTCGTCGGGTTCATCGCCGTCGTCCTCGTCTCGCTGTTCACGACGGTGCCGACGCGCGGCGGTGACGTCCACTTCGGCGTCGTCGAGGCGATCGTGCTCCTGCTGCTCGGCCTGCTGTCCGGCGTCCTGTCCGGGCTGGTCGGGGTGGGTGGCGGTGTCGTCATCGTGCCGGGTCTGGAGGTCGTCCTCGGCGCCGGGGACCTGCTCGCGAAGGGCACGTCCCTCCTCACGATGGTGCCGACGTCGGTGTCCGGCACGGTGGCGAACCTGCGCCGCCGCGCCGTCGAGTTGCGGGTCGGCCTGACCGTCGGGTTCACCGCCGCGGTGTGTTCGCCTGGAGGCGCGTGGATCGCCCGCCTCGTCGACCCGCAGGTGGGCACCTGGCTCTTCGCCGCGTTCCTGGTGGTCGTCGCGGTCATCGTCCTGCGCCGCGGTCGTCGGACCGCACCACGGAACGAGGCGACGGTCGGGGAGGTCGCGTGACGCGCCTCCCGGCCGGTGGTGGACGGGGCCACGCTGACGCGGAGGCCGTGCTCGCGGCGTTCGCACGGACCGACGGTGACATCGCGGCGGCCCGCAGGGTCGCGCGGCAGTTCGCCGATCTCGACGAGGGCGAGCGGTCGGCGCTGCTGTGGAGCGAGGACCCCGGGGCGCGGTTGGTGGCGGTGCTGCTGCTCGTACAGGCCGCTCGGGAACGGCCCGACCCCGAGCTGACCGAGGAGTACCTGGCGGCGGCGAAGGCGGAGCGGTTCGACGACACGGCGCTCGTGGACCTTGCGGCCGAGGAGCTCGTGGGGGCACCGCTGGTCGATGGGTCGACGGGGCCGCTCTTCGCGCTCGTGAAGTCCGACGTGGCGATGGTGCGGCGCATCGCGGTGGTGGCGACCCTGGCGTTCGCGAAGCGAGGCGATGCCGAGGTCCCGCTCGCCATCGCCGGGCGGCTCGTGCGGGAGCGCAGCGACACGGTGCAGTCCGCACTGGGGTGGGTGCTCCGGGAGACCGGCAAGCGTGCGTCGGAAGCGGCGCTCGTGGCGTTCCTCGAGCGGAGCGGGCGACTCCTGACACCCGCGGCGCTCCTGACCGCGACGGAGCACCTGTCGGCTGCGGAGCGGGACCGGCTGCGCGGCTGACGCGACCTAGGATTGCCGTGATGGAGACCGTCCCGATCGCCCACCGGCGCGCTGCGGAGCAGGACGGTACCCGGTGGGACATCCAGGGCCTGCGGGCGTTCGCGGTCCTCGCCGTGGTCCTCTACCACCTCTGGCCGGCACGGCTGCCGGGCGGGTTCGTCGGCGTCGACGTGTTCTTCGTGATCTCCGGCTACCTCATCACCGGGCACCTCCTCCGAGAGCAGCTCGCGGACGGACGGATCGCACTCGGACGCTTCTGGGCCCGACGGGCGAAGCGGCTGCTGCCGGGCGCATTCGTGACGATCCTCGCGACCGGTGCCGCCGTGCTCGCGGTGGTGCCGAACGCGCTCTGGGGGCAGTACGGGCGTGAGCTCATCGCCTCGACCGTCTACCTGCAGAACTGGCAGCTGGCATCGGACGCTGTCGACTACCTGGCGTCCGACGCCGACCCGTCGCCGTTCCAGCACTTCTGGTCGCTGTCGGTCGAGGAGCAGTTCTACATCGCGCTGCCGCTCCTGCTCGTCCTGTGCGCCGTGGTGTTCCGGCGCCGCGGACGGTCGCCCGTGGTCACCGCTCGTTGGCTGCTCGGTGCGGTGTTCGTCCTGTCACTGGCGTGGTGCGTCGTGCAGACCCGGACCGTCCCGGGCGTCGCGTACTTCTCGACGGGGACCCGCGCGTGGGAGTTCGCGCTCGGCGGGCTCGCGGCGACGGTACCGGCCGCGCTGCTCACCGGCCGACGAGCGGTCCGGACGACCGGAGCCCTCCTCGGGACCGTCGCGCTGCTCGTGGCGCTCGTGGTCATCACACCGGCGACGCCGTTCCCGGGCACCGCTGCGCTGCTGCCGGTCGGCGGTGCGACGCTCGTCGTGCTCTGCGGCGGAGGGACGGTGCTCGAGACGGTCGGGCGGATCCCACCGGTGGCGTTCACCGGGCGGATCTCGTACGCCGTCTACCTCTGGCACTGGCCGGCGATCGTCCTGCTGCCGATCGCCCTCGGGCACCCGCTCGGCGCGGGGTGGAAGCTGCTGGTACTCGGCGGATCGATCGGTGTCGCCGCCGCGTCGACGGTGTTGCTCGAGGAGCCGCTCCGCTTCTCTGCTCGTGTGCGGGCAATGCGGCCCCGGCGGACGGCGCTGTACGGCGCGCTCAGCACCGTCGTCGTCGTCGCGCTCGGGGCCTCCACGTTGGTCGCGCTCGACGTGCAGCAACGGCAGGCGACCGAGTTCGCCCAGGCACTGCAACGCGGCGACGCTCCGTGCTTCGGTGCCGCTGCGCGCATCGGGTTCGACGACCCCTGCACGAACCCCCGGCTCGACGACGTCCGGGTGCCGGCCGCGTCGATCGCCGCGAAGGACGACCACAACAGCGCGGACTGCTGGTCGGGGTTCGAAGCGACGCTGAAGACCTGCACCGTCGGGGCCACCACGGGCGCGACGAAGCACCTGTTCGCGGTGGGGGACTCGCACAGCAACGCGTGGCTGGCCGTGTACGACGAGATCGGGAAGCGGAACGGGTGGCGCATCGAGGTCGCCGGGCACGGTGGGTGCTACCTGACGACCGCGCGACAGGACGCCCCGCAGCAGTTCCAGGTCGACAACTGCGAGACGTGGAAGCGCGCGGTCGAGCAGAAGATCGCGACGGAGGACCTCGACGGCGTGATCGTGACGCACGCCGCGACCGTGTACCCGGTCGTCGCGCAGGACGGCAGGTCCGCGGCGGAAGCGACGATCGCGGGACAGGTCGAGGCGTGGCGGACCGCCACTGACCGCGGCATCCCGGTGGTCGCGATCCGTGACAACCCGCGACCGAGGCAGGACGTCGTGGCCTGCGTCGGGGCGATGCCCGCCGGTCCGACGACGTCGGCGTGCGACACTCCTCGGTCGGCGGCGTTCCCCGCCTCGGACGGACAGCGGGAGGCAGCGGCGCGGGTCGGACCACTCGCACACGTGGTCGACCTGACGCGGTACTACTGCGACGCGACGACGTGCCCGGCGGTGATCGGCGGGGTGCTCGTCTACCGGGACGGGAGCCACCAGACGCTCACCTTCGCGAAGACGCTGCGACCGTACCTGGAGCAGGGGCTGCTCACCGCACTGGGCGGCGCCTAGCCTGGGGGCATGCACACCGAGGTGCCCCGCCCCCACATCGACGCCGCGCTCGTGGAGCGGCTCGTCGCCGACCAGTTCCCCGAGTGGGCCGGGTTGCCCGTGCACGAGGTCGATCCGCAGGGCTGGGACAACCGCACCTACCGGTTGGGCAGCGAGCTGTCCGTGCGGCTGCCGAGTGCGGCCGGGTACGTCGCGGCGGTCGAGAAGGAGCAGCGGGTGCTGCCGTACCTCGCGCGCCGGCTGGACGTGCCCGTGCCCGAACCGGTCGGCCTCGGCACCCCGACCGACGGGTACCCGTTCCCGTGGTCGGTCCGGCGCTGGATCGACGGGACGGTCGCGCTCCGTGCACCGCGGCTCGACCGCGCGCGGTTCGCCGCTGACGTCGGCACGGTGCTGCGGCAGCTGCGAGCGATCCGGGCCGCGGACGGCCCGGTCGCGGGAGCGCACTCCTTCCACCGGGGCGCGCACCCGTCGCAGTACGCGTCCGAGGTGGTCGCCGCGCTCGACACCCTCGGTGCTGCGGTCGACCGGCGGGCGTGCGAGCGGGTCTGGGACGAGGCCGTCGCGTCGGCGTGGGACGGACCCGGGGTCTGGTTCCACGGGGACGTCGCGCCGGGGAACCTCCTGGTGGACGGGGACGGCAGGCTCAGCGCCCTCATCGACTTCGGGACGTGCGGCGTCGGTGACCCGGCGTGCGACCTCGTGCTCGCGTGGACGTTCCTCGACGCGGACGCCCGCCGGGTGTTCCGGGACGTCGTCGCGCTCGACGCGGCCACCTGGGCACGAGGACGCGGGTGGGCACTGTGGAAGTCGCTCATCATGCTCGCCGGCAGTGCGGGTCCGGGCGACCGCGTCGAGCACCAGCGGGTGCTCGACGCGGTCCTCGCGGACCCCGTGGTCTGAGCCTGGAGGCACGGCTCGCGTCCGCCGCGGAACGCGCGCAGCGGACGGGGCTGGGAACGCACCACGGGACGGGCGGGTACCGACTGGGGGAGACGAGCCGCGCCGCCAGGCCGGCCCGAAGCGACCACGAGAGGAACGCGACGTGCGCGCACTGACCTGGCAGGGCACCGAGAAGGTGTCCGTCGAGACCGTCCCCGACCCGACCATCCAGGAACCGACCGACGCGATCGTGCGGATCACGTCGACCGCGATCTGCGGCTCCGACCTGCACCTGTACCGCGTGCTCGGCGCCTACATCGACAAGGGCGACGTCCTCGGCCACGAGCCGATGGGCATCGTCGAGGCGGTCGGCAGCGAGGTGACCAACCTCAAGGTCGGCGACCGCGTCGTCGTCCCGTTCAACATCTCCTGCGGGCACTGCTGGATGTGCCGCAACGGTCTGCAGTCCCAGTGCGAGACCACCCAGACCGCCGACTACGGCACCGGTGCCTCGCTGTTCGGCTACACGAAGATGTACGGCCAGGTCCCCGGCGGACAGGCCGAGTACCTCCGGGTGCCGCACGCCGACTACGGACCGATCGTGGTGCCCTCCGACGGCAGCCCCGACGACCGGTGGCTGTTCCTCAGCGACATCCTGCCGACCGCCTGGCAGGCCGTGCAGTACGCCGACGTCCCCGAGGGCGGCACGCTCGCGGTGCTCGGCCTCGGCCCGGTCGGGCAGTTCGCCGCACGCATCGGCGCGCACCTCGGGTACCGGGTGCTCGCCGTCGACCCGGAGCAGGTCCGTCGCGACCTCGCGTCGAAGCACGGCGCCGAGGTCTTCGACCTGACGAAGGACGTCGTGCCGCAGCTGATCGACCTCACCGACGGTCGGGGCCCGGACGGCGTGGTCGACGCGGTCGGCATGGAGGCCCACGGCAACCCGTTCGCCAGCTTCGCGCAGCGTGCCGCCGGGCTGCTCCCCGACGCCATCGCGCAGAAGGCGATCGAGACCGCCGGCGTCGACCGGCTCGCAGCCGTGCACGCGGCGATCGACCTCGTCCGCCGCGGTGGCACCGTCTCGCTGAGCGGTGTGTACGGCGGACGGGCCGACCCGATGCCGATGTTCACCCTGTTCGACAAGCAGATCACCGTGCGCGAGGGGCAGTGCAACGTCCGCCGCTGGATCGACGACCTGATGCCGCTCGTGTCCGACACCTCGGACCCGCTCGGGACGCTCGACCTCACGACGCACCGGGTCTCGCTCGAGGACGCCCCGCACATGTACGAGGTGTTCCAGAAGAAGGAGGACGGCTGCGTGAAGGTCGTGCTCGATCCGTCCCTGGCCGCCGCCTGATGCGGATCGTCGTCGTCGGCGCGACCGGCAACGTCGGGACGGCGGTGGTGAGACGGCTCGCGGCTGCGCGTGCTGACGACGGCTCCTCGTCGGAGGTCGTCGGGGTCGCACGCCGACTGCCGGACCTCCGTGCCGATCCGTACGGGTCCGCGGTGTGGCACGCGGTCGACGTCGGCGCGCACGACGCCGTCGACCAACTCACCGCGGTGTTCCAGGGCTCCGACGCCGTGGTCCACCTGGCGTGGGCGTTGCAACCGACGCACGACATCCCCACGCAGTACCGGACGAACGTCACCGGGACGGCGAACGTGCTCGAGGCCGTCGCCCGCGCCGGCGTCCCGCAGGTCGTCGTCGCCTCGTCGGTCGGCACGTACCGCGGGGTCGACGTCGACGGCAAGCGCACCCCGGTCGACGAGAGCTGGCCGGCGACCGGGATCCCGACCGCCACCTACTCGATCCACAAGGCCGCGAACGAGGCGGCGATGGACCGCTTCGAAGCGCAGCACCCGGACACCGTGGTGACGCGGCTGCGGCCCGGGCTGATCTTCCAGCGGGACGCCGCCGCAGAGATCCGTGGGCTCTTCCTCGGCCATCTCGTGCCGATGTCGATCGTCCGCTGGATCCGGTGGGCGGTCCTGCCGCTGCCGTTGCCGTTCGTGTTCCAGGCCGTGGACGCCGACGACGTCGCCGATGCGTACTGGCGGGCGATCGACCGGCGAGCCGGGGGAGCGTTCAACATCGCTGCCTCGCCCGTGCTCAACCCGCCTCGGCTCGCCCGGGCGTTCGGGATGCTCGGGGCGATCCGGGCGCCGATGTGGCTCATCCGGGGCATCGTCACGCTGACCTGGCGGCTGCGCTTGCAGCCGACGGACGCCGGGTGGGTGGACATCGCGGCGCAGGTGCCGGTGATGCGGACGGACAAGGCGCGGTCGGTGCTCGGATGGGAGGCGCGGCACACCTCCGAAGACGCGTTGCGCGAGCTCGTGGCCGGGTTCGCGGACGGGGCGCGGGTGCCGGGGTCGGGGCCGCTGCGAGGCTGAGCGGGGTCGGCACCGAGGTCGCTTCGCGGGTCGTCCGCGGGGATGTCGCTACGATCGCGGTACCGAACGAGCACGAGGGGGCAACCATGGCGTTCGAGGAGACCGACAACCCGCTGGTCCCGGCCGGCTACGACCTCGTCGGGTCACTGATCATGGTCGGCGGCGTGATCGTCGTCCTCGGGATGATCGCAGTGATCGTCCTCGCGGTGTACCGGTCGACCCGCATGGCGAACCGCGGCCAGAACCCGCTGACCCTGACCGAGGACCTCGCCTTCCAGGCCACACAGAGCGCCACACTGGCACCGGTCAAGTCGATCGAGCAGCGGCTCGCCGAGCTCGACGACCTGCACGCCCGCGGTGTCATCTCCGACGAGGAGCACCGCAGCGCCCGCGCCGAGGCCCTCCGCGGCTAGCCTGGGCGGGTGCTGCTGCCGACGGACCTGCTCGGGGACTGGGTGCTCCGTCGCCGCGTGGACGATCGGCGCGCCGGCGTCGACGGCACCGTGACCGGCACGACCACCCTGACGAGCACCGGCCCGGATGAGGTCCGCTGGGACGAGTCCGGCACGATGACCTTCGACGGCCGGACCGTGCCCGTCTCGAGGACCCTGCACGTGCGACGAGCCGACGACGACCGGTGGACGGTGTTCTTCGCCGACGGCAGGCCCTTCCACGACTGGATCTGGGACGAGCGCGTCGACCACGCGTGCGCGCCGGACGACTACACGGGGGTCCTCGCCGGGGACGCCGACCGCTGGACCGTCCGGTGGGAGGCACACGGCCCCGCGAAGGACTACGTACTCGACAGCGAGCTCCGACGTCGGTCCCACCCGGCAGACTGAGCCCATGCCCCGCAGCTCCGGTACCGACGCCCCACGGATCACCCTGACCGAACCCGCCGACCTCGACGACTGGACCCCCGGACCCGGTGACGTCCTGACCGGCGACCGCATCGAGGGGAAGCGCATCGAGACCCTCGACCTCGCCGGGGAGCGCCTGCCCGACGTCGAGATCGAGGAGTCGGTGATCGGCACGCTTCGGGTCGACGGCGCCGACCTCCGTGGGCTCCGGGTGCGGGACTCGGTCGTGGAGGTCCTCGACGCCCCGGTGCTCCGGGCATCGAGCAGCGCCTGGCGCGAGGTCCGGATCGCCGGCGGCCGCGTGGGTTCGGCCGAGCTGTACGACGCCGGGTTGAACGGCGTCGAGTTCGTCGGGATGAAGCTCGGCTTCGTGAACCTGCGCGGCTCGACGCTCACCGACGTCGTGTTCCGCGACTGCGTCATCGACGAGCTCGACATCGCCGATGCCCGACTGCTCCGGGTGTCGTTCGACGGCACGCGGATCCGGGCGGCCGAGGGGTCGAACACCCGGATCGACCACGTGGACCTCCGGGGTGCCGACCTCGACCGGGTCGAGCGGCTCGAGGGATTCCGCGGTGCCACGATCGCCGCCGACCAGCTGTACACACTCGCGCCGCTGCTGGCTGCCCAGGCGGGCTACCGCGTCGACTGACCGCCCCGAGCCTCGGGTCGCCCGGTGCCCACGCCGGCCAGCGCTGCCGCCAGGTCGGCCTGCACCAGGTCACCGTGCACGGCAGCGCCCGCCTGCGTCCCCGCAGCGGCGGACGCGATGACGGTCGCCATCGGGGATGCCACGTTCCCCGCCGCGTACACGCCCCGGACCGAGGTCTGCCCGGCCGGGTCCACCGCCAGGGCGCTGCCGAACCGGAAGTCGCCCATGACCTGGTCGACCGCCTCGAGTCCCAACCCGGACAGGAACCCGACCCGGGCCTCGACGGTGCTGGCGGCGGCGAGGGCGTCGAGCGGGACGACGTCGCCCGAGCCGAGTTGCACGCCGCTGAGGACACCGCCCGAGGACAGCACCTCCGAGACCTGGCCCGTCACGACCCTGATCCCACGTGCCCGCAAACCCGCCAGGGCAGTGTCGTCGACGAGTGCCGGATCGGTGACGAACGCCGTCACGTCCTCGCTCAGCGCCCGGAACATGAGCGCGTGGTGCGCCCCGTTCGGTGTCGTCACCAGGACGCCGATGCGCTGGTCGCGGATCTCCCACCCGTGGCAGAACGGGCAGTGCACGACGCCGCGCCCCCACTGCTCGGCGAGCCCCGGGACCTCCGGCAGGACGTCGACGGCGCCGGAGGCGACGACCAGCCTGCGCGCCGTGACGACCGCGCCGGACTCCAGGGTGACCGAGAAGCCGACCGGATCGATCCCGTCACCGTCGGTGCCGGACGCGGCCACGATCCTCCCGGCCGTCACCTCGACGCCGTAGGCGGCGACCTCGTCGCGCCCGATCCCGTACAGCTCCGACGGCGAAGCGCCCTCGCGTCCGAGGTAGTTGTGCGCGCCCTCCGCGGGCGCGTTGCGGGGTTCGCCCGCGTCGACGACGAGGACGGAGCGCCGGGAGCGACCGAGGATGAGTGCGGCTGACAGGCCGGCGGCAGCTCCGCCGATGACGATGACGTCGTAGTGATCACGCATGCGTGCATCCTGCGAGATGTCGTGCACTCCTGGCAACGATGCTTGCTGATCTGGCAACATGGTCGCAATGACGCACGGCCGGGAGGAACGGATCACCCCACGCACGACCGCTGAGGTGGTCGACGGGGTCGGCGCCCGTCTCCGCGCCCTGCGTGCGCACCGCGACGTCACGCTCGCCGCCCTCGCGGCGGAGACCGGGATCTCGGTCTCGACGCTGTCGCGGCTGGAGTCGGGGCAGCGGAAGCCGACGCTCGAACTCCTCCTGCCGCTCGCCCGCGCGTACCAGGTGCCGCTCGACGACCTCGTCGGAGCGCCACAGACCGGGGATCCGCGCGTGCACCTCAAGCCGGAGCTGCACGGTGGACGTGTGGTCGTGCCGCTCACCCGGCGGACCGGGGGCGTGCGGTCGTTCAAGCAGCTGTTCCCGCCGAACTCGCCCGGTGGTGAACCGTCGCTCAAGACGCACGAGGGCTACGAGTGGCTCTACGTGCTCTCCGGCCGGCTGCGGCTCGTCCTCGGGGAGCACGACCTGGACCTCGGGCCGGGCGAGGTCGCCGAGTTCGACACGCACACCCCGCACTGGATCGGCAACGTGACCGACGAGGTGACCGAGGTGCTGTGCCTGTACGGGCCGCAGGGGGAGCGGGCGCACGTGCGGGCGCGGCCGACGCGCGGCTCGTAGCGGGGGTCAGCCGCGCCAGACAACCCGGGGTGCCAGGAGCCGGTGCCCGGTCGACGCCGGCAGCACGGACCGCCCCGTGCCCATCAGCAGCTCGACCGCGGCCGAGGCGACCTCGACGAGGGGCTGCTCCACGCTCGAGATGCCGAGCGCCTCGGCGACCGGGGTGTCGTCGTACCCGACCACGGGCACCCCGGCGCCGAGCGCGAACCGGGCGCCGAGCGCGAGGGTGTCGGAGGCGCACACCAGTGCGTCGAACCCGGCCCCGTCGTCGATCGCCGCCGCGACCGTGCTGGTGGCGGCCGTGACGTCGTCCTCGCACGTCAGACCGTCGGCGTCCGGGAGCCCGGCTGCGCGCAGCGCGTCCTGCCAGCCGCGGCGCCGTTCGTCGCCCTGGCCGGACGGACTCGGCCATCCCAGGAACCCGACCCGCCGGTGGCCCTGCGCCACCAGGTGGTCCGTGGCCTCGCGCAGCCCGGAGCGTCCGTCGACGTCGACCCACGGGTGCGGGGCGGCGTCCATGTCCGGCAGGCCCCACGGCCGACCGAAGGTGACGAAGGGGATGTCCCGGTCGCCGAGCCAAGCCGCGCGGGGGTCGCCGTGGAACGTCGAGGTGAGCACGAACCCGTCGACGTCCGACCCCTCGACGAGCCGCTCCATGTGGGTGAGCTCGTCGTCGACGTCGGTGGCGGTGAAGAGCAGGATCCGCATCCCGCGCTCGTCGGCGCTCTCGACGAGGGCGTGCAGGAACCGGTCGAGGACGGCGCCGGAGATGCCGTGCACGGGTTCGAGCCGGACGCCGAGGGTCGAGCTCTGCCGGGTGCGGAGACGCCTGGCGGAGGCGTGCGGGCGGTACCCGAGGCCCTGGATGGCGGCCTGCACCCGGGACAGTGTCTCGGGGCGGACGACCTCGGGCCGGTTCAGCACGTTCGACACGGTCTGCCGGGAGACACCCGCCGCGAGGGCGACGTCGGCGACGGTGGCGGGGTGCGTCATGGGGTTCACCGTAGCGCCTCCGAGGTGTATGGTCATGTCGTTTGATCGATCAAATTTGAACGATCGAACCCGACACTCGACGAGGAGTCCACCCGATGCAACGACGCACAGCACGCATGCTGACCGCGGGAGCGATGGCGCTCACCGCAGCCCTGACCCTCTCCGCCTGCGGCTCCGGCTTCAGCGGGAGCGGGTCCGGCGACGCCACCGGCGGCGCCGGCAAGCTCACCTCGAGCGACAAGGACCTCACCGTCCTCATCGGCTCGTCGGGCGATGCCGAGACCGCAGCCGTGAAGAGCGCGGCCGCCGCCTGGTCGAAGTCCTCCGGCACCGGGGTCTCCGTGCAGCCGGCCAACAACCTCGACCAGCAGCTCGCCCAGGGCTTCGCGTCCGGCAAGCCCGCCGACGTCTTCTACGTCAGCACCTCGGCGCTCACCGGCTACGCCTCGAACGGCTCGCTCCTCGCGTACGGCGACGACCTGTCGAACAAGGGCGACTTCTACCCGACCCTGACCAAGTCGTTCACCGTCGACGACCAGCTGTACTGCGCCCCGAAGGACTTCTCCACCCTCGCGCTGTTCATCAACACGAAGGACTGGAAGGCGGCCGGGCTCACCGACAGCGACGTCCCGACGACCTGGGACCAACTCGCCAGCGTGGCGAAGAAGCTCACCCAGGACGGGCGCGTGGGCCTCACCATGAGCCCGCAGTACGAGCGCCTCGGAGCCTTCATGGCGCAGGCCGGCGGTGCGCTCACGAACGCCGACCAGACGAAGGCCACCGTCGACTCGGCTGCGAACGTCACGGCGCTCGACTACGTGAAGGGCCTGCTCCAGGACGGCTCCACGAAGTTCTCCAGCGACCTCGGCGAGAGCTGGGGCGGCGACGCGTTCGGCAAGGACAAGGCCGCGATGACCGTCGAGGGCAACTGGCTCACCGGCGCGATGTCGTCGAGCTACCCGGGCGTCGACTACAAGGTCGTCCAGCTGCCGAAGGGTCCGAAGGGCGCCGGCACGCTCCAGTTCACGAACTGCTGGGGCATCGCGAAGGACTCCCCGAACCAGAAGGCAGCCCTGGACTTCGTCGAGAAGATGACGAGCACGACGCAGCAGCTCTCGTTCGCCAAGGCATTCGGTGTGATGCCGTCCGTCGAGTCCGCCGCGAGCAAGTGGAAGCAGGAGTACCCGCAGTACGCGGCGTTCCTCGACGAGGCGGACAGCGCCCGCGGCGTCCCGAACAAGACCGGCTCCGCGGACGTCATCGCCGACTTCGACTCCAAGCTCGGCAGTCTCGAGTCGACCGACACGAAGACCCTGCTCGAGGGCGTCCAGAAGAACATGGCCGCCGCGTTGAAGGGCTGACCCGGTGTCCCGGAAGAACCGCGCCGAAGCCGTCTCCGGCTGGCTGTTCACCGCGCCGACGATCATCGTGCTCGGCCTGTTCCTCGCCGTCCCGGTGCTCATGGCCGCGTGGGTGAGCCTCTCCGACTGGCACGGGGTCGGCAGCCCGTTCTCCTCCGACGTCTCGTTCGTCGGCGGGCAGAACTACGCGAAGATCCTCGGTGGTGGCGGCCTCGACGAGCAGAACTTCGGCACGGCCCTGCGGAACAACCTCTGGTACGTCGTGTTCGTCGTGCCGCTGCAGACCGCCGTCGCGCTCGGCCTCGCCCTCCTCGTGAACGGGCGGGCCCTGCGCGGGCGCGGCTTCTTCCGGACCGCGTTCTACTTCCCCTCGGTGACGAGTTCCGTCGCCATCACCGTGCTCTGGCTGTTCCTGTTCTCGTCGACCGGTGCGGTCAACAAGATCATCAGCTGGGTCGGGGTGAACGGGCCGAACTGGTTCAACGAGCCGACCGGCCTGTTCCACCTCGGTGCCGGGAACCCGCCAGCGGTGCTCGCCGACCACACGATGCTCGGCATCTCGTGGTGGGAGTGGCTCGCCGGACCCTCGGTCGCGATGACCGCGTTCATCCTGCTGGCGGTGTTCACGACGAGCGGCACGTTCATGCTGCTGTTCCTCGCGGCGCTGCAGAACCTGTCGCCGGACATCGACGAGGCGGCGATGATCGACGGTGCCGGGGCCTGGACCCGCTTCTGGCGCATCACGTTGCCGCAGCTCCGACCGACGCTCTTCACCGTCCTGACCCTCGGGCTGATCGGCACGTGGCAGATCTTCGACCAGATCTACACGGGCACGAAGGGGGCACCGGCGAACACGACGCTGACGCCCGCGTACCTGTCGTACACGTCCGCGTTCCAGAGCCAGCAGTGGGGTGTCGGCGCGGCGATCGCGTTCATCCTGTTCGGCATCATCGTCGTCTTCACGCTGCTGCAGCGCTGGGCGCTGCGCGAGCGCCCGGTGTCCCGGCGCCGCATGCGTTGGATCGAGAAGGGATCGGTGCGATGACGAGCACACCCACCTCAGCACGGCCTGGAGGCACGGTGCCGGACCTGCGTGCCGCCACCGTCGCGCAGGCGCCCGGCTCGGGCCGGCGGCCGCGTCGGCTCACCCCGCGCAGCATCGCGCTGCTGGTCGTCGGCATCGCGATCGCGGTGGTCTACCTGCTGCCGTTCTACGTCGCGATCGTCAACGCGTTCAAGACCGACCAGGACGCCTCGCTGCACCCGCTGGCCCTACCGACGACGTGGACCGCTGCCGCGTTCGGGTCGCTGTTCCAGAACTCCGACTTCGGCATCTGGACGATGAACTCGGTGATCGTCGCGGTCTTCGTCACGCTCGGCCGGATCTTCTTCGACTCCCTCGCCGGGTACGCACTCGCCCGCCTGCGGTTCCGCGGACGCCAGACGGTGTTCGCCGCGTTGGTGGCCGTGATGGCCGTGCCCGGGGTGGTGCTGCTCATCCCGAAGTTCCTCGTGATCAACCAGCTCGGCATGTACGACTCGTACTCCGGCATGATCGTGCCGCTGCTCGTGGACGCCGCCGGCGTGTTCATCATGAAGAACTTCTTCGAGTCGATCCCGGTGAGCGTCGAGGAGCAGGCGAAGATCGACGGCGCCGGCACGTTCCGCACCTTCTGGTCGATCGTGCTCCCGATGGCACGTCCCGCCGTCGTCACGATCACGATCCTGTCGTTCCAGGCATCCTGGAACGAGCTGCCGCACTTCATCGTGTCGTCGTCCTCGCCCGGGCTCACCACCCTCACCAAGGGCGTCGCGTCGCTGGCGTCGGGAGCTCTGAGCGCGGGGAACCAGTACCCCGTCAAGCTCGCGGCGGCGTTCGTCATGACCATCCCGGTCGCGGTCGCGTTCTTCGTGTTCCAGAAGCGGATCATGAACTCCAGCGACGGGGCGGTCAAGGAATGAGCACACCGGCATGAGCTCGACCGAACCCACGATCCTGGCCACCTGCGGCGGACTGATCGGCGGCGAGTGGGACGACTCGGCCTACGGTCCGCTGCTGTTCGAGGCCGTCCGGCTCGCCCGCGTCCCCGCCGGTCGAGCGCCCCGCGTGCTGCACGTGAACACCGCTGGCGGCGACCAACGGACCGTCGAAGGGGCCGAACTCGCCGCGGCCCGTGCGGTCGGGGTCGAGGCGTCGCACCTACGGTTCTTCCCGAGACGGAACGTGCCGTCACTGCGGGACGCCGTCCTCGGCGCGGACGTCGTCTGGGTCTCCGGCGGCTCCGTCGTCAACCTGCTCGCCGTGTGGCGTGCCCACGGTCTCGACGACGTCCTGCGCGAGGCCTGGCAGGCGGGGGTGGTGCTCGCCGGTGGATCGGCCGGTGCCCTGTGCTGGCACGGCGGCGGTGTCACGCAGAGCCACGGCCCGCAGCCGTCGGTCGTCGCCGACGGACTCGGTCTCGTGCCCGGTTCGCTCGGCGTCCACACCGACTCGGACCCGAACCGGTCACCGGTCTTCCGTGCAGCCGTCGCCGGCGGGGACCTCCCCGACGGCATCGAGCTCGACGAGGGCGTCGGTGTCCTCTACCGCGGGCGATCCTCGACGCTCGTCGAGGCCCTGACCGACCACGACGGCGGCCGCGCGGTGCGGATCACCCGCGACCCCGGCGACCCGAGCGGCATCCGTGCCGAGCCCCTCCCCGTGCGTCGACTGCCCGACGCACCCCGAACCGTACCGACCTGGACACCCAGCGCCTGGACCCCGTCCCCCGAACTCGTCGACGAGGAAGCCCCATGACCTCCACCATCACCACCCCCGCCGGCACGACCGTCTCGAGCGTCCCACTGCAGCCCCTGCTCCACGACGAGGTCGCCGTCAGCGCGGCACCGACGCAGGCATGGTCCGGCCGCGACGGCGCGATCGGCGCGAACCCCGTGCACGGTTACTGGACCGGTGACCAGCGGTTCGTCTCCGCCGTGCGGGTCAGCGTCGAGCACACCGAGGTGGAGCCGATCGCCGTCGTGCCAGCCGGGGCCCGCGAGGTCGTCTTCACCGGACTCCTGCGCGGCCTCGACGGTGCCGGAGCCGACCCGGACGTGCGCCTCGACCGGCGTCGGACGGTGCGCATCGACGGCGTGGAGGAGCGCCTGCTCGTCACCGATCGGCTCCGGCGGCCCGAGGCGACCACCGAGCAGCTCGTCGTGACCGTCCGGATCACCCCGGACGCCGCCGGGATGGACGCCGTGAAGGCCGGACACGGAACCGAGCCCGTCGCCGCCGACGCCGTGGGCGAGTCCGCGTCGTGGACCTCGGGCTCCGTGCGGGTCCGGCTCGACGCCCCCGGAGCAGCCGTCCGCATCGAGGACGGTGACGTCGTGCTGCGCTGGCGGACGGAGCGCGCGCACCAGGTCGACCTCGGGTGGGACTGCGCCGTGGAGTCGCCCGACGCCGTCGTGGTCGGCGTGACCACCCCGCGACCGTTCGACGCACCCGCCGGTGTGCAGGACGATCGGCTCCGGCGCTGGCTGGAGCGTGCCACCGACGACCTAGACGCTCTGCGGTTGGCGCGGCCCGAGGGCGAGTTCCTCGCGGCCGGCGCCCCCTGGTTCTTCACCCTGTTCGGGCGCGACTCGATCTGGGCCGCCCGCTTCCTCCTGCCCGTCGACACGAGCATCGCCGGCGGCACCCTCCGGGTCCTCGCCGCGCTGCAGGGCACCGCGGACGACCCCGCGACCGCCGAGCAGCCCGGCAAGATCATGCACGAGCTCCGCCAGGCGTCCCTGCCGGTCGACAACGACGAGATCTCCCTGCCACCGCTGTACTACGGCACGGTCGACGCGACGGCGCTCTGGGTGTGCCTGCTCCACGACGCCTGGCGGGCGGGGCTCCCTGACGCGGAGGTCGAAGCGCTCCTGCCGACGCTCGAACGGGCGCTGGCGTGGATGCGCGACCACGGCGACGCGGACGGCGACGGACTGCTGGAGTACGTCGACGAGTCCGGCCGCGGGCTGGCGAACCAGGGCTGGAAGGACTCCGGCGACAGCGTGCAGTGGCGCGACGGCACCCTCGCCGACGGCCCGATCGCCCTGTGCGAGGTGCAGGGCTACGCCCACGAGGCAGCGGTCCACGGCGCCGATCTGCTCGACGCGTTCGGCCGCTCCGGCGGCGACGGGTGGCGTGCCTGGGCCGGACGCCTCGCCGATCGGTTCCGCGACGCCTTCTGGGTGGCGGACGACATCGGCCGGTACCCGGCGATCGCCCTCGATGCCCAGAAGCGCCCGGTCGACTCGGCCACCAGCAACATCGGCCACCTGCTCGGCACCGGCCTGCTCACCCCGGACGAGGAAGCCGTCGTCGCGGCACGCGTCGTGAGTCCGGACCTGGCGAGCGGCTTCGGCCTCCGGACCCTCTCCACGACCGCCGCCGGGTACTGGCCGCTCAGCTACCACGGCGGCACCGTCTGGGCGCACGACACCGCCGTGGTGATCGCGGGCCTCACCCGGTCCGGACACCACGGCGAGGCCCGGGTCCTGTCCGAGCAGCTCCTCGCCGCAGCGGTGGCGTTCGACTTCCGGATGCCCGAGCTGCACGCCGGCGACGATGCGTCCGCCGTCACACGTCCGGCCCCGTACCCGGCCGCCTGCCGCCCCCAGGCGTGGAGCGCCGCCGCTGCCTTCCCCGTCTGGGTCGCGCTCCGCTAGAAGGTGTGGCTGATCACGTCGTCGAGCAACCCCGAGGTCGTGACGTTCGACTGCTCGATGTGGATGCCGACGTCACCGCGCGTGTAGTAGGTGTCGCCGTCGGTGACCGGGTACTGGGGGTTCTGCGAGATCTTCTGGCAGCGGTACCCGTACCCGTCGAGCGAGCAGTCGTAGCCCGACAGCGCCGACTGCAAGTGCGGGTAGGCCTTCGTCGAGTCGACGACCGCGACCCGGATCGACAGGAACGTCGTGTCCGCCCGCGGGTCCCGCCACACGCAGTACAGCTGCTTGCCGTCCGGTTGCAGCACCGGCGTCAGGTCGTCCTTCGGCGTCTGCACCGGGTTCCCGACGACCGCCGGGTCGTTGAGCGGTGCATCGGCGAACGCCGTGTCCCACTTGCCGGCGGTGATGAGGCCGGAGCATGAGTCGGGGAGGTGCCCGGTGTCGTCGTCCACTCCCGGAACGGCGGTGATCGTGGACGTCGGGCGTGGGGTGGCGCTCGTCGACGCCGTCGGGCTGCTCGTCCCCCCGGCGGACCCGGTCGTGCTCGTCGGACTGGTGCCCGCGCCTGCCGAGTCCTGCGTGCACCCCGTCAGAGCGACGCCCACGAGGACCGCCGCCGTGATCCCGATGCTGGTCCGTCGTCGCATGTCGTCCCCTGTGGTGCGCGTCGTGGCCCCGGCCCGGGTGCCCGTGTTCGGATCCTAGGCTCCGGCGAGGTCCGTGCCGCCGGTCGTCACTGAACCGTGTCCTGGCGCTGCGGAACGGGCGCCCGCGCGTCCGTACGATCGGTGTCGTGCCGAGGAGGGCACATGGGTGATCCGGACTGGGACCGGCCGTACGGTGACGACGGTTTCGCCGACCCGAAGAAGCACGGTTGGTTGTCGACCGTCCTCATCGCCGTGTGGCGAGGGACCGTCGGTGCGCTCGCCGGTTCGCAGGGCCGTACCTGGCCGAGGCAGCTGCCCCTCGACAACCCCAACGACCCCCGCGATTACCGACCCTGAGCCGGCGCATCACCGCGCGCGCCACCACCCGACGGCCGTCCGCCGCCGCACCGCGACCCGCGCCCGCCTCGCCCACCGCCGCACCGGGTTCGCCCGCCGCCCGTTCACCCGGAACGTGTGGAAGGCCCGCCGCGTCCGGAGCACGGCGGATCCGAGACCGGACAGCGGCCGCGCGGACACCTGCACGGTGAGCGCCGGATCGGCGACAACGCGCCACGCCGGGTCGAGCTGCATGCTCAGGTCGACGTCGTCGTGCACCTCCGGGTCGAGGCGGTGCGCGCGGGACCGGACCGCGAGCCAGGTGTCCCGGCGGATCGCCATCGCGGACCCGAACAGCGGCGGCCGTCCGAGCGCCGCCCACATCAGGGCGAAGTACGGCCGCATGTAGACGGCGTCCCAGACCCGACCGACGACCGGGCTCCCGTCGTGCGGGCACCCGGGCCCGGTGACCGCGACCACCTCGGGATCGTCGAGCAGCCGGAGCGCGTCGGCGATCCACCCGGGCGGCGGGACCGAGTCCGCGTCGAGCCGGACGAGCACGTCTCCGGACGCGCGGTCGTACCCCCGGGCAGAGGCCCGGGCGATGCCGCGGACCCGTTCGGTGAGCACGATCGTCCCGGCCGCCTGGGCCACCGCCGCGCTGTCGTCGCGACTGCCGTTGTCGACCACGATGACCTCGTCGGCGAGCACCGACTGCCCCGCGAGGGCGTCGAGGCACCGTCGCAGGTGCACGGCGTCGTCGCGCACGGGGATGACGACGGACACGCGGAGCATCCCCCGATCCAACCGGACGGGCGCTGTGCGCTCGGGCCGCTCGCGCTTTGCGACGTTCCTGTGCCGCACGCCAGCGCACACCGCGCAGCGTCGGTGCAGCCACGGACACTCCGCTCGCGGCGCCACGGACCGGAAGGCCGACCATGAGCACGATCCCACCCGCCGGCGAGACCGGCACCCCGATCCACGACCGGACGGCGGCCACGGAGGGGCGCGAGGTCCACCCCGGCGTCACGGTGCCCTCGTTCGCCGACGGAACGCCGGCACCCCGACCTGCCGAGACGTCCGGCTCCCACACGTCCGGCTCCCACGCGTCCGACCCAGGCACGGCCGGTGCGGCGAAGGATGCCGCACGGGACGTCGCGGGCGATGCGAAGGACAAGGCCTCCGACGTCGCCGGCACCGCCAAGGAGCAGGCCGCGAACGTCGCGTCCGAAGCGACCGACCACGCGAAGCAGCTCTACGCCCAGGCGTCCGAGACCCTGAAGGGCCAGGCAGCGGACCAGCAGCAGCGTGCCGCCGGTGGACTGCGGAGCATCGGCGAGCAGCTGGGACGCATGGCCGCCAGTGACGACGAGCAGGGTGTGGCCTCGCGGCTCGTCCAGGACCTCTCCGGGCGTGCGGACTCGTTCGCCGGGTTCCTCGAGCAGCGTGACCCGGGTTCGCTCCTCGCCGAGGTGAAGTCCTTCGCGGCCAAGCGTCCGGGCACGTTCATCGCGCTCGCGGCGGGCGCGGGCATCCTCGCGGGCCGTCTGACCAAGGCCCTCGCGACCGAGGCGAAGCACGAGAACGAAGCGGACGGCGCATGACCCACACCGCACCCCCGGGAGCGCCCGGGCCCGAGGAACGGGCCGCCACCACACCGCTGGGCGAGCTGCTCTCCGACGTCTCACGCGACCTCTCGCAGCTGTTCCGGCAGGAGGTCACGCTCGCGAAGGCCGAACTCACCGCGTCGGCGAAACAGGCCGGCAAGGGAGCGGGGATGTTCGGCGGGGCCGGGCTCACCGCGGTCTTCGCCCTGCTGTTCCTGTCGATCGCCGCGTGGTGGGGCCTCGGGTACCTGATCGGCAACGCCTGGTCCGGTCTCGTCATCGGAGTCGTCTACGCCGTCGTCGCGGCGGTCCTCGCGCTGCGCGGCCGCCGGGAGCTCAAGCAGATCCAGGGCGCCCCGCAGACGGTCGAGACCGTCAAGGAAGTCCCCGAAGCACTCAAACCCACCACCGGGAGGAAGCCATGAGCACCCCAGACGAGATCCGCGCCGAGATCGAGCGCACCCGCGGCGAACTGGGCTCCGACGTCGACGCCCTCGCCGACAAGGTCAGCCCGTCGTCCATCGCCCACCGGCAGACCGAGAAGGTGAAGGACCGCATCCAGGACGTCCGCGAGTCCGTGATGGGCGGCGGCTCCCCGAAGGACACCGCGCAGCGCGGGGTCGAGAAGGCGAAGGGCAACCCGCTCGCCATCGGTCTCATCGCGTTCGGTGCGGGCTGGCTCGTGTCGTCGCTCATCCCGACCTCCGACAAGGAGGAGCAGCTCGCCGGCGACCTGAAGGACAAGGCGGGACCCCTCGTCGAGGACGTCAAGGAGCAGGCGAAGGACGTCGGTTCGCAGCTCGGTGACGCTGCGAAGGAGCACGCGCAAGACCTCGGCGGCACCGCGAAGGGCGCCGCGCAGACGGTCAAGGACGAGGCGCAGGGCGCCGCGTCCGACGTCCAGGACCACGCCCGGGGTGCTGCGGACGACGTGCGCAGCAGCTGACGCTGCACCGACGGACTGGAGGCGCGGTGCCAGCCGGCACCGCGCCTCCAGTCCCTCTGTGGTCACGTCACGAGCGCGCGACGGCCTGCCCGAGGCGGGTCGCCGCCAGACGCAGCCGCTCCTCGTCGACGTGGCCGTACGCGAGCCGGAGGTGCCGGTCCGCGTCGGTGCCCGGCCCGGAGGGGAAGAACCCGCCGCGCTGGTACTCGACGCCCTCGGCGCTCGCCGCCGCTGCCAGGGCATCGGCGTCGATCCGGTCGTCGGCGATCCGCGGCCAGAGGAAGAGCCCGCCGCCGGGGACGGTCACCTCGAAGACGCCGGGGGCCGCGTCGGCCAGCGCTGAGGCGAGGGTCTCCGCGCGGCCGCGGTACAGCGCGCGGGCACGGTCGAGGGTGCGGTCGAACAGGGTCTCGTCCGCGGTCACGAGCTCGCCGATGACGGCCTGCACGAACGTCGAGCTGTGCGAGTCCTGCCGGCTCCGGAGCGCGACGACGTCGCCCACGAAGCGCTCCGGCACGACGATCCACCCCAGCCGGAGCCCGGGGCCGAGCGTCTTCGTGAACGTGTTGACGTGGACGACGTGCTGAGAGTGGTTGAAGGCGTCGACGGGTTCGGGTCCGTCCCCGTACCAGAGCTCGCGGTAGGGGTTGTCGGCGAACACCACGAAGTCGTACCGCTCGGCGAGGGCGACGAGGCGCTCCCGACCGGCGGCCGGCAGCGTGCCCTGCGTCGGGTTGTGGAAGTCGGGCACCGTGTAGAGGGCACGGGGTCGAGCACCCGCCTCCAGCGCGCGTTCGAGAGCGTCGAGGTCGAGTCCGTCCGGACCCACCGGGATCGGCAGGGTCGTGGCGTCGGACAGTTCCAGCCCGCGGAGGAACAGCGGGAACACCGGGTTGTCGACCGCGACGAGGTCACCGCGCTCGAGGACGACCTGGATCGCCAGGGCGAGGCCGTGGAACCCGCCGTTCGTGATCACGATCCGGTCGACGGGGACGCCCTCGCGCGCGGCGATCCACTCGCGGAGCGGGGAGATGCCGGCGGTCCGCGAGTACTGCAGCGCGGGCAGGCCGGGACGGGACAGGACGCGGGCTGTGGCCTCGGTGAGCTCGGCCGCGGGCAGCACCCCCGGGTCGGGGATGCCGCCGAGCAGCTCGATCGCATCGGGCCGCGGGTCGCGCAGCGTCTGGTCGCCGAACCCCTTCGGCGCGGTGAACGCCCGGATGAGGGACGGCTTGGTGCTGGCGGTGGTGATCGTCATGGCTTCTCCTTCAGCTGGCTGCCGGGACGGCGTCGAGCAGGGTGCGCGTGTACTCGTGCTGCGGGTCGTGGAACACCTGCTCCACCGCCCCGGACTCGACGACCCGGCCGTGCCGCAGCACCGTGACGGTGTCCGCGACCTGCCGGACGAGCGCGAGGTCGTGCGAGACGAACAGGTAGGTCAGCCGGAGTTCCCGCTGCAGCCGTGTGAGCAGCCCGATGATCCCGGCCTGCACGGTGACGTCGAGCGCGCTCGTCGGTTCGTCGAGCACGACCACCTCGGGACGGAGCACGAGGGCACGGGCGATCGCGACCCGCTGCCGTTGCCCGCCGGACAGGTCGGTGGGGCGGCGGCGCAGGTACCGTTCGTCCAGGCCGACGGACTCGAGTGCATCGCGGACGGCCGCCGCCCGGGAGGCGCGCGTGCCGATCCGGAAGCGGTCGAGCGGTTCGCCGACGATCCGTCGGACCTGCCAGGTCGGGTCGAGCGACGTGAACGGGTTCTGGTAGACGAGCTGCAGCTGTCGGCGGACCCGGCGCAGCTCGGCCTTCGAGCGCCCGTGCACCTCGGCGCCGTCGACGGCGATGACCCCGGCGTCGGGGCGCTCGAGGCCGAGCAGCATCCGGACGGTGGTGGTCTTGCCGGAGCCGGACTCGCCGACGAGCGCGTGCGTGGTCCCGGCGCGGACGTCGAACGAGACCCCGTCGACGGCCCGGACGGTGCGGTCGCCCTGGCCGTAGTGGCGGGCGACCCCGGACACCGAGATGTGCGCGGGGCGATCGGGGCCGGCGTCGGTGCGGTCGACGTCGCCGGACCGGTACCGGTCCGGGCTGAGCGCGGGCACGTCGGCGCGCAGCAGTCGGGCGTACTCGGACTGCGGGGCGCGGAACACCTCGGCGGCGGGACCCTGCTCCTCGACGACGCCGTCCCGCAGCACGACGAGGTCGTCGGCCCGTTCAGCGGCGACGGCGAGGTCGTGCGTGATGAACAGCAGGCTGATGCCCCGCTCGGCCCGGAGTTGCTGGAGCAGGTCGAGGATCCGCTTCTGGATCGTCACGTCCAGGGCGCTGGTCGGCTCGTCGGCGACGACGAGGTCCGGCTCGGGCAGGACGGTGAGCCCGATGAGCACGCGCTGGAGCATGCCGCCGGACAGCTCGTGCGGGTAGGACCGCCAGACCCGCTCGGGGTCGGTGAGTCCGACGCGCTCGAAGACGGCGAGCACCGCGGCCCGTCGTGCCTCGGCGGTGGGGGCGTCCGTGAGCGCGGCCGCCTCGAGCGCCTGCGAGCCGATCGTCCTGACCGGGTTCAGCGCGGTCGCGGGGTCCTGCGGGATGAACCCGATCCGGCGTCCGCGGAGCGCCCGGAAGCGCTGGTCGGGCAGCGTGACGAGGTCGTCGCCCGCGAAGTCCGCCGAGCCGCTGACGGTCGAGCCCGCGGGCAGCAGGCCGAGCACCGCCTTCGCGATCGTGGACTTGCCCGACCCGGACTCGCCGATGACGGCGACGGTGCGCCCGCGGCCGACCGTGAAGTCGACGCCGTGCACGACCTCGGTCCCGCCGTACGCGACCGTCAACCCGCTCACCGTGAGCAGCGTGTCCGTGGTGATCCGTTCGTCCAGGACCGTCATGACCGACCTGCCTTCCGCAGCCAACGGCTGATCCGGTTCACCGAGAGCACGGTGAGGACGATGACGACGGCCGGGGCGTACACGAGCCACGGCGCCGTCGGGTACGTCTTGCCGGAGGCCACCAGGAGCCCCCAGTCCGACGCCGGCGGGGCGTCGCCGTAGCCGAGGAAGGCGAGCGACGCGATCACCAGGATCGACGTGCCGATGTTGAGCACGGCCAGCGCGAGCACCGACCGGTACGCGTTCGGCAGCACGTGTCGGAACAGGGCGTGCGCACCGGAGCCGCCGACGAGGGTCGAGGCCTCGACGAACGTCGCCCCCCGTGCCTTGAGCGTCTCCGCGCGGGCGAGCCGGGCGAAGGCGGCGACGGCCGAGATGCCCGTGGCGACCGCGGCGTTGATCGTGTGGAAGCCGAGCGAGCTGACGATGACCACCGCGAGCAGGAACCCCGGGATCGCGAGCAGGACGTCCACGACGCGCCCGAGCAGGACGTCGACCCAGCCGCGCAGGAAGCCGCTGGCCAGCCCGATGAGGCCGCCGACGACCAGGCCGATGGCCACCGCGACGAGGGCGCTCGTCACCGAGGACGCGGTGCCGTGCACCACCCGGGCGTACAGGTCGCGGCCGAGGTAGTCGGTGCCGAACCAGTGCGCAGCAGACGGCGCCTGCAGCTTCGCGGCGGTGTCCCCGGTGACGGCGCTCTCGCCGGTGAACAGACCGGGTGCGAGCGACCAGAGCAGCACGACCACGAGCACCGCGAACGAGAGCAGGACGGTCGGCGGGACGGTGCGGCGGCGCCGGCGCTCCCCCGCGCGCACCGCTGGCGACGTGGCCACCCGGACGGTGGTGAGGTCCGCGCTCATGCCGGCACCAGCTCCGTCGCGGCGCGTGCCTTGGTCGACGCCGCCCGCAGCGAGATGCGGGGGTCGAGCAACGGCGACACCAGGTCGGCGAGCAGGTTCACGACCACGAACACCACCGCGGCCAGGGACACGACGGCCTGCAGCACCGGGACGTCCTGCGTCGTGACGGCCTTCTGCACGACCACGCCGATGCCGTCCCGGCCGAAGATCGTCTCGGTGATCACGGACCCGCCGAGCAGCTCCCCGACGACGAGTGCCACCATCGTCACCGCGGGCAGCAGCGACGGCTTCACCAGGTGCCGGGCGAACAGGCCCGCCTGCGACAGCCCCCGGGAGCGCGCGACGATCGCGTACTCCTGTCGGGACTCGTGGTCGAGGTTCGCGATGAGGACCTCGGCCAGGGGCGCGGACACCGGGATCGCCAGCGTGACGGCCGCGAAGAACGTCGCCACGGGGCTGTCCGGCTCGATCACCGCGAAGGTGTGCAGCTGGAACGCGAACCACGAGATGAGGACCAGGCCGATCACGAAGTTCGGCACGGACAGGAAGAACGACGGCACCGACCGCAGCGCGTTCCGGAGCCAGGCGCCTGGTGCGTACTGCGAGCCGTACGCGATGCCGACCGCGAAGACGATCGACACGAGCAGGGCCGAGCCGGCGAGGACGAGCGTCGACGGCAGCGAACCCGCGATGACCTGGGCGACCGGCAGGTTCGACTGCAGCGAGAACCCGAGCTGTCCGACCACGAACCGGGACAGCGACAGCCAGAGCTGGAGCAGCACCGGTTGGTCGAGCCCGTAGTAGGACACGATCTTCGCGATGTCCTGCTCGCTGAGCCCGCTCTGGGGGTCGCTCAGGGCGTTCGTGACCGCGTTGCCCGGCAGCACGCTGATCACCATGAACGTGAGCACGTACGCCAGCAGGACCACGACGAGGGCCTGCGCGACCCGCAGCAGCGCGTAACGGAGGTACGACACGGCTACCGCTCGATCCAGGCGGTCGCGAAGTTCGCGTAGGCGAGACCGTTGTACTTCGTCCCGTGCACCTTCGGCGAGATCAGGTACAGGCGCTGGACGAGCTGCACCGTCGGGACGAAGTAGCCCTGCTCGAGCACGTACTGCTGCAGTTCGCCGGCGACCTTCTCGCGGGCGGTCTCGTCCGAGGCAGTGGCCACGGCGGTGGACAGCTCGTTGAGCTTCGCGTCGCTCGTGCCGAGGCCGAACCAGTCCTCCCCGCCGTTCTGGCTGGTGAGCACCCCGGCGACCGTCCCCACGTCGACGAAGCTGCGGGAGGTCTGGTACAGCGGCGGGTCGGACGCCTGCACTGCGGCGTACCCGGCGACGTCGACGACCTTGAGACGGACCTTCACGCCGATCTTCGCGAGCTGCTGCGCGATCAGCTCGTCCTCGGCCTGCGTCGACGGCACGAACGGGTTGGGGGACAGCGTGAACTCGAGGTCCTTGCCGTCCTTCGACCGGACACCGTCGGAGCCGGTCGTCCACCCGGCGTCGTCGAGCAGCTGCTCGGCGCGGTCCGGGTCGTAGGCGAGCAGCTTCGACTCGTCGGCGACCTCGGGCACGTTGCCCTGGATGAAGGACGTCGCGGCCTGCCAGTCCGACGTGTACACGGTCTTCAGGATCGCCTTGCGGTCGATGCCGATCTGGATCGCCTTGCGGACCGCGGCGTCGTTCGTCGGGAACGCCGTGGTGTCGACCTTGAAGCCGTCGGTGAACCCGAGGTAGCGCGGGGTGTCGACCGTGAAGCCCTGGGACTTCAGCGAGTCGATCTCCTGCGGCTCGACGTTGAACGACACGTCCGCCTGACCCGCGACGACCGCCTGGGTCCGGACCGACTCGTCCTTGATCACCTTGTAGGTCAGGGTGTCGAGGTACGGCGCACCGGTGTGGCCGAGCGCCGCGGGCCCCCAGTCGTAGTCCTTCCGCTTCGCCAGGACGTACTCCTCGCCCTCCTCGACCGACTTGACCGTGAACGGTCCGGAGCCGATCTCCTTCGACAGGTCGGCCTGCTGGTCGACGGGCAGCGCGAGGGTCTTCGGCGACAGCAGGATCGAGCCGTGGTACCCGAGCGTCGGGATGAACCCGAGGGCGGGCGACGAGAAGTCGACCTCGACGGTGTGGTCGTCGGTCGCCTTCGCCCCGACGAAGGTGCTCGACGGGAAGAGGCCCACCTTGCTGATGCCCCGGTCGGCGTCGCCGTGGGCCCAGAGGTCGATGTTGTCGACCACGGCCTGGGCGTCGAGTGCGGTGCCGTCCGAGAACGTCACGCCCTTCTCGAGGTGCAGCGTGAAGTGCTTCGCGTCGTCGGACTGGTCCCAGCTCGTGGCGATCCACGGGCTGGTCTTCCCCTTCGCGTCGACGTACACGAGCTTGTCGGTGATCTCGCCCCAGAGGTTCCCCTCGTAGCTCGAGATCGCGCTCTTGCTCGACACGAAGCCGCTGTCGTAGCCCTGGATGAGGAAGGTGAGGTTGCCGCCCTCGACGGGCTTGCCGGACGACGTCGACGACGCCTGCGAGCCGGACGAGCACGCGGTGAGGACGAGGGCCGCCGCGGCGGCGATCGCGAGACCGGCGAGGGGCCGGCGCCAACGGGGTGAGTCGGTCATGGGGATTCCTGTCGGATTCGGGTGGAGCGGGGTCAGATGGCCTTGCCGGGGTTGAGCAGCCCCGCCGGGTCGAGGGCGTCCTTGAGCGCACGCTGGGCGGCGCGGTGCCGCGGCGACAGCTCGAGCGCCGCCCACTCCCGCTTCACGGTGCCGATGCCGTGCTCGCCGGTGACGGTGCCGCCGGCGGCGAGGGCGATGCGGACGAGTTCGGTCGCGGCCTCGTCGAGCGCGGTCGGCCGGTCGGTGGGATCGGCGTCTCCGATGGCCCGGGTGATCGCGGGGTGGAGGTTGCCGTCACCGGCGTGCGACACCGCGGAGACCCGCACGTCGAAGCGCTCCTCGAGCTCGGCGAACCGGGTGTACACGTCGCGCAGGCGGGACTTCGGGACGGCGATGTCCTCGCCGACGAACCACTGCGGTTCGGTGTGCCCGCGGCCGTGCCGGCGGAGCTCCCACAGTGCGTGGCCGTCCTCGTCGGTCTCGGCGGTCACGACGGCGCCGGCCGCGGTCAGCGCCGTGGTCAGGTCGGCGGTCTGCTCGTCGATGCCGTAGCCGTCGAGCTCGACGAGCACGAGCGACGCGCCCCGGTCCCGCAGCGCGGTGCCGCTGAAGGCGTCGATCGCGGTGAGGCTCGGCTCGTCGAAGAACTCCACGACGGTGGGCCGGACGGGCGAGCGGGTGATCGCGTCGAGCCCGTCGAGGCCCGCGGAGGTGCTCGGGAAGAACGCGGAGACGGTCCGGCGGGCGACCGGGATCGGGCGGAGCCGGACGATCGCGCGGACGACGATGCCGAGCACGCCCTCGGAGCCGACGAACAACGAGGTCAGGTCGAGACCGTTGACGCCCTTCACCGACCGGTGTCCGACGGAGACCAGGCTGCCGTCCGCGAGCACGACGTCGAGGCCGAGCACCGACTCCCGCGTCACGCCGTACCCCGCGCAGCGCAGGCCCCCGGCGTTCGTCGCGATGTTGCCGCCGATCGTCGAGATCTCGAAGCTGGCCGGGTCGGGTGCGTAGAACAGCCCGTACGGCTCGAGGTGGGCGTTCAGCGCCGCGTTGACGACGCCGGGTTCGACGACGGCGACCTCGTCGAGCGGTGCGACCTCGACGATGCGGTCGAGGCGTTCGGTGGACACGACGAGCTGGTCGCGGGTCGCGGTGGCGCCACCGGAGAGGCCGGAGCCGGCACCCCGGGGCACGATCGAGACGCCGTGTTCGCCGGCGAGCCGGACGACCGCCTGCACCGCGGCGGCGTCGGACGGGAAGGCGACGGCCGGCCCATCGCCCTCGACGGGTGCACCGTTCCGCGGCGTGGTGCCGGCGTCGTACCGGTAGGCGCGCGTCGCGCGGCCGGCGGGGCGCACCTCGATGTCGGGGTGCAGGCGTCCGAGCGCGTCGACCAGGTCCGCTGCACGATCGGTGCGGGCTGGTGCGGTGGTGGTGGTCATGGGACCCGATGATCGGGTCGCCGGTGCGGGCTCCGCACCCTCGGTGACGGGTCGTGTCCCCGCATTGCGTCGCGTTGCGTCGGGGTCCGCTGATCCGGCCTGGAGGCGCGTCACACTTCGTCGCGCAGCGGTCCGTCCGGTGCCCGGTTACGTCCGGCGTCGTCGCCGTCGCGGGGCTCCGGCGGTACGGTCGAGGGCATGACGACGACCCCGGACGACCTCGCCGAGGAGCTCCGCGAGTCGATCGGGCGGATCGTGCGGGCCACCCGTGCGCTCACCGACGAGTTGCCGCAGGCACAGAGTGCGAGCCTGGGCCTGCTCGACCGGCAGGGGCCGCAGACCATCGCCGAACTCGCCCGCGCCCGTGGCGTGAAGCACCAGGGGCAGTCGCGGACGGTGGCGGAGCTCGAGGAGCGCGGCTTCGTGGAGCGGGGCGCCTCGGACGGCGACCGGCGGGTCTCGGTGATCCGCCTGACGGACTCCGGCCGCACGGTCATGCTCCGGGAGCGGAGCGCCCGGGCCGGAGCGTTCGCGTCCGTGATCGGTTCGGAGCTGTCCGAGGGGGAGCGTGCGGCGCTCGCCCGGGTGCCGGAACTGTTCGACCGCATCGCTGCGCGGCTCGAACGGTGAACGACCTCTCATCCGGATCGACCTCGACGATGTACAACACTGTTGTAGACTCGTGGACATGGAGCTGACGAAGTACAACCACGCCACCGTCGTCCTCGAGCAGGACGGCGCCACCCTCGTCATCGACCCGGGCACCTTCACGCCGGAGGGCACCGACCTCGCGAAGGCCGCCGTCGCCGTCCTGGTCACCCACGAGCACTTCGACCACTTCGACGTCGACGCCGTCCGTGCCGCCCTCGACGCGAACGACTCGCTCGTCGTCCGCGGGCCCGCCGCGATCGTCGACCAGCTCGGCGCGCACGACGGCCGCGTCGCCGCTGTCTCCGCCGGTGATGCTTTCGAGGTCGGCCCGTTCTCCGTGCAGGTGTTCGGCGAGGAGCACGCCGTCATCCACGGTGACATCCCGACGATCGCGAACGTCGGCTACCTCGTGAACGGCACCGTCTTCCACCCCGGTGACGCCTACCTCGTGCCCGGCGTCCCGGTGCAGACCCTGCTGCTGCCGACCAGCGGCCCGTGGACGAGCACCGCCGAGGCCGTCGACTACGTCCGCGCGGTCTCCCCGGAGCACGCCGTGCAGATCCACGAGGCGATGCTCAGCGAACTCGGGCAGCAGTCCGCGGCGCG
The DNA here is from genome assembly GCA_002025645.1 of Curtobacterium pusillum. Taxonomy (GTDB): domain Bacteria; phylum Actinomycetota; class Actinomycetes; order Actinomycetales; family Microbacteriaceae; genus Curtobacterium; species Curtobacterium pusillum_A. The sequence goes on from CP018783.1 coordinate 2,722,620, forward strand.
GTTCCTCGGCCCGGACGGTCTCGGACCGGTCCCGGTGCAGATCCTGCCCGCAGGCGAGTCGATCACCGTCTGACGGACGCTGGTCGCCCCTGAGAGGCGATCCGTGCCTCCAGGCCAGGGTGGAGGGATGCCGGACGCATCCTCCACCGCTGTCCTGTTCGACATCGACGGCACCCTCGTCGACTCGAACTACGCCCACATCGACGCCTGGTGGCGCGCGTTCCTGGCGATCGGCGAGTCCGTCGACGCCTGGCACATCCACCGGGCGATCGGCATGGACTCCGCGAAGCTGCTCGAGGAACTGCTCCCAGACGCCTCGGACGAGACCCGGGACACCGCGAAGCAGTACCACTCGGCGTACTTCGCCGAGCACCAGCCTCGGCTCCGACTGCTCCCCGGTGCGCGCGAGCTCCTGCAGGCGGTCGCCGAGGCCGGGCACGCCGTGGTCCTCGCGACCAGCGCGCCGGAGGGCGAGCTCGTGCGGCTGCGGGAGCTGCTGGACGCCGAGCGGTGGATCACCGCCGTGACGAGCTCCGAGGACGTCGAGCAGGCCAAGCCGGGCCCCGGGATCATCGAGGTCGCGCTCCGCAAGGCCGGCGTCGACGCCGGCGCCGCGGTGATGGTGGGCGACGCGATGTGGGACGTCGAGTCCTCCGGCCGGGTCGGCGTGACCTGCATCGGCGTGATGACCGGTGGGATCGGCGGCGACGAACTCCGCGGTGCCGGCGCGGCCGAGGTGTACGACGACGCGGCCGCCGTGCTCGCGGCGCTGCGTGCCGGGGACGGTCCGATCGCCGCGTTGGCGGGCGCCGCGTGAGCGTCCGGGGCATCGACCACGTCGGCGTCACCGTGCCGGACGTCGAGGCTGCCACGGACTTCCTCGTCGCGGCCTTCGACGCCGAGGTGCTGTACGACACGCTGCGCGCCGACGAGCCGCCGAAGGAGGGCCCGGCGACCACCGACCGCCTCGGCGTGCCCGTGACCGCTCGCGAGGTCAGGATCCGGATGCTCGCGTTGCCCGGTGGTCCGGGCATCGAGCTGTTCGCCTTCGACCACGTCGACCAGGACGGCCCCGCGGTGCCGTCTGATCTCGGCTGGCAGCACCTCGCGCTCTACGTGGACGACCTCGACGCCACCCTCGAGCGGGTCGTCGGCGCCGGGGCCACCGCCCTCGGGGAACCGCGGCCGCTGCCCGGGCCCGAGGCCGGCGAGCGCAACCGCTTCGTCTACGTCCGCACACCGTGGGGCAGCACCGTCGAACTCCTGACCTACCCGGACCCGCAACCCTACGAGGAGCACACGTCGCGCCGACGCTGGCATCCGTGACAGGATCGTCCGTCGTGATCACGATCGAACGCGTCGCCTGGGAGGACCCCCGAGGAGTGGCGCTCCGCGCCCGCATGGACGAGGAGATGCACGAGCGCTACGGCGCGTCGAACGGCGACGAGGACCCGGCGGTGACGGCCGAGCGTGGTCGGGCGCTCGCCGTGGACCCGGCGACGATCATCACCTCGCTGCTCGCGATCGACGAGGACGGCGAGGCTCTCGGGCACATCGCCGTCCGACGGCTCGGCGACGAGGTCGAGCTGAAGCGCCTCATCGTGCTCGCCGCCGCCCGGGGCAAGGGCGCGGCGACGGCCCTGCTCGCCGAGGGGGAGCAGGTCGCGCGGGAGCAGGGTGCCCAGCGGCTCATCCTGCAGACGGGCGACAAGCAGCCCGAGGCCGTGGCGCTCTACGAGAAGACCGGCTGGACGCGGATCCCGGTGTACGAGCCGTACGCGGCGACGATGCCGTGGTCGTTCTGCTTCGAGAAGGCGCTGTAACCCGACCTCTCGTTGCACTTTCAGGCAGAGAGTGCAATTCTTGATCGGTGAGCACCACCGAACGCACCCGCGCGCTGCGCCGACGCATGATCGTCGAAGCGCGCCGTTCGACGGTCGAGCACGGGCTGCACGGCTTCACGATCGAGCAGCTCTGCGAGACCGTCGGGGTGTCCCGGCGCACGTTCTTCAACCACTTCGCGTCGAAGGACGACGCCGTGCTCGGCATCGAGATCAACGCCGACGCCGAAGCGATCGACGAGTACGCCGCTGGTGGGATCGTCCCCGACGACCTCGACCCGCTCGACTCGGTCGTCGCGCTGGCGATCGACCAGTTCCACCGCGTCGGCATCGACCGTGCGGACGAGGCCCTCGTCCGTCGCGTGTTCGAGCGGGAACCGGCGCTCGTCGCCCGGTTCCTCTCCGCGACCGACGTGCAGCTCGCCCGGATCACCGACGCCGTGCGGCAGCGGTTCGGGTGGGACGACCCCGCTGACCGACGCGCGCGGCTGGTCACCGAGGCCGCTGCCGCACTGCTCAAGGTCACCGCCGAGACGTTCTTCGACGACGCCTTCGACGAAGCGACCGGGCCGCCGTTCGACGAGCTGCTCACCATGAACCTCCGCCTGCTGAGGGCGGCCATCACGACCGGACAGGACACCACTCCATGAGCGCCACCGCGCCGGGCACCACCAAGCGTGCTCGCCCAGGCTCCGACGGGCCGCTGCTCCTCACGCAGCGCCGGATCTGGATCATCTTCTCCGCACTCATCGCGGGGATGCTGCTCTCCAGCCTCGACCAGACCATCGTCTCCACGGCGATGCCCACCATCGTCGGCGAGCTCGGTGGCGTCGCGCACCAGGCCTGGCTGACGACCGGGTACCTGCTCGCCTCCACCATCGTCATGCCCGTCTACGGCAAGTTCGGCGACGTCCTCGGTCGCCGCAACCTGTTCCTCATCGCGATCGCCCTGTTCACCATCGCGTCGGCCGGGTGCGCCTTCGCCGGCGACTTCACCCAGCTCGTCGTGTTCCGTGCGATGCAGGGCCTCGGCGGTGGCGGTCTGATGATCCTGTCGCAGGCGATCATCGCCGACATCGTGCCCGCCTCGCAGCGCGGCAAGTACCTCGGCCCGCTCGGTGCGATCTTCGGCCTCTCGGCGATCGGCGGCCCGCTGCTCGGCGGCTTCTTCGTCGACCACCTCACCTGGAACTGGGCGTTCTACATCAACATCCCGGTCGGCATCGCCGCGTTCTTCGTCGCCTGGTTCGCACTCACGCTGCCGAGCAAGAAGGCGACGAAGCGCATCGACGTGCTCGGCGTGCTGTTCATGTCCGCCGCGACCACGTGCCTGGTGTTCTTCTCGGAGTTCGGCGGCAGCAAGGACCACGGCTGGGACGCCCCCGAGACCTGGGCCTGGTTCGCCGGTCTCGTCGTGTCGGCCGCGCTCCTCGTGCTCGTCGAGTCGCGTGCGGCGGACCCGGTCCTGCCGCTGTCGTTCTTCAAGAACCGGACCTTCCTGCTGGCCACCGGCATCGGCCTCGTGCTCGGCATCGGCATGTTCGCGGCGATCGGCTTCGTCCCGACGTTCCTGCAGATGGCATCCGGCACCTCGGCCGCGGTCTCTGGTCTCCTGATGCTGCCGATGATGGTCGGCCTGATCGGCACCTCGATCGCGTCCGGCAACCTGATCACCAAGACCGGCCGCTACCGGATGTTCCCGATCATCGGGACGATCCTCGTCGCCCTCGCGATGCTCGCCATGACCCAGCTCGCGGCGGACACCCCGATCTGGCTGATCTGCGCGTACCTGTTCGTCTTCGGTGCGGGCCTCGGCCTCATCATGCAGGTGGTCGTTCTCGTGGCGCAGAACGCCGTGCCCGCCGAGCAGGTCGGGACCGCCACCTCGACGAACAACTACTTCCGCGAGGTCGGTGCCTCCCTCGGGACCGCCGTGTTCGGTGCGCTCTTCACGGCGCGGCTCACGACGTCGCTCACCGACGTGTTCCGTGGTGCCGGTGGATCGGCGACCGACGCGGCCTCGTCGGCGGGCAGCATCGACCCCGCGACCGTGGCGAAGCTGCCGGAGGCCGTGCAGGACGGCATCGTGAACGCGTACGCGGACTCGCTGGCGCCGGTGTTCTGGTACCTGCTGCCGTTCATCGCGGTGGCGTTCCTGCTCGCGCTGTTCCTGCCGCAGATCAAGCTCTCCGACACGGCCGGCATGGTCGCCCGCGGCGAGGCGGTCGGCGGAGCCGAGGCCGACGAGCTCGAGCGTGCGCAGCGCGTGGGCCACGCGGCCCCCGTGTCGGCGGAGTCCGTGCCCTCGGGTGGTGAGACGCCGGCGTCCCGCCGGGACGCCTCCGACTGAGCGAGACGCCGCCGGATCCGGCGGCGTCCTGCGGATCGCGGGGCGTGCTGTGGACACGACGGCGTGCGGACGGGAGGCGCGGTGCCGGCTGGCACCGCGCCTCCCGTCCGTCGTCCGGTCGTGTCCACAGCCGCGGCCCGGCCCGAGTCTCGGGTCCAGCGACAGGTTTCGTGCTCGGCAGCGCGAGAACCGTCGCTCAGGCCGAGTCTCGCCGCGCGTGCCCCGAGCCTCGGCGCCGCGCGGGGCGCTACGCGCCCGTGCTCGCGCGGCGCACGAGCCGCGCGGGCAGCGCCGCTGCCTCGGGTGTGGTGCCGTCGAGCGTCGCGAGCAGCCGGAGCGCAGCGGCCCGTCCGAGGTCCGCGCCGGGGAGCGCGACGCTCGTCAGGGCCGGCGCGGTGACCGAGGACGACGGCAGGTCGTCGAAGCCCGCGACCGCGAGTTCTCGCGGGACCGCGATGCCGAGCTGCCCGGCGACCCGGAGCACCCCGTACGCGAGCGTGTCCGCGGCCGCGACGACCGCCGTGACGTCGTCGTCCTGCCAGGCCTCGAGGACGTGCTCGGTCGCCGACGCCGCGGCGTCCACCGTGAGGTCGGCCCGGGCGGAGACCTCGGAGACCGTGATGCCGACCGCGGCGCACTCCTGCTCGAAGAGCTCCCGGCGGACGCCGAACGTCGCCGCCCGCGAGGTCCCGTCGAGGTAGCCGACCCGCCGGTGCCCGCGCTCGTGCAGGTGCGCGACGAGTTCGTGCACGCCGGGGGAGAGGTCGTAGTTGACGGCCTCGTCGCCACCGGGGGCGTCGAGCAGCACCACGGGCACGGTGGCCGTCATGGCCTCGCCGGCGGCCGGGGCGTCGACGAGGATCCCCGCCGGCCGGAGTCGTTCGAAGCGTCGGACGTCGGCGGCCACGGGTTGGGCGCCGCGCTCGGTCACGGAGAGCACGAGCTGGAAGCGGTCGCCGACGGTGTCCCGGACGCCACGGATGACCTCGGCGAAGAACGGGTTCGACAGGTCCGGTGCGATGAGGACGACCAGGTCGCCGGAGCCCCGCGCCAGGGAGCTCGCCGCGTGGTCGACGACGTACCCGAGGGCATCGACGGCGTCGCGCACCCGGGCGGCGATCGGATCGGAGACCCGCCCGCGCTCCTTGCCGTTCACGACGAGGGAGACGGTGGCGATGCTCGTGCCGGCACGCTCGGCCACCATCGCTGCGGTCACACGGCGGCCGGGGGCGGCGGAGGATGGCACCCGACGATGCTACCGACCGGCGGTGCGCGAGGTCGGGCGCCGCGTCGGAACGTGCCGACCGACTTGACGTCAAACGCTTGACGTGTTCTGATGTCAAACGCTTGACGTGCCGCGGGAGCTGATCCTCCGCCGCGGATCCCCACCACGTCGGGCCCAGACCTCATCCCCGAAGAAGTGGAGCACGCCAGTGCCCGAGAAGATCATCCTCGACTGCGACCCCGGCCACGACGACGCCGTCGCCATCCTGCTGGCCCACGGCAACCCGGACATCGAGCTCCTCGCCGTGACGACCGTCGTCGGGAACCAGACGCTCCCGAAGGTCACCCGCAACGCCCTCGCCGTCGCTCGCATCGCCGGGATCACCGGCGTGCCGTTCGCCGCCGGCGCCGACCGTCCGCTGCTGCGCGAGATCGAGGTCGCGCCGGACATCCACGGCGAGAGCGGCCTCGACGGGCCGATGCTCCCGTCGCCGTCGTTCGAGCTGGACGAACGGCACGCGGTCGACCTCGTGATCGAGACCGTCATGGCGCACGAGCCCGGCACCGTCACGCTGGTGCCGACCGGCGGCCTGACGAACATCGCCCTCGCGGCCCGCAAGGAGCCCCGCATCGTCGAGCGCGTCAAGCAGGTCGTACTCATGGGCGGTGGCGTGCACGTCGGCAACTGGAGCCCGGTCGCCGAGTTCAACATCGTCATCGACCCCGAGGCCGCCTCGATCGTCTTCGACGCGGGCTGGGACGTCGTCATGGTCGGTCTCGACCTGACGCACCAGGCGCTCGCCACCCCGGAGGTCGCCGCGCGCATCGCCGCCGTCGGCACGGCCCCGGCCGCGTTCGTCGGCGAGCTGCTCGACTTCTTCGGCCAGACGTACAAGGACGCCCAGGGCTTCGATTCCCCGCCCGTGCACGATCCCTGCGCCGTCGCGTACGTCATCGACCCGACCGTCGTCCGTGCCGTGAAGGTCCCGATCCGCATCGAGACGCAGGGCACCCTGACCCTCGGCATGACGGTCGCCGACTTCCGCGCGCCCGCGCCGGAGGACTGCCGCACGAGCGCCGCGATGGAGCTCGACCACGGCCGGTTCTGGGACCTCGTCGTCGACGCCCTCGAGCGCATCGGCGAGACCCCGGACACCGGTTGGACCCCCCGGACCGCAGCCACCACGACCACCACGGAGCACTGACCCCCATGACCACCACATCGACGAAGAAGTCGATCGGCGCCCTCACCGCCGCGCTCCTCGCAGCCTGCATCGCGTTCCAGCTCAACGCGAGCATGCTCAGCCCCGCCCTGGTCACGATGGCCCGCGAGCTGCACACCGACGACGCGACGATCGGCCTGTCGCAGACGCTGTTCTTCACCCTCGCCGCGCTGTTCTCGCTGTTCCTGCCGCGCCTGTCCGACATCGTCGGTCGCAAGCGCGTCCTGCTCGGCATGCTCGCGGTGATGCTCGTCGGCAGCGTCGTCGCCGCCCTCGCGGTCAACGTGCCGATGCTCTTCGTCGGCCGCATGATCCAGGGCGTGACCGGCCCGGTCGTGCCGATCGGGCTGCTCATCCTCCGCAACGAGATCGCCGACCCGAAGCGCTACGGCGCCGCCCTCGGCCTCCTCACCGCGGTCAACGGCGGCATCGCCGGCGTCGACGCCCTGGCCGGTGGCTGGATCGCGACGCACTTCGGGTTCCGCGGGATCTTCTGGGTCATCGCGATCGTCACGGTCGTCGCGGCGGTCATGGTCGCGGCCTGGGGCGTCGAGTCGAAGCCGTCGGCCGGCACCCGGATGGACTGGTGGGGCGTGCTCCCGCTCGTCATCAGCGTCGGCGCACTGCTCACCGCGTTCAACGAGGCGGGCAAGCTCGCGGCGGCGAACTGGGGGATCGTGGTCGGCGGGATCGTCCTCGCCCTCGTGGCCTTCGGCGTCTTCTGGGCGGTCGAGTCGCGGGTGCGCGAGCCCCTCGTCGAGACGCGGTTCCTCAAGCGCCGTGCGACCTGGGCGCTCCTCGTCACGACCCTGCTCACCATGACGGGTGTGTTCGCCGTCGTGAACGGCCTCGTCACGAGCCTCGCCCAGAACCAGGACGCGGGCTTCGGCATGGAGGCCGACCTCGCCTCGCTCGCCTTCCTCACCCCGTACGCGCTGGTCGGCTGGATCGTCGGACCGTTCGCCGGCCGGCTCGCACCGACGCTCGGGTACCGCGCCGTGCTGCGCGTCGGGCTCGTCGGCAGCATCGTCGCCACCGTGGTGATGGCAGTCGTCGGCGTGCACTCGCTGCCGGTGCTCATCGCGGCGACGGTCCTGATCGGCATCACCTACGCCGGCATCGCGAACATCATCCTGAACGGTCTCGGCATCGTGCTCTCCCCGGAGTCGAACCCTGGTTTCCTGCCCGGCCTCAACGCCGGTGCGTTCAACCTCGGTGCCGGCATCAGCTTCGCCGTCCTGCCGGCCCTGCAGATCGCGCTCGGGACCGGCGGGTCCGCGGGCACCGCCGGGTACTCCGGTGGCATGCTGCTCGGTGCCGTGATCACCTGCGCGGCACTCGCCACGTCCTTCCTCATCCCGCGCCCGGCCTCGGCCGAGACAGGAGCCGCCGCATGACCGGCATCGTCGTCGTGGGGAGCCTCAACGCGGACCTGGTGGTCCGCACGGAGCGCTTCCCGAAGCCCGGTGAGACCCTCCATGGGTCCGACCTCGCCATCCTGCCGGGGGGCAAGTCGGCCAACCAGGCGGTGGCTGCCGGGAGGCTCGGGGGCACGGTGCGCATGATCGGTGCGGTCGGCGACGACGGGAACGGCGCACTGCTCCGCGACTCCGTCGCTGCGGCGGGTGTCGACACGACGCACGTCGCCGTCCGGCAGGGAACGGCCACCGGCACCGCCGTCATCACGGTCGACGGCGCGGGGGAGAACACCATCGTGATCTCCGCCGGTGCGAACGGCACGCTGACCCCTTCGGACGTGCCGTCGGATGCCTTCGAGGACGCGGGCGTCCTGGGCCTCTGCCTCGAGGTCTCGATCGACGTCGTCCTCGCCGCCGCCCGGGCCGCTCGTGCCGCGGGCGTCACGGTGTTGACGAACCTGTCCCCGTTCGGTGCCGTGCCGGCCGAGCTCCTCGAGCTGACCGACGTCCTGCTGGTGAACGAGCACGAGGCCGCCGAGCTCGGGGACCACGGTGTCCAGCGGTCGATCGTGACCCGGGGCGGCGCGGGCTGCACCGTGCACGACGGCGACGACGAGCCGGTGTCGATCGACGCCGTGCGGGTCGAGCCGGTCGACACCACGGGCTGCGGCGACGCGTTCATGGGTGCGGTCGCGCTGCGGCTCGCGGCGGGCGACGCCCTCGTCGACGCGGCACGCTTCGCCGTCGGTGTCGGGGCGTACGCCGCGACGAAGGCGGGCGCACAGGCGTCGTACCCGACCACCGCGGAACTGGAGTCGTTCCTGGCCCGGTGATCCGTGCCTCCAGGCTCTCGCGCGCCGGTATTCTGCATGCATGCGCGTGGGAGTCCTCGACATCGGGTCCAACACCGGCCACCTCCTGGTGGTCGACGCCCACGGCGGCGCGGCGCCGCTGCCGGCGTCGTCGTTCAAGCAGCCGCTCCGGCTCGCCGAGCACCTCGACGACGCCGGTGCGGTGACGGAAGCGGGCGTCGAGGCACTGACCGCGTTCGTCGCCGACGCCGTCCGCGTCGCCGAGGAACGCGGGTGCGAGGACATGCTCGCGTTCGCGACCTCAGCGGTGCGGGACGCGGTGAACTCCGAGTCCGTCCTGGCCCACGTCGAGTCGGCCACCGGTGTCGAGCTCGCCGTGCTCTCCGGCGGTGACGAGGCGCGCCTGACGTTCCTCGCCGTCCGGCGGTGGTTCGGCTGGTCCGCCGGGCGGCTGGCCGTGTTCGACATCGGTGGCGGCTCGCTCGAGATCGCCGGCGGTGGCGACGAGGCCCCCGACGTGGCGTGGTCGATGCCGATCGGTGCCGCCCGGCTCGCCCGCACGTACTTCGCCGTCGGGACCCCCACCGAGGACGACGTCCGGCGGATCCGTCACGAGATCCGGGTCGAGATCGCCCGCGACGCGGGGCTGCTGCTGCGTGCCGGTCGGCCGGACCGTGCCGTGGCGACCTCGAAGACCTTCCGGTCGATCGCCAGGATCTGCGGCGCCGCCCCGTCGGGTGCCGGGCCGCTCGTGCCGCGCGCCCTCGACGGGGAGGTACTGCGGGCGAAGCTGCCGTCCCTGCTCACGATGTCGGTGGCCGAGCTGGCTGAGCTCCCGGGGGTGTCGCCGAGCCGGGCGCACCAGGTGGTGCCGGGAGCGCTCGTCGCCGAGGCGTGCCTGGACATCTTCGACCTGCCCGCGCTGGAGATCTGCCCGTGGGCGCTCCGCGAGGGCGTGATCCTGGAGCGGCTCGACCAGTTGAGCGTGCTGGGCTGAGATCCAGGAATGACCATTATGGTCATTACATGACCAAAACGGACACTCACGGCACCGGCCTCTCGGCGCTCCTCTGGATCCTCGGCGGCGTCGGCTGGTTGACGGGTGAGGCCGTCACCGCTGCTGCGTACCCGCGGTACAGCTACGCCACCAACTACATCTCGGATCTCGGGGTGCCCGAGGTCGGGTCCTTCCAGGGGCGGGCGATCGACTCGCCGCTGCACGCGGTCATGAACACGACGTTCATCGGGCACGGGATCCTGTTCGGTCTGGCCGGGGTGCTCGTCGCGTTCCTCGTCCGGTCGGCGTCCCGGCGGGTCCGGGTGGCGGTCGGCGTGCTCGCGGTGCTGCACTTCGTCGGCATCCTGCTCGTCGGACTCTTCCACGGCAGCGAGGCGAGTGTCGAGAGCGGCGCGATCGTGCTGCACGTGAGCGGGGCGGCGGTGGCCATCCTGAGCGGCAACGTCCTCGCGATCGTGGCGGGTGCCGGGTCCTCCGCGCTCCGGGCACCCCGGGCCTACCGCGTCGCGAGCATCGTGCTCGGGATCGTCGGCATCGTCTCGCTCGTCATGCTGCTGGTGGACTCGTCGTCGAGCGTCGTCGACGTGTTCCCCGACGGAGTGTGGGAGCGTGCTTCCGTGTACACGATCGTGGCGTGGGAACTCATGACGGGCGTGACCCTGGCGGTGTCGTCGCTGCGGGGTCGGCGGACCGCGACCCCGACGGCGGCACGCGGATGACCCCGCGCCGAGGCAGGCCGTCCAGCGAGGAGATCGACCGCGACGTCCTCGACATCACCGCCGGGCTGATCGCCCGGCGTGGGATCAAGGACACCGCGGTGCAGGCCGTCGCAGACCAGGCCGGGTACTCGAAGGCCGGCATCCTCGCGCGGTTCACGAACAAGGAGTCGCTCGTCGACGCGGCACTGGCCCAGTGCACCGCGCAGACGGAGGTGATCCGGGCGGCCGTGACGGAGGTCCCCGCCGGACCCGACCGTGACGCCGCCGCACTGGCCGGCATCACGGACCTCGCGCTCGCCCGACCCGGCTGGGCGGAACTCGCCCTCGCTGCGTTCACGCTCCGTCGGGGCGACGACGTCGGCGTTCGGCTCGAACCCGTCGCCCGGACGCTCCTCGCCGCGTTCGGCATCGACATGGAGCACGCCGACGCCACCACACTCGAGCGCCGGGCCCGCGTCTCCGGTGCCTTCGGTGCGATCGCCATGCTCGCGCTGACCTACGAGACCGAGGCGTCGGCCACCGAGGCGCGGCCGTACGTGCTCCAGGTCGGCTGGAGCGCGCTCGGGCACGACCGGGCCTAGGCGCGCTGCACCGTCCGCTCGGTGCGCGGGGGTGCGAGCAGCCACGGGCGGATCATCCGGGTGACGAACGGCAGCACCCAGAACGTCATGATCGGGGTGAGCACCAGCGTCGTGACGAGCACCCGGGGCAGCACGGGCAGGTGTCCGAACGCCGGGACGAGCCAGCCGACCAGGTACGTGAACGCCAGGTTCACCGGGAAGAACCCGAGCCAGATGCTCACCGCCTGCTTCCACCGCGGGGGAGCGCTCGACGCCGGGGCATCGGCCGGGGCGTCGAACCAGCCCTCGATCCCGGTGCGCTTCTCGACGCGGGACTCCACCACGAGGTCGCGGCCGAGGTCGAGCCACCGCAGACGGTCGTCGGAGTTCTCCCACGTGGCGAGGGAGTCGTGGTCGGCGAACCGGTACAGCATGTGCCACTCGCGGCTCGTCGCGTGCGAGCGCACCCACCCCGAGCCGAGGAAGCCCGGGTAGCGGTTCGCGAGGTTCACGCCGGACTGCACCCACCGGGTGACGTCGGGGATCCGTTCGGGTTCGACCAGGCGGGTGATGGAGACGGTGACGGGCGGGCCATCGGTCGCGGGTGGCGACGACAAGGCCCCAGGCTCTTCTGGAGTCATGTGCCAAGTCTGGCGGACGCGTGTTTCCGCCTCGTGTCGCGGGTCCGGCTAGCTCGCCTGCTTCTTGGCGGCCGGCTTCTTGGCAGGGGCCTTCTTCGCCGGCGTCTTCTTCGCCGGTGCCTTCTTGGCGGGCGCCTTCTTCGGTGACTCGTCGGCGGTGGACTCGTTCTTCGCGGAACCGGACCCGCTCCGGGAACGCGACCCCGTGCCTCCAGACCGCTTCTTGTCCACGGACGCCCGCAGGGCGGCCATCAGGTCGATGACGTCGCCGCCCTCGCCCTCTTCATCGTCGTCCGGCTGCTCACCGAACGTCTTCTCGGTGTCGATGTCGTCGCCGGCCTCGAGCTTCGCGTCGATGAGCTGCTGCAGCTCCGCCTGGTACGAGTCGGTGTAGCGGTCGGGGTCGAAGTCGGTGGACATGCTGTCGACGAGCGACGACGACATCTTCAGCTCGGTCGGGCTGACCTTCACGGAGGTGTCGAGGGCCTTGAAGTCAGCGGCGCGCACCTCGTCGCCCCAGAGGAGGCCCTGCAGCAGGATGACCTCCTCGTTCACGCGGAGCACGCCGAGGCGGGTCTTCTGGCGCAGGGTGAACTGCACGATCGCCAGCCGGTCGGTCTTCGCCAGCGTCTCGCGCAGCAGCACGTACGCCTTCGGGGAGCGTGAGTCGGGCTCGAGGTAGTACGACTTCTCGAACATCATCGGGTCGACCTGCTCGACCGGCACGAACTCGAGGACCTCGATCTCGTGGGACTGCTCCTCGGGGAGCTTCTTGAAGTCGTCCGCCGTCAGCACCACGGTCTTGTCGCCGTCGTCGTAGGCGCGCTGGATGTCGGCGTACTCGACCTCGTGGCCGAACTCGCACACGCGCTTGTACCGGATGCGGCCCTTGTCCTCGTCGTGGACCTGGTGGAGCGAGACGTCGTGGGTCTCGGTGGCCGCGTAGACCTTGATGGGCACGTTGACGAGCCCGAACGCGATGGAGCCCTTCCAGATCGACCTCATGGGGCCATGATGCCCGTGCGCAGCCGGGAACGCCCGAGACTGCCAGCGAGCACGATGGGCGCATGAGCCAGCTCGACAAGCAGGACCCGCGCTCGCAGTTCCCGCGCCCACCCTTCCCCGCGCAGACGCAGCAGGGGTCCGGGTTGGCGAGCGCGATGGACCCGGAGCCCGACCACGGTGAGACGTCGTACCTCGGAACGGGACGCATGCCCGGCTACCGCGTGCTCGTCACCGGGGCCGATTCGGGCATCGGGCGTGCGGCGGCGATCGCGATGGCGAAGGAGGGCGCGGACGTCGCCCTGAACGCCCTGCCCGAGGAACGCGACGACCTGGAAGCCGTCCGGGACGTCGTGGGTGACCTCGGTCGGAAGGCCGTGCTGCTCCCCGGGGACCTGACCGACGAGGGCTTCTGCGAGACGCTCGTCCGCGACGCCGTGAGCGAGCTCGGCGGCCTCGACGCCCTGGTCCTCGTCGCGGGCCACCAGCAGGTGCACGAGGACGTCACCGAGCAGTCGACCGAGGACTTCGACCGGACCATGAAGGTCAACCTGTACTCACTGTTCTGGCTGGTCCGGGCGGCCGTCCCGCACATGGCCCCCGGCAGCGCGATCGTGACGACGAGCTCGGTGTCGGCGTACCAACCGCAGGACCGCATGATCGACTACGCGGCGACCAAGGCGGCCATCATCACGTACACGAACGGGCTCGCCCGGCAGCTCGCGGCGAAGGGCATCCGGGCGAACACGGTCGTGCCGGGTCCGGTGTGGACACCGCTCCAACCGATCAGCTACCCGGGCGACGAGATCGCGGCGTACGGCCAGGACACCCCGTTCGGTCGGCCGGCACAGCCCGTCGAGCTCGGCGGCGCGTACGTCTACCTGGCCGGTCCGGAGTCCTCCTACACCTCGGGCACGACACTCACGGTGGCCGGTGCGACCGGGGTGGCGCTGTGAGCCCGACCGCACGCAAGACCGTGGTGCTGGTGGGGGACCGCCGCCTGGCGCTGACCAACGCCGACAAGGTGCTCTACCCCGAGACCGGCACGACCAAGGGCCGTGTGATCGAGTACTACGAGCGGGTGGCGCCGTGGATGATCCCGCACGTGAAGGACCGTCCGGTGACCCGGAAGCGGTGGGCGAACGGCGTGGACGGCAAGGTGTTCTTCGAGAAGAACCTGCCGGACTCCGCTCCCGACTGGGTCCGGCACCACACCATCCACCACTCCGAGCACGACAACGAGTACCCGATCGTCGACGACCTGCCGACGCTGGTGTGGATGGCGCAGCAGGCCGCGCTCGAGCTGCACGTACCGCAGTGGCGGTTCGGCCCCCGTGGCGGCCAGCAGAACCCCGACCGGCTCGTGCTCGACCTCGACCCCGGCGACGGCGTCGGGCTGCCCGAGTGCGTCGAGGTGGCCGTCGCGGCTCGGGAGGTCCTGCACGGCATGGGGCTGGACCCCTACCCGGTGACCTCCGGGTCGAAGGGCATCCACCTCTACGCCGCACTGGACGGCCGCGCGACCACGGCGCACGTCTCCGACGTGGCGCACGAGCTCGCGAAGGCGCTCGAGCAGGACATGCCGGACCTCGTGCTGTCGTCGATGAGCCGCGCCGAACGGACCGGCAAGGTCTTCGTCGACTGGTCGCAGAACAACGGCAACAAGACGACGATCGCCCCGTACTCGCTGCGCGGCCGTGACCGGCCGACGGTCGCGGCGCCCCGCACCTGGAAGGAACTCGAGGAACGCGGGTTGGCCCAGCTCACGCTGGACGAGATGCTGGAACGCCTGGAGGCACGGGGGGACTTCCTGCACCCGGTCGCGTCCGCCTCGTTGGCGGTCGGGCGCGACGACCACGGCCACTGGGACAGCGACCGGACCCAGCAGGCGAACGAAGCCGAACAACCGGGTCGTGACCGGCTGGCCGCCTACCGCGCGAAGCGCGACGCGTCCCGGACGCCGGAGCCCGTCCCCGAGGACGCGCCGACGGTGCGGAAGGACGGCACCCCGACGTTCGTGATCCAGGAGCACCACGCCACCCGGGACCACTACGACTTCCGCCTGGAGCACGACGGCGTCCTCGTCAGCTGGGCACTCCCGAAGGGTGAGCCGACCGATCCGGGCAAGAACCACCTCGCCGTGCAGACCGAGGACCACCCGCTCGAGTACGGCGCCTTCGAGGGCACGATCCCGAAAGACGAGTACGGCGGCGGAACCGTCACGATCTGGGACGACGGCACGTACGAGCTCGAGAAGTGGCGCGAAGGCGAGGAGGTCATCGTCACCCTGCACGGTCGCACCGGCGGCGCTCGCCGCCTGGCGCTCCTGCACACCCGTGGCCGTGGTCGAGGCCGTGACGGCGACGAGAAGAACTGGCTCATCCACCGCACGAAGGACCAGCCGGACCGCCTGGCCGACGGTGGCCGACCGGCGGAGCCGAGCCGCGCCTCCCGGCCCGGTCCTGCGCACGACGGGCAGGGGCGCATCGACCGGGCCGCCGACTCGGAGACCGCGCCGGCGGACCGCCGGACCATGCAGGCCTCGCTCGCGAAGGGCGAGCCGACCCTCGACCCGGCGGACTGGGCGTTCGAGATGAAGTGGGACGGGATCCGCGCCCTCGCGACCGTCCGTGACGGCGCGGTCACACTCCGCAGCCGCAACGACAACGACCTGACGGTGCAGTACCCCGAGCTGCAGGAACTCGGCGACCGAGCCGGCGTGGACGGGGTGTTCGACGGGGAGATCGTGGCACTCGACGACCGGGGACGCCCCTCGTTCCAGCTGCTCCAGAACCGCATGGGGCTGACACGGAAGCGGGAGGTCGACGCCGCCCGCGAGACCACGCCCGTCCGCCTGCTGCTCTTCGACGTGCTCGAGGCCGACGGCCACGAGCTGACGCGGCTCGGGTACGACGCTCGGCGACAGGCCCTCGAGACCGTCGTCGAACCCGGCGGCGCGATCGACGTCCCGCCGGCGTACCAGGGGGACCTGGCACGCGCGATGTCCGACTCGGCCGAGCAGGGGCTCGAGGGGGTCGTCGCCAAGAAGCGGTCGTCGAAGTACGCCGAGGGCCGACGCTCGGAAGCATGGCTCAAGCTGAAGCACCACGCCACGCAGGAGGTGGTCGTCGGCGGGTGGAAGCCCGGCAGCGGCCGGCGGGCAGGTGGCGTCGGTTCCCTGCTGCTCGGGGTGCCGGGGCCCGACGGGCTGGAGTACATCGGGAAGGTCGGGACGGGCTTCCGCGACCGGGACCTCGACGAGATCGGCACCGTGCTCGATGCACTGGAGCGGAAGACCTCGCCGTTCGTCGACGTCCCACGACCCGATGCACGCGACGCGCACTGGGTCACGCCGAAGCGCGTCGGCGAGGTCGAGTTCGCCGAGTGGACGTCGGACGGTCGGCTCCGGCAGCCGTCCTGGCGCGGATGGCGGGTGGACAAGGACCCGTCGGACGTCGTCCGGGAGACCTGAGCATGCATCCGCATGGGGTCAGCCCGCGGCGAACTTCCGTCCCCCGTTCGACCCTCGACCGGGGGACGATTGCGCCCTGATCGCCTGGGATTCCGTCACGGGCTGTTACGTTCACCGGGACGAAAGGGCGCGAGCATGAGCGCGAGCAAGTACCTGCCCCCGTTCACCGCGGAGGAACGAGTCACGGTCGCGGGGGACCGGTCAGCGAGGACACCGGTCGATCCGGGCGCGCTGTCGGAGTCCGAGGTCACGTACGCGGACTTCCTCGGCGACGAGGTCGACGAGTAGCAGAACGCCCGACTGTGGGGGAAGGCGACCCGTGCGCCGGATCAGGGAACGCACGGGCCGCCGTCGAAGCGCCGTGACCGACCGTTCAGGGATGGCCGGCCACGACGCGCTTTCGTACCAGGCGCGCGGAGCACACCTGGTAGGCACGTATGTATGACGTGACCAACGCACCGTTCGTCACGTCCCATCCCGAAATGCCCGATCCGAACCAGCACCGAGGAGTCGATCCTGAGCGACGCTGACGCCCTGGCGTCCCTGTCGGACGCCTCCCTGGTCGAACGCAGCGCGGACGGCGACACCGTCGCGTTCGCTGTGCTCATCCGCCGGTACGGTCCGTACATGCGTGCCTACGCCGCACGGATCCTCGGGCACGGCGACGGCGAGGCCGACGACGCCGTGCAGGAGGCAGCGCTGCAGGCGTGGCAGCGCATCGACCGGGTCGACGACCCCGACCGGGTGCGGAACTGGCTGTTCCGGATCGCCGCGAACAAGGCGCTCGACCGCCTCCGGCGTCGGCACCCCCACCTCGACCTGGAGGCAGTGGCCGAGTCCGTCGACGACCGTCCGGTCGACGACGTGGTGAGCGCTCGGCTGCAGGTCCAGGAACTCGCGCGTATCGTGCAGGCTCTCCCGGACGGCCCGCGCGCGGTCTGGGTGATGCGGGAGATCGGTGGGGCGTCCTACGCCGAGATCGCCGAGGCGACGGGGATGCCGCAGGCGACGGTTCGCGGTGTGCTCGCTCGGACACGGCGTCGTGTCCTCGAACAGATGGAGGGGTGGCGATGACCGACGACGAACGCTTCGGCGCCTTCACCCTCGAAGAGCTGTCCGACTACCTCGACTCGCACCGGACTCCCGTCCGCCCGGACATCGAGGACGACCCCGAGGCCGCGGCTGCTCTCGGCCGGCTCGACCTGCTCCGGACCGCGTCGCGGGACCTGCTCGACGCCGAGGCCGTCGGCGCGGACGACGGCTGGATCGCGAGCGTGCTCACGTCCATCCGGACCACGGCGCACGCTGGGCGGGACATCCCGGTGCCGGACGACGACCCCGCTTCGACACTCGTCGTGACCGAGGGCGCACTGCGGGCACTCGTCCGGGCACTCGGCGACGACGTCCCTGGCGTGACCGTCCGGCGGACCCGCTTCACCGGCGACGTCGAGGTGCCGGGCGGCCAGGTCGATGTCGAGGTGTCGATCGCGGTGACCGCCGACGGGCCGGTGCACCTGCGCGCCGAGGCCCTCCGGGAACTCGTGGCCGCGGCCTTCTCCGCGCACGCTCCCTTCACGGTGCGCTCGCTCACCGTCCGGGTGGCGGACCTGATCGACGGAGGACGACCATGAGCGACGACGTGCGGAGTGTCTCGCGCGGACTGACCGAGGTCGTGCTCGGGGTTCCCGGCGTGCGGTCGGTCGTGCCGCCGGGGCCGAAGCTCGCCACACTCGTGCGGGACCTCCGCTCGGTGCTGGACCTGCCCCGTGACGGCGGAGCGGTGCTCGTGCAGGACCGGGCGGACGGCGCCCGGATCCGGGTGGTCGTGACCACCGACCGCCGTGCACCCACGATCGCGCTCGTCCGCGCCGTGCGGGATGCCGTCGTCGCGGCCGCTGCTGATGCGTTGGGCCGGCGTCCGGCTGACGTCACCGTGCGCGTCGTCGAGATCGACTGACGAAGCCGGGCGCGGTCAGTCGGCCGGCAGGAGTGCGGTCAGGCCGCCGGCGCGGGGCCGTCGGTCGGCTCGGCGTCATCGGGGACCGGCAGGCCCTCGTCGATGAGTTCGTCCTCCTCGGGCTCGACCACCTCTGCGGCTGCGGCCTTCGCTTCGTCGATGGACTCCTGCGAACGGCGGAGCAGGTCGTCGTCGTGTGCTGCGTGGTCGGTCATGCGGCCGAGGCTACGCGGGCGTCCCTGTGTCGGCATCGCGCCGCGGGCTGGTGTGCGGTCGTGCCGTCGGCGGCTCGAAGTCGACGGCTGAGGTCGGAGCGGGTGTGGTCGGCATCGCCGGTGCAGCGGGCGTGCCGTACGCATCCGCGGCGTCGAGCACCGCGCGGGTGGCCGCAGCGGCGGTGCGGAGGGCGTCCCCGAGCGGCATCGCACGGTGTGCCGCCGTCCGGACCTCGACGCCCCAGGGCTCGTCGTACCCGAGGTCGCGCACGGTCCGGATGAACCCGGGGATGTCCCACGCGCCGGCACCCGGGAGGTGCCGCGCCTCGCGGGACTCCTCGGCGAGCGTCATGCCCGCCGGGGTGTGCAGCAACCCGTCGCTCAGTTCGACCGCCGCGAGCGTCGCCGGAGCGACACCCTGCCGGATGGACGCGAGCGTCGAGCCGCCCCGCAGTGCGTGCATCGCGTCGACGAGGAGTCCGCCGTTCGGGTGCCCGGCCGCAGCGACGAACCGGGAGGCCCGCTCCACCGTCGGCAGGTTCGACCACGGCTCCGGTTCGAGGACGAGCTGTGCGCCGACCTTCGCGGCCTGACCGGCGAGTTCGTTCCAGTCGTCGATCATCGCGGTGGGCGAGGTGCCCGGGAGCGTGGTGTCGGCGCGGACGACGACCTGCCAGGCGCTCAGGGTCGCAGCAGCCTCGAGCACGACTCCGCGGTCGGCGTCCTGCTCGGCAGTGCGCCCCGAGCAGGTCCACCACTGTTCGAGCGGTCCGAGCTGGACCCAGACGATGCCGGCGCCGTCGAGGATCCGACGGAGTTCGGCGAACCCGGTGGTCGCCCGCACCTCGTGCAGGTCACCGAGCGTGAGCGAGAGTCCTGCGAACCCGGCGGCACCGACGGCGCTGATGCGCTCCGCGATCGGCTCGGTGCCCGCCCATGTCCAGGACGTCGCGAGCAGGTCGTGTTCCAGCACGGCGTCACCTCCGTTGTTCGGACACGCTCGACGCCCCGTCACGAACGACGTGTCCCGTGTGTGGAGACGCCGCGCACCCCGCAGCAGCGTCGAGACATTGCTACTCGCCGGTGCTGCGAGCGTTCCCAGGCCCCCGACACACCCACGAAACGGCTCTTCGGAGCGGAGCGGAGCGGTGCGGTGCGGTCAGACGATGCGGGTGCGGACCGACCCGATGCCGGCGATCGAGCCCTGCAGGACGTCACCGCGTTCCAGGACCCCGACCCCCTCGGGAGTCCCGGTCATCAGCAGGTCCCCCGGAGCGAGCGCCACGAAGCGGGAGAGCTCGGCGACCGTCTCGGCCACCGACCAGATCTGGTCGGCGAGGTCGCCGGACTGCCGGAGCTCGCCGTTCACCCGGAGGTCGATCGACCCCGCAGTGGGGTCGACGTCCGACGCCGGAACGAGGACGCCGACCGGGGCCGACGCATCGAACCCCTTTGCGGTGTCCCACGGCCGTCCGAGCCGCTTCGCCTCGGCCTGGAGGTCGCGTCGCGTCAGGTCGAGGCCGACGGTGTAGCCCCACACGTGCCCGAGCGCGTCCTCGACGGCGATGTCCTCGCCGCCTGTGCCGATCGCCACGACGAGCTCGACCTCCTGCTCGAGCCGTGCCGTCACGCTCGGGTACGGGGTGTCGGCACCGTCGACCACGACCGCGTCGGCCGGCTTCGTGAAGAAGAACGGCGGCTCGCGGTCCGGGTCGTGCCCCATCTCCCTCGCGTGTGCCGCGTAGTTCCGTCCGACGCAGAACACCCGTCGTACCGGGAACCGCGCACCGGTCGAGGTCGGGACGGTCGGGAGGGCGGGTGCCGGGATGACGAGGTCGCTCACCGGTCCAGCGTGGCACTCCGGCAAGACTGCCGCTCAGCCCTCGCTGATCGAGGCTTCCCACCGCAGCTTCCGCGCCCGCGCCCGTTCCTCGCGTTCCCGCCACTCGATCCGAGCTCGTCGCAGTCGCTCGTCGTCGCCGCGAGCACGGGCGAGCGGACCGTAGTGGGTGCTCGCGAGGAGCCGGGGTACGGCCGCCTCCATCCCGTCCAGCCACTGCTTGAACTCGGTGTCACTCATCGTCGAGATCATGTCGATCCGCCTCCTCCGTTCGATCTGGGTCTCGGACCGTCAAGGTCTGGTCGACCCTTGCGAAGACCCAGGTGTCGTCCTCGGTCGTCCAGTCACGCGTCACCAGCGCCGTGGCCATGATCGCCGCGGCACGCCGCATGGACGAGTCGTTCGAGGTCGCCCGCTCGGCAACCCATGACCAACGCTGCCACCACATGTCGCGGTGCCCCAAGAACTCTGTATTCCTTCGCCCGGCTCTGCCGTCCATGACGCTCGCGATCAGCGCACCGACCGCGACGAACGCGCTCGAGACCGACACGATTGCACTGATCACTCCGACTTCCATGCAGACCACCGTGACGCCCGAGGACCGGCCACGCGCACTGCGCGACCGGTCCTGTGGAGGGTGATCCGTGCCTCCCGTCTGTGGAGGACCGGCGACGTCAGTCGCCCACCGGCCACCCCGAGAACTCCCACCCACCGACCGACGGGTGGTCCTCGCCCTTCGTGTACGCGTACGTCCGTGCCGCGGCCCGCGCTTCGGTCAGCCGCCCCAGCAGATCCGCGTGCGCCGCGGCGTCCACCCGCGTCAGCGCATCGTGCGCGAGCGCGAACCGGTCCATCTCGTTCCGCATCAGCATGTCGAACGGCGTCGTCGTGGTGCCCTGCTCGAGGAACCCGTGCACGTGCAGGTCGTCGTGCCCGTGCCGCCGGTAGGTCAGCTGGTGGACGAGCGACGGGTACCCGTGGAACGCGAAGACGGTCGGGGTTCCGGGCAGGAAGGTCTCGTCGTAGCGGTCGTCGCCGATCGGGTGCTCGTGCTTCCGCGGGTCGCCGATGGACAGCAGGTCGACGACGTTCACGACGCGGACACCGACGGACGGGGCATGCCGCCGGATGATGTCCGCGGCGGCGACGGCCTCGACGGTGGGGACGTCTCCGGCGCACGCGAGCACGACGTCGACGCGACCGACGGACTCCTCCGTGCCGGCCCAGTCCCAGACGCCCAGGCCCGCCGCGACGTGCTCGACCGCGTCGGACAGCGACAGGAAGACCGGCTCCGGGTGCTTGCCGGCGACGATGACCTCGATGCGGTCGGTCGTCTCCATCGCGTGCGCGGCGACGGCGAGCAGGGTGTTCGCGTCCGCGGGCAGCTTGATCCGGACGAGGTCCTGCTGCTTGGAGGCGACGACGTCGAGGAACCCCGGGTCCTGGTGCGAGAAGCCGTTGTGGTCCTGCCGCCAGACGTGCGACGACAGCAGGATCGACAGGTTCGAGACGGGGGCACGCCAGTCGATGTCGGTCGACGACTCCAACCACTTCGCGTACTGCCCGACCATCGAGTCGATGATGTGCGCGAACGCCTCGTAGGTGTTGAGGACGCCGTGGCGTCCGCTCAGCACGTAGCCCTCGAGCATCCCCTCCAGCAGGTGCTCGGACAGCACCTCGGTGACCCGCCCGTGTGCACCGAGGTGCTCGTCGCCGACGGCACGCTGGGCCCGCCACACGCGTGACGTGACGTCGAACACGGCGTCCAGCTTGTTCGAGATCGTCTCGTCGGGACCGAACAGACGGAACGACGACCCGTTCCGCTCGATGAGCGCGGCGAGCCACGGCCCGAGGGTCCCGGTGGCGCTCGCCGGGGTGCCGACCGGCACTCCGAACTCCTCGAGGCCGGGTCGGTCGAGTGCGGTGCGGAGCCGGCCGCCGTTCGCGTGCGGGGTCGCGCTCATCCGGAGGTCACCGGTCGGGCGGATCGAGGTGAGGATGCCGATCGGCTGTCCGTCATCGTCGAAGAGTTCCTCGGGACGGTACGACCGCATCCACTCCTCGAGCTGCCGGCGGTGCTCGTCGTCCTCGCGGACGGCGGGCAGGGGTACCTGGTGGGCGCGGAACGTACCCTCCACCTGCTGCCCGTCGACCTCCTTCGGCCCGGTCCAGCCCTTCGGCGTGCGCAGCACGATCATCGGCCAGCGGGGGCGGAGGTCGGCGGCCCCGGCGGGTTGACCGGCGGCCGCGCGCTGGGCCTGGGCACGTGCCGCGGCCTGGATGTCGTCGATCGTGGCGAGTGCACGCCGGAGGGCGCCGTCGAACAGGGCGTGCACCGCGAACGGGTCGTCGTCGACCCGGGCGGAGTCGACCACGATCGGCTCGTACCCGAGGCCGCGGAAGTACGCGTGCAGGTCGTCGTGCGGGATCCGCGCGAGGACGGTGGGGTTGGCGATCTTCCACCCGTTGAGGTTGAGGATCGGCAGGACGGCACCGTCCGACACCGGGTCGAGGAACGTGTGCGCCTGCCAGGACCCGGCGAGCGGACCGGTCTCGGCCTCGCCGTCGCCGACGACGCACGCGACGACCAGGTCCGGGTTGTCGAGCGCTGCGCCGTACGCGTGCGCGAGGGAGTAGCCGAGCTCGCCGCCCTCGTTGATCGACCCGGGCGTCTCCGGTGCCGCGTGCGAGGGGATGCCCCCGGGGAAGGAGAACTGCTTGAAGAACTGCTGCAACCCCGCCTGGTCGGGTGTGATCGACGGGTACAGCTCGCCCCACGTGCCGTCGAGCAGCGCGTTCGCGTTCATGGCGGGGCCGCCGTGGCCCGGTCCGCAGATGTACAGCAGCTGCCGGTCGGTCTCGGTGATGAGCGCGTTGCAGTGCGCGTAGACGAGGTTGAGCGCCGGCGAGGTGCCCCAGTGCCCGAGGAGTCGGGGCTTGACGTCCTCGGGGGTGATCGAGCGGTCGAGCAGCGGGTTGTCGAGCAGGTAGATCTGCCCGACCGTGAGGTAGTTCGCGGCGCGCCACCAGGCGTCGATCGCGCGGATCCGGTCGGTGCTCGAGGTGGGGGTGGGAGCCATGCACCCACGCTACGGAGGGGGCATCCGACGAATCCCAGAAAATCTTCCAAACCGATTCCGAGGGGGTGCCGAATGAGTGTCACAAGGGCAAACGCCCAGGGCGCTCTCCGGTCGTACTCGGCCGGGCTGTAGCTGACTCACAGCAAGCCGACGCACAGGAGCGGACGGCTCGGCCACCGGCCGGAGCGCCCAGCACAGCAAAGGACAGACCAATGCGCAAGAGCCTCAAGACCTCGATCACCCTCGCCACCACTGGTGCGCTCGTGCTCGGTGGTGCCGCGTTCGGCATCTCCTCCGCCCAGGCGTCCACGCCGACGGTGCACACTGTTTCCTCCAGCTCGTCGAAGATCCCGGCTCCGGTCGCTTCGGTGCCGGAGGTCCTCGGTGGCAACACGGCCGTCGCGCTCGACTCGGGCTTCACCGACGCGCTGACCGCGCTGAAGCTGACCCCGGGTGTGTCCGGCAACGCCAAGCTCGCGGACGGGTCGGTGTCGTTCCCGATCACGTCGGGTTCGGTGACGTACTGGTCGCCGGACGGCAAGTACCGTCCGTACGTGCAGGGTCTGCTGAACCACGACGACTCGGGGCTGACCCTGTCGGCTGGTGACACGACGGTGACGCTGGAGAACTTCGTGGTGAACCCGGGTTCGTCCAAGCTCTACGGTGACGTCCTCGTCAACGGCAAGGTCGCGGTTGCGAACGCGTACCTGTTCTCGCTGCACGGTGGCACGCTCAAGCCGCTGCAGCTCGAGGGTGACAACGCGATCCTGACCGGCACCACGGTGCACGTCTCGGGTGACGCGGCGAAGCTGCTCAACAGCACCTTCAAGACCGACGCCGTCAAGAGCGGCCTCCTCGTCGGCACCGCCACCATCACCGCCAAGATCAAGTAACGCTTCCGCGCCAGGGACGACCGCAGCACCACGCAGACCGCGTGGTGCTGCGGTCGTTCCGGCGTGTGCGGACCGCAGTGACCACGGCGACGGCCTGGAGGCGCGGATCACCTCACCGACGTCGGTGCCACCAGCGGCGTGGCCGGTCCTCGGACGCCGCCGCACGTTCGGCCGCGGCGCGCGCGTCTGCCTGCTGGCGCGCCTGCCGGCGGTCCTGCCACCGGGACACCTCGTCGTCGACGTCGCGGAGCGGGGTCACCACGGGCGGCCCACCGAGCAGCTGTCGACGGGCCTCCTTCACGCGGGCGTTGAAGTCCTCGAGCACGGCACGGACGTCGGTCTCGACGGACAGGTCGTCGAGGTGGGCGTCGAGCTCCGCGTCCTCCGTGCGGAGCGACAGGGCGGGCGGAGCGATGCCACGGATGTCCTCCCGCTCGATCTTCGACTTGATCCACCAGTCGGGATCGTGCCGGCCGTCGTTCCCGGGCAGTGGCTTGCCGTGGTACGGGTTCCCCTCGAACGCGCCACGGCGTTCGGCCTGTTCGATCTGGGCCCTGGCGTGCGCCGCGACGTCGGCGGCCTTCAGGAGCCGGCGCTCCTCGCGAACCTCGTCCGGGTCGAGGGAGCCGCGTTCGATCTCGCTGTCCACGAGCTGCTGGTACCGGTAGCGGGCAGCTCGCCGCAACCGGTCCATGCGTGCATCGACGTCGTTCATCGTGCTTCCATCTTGCACACGGACTCACGAATCGCGCGAGAGTTCCTCGACCGTGAGCGCTGCCTGGATGAGGGCGAGGTGCGAGAGGCCCTGCGGGAGGTTCCCCATGAACGTGCCGTCCTCGCTGATCATCTCGCTGAACAGGCCGACGTCGTTCGCCTGCTCGACCATCTCGTCCATCAGGACCCGGGCGTCGTCGACCCGGCCGACGCACGCCATCGCGGCGACGAGCCAGAACGAGCACGCCACGAACGGGGACTCCTCGTCCTCGATACCGGAGTAGCGGTACACGAGCGGGCCACGCTGGAGCTGCTCCTCGATCGCCCGGATCGTCGACTCCATCCGGGACCCGCGATCGAACGCGCTCATCGCGTGCAGCAGGATCGACGTGTCGAGCTTGTCGGAGCCCGGGTACATCACGTAGTGGCCGCGTTCCTCGTCCCAGCCGTGCTCCCCGACCCACTGCACGATGAGTTCGCGGTTCTCGACCCACTTGTCTCGCGGGCCGTCGATCATGCCGGCGTCGTGCAGTTCGATCGCGGCATCGAGCGCCTGCCAGCAGCCGATCTTGCTCGTGACGTAGTGCTGGGCTTCCTCGAGCTCCCACATGCCCGAGTCCTGCTCCTCCCAGCGGTGGCAGGCGTCGTCGGCGAGCCCCTGCAGGACCGCCGCGGTCTTCCGGTCGAGGACGTTCCCGGCACGGACGTACTGCCGCAGGATCTCGAAGACGTCGCCCCAGACGCCGAGCTGCAGCTGGTCGCCCGCACGGTTCCCGACCGTGACCGGGCCGACCCCGTTCCACCCCGGGACGTCGCGGTCCTCGACACCGTCGCTCTTCGAGCCGTCGAGCCGGTAGAAGATCGGCATGTCCGCGTCGTGGTCGGCGATCGTCTGCATCACCCACGAGACCGCGGCGTGGGTCTCCTCGCGCAGGCCGAACCGGGTGAGTGCGTGCACCGTGTACGACAGGTCGCGCACCCAGGCGAACCGGTAGTCCCAGTTCTTCCCGCCGGTGCGGTCCTCGGGCAGGCTCGTCGTCGGTGCGGCGGCGATGGCGCCGGTGGGCGAGTAGATCAGCAGCTTGAGGGCGAGGGCGCTCCGCTGCACCGCGTCCGACCAGGGGCCGTCGTAGGAGAACTCCTCGGACCAGGTCGCCCAGTTCTCGATGGTGCGGTCCATCGCCTCGAGGGCGCTCTCCGGCCGCGGCATGAAGATCGGCTCGTCGTGGGTGCCGACGATGGTGAGGATGTGCTTCGACCCGGCCCTGGCGGTGAACCGGCCGGAGAACCGGGGGCCGTCGTCGTGCACGGGCTCGAACCCCTGCTCGACGATGGCGATCGTGATGCCGTCGATCCCGATCACGGCACCGTTCGCCGTGTCGAGTCGCTTCGGCTCGGTGGTGTTCAGCAGGGTGCCGGGCACGACGGCCCACTCCAGCTCGACAGAGCCCTCGACGCCCTGCACGCAGCGCGCGACCTCCGCCCACGGCAGCCGGCCGGCGACACCGGTGACCATCGCGTCGGTCACGGTCGCACGGCCCGACGGCGTCGTCCACGTCGTGACGAGGACGTTCGTCCCGGGCAGGTACTCGCGGGCGGCCTCGGCGGTTCCGTCGACCGGCCGCAGCGCGACGTGTCCGCCGTGCTCGGGGTCGAGAATGCTCGCGAAGACCGGCGGCGAGTCCATCGCCGGGATCGGCAACCAGTCGATCCGACCGTCGCGCGCGATGAGCGCGACGGTCCGCCCGTCACCGATCGCGCCGTAGGAGCGGAGCGGGACGTACCCGTCGGTGCGTTCGTCGTTCTCGATCGCGTCGGGGGTGTCTCGGGTCCGCTCGTTCATGCACCCAGCCTGCCCGCGCCCTGGACCCGACCATCAGGCGGGCGTACCCCGCTGTGGAGGACGCATCCCGCGCCTCCAGGCCGTGGAGAACCGGCGACACGCCCGGGGTGACTTGTGCACCCCGGGCGTGTCGCACTACTGTCGTCCTCCTGCCCATCGGCAGGACCGCCCGTCCCGGGCACCACCGGAAGGACCGCGCATGCGCGCCGTGCAGCACCACGAACAGCGAGTCGAGCTCCAGCTCGACACGCTCCTCGTGCTGCCCGAACAGCGCAATGAGCAGTGGTCCGACCGCTATCCCGCGTAGGCACGCGACGTCACCCGACGCCCCGTGCCCACCCGGCCCGGGGCGTCCTCTCCACGGCGCTGCCCTCCGAACGTCACACGTCGTGGCCCGGAACGGCAGCCGGAGTCCGCCTCGGACCGTCACCGAAGACGTCGCCGACGACCGTCGTCGACGACCGTCACGAAAGCGAGACGAAGCAATGAAGAAGATCAACGACCGGCTGCTGAGCTGGGCCTCGATGCTCGAGGAGAACACCGAGCAGCAGGCCCGCACGACCGCTCGCATGCCGTTCGTGTTCCCGCACCTGGCACTCATGCCGGACGCCCACCTCGGCCTCGGGGCCACCGTCGGATCGGTCATCCCGACCCTCGGCGCGGTGATGCCGGCAGCCGTCGGCGTGGACATCGGCTGCGGCATGATCGCGGTCCGGACCCAGTTCACGAAGGGCGACCTGCCCGACGACCTGCAGGAGCTCCGCGAGCAGATCGAGCGGGCCATCCCGCTGTCGGCCGGTGCGTCGAACCGGAAGATCGTCGCCACCGCCGAGCCCCGGATCGCGGAGCTCGAGACGATGGCGGCCGCCGCCGGGTTCGACCCCGCGGGGGCGCACGGCGGTTGGCGGAACCAGCTCGGGACCCTCGGGTCCGGCAACCACTTCATCGAGGTCTCCCTCGACGAGACGGACCGGGTCTGGCTGTTCCTGCACTCCGGGTCGAGGGGCGTCGGCAACAAGATCGCCCAGCGGCACATCAAGGTCGCCAAGCGGATGATGCAGCGCTGGTGGATCGAGCTCCCGGACCCCGACCTGGCGTACCTGGTCGAGGGCACCCCGGAGTTCGACCGGTACATCGCCGAGCTGCGGTGGGCCCAGCACTTCGCGCTCCTCAACCGCGAGGAGATGATGGACCGGGTCGTGCGGCAGCTGTCCGAGGTCCTCGGGCAGCCGGTCGACGAGCAGGAGCGGATCAACTGCCACCACAACTTCACCCAGCGTGAGACGCACTGGGGGAAGTCGGTGTGGGTGTCCCGGAAGGGTGCGATCCAGGCGAAGGCCGGGCAGCCCGGACTCATCCCCGGATCGATGGGCACCGCGTCGTACGTCGTCGAGGGCCTCGGCAACAAGCCGTCGCTCGAGTCGTCGCCGCACGGTGCCGGTCGGCTGTACTCGCGGTCCGCAGCCCGGAAGACCTTCACGCACGACGAGCTCCGGGCGGCGATGGTCGGCATCGAGTACCGCGACACCGACGCGTTCCTCGACGAGATCCCCGCGGCGTACAAGCCCATCGACCAGGTGATGGCCGACGCGGCGGAGCTCGTGTCGATCCGGCACACGCTGCGCCAGGTCGTCAACGTGAAGGGCGACTGACGTCGCGACCCATGGTCGGACTGGAGGCGCGGGGCGGGCCAGCCCCGCGCCTCCCGCCCGGCAGGTGGCTGGGATCAGCCGCTCCTTCCGGACACGGGCCGTTCCGTCAGGCACGCTCTGTGGGGTGAGTGAGCAGGCGGAACAGGCGGCCCGGAAGACCGGCCGTGAAGCGAAGCGGGTCGCGGACAGCCGCTGGTTCGAGGTGACCGCACGCGCGGGGTTCGTCGGCAGCGGCATCGTGCACCTGCTCATCGGCTACCTGGCGATCCTGCTCGGCGTCGGCAACGCCTCGTCCGGCACCGAGACCGACCAGTCCGGCGCACTGCAGCAGATCGCCGCGGTGCCAGGCGGCGTCGTGCTCCTCTGGATCGTGACCGTCGGTTGCGCGGCGCTGACGATCCGTCTCGTCCTCGAGGCCGTGGTCGGCGGCCGCACCGACAGCGCCCGCGCGTGGGGCAACCGCTTCAAGGACGTCTGCAAGGCCGTGGTCTACGGCGTCATCGCGTACTCGGCCGCGTCGTACGCCGTGGGTGCCGGCAAGAGCTCGAGCGGATCGACCCGCAGCGCCGCGGCGAAGGCACTCGCGACACCCGGCGGTGTGTTCCTGCTGCTCCTCGTGGCGGCCGTTGCCGTCGGCATCGGGATCGGCCTCGTGGTGATCGGGATACGTCGCTCGTTCTGGAAGCAGCTCGTGCACCCGCCCCAGTCGGTCGAGCGGGTCGTGACGGTGCTCGGCGTGGTCGGTTACGTGCTCAAGGGCCTCGCGGTCGTGATCGTCGGCGTGCTCATCGCGGTCGCAGGCTTCCGCAGCGACCCCGACCAGGCCACCGGGCTCGACGGGGCCTTCGACGCGCTCCGGAGCATGCCGGGGGGTGTGTTCGTCCTCGTGGCGATCGGCATCGGATTCCTGGCCTTCGGCGTGTACAGCTTCTTCCGGGCACGGTACGCCCGGCTCTGACCCGCGCACTCTGATATGTTGGGCCTGCTCGCCTCCTGCTGGGGGATCGAGAAGCAGAGCCGGTGCAGCTGGGGTATACCAGATCCCGGCTCTTGCGCTGTCTGGCCCACTCACGGCTCGACGGCCAATGAGTCCAGTTTGGCGAGGATTCGAGGGTCGATCACCCGTCCTTCCGCCCTCGCTCTCCCGAATGCACCGAGCACCTGATCCGGCAACCACAGCATCGGTTCTTCCTCCGGGTCGCCGTGCTCGACACGGAGCGACGGTGGCAAGACGGAACGCCCGCGGAGTGCGCGGATCAGCCGAAGGTCACGCTCCATGAGTCGAAGCGAACGGGCCTCGAGTGTCAACTGCGTCACGTCGCGCCGACCGAGCTCCCACGCCAGCCGCTCGAGGCACAGCGCCCGAGCACGTTCCTCGCGCCGGAGGTCGATCGGTGCGGCGATCGTCACGAGGTGATGAGCATCGAGGTCGGCGATCGCGGCGATCACGCGCGTTCGCTCCCGCGCATTGAGGTCGTGCCAGTGGAGCTTGCCGTGAGTTGGGCGGAGCGATTCGAGCACGTCGCGGGTGGCATCGACGTCGTCGGTGCCCACGATGGACGCGCCGAGCAGGTAGGCGGGGGCATCGAGGCCATGGGAGCGGATGCTCTCGTCACCCCAGGCGTGCAGCGGACAGATCACCGGGTCACGTTGCCAGTTCGTCCGGCGGGACGACGAACATGTTGAACGCACGCGGAGGCGTCACCGGTAGACCGGGGGCATGAGCTCCACTGCGACGACCGGACCCGTGACCGTCTTCTCCGACGCCCGAGCGGTCCTCGCCGAGAGCATCGTGTGGGACCCGGCCGGGCAGCGGCTGCGCTGGACCGACATCACGCTCGGGACGCTGAACACGGCCGACGCCCACGGCTCGCTCGAGTCGAGCGTGCCGCTGCCGCCCCCGCTCGCGAGCTTCCAACCCCGAGCCGCCGGCGGGTTCGTCGCGGCGCTCGGGGACGTGGTGGTCGTGACCGACGCCGAGGGCACCGTCGAGCGGGAGATCGCCCGCGTGCAGCACGCCGGTCCGGGGCTCCGGTTCAACGAGGGCAAGTGCGACCCGTTCGGCCGGTTCCTGGTCGGCAGCATGAACCTCACGACGGGGGAGCCGGACGGAGCGCTCTACTCGATCGAGGGGGACGGCACGACGCGGCTGCTGCGGGGCGGCTTCGGGGTGACGAACGGGATCGAGTGGTCGGACGACGGCACCGTGATGTACGTCACGGACACGAGCGCCTCGACGATCTACCGCGCCCCGTACGGACCCGACGGCGAGCTCGGCGAACTCGAGCCGTTCGTCGTCGGCGACGCGCACGACGGACTCGTCCGCGACGACGAGGGGTGCTTCTGGAGCGCGATCTACGGCGGGGGCCGGGTCGAGCGGTACGGCGCGGACGGGTCGCACCTCGAGACCGTCGAGCTCCCCGCACCGAACGTCACCTCGGTCGCGTTCGGCGGCCCGGACATGTCGACCCTGTTCGTCGCCACGGCGCGGGAGAACCTCACCGAGGAGCAGCTCGACGCCCACCCGCACTCGGGCGCGGTGTTCGCGGTGCCGACGCGGGTGCACGGGTTCCCCGCGAACACGTTCAGCGGCTGACGGGCGCGCGGCCCGGCGACCAGGACTCCCGGCGGGACGGCGGGTATCGTGGGCGCTCGCCCGACCCGAGGAGACCGAAGTGAACGACGACCACACGGCAGCCACCCCGGACCCGGCGAGCGACCTCGCACAGGCCGAGAACGCGGACGTCACCGTGGAGGTCGACCGGGTCGCCGTCGACGGCACCTACGTCCGGGTGAGCTCCATCGGCGAGCCGGGCGAGCGGGCGTTCCTGCTCGTGGCCGGCCTCGGGATCGCCGCCACGTACTACGAGCGGCTCGCCCCGCACCTCAACGAGAACGGTCCGGTGCACGCCCTGGACCTCCCGGGGTTCGCCGGCGTCCCGCGGTTCCGGGGCAGGGTCTCGATCGAGCGGTACGCCGACGCCGTCGAGAAGGTCATCGACGACCTCGGTCTGGTCGACCCGGTGCTCGTCGGACACTCGATGGGGACGCAGGTGGTGACGGAGGTCGCGGCTCGGCGACCGGAGATCTCCGACCTGGTGCTCATCAGCCCGGTGGTCGACTCGCACGCGCGCACGGTCCGCCAGTCGGCGTTCCGGTTCCTCCGTTCGACGCTGCACGAGCCGGCGGCGGTCCGGTGGCACGGCATCACGGCGTACGCGCTGTGCGGGTGGCACTGGTTCTCGAAGGTGCTGCCGCGGATGATCGCCTTCCCGATCGAGGAGCGTGCCGCACACGTGCAGGCACGGACGCTCATCGTGCGCGGTGAGTACGACGCGATGGTCCCGCGTGACTGGGTCCGCCGCTTGGCCCGGGTGTTCCCGTACGCGGTGCTGCGCGAGGTCGTGGACGGCGCCCACTCGGTGATGCACGCCCAAGCGGATGCGGTGGCCCGGCTCGCGGTGGACCACGTCGCAGGTCGGCTGCCGGACCGCGGGGTCTCCTCGCTGCAGCGGGTGCGTGACGACTCGACGGCGTCGGACCTGTCACGACTCGGCCCGCGCGAGGCCTGGTTGCTCGTGAAGTCGCGGTTCGTCGAGCTGTTCGGGATGGCGAAGAACGACGACGATACGCTCGAGGCGGCGAAGTCCGCGCACGCGGTCGCGATGGCGGACGGGGACGAGCTGCCCGTCGATCCCGAGGACCGCCGGAAGGTCGTCGACGCGGTCGCCCCCGAGGCGCGCGAGGCCAACTGAAGCGACGCACTGGGCTGGACCGCCTGGAGGCGCGGTGCCGGTCTCGAGAACCGGCACCGCGCCTCCAGGTCGTCACCTTCAGAGCGCGGGATGCGCGTCAGGGCGTGATGCGGCCCGGCAGCATGTCGCGCGTCAGCGCGTGCGCCTCGGCGAGCACCTTGCGGGCCTCGTCCGTCTTGTCCCAGACGTTCCAGAGGAGCACACCACGCACCGCGTCGTCGTCGTCGAGGTAGTAGACGACGCCGGTCACCGTCGGGTCCTGCCAGTCCTCGACGGTGCGGAGCTTCGTCGTCACCTGCCCGACGGCCTCGTACCCCATGTCGAAGACGTCGGAGTAGAACATCGGCGTGTGGTCGTACGTCTCGTCGGCGTCGGCGAGGTTCCGGCCGGCCTGCCGACCCTGCTGCTGCGCGTTGTCGACGTGCTCGACGCGACGGGTGCCGAGGATCCGGTCGGGGTACTCGGCGACGTCCCCGGCGGCGAAGACCGAGTCGTCGTCGGTGAGCAGCGTCGAGGAGACGAGGATGCCGTCCCGCACGGTGAGGCCCGCGTCGGCCGCGAGCTTCGTGGCGGGCTCGATGCCGAGTCCGACGACCACCGCGTCGGCCTCGACCGTGGAGCCGTCGTCGAGGGTCAGGGTGATCCCGCCCTCGTGCTCGTGGCCCCGCTCCACCCGCCGGCCGGTGCGGAGGGTGACGCCGTGGTCCGTGAACCGCTGCTGGAACGCCCGTGCGAGGTCCTCCGGGAACATCCGGCCGCCCACGACCTCGTCCGGGTCGACGAGCGTGACGCGGGCGCCGTTCTGCACGATGCCCGCCGCGATCTCGGTGCCGATGTAGCCGCCGCCGACGACGGCCACGTGGGCCCCGGCGTCGGCGAGTTCACGGAGCCGTCGGTAGTCCGCGGCGCTCCGGTAGTCGAGCACCCGGTCCGAGGGCTCGAGGCCGCGCAGGCCCCGCGGCTTCCCACCGGTGGCGATGAGCAGGCGCTCGTAGCCGTGGGTGTCGCCGTCGGCCGTTGTCACGGTCTTCGCGGCACGGTCGATCGACGTGACCGCGGTCCCCAGGACGAACGACGCCCCGGTCTCCTCGGTGTGCAGGTCGACCTTCTCGTCCCAGCTGAAGTCCGGGTCGGTCCACAGCTTCTTCGAGAGCGCCGGCCGGGCGTACGGCCGGTCGACGTCCTCGCTGATGATGCCGATCGAGCCGTCGGCGTCGAGTTCGCGGACGCCCCGTGCTGCGGCGTCCGCGACCATGCCGCCGCCGACGATGAGGTAGCGGTAGTCGGTCATGTGCGGCCGGGGTCAGGCGTGCGCCGAGGCGTCCGCGACGGCCGGGGTCGTGGCCGAGGCGAGGGGCGTGCTCGGCGCGCGGTTCTCCGCGGAGACCATCCACGCGAGCTGCTCGAGGCGCTCGATGAAGCCGTGGAGCAGGTCCGCGGTCGTCGGGTCCTCCTCGTCGACCTCGTCGTGGACGTCGCGCATGGTCCCGGTGGCCTGGTAGAGGCGCAGTGTGACCTGGTCGATCGCGTCGTGCGTGGTGATCTCGCCCTCGGGGAACTGGTCGAGGTGGCTGGTCGCGGCGACGGTGCTGGAACGGCCGTCCGGCACGGCGTAGAGCGCACGCATGCGCTCGGCGGTGTCGTCGGCGAACTCACGTGCGGCGTCGACGATCTCGTCGAGCTGGAGGTGGAGGTCCCGGAAGTTGGTCCCGAGGATGTTCCAGTGGGCCTGCTTGCCCTGGACGTGCAGGTCGATGAGGTCCACGAGGACCGCCTGGAGGTTCTTGGCGAGCTTGTCCGATGCGTGCATGATCGGTTCCTTCCGCGTTGGTGGCCGGTACCAGTCCGGTCTACGCGGTGCGGCAGGACGCGCGCCCAGAAGTGCGTCCCCCGTGGACGATCAGTGCGAGACGACGGGGTCGACCTGGTCGACGGCGGAGCGCATCTGCTCGAGGAACACGGCGACGACCCGGGCGTCGTCGGCGGACAGGCCCTCGGCGATGGACATCATCCGGCGGTGCATGATCCCGAGGGTGGCGCGGACCTCGTCGTCGGTCTCGGTCGTCGGCGTGATGACGAGCGCACGACGGTCGGTGGGATGCGGGTCGCGGCGGACGTGGTTCGACTTCACGAGGCGGTCGATGAGGATCGTCGTCGACGCCGAGGAGATCTTGAGGTAGGCGGCGAGGTCCTTCGGGCTGACCGAGCGACCGGACCGCTGGGCCTGGAGCAGGAACCGGACGGCGAGCAGGTCGGTCTCGCCCATGCCCATCGAGTCACGGGTCCGGCGGCGCATGGCCGTCTCGGCGGCACGGTAGCGGCGCAGGGCGTTCAGGACGGCGACCCCGCGCTGGGTCGCGTCGTCATCGGGGAACCAGTACCCGGACGGCTCCGTCATCTCCTGCGTGGCCATGCGGTTCAGGTTAGTCCGTCTGGTTGTCAGGCTGTCTAGGGACCTCACGGGATGCGGTCTCCCGCACCCACGCACGGACCGGAGGCGCGGTGCCGACCGACACCGCGCCTCCAGACCCTGTCGGTGTTACGCGGCGACCTGCTCGGCCGACGCGTCGGCGAGCGCGGTCAGCGCGCCCTGCACGAGCTCGGTGACCTCCGCGTCCTCGCGCGGGTGGGTCTCCGCGAAGCGGACGACGGACTGCGGGATGGCGACCTTGACGTCCTCGAGGACCTTCGCACCAGCGATGCCGGCGACCTTGCGGGCGTCGTCGTGCGCCCAGACGCCGCCGTACTGGCCGAACGCCGAACCGATCGCGGCGAGGGGCTTGCCGGAGATCGGGGAGGCGCCGAACGGACGGGAGGCCCAGTCGAGCGCGTTCTTCAGGACGGCCGGGATCGTGCCGTTGTACTCGGGCGTGACGAGCAGGACGGCGTCGGCGGCCTCGATGGCGGCACGGAACGCGACGGCCGAGGCGGGCGGGGTCTCGCCGTCGATGTCCTCGTTGTAGAAGGGCAGGTCGACGATGCCGTCGAACGTGGTGACCTCGATGCCCTCCGGCGCGTGGTGCACTGCCGCCTCGGCGAGCTTGCGGTTGATCGAGTCGGCGCGGAGGCTGCCGACGAGGGCGAGGACGTTCGTCATGGGGATCCTGTTCGTTCTGGAGCGGAAAGGTGTCACCGACAACCAAAGCGTTCGACCCCCGGGGTATTCCCGTCTGTGTAGGTTGACGACGTGAGCACGCTTCGGACGCCGGCCAGCACACCCCGCACGACCGACCCGGACTGGTGGCGGAACGCCGTCGTCTACCAGGTCTACCCACGCAGCTTCGCCGACACGGACGGCGACGGGCTCGGTGACCTTGCCGGGATCACGAGCCGCGTGCCGTACCTGGCGTCCCTCGGCGTCGATGCGATCTGGCTCTCCCCGTTCTTCCCGTCGCCCCTGGCCGACGGCGGCTACGACGTCGCCGACCACCGTGCCGTCGACCCCCGACTGGGGACGCTCGACGACTTCGACGCGCTGGTCCGGGCGGCGCACGAGCACGACGTCCGGGTGATCGTCGACGTCGTGCCGAACCACACCTCGTCCTCGCACGTCTGGTTCGAGGCGGCGCTCGCCGCTGCGCCTGGGTCACCCGAACGGGCGCGCTACGTGTTCCGCGACGGCGCGGGTCCCTCGGGCGAACAGCCGCCGAGCGACTGGGTGTCGAACTTCGGCGGGAGCGCGTGGACCCGGGTGCCGGACGGCCAGTGGTACCTGCACCTGTTCGCCCCGGAGCAGCCCGACCTGGACTGGTCGAACCCGGCGGTCCGGAGCGACTTCGAGGACACCCTGCGCTTCTGGTCCGACCGGGGCGTGGACGGCTTCCGGGTGGACGTCGCGCACGGACTGGCGAAGGACCTCTCGACGCCGTACCGCCCGTCGAACGAGCACGCGCTGCCGCTCGACGGCTCGGACCCGCTCTACGACCGCGACGAGGTGCACACGATCTTCGAGTCGTGGCGGACCGTCCTCGACGAGTACGACCCGCCCCGTGCCGCCGTTGCCGAGGCCTGGGCCCCGGCACCCCGCCGGGTCCTCTACGCCCGACCCACCGAACTCGGTCAGGCGTTCAACTTCGACCTGCTCGAGGCGCCGTTCGACGCGTCGGCGTTCCGCACGGTCATCGACAGGAACCTCGCTGCTTCGCAGGAATCCGGGGCATCGAGCACGTGGGTGCTGTCGAACCACGACGTCGTCCGGCACGCGACCCGGTACGGGCTGCCGGACGGCACCGACACCGACGCCTGGCTGATGACCGACGGCACGCAGCCGGCGCTCGACCGCGCCAGGGGGCTGCGTCGGGCGCGTGCGGCGACACTGCTCGTGCTGGCACTCCCGGGGTCGTCGTACGTCTACCAGGGCGAGGAGCTCGGGCTGCAGGAGGCCGCGGCGATCCCGCACGACCTGCTGCAGGACCCGAAGTGGACCCGCACCGGCCACACCGTGAAAGGCCGGGACGGCTGCCGCGTGCCGATCCCCTGGACGACGTCGGGGCCCTCGTTCGGCTTCGGAGCTGTCGCGCCCCACCTGCCGCAGCCCGCCGACTTCGGGGCGTCGTCCGTCGAGGCGGAGTCGGGGGACGAGTCCTCGACGCTGTCGCTGTACCGCGCGGCGCTCGCCGCCCGGCGGCACCTGCAGCGGGGCGAGTCGCTCGAGTGGATCGGCGCGGGCGACGGCGTCGTCGCGTTCGCACGCCACGACGGGTGGCGTTCGGTCACGAACTTCGGCGCCGAGCCGGTCGCCCTGCCCGCCGGGTCGGTCGTGGTGTCGTCCGGACCGCTGACGGACGGTGCGCTGCCGGGCGAGACGACGGTCTGGCTCGCCTGAGGGTCCTCCTCCACAGCCTGGAGGCGCGGGGTGGCGATCCACAGATCGTCTGACGCCCGCCCGACGGTCACCGCTCGGTCGCGACCATCGGGGCATGAGAGATCCCAACACCCCGACGGGCGGCCGAGCGGCCGTCCGGTCACGTCCCCTCCGGTTCGCCGTGACCGTCGCCAGCGTGCTCACCGCGCTCGGTGTCCTCGCCGCGCCCGCGTTCAGTCCCGCCGCTTCCTCCGCCGACGAACTCGCCTTCCCGTACACGAACCAGTTCGACTCCGCCGCGGGTGGCACGCTCGACGGGCACGCCGTGATCGCCGACGGGCGACTGCGGCTCACCGACGACGTCCAGAAGCAGGCCGGAGCGTGGTCGACCGACGACACGTTCCCGTCCGACCTCGGGCTCGAGATCGAGTTCGAGTACGCGATGTGGAACGACGTGGGCGATCCCGGGGCGGACGGCCTGGTGCTCTCCCTCGCGGACGGCGCCGCACCGCAGGGTGTCGGAGCGTTCGGCGCGGCCCTCGGCTACTCCTGCCGGCACGAGCAGAGCCAGGGCGGCGAGTTCCCCTGCGACCTGCCGGGACTCCCCGGTGCCTTTGCCGGGATCGCGCTCGACCAGTACGGCAACTTCTCCCAACCGCTCAACCAGTCGGGCCCGGGCCCGCAGGCCGAGTCCGTGGTGATCCGTGGGTCGGGCAACGGCCTGGACGGCTACCGCTACGTCGACGGCGTCGCGGCACCCGGCGACGTGCAGACCGAGGGGCCGCGACCCCGGAAGGTGCGGGTGACGCTCGTGCCGGGCGGTGCGGGTGAGCTCTTCGTGACCGTGCGGCTCGAGGGCGGGGGAGCGATGCGGACGCTCCTCGACCGGGTGCCCCTGCACGGCGACGGACAGGCACCGCTCCCGCGCACGCTCCGGCTCGGGTTCTCCGCAGCGACCGGGTCCCACGTGAACGCGCACGAGATCGACGCCCTGCGCGTGTGGCAGCCCGCCGACCTCGCCGTCGAGCACGACCTCGCGCCGACGGCGACGGCCGGCGACACGGTCGAGTACGACGTGATCGCCCGCAACGTCGGCCCCAACCGATCTGCTCCGAGCGCCCTCGACGTCGACGTCCCCGACGTGTTGCAGGACGTGACGTGGTCGTGTTCCGCCGACGCCGGGTCCTCGTGCGGGTCGCCGTCCGGCACAGGCGACGTCTCGACTGAGGTCGACCTCGCGCGTGACGGAGCGGCCACCGTCACGGTGCGCGGGGAGCTCCGGGCCGGGACGACCGGCGGCCTCGACAGCATCGCGACGATCCGTCCGGCGCCCTCGCTGGCGGACGTCGACGAGTCGGACAACGTCTCCGCCGCGAGCGCGACGATCGAGGCCGGTGCCGAGCCGGTG
The DNA here is from genome assembly GCA_002025645.1 of Curtobacterium pusillum. Taxonomy (GTDB): domain Bacteria; phylum Actinomycetota; class Actinomycetes; order Actinomycetales; family Microbacteriaceae; genus Curtobacterium; species Curtobacterium pusillum_A. The sequence goes on from CP018783.1 coordinate 2,761,061, forward strand.
GCGCACGTGGAGACCGACAAGTCCGTCGAGCCGTCGACCGGCATCGCGCCCGGTGACGAGGTCGAGTACACCGTCACCGCGCGGAACGTCGGACCGGAGCCCGCCGAACAGGTCGGTGCCGTGGACGAACTCCCGACGGCGATGCGGTTCGTCGGGTCGGACGACGGGTGCACCGCCTCCGGCCAGGTGGTGACCTGCTCCTCGGGACGATCGCTCGCGGCCGGGGAGTCGATCGCCTTCCGGATCCGCGCGGCACTCGACCCCGGGTACGAGGGTGACGGGTCCGACGTGGTCAACGTGGCGACGGCCACCTCGCCGACGGACCCCGACGGCGGGCGGCCCTCGCCCGAGGTGGGCATCGGCGTCGTCGACCCGGACGACGGCGGTCCGGATGACGGCGGCCCCGGGGACGGCGGTCCCGGCGACGGCGGCCCGGGCGACGGCGGCGGTCAGGACGATGCCCGCGCGCCGGAGCCGAGCGGTCCCGACGTGAACAGGACGGGTGCGCTCGCGTACACGGGCGCCGAGGACCTCGGACTGCTCGCGGCGATCGCCGGCGTGGCCGTGGTGGCCGGCGGTACCTGCTGGTGGCTCGCTCGTCGACGCCGGGCACGGGCCGCTGCGGAGGACGCACCGAGCACGTGACGGTCACGGGTCGGCGGAGCGCCCGAACTGGTGCTGCTCCGCCGGCCGGTCGGCTCCGGGCCGTCCGGGTTCGAGCATCCTCAGCGGCGAGACCGCCTCCGCGGTCGGCCGCACCACGGTCCGGCGGTAGGATCGAACCACGATCCGCATGCCCGAAAGAGGTCTCGTGTCCGACTCCGTGGACGACTCCGGCCAGCGCGCGCGGTACTGGCCGATCCCCGTCCTCCGGGCCGTCCCAGCCGCGATCGTGGCCCTCGTCATCACCTTCTCGTCCAACCACGCAGCGGGCTACGGCCTGCTGCTGTTCGGCGGGTTCGCGGTCGTCGACGGGCTCGTGCTCCTGCTGGCCGGTCTCACTCGCCTCGCGGCGGACGACCGGTCGCGGCGCACCACCCTCGTGCAGGCGGTCGTCACGCTGCTCGCCGCGGTCGCCGCCTTCGCGTGCAACGGACTCGGGCTCCCGGCGTTCATCGCCGTGATCGTCGCCTTCGCGGTGCTGACCGGTGCCCTCGAGCTGACGCAGGGACTCCGGGCTCGCCGTCGCTCGCCGTTCGCCCGCGACTGGACCACCGTCGGCGGCCTCACGCTGCTGCTCGCCGTCGCCTTCCTGGTGACGCCCCCCGACTACACACAACAGCTCGGCGGCGTCGAGCAGGTCACCGGCACCCTGGACGCCTCGATCGTCCTCGTCGGTCTGCTCGGCGCGTACCTCGCAGTCACGGCGGTCTTCCACGTGATCGCCGGGCTCTCGCACAAGTGGGGAACGGCCGCTCCGGCAGCCGCCCCGGACGGAGCACCACACGCATGACCACCCCCAGCCGTCGCGACCGCCTGCGCCCGGTCGAGCTCCTCGGGATCTCCGCGATCGTCGCGGTCTTCACCGGACTCGTCGTGCTGTTCTCGACGCGGGAACTCCAGCTCGCCGTGATCTTCCTCGGCGTGGCGTTCATCGTCGTCGTGGTCGTCCTCGCGATGCTGCAGCTCGCGTCGTCGAGCGACCAGGACGACAACGACATGCTCGGCGGTCACAAGACCCCGGGTGAAGGAGACGGCGACGACTTCCACTGAGTCTCCTGCCGCCCGGGCGCTGCCGTCACGTCGGCCGTTCCAGGGCGATCCGGACCTGCCGCAGCGCTACCGGCACCGGTACCTGATCCTCGCGGTCTGCTGCATGAGCCTGTTCATCGTGTCGATGGACGCCACGGTGGTGAACGTCGCCCTGCCGTCGATCGGCCGGGAGCTCGACAGCACCATCTCCGGGCTGCAGTGGACGATCGACGCCTACACACTGGTCCTGGCGAGCCTCCTCCTGCTGTCGGGGTCGACCGCGGACCGGATCGGCCGTCGTCGGACGTTCCAGATCGGCCTCGCGCTGTTCACGGTCGGGTCGCTCCTCTGCTCGATCGCGCCGGGTGTCGGGTGGCTTGTGGTCTTCCGGATGGTCCAGGCGGTCGGCGGGTCGATGATGAACCCGGTCGCGATGTCGATCATCACCGCCACGTTCGACGACGCGAAGGAACGCGCCCGCGCGGTCGGCGTGTGGGGTGCGGTGGTCGGGGTGTCGATGGGGCTCGGGCCACTCGTCGGTGGGGCGCTCACGGACACCGTCGGGTGGCGCGCGATCTTCTGGATCAACGTGCCGATCGGCATCGCGGCGATCGTCCTGACGTTCCTGTTCGTCCCCGAGTCGAAGTCGCCGAGGCCCCGGCGACTCGACCCGGTCGGGCAGGTGCTCGTCATCCTGCTCCTCGCCACCCTCGTCGGCGGGCTCATCGAGGGTCCGCGGCTCGGTTGGACGTCCCCGGCGGCCCTCGCCCTGTTCGTCGTCGCGGCGGCCTCCCTGGTGGTGTTCGTGGCCGTCGAGCGTCGTCGCCGTGAACCGCTCGTCGACGTCCGTTTCTTCCGGAGCATCCCGTTCTCGTCCGCCGTGGTGACGGCGATCGCGGCGTTCGGTGCGAACGGTGCGTTCCTGTTCCTCAACGCGCTCTACCTGCAGGAGGTCCGGGGGATGTCCCCGTTCGAGGCCGGCCTGTGGACCCTGCCGGCCGCGGTCGCGACGATGGTGGTGTCCCCGCTGTCCGGGCGCCTGGTCGGGTCGGTGGGCACGCGGATCCCGCTCGTGCTCGCCGGCATCGGGGTCGGCGGCGCCGGTGCGATCCTCACCACCATCGACGCCCGTACGCCGATGTGGGTGCTCGTCGTCGCCTTCGTGCTGTTCGGCTTCGGGTTCGGGATGGTGAACGCGCCGATCACGAACACTGCGGTGTCGGGCATGCCCCGCGCGCAGTCCGGCTCGGCCGCGGCGGTCGCGTCGACGAGCCGGCAGACCGGCGTCTCGCTCGGGGTCGCCCTCGCGGGGACGGTCACCGGCGCGAGCGCGGTGGCGAGCGTCGGCGCAGGCTTCGCGGTGGCCACGCACGCGATGTGGTGGATCGTGGTCGGGATCGGCGCAGGCATCCTCGTCGTCGGGTTCCTGTCCACGACCGCGACGGCCAAGCGCTCGGTCGAGGGCATCGCGCACCTGCTCCAGGACTGACGCCCGCGCGGCGACACGCCCGGGATCACGTTTTCGGTGCGGTCCTGTCAGGATCGTGCCCGTGGTCGACACCTCAGGGTGAAGGAGGTGGGAAGTGGGCGCGACGGCGGAGACCGACGAGGCGATCATCCGCGCGATGGCGCGGGGCGACAAGGGGGCACTCGCACGGGCGTTCGATCGGTACGCGGCGACGCTCACCCGGTACGCCTGGGTCCTCGCCGACGACCGGCTGGACGTCGAGGAGATCGTGCAGGACGCCTTCCTCACCCTCTGGCAGCGCGCCTCAACGCTCGAACTCCCCGCGGACACGATGCTCCCGTGGCTGCTCGTCGTCTGCCGCAACCACGCGCTGAACGCCGGTCGCAAGCGGACCAAGCACCGCGGTGACGAACTCCCCGAGAACCTCCCCGCCCCCGAGGACCACAGCGAGGCCCGCGAACGGCTCCGCTGGGTGCGCGACGAGATCGCCGCGCTCCCCGAGACCGACCGACGCATCTGCGAGCTGTGCCTGCTCGAGGGCCGCTCGTACGCCGAGGCCGCCGAGGCGCTCGGCCTGAGCGTCGGGGCGGTCACCCAGCGGGTCTCCCGCAACCGACGCCGACTCAAGAAGGTGGTGATGCACGATGAACACTGAACCTCCCGAGGGAGACGATCTGCACCGCATGCTCGTCTCGATGAAGCAGAACGTCCTCGAGCGCGCCACCCCGCACCCGAAGCGGCGTCGTGTCCGCCCGGGCATCGCGATCGGCGTCGTCGGGCTGCTGGCCATCGGGACCGCGACCGGGGCCGTCGCGCTGTCCCTGTCGCAGCAGGAGCAGCCGACCGCGGTGCCGACGCAGACCCAGCAGCCCGAGCCGGCGCCGTCCGCGACGACGCCGACGTCCGCACCGATCACGGCGACACCCCGTCCGACCTCGACACCACGACCGTCGGCGACGCCCACCCGAGCGACCGGCTCGCACGTCCGGCTGCCGGGCGACTGCTACCTCCTCGTACCCGACGCCGACTACTCGCGGTTCTTCGGTGCTGCATCGCACACGTCTGCGGTCGTCTCGCCGGGCCTCACCAGGGACCCAGACGGGAACGATCGGATCCAGGGGCTCCGAGACCCGGACGAGGGACTGTCCTGCACGTGGCAGAACGAGGGGGTCGTGGCGAACCTCAATCTCTCTGTCGGGCCGACGTCGGTGTTCGGGACCGGGACTCCGGAGGAGACCGTGCGGATGCTCGGGGGAAGTTGCGAGGACCGGTACGGAGGTCGTGTCTGTCAGGTCGAGAGCAACTACCCGGGCGACCCGGTGGTCACGACCCTGATCCGTGACGGTGTGATCGTGACCATCAACCAGACCGACTTCCCGACGGACGGGCTCTTGCCCGCGATCGTTGGGGAGATCTGGGGGGACTGACGGCCTGGAGGCGCGTGGCGGGGACGACCCGTGCCTCCAGTCCGTCGGTGGGGAACCTCACACGACGCGGGCCGCGACGATGTCGCGGGCCAGCGTCCGGACCGCGCGGTTCGGCTCCGGACTCGTCCGTGTGGCGAGGCCGATCCGCAACGGTTCCACCGCGTCCTCGAGTTCGAGCACCACGCCGTCGTGCCGGACGCCCGAGTCCGGGACCACCCCGACCCCGAGGCCGGCCGAGGCGAACCGGACGACCGCGGGCATGTCGTTCATCTCGGCGACGATCCGCCGTCGGATGCCGAGCCGTTCGAGTGCGGTGTCGAGGATGATCCGGTTCCCGAAGCCGTGTGCCGTGTCGATGAAGGGTTCCTCGGCGAGCTCCGCCAGCGACACCGAACCCCGGTCTGCGAGGGGGTGGTCGGCGGACAGGAACACCCGGAACGGCATCTCCCGCAGCGGCTCGACCACGACACCCGTCGGGATGCCCGGCAACCCCGTGTACGCGATGTCGAGCCGCCCGGCCACCAGGTCCTGCACGAGTCCGGTGGTCCCGGACGGCGAGGTCATGAGCTCGACCGCGACGAGCGGGTGCCGCTGGCGGAACCGTCGGAGGACCCCGGTGAGGTCGACGATGTCCATGCTCGTGAAGATCCCGAGCCGGACCCTGCCGCGGAGCTCGGCGTCGGAGACGGTCGCGAGGTCGCGCATCCGGTCGAGGGACTCCAGCACTGCTCGGGCGTGCGGCAGGAGGTCCTCGCCGGCGGTGGTGAGCACGAGGTGCCGCCCGGTGCGGTCGAACAGCCGGACGCCGAGGCTCCGCTCGAGTGACGCGATGCCGGCCGACACGGTCGACTGCGCCGCCCAGAGCCGTTCGGCGGCGCGGGTGACGCTGCCCTCCGCCGCGACGGTCACGAACTGTTCGAGCAGGCGGGTCTCCATCCACTGAGTATCGACCCCATCGATGGTTCTCATCAAGGAGATCCGTTGGACTCGATGGCCTGCCGGAGGCACCATCGGAGCATGTCCACACTCACCGCCCCGTCCCACACCGTCGAACCCGTGGTCGAGGCTCCCCGCGGCCGCCATCAGCACACCCGTCGTCGGCACGGCTTCGGCTTCTGGGCCGTGGCGTTCGCGTTCCTCTCGGTGATGGCCTTCGCGACCGTCCCCGCCCCGCTCTACGTGATCTACCAGGCGCGGGACGGCTTCCCGACGTTCACGACGACCGTGGTGTTCGCCGCGTACGGAGTGGGCGTCGTCGCGGCGCTGTACCTCGCCGGACACCTCAGTGACGTGCACGGACGCCGACCGCTCATCCTCGTGTCGATCGCGCTCGAGCTCGTCGCGGCCGTGCTGTTCCTGCTCTGGAACGACGTCAGCGGGCTCATCGTGGCGCGGCTCGTCACCGGCCTCGGCGTCGGACTGCTGACGGCCACGGCGACCGCGCACCTCGGCGAGCTCCGGGTCCGCGCGACCGGGTCGGCATCGTCGGCCGCCGGTGCCGGGGTCGTCGCGGGCGTCGTGAACCTCGGCGGGCTGTCGCTCGGCGCGCTCGTCGGCGGTGCCCTGGCCGAGTTCGTCGGGCAGCCGCTCATGGTGCCGTACGTCGTGTTCGTCGTCGCCCTCGCCGTGGCGTTCGTCGTGGTGCTCGCGGCGCCCGAGACCGTCGACCGGCCGTCGTCGCCGGTCGCCTACCGGCCGCAGCGGCTGCAGGCACCGGAGGGCAAGGTCGCCGCATTCTGGGCCGCCGGGACCGCCGCGTTCGCCGCGCTGGCGGTGCAGGGTCTCTTCACCTCGGTCGCGCCGACGTTCCTCGGGACGACCTTCCACGTGACGGACCGGCTGGCAGCCGGAGCGACGACGTTCGGGGTGTTCGCCGCGAGTGCGGTGTCGCAGATCGTGTTCGCCCGACTCGCGCAGCGTGCGCAGATCCGGCTCGGCATGGTGCTGCTCGTCGGCGGGCTCGTGGTCCTCGCGGTGGCGGCCGTGCTGCTGCAGGTCGCCGGGTTCATCGGTGGCGGGGTGATCGCCGGCGCGGGCGTCGGACTGCTGTTCCGCGCCGCGATCGGCAGCGCCGGTGCGCTCGTCGAGCCCGCCCGTCGGGGTGGCGTCCTCGCCGCGACGTTCCTCATCGCCTACGCCGGCCTGACGGTGCCGGTCGTGGCCGTCGGTGCGGCGCTCCTCGTGCTGCCGACCCTGCCGGTGCTGCTCGGGTACGTCGTGTTCGTGATCGTCCTGGCGGTCGTCGCCGGCACCCGCCTGGCCGCACGCGCGTAGGACACGTCACGAAGTGCCGTGGCCACGCCGACCGCCTGGAGGCACGACACCCGTCCGGCATACTGGGCGCGTGTCCCAGAAGCGCAACCGTTCCGTCATCGCGGGGGTCGCGGCCGTCCTGGCCGCCGGCCTCGTCGCGGGCGGGGTCGCGCTGACCGCGCAGCGGGGCGCTGACGACCCGGTGATCGGCGGCACGGGCGTCACCATCACGCCCAGTGCGACCGCCGGCGAGGGCACGGCGACCGACGGCACCGTGACGATCACCCGCACGGGGCCGGATCTGCCGGGCGACGCCGTCCTCGATCGCTGCGACACAGGCAGCCGGCAGACCGTCGCGCAGTACGACACCGCCGCGCTCGGCACCGTGGTGCTGCAGTGCGGGAACTCGGGGCAGGGCTACGAGCACATCCGTGTCCGGCACACCCAGGACTGGCAGGACGTGGTCACGGGCCACGGCTCCCGAGACTGGGACGACGCGATGCTCACGGCCGTGCAGACCGTGCTCGAGACACCGCGCACCGGGTACCCGCAGGACGCCGGCGACGGCAAGGTCTGCTACTCGGCGCCCGTGCAGTTCGACGACGGCTCGCGTCCGGGTGCCGAACCGTTCGTCAAGGTCATCGTGTCGTCCACCACGGACCGCGTCATCACGGCCTACCCGACGCGCGACGACGGCTGCTGACCGGGGGTCTCCGGCCCGCCGTCGACGCAGTACGACATCTCCGACGTCGTACGACATCGGGGAAGTCGTTCCGGGTCGACCGACCTACGCGTGCACCTCGTGCTCGTGCCGACGGTGGGACGCGGGCTCGAGCTGGAAGGTCGAGTGCTCCACGGGGACGTCGAAGTGCTCCGCCACGCACTGCTGCAGGTCGTCGAGGATCCTCGGTGCGTGCGCGGTCGAGAAGCACTCGTCGTCGACCACCACGTGCGCCGTGAGGTTCGGGACGCCCGTGGCCACGAGCGTCGCGTGCAGGTCGTGCACGGCGATGACGTGGTCCAGCTCGAGGATGTGCCCGCGCACGGCGTCGAGGTCGAGCCCCGGCGGTGTCGACTCGAGCAGCACGTTGGCGGTCTCGCGCAGCAGCCGGATCGCACGCGGCAGGATGAGCAACCCGATGAGGATCGCCGCGACGGAGTCCGCTCGTTCCCAACCGGTCAGCATGAGGACGACGGCCGCGGCGATCACGGCGACGGAGCCGAGCGTGTCGTTGAGGACCTCGAGCCGGGCGGCGCGTGACGTGAAGCCCTCGCCGGACGCCCGCAGCAGCACCGCGTACGCCACGAGGTTGCCGACGAGCCCGATGATCCCGAACACCAGCAGCGGCCCGGAGTGGATCTCGGCCGGCACGAACAGCCGCTGGACCGCCGAGATGATCACGTAGACGCCGACCGCCAGCAGGATGGCCGCCTGCGCCGTGGCCCCGAGGACCTCGGCTCGCTGGAAGCCCCACGTGCGCTGCGCCGTCGGTCGGCGTCGGGCGAGCCGCGTGGCGACGAGTCCGATGCCGAGCCCACCCGTGTCGACGACCATGTGGCCCGCGTCGACGAGCAGAGCGAGCGATCCGGTGACGACCGCGCCGACGACCTCGGCGAGCAGGATCCCCGCCGAGATGCAGAAGGCGATGAGCAGGGCGCGCTCGGACGCGTGCCCGTGCCCGTGGTCGTGTCCCATGCGCAACATCGTAGGGACCTCCACCGACGACATGCCAGGATCGGGAGCGTGACCCGGTCGCCGTACGAGCTGAGCACGCCGCCCGACGTCCTCGCCCGACTGCACCCGCAGCTGCGGACGTACTTCGGTCCGATCCCGCCCGGTCACGTCGGCCGTGGCGAGGGTGTCTTCGACGTCGTCGGCACGCCCCGGCGCTGGCTCTGGCCGTTGCTCGCCTGGTTCGCCCGCGACGCCGTCATGTTCCCGGTCTGGGAGCGGGACGTCCCGTTCACGGTCGAGAACCACCCGGCTCGCGTCCACCGCGGGTCGGGAACCAGCCTGGAGGCTCGGGTCGCCGTCCGCGCGCACCGCACCTTCCGGTTCCGCTCCGGCGCTCGCACGATGGTGGACGCCATCACCGCCGAACCCGAGGGGCTCGTCGACCACCTCGGTCGCCGTGGGCGCGTCAGCGCCCTGCTCCGGACGGAGGTCGACGGGACCGGTCCGGACGCGGGCGCCCTGCGCCTGGTCTCCACGCGCGTGACGTTCCGTGCGCTGGGACGGGAGCGGCGCCTCCCGGCCCTGATCGCACCGCGTGTGACGCTCACGGAACGATTCGATGACGATGCCGACGTGCAGCGCGTGTCCCTGGTGCTCTCGGGGCCGGTCGTCGGCACGCTGTACCGGTACGAGGGGGCGTTCCGGTACGAGATCGCGCCGGACACGGAACGGGGATGAGATGAGCGACCAGAAGGGCCGCGCCGTGATCGCGGGGGCGAGCGGCTTCGTCGGGCAGTACCTGCAGGACGCCTTCCGACAGGAGGGCTACGAGGTCGTGACGATCGGCCGCACCGGGGACGCCGTGTGGGGCAACACCATGCGGATCCGCGAGCTCGTGGACGGAGCAGCACTCGTCGTGAACATGGCCGGCAAGAGCGTCAACTGCCGGTACGGACGTCGGAACCGGGCGGAGATCATCCGCTCCCGGGTCGACACCACCCTCGAACTCGCCGAGGCGATCCGCACGAGTGAGCACCCGCCGCCGCTCTGGGTCAACGCCTCCACGGCGACGATCTACCGGCACGCCGACGACCGCCCGCAGGACGAAGCGACGGGTGAACTCGGCGAGGGGTTCTCGGTGTCCGTGGCCAAGGCGTGGGAGGACGCCCTGTACGCGGTGGACCTCCCGGGCACCCGACGCGTCGCGTTCCGCATGGCGATCGTGTTCGGTGACGGGAGCGCCCTCGTGCCGCTGCTCCGTCTGGCGCAGGCAGGGCTCGGCGGTCCGCAGTACGACGGCCCGTGGTTCCCGACCCGCTCCCGGCTCCGTACGGGCACGTACCACCACGACCGCCACACCCGCGGCCGGCAGCGGTTCAGCTGGGTGCACATCGCCGACGTCCTCGGGGCGATCCGGTTCGTGCGCGACCACGAGGACATCGACGGCGCCGTGAACGTCTCCAGCCCGAACCCGTCGGACAACCGCACCGTGATGGCCACCATCCGGGACGCCGTCGGCCGCCGTTTCGGGATCCCGACCTGGCGGTGGATGCTGGAGATCGGGTCGTTCGCGATCCGCACCGAGACCGAACTCGTGCTGAAGAGCCGGTGGGTGGTGCCGACGCGCCTGGTCGAGGCCGGGTACGAGTTCCGCTACCCGCACCTGCGCGGGGCGCTCGCCGGGATCATCGCGGAGCGTCGCCAGCACCGGGGCTGAGCACCGGGACCGGGAGGCCGGCGGTGGTGACCGGCAGCGCCCGCGGTCGGGCCGCCCGCGACGACCAGAGCACCGCCGCGACGACGACCACGCCGGCAGCGATCTCGACCACGTCCGGTACCTCGCCGAACGCCGCCCACGACGCGAGCACGCCCACCACGGGCACGAGCATCGAGAACGGCGCGACGGTGCTCGACGGGTAGGTCGCCATCAGGCGAGACCAGATGCCGTAGCCGACCAGGGTGGCCACGAGCACGATGTAGAGCAGCCCGAGGTCGGCCGGGAGTGCCTCCGCGGTGAACGCCGTCCCGAGCGCGTCCCCGATGCGCGACGGCCCCTCGACGACGAACGACAGCACGGCCATCGGGATCGGCGGCACGATGGACCACCAGAGCGTCAGGTGCAGCGGGTTCGGCGCTCCGGCGCGCCGGGTGGCGACGTTGCCGATCGCCCAGCCGAGCGCCCCGCAGAGTGCGAGCACGACGGGCAGCAACGCCGCCGCCTGGGCCCGGTGCACGGCGATCGCGGCGAGGGCACACACCGCGATCGTCACCCCGATCACCTGCCGCCCGGTGAGTCGCTCGCGCAGGAACACCCCGGCGAGCACGACCGTGAACGGCGCCGACGCCTGCAGCACGAGCGAGGCGAGCCCGGACGGCATGCCCGACGCCATGCTGAGGTAGAGGAACGCGAACTGCAGCACTCCGAGCCCGAAGCCGACGAGCAGCAGGCGCCCGAACGGGATCTTCGGACGCGGGACGAGCAGCACGGTCGGCACCGCGAGCAGCGTGAACCGCAGCGCCGCGAGCAGGAACGGCGGGAAGTGCTCGAGCGCCAGCGCCGTCGCGGGGAAGTTGAGCCCCCACACGACGGCGACGACCACGGCGAGGAGACGGTCACGGGTACGCACGGGTCGATCGTGGCGCACCCCGACCGTGCAGCACCAGCGAAGAGTTCCGAAGCGACGTTGTAGGGTCCCTGCATGGTCGACTTCGACGTGCAGCTCCTCGCCGTCCTCCGCGAACTCGGCGAACGCGGCAGCGTCACCGCCGTCGCCGAGGCCACCCACCGGACGCCGAGCGCCGTGTCGCAGCAGCTGCAGACCCTCCAGCGCCAGGTCGGCGTCGTCCTGGTCGAACGCGTCGGCCGTGGTGTGCGGCTGACCGAGCACGGGCGGGTGCTCGCGGGACTGGCCGGCGGGGTCGCGACGGCGATCGCCACCGTGGACGCCGCGTGGCGCGAACACCTCGGCGGCGCGGGTGGCCGGGTCGACCTCGCGGTGTTCCCGTCAGCCGCCGAGCTCCTGCTCCCCGGACTCCTGACCAGGATGCGCGAGCACCCCGGAATCGAGCTCGTGCTGGTGGACGTGGACGTCAGCGAGGACGAGTTCGGCCCGCTCGCCGCCGACCACGACGTCGTCATCGGACACCGGCCGGACGGCGCCCCGCCCGCGGGACGGGAAGCGCTCGAGACCGTCCCGCTCCTCCGCGAACCGCTCGACGTGGCGCTCCCGCTCGACCACCGGCTGGCGTCCCGCGAACGCGTCCGGATCGACGACGTCGTGGGGGAGTCGTGGATCGGCGTACCGGCGGGCTACCCGATCGACCGGGTGCTCACGGCGATGGCGGCCGCGACGGACACCCCGCCGAGCGTCGGGTTCCGGACGATCCACCTGCCGGTGATCGAGAACCTCGTGGCGGCGGGGCACGGCGTCGCGCTCGTGCCGCGGTACACGTCCGGCACGCGTGCGCCGGGGCGCTTCCACCTGGCGGAGCTCGCGGACGTCCGCGCGGGTCGCCGGATCGAGGCGCTCGTCCGTCCGGACCGAGCGGTCCGTCCTGCGGTCCGCACCGTCCTGGAGGCGCTGGTCGCCGAGGCCCTGGATGTCACCACCTGAGGTGGCGGGCCGACGCGCGGGGCGCGACCCGTGCCTCCAGTCCGGTGCTCGGTGAGCAGAAATGGTCGGGTCCCTGCTCGGGACCCGACCATTTCTGCTCACGAAGTGAACGACGCGCGCGCCGCGGGCGACGCCCGCGCGCCGCGTCAGACGTCGAGGTGGTCGACCAGCTCGTCCGCGAGGCCCGTGTAGGTCGCCGGCGTGAGGTTCGTCAGCCGCGCCTTGGCGCCGGACGAGATGTCCAGCCCGTTCACGAACGCGACGAGCTCCGCCTGCCCGATGCGCTTGCCGCGCGTGAGCTCCTTGAGCATCGCGTACGGGTCCTCGATGTTCGACTGGCCCGCGGTGACCTCGGCACGGATGACCGTCTGGATGGCCTCGGCGAGCACCTCCCAGTTGTGGTCGAGGTCCTCGGCGAGGCGGACCTCGTTCACGGCGATCTCGCCCAGGCCGCGGCGCAGGTTGTCGAGCGCGAGCAGCGAGTGCCCGAACGCGACGCCGATGTTCCGCTGCGTGGTGGAGTCGGTGAGGTCACGCTGCAGGCGGCTCGTGACGAGGGTCTCGGACAGCGTGGAGAACAGCGCCGACGAGATCTCGAGGTTCGCCTCGGCGTTCTCGAACCGGATCGGGTTGATCTTGTGCGGCATCGTCGACGAGCCCGTGGCGCCGGCGACCGGGATCTGCGTGAAGTACCCCATCGAGATGTAGGTCCACACGTCGGTCGCGAGGTTGTGCAGGATCCGGTTCGCGTGGCGCACCCGGTCGTACAGCTCGGCCTGCCAGTCGTGCGACTCGATCTGCGTGGTGAGCGGGTTCCAGGTGAGCCCGAGTCCCTCGACGAACTCGCGGGACAGCGTCGGCCAGTCGGCCTCGGGGTCCGCGGCGAGGTGCGCCGAGAAGGTGCCGGTCGCGCCGGAGAACTTGCCGAGGTACTCGCCGCCCTCGATCTGCGCCAGCACGCGCTCGAGGCGGTACACGACCACCGCGAGCTCCTTGCCGAGCGTCGTCGGGGTCGCCGGCTGCCCGTGCGTGTGCGACAGCATCGGGACGCTCTTGAGCTCTTCGGCCATCCCGCGCAGCACGGCCAGCACGGCCTTGAACGCCGGGAGCCAGACCTGGTCGACGGTGTCCCGCACGGTGAGCGCGTACGACAGGTTGTTGACGTCCTCGCTCGTCGCGGCGAAGTGGGTGAGCTCGGCGATGGAGTCGAGTCCGAGCTCCGACAGACGACGGCGCACGAAGTACTCGACGGCCTTGACGTCGTGGCGGGTCGTGGCCTCGATCTCGGCGAGCTCCGCGATCTGCGCCTGCCCGAAGGTCTCCACGACCTGCCGGAGCGCGGCCTTGTCGTCGACGCTGAGCGGCGACGTGGTGAACATCGCGTGGTCGGTCAGGAAGATGAGCCACTCGACCTCGACCACGATGCGTGCGCGGTTGAGGCCGGCCTCGGAGAGGTGCTCGCCCACCGTGTGCACGATCGGGTAGTAGCGCCCGTCGAGCGGGCTGATCGGCTGCGGGGGAAGGGGGGTCATGGGGCTCCCTGACGGACTGCCGGTTCGAGTTGGCGGAAGAGCGCCCCACAGGCCCGTTCGACGGTCGAGAGCACTCGGTCGAACTCGTGCCGGTCCGCGTAGTACGGATCCGGTACGTCGGTCTGCTGGGGCCAGGCGTCGTCGTACCGCAACAGGAGCGTCACCTTCGCGGCGTCGTCCATGGTCGGTGCCCACGAGCGCAGGATGCGTTCGTGCGAGCGGTCGAGTGCGACCACCAGGTCGAGGTCCGGGAACCGGTCCGGGTCGAACTGACGGGCGCGATGCCTGCTGCCATCGTATCCGCGCGCGGCGAGGGCTGCGATCGTGCGCTCGTCGGCGGGTTCGCCGACGTGCCAGTCGCCGGTGCCGGCGGACTCGACCTGGAAGCGGTCGGACATGCCGGCGTCGGCCGCCAGCTGGGCGAAGACGATGCCGGCCATGGGGGAGCGACAGATGTTGCCGCTGCAGACGAACGAGACCCGGAAGGGGGCTCCGGCGTCCGTGGTCATGGGGACATCATGACGCAGGGCGGTGGCGTCCGCGACGGGCATCGCGTCCGTCGGGCCTGGAGGCGGGGTGCCGGTCGCGTCGTCGGCCCGCGTCACGCGCGCTGGCGGTTGAGCACCGGGCGCACGAAGAGCCCGATCAGCCAGGCGAAGACGGCGAGCACGAAGGCGCCGACGATGCCCCACCCGAACGACTCCACGTTCAGCCCGAAGCCGAACGCGTCCGAGATCCCGGCGACGATGAGCAGCAGGATCGCGTTGACGACGAACGAGATGAGCCCGAGGGTCAGGATGTAGATCGGGAACGCCACGATCCGGATGAGCGTGCCGATCACCGCGTTGACGAGGCCGAACACGAACGCCACCAGCAGGTAGGTCAGCACGGTGGCCGTGGTGCCGCCGTCGCCGAACGGGGTCACGGAGACGCCGCTGACGATGAGCGTGGTGAGCCAGAGCGCGACGGCGTTGACGACGAGGCGGACGAGGAATCGCATGCACCCATGATGCCCTCCGGTGGCCGGGGACGGGCCGATGGCGGCCGGGGGCGGGCCGGTAGCCTGTTCTCGTGACTGACGAGCGCGTGCACATCCGCCCCGAGATCGCGGTGCTCCCCGCCTACAAGCAGGGACGCCAGGCCGCGGCCGACGCCTTCAAGCTGTCGAGCAACGAGAACCCGTTCCCGCCGCTGCCCGGCGTGGTCGAGGCCGTGCAGGCGCAGACGGCGTTCAACCGCTACCCCGACGCGACCGCCCTCGCCGTGCGCGCCGTGCTCGCGAACCGCTTCGGCACCACCGTCGACGAGGTCCACGTCGCCCCGGGCAGCGTCGCGATCCTGCACGAGCTCGCGAAGGCCACGTCCGGGCCCGGCGACGAGATCGTCTACGCCTGGCGCTCCTTCGAGGCGTACCCGGGCGTCGTCACGGTCGCCGGTGCCACGAGCGTGCAGGTGCCGAACCGCGCCGACGGCGGTCACGACCTCGACGCGATGGTCGCCGCCGTCACCGAGCGCACCCGCATGGTGATCGTCTGCACGCCGAACAACCCGACCGGCCCGGTCGTCACGGGCGCCGAGTTCGGGGCCTTCATGGCGCGGGTGCCGTCCAGCGTGCTGGTCGTCCTCGACGAGGCCTACGCCGAGTTCGTCACCGAGCCGACCGCCGTCCGTGGTGCCCCGCTGCTCGAGCGGTACCCGAACCTCGTCGTCCTCCGCACGTTCTCGAAGGCGTACGGGCTGGCCGGCCTCCGCGTCGGGTACGCCCTCGGCCCGGCGTACGTGCTCGACGCCGTCCGTGCCTGCGCGATCCCGCTGTCGGTCACGGCGCAGGGGCAGGCCGCGGCGCTCGCCAGCCTCGAACGCGAGTCCGAGCTGCTCGCGCGCGTGTCGGAGATCGCCGCCCTGCGCGACCGCATCGTGACGTCGCTGCGGGAGCAGGGCTGGGACGTGCCCGATGCGCAGGGCAACTTCGTGTGGCTGCCCACGGGCGAGCTGACCGCGCACGCCACGGAGCGCTTCGAGCAGGCCGGCATCATCGTCCGCGCCTTCGGGAACGAGGGCATCCGCATCTCCATCGGCGAGCACGAGGCTGTGGGAACACTCCTCGAAACGGCACGCTCGCTTGTGGGGGACCTCCAGGCAGCCGAGTAGTCGCTGCCGCTACGCTGGCCCGCATGTCATTCCGCGCCGCGGCCCCCGCGACGACCACCGTCCGGCTCCTCGACACCGAGGGCCGGTTCGTGGAGACCGACGAGAACGCCGAGTTCGCCGCCGCCGCGCGGGCGATCCCGGACGAGACCCTGCTGGCGATGCACCGCCGCATGGTCCTCACCCGTCGGTTCGACCACGCCGGTCACAACCTCCAGCGCACCGGACAGCTCGGCCTCTGGGTCCCGAGCCACGGACAGGAAGCCGCGCAGACCGGCTCCGTGTTCGCCCTCCGCGCGCAGGACCACGTCTTCCCGTCCTACCGCGAGCACGCGGTCACGATGCACCGCGGCGTCGAGCCGATGGAGATCATCGCGATGTACCGCGGGCAGACGCACGGCGGCTGGGACCCGGACGAGCGCGGCAACACGCACATCTCCACCCTGGTGATCGGCTCGCAGACGCTGCACGCCACCGGCTACGCGCTCGGGCAGAAGCTCGACGGCGACGTCGGCACGGGCGACCCGGACCGCGACGCGTGCTCGATCGTGTACTTCGGCGACGGCGCGACCAGCCAGGGCGACGTGAACGAGGCGTACGTGTTCTCGGCCTCGACCAAGGCCCCTGTCGTCTTCTTCCTGCAGAACAACCACTGGGCGATCTCGGTCCCCGTGGCCGTGCAGTCGCCGACGCCGCTCGTCGACCGCCCCCGCGGCTTCGGCATCCCGAGCGTCCTCATCGACGGCAACGACGTCCTCGCCTCGTACACGGCCTCCGTCGTCGCCACCGACCACGCCCGCAGCGGCCAGGGTCCGGCGTTCATCGAGGCCGACACGTACCGCATCGGTGCACACACCAGCTCGGACGACCCGAGCCGGTACCGTGCCGACGGCGAGCTCGAGGACTGGGTCCGCCGCGACCCGATCGTCCGGTCCGAGGCGTACCTGCGCTCGAAGGGCGTCACCGACGAGCAGCTCGCCGCGTTCGACGAGGAAGGCGAGGACATCGCCGCCGACGTCCGTCGCCGCACGGTGGCCCTGACGGCACCGTCGGTGGACGTCATGTTCGACAACGTGTACCGCGAGCCGCATCCGCTGATCGCCGAGCAGAAGGCATGGCTCGAACGGTACGAGGCCGGCTACGAAGGGGGCGCCCACGCATGAGCACCACCGAGCAGCTCTTCGACTACACGCTGCGCTCCCACCCGGGCGCCGGCGAGGTCCCGAGCGACCCCACCCCGACCCTCCCGATGGCCAAGGCGCTCAACGCCGGGCTCGCGGCCGCGATGCAGGCGGACGACAAGGTCCTGCTGATGGGCGAGGACATCGGCCAGCTCGGCGGTGTCTTCCGCATCACCGAGGGGCTGCAGGACCGTTTCGGCCCCGAGCGCGTGCGGGACACCCCGCTCGCCGAAGCCGGCATCATCGGCACCGCGATCGGCCTCGCCCTGCGCGGCTACCGTCCGGTCGTCGAGATCCAGTTCGACGGGTTCGTCTGGCCGGGCTTCGACCAGATCACCTCGCAGCTCGCGAAGATGGCGAACCGCCTGCCGGCGCACATGTCGCTGCCGGTCGTCATCCGCATCCCCTACGGCGGCCACATCGGCGCCGTGGAGCACCACCAGGAGTCCCCGGAGGCGTACTTCGCGCACACCCCGGGCCTCCGCGTGGTGAGCCCGAGCACGCCGAACGACGCCTACTGGATGATCCAAGAGGCAGTGGCCTCGAAGGACCCGGTGGTCTTCCTCGAGCCGAAGTCCCGCTACTGGCCGAAGGGCCAGGTGGACCTGGTCGACGGCCACGTCCCGATGCACACCACGCGCGTCGCCCGGACCGGCACCGAGGTCACCCTCGTCGGCCACGGCGCGATGGTCGCCACGCTCATGCAGGCCGCCGAGCTCGCCGAGTCCGAGGGCACCAGCTGCGAGGTCATCGACCTCCGCTCGATCTCCCCGATCGACTGGGAGCCGCTGCTGGCGTCGGTCCGGAAGACCGGCCGCCTCGTCATCGCGCAGGAGGCCTCCGGCTTCGTGAGCGTCGGCAGCGAGATCGCCGCGACCGTCGCGGAGCAGTGCTTCTACACGATGCAGGCGCCGCCGCTCCGGGTCTCCGGGTTCGACATCCCGTTCCCGGTCTCCAAGCTGGAGCACCTGCACCTGCCGGACGCCGACCGCGTCCTCGAGGCCGTCGACCGCGCCCTCGCCTACTGACACCCTGACCGAGCTCGACCCGAACGCCGAAGGAGCCGACGTGGCCGCCGCCGAATTCCCCCTGCCCGACGTGGGCGAAGGCCTGACCGAGGCCGAGATCGTGCAGTGGCGCGTCGCGATCGGGGACGAGATCGCCGTCGACCAGGTGCTCGTCGAGATCGAGACCGCGAAGTCCCTGGTCGAGCTGCCGTCGCCGTTCGCCGGCACCGTCACGGGGCTCCTCGTGTCCGAGGGCGACACCGTCGAGGTCGGCAAGCCGATCATCCGGGTCGACTCCGACGCGTCGGTCGCGTCCGGCGCCCCGGTCACGTCGACCCAGCCTGGAGGCGCGGCTCCCGTCGTCGACAGCGTCCCGGCCTCGCCGGACGTCACGGCCACCCCGCCGGCACCGCCCGCACCCGCGGCTCCGGTCGCGCAGATCCCGGCGGCGCCCGCGCCGGTCGCCGCTCCGGCTCCGGCAGCCGCGCCTGCAGCAGCCGCCCCCGCGCCGGCGCAGCCGGTCGCCGACGGCGCCTCCGTCGTCGGCACCGACGAGTCGTCCGGCGCCGTCCTCGTCGGCTACGGCTCCGCGACCTCGTCCCCGTCCCGTCGGAAGCCGGGTGCGCGCCGGGCCGCAGCCCTCGCGGCCGAGGCGAGCCGTGCCTCCAGTGCGGATGCCGCAGCAGCGGCCGAAGCCGCCACCGATCCCGGTGAGGAGAGCACCGCCGAGGCGATCAGCGCGCTCGGCTCGGGGTCCGGGCGCAAGCAGACCACCGCGACCAACGTCCTCGCGAAGCCCCCGATCCGGAAGCTCGCGAAGGACCTCGGCGTCGAGCTGACCGAGATCGTCGCGACCGGTCTCGCGGGCGAGGTCACCCGAGACGACGTCATCCGGCACGCGAAGCAGGCCAGCGTCTTCCGCAACATCGAGACGCCCGAGTGGGGCGACGTCCGGAGCGAGACGATCCCGGTCAAGGGCGTCCGCAAGGCGATCGCGACCGCGATGACCACGTCGGCGTTCACCGCGCCGCACGTCTCGCTGTTCGTCGACGTCGACGCGACCCGCACGATGGAGTTCGTCAAGCGCCTGAAGTCCTCGCCGACGTTCGCCGGGGTGAAGGTCTCGCCGTTGCTCCTCGTGGCGAAGGCCGTGATCTGGGCCGTCCGCCGCAACCGCTCGGTGAACTCGACGTGGACCGACCGCGAGATCATCGTGCACCACTTCGTGAACCTCGGCATCGCCGCCGCCACCCCGCGCGGGCTCATCGTGCCGAACATCAAGGACGCGCAGGACATGTCCCTGCTCGAGCTCGCCCAGGCCCTCGAGCAGCTCACCCTGACCGCCCGCGACGGCAAGACCACCCCGGCGCAGATGGCGAACGGCACGGTGTCGATCACGAACATCGGCGTGTTCGGCATGGACACCGGGACCCCGATCCTCAACCCGGGCGAGGTCGCGATCGTGGCGATGGGCACGATCAAGGCGAAGCCGTGGGTCGTCGACGGCGAGGTCCGCTCCCGCATGGTGACCACGATCGGCGCGTCGTTCGACCACCGGGTCGTCGACGGGGACGTGGCGTCGCGCTTCGTGCACGACGTGGCGTCGGTGCTCGAGGAGCCTGCGCTGCTGCTCGACTAGCGGGCGCCGCGCGCTTCGTGAGCAGAAATGGTCGGGTCGTGTTGCGAGACCCGACCATTTCTGCTCACCGAACGCAGTCCTCCGCACGACTCGCGCCCGTTCGCGCGCCGTTCACCCGGATGTCGGTGGGCGGCGGGATGATCGACGCATGGTCCACCAGCTCCTGATGCCCTCGCAGGAGATCCGAACGGATCGCCTCCTGCTCACCCCGCTGACCCCCGCCGACATCGACGACGTGCACGGCGTGTTCTCCGACGCCCGGACGTGGATCCACCTGCCCGCCGGTCGGCACACGGTGCGGGCATCGACCGTTGACCTCGTCCAGCGCAAGATCGGTGGTCGCGCTCGTCACGGCCTCGGGTCGTGGGCGGTGCGCTCGGCTACGGACCACGCGTTCCTCGGGGTCGGCGGTGTCGACATGACCGCCGCCGGGGTGTGGAACCTCGGGTACCGGCTGGCACCGTCGGCGTGGGGCAACGGCTACGCGACGGAGATCGCCCGTGCCGCCGTCAGTGCTGCGCACGAGGTCGCACCCGACGTCCCGATCACGGGTCGGGTACTCACGAACAACCCGGCATCGGCCGCGGTGCTCGAGCGGGCAGGGTTGTCGCTCGTGTGGCAGGGATCGACGTCCGCCATGCTGCCGACCGGTGTCGAGCGTCAGGTCTGGGCCGACCGGGCGCTTTCACGGACGCAGCGGGCCTGGCTCGTCGCCAACGCCTGAGTCCCCACCGCCGTTCACCCGTCGGAGGCGTACAGCGAGACCGTCTTGGATGCTCGTGCTTCCACGTCTGCTGCATGCGTCGCCACGATCACCGCGGCGCCCGAGTCGGCGAACTCGTCGAGCAGATCGAGCACCATCGCCGCATTGGTCCCGTCGAGTGCGCTCGTCGGTTCGTCGGCGAGGATGACGTCAGGCTGCTTGACCAGCAGGCGGGCGAGGGCCACACGTTGCTGCTCTCCGCCGCTGAGCTCGTGAGCGCGGTCCGTCGCCCTGCCGACGAGGCCCACCCGCTCCAGTGCTGCGGCTGTACGCACGGCTTCTCCACGACGCTTCCTGCCTGGCACCCGGGCGATGTCGATGTTCGCCTGCACAGTCATGTCAGGTACCAACCCGAAGTCCTGGAAGAGGTAGCCCAGGTGATCTCGGCGGACGAGACGCGCGCTTCGACCTCGTCCGCCGGCGACCACACCGTTGATCCGAATCGATCCGGAGTCGAACCTGTCGATGTGGCCCAGGCAGTCGAGGAGTGTCGACTTCCCGGATCCGCTCGGGCCGATGACGGCGAGGGTCTCACCGCGGTCCACGTCGAACGTCAGGTCGTGCCAGAGCACCCGTCGTCCGCGCCGCTTGTCAGCGCTGCGCACTTCGATCATCATGATCCGTTCCCTCGTGCTCGGGCGACACCCTTCGCCGTCGTCGCGATCGCCGCCAGGCTGGTGACACAGACCAAAGCGAGCGCGCCAGCGGCGAACGCAGCCGCGACGCCCGCAGTCTGGGCGACTGGGTCTAGTGACGAGTGGAGTCCGGTTCCGTCGGGCCGGAGACCCCACCAGGTGTTGATCGTGACGACCGCGGAAACGGTCAGCAGCATCGCTTCGATCACCAGAAGACTGCCGTTCGCCCGCAAGAAGGGCGTGCCGGCAGCGACCTTCGCGAAGTGAGCGCGGCCGTACCGGCGTCGGTGCGCGATCGCGCTGAGCGCCGCGAGCGCCCCGCTGACGACGAAGGCGCTCGCCACTCCGGCAACTCCGATCCCGACCATGCGCGCGGCAATCCGAGCTTCTTCCGCGGCCACTTGACCCACATCGACGACGGCGCTGAACTCCCGGTCGACATCGGACGCTCGGATTGCGCGCTCGGCGGCGACCCGCGAGCCGAACACGACGTCCCCACTGGACAGCCATGAGCCGAGGAGATCCGCAGAGAACGCCGAAGCCGGTTCCGGCACGACGACCAAGATCGCGTCGTCGAGCCATGCCCGCGACGTCGAATCACCGGGATACGAGTACAGCTCCTGTGCGGCGAGTCGGCCGACCGTGATGCCTGCGAGCGCAGCGGCTGGCGCGTCTCGGAGCTCCCATTCGGACAGGGCCTGGACGAACCGATCCGAGTTGATGTCGGTGTGCTCGGGCAGCCAGACTGAGATGCCTCGGCCAGCGTTGGTGAGACGAGTGCCGTCCTCCGTGCGGACGTCCTGCAGCTGCAGGTAGCCGGAGTCCACGAACAACGCGGGTGCCACGCTCCGGCCGTGCCCCGTGGACACCTCGACAGGTGCTGCGAGAAGCGCGTCTCCGTGGTCGAGAGCACGTCCCGCGAACTCGCCGATCCGGTCCCAGTATGGTTGCGTGTCCACTGGGCGTGGGTCCGGGGTGACCCAGAGCTGGACCGTTTCCCCGGCGGCCCGCAGGTCGCGCTCAGCGCTGCCTGATCGAACGACGGCGACGGCCCCGACGAGGTCGAACGCCGCCGCGACGAGCAGGAGGAGCGCCGGGACGCGTGCTCCTTGGAGCACGACCAAGAGCGGCCCAGGTGGCCGTGCGCCTCGAAGCGCCTCGGCCATCGGTCGGCGGCACGCGACGAGCGTGCCGACTGCGTGCGTGGCGACGAGGGGAGCGAGAAGTGCTCCGCAGAGGATCGCGACCGCCGCGCCGAACGTCATCACATCCGCCAGCCCGTTGTGGAACGCGAGCCCGATCGCCGCGCACGGGGCCGCGATCGCGACGATGAGCAAGGCGGTTCGGGTCTCTGCCAGTTCGGCGAGCAGGATTGACGCGGTGCCCCTCCCGTGCAGCCGCCGCACCGCGCAACGGCGGGGTGACCCGACCGTCCCCATCAAGCACAAGACCGAGGATCCCAGTGTCAGGGCGGCGATGAGACCGAGTGCCCCGTTGATGCCGTCGGCGATCCCGACGCGACGGAGCAGCGGGGTGCGCTCAGACGTCACGTCGTAGCCCACCCCCGTCAGCGCATCGATGGTCGCTCGTCGTGCTCGTTCGTCACCGAACACGTCGTAGGTCCCCGTGGGGTCGAACTGGTCCAGGTCTGCCATGGGCCGGACGCCTGTCGTCATGGCGCTCGAGAAGTCCGCGTAGCCGTCTCGGAGCCACGACTCCCCCCGGCTCGCCGGAGCATCGGTGACGAGTGCCACGCGCCGAATGGTGGGGGCCGATCTGTCCGCCACGACGCGCACGATGGTCGCGTCCTCGGCCCGCGCGATGCGTTCGAGCGCGGCAGCGACTCGCTGGTTGGATCCGGTCTCGCTGCCCGCCGCGGCGGTCACTGTCGACGACGCTCCGACGAGTCCGGCTTCGCTGACCTGTGTCAGGCCGATGAAGCCCAGCACGAACGCGAGGAGCGGCGGGACGACGTACGCCATCGTGACGGATCGGACGACAGGCCTACTCTTCCGGGATCGGCGTGCACGGGCGCTCCCGGTAGGAGCGCCCGTGGCGCGATCAGCAGTTGTGGTAGTACGCCTTGTTGCCACTGGAAGCCTTCGGCGTCATCGCCATCGCGTACTTGCCGCCCGGGACGTTGGACACTCGCTTGGACTTCTTGCCCACCGCAGTGGCACCGTGGCACCGCTTCTCACGGAAGTAGTTCGACCACGTGTCGTCCTTGCCGACTCCCCACTGCCAGAAGCTCCCGCCCCCGCCGTCGTCCTTCCTCGTGGAGACCCCCGAGGTCTCACCGGTCGACCCGGCTCCGGACTCGGCGATCACAACGCCACCGGCCTCGGAACCCGACCCCAGGACCTCGTCCGTCGTGGCCGATGCGGTCGTGGCGGTCCCTGCGATCAGACCGATCGACAGCCCGAGGCCGAGGAGGACCTTCATCTTCGTGTTCTGCATCATTCCCCTTTCACTGCCCCCTAGCGAGGCGTGCCTCATCGTGGCAGGAGGTGAACGGCAATGTCAAAAACTCTGAATGAATATATCGATGATCTTCAATCAGCCATTGTGGTGGTTCCGCGGTGCACTGCCCAACGTTGCACAGATCGTGGTGAGGGCCAACAGCGCTCCCGTGACCGGCACCGCGGCAAGCGGACAGAGCGTCAGTGCAACGACGGCGACGAGGGCGACCACACCGAGCACGACGTGGCTCACCGCAGCGCCCCGAACAGCACGTCGGCCTCGTGCGGCAGCTCCGTGCGCAGCGACCACTGCACCGTGTTCCAGTCGTGGCCGCTGCCGGGCGCGAACGCGACGTCGCAGTGCGCTCCGGCTTTCCGCGCAGCGGCACCGAGCGCCCGGGCGTTCCGACTGAACGCGTGGTCGGAGGACCCCGCCGTCAGCCAGACAGTGTGCCCGCCCAGCCCGTGCGCCCGCATCTGCGCGATCGGGGCAGCTGCCTTCCACGCCGCCACCGAGCCGCCGAACGCCTGGTCGGCGCTGTGCTGCGGGCTCTGGTCGGTGGGCTGCAGCTCGCTCGAGATCGCGAGGGCCGCCCCGAACCGGTCGGGGGCCCCGGTGAGGAACTGCATGGCACAGGTGGCTCCCTGCGAGAAGCCGACGAGGCCCCAGGCCCGCCGGTCGGTCGTGACGGGCAGGTGGGCGGTGAGCCAGCGCGGGACGTCCTCGGTGACGTACGTCGCCGACTTCCCGAGCCGCGAGTCGACGCACATGGTGTTCAGTCCCGGCGCGGAGAGCTGGTCGACGGAGACGACGATCGGCGCGCGGCCGTGGTGTGCTGCGGCGTAGGCGTCGAGCACGGTGCCCATCTGCCCGGCGGTGAACATGTCGCTCGGGGCTCCGGGCTGGCCGGCGAACGCGAGCACGACGGGCAGCGGTGCGGGATCGCGGACGAGGGCGGCCGGTGGCAGGTAGACGACCGCGGGGCGGGCCGGGAAGTCGGAGCGGGTACCGGGGATGTCGACCGTGCGGACCTCGCCGACGGCGGGCAGCGACGCGGCCGGCGCGGCGTCCATGTCGAGTGCGGGGTACGGGTTGCTCTGCACGACGGTCCCGAGCGTCGGGTACTTGGCGAACTCGACGTTCACCCCGAGTGCGGGGACGAGGAGCGCCGCCGGCACGAGCACCACGGCGAGCACCCGGCGCCAGCGTCCGCCCTGCACGATGCCGGTGACGGCCAGGGCGAGACCCGCTGCGGCGATCGCGATCCACATCCGGGTGACCGGGCTGAGGGCGACCCCGAACAGGTTCAGGACGTCGCTCACGATCCAGCAGACGACGAGCACGACGACGGCTGCCGCTGCGGCGATCGCGGCTCGGAGGCCGACGGACCGCCAGGCGCCGCGATCCCGCCACGACCGCACGACCGGCAGCAGCACGACAACGGCGAGCACCGTGAAGGCGATGTCGATCGGGACGAGCTTCGACGGTGCCTGCAGCTGCGTCGCGAGCAGCCATTCGGTCGGGCTCACGAGCGCGACGCCGCAGTGCCGCGGTGCGCCTGCCGCAGCGCCCACAGGTGCTTCGGCCGGAGCCCCGGGACGTACGCGGACGCCAGCGCCCGGGCCACCCGCGGCACGTGCAGGGCCGTGGGGACGACGATCCAGAGCGGCTCGTGCCGTGCGCCGAACTTCTCCTTGAAGCGCTGCAGCGAGCGGAACCCGTACACGGGCTCGAGCACCCGGGCGAGGAGCATCGACCCGCGGGCGACGAGCGAACCGGCGCCGGCATGGGCGGCCAGCGGCGTGCCGGAGAGGCTGATCGTGGTGAGGCCGGCATCGCGGGCGCGGAGTGCGGTCCTGGCGATGAGGAACTCCATCACGCCCGGCATCCCGTCCTCGCCACGGCGCATGACGTCGAGCGTGTACCCGGTCAGCGTGCCGTGCTCGTACACCGGCAGCCAGCTCGTCACGGCGGTCACGTGCCCGTCCGGCGCGACGGCGAGCATGAGTCGGACGTCCGGGTCGTCGAGCTCGCGGAAGCCGCCGAGGGTGAACCCCATCTCGGGCAGTCGACGGTCGGCGGCCCAGCGGGTGCAGATCGCCTCGACCTCGGCGCGACGGGTGTCGTCGAGCGCGCCGAACGTGGTCCACTCGTCGCGGACGCCTTCACGGTCGGCACGGTTCGACGCCGTCCGGAGGTCCTGACGCTTCTTCCCGCGCAGGTCGAACGCGGTGACGTCGAGCACGGACTCGACCCCGACGGGCAGGGCGGACCAGCCCTCGGCGACGAGGATCTCCCGCACCGGCTCGTGCACGCTCGTGAACGCGGGCACCCAGCCGTTCCGCTCGCAGAACGCCGTGAACGCCGCCAGCACCGCGGCGCGGTCGGGCGCTGCGCACGCCGGGTCGGACACGGTCAGGGCGACGTCGCCGCGCACGCGGTACGCCACTGCGCCGAGTCCGCCCGGGTGGGTCCAGGTCGCGTTCCCGCGCCAGGTGCCCATGTGCCCGAGGGTGCCGGCGTCGCCGTCGCGCAGCATCTCGACGAGGTCGTCGCGGCAGGGGCCTGCCGCGCGGAACCGCTTGCGGACGAGCCGTCCGTGCAGCCCGAGGACGGCGAGCAGGACGGCGGCGGGCACGAGCCACGCACCGAGGAGCGTCACCTGCCACTCCAGCGCGTCGAGCCCGAGCCCCTGCCACTGGACGGCGTCGGAGCGCATCGGCTCGATGACGAACACGTCGACGAGGACCACGGTCAGGACGACGAGGACCCCGGTCGCCAGGGCGAACCCGGCAGGACGGCCGCGGTGCACGAGCCAGGCCGCGCAGAGGAGCAGCAGGCCGACGACGACGACCGATCGGTCGCTCATCGCGTCCACGAAGACGGACAGCACGCCGTCGGGGTCCGGCACGACGAGGGTCACGAGCGTCCCCGCGCCGAGCGCGATGAGGGTGCTCACGACGAGCGTGCGTGCGCTCACGGCATCGCGGGCGGTGCGGGTTTCCGGACTGGAGGCGCGGCGCACGACGACCACGCCGGCTGCGGTCCCGAGCAGGGTCGCCAGGGCACGCGCCAGGTCCGACCCGTGGCCGGCGAACAGGACGAGCGTCAGCACCACGGTCCACAGGGCGGTCCGGGTCCGCCAGCGGTGCTGCGTGGGCATCGCTGCGGTGGCGGCGCCGAGCAGTGCTGCGGCCACGATCGAGGGCGCGAAGAGGGGCTGGCCGACCGCGAACTCGGCGTGCGCCTCACCGAACGCGGCACCGATCGACACCGTCGCCAGGGTCCCGAGCACGGCGAGCGCGGGTGCGGCGACGCCGATCACGAGGGTCCGGAGCGAACCGAGGGACCGCTCGGCGAGGATCGTCGTCAGTGCCACCGCGACGAGCGCCAGGCAGGCGACGGGCGGGTGGTGCGGGAAGTCGGGCTCCGCGTGCGCCATCCGGGCGGACACGACGAGGACGACCGCCACGACGGTCACGACGACGGAGACCGGGAAGCGACGGAGTCGTCCGAGCAGAGCTTGAGGTGCCACGATCTCATCCCAGCCGGTCGCGCGCGCTGCGTCATCGCTCCGCGGTGTGAACCACGATGGCCGATCGGCCACCCCGGCTGGCTCGGAGGATGACCGTCAGACGGCGCGGACCGCCGGCACGTGCTCGACGGGGAGCCGCAGGTGCAGCGCGAACCCGTCGTCCGGCTGCGGACCGGACTCCATGCTCCCGCCGAGGAGCGAGGCCCGCTCACCGAGGCCGATCAGCCCGAGACCGGACCCTGGTAGCTCGAGCCGGTCCGCCCGCGCCGGCCCGTTCACGACGTCCACGAGCACCTGACCGGCGTGGATCCGGCCGCTCACCCGGACGGTCGCGTCGGGGGCGTGCTTCCGGACGTTCGTCAGCCCCTCCTGGACGAACCGGTACACGGCGCGCTGGAGCGGTTGCGCGAGGGTGTCCGGCAGGTCGACGGTCGTGCTGGTCTCCAGGCCGCTCTCCGCGACGAGCCGCGGCAGGTCGGCCAGCACCGGCTGCGGGGCGATCTCGCGGTCGGTGCCACCGGAGGCCCGGAGTACCTGCACCATCTCGCGCAGCTCCTGCAGGGTCACGACGCACAGCTGTCGGATCGTGCGGGCGAACCCGCGCTCTGCCTCGTCCCGTCCGGCCATCTGCATCGCCCCGGCCTGCACGGCGATGAGGGTGACCTGGTGCGAGACGACGTCGTGCATCTCCCGCGCGAGCAGTGCCCGTTCGCGGGAGAGCGCCACGGCGGCGGCCTGGCGGCGTTCGTCCTCGCGGGCGCGGTGGACCTCGGCGAGCTGCTCGGTCAGGCGCGCACGGGTCTGCACGAGGAGTCCGACGGCCAGGGGTCCGAGCGCGAAGATGAGGGCGTAGACGACGGACACGACGATCTCGTCGAGGGTCTGCGGCGGCCCGACGAACCCGCCGAACCCGACGAACTGCACGAGCGCAGCGAGGAGCATGAGCCACCGGCGGTCCGTGCGCTCCCCGAGCGTGAACAGCGCGATGCTGGCGGCGACCACCGCGGACCCGACGAACAGCCCGGGCACCGTCAGGGCGAACGCGAGCACCGGGAAGCGGCGGCGGATCAGCAGCGCCGCTGCGGCGAGCAGCGACAGCCACGTCTCGACCGTCGTCGCTCCCGAGATGTCGAGCACGGCATCGGCGACGGCGGCCGCGACGAAGAACGCGTCGACCAGCCACCAGGGTGCCCGGTGGGTGCGCACCCAGCGCAGGCCGACGTCGACGAGGCGGTCGAGCCTCCCGTCGGTCGCGGTGAGGACCCGACGGAGGCGGGTGGCCGTCGACTGCTCAGCCATCCAGCAGCCCCGCCTCGGCTGCACGCAGTGCGAGCTGGACCCGGGTCGGGACGCCGAACGCGGCGAGGAGGCCGCGGACGTCCTCCTTGACGGTGCCGGTGCTCACGCCGAGGCGCTGGCCGATGTCCGGGTTGCTCGCGCCGTCGGCGACCAGCCGGAGGACGGCGTGCTCACGGTCGGACAGCGTCGGCGGCACCTGCCCGGGCAGGCGCGGGGCGAAGAGGCGCGACCGGTCGACGCCCGGTGCGAGGACCACGCCGCCGCGGGCGAGGACCCGGACGTACTCGGCCAGCGCCTCGGGGTCGGTGTCCTTGAGCAGGAACCCCGCGGCCCCGAGCTCCATCGCCTGGCCGACGTACTCGTCCGTGTCGAACGTGGTGAGCATCGCGATCGCCGGGGGATCGGCGAGGGTCTGCAGCTCCCGGAGCACCTCGAGTCCGTTCACCCGCGGCATCCGCACGTCGAGCAGCACGACGTCGGGCGCGTGCGACCGGATGACCTGCACGGCCTCGACGTCGCCGGTCGTGGCCACGACGTCGATGTCCGGCGCGGCACCGAGGATCAACTCGAAGCCGTAGCGGACGAGCGTCTCGTCGTCGACGATCACCACGGTTGTCACGGCCGTCATCTTGTCATGCACGTTGGCGTTCGGAGAGGGACTCGCTACTGTGATGCCAACTGGTCATGTCCGCGCATGACCACCAAGACGACCAGCGACGGAGCACGAGGGACGCATGACGAGCCGCATCACCGAGGGCGCCGAGCCGAAGCACCAGCAGCTGCGGCGCATCCTCCTCGAGCTCGCCACCTCACGCCTCGCCCCCGGCGCCGCGATCCCCTCCGAACGGCAGCTCATCGCCGAGTACGGCGTCTCGCGGATCACCGTGCGCGAGGCCCTCGGACAGCTCGTCAACGAGGGCTACCTGGAGCGCGTCCGCGGCAAGGGCACCTTCGTGGCGCACCGTCCCGTGCAGTCCACGCTGCACCTGGCGTCCTTCACCGAGGAGATGCGCGCGATGGGGCACGTGCCGACGACGGTCGTGCTCGTGCGCGAGGAGCGGGTCCCGCCGACGGACACCGCTGCCGCGCTGCGCCTGGACCCGGACGTCTCGGCCTTCCACGTGAAGCGTCTGCGGATGGCGGACGGCGCACCGGTGTCGATCGACGACGCCTGGCTCGTGGCGGACGCGTTCCCCGGGCTGCTCGACCACGACCTGTCCGGGTCCGTCTACTCGATCATCGCGACCGAGTACGGCACACCCATCGACCGGGCGCAGCAGACCGTCGCGGCGAACCCCGCGGCGGACGACGTGGCAACGCTGCTCGGGACGAAGACGGGTGCGCCGGTGCTGGAGTTCGACCGGGTGTCGTACACGGGGGAGCGTCCCGTGGAGCACACCCGCTCGTGGTACCGGTCGGACCGGTACCGCGTGCAGATGGAGGTCACGGCGACGGCGCCGCAGGCGGTCGCGTAGCGCCGGGGCCGAGTCTCGGGCGCGAGGCACCGAGACTCGGCCGTCGGGCGACTACGCCTCGTAGAGGGCGTCGCCCTCGCGGACGGTCGTGCCGACGGTGCCCTGCGCGATGGAGTCCGGCGCGGAGCCGAGCACCACGACGGGGCAGATCGGCGAGTAGCCGGCGGCCGAGATCACCGAGGGGGTGAACCGGACGACGGGGTCACCGGCGGAGACGGTGTCGCCCTCCGTCGCGAGGAGCTCGAAGCCCTCGCCAGAGAGCTTCACGGTGTCGATGCCGACGTGCACGAGGACGTCGGTCCCCGCGGCTCCCTGCAGTGCGAACGCGTGCGGGTGCAGCTTCACGATCGTGCCGTCGACGGGCGCCACCGCGGTGACCCCGCCCTCGACGCCGGTCGGGTCCACCGCGACGCCGGCGCCGACGAGCTGCCCGGCGAACACCGGGTCCGGCACGTCGGCCAGTGCGACGACCGGGCCCGCGAACGGGGTCCGGACGCTCGTCACAGTTCGTCCTGGATGTCCTGCGCGAGGTTGTCGGCGACCGTGCCGACGATGACCTGCCAACCGGTGCCGCCACCGACGACGGCCTGGGCGCCAGCGGCCTGCAGTGCGGCCCTGTCGACGAGGTCTCCGTCCTCCACCTCGACGCGGAGGCGCGTGATGCAGCCCTCGACCTCTTCGATGTTCTCCACCCCGCCCAGCGCGGCGATGATGTCAGCGGCCTTGATGTCAGCCATCGGTTCCTCCTCGTTCAGGGTGTGAGCGCCAGGTTGACATGCGTCCGGTCTCGGTTCAGACTACGGAACTGGTCATGACCGGACAGGACCGGACCTGGTGATACCGCCGAGGTTACCTGCGCTGGCTGCACGACTCAACTCACCCCGACAGCTCCACCCAATGACGAGAGGACTTCCGATGGGCACCACCACTGCCACGGACGTGCCGGAGAAGAAGAAGCCGAAGAACCAGTCACGCCTCTTCGCCCAAGCGCAGCGGCTCGGCCGGAGCCTGCTGCTCCCGATCGCGGTCATGCCCGCGGCCGGCATCCTGAACCGGATCGGTCAGCCGGACCTCCTCGGTGCGATCCCGGGCTTCGAGACCGGAGCCGGGGTCATCTCCGCTGCGGGACAGGCGATCTTCACGTGGCTTCCGCTCCTCTTCGCCGTCGGCATCGCCATCGGGTGGGCGAAGAAGTCGGACGGCACGACGGCGCTCGCCGCGGTCGTCGGCTACATGGTCATGTACCAGGTGTTCGCCGTGATGTCTCCCGTCGTGCTCGCCGGGGTGAAGGACGCCAACGGTGACCAGGCGGTCATCAACTACGGCGTCCTGGGCGGCATCGTCATGGGTCTCGTCTCCGCAGTGATGTGGGAGAAGTTCCACCGGACGAAGATGCCGGACTTCCTCGGCTTCTTCTCGGGACGTCGTCTCGTCCCGATCCTCACTGCAGCAGCCGGCCTCGTGATCGCCGTGCTGATGTCCTTCGTCTACCGGTACTTCGACATCGCGCTCACCGCCGCAGGCACCGCGGTGGCGGACAACGCCGTCATCGGTGGCGGCATCTTCGGGTTCGCGAACCGCATGCTCATCCCGATCGGGCTGCACCAGCTGCTGAACTTCTTCCCGTGGTTCCAGCTCGGGAGCTTCACGAACGCCGCCGGAGACATCGTCCACGGCGACATCCCGCGCTTCCTCGCCGGCGACCCGACCGCTGGCATCTTCCAGACCGGCTTCTTCCCGATCATGATGTTCGCCCTGCCGGCCGGTGCCCTCGCCATCTGGCGCAACGCCAAGCCGCAGAACCGAAAGCTCGTCGGCGGCATCATGATCTCGGCCGCGCTCACCTCGTTCGTCACCGGCATCACCGAGCCCCTCGAGTACTCGTTCATGTTCGTGGCGTTCCCGCTCTACGTCATCCACGCGGTCCTCACGGGCACGTCGCTCGCCCTCGTGAACGCGCTCGGGATCCACGACGGATTCTCGTTCTCGGCCGGCGCGATCGACTTCGTCCTGAACTTCGGCAAGGCCGACGGGGCGATCTGGCTCATCCCGATCGGGCTCGGGTACGCGGTGATCTACTACTTCCTGTTCAGTTTCGTGATCAAGAAGTGGAACCTCCGGACGCCCGGGCGTGAGGACGACACGATCGCTGAGAACACGATCGACGCGGCCACGAAGCCGTAGACGTCACCACCTGACGGACTGGAGGCGCGGTGCCAGCTGGCACCGCGCCTCCAGTCCGTCTCGGCGTGCGTTCCTTCCCATGCGGAGCGCGGTAGCAAGCGGAATCGCGCATTGGAGGCCGGAACTTCCTGCGCCCTATGCGCGGAACGGCCTCCTACGCGCGGAAAAACCTCCTACGAGCGGAACGGCGCCGGCTTCGTGAGAGTGGTTTTGACAACCGTTATCAACTAGCCCTACGCTCGTGGACATGCACAACCGTCTCCTCGCCCTGCCGCTCGTCGCCGGCGCCGCCGCGCTCGCCCTGACCGGGTGCGCGACGTCCTCTGCCTCCGGTGACGCCTCGGGCGACGGCACCGTCCGGGTCGTCGCCTCCACGAACGTCTACGGCTCGATCGTCGAGGCGATCGGCGGCGACCACGTCTCCGTCACGAGCATCCTGAACGACCCGTCGCAGGACCCGCACTCGTTCGAGTCGAGCGCGAAGACGCAGCTCGCCGTGTCAAAGGCGGACCTCCTCATCGAGAACGGCGGTGGCTACGACGACTTCATGACCACGCTGGCCGACGCCTCGAGCACCAAGGCGGACACGATCAACGTCGTGAAGCTGTCCGGTCTCGACAAGGGTGGGGACGCCGAGTTCAACGAGCACGTGTTCTACAGCTACCCGACGATGGTGAAGCTCGTCGCCGACGTGTCGAAGCGCCTCGGCGAGCTCGACAGCGCGGACAAGAGCGAGTTCGCGAAGAACGCCGAGGCGCTGACGACGAAGCTCGAGGGGCTCGAGTCGACGACCGCCGACCTGAAGAAGACGTACGAGGGCGAGAAGGTCTCCTACACCGAGCCCGTGCCCGGCTACCTGTTCGACGCGATCGGACTCGACAACGTCACGCCCGAGGCCTTCTCCGAGGCGATCGAGGAAGGCGACGACGTCCCGCCGGCCGCGCTCAACGACACCCTCAAGCTGTTCACCAACAAGACCGTCAAGGTCCTGGCGTACAACGACCAGACCTCCAGCCCGGAGACCGAACAGGTCAAGAAGGCCGCCGAGGACAACGGCATCCCGGTCGTCGGTGTCACGGAGACGCTCCCGAAGGGGGAGGATTACGTCTCGTGGCAGCAGGCGAACATCGACGCGGTGCAGGCGGCGCTCCAGAAGTGACTACCCTCCAGACTCCCTCGCGAACCGTCACTGCCGCCGGCAGTGGCGGTTCCGCCGTGCTCGCGCTGCGGGACGCCGAGCTCTCCTACGGTGCGCGCCGGCTCTGGTCGCACCTCGACCTCGACCTGGCGCCGGGTGAGTTCGTCGCCGTGCTCGGGCCGAACGGTGCTGGCAAGACCTCCCTGCTCCGAACCGTCCTGGGCCAGCAGCGGCTGACCTCAGGCACGATGTCGTTCCTCGGCCAGCCGGTCCGTCGCGGGCACCGCAAGATCGGGTACATCCCGCAGCAGCGCCTGATGGATGCCGGCACGCCTCTCCGTGCGCGGGACATGATCGCGCAGGGCGTCACCGGGTCGCGGTGGGGGATCCTGCCCGCGAGCCGTGCCGAGCGCGCCCGGGTCGACCGCATCCTCGACGAGGTCGGCGCGACGGCGTTCGCGGACGCCCCGGTCGCCGAGCTGTCCGGCGGAGAGCAGCAGCGCACCCGCGTCGGGCAGGCCATCGCCGCCGACCCTGCGCTGCTGCTGTGCGACGAACCGCTCATCTCGCTCGACCTCCGCCACCAGCGCGGCGTCACCGAACTCATCGACCGGCAGCGCCGACAGCAGGACGCAGCCGTGCTGTTCGTCACGCACGACGTGAACCCGATCCTCGACGTGGTCGACCGGGTGCTCTACATCGCGGGCGGTCGGTTCCGGATCGGTTCGCCGGACGAGGTCCTGCGCACCGACGTGCTCTCCGACCTTTACGGCACTCCCGTCGACGTGGTCCGCACGATGGGGCGGATCGTCATCGTCGGTGCCAACGACGCGCACGACCACCACTGCGACCCGGACCCGCACGCTCCGGCACCGGACGAAGGGCGGATCTGATGGACGTCTGGTCGACGATCTTCTCGTTCCAGGACTACGGCGAGCTCGTCGTGCTCGTGCAGAACTCGATCTGGGCGGGCGCGGTGCTCGGCATCGTCGGTGGTCTGATCGGGCCGTTCGTGGTCGCCCGGAACATGCCCTTCGCGGTGCACGGCATCTCGGAACTGTCCTTCGCGGGCGCGAGCGCGTCGCTGCTGCTCGGCGTCAACGTCGTCACCGGCTCGCTCGTCGGGTCGGTCATCGCTGCGCTCCTCATCGGACTGCTCGGCTCGAAGGCCCGCGACCGCAACTCGATCATCGCCGTGCTCATGCCGTTCGGACTCGGGCTCGGCATCCTCTGCCTGGCGCTCTACAAGGGCCGGGCAGCGAACAAGTTCGGCCTGCTCACCGGCCAGATCGTCTCGGTGGACAACCCGCAGCTGACGTTCCTCATCGTCATCGCCGCGATCGTCGTCGCGACGCTGCTCGTGATCTGGCGCCCGCTGATGTTCGCGTCCGTCGACCCCGACGTCGCGGCGGCGGCCGGCATCCCGGTGCGGACCCTGGCGATCGTGTTCATGCTCGCCCTCGGACTCGCGACCGCGGTGTCCGTGCAGATCGTCGGCGCGCTCCTCGTGCTCTCCCTGCTCGTCACCCCGGCGGCCGCGGCCCTGCGCCTCAGCTCGCACCCGGTGGTCGTGCCGATCCTGTCGACCGTGTTCGCGGTCGTGTCGGTCGTGGGCGGGATCCTGCTCGCGCTCGGCGGAGGACTGCCGATCAGCCCCTACGTCACGACGATCTCGTTCGCGATCTGGGTGGTCTGCCGCATCGTCGGCGGGCGCAAGGACCGCCGTGGACGCGACCGGATCACGGGCCGGGACCAGCGTGGCGGGGGCGCACCGCGCCTCCAGGCCGGAACGCCGGACGCGTCGACCGACGCGAGCCGCAAGGAAGGAGTCACCGCATGAACGCCGTGCAGAAGCCGAAGCGGAACACCTGGCAGCGCGAGGCCGTGCGCACCGCGCTCTCCAGCACCGAGGGGTTCGTGAGCGCGCAGGCGCTCCACCAGCACCTACGGGACGACGGATCCACGATCGGGCTGGCGACCGTCTACCGGGCGCTGTCCGACCTGGCGACCGAGGGCGACGCCGACTCCCTGCAGCAGGACGGCGAGTCGCTGTACCGCGCCTGCACGACCGACGCGCACCACCACCACCTGATCTGCCGGAACTGCGGCCGCACCGTCGAGATCGAGGCGGACCCGGTGGAGCGGTGGGCACAGGAGGTCGCCGCCGCGAACGGCTTCACGAACGCCAGCCACGTCGTGGACATCTTCGGCGAGTGCGCATCGTGCACGGCGGCGCGCACCGGCGCGTAGTCTCCGCCTCATGCACGTGATCCTGGTTCCCGGATTCTGGCTCGACGCGAGCGCCTGGGACGAGGTGGCCCCGGTGCTCCGCGCCGCCGGCCACTCGGTCGAGGCGGTCACCCGCGACGGCGACACGCTCGACGAGCAGGTCGCCGCACTGGTCGAGAAGCTCGACGACGTCGCCACCCCTTCCGAGCCGGTGGTGCTCGCGGGGCATTCGGGGGCGGGGCCGATCGCGTACATGGCCGCGGACAAGCGGCCGGCGCTCGTCGCGCACCTGCTCTACGTCGACACGTTCCCCGGACCGGAGGGCGGCTGCGTCAACGACGAACTGCCCGTGGTGGACGGCGTCGTGCCGTTGCCCTCGTGGGACGTCTGGGAGCCGGCGACCGTGCGGGGCATGACGGCCGAACTGCGGGAGGCCTTCGAGCACCGTGCGATCCCCGAACCCGCCGCGGTGCCGTCCGACCGGTTCCACTACTCCGACGCCGCACGGCACACGATCCCGGCGACGGTGATCACGTGCGAGATCCCGGCGACGGACCTCGCGACGATGGTGGCCGACCACCAGACCTGGGCGGCGGAACTCGTGGCGACCGAGGAGCTCTCGATCGTCGGGCTCGAGACGGGGCACTGGCCGATGTTCACGGCGCCGCGGGAGCTCGGCGAGCTCATGGTGCAGGCGTTGGCGCCCGCGCCGACCGAGGCGCCGTAGGGCGCCCGCCGCGCCCGCGCGCGGGCGCCCGCGGGCGGGCGCCCGCGCGTTCACTGAGCAGAAACTGTCGGGTTGCGGCACGTGACCCGACCATTTCTGCTCACTGAACGCAGCCGCCGGACGCGGGGCGTGCCTCCAGGCCGACGACCGCGACCGCAGCGGTTTGCGACACGCCCGGTCGTCGCGTACGCTTGACCCTTGGTTCTCCGCGTCCGCGCGGCGAGCCCAGTTGTTCCAAGCCCTCCGACCGTCGCGAACGCCGCGGTCGCGCGGTGCTCACGGCCCCTTCGACAGGGTCCGCGGGCCTGGGCGGCGCGCACAACCCCCTCGCAGACAGCCCGGTCACCGACCGAGCCGCAGCGCGTGCGTGCCAGGCAAGTGAACTTGGGTGCGGCAGTCAGCCGCACGGTACCTCAGGAGGAAACCATGGCAGCAGTGTGCCAGGTGACCGGAGCCACCCCCGGCTTCGGACACAACATCTCGCACTCGCACCGCCGGACGAAGCGCCGCTTCGACCCGAACGTGCAGAAGAAGACGTACTACGTGCCTTCGCTTCGTCGTAACGTCACGCTCACGCTCAGCGCTAAGGGCATCAAGGTGATCGACGCACGCGGCATCGAGTCCGTCGTCAAGGATCTCCTCGCCCGTGGGGAGAAGATCTGATGGCCAAGAAGGGTCAGGACGTTCGTCCGATCATCAAGCTCCGCTCCACGGCGGGCACCGGGTTCACCTACGTGACCAAGAAGAACCGTCGCAACAACCCGGACCGTCTCGTGCTCAAGAAGTACGACCCGGTGATCCGCAAGCACGTCGACTTCCGTGAGGAGCGCTAAGCATGGCGAAGAAGAGCAAGATCGCGAAGAACAACCAGCGTGCCGAGATCATCGCGCGCTACGCCGAGCGTCGTCTCGAGCTGAAGAAGGCCCTCGTGGACCCGAACGGCTCCGACGAGTCGCGTGAGGCTGCCCGCGTCGGCCTGCAGAAGCTCCCGCGCGACGCGTCGCCGGTGCGCTACCGCAACCGCGACGCCATCGACGGCCGCCCCCGTGGCCACCTCGGTGAGTTCGGCATCAGCCGTGTCCGCTTCCGCGACATGGCCCACCGTGGCGAGCTGCCGGGCATCACGAAGAGCTCCTGGTAAGCACCAGCTTCCGCGAACGCCCCGTCACCCCAGTGGTGGCGGGGCGTTCGCCGTTCCTGGTGTGTTTCGGGGGACATCTTCGTCACATCGGTCACTCCAGCCTCGTTGGTAGCCCAACAACCCCGGAAATCCGGGCGAGTCGGCAGGTTTCGTCCCAGGTGGCTGGTACGTTCGACTCCGGTTCCGCCGGGCAGCACGCCTGCGGTCCCGCGGCACGGGGCACCCGCTCCGGGCGCCGGACGAGAAGTCGTCCGACCGATACTGCAAGAAGTCCGAGGAGGACATCCATGGCTGACAAGTCACTGAACCGCACCGAGCTCGTCGCTGCCGTCGCGCAGGAGTCCGGCCAGAGCCAGGCCACCGTCAACGGCGTCGTCGACGCACTCTTCTCCGTCGTCTCTGGCTCGGTTGCCGACGGCACCAAGGTCACGATCCCCGGTTGGATCGCCTTCGAGAAGACCCACCGTGCCGCGCGCACCGGCCGCAACCCGCAGACGGGTGAGGCCATCGAGATCGCCGCGAGCGACTCGGTCAAGGTCAGCGCCGGCTCGAAGCTGAAGGCTGCGGTCAAGTAAGACTGCTTCCGCGTTGGAAGGGACGGCTCCGGCCGTCCCTTTCGTCGTTCCCGGGCAGCGTCGGCGATCGGGTCGCGTCCGCAGCGTGGTTGCTCATCCACAGCCTGGAGGCGCGGATCGCCGCCCACAGGTCGGCCCACTCGATTCCGTGGCCGGGTGGGGCAGCGCCTAGGCTTGACGGGTGAACCGGATCGCGCGCATCGCCGGCCCCGCCGTGCTGCTGCTCGTCGGGTTCGTCTCACTCCTGGTCGCCCTCGTCATCGGGGGCGGGGCGAACGCCGCGCTCATCGCCGACCCGGGTGCCGTGGTGCGCTTCGGCCTCCCGATCGCGCGGCTGGTCGTCGACCTCTCCGCCGCGGCCACGATCGGTGGTCTGGCGTTGGCGACCGTCGGGCTGTCCCGCACGGCTCCGGAGTGGAACCGCGCGATCGACGTCGCCGCCGGCGCCGCGGGCATCTGGACCGTGGCGTCCGCCGTCACGACGTTCTTCACGTTCCTCAGCGTCGCCGGTTCGAAGGTCAGCCTCGACGAGCAGTTCGGCCAGTCGATGGGCGTGTTCCTCACCGGCACGGACCTCGGGCTCGCCTGGCTCGTGACCGTCCTCGTCGCGGCGGCCGTCACGGTGCTGTGCTTCGCCGTCCGGTCCCGCGGGATGGTCGCCTTGACCGCCGGGGTCTCGATGATCGGGCTCATCCCGCTCGCGCAGCAGGGGCACGCCGCGGGCACCGCCAGCCACGACGCCGCGGTCACCGCGCTCGGACTGCACCTGGTGGGCGCCGCGCTCTGGGTCGGCGGGCTCGTGATGCTCGTGCTGCTCCGGCCCGTGATCGACGGAGATCGTCTGGCCGTGGTCGTCGGGCGGTACTCGAGCATCGCGCTCGGCTGCTTCGTGCTCGTCGCCGTGTCCGGGGTCGCCTCGGCGCAGATCCGGGTCGGCGCGCTCTCGAACCTGTTCACCGCCTACGGGGTGCTCGTCCTCGTCAAGATCGGGGCCATCGTCGCGATCGGCGTCCTCGGGGCCGTGCAGCGGCAGCGGGCCATCCGCTCCCTCACCGTCGAGCCCGGACGTCGTCGTCCGTTCTGGCTGCTGATCGTCGTCGAGCTCGCCGTGATGGGCGTCGCGAGCGGGTTCGCCGCGGCACTCGGTCGCACCGCCACCCCGGTCGACCAGATCGCGCTGAGCAAGACCACGAACCCGTCGCCGGCCGAGCTGCTGACGGACGACACCCTGCCGCACGCCCCCGGTGCCTGGGGCTGGCTGACGGCGTGGAACGTCGACCTGTTCTGGCTGATGGCGGCCGTGCTCGTCGCGGCGACGTACGCGGCCGGGGTCGTCCGGCTGCGGCGACGCGGGGAGCACTGGCCCGTCCGCCGCACGGTGGCGCTGGGCATCGCCCTCGTCTCGCTCGTCGTGGCGACCTCGGGCTCGCTCCACACGTACGACCGGTTCCTGGTGTCGGCGAACGTCGGCGCCCACCTGCTCCTCGGGCTCGTCGTGCCGGCGCTGCTCTGGGCCGCGGCGCCGGTGCGGCTGATCCGCGCGGCCGTGCACCCCCGTGACGACGACAGCACCGGTGTGCGCGAGTGGGCCACCGTGCTGCTCGACAACGCCGCGGTGCGGTACCTCGTGCAGCCGTTCCCGGCGTTCGTGTTCCTCGCC
The DNA here is from genome assembly GCA_002025645.1 of Curtobacterium pusillum. Lineage (GTDB taxonomy): Bacteria > Actinomycetota > Actinomycetes > Actinomycetales > Microbacteriaceae > Curtobacterium > Curtobacterium pusillum_A. Next base: position 2,800,518 of record CP018783.1, read on the forward strand.
GCCGTGTGGTGGGCGTTCTTCGCGACCGACGCGCTCCGCTGGTCCGTCAGCGACTCCACCGGGCGCACGGTGATCGACGTCGTGTTCCTGCTCGTCGGACTGCTCGCGGTCCCGACCCTGCTCACGCCCATCGCGGCCGGTGCACGACGGGCGTCGATGCCCGCTGCGCTCGTCCGGATCGCGGGTGCGGTCGTCGTCGCGGCCGGACTGGTCTCGCTCGGCATCGCGATGCGCGGGCCGCTCGGGCTCCTGCAAGCGTCGTGGTTCGGAGCGATGGGCCGGACGTGGGGGCCGGACCCACTCGTCGACCAGGCGCGCGCAGGCGTTCTTCTCGTCATCGCCGGCGCCGCCGTGCTCGTGACCGTCGTCGCCGTGGTGCTCGTCCGTGTGCGGCGCGAGGGTCGCGTGGGGATGGACGTCCGATGAGCGTCGAACTCAGCGCCGAGCAGCGCGCGGTCTTCGAGTACATCGAGCACACCCGCGACCACGTGTTCATCACCGGACGTGCGGGGACGGGCAAGTCGACTCTCCTCAACCACCTGGCGTGGAACACCGAGAAGCAGGTCGTCATCTGTGCACCGACCGGTGTCGCGGCGCTGAACGTCGGCGGCCAGACGATCCACTCATTGTTCCGCCTGCCGATCGGCCTCATCGCCGACGCCGAGCTCCGACAGGGCCCGGACACCCGCAAGCTCCTCAACACCATCGACACCCTCGTGATCGACGAGGTCTCGATGGTGAACGCCGACCTGCTCGACGCGATGGACCGCTCGCTCCGGAAGGCCCGCGGCCGCCAGTTCGAGGCCTTCGGCGGTGTGCAGGTCGTCATGTTCGGCGACCCGTACCAGCTGCCGCCGGTGCCGGGCGACGGGGACGAGCGCGCGTACTTCACCGACCACTACCGCTCGATGTGGTTCTTCGACGCCAAGGTGTGGCTCGAGGCCGAACTGCACATCGTCGAACTCGCGACCGTCCACCGGCAGCGCGACGACGCCTTCGCGGCCATGCTCACGGCGGTCCGGCACGGACGGGTCACGGCCGACGTGGCCGGTCAGCTCAACGCCGCCGGCGCACGACCAGCCCCCGACGACGCGATCACGCTCGCCACCCGCAACGACACCGTGGCGCGCATCAACAAGGCGGCGCTCGACCGGCTGCCGGGCAAGCTGAAGACGGCGCGGGCGGACGTCAACGGCGACTTCGGCGGGCGGAACTTCCCGGCCGACGAAGCCCTCGAGCTCAAGCCCGGCGCGCACGTGATGTTCCTGCGCAACGACCCCGACCAGCGCTGGGTGAACGGCACCCTCGGCATCGTGCAGACGATCCGGGACACCGTGTGGGTCGACGTCGACGGGGAGTCCTTCGAGGTCCAGCCGTCGGTGTGGGAGAAGTTCAAGTACTCCTACGACCCGGACAAGAAGGAACTCAAGAAGGACACCGTGGGGGAGTTCCAGCAGTTCCCGCTGCGCCTGGCGTGGGCGGTGACGATCCACAAGTCGCAGGGCAGCACGTACGACCGGGCCGTGGTCGACCTCGGCAACCGGGTGTTCAGCGCGGGCCAGACGTACGTCGCGTTGTCGCGGTTGACCTCGCTCGAAGGGCTCTACCTGACCCGGCCGCTGCGGCCGCAGGACATCATCGTGGACCTCGACGTCCGACGCTTCATGTCCGAAGCGCCGCGCGTGGTGGCGACGGAGCTCGAGGCCTCGAAGGCCCCCGAGCCCGACGACGACTGACGCCCGGACGGGCTCGCGGGCTCGCGAGGTCTCGAGGTCGCAAGAAGTGCCGCCGGAGCGCCGAGTGGGCGGCAGAACGTGAGACCTCGGCGGCGAGCACATGGCGAGTCGCGCGACCTCGGCGGGCACGACGCCCGGACGCACGACGCCCCGCCGGCCACGAGGGCGGGCGGGGCGTCGCGGACGCGAGGGCTCAGGCGCGAGCGGCGTCGGCCCGCAGTGCGCGGAGGTTCTCCTTGTCGGCACCGAACGCCGTCAGGAGCAGGATCACGCCGACGATCGCGTGGAACACGTTGTCCGTGGTGTTGAGCGCGAAGATGTTGGCCGAGGTGTTCACGAACACGAATCCGTACACGGCGAGGACGACGAGCACGGCACCGACCAGGATGTTGCCGTTGCGGGACCCGATCGTGTTGCCGAGGCCGACGATCAGGAGGACCGCGGCCAGCATGACCCAGATCAGGGCGAGCGGCGGGTTGACGCCGAACGCGTTCCAGAGCATCCCGCCCTGGCGGCTGAAGAACCCGGGGTCGCCGTCGGCCGCGAAGAAGAAGCCGAGGATGCCCCACACGAAGAGGATCGCGCCGACCGTCAGAGCGAGTCCGCGGTTCGGGGAAGCGGTGATGCTCGGTTCCTTGATGGCCACTTCGGTTTCCTCCTCGTACGCAGCCGACGCGCTGTACGTCGGTCCGGCGATGTGCGCCGGTGCGTTCACCCGCGCGAGACCGATCGGTGCGTTCCCAGCCTCCGACCGGCGCTCCAACGGTATCGTGTCGGACCCCGACCGTCCGAATCGCACGCGCGTCGCCAGGCGCGTGACGAGGCCGACGACCAGCACCCCGAGGAGGACCAGTCCGGTGACCCGAACGCCCGAACGCAACGCACCGGAATCGCGTGGACCGAGTGTCTCGCGACGGTTGCGGTGGGGGCTGTTGGCGGCTCTGGGGTTCGTGATCGTGCCTCTCGTCTACGCGGCGGCGGTGTTGACGCCGGTGGGGCAGCGGGTCGAGGACGCCGCACTCGGCGGGGTCCGGGAGTCCGACCTGTTCGGGTCGGACACTGCACTCAACGTCATCTCTGTGCCGGTGATCCTGTTGCTCGTGGTCGTGATCGCTGCCGTCGCGTTCGCTCGTCGTCGGCTCGCTGTGGGACTCGGAGCCGGCGTCGTCGTGCTCGCGGCGGCGGCCACCTCGACGCTCGTCAAGCGTATCGCCGAGCGCCCGGAGATCGCCCAGTCGACGACGCCCAACTCGTTCCCGTCCGGTCACGCGACGATCGCCCTCGCCGCACTGTTCGCCGTGCTGATGGTGACTCCGCGGCGCTTCCGGCCCGTCGTCACGCTCGTCGGCGCGGCGTACGCGGTGTTCGTCGCGAACCAGACCGTCGTCTACGGCTGGCACCGGGTGAGCGACATCGTCGGGGCGTGTGCCATCGCACTCTTCTGGCTCGGGGTCGTCCGGGCGTTCGGGCCGCGGGTGGACCGGGGTGAGCGCGGTGACCGGGACGGCCGTCGGGGACCGCGGCGCATCGTGACCGGGATCCTCGTCGTCGCGACCGGCGTGACGTTCCTGGTCGGGCTCGCCGCCCTCGTGTACGGCGTGACGGGTGGCGCACACGACCACGCGGCGATCCTCGTCGCCGGGCGGATGGCGTCGAGCGCGAGCGTCCTCGCCGTCGTGACCATCGTGTGGATCGCGGACGGCATGCACCACGCGGCGCGCACCGACACCGAGGCGGTCCCCGCGTGAGCGTCAGGGGTGTCACAGTGGCAATCGCACGCGCGAGGGTTACAGCCCTGTAACGCGTCCGGAACCCGGCCGGAAAGACGACTAGCGTTGCCCGCGTCGGCGGACCAGGGACCCGCGGCGGACAGGGAACCATGCGGGTGCAGCACACCGCGGCGCGACGTCGCCGAGTACGTGGAGCGATCGCCGCTGTCCTGGGTCTGATCATGGTCGCTGCCGCTGCGCTCGTGCCGACCACCGCGGCCTCGGCGATGACCCAGCTCGTCACCGCGAGTTCCGGGTCCCCTGGCTCGACGGTCACTGTTCAGGTCCGCAACGATCAAGTTGCTCCGGCAGGGTACTGGCGCATCAGTGCCCCGGTGAACGGCGGAACGACCGGGGCCATCGTCGGCGCCGCCGGCAACCAGGGTGGGGGACTCAGCCCCTTCGGGTGTTCCATCCAGGGGAATGCGGCGCTCTGTGGTCCGGCGCCGTCGTCGTGGGGCGTCGGGAACGTCGTGACGTTGCAGATCACGATTCCGGCGGACGCCCTGGTAGGACAGATGACCGGTACGTCGGCGCTCGATGGTGGCGAGAGCGGGACCTACGCCGTGTCGGTGACCCCGCCGGCGGCCCCCGGCGCCCCCACGATCACCGCTCCGCCCGCCGGCGACGAGTCCATCGCCACCCAGCCGACGATCACCGGCACGAAGACAGCGGGGCCCGAGACCACGACGGGCACGACCCTGACGGCGACGATCGACGGCGCCCCGCTGTGCACGGTCGCCGCGAGCGCCGACGCGGCGTGGTCGTGCGCGCCCGAAGCGCCCCTCGCCGTCGGCCCGCACACGATCAGTGCGACGCAGACCGACCGGTTCGGCCAGACCTCTCCGGCAGCGACGAGCACGTTCACGGTGCTGGCCGCGGCCGGTCTCGCCGTCACCCAGACCGGCGGTACCCCGCTGTACGCCGGGTTCCCGGCCGTGCACATCGTCACCGTCACGAACTCGGGCGACGGCGAGGCCCGCGGCGTCGTGTTCACCGCGGACACCGGTGCCCTGCAGGTCCCCGTGTGCGAGCTCGACGGCACGGCGTTCGACTGCGCGACCCTGACGTCCGGCGTCCAGCTCGGCACGATGGCGCCCGGCGGTGAGCGGGTGTTCCGCGTGACGGTCGCAGCGCCGTCCGGGACCGCACCAGGGACCCCGTTCCCGATCGTCACGAGGGCGTCCTCGTCGACCGACCCGGATTCGCCCGTCGACTCGAGCAGCACCCTCGTCACCTCGGCCCCGACTGCGCCGGTGATCACGGCGCCGGCGAGCGGCTCGTCGACCGTCGCCCGTCGGGTCGGCGTGTTCGGGGACGGCGTCCTGCCCGGGTCCGCGGTCACCGTCCGGCAGGGCGAGACGGTCCTCTGCACGGCCACCGGGACGGCGAACACCGGGTTCTCGTGCACGCCAGACCGCACGTTCCCCCTCGGCGCGGTCACGCTGACGGCGACCCAGACCTTCGGCGGCGTCGAGTCCGACGCCGGCAGCACGCGCTTCACGGTGCGCGCACCGGCCACCCCGCCCGGAGGCACGACCCCCGTCCCCGGAACCGGCGGCGGTTCCGCGGGTGGTCCCGGTGGCACGCCTCCGGGCAGCACCTCCGGCAGTGACGGTCCCAGTGGCGACGGCAACGGCAACGGCAACGCGGGCCAGACGCCGCCAACGTCTCCCGGATCCCCGACGTCGCCGCCGTCGCCGTCGCCATCGCCGACGACCCCGAGCTCCCCGTCCACCCCCGCGCCCGGCAGCGGCTCCGGCGGCGGCAACGGCGCGGGCGGGTCCGGCGGGTCCGCAGCCGGCGGGTCGGGTGACGCCGGGACGAACAACGGTCCGATGGCGATGAACCTCCGCTTCGGCACCCAGCGCATCATCCCCGGCACGGCCGCCGACATGCGCGGCACCCTCGGCCCGAACGCCTCGGGAGCGACGGTCGCCATCACGTTCCAGGCCCGGATGTCGACCGGCATGGTCTACCGGAACGTGAATGTCGAGGTGGACGACCAGCCGCTGGACTGCACGGTCGCCACGACCTCGTTCTCGTGCATGATCCCGCTCGACCCCGGGCAGCAGGCCGACGTCGACGTCCGCGTGTACGCCGACCCCGTGAACGCACCGGACACCGCTGTGCAGCAGATCTCCCTCGCGTCGAACCGGGCGTCGCAGGCGAACGCGATCACCGTCACGACCGCGGTGGCGAAGGGCGGGACCGAGGCCTCGCAGCTCGCCGACCAGATCACCACGTTCAACGTCACGGAGTTCCCCGGTGCGATGGTGCCGCTCCTCGCGATGCTGCTCTTCGCGCTCGCCGCAACGGTCGCTGGCCGGCGCGCCACCTCCGGCCCCGCCGCAGCGGCGACCACGTCGCCGACCGGATCCGGCCCGCCGGAGCCGAGCCGCGCCTCCAGTCCGACCAGTCCCCGTCCCACCACCGATCCACCGTCCGGGAGCAACCGATGACGCAGACGACCGACGCACCCACCGAGAAGCGCACCCGCAGGAACCCCGCGCCGATCATCCTGCTCGTCGCGGTGGTGCTCCTCGCGGTGTACTACGTCGTGATCGGGCTCTCCGGAGCGCTGAAGACCACGACGGCGGTGCCGGTGAGCGGGTCGAACAGCCCGACCGGGAACTACATGACGCTGCGGATGAGCGTGCAGGACGTCGACCTGTCGAACCGGGTGATGCAGGCGAACGTGCTGCCGATCCCGCACGGGACGTACGAGGGCGAGAAGGCCGGTGAGATCTCGAAGCCGCTCCGCATCGAGGTCTCGAGCGGCGGCGTGACGACGAGCGTGGTGACGTTCCCGGGGCAGTCGGTGGTCGACGCGACCTCCCTGACGCTCACCCTGGACCGCGGCGACACCTCGTACCCGTTCGACCAGCCGTTCACGAACTTCCAGCTGAGCGTGCAGAACGACGACACCAGCGCTGCCGTGCCGTTCGAGGTGGACATGTCGAACTCGGCGCGCCCGTGGGTGATGAACGCCGAGCGGAGTGCCGGTGAGCAGCAGGACGGCCGAACCCTCGTCCCGATGCAGATCGACGGGCACCGCGACACCCTGAGCGTCGTGATCGTGTCGTTCTACATCCTCGCGATCCTCTTCACGACCCTGATGGCCGTCGTGACCATCGGAGCGGCGATCCTCCGCCGGAAGCTCGAGTTCGCGAACGTCATCTGGCTGAGCGCCACCCTGCTGTCGTTCCCGGCCCTGCGGTCGGCGATGCCGGGGGCGCCGCCGATCGGAACGACGCTCGACTTCGTGTTCCTGTTCCCGTGCCTGGCGCTCGTCGCGATCATGTTCGTGTGGACCGGCGCGTACATGCTCTGGCGGGAGTCGAAGGTGCTGCGCGGGCGGGTCCTGGAGGACGACGCGGTGTAGTCGACGCTGGCGGGAATGCCGGCGGCTGAGGTACGTTGTACCCAGCAAGTCGATGCAAACGCATCGAAATCGCGGAAGGCGGCGCATCATGCAGTTCGGCATCTTCACGGTCAGTGACGTCACGACCGACCCCACCACCGGGCACACCCCCGACGACACCCAGCGGGTCCGGGACATCCTGACGATCGCCGAGCACGCCGACCAGGCCGGCCTCGACGTCTTCGCCACCGGTGAGCACCACAACCCGCCGTTCGTCGCGTCGTCGCCGACCACCATGCTCGGCTACCTCGCCGGACGCACGAAGAACATCACGCTGTCGACCTCGACGACCCTCATCACCACGAACGACCCGGTGCGCATCGCCGAGGAGTACGCGATGCTCCAGGTCATCTCCGACGGTCGCATGGACCTCATGATGGGCCGCGGCAACACCGGCCCCGTCTACCCCTGGTTCGGGCAGGACATCCGCCAGGGCGTCAACCTGGCGATCGAGAACTACGCGCTCGTCCGCCAGCTCTGGGAGAACGACGTCGTCAACTGGCAGGGCAAGTTCCGCACGCCGCTGCAGGGCTTCACCTCGACCCCGCGTCCGCTCGACGGCGTCCCGCCCTTCGTGTGGCACGGCTCCATCCGGACGCCGGAGATCGCCGAGCAGGCCGCGTACTACGGCGACGGCTTCTTCCACAACAACATCTTCTGGCCGATCGAGCACACCGCGCAGATGGTCGGGCTGTACCGGCAGCGCTTCGAGCACTACGGACACGGGCGTGCCGACCAGGCGATCGTGGGCCTCGGTGGGCAGTTCTTCGCGCGCAAGAACTCGCAGGACGCGATCGACGAGTTCCGCCCGTACTTCGACAACGCGCCGGTCTACGGTCACGGCCCGTCGATGGAGGACTTCACCCACCAGACCCCGCTCACCGTCGGCTCCCCGCAGCAGGTCATCGACCGGTACGCCGCCATGAAGGACAGCGTCGGGCACTACCAGCGCCAGCTGTTCCTCGTCGACCACGCGGGGCTGCCGCTCAAGACGGTGCTCGAGCAGATCGACATCCTGGCCGAGGACATCGTGCCGGCGCTCCGGACCATCAACGACGAGGGGCGTCCGGCCGACGTGCCGTCCGACCCGCCGTCGCACGCGGCGCGCGCGGCCGCGGCGCTCGCCGCCGGCACGGCGGGCAGCGACCACGTCGCCGCCGAGGACGAGTGGACGGGCGCGTCGGTCTGACGCGCGCAGCGCTCGCTGCGCGCGCTTCGTGAGCAGGAATGGTCGGGTCCCGGAAGGTGACCCGACCATTTCTGCTCACCATGCGGGGTGGGCTCGACCACGGACGGCCTGGAGGCGCGGTGCGGGCTGGCACCGCGCCTCCAGGCCGTCACGGCGTGCGTTGCGAGTCTCGTGCCGGGGTGGCCGGGCGGGCGGGGACCAGCTTGAGGCCCACCACGCAGCCGACGATGCCGGCGATGAACAGCACGCGCAGCACCGTCACGGGCTCGGCGCCGGTGGCCATGCCCCACAGCACGGTGAGGGCGGCACCGGTCCCCGTCCACACCGCGTACGCCGTGCTGATCGGGATGTGCTTCAGGACGTAGCCGAACGCGACGAGGCTCACGACGATGGTGATCGCGAACACGATGGTCGGGCCCGGGACGGTGAACCCGTCGCTCTCGCCGAGGGCGGTGGCCCAGACGGTCTCGAGCGCGGCGCTGACGAACAGGACGATCCACGGCATCTCAGCTCACCACCTTGAGGCCGACGACGCAGGCGACGAGGCCCAGGACGAGGGCGATCCGGGCGACCGACGCTGCCTCCTGCTTGCGGAGGATCGCGACGATCACCGTGAGTGATGCGCCGATGCCGACCCAGACGGCGTAGGCGGTGCCGACCGGGATCTCCTTCATCGCGAACGCCAGACCGACCATGCTCAGGGCCATGCCGGCGACGAACACGATCGTCGGGACGACCTTCTTGAAGCCGTTCGAGGCGCCGAGGGCGGTGGCCCACACGGCCTCGAGGACGCCGGACAGGACGAGGATCACCCATGCCATGACGATCTCCTTCCATGAGTCGTACGAGTGTGCGAGTACGAAAGTAGCACAGTTGTGCGAGTATGGGTGGCATGACGAGGAGCATCGACGTCGAGGAACGGCGCCGCACCGTGTCCGAGGCAGCGTGCCGGGTCCTCGCGCGGGACGGCCTCGGGGCGCTGAGCGTCCGGAACGTCGCCGCCGAGGCCGGCCTGCCGCCGAGCACCGTGCGCTACGTGTTCCCGACGCAGTCGAGCATGCGCGAGCACACCATCACGCTCGTGTTCGACCGCACGCGGGAGCGGATCGAGGCGATCCCGGCGGACCGATCGGGTCGCGAACGTGCACACCGGATCGTCCTCGAGCTGCTGCCCCTCGACGAGGAGCGGGTCATCGAGCTCGACGTCTACCTCGCCCTCGGGAACGCCGCGCTGACCGACGCCGAGCTCCGGCCGGCGCTCGACCGCGTCGTCGACGAGATGCGGGAGTGGAGCGAGGAGATCCTCGGGCTCGTCGGGGTGCCCGCCGCCGATCGTGAGTACGAGGCCCGGCGGCTGCACGCGTTGATCGACGGACTCGCGATGCACGTCGTGCGGCTCGCGCCGGGAGAGTCCGGCGACTGGGCGATCGAGGTGGTCGACCGGCACCTCGACGGGGTCGCCGCGGGCTGACGCCGGGCGCCGCGTCGCCTGCTCCCGGCGACGCTCGTCGCCTATCCTTGCCCGGTGACGACGACCACCCGGCCGCCGCAGCGCGCTGACTCCCGATCGCGGGCCCTCACCGGCCCCGGGCTCGTGCTGCTCGCCGTCGTCGTGCTGCTCGGGATCCGCCTGCTCTCCCCGGCCGTCGGGACCGCGGGGCTGCCGAACGTCGTGCAGGACTTCCTCACCCTGGCGATCAGCGTCGTCGTCGAGTCCCTGCCGTTCGTCGTGCTCGGCATCGTGCTGTCCATCGTCGTCGAGGTCTGGGTGCCCGTCGGCGCGCTCGAGAAGGTCCTGCCGCAGCGCCCGATCCCGCGCCGGGCCGTGATCTCCCTGATCGGCATGCTCTTCCCGGTGTGCGAGTGCGGGAACGTGCCGCTCGCTCGAGGCCTCATGATGCGCGGGTTCACCCCGGCCGAGGCCGTCACGTTCCTCGTCGCCGCCCCGATCCTCAACCCGCTCGTGATCATCAGCACCGCGCAGGCGTTCGGCTGGTCCGGCTGGATCCTGCCGGTCCGCATCGTCGGTGGCTTCGTCATCGCCAACCTCGTCGGCTGGATCGTCGCCGCGCACCGTCGTCCGGCCGACCTGCTGCTGCCCGCGTTCGAGGCCCGCTGCCGTGCGGCGATCGGTGCCCCGCGGTCCCGGAACCGCTGGCGGGACAGCGCGGCGCAGTTCGGTGGCGAGACCGCGACGATGATGCCCGCGCTGTTCGTCGGTGCCGGGCTGGCCGCCGCGATCCAGGTCGCCGTGCCCCGGTCGACGCTCGTGTCGATCGGCGCGAACCCGGTGCTGTCCGTCGCCGCGATGATGCTCCTGGCGATGACGGTGTCGCTGTGCTCGAACGTGGACGCCTTCTTCGCGCTGTCGTTCGCGTCGACGTTCCTACCAGGGTCGATCACCGCCTTCCTCATCATCGGGCCGATCATCGACGTGAAGATGATCGCCCTGCTCCGGACGACGTTCCGTGCACGCTTCCTGGTGCTGCTCGCCGTCGTCTGCGTCCTGTTCGCCGCGACCGTCGGGTTGGTGATGAATGTCCTCGTCTGAGTCGCGCCTGCCCGCGTACCTCGGCCTCGGGTCGGTGCTCGCGGTGGCGCTCTGCACGCTGTGGCTCGCCCTCGCCGGGCACCTCGACCTGTACATCAACCCGCGGTACTCGGTGTTCACGATCGTCCTCGCGGCCGTCGCGGTGCCCGCGTCGGTCGCCGGCCTGGTGGTCGTGGCGCGCGGGCACGAGCACGTGCACGACGACGAGGAGCACGAGCACCGGCCTGGAGGCGCGGGTCGTCTCACACGTACCGTCCTCGGTGGGGTGGCGGCGCTCGTCACGATCGGGGTCACCGCCGCCATGCTCGTCCTGCCCCCGACGACCCTCTCCGCCCGCACCGCACAGCAGCGGAGCGTCGACTCGGCGACCCTGTCGAACGCCACCGGATCGGAAGCGGCGGTGTCCCTGCTCGGCAGCGGCTCGGTCGACACGTCGGAGTACGGCGTGAAGGACTGGGCCGCCCTCATCCGTCAGACCACGGACACCACGTCGCTCGTCGGCAAGCAGGTGCGACTCTCCGGGTTCGTCGTGCCCGGGTCGGACGGCTCGTTCACCCTGACCCGGTTCGTGATCAGCTGCTGCGCCGTGGACGCCCAGCCCGTCGGACTCGGGGTCGTCACGGACGGCACCGTCCCCGACGAGGACCAGTGGGTCACCGTGACCGGTGCGCTCGCCGCCAACCCGGACCAGTCGGCGGACGCCCGGATCGTCATCAAGGCAGCGACGGTCAAGAAGATCGCGCAGCCGAAGGACCCGTATGAGTACTGAGGCTGAGACGACGCAGCGCCGCCGGCCCCGGAACCGCTTCCGTCGCCGCCTCGTCGCCACCGTCCTGGTGTTCGTCGTCGTCGGCACGGCCGCCGCGGTCGTCGGGTCGCAGCAGGGACCCCGGCTCCGCGACGTCACGTACGACGCCACCGGGCTGGTGTCCAGGCCGGCCCAGCGCGTGATCCTCACCGCGAACCAGGCGCTGCAGAAGGTGTCCGCCGCCGACGTCCGGGTCAGCCCGGCGGCCGCGCACACCGTGACCTCGAGCGGGAACACGATCGCCGTGGAGTTCGCCGGACCCCTGGCGTACGACCGCGACTACACGGTCACCGTCGAGGGGGTCCGCGCCCCCGGGCAACGGGCGACCTCAGACCTCCGTGCCTCGATCCGGACCGGGAGCACCGACGTCCTCGCGCTCGTTCCAGGAGGGACCGGCGCGGAGGACCGGATCGTCCGCCGGTCCCTCGACGCCGGGGGCGCGACCACCGTGTATCAGGGGACCGGCATCGCGGAGTACGTCCGCCTCGGCCGGTCGCTCGTCGTGGTGAGCGGGACGGACGCCGGGTCCTCCGTCGACATCGTGCCGCTCGCCGGCGGGGTGCAGGACGAGGACGCCCCCGTCGAGCACCTCACGCTGCCGACCGCCGAGGGCCGCGTCACCGCCCTGCACGCCGCGGACGACGGCGCCTCGTTCGGGTTCGAGTACGCCGACACCTCGACGGGACAGTCCCGCAACGTCGGGCTGTACGTCGTCGACATGACCGGGACGCACCTGCCGACCGCGATCGACGCGAGCGGCAAGCCGGTGACCGGGGCCGTCCCGATGACGGTCGGGCAGTGGGCGTACGTCCCCCGGACCGAGAGCGCCCTCGTCCGGACCGGCAGCGACGACCTCGTGCTCGTCGACATGAGCGGGCGGACCGACGCCGTCCGGCTCGGGAGCGCCACGTACCTGCACGGCTTCGTCGGCACCGGCACCACCGCCGTGGTCGAGACCGGGACCGGCATCGTGCGCCTCGACCTCACGGACGGCGAGCGGACCGCACTGCGGGCCCCCGCCGCCAGCACCGACGCCGCCTACCTCGGGCGCATCGCCCAGCTGACGGACGACAGCTACCTGCGGGTGGTGGGGGACGTGCGGTCGGACGGGACCATCTCGCAACGGATCGTGCGTGTGGAGGGGAGCCGCGCCTCCAGGCTGCCCGTGACCGTCCCCGAGGACGCGAGCGCCACGGCGGTCTGCCCGTCCCCGAACGGGCAGTTCGTCGCCGTCGCGACGAAGTCGGCGACGAGCGAGCTCGTGAGCATCGTCGACGCCACCTCGGGTGCGCTCGAGGCGAGCATCGACGCGGGGTCCGTGGACTGGTGCGCGGCGTTGCCGTCGGGCGACGAGGTCGGCTAGCGCCGGAGCGTCACCTTCGGGTACTCGCCGAACCGGCGGAGGTACTCGCCCGAGAACCGACCCATGTGCGTGAAGCCCCAGCGCGCCGCGACGTCCGCGACGGCGACCTGGGCGGGGGAGGCGCGGAGCAGGTCCTCGTGGGCGCGGCGCAGCCGGACCTCGCGCAGGTACTGCATCGGCGACCGGTCGAGGGTCCGGTGGAAGGCCTCCTGCAGGCCGCGGACGCTGAGGTCGGCGACCCGGGCGAGGTCTGACACCGTCAAGGGCTCGTGCGCGTGCGCGTGGATGTGGTCGACGGCGGTGCGGATCCGGGCGTTCCGGTGCTCGCCCCAGCCGATCGGGGCGACCTCGGCACGGAACCGGTACATGTCGAGCAGTGCCCGGGTGGTCTCGCGCTGGGACTCGTGCCACGCGAGTGACTCGGAGCCCTGTTCGCGGAGGGCCCGGACGGACGATGCGACCGCGGTGCGCCACCGTGCCATCGACTCGGCCGTGGGGGTGGCGTTCCTGTCGAAGTCGACCGACCCGTCGACCAGGTACCGCTCGGATGCGACGTCGAGCACGAGCCCGCGGTCGAGGTGCACGAGCCGCTGGTCCCAGTCGGTGTAGTCGATGCTGAACCGCTGCTCGATCGGGAAGAGCGTCGGGACCCCCGGTTGCATCCGGACCTCGTCGCGGCCGGCGTCGATCGCGGCGACACCGTCGTCGATCCACTGGACGACGACCTCGCCCTCGACGGCTGCGTCCCCGCGAAGGGATCCGTGCATCTGCGACCGGCGGATGCTCATCCGGTCGTCGCCGACACCGACGTAGCGGTACCAGTACGAGCCGTCGGTGCGATCGGAGCGCCACGAACGGCCGGCGTACATGCCGGCGAGGTCGGTGACGGCAGCGTCCGTGTCGGTGCCCGTGACGGACACGAGGGGAGGGGTGCCCTCGTGGGCCGTGGTGGTCATGGGTCGAGTCTGTCGTGTGCAGCTCGTTCGTGCCTGTGCGGTGCGCGTGTCGGACGGTGGGGTGGTGAGTGTGCGGATCGCGCGCACAGAGGACTGGAGGCGCGGTACCAGCTGGCACCGCGCCTCCAGTCAGAATCTCGTTGCGTCGAGGACGCGACCCGCTACGCCAGCGTCGCCGCGTCGATCACGAAGCGGTACCGGACGTCCGACGACAGGACGCGCTCGTACGCCTCGTTGATGTACTCGGCGCTGATGAGCTCGGTCTCCGGCAGGATGCCGTGCTCGGCGCAGAAGTCGAGCATCTCCTGGGTCTCACGGATGCCACCGATGGCCGAACCGGCCCAGCTGCGACGCGAGCCGATCAGGGCGAAGGCGGGGACCTCGAGCGGCTCCGACGGAGCGCCGACGTTGACGATGGTGCCGTCGACCGCGAGCAGGCCCAGGTAGGCGCCCATCGGGATCTTCGCCGACACCGTGTTGATGATGAGGTCGAAGGAGTTCGCGAGCTTCTCGAACGTCTCCGGGTCCTTCGTCGCGTAGTGGGCGACGGCACCGAAGCGCAGGGAGTCCTCCTGCTTGGAGGTGGTCTGCGACAGGACGGTGACCTCGGCGCCGAGCGCGGCGGCGATCTTGACGCCCATGTGGCCGAGTCCGCCGAGGCCGACGATCGCGACCTTCTTGCCGGGGCCGGCCTTCCAGTGGTGCAGCGGCGAGTACAGGGTGATGCCGGCGCAGAGCAGCGGCGCGACCTTCTCGATGTCGAGCGACTCGGGGACGCGCAGCACGAAGTCCTCGTTCACCACGACCGCCTGTGAGTAGCCGCCCTGGGTGATGCTGCCGTCGGCGGGGTCGACGCCCGCGTAGGTCCGGATGTTGCCCTTGAGGCAGTACTGTTCCTCGCCCTTCAGGCAGTTCTCGCACTCGCCGCAGGAGTTCACCATGCAGCCGACGCCGACGCGGTCGCCGACCTTGTGCTTGGTGACGTTCTCGCCGACGGAGGCGACGTGGCCGACGATCTCGTGGCCGACGACCTGGGGGTACTGGATCTCGCCCCACTCGCCGCGGACGGTGTGGATGTCCGAGTGGCAGATGCCGGCGTAGGCGATGTCGATCTCGACGTCGTTCGGGCCGAGGTCACGACGGGTGATGGTGGTCTTGACGAGCGGTTCCGTGGCGGACGGGGCCGCGTACGCGTTGACGGTGCGCAATGGTCTCCTCGTGGGGTTGCTTCGGACCGGATCCGGTCCTGCTCCAGTCTCGTGGAGCGCGCCATTCCGTGGGAGGTCCCACTGGGGCACCCCTCTCGTGTCAGCCCTCGCGTGTCGGCTGCGCTGGGCCGTCAGCCGACCATGCGGGCGAGGCGCTGCCCGGCGATCCGGGCGAACCGCAGCGGGTCGGCCAGGGCGTCGGCGGGCTCGCCGGTGGTCTGCGTCGCGAGCACGGTGAGCGAGGCGGCGGCGTCGTAGTCCTCCAGCGACACGTCGATCGCCCCGGCGACGAGCATCGACCGAGCACCGGGAGCGTGCGACGCCGTCAGGGCCCGCACCACCGACGGCACCTTGCCCGCAGCGCTCTGCCCGTCGTACCGCCCCTCGCCCGTGATCACCACGTCGGCCCCGTCCAGCAGCGCCGGGAGCCCCAGGACGTCCGCGACCGCCGAGGCCCCTCGAGCAAGCGTCGCGCCCCACACCAGCAGCCCGAACCCGACGCCACCGGCAGCACCGGCACCCGGCGTCGACGGGTCGACGTCGGGGAACCGTGCCGCGAATACCGCGAGTCTCTCGTCGAAAGCGGCTACACGTGAGGGTTCGATGCCCTTCTGTGGCCCGAAGACCGCGGCGGCGCCCGTCGGCCCGAGCAACGGCGACGTGACGTCGGTGAGCACGACGACCCCGCCGGACGGCAGCGGCAGGTCGCCGATGACGTCGAGGACGGACGAACCGCCGTCCGTCGACGCACTGCCCCCGATCCCGAGCACGATGGCCGTCACCCCGAAGGAGAGTGCAGCGGCGATCGCCTCGCCGAACCCCCGCGAGGTCGCAGTGTCGGGCAACAGGTCCCCGCCGAGCAGGGGGAGCCCGCTCGTCGCCGCGAGTTCGACCACGGCACGGCCGTCCGGCAGTCGGAGCCAGGAGGTGACGACGGGGGATCCGTCCGGTCCGGTGACGGTGATCGGGACGCGCACGGCACCGGGAACGGCGGTCTCGAAGGCGTCGAGCGTGCCCTCGCCGCCGTCGGCCATCGGCGCGAGCGTCACGGTGTCGTCCGGTCGCGCGGACAGCCAGCCGTCACGGATCGCCTCGGCGACGGACGCAGCCGTCGC
The DNA here is from genome assembly GCA_002025645.1 of Curtobacterium pusillum. Taxonomy (GTDB): domain Bacteria; phylum Actinomycetota; class Actinomycetes; order Actinomycetales; family Microbacteriaceae; genus Curtobacterium; species Curtobacterium pusillum_A. The sequence continues at coordinate 2,816,637 of CP018783.1, forward strand.
GGTGCCCTTGAAGGAGTCCGGAGCCACGACGATTCGCACCCGACAACCGTAGCGGAGATGGTCACTGGACAAGTCAGGTTAGCCTCACCTAAGTTAACACTCAGGTGAGGCTAACCTAACTCGCCCTTCGCTCCAGCTCCCCGGGGATCGCCCTTCCATGCCGTCACGCCGCCGCGCCCTCCTGGCCGCCGCCTCCGCCCTCGTCGTCCTCGCCGTGGCCACCGGGTGCGGCGCCGTCGGCGCGCCGGGGCAAGCCGGCACCGCCGCAGCCGGCACCGCGGACTCCGCGACGAGCGCGACGGACCCGGCCACGAGCCTCCAGGCCATCGCGCCGGTCACCAACGCGAAGTCCGTCACCGGCGCGAGCACCGCGACCCTGACGACCGACCTGCCGCCGAAGGCGAGCACGGTCGACGAGCCGGAGCTGCCCGTCACCGTCACGGACAACCAGGACACCCGGGTGACGGTCACGAGCGCGGACCGCATCCTCGCGCTCGACGTCTACGGCACGCTGTCGTCGACCGTGTACGGCCTCGGGCTCGGCGGGAACCTCGTCGGACGCGACGTCTCCACCGGGTTCGCCGGCACCGAGGAGCTCCCGCTCGTCACCCAGAACGGCCACGAGCTCTCCGCCGAGGCGATCCTCGCACTCCGCCCAACCGTGCTGCTCACGGACACGTCGCTCGGGCCGTGGGACGTCGTCCTGCAGATCCGGAAGGCGGGCATCCCGGTCGTCGTCGTGGACTCGCACCGGGACACCTCGAACACCGACCGGATCATCGACCAGGTGGCGACGGCGCTCGGCGTGCCCGAGACGGGTACTCGACTCATCGACGAGGTGCACGAACAGCAGGAGGCCGTCGCCGCGCAGATCGAGCGCATCGCGCCCGAGTCGAAGCGCGACAAGCTCCGGATGGTGTTCCTGTACGTGCGGGGGAACGCCGGCATCTACTACCTCTTCGGTCAGGAGTCCGGCGCGGACTCGCTCATCGACGCGGTCGGCGGGCGGGACATCGCGACGGAGCAGGACTGGAAGGGCATGCGCCCGGTGAACGCCGAAGCGCTCGTCGCCATGCAGCCCGACCTGGTGATCATGATGACGAAGGGCCTCGAGTCGGTGGGTGGCGTCGACGGGCTGCTGCAGCGGGTCCCCGCGATCGCGAAGACCCCGGCCGGGCAGCACCGCCGCATCGTCGACATGGCCGACACGACGGTGATGAGCTTCGGACCGCGCACGCCCGAGATCGTGGCCGCGTTGGCAGCGGCGATCTACGCTCCGGAGTCGAAGTGACCGGCCTGGAGGAACGGGTCGCGCCCGCCCCGCAAGTCGCGGTCCCACCGCCGGTCACGTCCAGGTCGCGGGTCGGTCGGATCACGCTGCTGACCGTCGGGCTGGTGGTGGCGCTCGTCGTCGCCACGCTCGTGTCGGCGAGCGTCGGGCAGCTCGGGATCTCCCCGGCCGAGGTGCTCCGGACCGTCGGGCGCTCGCTCGGGCTCCCGGTCGCCGGGCCCTCGGACGACCTCGTGACGCAGGCGCTCTGGACGATCCGGTTCCCCCGCGTCGTCATGGCGCTCGTGATCGGCGCCGCGCTCGCCGCCGCCGGGGTGCTCATGCAGGCCGTGTTCGCGAACCCGCTGGCGGACCCCGGGGTCGTCGGCGTCTCGGGAGGCGCCGCCTTCGGAGCCTGCGCCTCGATCGTGTTCGGCCTGCAGTTCGCCGGGTACTGGACGACCCCGCTGATGGCGTTCGCCGCGGGGCTCGTCGCGACGATGCTCGTGTACGGACTGTCCCGCGCGGGCGGTCGCACCGAGGTCGTCACGCTGCTGCTGACCGGCATCGCGGTCAACGCCTTCACGGGGGCAGGGCTGGCGTTCCTCACCTTCCTCGGGGACCAGCAGGCCCGCGAGCAGATCGTCTTCTGGCAGCTCGGGTCGCTGAACGGGTCGATGTGGGACCAGGCGGCGGCGATCGCCCCGGTCGTCGTGCTCGGGCTGGTCGGCTCCGTCGTGCTCACCCGCTCCCTCGACCTGCTGTCGCTCGGGGACCAGGCTGCCCGGCACGTCGGGGTCCGGGTCGAGGCCGTCCGGATCGTCGCGATCGTCGTCGTCGCCCTGCTCGTCGGGGCAGCGGTCGCGTTCGCCGGGATCCTCGCGTTCGTCGGACTCGTCGTCCCACACCTCATGCGGATGCTCATCGGCCCGGCACACGGCCCACTGCTGCTCGTCTCGACCCTCGGCGGCGCGCTGCTCCTGACGATCGCGGACCTGCTCGCCCGGACGCTCGTGCCGTACGCGGACCTGCCGATCGGCATGCTCACGTCGCTCGTCGGCGGGCCGTTCTTCTTCTGGCTCCTGCGCCGTGCCCGCCGACGGTCGGGAGGCTGGGCATGACCGGCGTGACCGTCAGCGGCCTCGGTGTGGTCGTCGGGCGCCGTGCACTGCTCACCGACGTCGACCTCGTCGTCGAGGGCGGTGAGGTGCTCGCCCTCGTCGGACCGAACGGCGCCGGCAAGTCCACGCTGCTCCGGGCGATCGCCGGCGACGTCGACCACACCGGCATGGTCACGATCGACGGGGTCCCGGCCGGGTCCGAGCCGCCGATCGCCACCGCCCGGCGCCGCGCGGTGCTCGAGCAGGAGCACGCCGTCGCGTTCGGGTTCCGCGTCGGCGAGGTCGTCCGGATGGGCCGGGCACCCTGGCGCGGGACCGACCGCGCCGAGGACGACGACCGGGTCGTGGCCCGCGTGCTCGACCAGGTGGAGCTCGCCGACCGCATCGACCAGACGTTCCCCTCGCTGTCCGGCGGGGAGCGCGCGCGAGCGTCCTTCGCCCGGATCACCGCGCAGGAGACGCCCGTGCTGCTGCTCGACGAACCCACCGCGGCGCTCGACCTGCGCCACCAGGAGGGCGTGCTCCGGATCGCCCGCGCGCACGCCGCCGCCGGGGGAGCGGTCGTCGTGGTCCTGCACGACCTCACCCTCGCCGGAGCGTACGCCGACCGGGTCGCGATGCTCGCCGACGGCCGGCTGGTCGCGGACGGCACCCCGGCCGAGGTCCTCACCGCCGAACGGATCAGCACCGTCTACCGGCACCCCGTCTCCGTCCTGCCGGACCCGCACTCCGGAACCCCCGTCGTCGTCCCCACCCGCCAGGAGGCCGTCCAGTGACAACCCGAACCCACCGTCCGTTCCGCGCCGCGCTCGCCGGGGTGCTCGTCGCCGCGGCCTCCGGGGCGCTCCTGTTCGCCGGCGCCGCGCCCGCCTCGGCAGCCGGCCGGGTCAGCGTCGCGATCGAGGGGCACCCCGAGGTCACGAACCAGGTCGACTCCACGTACCTCACGACCCTGCGGCTGAACGGCTCCGGGTTCCAGGGCATCAAGAACGGGTACGGCGGCATCTACGTCGCGTTCGGCACCGTGGCCGGCACCTGGCAGCCGAGCAAGGGCGGCGCCACGGGCGTGGACTACAGCTACGTCCCCGACGACGAGTCGAACCCCACCGGGTACCTGGACTTCGTCGCGTTCGAGGGCAGCTCCACCGGGTACGCGGCGAACGGCGGCACCGTGGACTCCGCGACCGGCACGTGGTCGGCGACGCTCAAGGTGCCCGGCTCCACGTTCCAGGCGCTCGACCGGAACGGCGCCGCGAGGACCGTCGACTGCGCGCGCGTGCAGTGCGGGATCATCACGATCGGTGCGCACGGGGTGTCGAACGCGAACAACGAGTCGTTCACGCCGGTCTCCGTGCAGGACCTCTACGGCACGGGCGGCACGCTCGCCGGGGGGACCCGGCCGGCCGCAGGGCAGACGCAGGCCGACACGACGGAGGCGGGGCGTGCCTCCAGTCCGTCCGCCGCTGCGACGCCGGGGGCGAGTGCGCCCGCTCGGGCGACCACCGCGCCGAGTGCGCCCGCGACCGCATCGGCGACCGCCATCCCGATGGCGACGCCGACCGCTGTCGCCGCGGCAGCCGGCGGTGATGCCGGCGGCATCGATCCGAGCGTGCTGCGCATCGTGCTCGGCGGGCTCGCCGCACTCGTCGTCGCCGTTGCGGCGCTCGTCGTCTTCGCGATCGTGCACGCCCGCCGGGTGGCACGACGCACCGAGGAGTCGGGGTCCACAGGGGGCACCCGCACTGCAACACCCGTCAACAACTGAGAGGGAACCACCATGGCAAGAACCATGCGCACGTTCGGCGTCACGCTCGCGGCAGGGGTCGCGGCGGTCGGGCTGGCCGTCCTGCCGGCCGTCAGCGCCTCGGCCGCGACCGCGGTCACGAACGACTTCGGCGCGAGCCTGTCCGTCAGCGGGCCGGCGTCGGTCATCACCGACGGCAGCGGAGCGGTGAACGGCGTCGCGAACGGCACCGTGACCGTCACCGGCGACGGCTTCGACGGCAACGCCCAGGGGCGTGGCTTCGGCGTGTACGTCGTGTACGGCCCCAAGGAGGCCGACTCCTTCACCAACTCGGGCTGGTTCGGCTCGGCGCAGTGGGTCTCGAAGAGCGCGTTCACGGCCTCCGGCGGGTTCACCACCACGCTGAACGTCGCGAAGAGCTACACCGCCGACCCGCACCACACCGGCGACGCGGCGGCGACCGTGAACTGCGACTACGACGCCACCAAGACGAAGGCCGCGAACACCGCCCTCGGCCAGTACCAGTGCTTCGTCCAGACGTTCTCGGCACACGGCGTCGCGAACGACCCGGCCGGCCTCGACGAGGTCGAGGTCCCCGTCAACTGGTGACCCTCGGCCCTGGGCGGCTGGCCGCCGTCCAGGGCACCCCCTTCTCTCCCGCCCCGACCCACCCGATCCCACCCGAGGAACCCATGCACACCCAGACCCGACCGCCACTGCACCTCCGTGTGCTCGGCGTCACCGTCGCCGCGATCATCGGCCTGACGTCGGCCATCGCCGGCACGGTCCCCGCCGTCGCCGCCGGCTCCAGCGTCTCCGGAGGCGCGCTGGACTGGGGGTTCAAGAAGTCGTTCCGGAACTACGTGCCCGCTGCCGGCCAGTCGGCGACGGACGGCGCCACGAAGCAGAGCGACGGCACGTTCCGGTTCACCGCGGCCGACGGCACCTACGACGCGAGCACCCGGAAGCTCACCGTGAACGGCTCCGGCAAGGTCGTGTTCGACTACCGTGCCCACACCTTCGTCATCACGCTGAGCGACCCGACGATCGAGCTCACGCCGACCTCGGGCACGATGACCGCGGGGGTGAACGTCCGGCTCGTCGACCCCACCACGGGAGCGACCACTTCGGACCCCGGCACGAAGCGGATCGCCTTCGCCACGATCGACGTCACGAAGGGCACCCGTGCGGTGACCGCGGGCGACTACTCGTGGACCGACCTGCCGACCACGATCACCGCGGCGGGCGCTGCGGCGTTCGCGGCCGACATCACCGGTGGGAGCAACCCGACGCAGTTCTACTCGGCGGGCACCGCGCTCGACCCGCTGTCCGTGCACGTCACCGGCGGCTGGACGGCCGAGGGCGCAGACCCCGACGAGCAGTTCAGCGAACCGGGGGTCCAGGGTCTCGTGAGCACGGGCGTGCAGACCACCGCCGGTGACACCACCATCGGGCGGGTGACAACGGTCCTCCGCGACACGAAGAACGGCCTGGTCGTCGTCCAGGTCCCCGCTGCTGGAACCGCCAAGGCAAGTTACCTGGTGCTCGACGACGACGGCAAGCGGGTCGCCGGGCCGATCGACCCCGGCGTCGCGACCTCGAGGCCGAGCGTCGACCCGTCCACCGGCAACATCGTCGCCACCGCCTCGCTGCCCGCCGCGGAGTTCGGCGGCGCGGGAGCGAACGTGCAGGGCTACGTCGTGGTCGAGCGCGGCACCGACGGCGCCTACCGGAACGTCGTGCACGTGAAGCCCTCGGTGGCCGTGCCCGCCGCGAAGGCGTTCTCGGTCGACCCCGCCGACGGCTCGATCGTCGCGCAGATCGCCCCCGCAGCGAACGGCGGCTCCGCCGGACTGCAGCGTGTGGCCGCCACCGACTCGGGCACGTCGAACCCGATCGGCGCCAGCCCCTCCGGCGGCACCGTCCGTGCCGTCACCCGGACCGCGACGCTGATCGGCTCGGTCGCCGGGACGATCAGCTCGGTCGGCATCGACTGGACGGGGAAGCGTGCCGTGTCGTTCGACCAGGGCGCCGCGCTCGCAAGGGTCGTCGACCTCACCAGCGGTGCGCTCGTCGCCGACGTGTCGATCGGTGCGGCCGCGACCTCGGCCGCAGCAGGCGGGACCGTCGTCGACTCGCAGGGCCGGGCGTGGTGGAGCAACGACGGCGACGGGAAGCTCCGCGCCGTCGCACTCCGAGGTGCCCCGGCGGTGACCACCACGATCGATCGGGACGGCGGGGCCGCGTTCCTCGCCGTCGACGAGTCCGCGAAGCGTCTCTGGGTCGCAGCCCCCGGCAGCGCCGACGCCGGGAACGTCCTCCGCGCCTACCCGATCGACGGCAGCACTGCTCGCACCGTCGCGGCCGAGTACGCGCCGGGCAACAACTACACCGGCGACCCGTTCGCCCTCACCGCCGACGGCCGTGCGGTGCTCGGCGTGACGAACACCGCGACGGACGCCGCCGACCAGGGCCTCCGCACGTTCGCGGTCGTCACGACGCCGGCGTTCACGAAACAGCCCGCTGATGTCTCGGTCACCCTGACCGGTGCGACGAAGGCCGCGGACGGCACCGTGAGCGGCGCGACCCCGGCCGACGTCCGCTTCTCGGCCACGACGACGGGTTCGCCGACGCCGACGCTCCAGTGGCAGAAGCAGACCCCTTCCGGATGGGCCGACCTGCAGGACGGCGCCTCGGTGTCCGGCGCGACGGCGTCCACGCTGCGGATCGCCGCGACCGAGGCGCTGAACGGCGACCGGTACCGTGCCATCGCGACGAACAGCATCGGCGACACCGTCATCGGTCGGGTCGCGTCGAGCACCGCGACCCTGCGCGTCACCGTGCAGGAGCCGACCACCCCGACCGGCCCGGGGGGTTCTGGTGGCACCGGCGGGTCGACCGTCGTCGGCGCGGACGGATCGATCACGGGGGCGAAGAACGCCCGCGGGGCCTCGACCACCGTCAAGCCCGCGACCGGTCTGCCCACCGCCGCGGCCGGCACCACGCTGACCGTCAAGGGATCCGCGTTCTCGAAGAACACGAACGGTTCCGGGCTGTACGTGCTGTTCGGCTACGTCACGAAGTACCCCAGCGCTGGCGGTGCCGCGGGCAACGGCTACGACTACGTCCCCGGCGGCGGGAGCGGCGGCCAGGAAGGACAGGGCTTCGTCGCCTGGCCGGACAACACCGGCACCGGCGCAGCGGCGACCGCCAAGTTCAGCGGGACCACGAAGGCCGGGTTCACACAGTCCGGCGTCGTCGCGAAGGCCTCCTTCACCGGTCAGTCGACGAAGCGCGTGGACTGCCTGTCCGGAGCCGTCCAGTGCGGCATCATCACGATCGGTGCGCACGGGGCCCAGGACGCCGCGCTCGAGACGTTCACGCCGGTGTACTTCGCCGGGCAGACCGTCCCCGGCGCGCTGCCGACCGGCCCGACGACCGGCGGCGGGAACGGCGGCACCACCACCGTGATCCAGCCGCCCGTGGTCCAGCTGCCCCCGGCCGCGAGCGCGCCGACGATCCGGAACGCGGCGGCCACGGCTCCGCAGCCGAAGAGCTCGGCCAAGGCTCCGGCTGCCGTCGCGCCGCCGACCGCCCCGGCAGCGGACTCGGACGAGCTGCAGCGCGGGATCGACGCGGGCGAGATCGCCGTCGTCTCCGCGTCCGACGCGGGACTCCCCGAGGAGGTCCGCGCCGGCGACGTGCTCGCGCTCTCGCTGGCCTGGTTCGGCGAGGACACCGGCGGCACGGCGTGGACCTACTCCGAGCCGGTGCAGGCGGGCGACTTCACGGTCGACGACGGCACCGCCACGGGCACGGTCGACACGGCGGGGCTGTCGGAAGGCGGGCACCACGTCGTCCTCGTCGGTGACCGGGGCACGATCGTCGCGGTGCCGTTCACGGTGTCGGGCGCTGCTGCTGCCGCCACGACGGACGAGTCCGAGGCGCAGGTCGCCGCGGTCGCGACGACGGACGGTGCCGGCGGGGGGATGTCGACCGAGGCCCTGCTGCTCGTCGTGATCGGATTCCTCGCAGGGCTCGTGGTGCTCGCGATCGGGCTGGTCGTCCTGCTGCTGACGGGCGTGCTGCAGGTCCGGACCCGGCGGAAGGCGCTCGTGCCGGCCGCCGGGTGACCAGGTTCGCGGTCACGGCGATTTCGGGACGGCGTCCGTGCAGACGGGACCTTCCACGATCGCGAGGATCGCTCTAGGCTCGCACGGACCCGTTCACCGAATTCGGGAGTACCCGACTCCCTCCGAAAGGTGCCCATGCGCCCGTCGCTGGCTTCCCTCCGCCACCGTGCCGTCTCGATCGCAGCGCTCTGCGGCCTCGTCGCCGCGGGCCTCGCCGGTGTCGCCGTGCAACAGGCCGTCGCACCGGACCGAGCGGCCGTCGCGGCACAGGACCCGACGACGTGCGCGAGCCCGGTCGCGCTCACGAACGGCGGCTTCGAGCAGCCGGCCGTCCCCGCCGCCACCTACCGGCTCACCGCGGACAGCCAGGTGCCGGGTTGGAACACGACGGCGACCGACCACCTCATCGAGCAGTGGAGCAACGGGTTCCTCCGCGTGCCGGCGGACACCGGCTCGCAGTTCGTCGAGCTGAACGCCACGCAGGCGTCGACCCTCTACCAGGACGTCGCCACGACCCCGGGGCAGACACTGGGGTGGTCGCTTGCACACCGGGGACGCAACGGCACCGACGTCATGCGAGTCGTGATCGGTGCCCCCGGCGGGACGCTCACGCAGTCCGGCTCGAACCTCAGCGACGGCAACACGGCGTGGGGCCATCACGACGGCACGTACACCGTCCCCGCCGGACAGACCACGACCCGGTTCGGCTTCCAGGCGGTGTCGTCGGTAGGTGGTACCTCCATCGGTAACCTCCTCGACAGCATCGCGTTCGGCACCGCGCCGTGCCTGGTCACGACGAAGTCCGTCGTGAACCTGTCCGGCAACAGCCCCGCCCGCGTCGGGGACACCTTGCGGTACACGGTCACCACGTTGAACGGGGGCGGGACCCCGGCGAACGACTCCACGATGACGGACGCGCTGCCCACTGGTGCCGCGTTCGTGCCGGGATCGATCCGCATCGCCACTGGCCCCGGGCAAGGAGCGCTCACGGACGCCGCCGGTGACGACCGAGGTGCGTACGACGCGGACAGCCGGACGCTCGCCGTGCGACTCGGCACCGGTGCCGACGCGACCGAGGCCGGAGCGATAGCGGCCGGGACCACCACGTCGGTGTCGTTCGACGCCCGGGTCACCGCAGCGGCCGCGAACGGCACGGTCGAGAACACCGCGGCCGTCGGGTACACGGACGGGCTCAGCGGCGCGACCAGGACGTCGACCTCGCAGACGACCAGCACGCCGGTCGGACCCGCGGCCGACCTCTCCCTGGCCAAGACGCTCGACACCGATCCGGTGGTCGCGGGCAGCCCGGTCCGCTACACGCTCACTGCGTCGAACGCGGGGCCGCAGACCGCGACCGGAGTGGTCGTCCGAGATCGGCTCCCGGCCGGGGTGTCGGACGTGACCGCGAGTGCGCCCGGCGCGGACTGCGCCGTGGCGTCCGGGGTGGTGACGTGCACGCTCGCGGACATCGCCGACGGTGACTCCGCGGCCATCACGGTCACCGGTACCGTCCCCGCGGACACGGCTCCGGGGACCGGGCTCGCCAACACCGCGTCGGTGACCGGGACCCTGCCCGATCCCGATCCGTCGAACGACACCGCGAGCGCCTCCGGCTCGGTGACGACGTCGGCACGACTGGCCGTCACGAAGACAGCGTCCCCGGCAGCGCCGGTCGCGGGTGGCCTCGTGACCTACACGATCACGACGACGAACTCCGGTCCGTCGGACGCGGCGGACACCACGGCCGCCGACCCGATCGACCCCGAGGTCACTTACGTCTCGAGCGGGGGCGACGGTGCGTGTGCGCTGAGCGACGGAGTCGTGCGGTGCGACTACGGCGTCCTTCCGGCCGGGCAGAGCGTTGCCTCGACGATCGTCGTGCGGCTCGCCTCGGGCGCGACCGCCGTCCAGAACACCGCCGCCGTGACCACCTCGACACCGACCGCGACCGGGACTGACCCGGTGGCCTCGACGAGCATCGACGCCATCGCCGTAGCTGATCTGTCCGTGACGAAGACGGCCATGCCGGAGGCCTCCTCAGTCGTCGCGGGCGACCCGGCGCGCGACGGCATCGACTACTCGATCGTCGCCTCGAACGCCGGTCCGTCCGACGCCACGGCTGCCGTGGTGAAGGACACTCTCCCGGCCGGGTTGACGGTCACGTCCGTGGACGCGCCCGCCGGCGCGACCTGCACGGCGACGGACAGCGCTGTGGAGTGCACGTTCGCGACCCTGGCAGCCGGTGCGGGCGCGACGATCGTGGTGCACGCGATCGTTGGCGCCGACGCTGCCGCCGGGGATCTCGTGAACACCGCGACGATCGCTTCGCCGGCCGACGACCCGGACACCTCGAACAACAAGGCCACGGCGACGACGCCCCTCGAGACCAGCGCGGACGTCGCGGTCACGAAGCGCGCGACCCCGACCTCCGCGACCGCGGGCGACCCGCTCGCCTTCACGATCACCGCCGCCAACCGCGGCCCGTCGACGGCGCGCGGCGTGGTGGTCAGCGACACCCTGCCCGCCGGTCTGACCGACCCGTCGACCACGACGCCCGGGTGCACGATCGCGGACGACACGCTCGTCTGCGACGCCGCGGACATCGCACCGGGCGAGAGCTCCAGCGCCACGGTCACGGCCACCGTCGACCCGAACTTCGGCGGCACCGCGATCGTGAACAGCGCGACGGCGGTGTCGGGGACCCCGGACCCGGTGAGCGATGACGACACGGGGACCGTGACCGTGCCCGTCGCACGCTCCGCCGACCTGTCCGTGACGAAGACCGGCCCGACGGAACCGGTCGCGGCCGGTGGCACCGTGCAGTACACCGTGCGGGTCGCGAACGTCGGCCCGTCCGAGGCCGTCGGCGTCGTCGTGGCGGAACAGCCCGCTCCTGGCCTCACCGTCACCGGCGCGACCACCGCGACGGGGAGCTGGGACGCGGGTGCGGCCACCTGGACCGTCGGCACACTCGCGCCCGGAGCCACCGCGACGCTCACCGTGACCGCCCGGACGCTCGTCGACGGCACCCTCGGCAACACGGTGACGGTGACCTCGGCCACGCCGGACCCGGACGGCGCAGACGACTCGGCGACGGCCACCGTGACCGCGCTGCCGTCGGCCGACCTCTCGATCACCAAGACCCCCTCGGTCGACCCGCTGCCGCAGGGCGGGGCGGTGACGTACACGATGACCGTGCGGAACGCCGGTCCGAGCACCGCGGACGGCGTCGTCGTGGAGGACGACCTGCCTGCGGTGCTGACCGACCCCTCGACGGACACCCCCGGCTGCACGGTCACCGGGCAGCGCCTCGCGTGCACGGTCGACCCCCTCGCGTCGGGCGACACCGCCGAGGTGCTCGTCACCGCCACCGTCGACCCCTCGGCCACGGGCGACGTCGCCAACACGGCGACGGTGCGCGCCACCACGCCGGATCCGGACCCGGCGAACGACTCCGCGACGTCGACGACGGCGATCGCGAGCGCCCCGGCGATCGCGCTCACCAAGACGGTCTCGGACCCCACCGACACGAACGAGGACGGACAGGTCGGCGCCGGTGACGAACTGACCTACACCTTCACCGTGCGGAACACGGGCACGAGCCCCCTGAGCGCCGTGGTGATCGACGACCCGATGCTCGGTGGTCCGGTCGACTGCACCGCCGTGAACGGACGGGTGCTCCAGCGGCTCGCGACGGTCGAGTGCACGGCGACGTACGCACTCACCCAGGCGGACGTCGACGCGGGCACGGTCCCGAACACCGCGTCGGTGTCGGCGACCGCACCCGGCGGCGGCTCGGCGACCGACTCGGCGTCGGTGACCACCACCATCGCGGCCACCCCGTCGATCACGCTCACGAAGACGGCGTCGGCGCCGCAGGACGTCGACGGTGACGGGCGAGTCAGCGCCGGTGACCGGGTCGCCTACTCGTTCGTCGTCACCAACACCGGCAACGTCACGATCGACGCCGTCGGCATCACCGACCCGAAGCTCACCGGCGCTGTCCGCTGTGACGTGACGAGCATCCCCGCCGCAGGCATCGCAGTGTGCGACGGCCCGTCGTACGTGCTGACCCAGGCGGACGTGGACGCCGGCACCGTGACGAACTCGGCGACCGCCACCGGCTCGGCGCCGGACGGGACCCCCACGAGCGCCGACGGCTCGGTCACCACCTCGCTGACGGCCGTCCGGGCGGTGTCGCTCGAGAAGCGTGCTGGGGCCTACCGCGACGCCGACGGCAACGGGAAGGTCGACGCCGGGGACACGCTGGACTACTCGTTCACCGTGCGGAACACGGGTGACGTCACCCTGCGCGGCCTCGTGATCGACGACCCGAAGCTCGGCGGCGCCGTCGACTGCGACCTGCCCGACCTCGCTCCCGGCCAGTCCGCGGACTGTGGTCCGGTCGCGTACCGGATCACCGCGGCCGAGGCGACGACCGGATCGGTGACGAACGGTGCGACGGTGGTCGGGTTCCCCGAGTCGGGGACGGGAACGACCGACCCGGTGGGGCCGCCGACACCGAACGATCCGGATGCCCCCGGGGTGCCGCCCGTGGGGTCGTCCGACTCGGTGACGTCCACGCTGCCGGCGCTCGCCTACACCGGGGCGACGCTGTCGGCGGTGCCGTTCGCGGCGGGACTGCTCGGACTCGGACTGCTCGGACTCCTCGCGGTGTTCGTCGGCCGTCGTCGGCGCCGGGCCTGAGCCGCGTCGTGATCGACCGTTCCGGTTCGCGATCCCCGGGGATCGCGAACCGGGACGGTCACGTCGCGTTCGGGACTCGTGGTCCCACCGGACTGGAGGCGCGGTGCGGCCCCGTCCCGCGCCTCCAGTCGGTCTTCGGTCACGTCTCGATCCGGTGAGACGCCGCGAGCCCCGCGAGACGCCGCGATCGACCGTCAGCGCGCGGCGAGCGCTGCCAGGAACGTCGCCTCGGCCAGGGCCATGTGCTCGATCTCGGACGGGTCGACGCTCTCGTCCGGGGCGTGCACGTTCGCCGCGGGCTCGGACACCCCGGCGAGGATGACCTCGACGCCCGGGATCGCCCGCTCGAACGTCGCACAGAGCGGGATCGAACCGCCACCGCCGAGCGAACCCACCGACGGCACCTCGTACGACGACGCCAACGCTGCCCGGAACGCCTCGGAGTACGGGCCCGCGGTCGCCGAGAACCCCGGTCCGCCGCCGACGACCCGCGCCGTGACCTCGACCCCGGCCGGTGCCCGCCGTTCCAGGTGCGCCACGAGCAGCGCACCGGCGGCGACGGGGTCGACGCCGGGCGGCACCCGGAGGTTGAGTGCCGCGCCCGCTGTGGCCTGCACGGACGGGGACGACCCCGCCACGGCCGGCGCGTCGATCCCCACGATCGTCACCGCCGGCCGCGCCCAGACCTGGGATGCCGGGTCCCCGGATCCGATCGGCACGGCGCCGTCGAGCATGCCGGCGTCGGACGCGAACCGTTCGGCGTCGTAGGGGAGTCCGTCCCAGGTGCCGGAGGCGTCGAGCCCGTCGACGGTCGTGTCGCCGGCGTCGTCCCGGACCGAGGCCAGGAGCGTCACGAGCGTGGCGAGGGCATCGGGTGCGGCGCCCCCGAACATCCCCGAGTGCACGTTCCCGCGCAGTGCCCGGACCCGGAGCTCCACGCCCGCGGTGCCCCGGAGCGAGGTGACCAGCGCGGGCACCCCGGCGGCGGCGTTCCCGGCGTCCATCACCACGGCGGCGTCGACCCCTGCGAAGGAGTCGGCGTGCGTGGCGACGTAGTCCTCGAGGCCGTCGGTCGGCTGCTCCTCCGAGCCCTCGACGATCACCACGAGCCCGACCGGGAAGGCACCGTGCACGTCGCGCAGTGCCCGGAGTGCCACGAGGTGCGTGACGATCCCGCCCTTGCAGTCCGCCGCTCCGCGGCCGTAGAGGCGGCCGTCCCGCGGGGTGAGGGTCCACGGATCGCTGGTCCACGCCTCCAGGTCGCCCGCGGGCTGCACGTCGTGGTGCGCGTAGAGCAGCACCGTCGGCGCGCCGGCGGGTGCGGGGGTGGAGGCGATGACCGCCTGCGAGCCGTCCGCGGTGGTGGCGAGCCGTGCCTCCAGGCCGAGGTCCGCGAACGCGTCCCGCACGGCGGAGGCGACCCGGCGGCAGTCGTCGAGCGACTGCACGGCCGGGTCGTGCACGGACGGGATCGCGACGAGCGCAGCGAGGTCGTCGAGGCCTTCAGCCATCCGGTCGCGGGCCGCGGTGCGCAGGGAGGACGGGCTCACGAGCGCCCGATCTCCCAGATGCGGAAGAGTCCGGACGCGTCGACGGACTTCGACAGCCCGGTGAGCGACTTCTGCCCGACCACGTTCTCCTGCCCGGCGAGCAGCGGGATGAGCGGCACCGACTCGGCGGTGTCCTGCTGGATCTGCTCGATCTCGGCCTTGCGCTTCGTGATGTCCGGCTGCACGGCCTGGGACGCGACGAGCCCCTGCACCGTCGTGTCGTCGAAGTTGTTCGCGAGCAGGTTCACGTCCGCCGAGCCGTACGCCGGGGTCAGGTACGACGACGCGTCCGGGTAGTCCTGGAAGAAGCCGAGCTGGAAGACGGGGTACTCGCCCTTGCCGACGTTGCCGACGTAGGTGTCCCAGCTCGCCGACTGCAGGTCGACCCGGAACAGCCCGGTGTCCTCGAGCTGCTCCTTGATGAGCGCGTACTCGTCGTCGGAGCCCGAGCCGTAGTGGTCGGTCGTGTACTCGATCGGCAGGGTCACCGGGGTGGTCACGCCGGCGGCCTGCAGGATCGACTTCGCCGAAGCACCGGAGGACGCGTCCTTGAACGCGTCCGTCGCCCCGGCGAACCCGGTCGGCACGATCGACCACGCCGGCGCGTAGGTGCCCTGGTAGACGTCCTTCGCGATCGCTGCCCGGTCGATCGACGCAGCGACGGCCTGCCGGATCGCCTGCTTCTGCGCGACGTCCTTCCCGGGCATGGTGTCGAGGTTGAAGGCGAGGAACCGGATCTCCCCGGAGTTGCCCTGCACCCGCTGCAGCCCGTCGTCCTTCGACAACGAGGTCACCTCGGTCGGCGTGAGCTGGCGGTACGCGACGTCCGCGTCACCCTTCTGCACGGCGAGCTTCAGGTCGGCGGACTTCGTGTACTGCTTGATCGTCACGTGCTTCGTCGACGGGGCGGAGCCGTCGAAGTGCTCGTTCGCGGTGAGGGCGATCGTCGCTCCGCTGTCGGCGGACTGCTCGAGCGCGTACGGCCCGGAGCCGACGATCCCGGCGTTCGCGTGCACCTTCGTCTTCGAGAACACCTTCGAGTCGACGATCGCGCCGGCCATGCTCGCGAGCACGTACGGGAACGTCTGGTCGTTCGCCTGCTTCAGGGTGAACGTCACGGTGCTGCCGGACGCCGAGACCGAGGCCATGTTGGCGAGCAGCGAGCCCGGGCCGTTCGACGACCCGAGGGACACCTGGCGCTCGAACGAGAACACGACGTCCTTCGCGGTCAGGTCGTCGCCGTTCGAGAACTGCAGCCCGTCGCGGATCTCGCACACGTAGTGGGTGCCGTCGGTGAAGTCGCAGGACTTCGCCACCTCGGGGCTCGTCGTGGTCTTCCCCGCCGGGTAGGTGAGCAGGTGCTGGTACAGCTGCGTCTGCACCGTGTAGCTGCCGCGGTCCCAGGCACCCGCGGGGTCGAGGGAGGTGACGACGTCGGTGGTGCCCACGACGAGGCCGTCGACGTCGGAGCCGGTCGACGAGCCGGTGGAGGCGCAGCCGGAGAGGACGGCGGCGACGGCCGCGGTGAGCGCGAGGGCGCTGATCAGTCGGGTCTTCATGGGTCCTGGGTCTGTGGGGAGGAGCGTCAGAGGGAGAAGCGGGGATGGGGTGCCCCGCCGGTCGCGAGGTCGGCGATCATGTCGCCGAGCAGCGGTGCGAACTTGAAGCCGTGGCCGGAGAACCCGGTGGCGACGGTGATCGGGCCCCGACGGTCGATGACGAAGTCCTCGTCGGGGGAGTTGTCGTACAGGCAGCTGATGAACGTCGGCTTCGACGCGTCGACGCCCGGCACGAACCGCTCGACGTACGCCTGCAGCCGTGCGGCCTCGGCGGGCACGGGCGTGAAGTCGCGGTGGTCCGGGTCGACGACCGGTCCGGTTCCGTGGAACCCGACCTTGACGCCCTCGCCCGGGGTGAGCAGGCCGTAGACGTCGTCGCCGTCGGCCCAGTGCACGAAGCTCGGCCAGGCCGCGTCCGGCAGGTGGCTGGGGAAGTGGGCCGGCTGCTCCTGGGTGACGCGGATGGCCGGGAGGCGCGCCCCGCGTTCCGCGAGCAGGGCACCGATCAGGGTGGGGGCCCACGAGCCCACCGCAGCCACCACGGACGCGGTGCGGACCGCCTCGGTGTCGCCGCCGGCGGCCGTCAGGGTGACGGTCACGGCGTCGCCGTGGTCCTGGACGCCGGTGACCCGGGTGTCGAACCGGAGGTCGGCGAGCCCCGTGCGCTCGGCCAGGGTGAGGAAGAGCTCGATCGCCTCGGCGGAGTGGATGCGCCCGGCCGTGGCGTGCGTGAGGACGTGCCCCTCGAACGCGATGCCGGGCCAGCGTGCTGCCGCGTCGTCCGGGGTGAGGGTCTCGTGCGGGATGCCCGCGTCGGCGAGCGCCGCGGCGATGGCGTCGACGACCTCGGGCCGGCCGTGGTCCACCGCGCCGGTCCGGTCGATCAGGGTCGTGTCGCCCGCGGCCTCGAGCGCTTCCCACAGTTCCAACGCGCGGGTCGTCAGCGCGACGTACTCGGCGTCGGCGTAGCCCTGTCGGAAGATCCGGGTCGCACCGTGCGAGGAGCCGTTGTGGTGCCCGCGCTCGTGCTGCTCGACCAGGAGGACGCGCTCGCCGCGTGCGGTCAGGGCGTACGCGGTCGCGGCGCCGACGACCCCGGCGCCGATGACGACGTGGGTGGTCGGGGATGTGGTCGGTGTGCTGCTCATGCTGCTGCTCCTGCACGTCGGGCATCGGCCTCACGGCGGGCGGGCATCAGGCCGATGACGTCCTGCTCGCTCGGGGCCTCGGCGGGGAAGCGCGCCGGGTCGTAGCGGCTGGCGTCGCCGAGGGTGGTCGTGCTCGTGACGCTGAGCTCGGCTGCGATCCGCCCGAGGCCCGGACCGTGCGTGACACCGGACTCGTTGTCGCCGCCGGCCACCACGAGCCCAGCGACCTCGGGGACGGCACCGACGATGAAGTTCCGGTCGGCGGTCATCGAGACGACGCCCTGGGTGGCGGTCTCGTCCGCTCCGAGGGCGCTCGCCGCGTCGGGGAGCAGCTTCGCCACGATCGGGTGGAGGGACTCCCGCATGGCGTCGAGCAGGTCGGAGCGGACCGGTCGGCGAGCGGGTTCGGTGCGGCGGTCGGCCCCGCTGACGAAGAGCGGCTCGTACCCTCGGCCCGCGCCGTACGTCAGTCCGCCGCGGTGCTCCCGGATCCACAGGCCCTGCAGTTCGGGGAGCATCAGGGTCGGCAGGGTGCCCGGCAGGCCGAACGGCTTCGTCACCAGGCGGCTCGCGACCACCCGCACCGTCGGCAGCTCGCGCCCGAAGGGTGCGAGGAGGGTGTTCGTCCAGCTGCCGGCGGCGAGCACGACCTTCGCGGCGTCGATGACCTCGCCACTCGCGGTCCGGACGCCCGTGACGGAGCCGTCCCGTGCCTCCAGGCCGGTGACCGGGGTGTGCTCGCGGAACGTGACGCCGCGTGCGCGGAGTGCGCCGACGAGTGCTGCGGCCGTGTCGGGTGCGCTGATCTGGATGCCGTCGGGGTGGAAGAATCCGGCCGTGACGGCCGAAGGGTCGAGGCCGGGCACGAGGTCGGCGGCCTCGGCCGGGGTGAGGGTGCGTGCGCCCGCTGGGCGGAACCGGTGCTCCTCGAACGGCGGGATGTGGTCGGCGCGGCCCTCGTCGGTGACCGTCAGCCAGACGTTGCCGTTCTGGCGGTAGCCCGTCGGGCCGTTCCCGGACTCGGCGAGGCGACGGTAGAAGTCGATGCCGTACTGCTCGACGTCCCGTTCGGACTCGTTCCAGTACCAGGCGTACCCGGCTGCCCAGAGACCCACGAACCCGGCGCCCGCGGTCGTCGTCCCGCCCGCTGCCGGGCCGCTGTCGACCACGACGACGCGTTGGCCGAGCTCGGCGAGGTGCCACGCGGTGGAGAGGCCGATGATGCCGGCGCCGACGACGACGGTGGGGGAGGACATGGGGTGAGCGTAATGTGACCGCGTTTCCGACACGTGTCGTCTGTGACGTCGTGTGACGCTCAGTCCTCCGTGTCGAACGCCGGCAGGACGGTCTTTGCGGATTCGGCCACGAGGGCGTCGTCGTACTTCGCTGCCGGGTCGTTCTTCGTCGTCAGGACCGAGATGACGATGTCGTGGCCGTCGGTCGTCGTGACGCGGGCGATGTCGTTGCGGATGCCGCCTGCGCCGCCGGACTTGTCCGCCACCGTCCACCCCGTCGGTGCGCCGGCACGGATGAGGGTGTCGCCCGTGGCGTTGCCGCTCATCCAGTCCTGGAGCTTCGCGGTGTCGGTGGCGTTGAGCGTGCGCCCGTCGAACACCTTCGCCAGGTCCGCGGTGAACGCGGCAGGCGTGGTGGTGTCCTCGGTGCTGGCTGGTTCGATCGTGTTGAGGTCCGGCTCGTCGTTGACCACCTCGGTCGTGGCGTCGCCGAGCTCGGTGAGGGCGTCGTCGAGTCCCTTCGGTCCGCCGATCCGCTTGAGGACGAGGTCGAGCGCCGTGTTGTCGCTCTGCCGGACGGCTGCCTCGGCCAACTGCGAGTACGTCAGCCCGTCGGACGTGTGCTGCTCGGTCACCGGGGAGTACCCCGCCGCCGCGACGTCCTCCGCGGTCCAGTGCGCGCGTTCGTCACGGGCGGCACCGTGGACGGACCGCAGGAACTGCGCGGCTGCGAACGCCTTGAGCGTGGACGCGTACCCGAAGCGGCGGTCGCCGTTGTACGAGACGGTCTCGCCGGTCGTCGTGTCGGTCGCGACGACGCCGACCGTTGCGTCGTAATGGTGCTCGAGGGCGGCGAGGGACTTCGCAACGGCGGCGCGGTCTGCTCCGGTGACCGCCGGTGTCGCGCTGGATCCGGTCGGCGTCGGTGCCACGGTGCCGGTGCCGGTGTGGGTCGGCGCCGTCGTGCCACCGGCGCAACCGGCGAGTGCGAGCGCGACGACGACGCTGGCGACCAGGGCGGTGGAGTGGCGCATGGGGGCACCCTGCCGCGGATGCCTGGACCCGCGCCGGGAACGACGACCCGCGGGGCATCGGGGAAGCGGACGAGCACCGGCACGAGAGTGTCGTTTCTCGAGACAGGTGAGACTCTTTCGCAGCGATGAGACCATGCGCTGCTTGAGAACGCCAGATCGACGCGTTCCAGATTCTTCTCACAAGACGTGAGACCTTCCGGGATGGGTGGCCAGTACGACGAAAACGACGGCGAAGCTGATGCGCTTCGCCGTCGTTCTCGTGTTGTTCGGTTCTAGTTGAGGATCCGGTCCTCGGGTTCGCACTCGGTGCAGCCGCGTGACTTCCGACGGTTCGGGACGCTCTGTTGCTTGACGTGTCCGAAGGCGCACTTCCACCAGTGCCGGTCGGTTCCGGCGAGCATGAACTCGGGCCGCTTGGGAGCGTTGAGGTGGTCGTGCCACTCGGTGACGAGGAGCGGGTCGGTGGTTGCGAGGTCGTTGACTCGGAGGACCAGTCGCCGGCGGGAGCAGACCGAGCATCCGTAGCCCTGGACCTTCCGGTCGATGCGCTGCGGGTACCAGTGGGCGGCGCCGGTGGCGCACAGCCAGTAGACCGTGTCGTTGGAGCCGGGCGAGTAGTCCTCGGGCTGCTTGCCGTTGTTGCGGGTGGGGTGCCACTGTGCGGCGATGTCAGGGTGCGTGTCGGCGAGGCTTGTGCGCTCGCTTCGGAGCCGAGCGCGGCGGCAGGGTTCGCAGCCGGATCCTTGGCTTCGGTTGTAGAGGGACATCTTGTAGTGGTGTCCGCAGTCGGGGCAGATCCATTCGGGCTTGTCGCCGCTGCCGGCGCACATCTTGGTCGCAGGGTGGCCTGCTTCGTAGGCCGGGTCGAGTTCGGCTGCGAGGCGGGGGTGGGTGGTGGTGAGGTCGTTGATGCCGGGGACGATGGTGCGGTTGCTGCAGATGCCGCAGTTCGTGCCGCCCTGAGTTCGGTTGGAGGCGGTGGCCCAGTAGACGTGGCGGTTGCGCGGGCACCGCCACGCGAGGCTGAGCCGGGCCGCGGCTTGGATGGTTTGGGCGGTGGTGGCGCCGTTGAGAACTGGGTCGAGCTCTTTGGCGACGTCGGGGTGCGTGGTAGCGAGGTCGTTGTAGCCGAGGGCGACGACGCTGTTGGTGCAGACCGGGCATCGGCCCTTGCTCGAGTGCTGGTGCCCGTGGTCACAGATGACGAGGCCGCCGCGGCTGATGCGGAGACTGCTGCTGCCCTTGCCTGCTGCGTTGTAGGACGCGAAGGGGATGACCTGATGTGCGGCGACGTACGCGTCGGCGAGGTGCTGCGGGACTGCGTAGTCGTGTGCCCATGCCAGCTCGTACGGTGTTGCCGTGACGACTGCGTGGCGGAGCGCCCAGAGCGTCGGGCGCAAGTATCCCCACAGGGCAGCGACGAGCTTGGTGACGTTGCGGCCAGCAGGACCGGTTACAGCGTCGACGAGGACACCGTAGGCGTGGGCATAGTCCGTGCCAGGGCGCAGAAAGTCCTCGAGGAAACGGCCTGTGGTCACGACGGCGGCGATGTCGACGATGACGGCGAGGTCGGCGACATCGCCGTTGCCGATGCGAGCGGTCGCGCTCTGAAGGACGTTGAAGAGGTGCGGGGTCAGTCGGCCGGCTTTGCGCAGCCGGTTGAAGCGGAGTGTGGCGCGAACGGTGGCGGCGTCGACAGTGGTCTGCCTGGTGGAGAGGTCGAGTCCGACCCATCGACGGTGCCGGATGCAGACGGGGCTCGTGAAGTGGGGCGCTTGCAGCACCATCTCGCCTTTGGCGCAGAGGGTGCACATCAGCCTGACGGTGCCGGCGTCCGGGCAGAGCTCGCAGCGGTGTTCGCCGCCGTTGAGCTCGGCAGTGGAGAGCGCGGCGCCGAAGCGCAGATTGCGGCCGGTCTTCAGCTCGAGCACGTCCTTCCATGCCAGGGTGGCCGTCTCCGTTTCCGCGATGCGGAGTAGCTGCTTCTGGTGCGATTCGAACTCGCGGTTCACCTTCAGCAGTCGACGCGTGTAGCTGTCTTCGGTTTCGCAGTGCAGTGGTCTGAGCGTCATCGGGTAGGGGCGGGAGAGGTGGTCGTTCATGCTGCGATTCCTGAGCGGCGAGTCTTTTTGCTGTGTGCGGTCTGGCTGACCCGGTTGGCGTAGGCGGCTTCGGCGGCGGCATCGAGCTGCTGCGCGTCGAGCAGGGCTCGGTTGATGCGCTCGAAGGGGATGCTCGGGTCGGTGATTGCGTCGGTGGCTGCTCCGGTGAGGAGGCGGCCGAGGCTGCCGATGGAGCCGTTGGTGCGGTCGTGGAGGTAGTCCGAGTGGTCGGCGAGGGTGCCGTGTTCGTGGTGGCGGAGGGGAAGCTGCTTCTCGAACGTGCTGATGAGCGCCTTCCACGTCTTGGCGTCCTTGAGATTGCTGAGGTTGTAAGGGTGCAGCTCCAGCAGGGAGAACCGTCCGCCAATCTGTGCTCCACGTTCGGTAGCGAGCATCTTCTTCACGTTGATGCCGGCGTAGAGGAACGTCGCGGCGAGGTCGTTGTGGAGGTTCTTCAGGAGGTCGTGGGATTCGCCGTTGCCCTGGGTGTGGCGAGCGAGGTTGTGGAGTTCGTCGATGACGACGAGCTGGGTGCCAGCGGCGTTGAGGAGGTCGACTACCCGATTGCGGATGCTCAGCATCGTTTCGCCGCTGCTGACGGTGAGGCCGAAGAAGTCGGCGAAGGTGCGCATGAGCAGCTTCCCGGTGGAGCCCGCAGGAACTTCGATGTAGACGACGGGGATGCGGTTGTGCGCGCGGAAGTCGGGAACTTGGGCCCCGTAGGAGCGGTAGATGTGCCGCATGAGGCTCTTGCACAGCGTGGTCTTGCCGAGGGTCGAGTCGCCGGAGATGACGAGTCCGGCGTGGCCGGAGTTCCGTCCCGCGTTCGCGGCGAAGGCCTTCTCCAGCTGGGTGCGGGCCGTGGTGTAGTGCGGCGTGGCGAGAACGATGCCCCCAGACAGGTGCACGACGCGTGCCCGGTTGTGTGCGGCACGTTCCTGATCGGAGAGGGCGGCGTAGGACCGGTCGTCGAGGGCAGGTGGTGGCTCGGAGGTCGACGCGAGGAAGCTGTCGAGGCTTTCGAGACGGTGAAGAGCTGCTGGGCGGTCGTCGCCGTGGAAGTGAATCATCGGTCGTTCGTTTCAGTAGAGGGCGTACACGGCGACGTCGGTGTCATCGTCATGGGAGTTGTCGGGCGAGGAGATGTCGGTGTCGGTGTTGGTGTCGGTATCGGTATAGATGGCGGTGTGCAGGGGTGCTCCGCTGAGCGCCGCCGTCACGGCTGCGACGTTGCGGCGGTCCTCGTCGGCGTCTTCGTCGGTGTCGTTGAGGTCGAAGTCGCGGTCTTCGAGGTGCGGGTAGAGGTTCGCGTCGCCGTTGCGGAGGGTGCACTCAATCCAGCCCCCGCCCGGCTTCGGGAGCCAGGCCTTGAACGGGTTGTACGGGTCGAGCTTCACCTCGTACTTGCCCTTGCGGCGGCTGTCGTCCGACAGGGTGTTGCGCAGCGGGTCGAGCTCATCTGAGTCGAACTGGCGGTAGTTGACGACGACGCCCGTGTCGGTCACCCGGCGGTGCTTGGTCGCCAGCATGGCGATGTAGTCGTCGCGGGTGAAGGTCGTCTCGAGGTTGCTGGTCATCCTTGATGCGGCGGTGAACATCTGGAACGGGGTGAGCACGATGCTCGGGTCGAGCGGGTCGCGCAGGCCACCGTGGGGACGGTGGTTCCAGAACTTCAGGAACCAGTCGTCAAGGAGCTCGTGGAGGGCGTAGATGTCCATCAGCTCCTCCTGCTCGACGCGGTACCCGCGGAATTCGGGGGAGCGTCCGACGTAGCCGTTGAGGTACTGGATGAGCAGGCTGTCGATGCTGCCGAAGTTGCGTTCCACGAGGGGCTTGCTCGTCGGGGTGTGCGGAGCGCTGTAGCGGATGTCGATGCTGTGCATCTCGGCGGCGGCGCGGAAGGCTTCGGAGATGAAGTCCTTGCCGTTGTCCATGACGATGCAGCGGGGGTGGACGAACGGCCTCGACTGTTCCCAGTCGCGCCGCTCATCCGCGTCCATCAGTGGCACGCCCGGGTTCACCCGCTGCACCATGGCACGGAAGTCGCTGTTGTCCGGGCGGTTCTGCGGCGGTGTCAACGCCTGCGCGAGAAGCGCGACGTGGTCAACGGCCTTCGCCGCAGTGAGTCGGAGCGTGAACGCGAGGACAAGCCGGGTGGCGCGGTCGAACAGCACCGTGAGGATGGGGCGGACGGGGTCCCCGCCGGGGGACTTGACGAGGAGGTCGAGGGTGGTGGAGTCGACCTGCACTTCGTTGCCGGGCAGCAACTCCGTCCGGGTGTTGAAGACTCGGACGGGCCGGTTCGCCAGCGACCGTCGCGTCGATGCGGAGCCAGTTGTGTGCTTGCCGATGGTCAGCAGGTCGATGTAGCGGTACATCGTCGCGTTCGATGGCATGGACGGCGCATCTGCTCCACGCCACATCACGAGGTGCTTGGCGGTTTCGTCGATGAGGCGGCTTTTGGTGCCGGTCGAACGGTTCCGCTGGTCGGCGATGACGGCGCAGAGCGCCTCGAAGATGTCGGGGTGGATGTTCTTCATGGGAGGGTCCGAGCGGTGTGCGCGGCCGTCAGCGAGCGCGGAAGTTCCGTGCTCTCGGTAGGCGGCGAGCTTGCGCATCAGGGTCGCGCGAGAGGCCTTCTGCCCGCTCTTGCGCAGCTCTTGCACCTTGGCCGCGACGCGCTCGTTTTGTGTGGTCTTGTCGAGGTCGTACTCCGCGCGACGACCGGCTCGAGCGGGATTGACTCCCGTTTCGATTTCTTCGAGGTGGTCAGCCAGCGTCATCGCAGCTGTCTTGTGCTTCTGCGGAAGCGTTTCGAAGCGACGAATGTGCTCGGTGAACGTCCTCGGTAGGCCGGCCGCCTGCTGGCTGAGCTCTGCGATGTGCATGTCTTGGACCTGGCCCGTGGCGGTGTTGCGGAGGCGGATGACGCTGCCCGAGCGGGTGACGAACTGGTGGATGCTGCCGTCGCGGAACTCGATGGGGTGATCGGTGTTGATGGTGTTCATGGGAGGAGCCGTTCGATGAGTGTGCGGTCGGAGATGGGGGTGGTGAGGTCGAGGCCGAGTAGTCCGCTCCAGATGAGGTGGAACAGGCCGGAGCGACCACGAGCGAGGTCCTCGGGAGCGAGCAGTCGCGCTGCGTTGTGGAGCGGCAGCGGCTGGTGCAGTGCGTCGACCGTTCGGGAGATGGCTTCTGGCGGGGGTCGGTAGCCGTGGTGCTTGAACCCGGCAATCCACGACAGGTTCACGTCGACCTGACGGGGCAGCTCGTGGTGGAGTTCGTAGTGGAAGCCGACGTGCTCACAGAACGCGCGCGTCTTCGCGAACTGCTCTTGGAACTTCGGGACGTACTTCTGCGGCTTCACATCGCGAAGCACCTGACGGTGGTCGCTGTGCAGGGTCAGCAGGTCCGGCGTGTGCGATGTGCCGTCCGCGAAGTCGATGCGCATCGGCTGCGTGCTGAGCGCGACGATGTCTTCTCGCAGGTCGAGCCAACGCATTACCTGCGCCTCGAGCTGCGATTCGTGCCAGATGTGCTTCCTGGCGCCGGTGAAGAAGTACAACCCCTGGATGTTCTTCTGGCGCGGGTACCGGTGCGGTTGCCGGAAGAGCGCGACGTCGTAGAGCTCTCGGTTGAGCAGGTCAGGGTCCGCGGGCGCCGTCTTCTGGCGGGCGCGTTCCACGTCTGGCATCCAAGTGACGGTCGCCGGCAGCGCGAGCTCCGCCGCTTCCGCGGGAGTGAGCGTGCGCTGCGGCCGACTGGTCCTCGGCCTGGAGGGCCGAGGCCGCGGGAGAGAGCGCGCACCGAACGCCAGAGCCGGGTTCATCGCGGTGGTGATGGTCATGTCTACCCCTGTGCTGCGACGCTGACGTCAGCGGGGCGGAAACATGATTTGGGTCCTGCTTTTGGCACGAATATGCTCCTTTTGGTGCTTTTTCGGCAGGTTTCGATGGTTGAGAGAGGGTGAGATGGCAGGGCCGCGCTTCGCTCCACGGGACTTCGCCGAGGACGCACGAGGCTTCGGGCACACGCCGGTGCTGCGATGGAGGGAGCCTGCTGACCGGCGGGCAGAGGTCTTCCTCCGCGCCGCGCAGCTGCAGCACCAGCAGGTGCTGCGGATCCGGGAACGGATGCAAGCTCGGGAGCTCAGCCCGAAGCAGTACGCAGCCGAGGCGGGAACGAGCTACCCGCGACTGCTTCGACTGCTCCGCGGGGAGGCGATCCTGCGACTCGAGGACGTCGCCCTTGCCGATCTCGTTCTCGGAGGCGTTGCCGACGAGTCGACCGCTGCTGCGGCGTCCGAGCCTGCGGTGAGCGACCTGCGGGCTCTGCTCGAAGCGTTACCCGAACGCACGGCGCGGGCAGTCCTCGACCAGATCAGGGCAGCGCAATCACAGCGCGCGCAAAGCGCTCCTGGTGCGCGCCCTCGCTGAGAGGTCGGTTCTGCTCAGCAGCGTCAGCACGGGATGCGGCTTACACCTCCTTTCCTGGCTCCATCCCTGACTCCGCAGTCGACAGTGCCGTCACCGCGGTCCTTCGCGTGATCGCGGACCGGACGGGCTTCCTGCCTCGGGACGTGTAGCGACCGTAAGCGTCGACGACACGTTCTGGTTCCTGCTTCTGGACTGAGCCCTCAGCGAGCAGGACAGTCGTCGACGCGATCCTGTCTTCGTCCGCGCATACCCCTTCCCGGGACCGACCGCCGGTCCTGGGAAGGGACCAATGCACACGTCCGACAGCGCGCCGGCCTACGTCACCGAGCTCCACCAGCACTACGCAGAAGTCGCCAGCCGACCCGTCACGCTCCTGAGCACCGACCAGCGCCGAGGGGTCGAGTTCTACCTCGCTGACGTCGGGGTAACCGAGGAGCCCGGCATCGCCACCAGGAACTGGATCACCCTTGTCCACGACCTCGACCGTTTCATCAGCGTTACCGGACGGCTTCCCCGATCTGACTCGCGCCGACCCCGAACGAGGACGAAGGAGCAAGCTCTGGTCGATCGGCTCGCATATCAGCGCCGCCACGAAGTCCGCGCCGGCCACTGCAGTTACCAGACGCTCCGTTTGGAGTCGCTTCCCGGCTTCCGTTGGGCGCCCCACGAAGATCGTTGGGCGGAGCAGCTGATGCTGCACCAGTCCTTCTGGGCGCAGACCGGACGCGCCCCTCGTCGCGACGCCCCTGATCCGATGGAACGAGCGATCGCCCGCTGGGCGACGCAGCAACGAGCGGCACGGCGCAACGGGACGCTCACTCCCGACCGTGCACGTCGGCTCCATGATGCGACCTACCGCGTCCTCTAGCCGCGCCAGCGAGGCGTGCGCCCTCGGCGGCCCCGCAAGGAACTTTCCCGCTCTTGGACCGAGGTGCCTCCCCGAGCCGTCGCCGACGTCACCCTTTTCGTAGCGTTCACATCACCGGCAGCCACCAGCCGCAGCAACGCAGCAGGTCGCCGACCAGAAGTCCGGAGCACCACGAAAGCGGAGCAGTGATGAACGAGAACAGGGACGAAGCTGAGCGCCGCGAACGGCAGCGGGCCGCCATCCACGGCATCGCGCGGATCCCGTTGTCGGACCTGCGCGATCAGAGTCCCCCGGACCTGCAGGCCCTCTACGCAGAACTGCAGGACGGCCAAGCACTGATCCCGGGCTTGAAGATGGGGCTTGGCGCCCTCACCGTTCAGCGCTGGGATCCCGCCTACGCAGCCAATGGTTGGACCCTCTACGGCGCGGAGCTCACCCTCGACATGGGTCACCCGTTCGGGTCGATGTTTTACCGCAACGACGCTGACGGCCGTGTGCTGCGAGTCGGGGTGAAGTGGCATCCGCCAACGCAGCAGCTCGAGTTCCCTGCCCTGCACCCGTCGAAGCCGGAGCTGACCTCCGACTGCACGGAAGCGGAGGTCGCCGCGGTCGTACTGGATGCGCGGAGTCGGATCGGGACTCTTGTCACGGTCAGCGCGCAGATCGGGTCGTTCGTCGCCACTGAGGAGTCCGAGAACGCCATCCTCGACGCGTCCGGGCTCGGGCTCGAGCGGCTCGCCGAAGACGACCCGCGGCTTGCTGGCCGCGATGCGCCTCGGCCGTCAATGCCGGGTGGGGTCAGCGCTGATGAGTGACCGGCAGTGGGTGCAGGAAATTCGACACCAGCAGACGATCCTGTCGTTGCCGTTCGGGCTCGGGTGGACAATCGACATCACCCAGACGCTGGTCGCTCTCGAAACGGCGGGGATGCCCGCTCGTGTGGAGGCGTTCGATCGGCTCCGGTTCGAGGACGGCCGGTCCGGGTTCCTGTCGACCCCGAACCCGACCGCAACGATCAACGACGACGGCACCCCCGCCGAACGGACCGAGGATCTCATCGTCATCCCCGGCGGGTCGGAAGGCGGCGTGCTCTCGCTCGCACGCCGCTACCCGGACCTGGTGTTCGTCAACGGGAAACGGCAACGCGTCTGGGCGAACGGTCGGCAGGTGTACGGGTCGTCGATGGGGCGGGACGCGACACCGGGGTGGCGGACCGTATTTGCCATCGCCCGAACCATCGCCCTCCACGGCGGCGGTTCGCAGTCAATCGCGGACCGCATCGGCATCTCACTCGAAGAGGTGCGCGCCGCGATGCCCGCTCTCGGGACGCATGTGTTCCACACGCCGATCGGGTGGGAAGCAGCCGACCAGGCTGCCCTCTGCGACTGGGCGATGGCGGCGTACCCGGGTTACGGCGGTATACGTACCTGCTGGCGCCGGGACGACACCATCGACGCGCAGGCGGATCAGCTGATCAGGGCGGGTGGGGTGATGTCGGACCGGTGGGCGGCGCAGCAGTCCGGCGTGCTGGTCCCGCCGAACCGGTTGACGGCGTTCTTCGCGCAGCATCCCGACATGGCAGCGCTCGGCTACGAGCCCGCGACAGTCGATGAGGCGACGGTGTCGGTCGTCATCCCGCAAGACACCACGATTCTGAGCGGCGCTGAGGGGTGTTGCACGGACGACTTCATCACCGCGCACGTCCTCTACGAAGACAGCTGGGTGGCCGCGAACACGGATGCGGTGAACGGGTTGCGGCAGCTGCTGCACTTCCGCTCGGACCTCGCCCACGACCTCCGCTGGCACCCCAACACCGGCAGCGGTGCGGGCGGGGTGGGCTGATGCTGCAACTGCTGTCGCTGACCTTGGCGTACGACGACACCCGCTTCTTCGGCTCCGTCATGTTCACCGACCCCGACCACCCGGACGACAAGCCGGCCACGGTCCTCATCGATCACGCCGACGGGCCGCCCTGGTTCCGGCTCACGAATGTTGACCCGGACGGTCAGGACCCGACGGCCCCGGCGATGGTCGAGGCGGACCGCATCATGCGATTCCTCCTCCGCTACACACCCGAACGCATCGGCCGCACCCCCGCCGACTTCCCACAGCCCTAACCCCGCCCCGCCCACGCCCGACCCCTTGGAGGTAGTTGCTGATGATGCGTCTGGTGTCCATGCACCTGTCGAACGACCGGATCCTCTGGGGGCATGTGCTCCTTGAGGACACCGAGAGCCCGGACGCACAACTGGCGCAGATCCTCGTCCGCGCCGTCGACGTCGAGCCCGGGTACGAGCTCTATGACAGGACCAACACGGTCCTGTCGGACCTGAGCGTGCCGGCGGTGCGGGAAGCGAACCGGATCGTGCAGACCCTCCTCATCCCCGCCTCGGAGATCGCGAAGCGGGAGAAAGCCGTCCGGGCGGTGATCCACTCCGGCTACTTGGAAGGGTTCCCGGACGACATGCCATGGCAATCGCAACTGTGGATGTACGCCCGCGGGGAAGTCACCCGCGAACAGCTCAGCGCGTATGCCGACGAAGGCCGACAGATCCCCCGCCAACCCGAACACTCCGCCGTCGGTCCGGCGGACGTGCCCGAGGACTGGTGGCAAACCACACAAGCCCGTATCCGCCGGAACCTCCTCAACACGACCCTCACCGAGGCAGAAGTCGCTGCGGCCCTGCAGATCAGCATTGACGAGGTCGGGGAGCTGTTCGAAGCGAATCGGCTGACAAGCTTCGACCTTCACGGCGAAGAACGCATCCCCGACTGGCAACTCGTCAAGCCCGCACTCCCCGAGTTCGGCGACCCGTCATCGCTGTGCTGCCCGGCCTCGACGTCCTCTACGCGGCAGCACCCCAACCGCTCCTCGACGCAGCCGCGATGACCGAGTTCATGACCACACCCCTGGACTTCCTCACCGTCGACGACCGGGTCCTGACGCCACTGGATTGGATGCGGGAAGGCCGACCGCTGACGACGATCATCGCCCTGTTCCGCGGGCGACGGTGGCGGCCGTGAGCGGTCGGCCTGATATGTTCCTCCTCAACGTGGCCTACGACGTGACCGGGGTGAACGGGCACGTGTTCTTCCGCGACCCACCCAGCACCGTGCTGCGGCAGGTCATCATCCGCACCACCGCCACCGGCAACATCTGCGAACCAGCCCACGGCGACACCCGCACCGGCTGGGAACCGTTCCTCGAAGAAACCCGCTGGCTCATCGCCCTCACCCAACCCGACACCTCAGAAGAGCGCAGCTGATGGGTCCGCGGCTTGAATGGGTTGCCGCCGCCTACTCCGGTAGGCCGCAGATCACGATGCCATATGGGCTCGGTGACACCACTGACCTCACTAACACCCTGTCTGTCCTGCAGCTGGCTGGGCTCCGCGCGGTCGTCGAATCCCACGACACAATCCGCCTCGCCGGCGGCCGCCGCGCACGCTTCCCCACCCTCACCCAACGCCCCCGCGACGACGACCAGAACGAGGCGGAACTGCTCCTGCTGGCGCCGCGGACTGTCACTGCGACGCAGATCGCGCTCGCGGAGCAGACCGCGACGGTGCTGCTGGTCGACGTCGACCGGCGACGCGTCTGGATCGATGGCAGACAAGCCCTTGGGACGAAGGAGCGGTGGAAGGACGCCGCTCCCATCTACGTCACGTTCGCCGTCGCACGGATGCTCGCCGTCAACGGCTCCACCTTCGACAAGCTTGTGCAGTCCGGGCTCACTCCCGGGCAGGTGGATGACGGGCTCGCACGCCTCGGGAAACGCGTGCATCGCACCGATATCGGGTGGGAGTCACGACACGTCGGTGGCCTCGTGGACTTTGCCATCGCCTGCTACCCAGGACCAGGAGGCGTTCGGACCCGGTGGACGTCCGACCTGCCGCTCATCGAGCAAGCGGAACGCCTCATCGACGCGGGCTGTCGCATCTCCGGCCGCGCGATCTCCGACCGGCCCGGCTACCCCGCCGTCAGCAGACGCGAGATGCCGTACCGGCTCGTCGCGTTGACCGAAGCGGAACTCGACATGACGGCCCTTGGGTTCGTACCCGACGCCATCGGCTACTCCGGCACCGAACTCATCCGCCCCGCCGACCCGACTGTCTTCCTCACCGCAGCAGCCGCCGGGTACAGCGACCGTACCGACGACATCATCACCGCGCATACGCTGCTGCGAGCTGACATGCGCAACGACGACGACGCGGCCTCGCTCGAAGAAGTACGGAACCGGCTGCAGTTCCTCGCCGACACCGGCTACGACCTTCGACACAATCCGCCGAGCTAAGGAGGTGACGTCGGTCGCGCGGGCATGCTGGGCTTCGGTTCACTCGCTCATCCGGACGATTTGGCCCGCGCGGACTCTTACGGCCCGAGCAGAAGTTGAGTCCCCTAGGCTCTTGACGTGGGGATCAACGGCCGGCAGGGCGCGGCGATGAAGAACGTACAGACGGCACTGACATCGATTGCTGTCTTCGGGGGTGGTCTCGCCGTCGGCTGGCACCTGAGGGGCGCGAGCCCAGCAGCAGCACCGACCGGTCTACCAGGCGGAGATAGCGGCACCACGCTGCCAGAGCATGCTAGCCGGCCCGTTGGCGCCACGAGCGGTGGGGACGATACAGCCGACCCCGCCGCTTGTTCGAGCTTCGGAGGCGAGGAGCGCGACGCGGAGTGCCCGCCGCCGTCCTCGGTCGCAGGTGGCCCCTCGTTGCAGCAAGCCCGTGAGCGACCGACGTGGGACGACCGAGTCGTCGTGGGATCGAGGATCTTTTTGGCCGTCGCCTTCGTCGTCGGTGCCGTGAACCTCGGCAGCGCCATGTTCGAGCGCCGCGACGCTGCCGAGTTCGGCGGGGTGCACCTGACCTTCGTCGCCGTGTGTGCGGTCGTCGTGCAGATCATCTGGGCGGTCCTGCACGCTCATCGATACGAGCGGTGGTTCGTCCTCGAGGTCTACGCGGCAGCGGTCGGCGCCATCGCGCTGCTCGTCGCTTTAGGAGGGAACTTCGTCGCGATCGTCGTTGCCACGGTGCTCACGGTCGTCCCGCTCGTGGGCTGGGTCATCTTGCAGATCGTGGGCGAACGAGGCGAGACGCAGAGCTGTTGGATTTGGGACTTCGAGCCAGACTGGCGGCAAGACCGTATGAGAACTGAGCACGAGCGGGCGCGTCACCTTAATGTGCGCCGTAAGGCTCACTGGGGGCGCCGGAAAGCCGCGATCGTCAACGCCGCGGCACGTCTTCGCGATCGACTGCCGTGCCGAAGGAAGCCTGGCGGCCCGGGCGCTCCGTAGCTGCTTGCGCGCCGCTCCTGCTTGCTCTGGTTTCGCGCAAGGTTTTTTCTGCTCGTTCCCAAACGTCGCTGCAGATCCGCAGAATCGGCCGGGTGAGTGCGGCACCCGAACGTGCGCGCGGCGGATAGGGGTCAATCTGCGCGCGGGAGGAGTTCGCGCCGACCCGGTACCACTGGTGCTCGCGCTCGGGCAAGACGTTCGCCACGGCCGTCCATCGGCTCCTCGCTGCCTACATCGTGAAAATGTCGTCGCGGCGGGCTTACCCGATGCATACGGCCATTTCGGTCGCGTAGCCAGCGTAGGCACAATGCTCCTCAGCCATGCGACGTCGAAGGTCGTCAGCACGGCCTATCGCAGGCCCTCCGGGTGCCCCAGGATGGGAGTATGGCGCTCCCCTCGTTCATGTCCGTCCACGTCGACTCGGTGCGATCGGTCCACGACGCGTCGGAGGAGACCCGGTCGATCATCACTGGCAGCGGCTTCGTGCTGCGCCACCGTGGTCAAACCTTCCTCGTCACCAATGGACACATCGTCACCGGCCAACACCGGAAAACCGGGGACCCGCTCGGCTCCGCGGCTCTTCCGGAGTTCCTCAACGTCGCGCTTCCAATGAGCGGATCCGGTCTAGGGGCAGACGAGGCCGCTCTCTTGGGTATCTCGCACAGGCGACTCGATCTTTACGACGATCGGGGCAGGGCTCGATGGCTCGTTCACCCTACATTCGGGCGGAGTGTCGATGTCGTCGCACTACCCATCGATGAGGACAATCAGGGTGGTGCGACGGGCTTGACCACCACACTTCTGCCTTACGAACTGGGCACAAGTGACCCAGTAGCAAAGCTCCAGCCCACTCAAGATTTGAGTGTGGTCGGCTTCCCATTTGGGCTACGCGGAGGTGCTCGATCAGCGATCTGGGTACGTGGCACGATCGCCTCAGAGCCTGACCTTCCCTTTGAAGGAGAGTCGTGCTTTCTCGTCGATGCGCGCACTCGGGCCGGCCAATCCGGGTCGCCCGTCATCCTGTTTCACCCCAGCGAGGAGGTAGGTACGGCCTCGGCCGGCGCAGCGGCCGAAAGTTGGTGCTTGGTCGGCGTGTACTCGGGCCGCACCTCGGGCGCATCCGACCTCGGCCGGGTATGGAATTGGAGGTCGCTCCGAGCAGTCGTGGAGGGCGGCGAGCGCGATGTTCAAGCGTACGACTGACTCAAGGAAGTCGTACGTTGGCGGTTCACCCGATGCTACGTCTTCGCTACGACTGCCAATCGTCGCCAGTCCGCACGCTCGTCACTTGAAACGGGACAGATCAACGCCGTGCTGCGACAACGAAACCGGGAGCCGTCATCGGAACCTACCCAGTCATTGAGCCAAGCATCGGTAGCGCAGCCGTAGTCGCAGCCTGGAAGCTATTAGCGGTGACCGGCTCCGAAGCGCGCCATCATCCCCGGAGGCCTGCCTGCTAGGCGATGACCGTCCGAGCAATAAGCCGCTTCTCTGTTGGCGCCGACTCCCGCGGCATGTACGCCGCTTGCGCGACCCATGATCCGTCGCTCGGTGCCACATCGGTGGGCCGTCGTTCGCACCGCATTGACCGCTGTCGCACTCGTCATCTGCGTCGTAGCGACCGCCACGGCCGGGCAGATTGCGCCCGTGTTCTTCTCGCCCGAATCAGAGGGAGCCGACGTAGTCCTGACGAAACAGCAGTACGAGTTGGCGCTGTCCGCTCAGGGAGAGGGCCGGCTTGCAGCAGCGGCTGCGGCGGTCGTTCTGGCTCTCGCCGCGATCACCCTCACCTCGCGAGCCCGCTCTGCCGCAGGCGTCCGGTACCCGATTGCCTACCGAGACATGGCCGGCGTTCGCGCCCCGCCGAGATGTCCGCGTGCTCTATACCGAGGGGGGCTCGACATGTGCTTGGATCATCGAGTGACCGACGTGGGGGCAGTGCAACGAACGTGGGCGGCATCACACGTCCTTCCAGAGGGATCGATGCCGCTTGGCGGCATGAAGGAGGAGCTCAGCTTCGCCTACCTCCACATGCTCGCCAGCGCCACTGGGCTGACAATCGGGACCTGGAGCCAGGACTACGACGTTCGAGACATCACTCTGCGCTCGAGCGTTGACTACGCCGACTTCAACGAGCACGGACTAAGCGACGCCGGCATCGATGTGCAGCTGAAGTGCACCGGTCAAGAGCAGGTCGACCGGGACGACACCGTCGCCTGGTCCTTGACCAAGCGCAGCCTCGGCAAGCTGAACAAGACGAACCGCACAACGCCGTACCTGTTGAGTGTGCTTGTCACCCCTGACGACGCCGCGTTCTGGTTGAGTAGCAGCGTGGACGGTCTCCTGGCCCGCAGCCACATGTACTACCAGTGGGGACACGAACTGCCGACGCTGATTCCGGGTAACAAAACGCAGACGGTCCACCTCCCAAAGGCGAATCTGCTCACCCCTGCATCTCTGCTGGATCTTATGGAGGAGGCGAGTGCATGGCGCCCGCGCTGATCGATGACGCTGGTGAATACGCCGGGGCGATCGACGCCACCCGCGTGACCCAGTTCCTCGCGACGCAGAACTGGACCATCCAGTCCGACATGGGGTACGCCCAGGTCTGGTCTGAGCCCGGCAACGTCGGAGAGCTGGTCCGGCGAATTCTCATCCCGCGGGACACGGCACTCGACGACTACGATCTGCGCTTGTCGCAGGCGCTGGCCCGGATCAGCGACACCTACGCGTGGAGCATTCAGCACCTCGCTGAGCAGATCGCTGCCGTCAGCGCCGACCTGTTCTTCGTCCGCGTCGACCAGCACATGAGCGATGGGACCATTCCACTTCGGCAGGCGTCAACGCTGCTCGAAAACATCGACGACATGATCCGCTCCGCGGCCCTCACCACCGCCAACCCGCTCTCCACGGGGAGAGGCCGTATCCCGACCCTCGTCAACGACTTCCTCAACGACGATGTTCGGATGGGTCACACCAAGCGCGGCAGCTTCATCATCACCGTCGCAGCCCGTCTCGATGCGCCCGAAGCTCAACCAGAGCGCACTGCAGAGCCCACAGCTGAGCCCGAGGACGCAGCACCGGCATCCTTCACACGTCAGGTGATGACCACGCTCGCGCGCAGCCTCGAGGTGACGAAGCAGGTCGCCGAACACAGTGCCGCCGCTCCGGACCTCGACGATGCGATCGCGTCCGGTATGCGCCTACCAATCGTGAAGGCGCTGCAGTCCATGGGAGCAGGGGAGGGGCTGCGTTCCCTCGACATGTCATTTGAGTGGGCACCCGTCGAGAGACAAACAGCTCCGGTCAGCAGCAAGATCGAGATGACCCGCGAGACAGTTAAGCTCCTCGACGTTGTCTCCGAACGTCTGGTGCGTAAAGACCCGCCCAAACAGGTCACCATCACCGGTCCCGTCGTCGAGCTGCGCCGTGGCACGGAGACGCATGATCACGAGGGCGTCGGAGAGATAGTAGTGCGCGCCGACGTCGCCAATGTCTGGCGCAAGGTCATCGTGGCTCTTGCCGGCGACGATTACGACGTCGCGATCGAGGCACACCGCGAGAAGTACCCGTTGACCGTCACTGGTGTCCTGGATAAGCCAGGTCGGAGCTGGGTGCTGCAACAGCCCAGCATCGACCGCTCGTTCTACGACTTCCGCAACAACTCGCGCCCGTAACCACCTCCAGCCTTATCGTCGGCCCAGCCTCCTTAGGACATCCCGAGCGTCCGTTCTACACGCGGTCGTCGGGAACTGGAATCGATTTCGAGCAGTCCTGTGTCTGGTCGCTTACGAGCAAGCGGTGACCGACCAGGCTGCTGATCCGACCGCTTGTCCCAGCCGACGGCGGCTCCGTACTCTCGCACGTGCGCGCCGTCGGGCCTGACGCGGTCTGTGGCCCGTTAACGATCGGTGATCGGACGTGGAGGGCAGCGTGGCGCTGTTGCACGGCGCACTTGTATCCACGAGGCGGGACGACATCGATGAGGAGCTCTTCCCGCTCGGTGCTCTTGACCGCCACACGCACTCAACTCAGGCTCCTGCCGGCTGGCAGCATTTTGCAACCGCGCTGACCTTATTCGGTCTGAGGCTGCCGATGCTCGTTGCCGGTTGGTTCGGCGCCGTGCGCTCGATGTTCGCCTTCGACGCATGCAGTGTCGACGGGTGCAACTACGCCGCCGGATCGGTTGCCTACATTTGCGTCCCGATCGCGGCCGTTGCCAGCACAACGCTTTGGGCTTTGGTTGCCCAACGCCGCCGGCGTGCCCGTCGCCGCGCGTGGATGCTTGGAGCAGGGCGATCCTCACCATCGTCGCCCTGTTTGCCCTCGTTGCGACCGTCGTCCATCTTGCAGCACAGCCGAAGTGAGCTATCCGGCCAGGCTGCCGGCAGCGTGCATCCAGTGGCCGACGAGCGTCACCGGCCGATCCCCTGCTACGACGGAAAACTCTGGGGCGATGCGGACGGACAGCAGCGCCTCGACGTCCGGTGAACGACCGGCAACTGGGCATGACCCCGAGCGAATCCGGTCAATAGTGGCACGAGCTCGTCGTCAGCAGGCCGTTGACGGCGAGGATCACGCCACCTTGGCGATCGGTGCACGCGCTCGCGCCGGGAACGGGCCGTCGGAGGCGACCCAGTGGGCGGAGACCAGGAGCCAGATCACCGTCATGTTGACCTTCCCCGCTACGCTGACATCAAGGATTGGGGAATCATGGCATACGACGAACAGGCGGGCGCAGAGCAGGCAACGGGCGGCCCCTCCCCGGCGAGATTCGCCGCGCTCAAGAACCTCGCGCTCACGGACTTCGGACGGTTTGCCGTCGAGATTCAGCAGGTATCGGATGAGGCACGACTCAAGCTGATCGAGCAGCTCCCTGAGTTCCGAAAGCTAGCCTCCGACGCCATCGACTCGCTGGCTCAGGGCTACACCACGACGATGAAGTCTTTCGACGAGGGCGACCGTGCTTTGCGTGAGGCATTCAAGCAATGGCGAGACTCGCTGGACAAGATCCTCGAGCTCCCTGACATCACGTTTGAACAGCGGCTCGAAGTGACGAGAGAAATCGGGCGCACTGTCGAACTTCAGTCGCAGAAGGAAGCTGAAACCAAGGGCGCGAAGGCCAAGCTCTTCGAGCGCTTGACCATCGGCATCGGCATCGCCGCTGGCATCGCGATCCTCGCAGTGGTCGGCGGGAAGATGGGTCTCGAACAGGGAAACGTGGACGACGCGTAGATGTGGTCGGCAGAGCTGAGCTTAGGGCTGGCCCCCGTCGCTCGCGCGGCGCTCGAGTTCAGCGATCAGGCTGGACATCTGCCCCGGTGCCGTCAGCGCCCGCCGGCCCGCAACTGCTCGGCGCGGACCACCTCGCAGAGCTCGAAGCGGATTAGAAGCTGATCCGCGACCTCGTCCGTCACCTTCAGATGACGAACGAAGAATGCCCTCGTCGCCACCCTCGTCGTCATCGCGATCCGCCGCTTCAATGACGAGATCGGCATGGACCGACTGATCTGGCGGCTGCTGCTAGTCGGAGACGTCTGACGTGCGCTGGGACTCCGGCCAGCGCTTCGTATTCCCCGTGGCCCGAGCGTAGGGAAATTCCGGTTCACACGGCTTCGGCAGCGTCAAGGCTGCGATCGCGGAAGCGTTCGCTACTACGACGTCCCCAAGGTGGGCTCCACTAGCCGCCGAGCACGGCGCTCAACTCCTCGGGCTCGCCGTACTTGGCGTCCTGCAATGCGTTCTGCAGTGAACTACCGTCGCGGACGACGGGGCCCGCAACTTCAGCGACACGGATCCTCCCCATCACTGCCCAACACTAAGCTGCAGAACGTGACCGTTCCTCGTCGGCGGTTTCGGGCCGATGTCGGTGGTTCCAGACAGCATCGGCGCATTGGGACTGGGAAAAGCGTGCGGGCATGCGGAAGGGCGAGCGATGGCGCTCAAAGATATGCAATATGTGGGGGAGGAACTGCGTCGTGACGCATCGGGAGGGTTCGTGAATACGCTCGAACGGTTCCATGCCGAGCTGTCAAAGCACTTCGAGGCATTGGCGGCGTCTCGTCAGCAGCTTCGGTATGCCGCCCCGGTGTTTGCGCTCGAACATGATCTTTCGAACGTCGAGCGTGACGAACTCGCCGTTGCTGTGCGCACGGCTGCCGCACGCGGACTGACTGCGCGGGAGCGGACGGCCCACTGGCTGCCGTTCGTGGTGTACGCCGCCGAATCTGGTTACGCGTACGAGGGTTCTGAGTACTGGCGCACATTTGGGGAGACGACCCCGGGTTGGACCAATGATGACCATGACTGGGTGTCAATCTGGTTCCGACGCTTTGCGAAGCAGTTCGCGGGCGCTGTTCCCTCCGGCGCTTTCGCTGACGCCTTCCGAATCATCTCGTGGCCCATCACCCACTCCGTCCTTCCGGTGTACCTTCAGCGGCAGCTCGTAGAACTGCTGTTCCTCTGTCGGGCAGAACTGACGCCTAGGCTCCTGAACGACCCCGCCGAACTTGGTGCACATCTCGCCGTGCGATCTGCGAAGTACTCCGAACGATTCCGGATCTTCTGCCAGAACGGTGCTCTTGTCGGCCAGGTGAGTTCCGCTCTACTCACCGACAGCGGCGGTGAGTCGCCGTACCTGCTCTCAAGCACACTCGACCGCATCGTTCATAGCCTCAATGAGGAGCAAGATTCGCGCGCGTGGCTGCTTTCAGCGCGGGATGCCGTCGCTGTCGCGTCTCGCCGACCATCTCGCGAGCGCGTCACCGTCCGACCCGGCACGCCTACCGTGCACCCCCTCCGAATGTTCCTGCGGCGCTCCCCAGACTGGCATCTGCACGTTGAGTTGCCAACGCTCACGAGCTTCGCCGATGCGGTGCCTGGGCTGACCGACGTACTCCGAACGTCTCGAGCTCGTGTGAACGGCGCGGCAAAGCCGGTGCCCCCAACGCGGCTCCTGCATCACGGACAGACGCTGCAGCTTGACTCCCTTCCCAGTCTCGATCAGCCCTTCATCCGACTGGACAAAGCTGATGAGGCGATGAACGATGCGCTGGCCGAGAAGTACCCGGTGAGCGCCGGGCCGAACCGCATCTTCAAACTGCAAGGTGAGGAGATCGCGTTCGAGGTTCGTAGCAGGACGCTTCGAGCTGGCGGGAAGTACATCCTTCTCGAACCTGCTGGTCGCGTGCCGAACCTGCCGTGGATCGTTCCCGCGAGAAGCGGTGTGAACGGCGCAGTGGCCTACCGCATGAACGTTCCGACGCGGGTGGCAGACGCAGACCGTTTCGCGCTCGAAGAGTACGGACTGCTGCTTCGGGCGCACGTCCAGGTGCGCCCGGTCGGTCTGAACGCGAACGAGTGGGACGGGGAGTCGGAAGCAACATGGCTCCTCGGTGAACTGGCGCTTATCGGGGTTCGGACAGACCTCGTACCCCATACCTGCATGATCAGCGTGGACGCAGACGTTGAGCGAATTCCCTGGCCAGCTGGGGAGTCCGAAATTGTCCTCCGCCTGGTCGACTTGCCGGTAGGAGTGCACCAGCTGAACGTTCGCCTCGAGGGCACATCAGAGCGTTCGGGAGTCGAGGCCGCCATGACTGCCGTGATCATCCCAACGTCCAGCGGGCCGGACGGACGAGGGATTCGGATGCTCGCCGCGCCCGCCGACTCGAAGCTGCAGGAACTCTGGAGCGGGCAGGCGAGCATCACGATTGATGGTCCCGCAGATGTGACCGCAACGGTGACCGTCGCATTAGTCGCGGGGGACGGGACCTCCCTGGCCAGCTATCAGCAGAAAGTTGTCTTGCCCGTCGACGAGAAGCGTTGGAAGGGGATCGCTCGGGCGGTGCGTGAGGACAAGCATCTCGGCTCGGCGTACGACGACGCGGAGGCATGCACCGTCTCGATTAGCCGCCACGGCGTCGGCTTCGCTTCCATTCGATGCGAACGTGGCTTCGAGCCCCTACGTTGGCGTCTGCTTCGCGGACACCGTGATGCCCCAGTAACAGCGCATGTCATGGATCAAACCGATGCGGGCGCTGTCGAGGTGACGATCTACGACGCCGATGACCCCGTCGCACCGCACCGCACCGATGAGACCACCGTCGTGGTGCCTCCGCGCGGCGCTCTCGCCGTCGCATCTGTCGGGGCGATATCCACGTCGATGGTGCTGCCGGGAGACCCGAATAGTGCGCTGCAACGCCGCCCTCCCCACCCTCGTTTCCCGGCGCGTGAACGCAGCGTGCAGGGTCTCAGGCGGCTCATCGACGCAGACCGTCGGTGGGCGGACGCGGCGCTGCCCGGTGACCTCTTCGCAGCGTACGTTCAACACCGGGTGCGAGTCGCCATCGCCTCGGAAGTCGCATGCACGATCGGCCGAGGTCGGTGGGCCTCGTTGGAACGCAAAGTCGAGTATTTGGATGCCGGCGACCTCCTCGACGATTTGGCAGGCGCGGTCGGAAGCGCGCCGCTGTACCAGCAACTCGCTGACACCATTTCGAAGAGCCTGTACCGCTGGGATAGTCCGGGTGCAGTGCTTGAAGGCTTCGCCAGCGCCGCAGAGCGCGCACTGAGCCGGGCGGGCCTTGAGGGGCGCCCTTCCGCCGCGCGCTACCTGCTGACCCTGGCCGGGCGCCCGGCGCTGACAGCGTCCTTCGACCGTGTCGACGCGAACGCTATCCTCAACGCGCTCTTCGACAGGCCGGAGCTGTTCCACGCGGCGAGATACACCGTCCTGGCGACCCGCGCGATGGCGGAACCGACGATCATCGACGACGGATTCTGATGAACATTGAAACGCTTGACCGCCCGGCCGCCATTGCCGTCACCGCATCCGCCCTCGGCCTCCCCGCAGAGACCGTTGCAGACGCCCCCGAGTTCATCGCGGCGGCGCTTCGCCGCGCCGCATCGTTCACGTGCCCGGCCAGTCCCGGACGCTTGATCGACGCCGTTTTCGGAGCGCTGCAACCGCTCCACCCTGCGGTGGAACGGCCGATCATCGCCGACGTGCTTGAAGCGCTGATCAGCGGCGGCGATCTCATCGAACTAACCCCGAATGCAGACCGCCGCACCCGGATGCTCTACCTCGGGCCACCTACGTGCGTGTCCCGAAGACCGGGCGAGTACCTTCTCGCCGGCGTTCACCCCTCCGGCGCCGTCGTCCCCGGATCGTTCACCGTCACTGCGACCGGCACCCGCAGAATTGCAACCACAGCTAAGGAGGACAACATTCCGGGTTTCCGCGCCGTCGACGCGGAACGCTGGGTGTCGCGTCCCGCGACTCAGCCCGCCCGGGACTTCGTTCGCGAGTACGCTCAGCGTCTCTCATTCGCCCCTCGCGGTGGCGACAACCTCCCCTCAGAAATCCTCGATCCGACCCGCCCGAGCCGCTACTACCGGGGCCGGTGGCGCCCCCCGCACGCCGGGGACACGGGCATGTTCGTCGCACGTCGCCCTCGAACCTACGGGGCCGACCTGTGGTGTCTCGTTGACCTGGGCGCGGGAACAGTGAACCGCGTGCTCGCCCTGCCGGCCGTCGATGCCGCAGTCGCCGCTCATGACGAGGCATGGCGTTTGCAAGCGGCGATGGACGCGACGCACGGAGCGCCTCAGGTTGTGCGGGTCACGGAGGGTGTTGGGACATCGCGGCTGGATTTCTTCGCGCCCCTGCCCGGTTTCGCTGCCCGCTACATCAACCTGATGACGGACGCCGCTCCACGAGCGCGCGGCGCGCTGCTATCAGCGCGCACCGAAACCGACACGGTGGCCGGCATCACAAACTTCTTGCAAGACACACTTTGGATGCAGAAGGGACACGCGGATGACGAAAAATGATCCGTTGACAATTGCCGAGACAATTACTGAGATTCAGGCAGCGCTTCGGGAGTACATCGAAGCGGCGTATCACGTAGGGAATCCCAACGTCATTGCGCAGCGACGGACTCTACTGGAGACAGAAGGTGTGCTCTATCGAGATCCGTATATCGAAAGCACCCCGCGGTACCAAGCTGGAAAGCGATTCGACGAACTCCGCCTCTCAGAAGGCGCGCGAACACTGTTCAATGCCCTTGGGCAAGGTGCGAACGGGGTGGTTCCGCTCCTTCACGACCCGCTCTACACGCATCAGGCAGACGCGTTGGAATGGGCGGGCACAGATGGTTCCAGTTTGGCTGTCACCACCGGTACCGGTTCCGGGAAAACAGAGTCCTTCCTGTTGCCGATGCTTGCGAAGTTCGCCGATGAGGCGCAGGCACGTCCGGACTCGTTCCGGCAGCCAGCCGTGCGCGCTCTGGTGCTCTACCCAATGAACGCGCTCGTTAACGACCAGCTCGGACGGCTTCGGTTGCTCCTTGGAGACCCGCGTGTCACCACTCACTTCGAGGCTTGGGCTGGGAGGCCCGCCCGTTTCGCTCGCTACACCAGCCGCACCCTGTACCCGGGTGTTCGTACGATCAGCAAGGACAAAATCCGTCTGAAAGCGATCGAAGACTTCTACCTTCTCATCGAGGAGCGCGCCGCAGATACGACCGCCTCTGGTCACGAAGCGGCGGCAAAGCTGATGAAGCATCTCCAAGGTCGCGGGAAATGGCCGGCGAAGCCCGACCTTCGTGCTTGGTATGGCGAAAAGGGTTCCCATTGGCAGAACGCGGATAGTGAGTTCATCAGAGCCATTCTGCAAAGGCATGACCCTGAACTGTTGACACGCCATGAGGTGCTGCAGAGCCCACCCGATGCGCTGATCACCAATTACTCGATGCTCGAGTACATGCTGATGCGTCCGTTGGAGCGGCCGATATTCGATCAGACGGCCGCGTGGCTCGCGGCGAACCCGACTGAGAAGTTTCTCCTCATCGTCGACGAAGCACACTTGTACCGAGGCGCCGCAGGTGCGGAGGTCGGCCTCCTGCTACGGCGCCTGCGGACACGGCTCGGCATCGCAGCTGACCGCTTCCAAGTCATCACCACGAGTGCAAGTTTCACGTCCGCAGCGTCAGCGGTCGAATTCGCGGCTGAGTTGACGGGTAAAGCCGCGTCATCCTTCCGACCCGTTACGAGCGCCCTGCGTACCAGCGAAGGAGATGCACCGGGCACAAGGGAGGACGCTGAGGTTCTCGCCGCGGTACCCCTGCAGCGTTACTACGACGCGGAACGGGACGCAGATCGTGTTGAAGCACTCCAACCGTTCCTGGCGTATCGGGGCGTTCCGGAGGCCGAGGACGACAGCGCCCTGCTGTTGCACAGTGCGCTCGAAGGATGGGGGCCCATGAGCCGACTAATCAACGAGACGATGCGGCAGGCGCAAGCGGTCGGGGAACTGGGGAAGGTCGTGTTCCCCGACGTGGAGACGCTCATCGCGGACCAAGCCGTCACTGCTTTGGTCGCTCTCGGCAGTGCCGCGAAGCGCGCTGCGGAAGATTCGGGACTGCTGCCTTGCCGGGTGCACGCGTTCTTCCGTGGGCTTCCGGGCCTCTGGGCATGCGTTGATGCTGACTGCTCAGCGAGGCCAGGAGATGGTGATGGCGAAAGCCCAATTGGGAAACTGTACGCGCAGCCCCGCAGCACATGCGAATGTGGGGCTCGGGTATTCGAGTACTACACATGCCGCCACTGTGGTGTCTCCTACGCGCGCGCCTACACCAACAACGTCCTGGATCCCACGTACCTCTGGAACGAGCCCGGCATGGCATTCCAGTCAACTGGAAGCGCCGCGAACGAACTTGAGCCGCTGGACCTGCTTCTGGAAACGCCTGGGATCGCCGGAGACAAGTATGAAGTTGTTGAGCTGAACCTTGTCACGGGAGCGCTGCACCCGGACGGCGAACCCGACCGTTGTCGAACGGTGTACATCACCGCGCAACGGGCCGGTGAGGTGCAGGTCGACGATGATGACGATGCAACGGTTGTGCACGCAGACGGCCGATTCACACCGTGCGGTTCATGCGGCGGACTGTTTTTCGGCAGCACGC
This sequence comes from Curtobacterium pusillum, assembly GCA_002025645.1. GTDB lineage: Bacteria > Actinomycetota > Actinomycetes > Actinomycetales > Microbacteriaceae > Curtobacterium > Curtobacterium pusillum_A. The sequence goes on from CP018783.1 coordinate 2,860,806, forward strand.
CCGTCCAAGATCATCAGACGAAGGGCGATCAACCATTCCAGGCGCTCATCAGCCGCCAGCTCGAGGTGCAGCCGCCAAGCGCTCCACCGTCGGACTTTGCACCCCTGCGTGGGCGGAAAGTGTTGGTGTTTTCCGACAGCAGGCAGGTCGCCGCGCGTCTTGCGCCAACGTTGCAGAACTACTCCATGCAGGACTCCCTACGGCCCGTAATGATGTACGGCTGGGCTCGGCTCGCCGAGAAGCCGCTCAGCGCAAACGCCCTGACCCTTGACCGGTTGTACAGCGCTGTCCTCGTCGGCGCGAACGAGCTGAAAGTTCGCCTCCGTCCGGAACTGCGGGGAGGGGAGTCCACGCCGCCGATGAACGACGTGCGTCGACGCATCGCGGACGGTGCGCTCCAAGACGACGCGGCAGCCCTGATGGAACTGCTGAACGTGCCGACCAGACCACCACAGTCTCTGCTGCAGGCAATGTACACAACAATCACCGACCCGAACCGTGGGCTTGCAGCGCTCGGATTGGCGTCGTTGCGGGAGTTGCCACGCGAGACCGCCGGACTCGCCCAGGCTTTGCCAAACATCGACGGTGTCGCAGAGGACACAGACACCAAAATCGCGCTCGTTCGGCTATGGCTGAATCAATGGTTGAGTCGCAGCGGCGTGTGGTTCACCGCGATGAACGACGATTGGTGGAACATGCCCCGAAAGGTGCAGGCCCACCGTGGAGCATTCCAGAAAATCGAGCAGTGGCTGCCCCACACAGCGAGCCGGCGGCGGTTCAAGACAGAATGGTTGCCCGTTCTCCTGGCCCACTTCTGCGAGCCGATGGCGCCGAACCTTTACCGGTTGCGTGCGACGGAAGTGACGTTCGAGACTGGTGGGCTCTGGGGGTATTGCGACCGGTGCCGGTTCACGCAGCGCGCCTTCCCGGGCCGGACGGTGTGCGTCAGTTGTGGACAGAGCACCGTTCGTGTGATCGACCCAGACACAGATGCAGTGTTTACCGCTCGCAAGGGGTACTACCGAGCCAGTGCCGGGCAAGCGTTGCGGTTGGAACCCTCCGTGCCGATGAGCATCGTCGCCGCAGAGCACACCGCGCAGCTGAACAGCACGAAGCAGGACGACGCATTCTCCAGGGCGGAGCAGTACGAGTTGCTGTTCCAGGACATCGAGGTCGACCTTCCTGGCGTGGGTCAGGGGCGTACCGCAATCGACGTCCTGTCCTGCACGACGACGATGGAGGTGGGTATTGACATCGGCAATCTCTCCGGGGTGGCGCTGCGAAACATGCCGCCGTCTCGGGCCAACTATCAGCAGCGCGCTGGCCGCGCCGGCCGGCGGGGCAATGCGGTTGCGACGGTGCTCGCCTTTGGTAGTGCTGACAGCCATGACGATCACTTCTTCCGCGAACCCATATCGATGATCCGCGGCGTCGTGGAAGATCCGACGCTCACTCTCGACAACGAACAGATCGCCCGCAGACATGTCACTGCGTATCTGCTGCAACGCTACAACCAGGACGTCCTCCCTGACGCCGATGCCGGTGCGCACCGCTCACTCTTTGAGGTGCTGGGAACGGTGCGAAACTTCCTCACCGAGTTCGCGCAGATGAACCGGACGGGTCTTGAGCAGTGGCTCCGCGACCATGAGCTGGAACTCGTTCAAGCGGTCGATGAGTGGCTCCCGGCGCAACTCAGTGCGGAGCACCGAGCGGAAATTCTCGACGGGCTCGTGGACGACACGCTGAAGGCGATCGACGGCGCGCTCATCTCGGGCGCGTTGCCCACAGCGGCGGACGCCGAGAACAACAGCGAGCCGCTCGCCGCCAGCAAAACGGACGACGCCTGGTCGGTAGCTGACGCGGACGACGAGGAGGACGCGGAGGAGGAGGTGGGCGAGGAACCTTCCGAGCGGGGCACCCAGATGAACCTCCTGAACCGACTCATCGACAAGGGCGTGCTGCCTCGATACGCGTTCCCCACTGACGTCGTCGCGTTCCACGTTTTTGATGCTGTTCAGTCCACGCCATTCAACGTGCAGACGCTTTACGAGCCGACGCAGGGACTTCCAGTCGCCTTGACCCAATATGCGCCCGGGAAGACAGTCTGGGTGGATAACAAAAAGTGGACGTCCGGCGCCCTGTATCCGCGTCGGGAACTCTCGAAGGCGTGGGAGGACAAGCAGCTGTACCTGGAGTGTTCGGTCTGCCATTACGCCAAGCATGTCGGCCAGGACGAAGCTGTTCGCGGGGAACCGCAGGACTGTCCCGCCTGTGATGGTGAGGGAACGTTCGGCGCCGCGATGAACTGGATCCGGCCTCCAGGCTTCGCGCATCCGGTCGGTCAGGATCCCGAGACAAGTGATGGATCTGCGCCCCAGAAGAGTTACGCCACTCGGGCGAAACTGCTAACCAATGGACCGCACGATCAAACGAAGTGGAAGCAACTCACCCCACAGCTGACCCATGTCTTCCAACGCAGCACACTGTTGGTCAGCAACACCGGTCCGCAGGGGAAGGGATACTCGTGCTGCATAGCCTGCGGTCTGATCGAACCGTCCGCGAACGCCACCGGTGCAACCGCGGCCCCGCATCCGAAGCCGTACCCCGACTCGCGGGACCAGCAGTGTCCGGGCGGGTTCGGAACTCGGAACATGGTGCTCGGCACTGATTTCGAATCCGACGTGCTCCTCATCCGCCTGCGTGTTGAGAATCCGATGACCCTTCGGCCGAACCTGCTGCCGACACAAGTAGCTCTGCGGACCGTTGCGGAGGCAATCACGATCGCCGCGACCGCGCGCCTCGGGATCGATCAGTCCGAACTGCAAGCTGAGCACCGACCGGCGCTGACCGCCCGCGGCTCCGACGGGCTCGAGGCGGAAATCTACCTCTACGACACGTTGCCGGGTGGAGCTGGGTTCACGAGAGCAGTTCACGACCAGGGGATCGCGGTGTTCCAGGATGCGTTGAAACTGCTTCAGGAGTGCCCCGAGAACTGCGAGACATCCTGCTACCGGTGCCTGCGAAGCTTCAGGAACCGCTTCGAACACGCTTTGCTGGATCGGCATCTCGGTGCGACGCTGCTGCGGTGGGCGCTGGAACGCGAGCAACCGGAACTGAGTGCCGAACGGGTGGAACTCGCGATCCGACGGCTCCTCGCTGACCTGCGAAGCCGCGGTCTCGATGACATCGAATTTATCGGCCACGCGACGGTTGACGTGCCAGGCGTTGGGACGGTGGATGCGCCGATTCTTGCCCGGGCTGCGCGCGGACCGGACCGGATCTTCTACGTACAGCGGCCGCTGACCGCCGATGGTCCGCCAACGCCGCAGCTCGAGGAGGTCCGCAAGGTCGGAACCGTTGCAGCCGACCCAATCGACGAGATGACGGTCAGCCGGAACCTCCCAGTGGCGTCGCAACGGATACTCACCGCCCTGGGGGTATCCCGCGTGCTCTGAGAACATCGGGCCGCTCCGGCTGGACGCCGGGGCGGCCCCGTCATCGCTCTGGTAGTTCCTCCGGCGGCGGATTTGGAACCCGAGCTCCATGCTGAATAGGGAACGTAACTTTGTGCTGTCGGACCTGCTCGAGAATCTCGGGCCGGGCAGCGCGTCGCAATGCCCACCGTTCGAACCACCAGTCGACCACCTGCTGGGTGCTCGTCTGCCTGCTGTCGAAGAGGTAGTCCGGCTCAGAGTCGATGCCGAGCGAGTAGTCGCGGACGTTCCGAACCAGAGGAACCCCGAACAGGATCCGCTCCCGGCCGTGCTTGAGCAGATCTTCCGAGGACCAGCCCAATGCATTCAGCCCCAGCCGCACCTTCCGCAGCCGCGGGCTGACGCCCTCACCGAACATGCTGTTCACTTTCACCAGTGAGCCGGCATGTTCGGAGACTCGGACGAGTGCTGCGATTGTCACGTCGGAGAAGTGGGATGACCCGAACGAGCGTGAACGGCCCAGAGGGTAGTAGCCCAGCCGCTCACCTTCTCTGCCGCCCATGACTTCAGCTGGCCAGAAGAGGCGGTTGTACTGACTCGCCCCTGAGCCGTACAGCGACGTCGTTCCGATGAAGGAAAGCCTTGACTCTCGGCGGATCGGGCGACCCGCGATCGCGGACGCGATCTCGCTCGGTCGGTCGTAACGTCGGGCGTACGCGCTGGCGATGAACGGTGACGCGGCGAGAGCGCCTACGAGCTTCCCAGCGGCCAGCGCGTTATAAGGGGCGACTGCACCGCAGACGGTGAGGTCAGCAATCACCGTTCCTACTCGTTCGCCGCGCGCCCGACGAACTACCCGACCGACGTGCTTCCGCAACTCCCGGTCGTTGAGTGCGGCGGAGAGGTCCGCGCCCGTGGGAACGTCACCAAGGGTGGCGCCAAGGAGACGTTGCGCATCGAGGGTGTCGGCGAGTGCCTTCGCGCGCTTCGACCGGAAGAGTGGCGTTTCCGCACGGTTCACCCAGTAATCGTCGGAGGTTGCGCTGCGATCTCGGATCAGACGGCCGCGGTGGTGCTTGGCCCGATGACGGTCAGCGTCTTCTCGCAGACGCGCGATCGCTTCCGCGGCAGGGGAGACGAGGTCGGGAGGACTGAGGACGTCCTCCCGGAGCAGGTCGGCGACGTAAATGTCTTCTCGTTGCGCTCGAATTCGGGAAGCGACCCATTGGGCGGCGCGGTCACTGGGCTCGTTGGCCAACTGGTCGAGGACTTGTGCTGTGCTCCAACCGATCCAATTGTCCCGGCCAGCGATCTGCACAATTGGACTGGACAGCGCCGCAAGGCCGATCACGGTGTGGTGCTCCGTTGCCGCGTCGCGAATCAGCAACGCCATCGACCTTCCGGGTACCGTCTGATAGGCGTTTGACCAGGTGTGCCGGAAATACCGCCAGATGTCCTGTAGTCGGAACCCCGTGAATGCATCGACCGCTTCCGCATCAACAACCTGGACGTACGGTTTGATGGGCGCCGACGTCTCGAGTCCGCGCTCAAGCGCGACTGCGAGTTCCTCGCCGTCGCGCATAAGATTGAAAACGGACACCATCCGGCCGTTGTATTCATGTGGGGCTTCCATGCCCCGCACAAAGCGCCGAACACTGGGCTCTCGCAACTGCGCATCGCGGCGCAAATGTTCTTGCCGCCGAACGCGCAGCTTCTCGGTTCCCCTATCGCTGTCGGGGTCCGGCGGGCGAACGGTGACGCCGCCGTCGCTGCGGTGCACCACCCATCCTTGGTCGACGAGGTCAATCAGGATGTGGGCCGCCGCAGCAAGGTACGGATTGTCGTGAACGTCGTTAATGCCTGCGGCCGCGAACTCCTCGTCGTGGTCCAGGGACGTGTCTTCATCGAACCGGACCGCTGCGAGGTTTTCGGTGACCCGGATGAAACCCTCACGCTCCTCGGCGGACGCTTGCGTCGGAAGGTCTACAGCAATGGTCGAGGAGGAGTTCAAGACTGCCGCAGCATTCGTCCGAAGGTGCGGCTCCACCGCGTAACAAATTCCCCAGTCGACGTCCCGTCGGCTTCGAAGTGCGCGAGCGTGCGTCCGAGGGAGAGCAGCATCAGTTCAAACGAAGTGCGTACGCCTCCTTCGGTCGAGACCTCGACCGACTGGAGCGGCGCGTACAGGGCCGCGAAAGCGGGATGGTCCACGTTCAGCGTCAGATCCAATCTCTGGTTCGAAAGCTCGGTCCGGAGCATCGATTCTATCGGGAGCGGTTCGGCGCATATCCGGTACGTCAGCGGGGATCCGACATGGTTTCGGATCGCCGGTAGGTCTCCGTCGGCGGCGGCAGCGACGGTGCAGGCCCGCTCGGTTGCTGCCCGGAACTTCACCTCTTCGAAGGCGCGTCGCACCCGTCCGTTGAGGAGCCGTGCCGTCGCTTCGACGTACGGCTCGAGCGTGTCGTTGAGGGCGCGCGTTGGCCGTATGCCTTGTTTGGTGTTGGTGATGCCGAACGCGTCATCAAGGGTCGGGGGGAACTGGATCTCGCACCGCCACCAGTCGTCGTAGTTCTCCTTTCGCTTGCCGCCCGTGAACATCCACCCATCCGCGACTTCCCGCCCGGCTCGCAGGACAGAGATGCCACCGCCGCCGATGATGCCGACCCGGCGTTTCGTCGCCTGGTCCAGGCCAGCCCACGCCTCAACGGGAAGGAGGGAGAACCTAACGGTGACCTCGCTAGTTCCACCTACGTCATCCGGGATGGCAAAGCGCATCGGCGGGAAGGGCAGGTCTGCGCTGACACCGTCGAGTTCCGTCTCCAGCAGCAACGGGTCGGCAGGGGGCACAGCTTTGCCGTTGACAGTGATCGACGTGCCACCGCGTAACGGTTCCCGATAGAGGCGACCGAGCCGGCGGATCACAGCGCGCTGCAGCCAGCCGAGCCGCCGGTACTCCACCCGATCGCAGTTGAGCCATTCGACTGCCGTGCCGTGTGCATCCGATGCCGGGGCGACCTCGACCGGCGTGAAATTCGGCGCGACTCCTGAGACGATGGCGGCGGCGTCGAGAGTGACGGCTCGTCGTACCTCGCCGCGGCGGGCGGAGGTGACCCGCACCCTGCTGCTCTGACTCAGACTCGCGGCTGGAAGGCCCATCCCAAAACGGCCAAACGATGCCCGGCTGCCGAACCGCGACGACCCGCCGAACCGGAGGCACTGGCGAAGTTCCGACGCCGTCATCCCATGTCCGTCGTCCGTGACGGTGACGATCGGACAGACACTCGGATCGTCTCGGCGAATGTCGATGTCCACGTGTCGCGCGTCGGCCTCGAGCGCGTTGTCGACCAGTTCCGCGAGAGCAGTGGACAACGAAAGGTAGCCTGCGTCGCGGACCGCGCGGATGAAGTTTCCTGACACGACAAGGTCGTCGGACCGGTGTTCGAGCGCGCTCATTCGGTTCTCCAGAGGCAGAAGGTGACTCGTTGAGAGTAGCTGCTCCGCATGCCTCGACGCTGCCGATCGCTGCTGAGTCGGCGGCTGCCTATCGGACGGTCAACTCGAGCGTGATCCGCTTCGTTCGCCCGGGTTCCGACAGGTCTATGGCGGAACCGTCCGTGAACTGGAGACGGGCGGTCGGCCGCCCCCCGGGCGACGCATGACTCCATGCCTGCGCGGAGGGAAGCGACATGACCCTGCCCGTGCGTTGCAAGTCGACCATCAGCAGGTACTCGCCCGCGTGAAGGGTGAAGGTTCTTCCCGCCCCGAGGTCGAACGTCTCGATGGTCGCGGAAGCGAGCACGGACAACGGGACAACTGACTTCAACGCGTTCGGGGCCAGCACTTGTACGGCCGAAATGGTCTTGCCCACGGTGCCGAGCAAGAAGGTCTCCAGCTCAGGGCCGGCCTGCGCAACTGCCATATGCCCAGTATGGCGTCCAAGAGTCGCGGCGCTCGGCAGATCAGTACCCGAGCGTCGCTTTGCTTCCTCGCGCACGCCAGAGTCTCAACTAGGACGAGAGGAGTCTCACTTGCGTTGAGAAACGACAGAGAGATCGGCTCCTCAGAAGAGAGCGAGTGACGGGAATCGAACCCGCGCTACCAGCTTGGGAAGCTGGAGTTCTACCATTGAACTACACTCGCGCACCCCGCTCAGCGGGACGTCGCAAGCCTAGCGGATTCTCCGCTGGACGCCAGCCGAGCGCCCACCGTGCGCCGCGTGGCGGACGCGATCCGTGCCTCCAGGCCGTCTGCTGCAGCGTCCCGAGGACGTGCGCCGGGCGCACCCGAGTCTCCGCTGTGAGCCCGCCCGCCTGACGGACAGGTGTCGTGCGTGTGTGTACCGTCCAGGTGGATCGAGCGACCCGCGAACCCGAGGAGGACCCGGATGGTCAGACATCCCCTCATCGACGACGTGGTCGGCCCCGCCATCGTGGTCGAGTCCGCCTCGCCGGTGGTGTGGCTGACCGAAGCGCTCGCCTCCCTGCTGCGACGTGCGTCCGAGTCCGGCCGGATGGTCGTGCTCCGCACCGGCCTGGAGGCATCCATCACGCCCGCCCTCCGGCACGCGTTGGGAGCACACGGGGCTGCGTGGGCCGCGGTCGCCCCCGACGGCACGTTGCGCGACGGACGCACGGGGGTCGCTGCCTCCGGCATCGAGGACTTCGTCCGGCGCGGACCCGAGCTCGTCGGGACGCCCGCGGCGGACCACCCGGTCGCGGCCGACTCCGTCCGGCAGATCAGCATCGACCTGACGCTCCGGCACCACTCCGAGCGGGCGATCGACATCGGCTCCGCGATCGAGGCCCTGTGCGAGACGGTCGGCACGTGCCCGACGCGCTGGGGCACAGCGGAGCCGCTCACCGTGCCGTGGGACCGCTGGGTCGTCACGCAGTACGCCAAGCACGAGGCGCCGGCGATCTCCACCTCGTACGCCGTGGGCGAGGGGTTCTCGGCGACCATGACCGCACACCTGCTCGACGGGGTCGTCGTCGAGACGATGTCCGCGGTGCTGACCATCCCCGAGGACGGGGCAGACCCGGCCCTCGCGACGAAGCTGCTGGACGCCGTGCACCGTGTCGCGGACGACGTCGAACCCGTCTTCGGCGTGGTGATGCAGCGTCGCGGTGACGCCGACCACCTCGTCCGCGCGGTGTCGCACGGCGAACCCACGCCGCTCGCGGTCGTCGTCGGACCAGAGGCCTCGCAGTTCCTCGACCGCGACGGCGTCTGGCCGCCACCGCGCACCACCACGTCGACGTTCGGCGGCGGCGGGCTCGTGGTGCGGTTCGACGACGGGTGGGAAGCGCTCGAGGCGTTCCTGGACCGCATCGACGAGGACCGCTTCCTGCAGCTCGTCGGCGGCGCACCGCTCGATCCGGCGCACGACGAGGGCACGCTCGACGGGCACGTCAGCGGTGGTTCTGGTTCGCACGCGTTCGGCGGTCACAGTGCCCCGTGACGTCACCCTGCTCTGCCGGGAAGCAGTGGAGACGCGCGACGTCGCCGAGGCCCTGCTCCTGCACGACGAGACCTGGGGTGTCCGGGCGCTCGACGACGGCCCGATGATGCAGGTCTGTCGGGACGCCACGCACCCGGTCATCACCGTGCTCGGGGTGCGGCGGGTGGACTCCCTCGACGAGGTCCAACGGATCCTCCCGGACGCCCCGACCCTGTCCACGCCGTTGTGGTGGGTGGACACGGTGACCCCGGCGGGGGCGGACGGCGAGTCCGGCATCTCCGCTGCGCTCGAGGCCGCGCTGGACCTCGACGCGGTCTGCATCGTGCACGGCGACTGACCGGCGCTGCGGCCGCGCGGCGGTGTCGCTGAGCAGTGTGAGAGGTTCCGACCTGCGTGCGACCTGATCGGCCGCGCACTCTGCGCGGAACCTCGCACACTGCGTGCGAGGACGTGGCGTGACCTCGCACGGTGCGACCCCGCGACCCCGCGACCCCGGGAACCCGGGACCCCGGCCCCCGCCTCAGTCGCGGTCGTGCATCGCGGCGAGCCGCTCGTTGTACGCCTTGAGGTCGGCGTCCCCGTCGCGGTCGGCCTTGCGGTCCAAGCGCTTCGCGTCCCGGGAGTCCGACTTCACCCAGTTCCGCACCACGAGCAGCGCGACGAACACCATCGGGAGCTCGGACGCCCCCCACGCGATCCCGCCGCCCGTGTGCTGGTCGTCGAGGAGTGCCGCGTCGTTCGTCTGTCCGAGCGCGTGGAACCAGTCGAGCGCGAACACCGACTGCGAGGTCATCACCGCGACGCCGAAGAACGCGTGGAAGGCCAGGGTCGCGAGCAGGGCGATGATGAGGATCGGGTACTGGGGTCGCGCGGGGCCCGGGTCGACGCCGACGAACACCCAGAAGAACAGGTACCCGCTGAACACGAAGTGCACGATCATCGCGACGTGCCACTCGTGCGACTGCATGGCGTACTCGTACGCCGGCGTGAAGTAGAACACCACGAGGGAGCCCGCGAAGATCACACCCGCGACGGCCGGCCGCGCCAGGAACTGCATGTACCGCGAGTGTGTGAAGAGCATGAGCCACTCGCGGGCGCCGCGCGAGCCGTCGTTCCGCACCGGCAGGGTCCGCAGCGCCAGGAGCACCGGGCCACCGAGCACGAGCGGCAGCGGCACGAACATCATCAGCAGCATGTGCTGGAGCATGTGCGACGAGAAGTGGATCATCCCGTAGACCGCTGGTCCCGCCGAGGTCGTCCAGATGAACAGCGCGCAGCCGAGCAACCACGCGATCGTGCGGCCGACGGGCCACTTGTCGCCGCGCTTCCGGAGCTTCCGGACGGCGAGCAGGTACCAGCCGGCCCCGACGACCGCGAGTGCGAGCCACACCCAGTCGATGTGCCACTGCGTCAGGTACGTGTGCACGGTCTGGGCCGGCGGGTACGGGAACCCGATCAGGCCGGAACGGGTGTCCTCACCGGTCTCGGGCGTCTGCGGGATCGGCGGCTGCGACCGTGACACCGCGACCGAGACGCCGATGGCCACCGCCATGAAGACGACCTCGGCCAGGGCGAACCGGGTGAACGACCGCCGGTCGAGCGGGGAACGGAGCAGGGCGGGGACGAGCCGGCGACGCTGCACGACCCCGGCGAGCCCGAGCAGCACCAGGATCACGGCCTTCACCGTGATGAGCCACCCGTACGTCGTCGTGAAGAGGTCGAGCGGGCCGGTCAGCCGGAGCGAGGCGTTCACGATGCCCGAGAAGGCGACGGCCACGAACGCCCACCCGGCGAGCGTCGAGTAGCGCGACACGACCCGGCCGGTGGCACCCTTCGTCCGGGTGCGCAGCACGAGCACGGCGACGAGGCCGCCCGCCCAGACGCACACCGCGACGAGGTGCACCGCGAGCGAGTTCACCGCGTTCGCGTGCTCGAGCGAACCGGCCGCGTGCCCGGAGAGCGCGAGGGGGAGCAGCGCGAAGAGCCCGGCGACCGTGGCCACGGCCAGCGTGGTGACACGGGTGGCGAAGGCTGCGACGACGGTCGCGACGAGGATCGCTGCCGCGGAGACCACGAGCGCCTGCCCGATCTCGACCTGGAAGGCGAAGAGCATGAAGTTCCGTGCGAACACCGGGCTGGTGAGCGGGACGCCGAGGGTGTTCGCCCCCGTGAAGACGATGCTCACGACGGCGGCGAGGAACCACACCGCGCCGGTCGCAGCTGCCCAGCGCGATGCCCGGTGCTGCACGCTCGACATCGCGCCGTGGTCCTTCTTCTGCGCCGGCAGCGCGAACGCCCCGACGACCAGGAGCCCGATCGTCAGCGCCGCCATCGTGTCGTGCACGACCCGCGCGACGGGCAGGCCGTACTCGACGAGGTCGCCCGCGGACACCAGCTGCTGGTTCGCGGTGAACGCTCCCGTGAGCGTCAGCCCGAGGATCGAGCACGCGACCGCGAGCGGGATCGCGATGACGAGGACCGTCGCGACGGTGGACGTGCGCGCGGTGACGGGCGCGGATTCCGGCGCCGCGCCTCCAGGCTGGGTTTCGGGTGACGTGACGGTCATGACCGTCCAATGGTAGGTGCCCTGACTGGAGGCGCGGCGCGAGTCGCCGGATCCGGCTGCGGTCCGCCTCAGGTCGCGTCGTCAGACGCGGCGCTCCCAGATCCCCTCGCTGCCGACCCCCACGAACCCGACCGCCTCGTTGACGTCGAGCATCGGCCGGTTCTCCTCGGCGTTGAACGTGATGATCGACGGGCGGCCCGGGAAGTCCCGCTCGACGTGCTCGATGCCGGCCACCTTGAGGAGCCAGCCGAGCCGGTGCCCGCGGTGCTCCCGCAGCACGAGTGTGTCGCCCTGCATGACCGGCTGGTGCGCGGCGTCCGGCACCGCCAGCTGCGTGAAACCGGCCAAGGTGGTGGTCGGGAGGTGCTCGACGGCGACCGTGACCATCGTGCGCGGCGAGCGTTGCAGCTGCGCCTCGTGCTCCTGCAGGCGCGCGCGCGTCCAGACGTCCTCCGGCTCCTCCATGTCGCCCTCGGGAGCGTCGGTGCTCATCCGGGTCTCGAGCAGCGCGACCCCGTCGAGCCACTGCTCCGGCGTCGGCCCGGCCCACGCGTGCACCCGGTAGTCGGGCCCGGCGGCCGCTGCTGCCCGGTCGTGGAGCTCGCGCACCACGGAGTGGTCGGCGGGCAGCGCCAGACGACTGATCCGGTTGACCTGCCCGAAGCGCCAGCCGCGCCCGCTGAGGAACCGTGCGCCGGCTTCGTCCTCGGGCACGGCGCCGTGGCCGGTGGGCGGGACGAGGTACCCCGGTCCGGACGCCGGTCCGACCTGCCGTGACACCGCGTACGTCTTCCACTGGATGCGACGGTCGTCGCGGGCGATGCCCTCAAGGTGCTCGGCCAGCAGCGTGCCGATGCCCCGCCGCTGGTGGTCCGGCGCGACGGCGACCGCGATCCAGCAGTTCGGGGTCCCCGGTGCCTGCTTGGTGTCGTAGGAGCCGGCCGCCACGACGTCGCCGTCGGGATCGCGCACGACGAAGAGGCGGCTCGGTGCCTCGGGGTCGAGCAGGTACGGCAGCTGTTCCTCGGGCGTCCAGAGGATCTCGGGCAACCGGGTGACGGCGACCTCGGCGGCGTTCTGCACACGGACCCAGTCGCGGAAGGCCTGCACCGTCGCGGCGTCGTCGTCCATGGTGGCGGGCACGTCGAGTTCGTGCACGGTGTACGCGGTCATGTCGGTCCCTCCCGGCAGTGTGACGCCGCCCGACGCTGGACAGCCTCGCAGCATATCGAGCCGGCCGCGGGGCCGCTAGGCTTCTGCGCGTGCTGCTCTCCGACCGCGACATCACCGCCCAGCTCGCCGAAGGCCGGATCGGGCTCGACCCGTACGACGCCTCGCTCGTCCAGCCCTCGAGCATCGACGTCCGGCTCGACAAGTTCTTCCGGCTGTTCGACAACCACAAGTACCCGCACATCGACCCCGCGGTGGACCAGCCCGACCTGACCCGTCTGGTGGAGACCGACCCCGACGAGGCCTTCGTGCTGCACCCGGGTGAGTTCGTCCTCGGCTCGACGTACGAGGTCGTCACGCTCCCCGATGACATCGCGGCTCGGCTCGAGGGCAAGAGTTCGCTCGGACGCCTCGGCCTCCTGACGCACTCGACCGCCGGATTCATCGACCCCGGCTTCTCGGGGCACGTGACCCTCGAGCTGTCGAACGTGGCGACCCTGCCGATCAAGCTCTGGCCGGGCATGAAGATCGGCCAGCTCTGCTTCTTCCAGCTGTCGAGTCCCGCCGAGAAGCCCTACGGTTCCGCCGAGTACCAGTCGCGGTACCAGGGGCAGCGTGGGCCGACACCGTCCCGCTCGGCGCAGAACTTCCTGCGGACGGACGTGTCCCGCCGCCCGTAGGACACCACCCGGCCCCGGGAGAATTGCGATACGAAATGTCGCATTCTGTGTATCGTGACAGCATGCCCGCAGTTCTCCCCAGACCCGCGCCACCAGTGTCGGCGGCCGAGCTCATCCGCGACGCCCGCCTGCGCGCCGAGCTGACCCAGGTGCAGCTCGCCGTGCGTGCCGGGGTCACGCAGAGCGTCATCAGCACCTACGAGAACGGTCGCCGCGAGCCGTCCCTCGTGGCGCTCCAGCGGCTGCTGCTCGCCGCCGGGTTCACGACGGTGATCGACCTGCGTCCGATCGAGGAGCCGCTGCCCCTCCGTGAGCGGGTGACCGCGGTCCGGCAGGAGCTCACCGCGATCGTGCACCGGTACGGCGGACGGGCCCCTCGGCTGTTCGGCAGCGTCGCCCGCGGCGAGGACGGCCCGAGCAGTGACGTCGACCTCATGGTGGACCTCGAGCCGGGCCTCGGCATCTTCGCGCTCATGCGGATCCAGGACGCGGCCGAGCAGCTCCTCGGCGTCCGGGTCGACGTCGTGGACGCTGCGGGGATGGGCACCGATGCCGTCCGCGACGCGGTGCCCCTGTGAGCCGCGACGTCGGGGATCGGCTCGACGACGTCATCCGGGCGTGCGGGGTGATCCGCCGGTACGTCGACGACGACGCGCTGCCGGAGGACCTGGTCTACGACGCGGTCCGGATGCGCCTGGTCGAGATCGGCGAGGCGGTGCGGATGCTCCCGAGTGCCGTGACGTCCGCCGAGCCGGGCATCCCGTGGTCGCGGGTGTCCCTGCTGGGGGAGCGGCTGACCCGGCGCTACTTCGACACGACCCCCGCGGTGGTGTTCGGGACGGCGCGGGTGGACGTGCCCTCGCTGTGCGAGGCGGTCCGCCGCCTGCGTGCGGCGCTCGCCTGACCGGCGTCGCGCCGGCGTCTCGTCTCATCGAGACGAGACGCCGCCGTGCGTCCGAGACGACCTCGCGGTCGCGAGACGCCGCTCGAACCGGCGGCGTCTCGCGGACGTGCCGGTGTCCACGCCCGAGGGCGGTGTCGCGCCGTCGTACCGACCACCGGACTGGAGGCGCGGTGCGGGGCCGACCCGCGCCTCCAGTCCGGTGGTCAGCCAGCCCCATGGCGGCGCCTGGCCGGGTCGGGACACCGTGTCGTCCCTGGAACGCGGGACGGCCCCGTCTCGCCGAGGCGAGACGGGGCCGTCCGTGGTGCGGGGAGATCAGCCCTTCTTGGCGAGTGCCTCGAGGGTGTCGTTGCCCTTGTAGGCCTCGACCGCGTTCTCCTTCGTGACGAGGATCGGGGTCAGCTCGACCGCCGGGACCACCTTCACGCCGTTGTCGTTGTTCTTGTCCTTCGTCGTCTTCGGCGTCTTGCCGTCGGCGAGGTCAGCGACGAGGTCGATGGCCGCCTGGGCCTCTTCCGTGGTGTTCTTGTAGATCGTCGAGTACTGCGTGCCGTTCATGATGAGCGGGATCGACGCGGTCTCCGAGTCCTGACCGGTGACGATGGGGTTCGGCTTGCCGGCCGCCTTCGTCGCGGTGAGGATCGCACGGGCGAGCGTGTCGTTCGGCGAGAGGACCCCGTCGAGCTCGGTGCTCGTGTACGACTTCGTCAGGATGTCGGTCATGCGGGACTGCGCGTTCTGCGCGAGCCAGCCCTGCGTGGTGACCTTCGAGAAGGAGGTCTGACCGGAGACGACCTTCACGGTGCCGTCGTCGATCTTCGGCTGCAGGACGTCCATCGCACCGTTGAAGAACACGGAGGCGTTGGCGTCGTCCGGCGAACCGGCGAAGAGCTCGATGTTGTACGGGCCGCTCGACTTCTTGGCCTTCATGCCGTCCAGGAGGGCCTGGGCCTGCAGCTGACCGACCTTGAAGTTGTTGAACGCCACGTAGTAGTCGACGTTCTTCGTGTTCAGGATGTTGCGGTCCCAGGCGATGACGGTCGCGCCGGACTTCTTCGCTGCGGAGACCTGCGTGCCGAGCTGCGAACCGTCGGCCGCGCCGACGATGATCGCCTTCGCGCCCTTGGTGACCATGGACTGGATCTGGCCCTGCTGGTCCGGAACCGGGTTGCCGGCGTTCGCGTACTGGATGTCGGCCTTGAAGCCGGCGTCCTCGATCGACTTCTTGAACGCGGCGCCAGCGAGCACCCAGTTCTGCGAGGTCTTCGCCGGGAGGGCGACACCGATGAGGTCACCCTTCTTGATCCCCGAGCCCGAGTCCGAGCCGGAGGTGCCGCGAGCCGAGCAGCCGCTGAGGGCGAGGCCCGCGACGAGCGCCAGGCCGATGCCGGCGATGAGCTTCTTGCGCATGTGATTGCTTTCTCTTCGTTGAGGGGTTGGTGCTGTGGTGAGGGGTTCGTGCGCCCCGGTTGCCCGGGGCGCCACGTCTCTACTGGG
Organism: Curtobacterium pusillum; assembly: GCA_002025645.1. Lineage (GTDB taxonomy): Bacteria > Actinomycetota > Actinomycetes > Actinomycetales > Microbacteriaceae > Curtobacterium > Curtobacterium pusillum_A. Next base: position 2,876,518 of record CP018783.1, read on the forward strand.
TGTTGACCTTCTCCGGCTGGTCCTGGATGGACTGCGGCTGCTGGGCGGCCACGGTGTTCTGCTCCGTGTCCTTCCGCTGGAACTGCCGCATCATGCCGCCGATGAGCGATGGACGACCCTGCGACTTCGAGTAGACGTCGAAGGCGACGGCCACGAGCAGGACCAGACCGCGGATGATCTGGACGCGGTTCGACTCGAGGCCGATCAGCGACAGGCCGTTGGAGAGCAGGGCCATGACGAGACCACCGATGATCGACCCGGAGATCGTGCCGATGCCACCCGCGACCGCGGCGCCACCGACGAACACGGCGGCGATCGCGTCGAGCTCCCAGCCGGTGCCGTCCGCGGGGCCCGAGGCGCCGGAGTAGCCGACGAACACCATGCCGGCGATCGCGGCGAGGACCGACATGTTCATCATGACGAAGAAGTTGACCTTGCGGGCGCTGACGCCGGACAGGACCGCGGCGTTCGCGTTGCCACCGACTGCGTAGACCTGGCGGCCGAAGATCGTGTTCTTGGTGATGAAGCCGTAGATGATCGTCAGGACGCCGAGGATGATCGCGACGATCGGGATCGACGTACCGACGGGGCCGGCGGCGAACAGGTACGTGGCGACGAGGGTGACGACCACGAGCACGCCGGTGCGGACGATCGAGACCCAGAGCGGGACGACCTCGGCCTGCATCTTCTTGCGACGCTGGCGGCCGCGGAACTCGAGGAAGATCAGCACGAGGCACGTCACGATCCCGAGCAGGACGGTGCCGTTGGAGAACGGCGTCGCCGGGCCGAAGTCGGGGAGGAAGCCCGAGCCGATCGGCTGGTAGTCGTCGGGGACCGGGACGGACGTCGAGTTGCCGATGATCTGGTTCGCACCGCGGAAGATCAGCTGGCCGGCGAGCGTCACGATGAACGCCGGGACCTTCACGAACGCGACCCAGAAGCCCTGCCAGGCACCGACCGCGGCGCCGACGGCGAGGCCGAGGACGATCGCGAGCCAGGCCGGGAAGTGCCAGACCGACATCGACTGCGCCACGATGATGCCCGTGAACGCCGCGACCGAACCGACCGACAGGTCGATGTGGCCCGCGATGATCACCATGACCATCCCCAGCGCGAGGATGAGGATGTAGGAGTACTGCAGGAACACGTTGATGATGTTCGTGGGCTCGAGGATGAGCCCGTTCGTCGCGATCGAGAAGATGATCAGGATCGCGATCAACGCGATGATCATGCCGTACTGGCCGATCGAGTTGCCCTTGCCGAAGAGCAGTTTCAGGTTCTTCATGAGACGGGAGCGCCCTTCCGCGCGGAGGTCATGCTGCGCATGAGCGTTTCTGGATCGGCCTGGTCCGCGGGGACGTCAGCCGTGATCTGGCCCTCGAAGATCGTGTAGATCCGGTCGGAGAGGCCGAGGAGTTCGGGCAGCTCGGAGGAGATCAGGATGATGCCCTTCCCCTGTGCTGCGAGCTGCTGGATGATGCCGTAGATCTCGAACTTCGCGCCCACGTCGATGCCGCGGGTCGGTTCGTCGAGGATGAGGATGTCCGGGTCGGTGAACATCCACTTGGACAGGACGACCTTCTGCTGGTTCCCGCCGGACAGCTTCCCGACGTTCTCCTCGACGCTGGGCACCTTGGTGCGGAGCATCTTGCGGTACTTCTCGGCGATGTCGTACTCCTGCAGGGAGTCGACGACGCCGGCGGTGGAGATCTTCTGCAGGTCGGCGGACACCGTGGACCGCTTCACCGAGTCGAGCAGGTTGAGGCCGAGCGCCTTGCGGTCCTCGGACACGTAGCCGATGCCGTGCTCGATCGCCTGCTGGACGTTGGTGACCTTGATCTCCTCGCCGTCCTTGAAGATCTGGCCACCGAGCCAGGTGCCGTACGAGCGACCGAAGATGCTCATCGCGAGCTCGGTGCGGCCGGCGCCCATCAGTCCGGCGAAGCCGACGATCTCGCCGCGCTTCACGTGGAAGTTCGAGCCCTTGCAGACCAGGCGCGACGCGTCGAGCGGGTGCTGCACGGTCCAGTCGCGGACCTCGAAGAACGTCTCGCCGATCTTCGGCGTGCGGTCCGGGAAGCGGGATTCGAGCGAGCGGCCGACCATCCCGCGGATGATGCGGTCCTCGTTGACGCCGTCGCCCTTGACGTTCAGCGTCTCGATGGTCTTGCCGTCGCGGATGATCGTGATCTCGTCGGCGATCTGCTCGATCTCGTTCAGCTTGTGGCTGATGATGATGCTCGAGATGCCCTTGGCCTTCAGCCCGACGATGAGGTCGAGGAGGTGCTGCGAGTCGTTCTCGTTCAGGGCCGCGGTCGGCTCGTCGAGGATGAGGAGCTTGACGTCCTTGTGCAGGGCCTTGGCGATCTCGACGAGCTGCTGCTTGCCGACGCCGATGCTCTTGATCTGGGTGTCGGGGTCGTCGCTCAGGCCGACGCGGGCGAGCAGGTCCTGGGCGCGGAGCTGCGCGGTCGTCCAGTCGATGACGCCGAACTTGCCGGGCTCGTTGCCGAGGAACAGGTTCTCGGTGATCGACAGCTCGGGGATGAGTGCGAGCTCCTGGTGGATGATCACGATGCCCGACTGCTCGGACTGCTTGATGTCCTTGAACCGAACCTCTTCGCCCTCGAAGACGATCTCGCCCTCGTAGGTGCCGTACGGGTAGACGCCGGACAGGACCTTCATGAGGGTCGACTTGCCGGCGCCGTTCTCGCCGCAGATCGCGTGGATCTCGCCGGCACGGACGCTGAGCGAGACGTCGGACAGCGCCTTCACACCAGGGAACTCCTTGGTGATCGAGCGCATCTCGAGGATCGTCTCGGGTGCGGTGATCGACCGGGTCTCGAGGCCGGTGTCGATCGGGGTTGACGCCACGGTGCATCTCCTTCTGCCGCTGCGATGCGGCAGTCCTTCGGGTGGTTCTGCTTGCGGCAACGAAGGGCACAGGAGGCCTGTGTGGACTTCGTTGTCGCGTCCGGTGTCCCGTCGTGTGACGGTCCATGTGACCGTTCACATCGGCGGAACGGAGGTAATACTACGCACGGGATCGGCGCGCCTGTCAATTCGGATTGGTCGCGTTTGTGTAACGGCCCGCGTGATCCGGCGGAACTCGCCCGCGCACGTCCCCCACGTTGGGGTACCCGGGTGACCCCGTTCCGGCCTGGAGGCGCGGGGCGGCGCCGCCACGCGCCTCCAGTCCGCCCGTGGGCGCGCCCACCTCGCATGGTGAGCAGAAGTGGTCGGGTCGCGTTCGCCGACTCGACCATTCCTGCTCACGAAGCGCGGGGCGGCGGCGCCGCTCAGCGCTTGCGGGGCGCGCTCGTGGAGCCGCGCACGACGAGCTGGGGGACGATGTCGATCGGGCGCAGCACGGCGTCGTCCTCGCCGGGCAGGAGCAGGTCCACGCACCGCCGGCCGAGCTCGGCGAAGTCGACCTGCACCGTGGTCAGCGGCGGCCAGAAGTGCTTCGCCTCCGGGATGTCGTCGTACCCCACGACGGAGAGGTCGCCCGGGACGTCGAGGCCGTACGAGCGCGCTGCGTGCATGACCCCGAGCGCCATCTGGTCGTTCGAGCAGAAGACCGCGGTGCAGTCCCGCCACCGCAGGAGCTCCCGGCCGGCGTGGTAGCCGAAGTCCGCGGTCCAGTCCCCGAGGATCGGCGGCACCACGGGCATGTCGCGGTCGGACATCTCGCGCAGGAACCCCTGCATGCGGGCATCCGCCTCGATCCAGTCCTGGGGTCCCGCGATGTGCCGGACGTACTCGTGGCCCAGGTCGAGCAGGTGGGCCGTGGCCAGTCGGGCGCCCTCCATCTGGTCGACCCAGAGCGCCGTCGGGTCCTCGCCCACGCTCGCACGCATCGTGACGTACGGCGTGCGGATGCCGAGTTCCTCGATGAGGTCGAACACCTTCTGCTGCGGCGCGATCACCACGATGCCCTCGACGTCGAGATCGAGCAGCCGCTGGATGCTCTCCCGGACCGCTTCGTCCGTCGTCTCCGTGAGGGTCGAGGTGGTGACGTTGAACCCGCGTGTCACGGCGGCGTCCTCGATGGCCTGCAGCGCGACCGCCGGACCGTAGTGCGCGCGGCGGGCCGTGAGCACGCCGATCGTGTGCGTGCGGCTGGTGACCAGTGCCCGCGCCGCCCGGTTGGGTCGGTACTGCAGCTGCTCCATCGCCGCGAGGACGCGGTCCCGTGTCTCCGCCCGGATGGCGTCCGAGTTGTTGAGCACGCGGGAGACGGTCTGGTGGGAGACCCCGGCGATCCGCGCGACGTCGCGGATGCTGGGCGACCGCGGTTGCTGTGTCCGCGTCGACGCCATTGCTACTCGTTTCTCGCCCGGGGCCGAAGCACGCCGATGTGCACGTTCACATTCCGAGCCAGATCATTATGCACACCTCGGGGATCGGCGCCACCTGAGTCGTGGATCCCTAGAGCCAATTGCGCTTGCGGAAGATGGCCCACAGCACGCCCATCAGGGCGAGCATCCCGAGGATCGCGACCGGGTAGCCGTACCGCCAGTGCAGCTCCGGCATGTGGTCGAAGTTCATCCCGTAGACCCCGGCGATGAGTCCCGGCGCGAAGAGGATCGCCGCCCACGAGGAGATCTTCTTGACCTCCTCGCCCTGCCGGTGTGCGGCCCGTGCGAGCTGTCGGCTCTCCTCGCCCTGCGCGAGGCTGGCGCTCGTCATGCGGCGCATCGCCTCGTTCTGCTCCTGCGACACGAGGGTCGAGTGCAGGGTCAGGGCGTTCTCGAGCAGGGCACGGAACGAGTCCACCCGCTCGGTGACGCGCAGTGCGTGGTCGAGCACGTTCCGCAGGCGGTGCTGGACCTCGTCGTCGACGCCGTACTTGTCGGCGCCGCGGAGCAGGCCCTTGACCATCGCGGGCACCGGCTTCGTGGCGCGCTGGAACGCCAGGACCTCGCTGAGGAGCTGGTAGATGCGCTTCGAGACGCCGGGGTCGACCTGGCCGGCGAACAGCTGGTCCTCGATGGCGTCGATGTGGTCCTGCAGGATCTCGACGACCGGGGCGTAGCCGTCGACGACCTCGTCGAGCACGGCGGCCGTGACGGCCTCGGAGCCCCGCGCGAGGAACTCCGGGTCCCCCTCCACCCGGGCACGGAGCGCCGCCAGGTCGGGGCGCTCGGCGTGCCGGACGCTCACCACGAAGCGGTCGCCGACGAACAGGTGCACCTCACCGAACTCGACGGTCTCGGCGCGGGCGTCGAACCACGCGGGTCGGAGCACCAGGAAGAGGGTGTCGCCGTACCGCTCGAGCTTCGCGCGCTGGTGTCCCTTGCGGGCGTCCTCCACGGCGTTCTCGTGCAGGTCGAACTCGGTCGCGACGGCCTCGAGCTCGGCGTCGTCGGGCCGGAGCAGCCCGATCCACGCGAGGTCGCCCCGCGTGGCGAGCGACAGGGTCGACGGTGATTCGACGCGACGTCCCTCGACGTAGATCGCGTTGTCGATCAGTGCCATGCTGTGCTCCTCTCGGGAGCAGGCAGGCGCGAAGTCCACCCGGAGCGGATCCGGGGCCAGGCGTGGTTCAGCGAACGGGCACGGCGACGACCGTCAGGGGCGGCCGGCCCGATCGAGGATGGTCACCCGACATCGCGCCTCACCTGCCCTTCTGGTCCGTCGTGGCCGCGGTCCGCAGCCTCGTGGCCACACCCGTGGCCGACGACCGACCCTACTCCGCCGCCGCGCGAGCGCCAAGTGAGAGGGCGTTCACATGCCCGAGACGTCGCGGTTCGACGAGCGACCGCGACGGGTCAGCGCGTGATGTGCAGGCCGGCCGAGGTCAGCTCGGCGAGCTGCCACCCGAGCCACGGGCTCCACGCGAACGGCGCGCCGGCGACGGACTCGCGCAGGGCGTCCTCGGAGACCCAGGCGTACTCGGCGACCTCGTCGTCCGCGGGGGCGGGGACGTCGTCGGTGACCGCGCGGTACACCGGGCAGACCTCGTTCTCGACGATTCCAGAGGCGTCCACCGCGCGGTACCGGAAGTCGGGCAGGACGAGTTCGACGTCACGGACGGTGATGCCGAGTTCGCGCGACGCCCGGCGGGCGATGGCGTCCTCGAAGGTCTCGTCCGGGCCGGGGTGGCCGCAGAAGGTGTTCGTCCACACCCCCGGCCACGTCTTCTTCGAGAGCGCACGACGGGTCACCAGGACGTCGCCGTCGGTGTTCCGCACGTGGCACGAGAATGCCAGGTGGAGGGGCGTGTGGTCTGTGTGCACCGTGAACTTGTCCGCTGTGCCGATCGGGGTACGGTCGTCGGCCAGAAGCACCACGGTTTCCGGGAATGCGCTCATCTGCATCGATAGGTTAGGCCAATGAGCGAGGAAGCGGCCACCGTGGCGCACATCGACCTCGCGCTCGTCGACGACTGCCTCGAGCGCTTCTTCGTCGTGTCGTCGGCGCGTGCCGAGCGCTACGGGCGTCCTTCCGAGGAACTCTGGCGGGTGCTCCGCAAGGCGAGCATGGGCGGGAAGCGTTTCCGCCCGCGCATGGTCCTCACCGCGTACGCCGGCCTCGGCGGGGACGACGTGCACGCCGCCGCGAACGTCGCCGCCGCCTACGAACTCCTGCACACCGCCCTCGTCGTGCACGACGACGTCATCGACCGGGACTGGTCCCGCCGCGGACAGCCGAACGTCGCCGGGTCCTTCCGGGACACCGGGACGACCGGCGGTCTGCCGCTGCCCACCGCCGAGCACCGGGGGATGAGCGCCGCCGTGATCGCCGGGGACCTCGCCCTCGCCGCCGCGCCCCGGTTCATCGAGTCCTCCGGGGTCACGGGCGAGCGACGCGCCCGGCTGCTCGAACTCCTCGACGAGGCCGTGTTCGCCAGCGCCGCGGGGGAGATGACCGACGTCGACCTCGCGCTCGGGGTGATGCCGACCGTCGACGAGGTCCTCCAGATGGAGCGGGCGAAGACGAGCGTGTACTCGTTCGAGGCGCCGCTGCAGTCCGGGGCCGTGCTCGCCGGTGCCGACGAGTCCGTCGTCGCCGCACTCGGTGCCTTCGGCCGTGAGATCGGCATCGCCTACCAGATCGTCGACGACCTGCTCGGGGTGTTCGGGGACGAGGGCACGACGGGCAAGACCGTGCTCGGGGACCTCCGAGAGGGCAAGCGCACCATGCTCATCGCGTACGCGGCGACCACCGACTGCTGGCCCGACATCGCGCCGTACCTCGGCGACCCGGACCTCACCGAGGAGCGCGCGGCCGAACTCCGTGCGACCCTGGTCACCTGCGGTGCCCGAGCCGCCGCCGAGTCGCGGATCGCCGAGCACGCAGCACTCGCCCGTGCCGAGCTCGCCGGACTGCCGTACGACCTCGCCGACCGCCTGGAGGGCCTCGTGACCGAACTCGTGGAACGCGCCCGGTGAACCAGACCGCACCATCGCGTCTGCCCCTGTACGACGCCACGGCCGAGGCCGCTTCGGGTGTCGTCATCGACCGGTACTCGACGTCCTTCGGGCTCGCGAGCCGGCTGCTCACGAGGCACACCCGGGAGCACATCCGCAACGTCTACGCCCTGGTCCGCGTCGCCGACGAGGTGGTGGACGGCCCCGCGACCGAGGCCGGCCTCGACCGCGAGCTCGCCCGCACCGTCCTCGACGAACTCGAGTCGGACACCGAGCGTGCGATCGCCCTCGGGTTCTCGGTGAACCCGGTGGTGCACGCGTTCGCCCGCACCGCCCGCGTCACCGGCTTCGGTCCGGAGCTCACGCGGCCGTTCTTCGCCTCGATGCGGATGGACCTCGAACGGACCGAGCACGACCAGGAGTCCTTCGACCGATACGTGTACGGCTCCGCCGAGGTCGTGGGCCTGATGTGCCTGCGCGCGTTCGTGTACCGCGCCGGTCGGCCGACCTTCGACGATGCCGTGCTCGTCGACGGTGCCCGCGCGCTCGGCGCCGCGTTCCAGAAGGTGAACTTCCTGCGCGACCTGCACGCCGACTTCGAGGTCCTCGGCCGCTCGTACTTCCCTGGCGTTGACCTCCGCACGTTCGACGAGGCCACGAAGGACCGGCTCGTCGCCGACGTCCAGGCGGACCTCGACCGCGCCGCCGCCACCGTCCGGCTGCTGCCCGCCGACGCGCGGAACGCGGTCGGTCTCGCGCACGCGCTCTTCCAGGAGCTCAACGACCGCATCGCGGTCACGCCGGCGCACCGCCTCATCACGACGCGCGTGCGCGTCCCGAACCCGGTGAAGGCGCGCCTGGCCGCGCAGGTGCTCGCCGGACGTGCGCCGCTGCGGTCGCGCGCGACCCACCACCGGACTGGAGGCACGCCGTGACCCCGCCCCGCGCCTCCCGTCCGAAGAAGGCCGGCACCACGACCAACCGCAAGGTGCCCGCCCGCCGCGCCGTCGTCATCGGCGGCGGCATCAGCGGACTCGCGTCCGCCGCCCTGCTTGCTCGGGACGGCTTCTCGGTGACCGTGCTCGAGCAGCGGAAGCAGCTCGGGGGCCGCGCGGGATCGTGGGAGCAGGACGGCTTCCGGTTCGACACCGGACCGTCCTGGTACCTCATGCCCGAGGTGTTCGACCACTTCTTCCAGCTGCTCGGCACGTCAGCGGACGCCGAACTCGACCTCGAGAAGCTCGACCCCGGCTACCGCGTCTACAGCGAGGGCCACGACGAGCCGATCGACCTCCGCGCCGACCGCGAGGCGAACATCGCCCTGTTCGAGTCGATCGAACCCGGCGCCGGCAAGCGGATCCGGAAGTACCTGGCGTCGGCCGAGGACACCTACGCGATGGCGATCCGCCGGTTCCTGTACACGACGTTCCAGGACCTCCGCGGGCTCGCCGCCCCCGACGTCCTCCGTCGTCTCCCGAAGCTCGCACGCCTGCTCATCGAGCCGCTGTCCACGTTCGCCGAGTCCGCCGTGAAGGACCGCCGGCTCTGGCAGGTCCTCGGCTACCCGGCGGTGTTCCTCGGCACCAGCCCCTACGCGGCGCCGAGCATGTACCACCTGATGAGCCACCTCGACCTGGCAGACGGGGTGCTCTACCCGAAGGGCGGCATCACCGAGGTCATCGCCGCCGTCGAACGGGTCGCCCGGCGCGAGGGCGCGAAGATCATCGCCGGCGCCGCGGTCGAGCGGATCGTCGTCGAGGACGGCCACGTCACGGGTGTCGTGCACCGGGACCGCCGTGGCGTGCAGCACACCGCGCCGGCCGACCTCGTCGTGAGCGCCGCCGACCTCCGGCACACCGAGCTCCAGCTGCTCGACCGGGAGCACCGCACCTACCCCGCAGCGCACTGGGAGCGGCGGGACCCGGGGCCGAGCGCCGTGCTCGTGTACCTCGGGATCGACGGCCCGGTGCCAGGGCTCCTGCACCACACGCTCGTGTTCACCGAGGACTGGAAGGCGAACTTCGGCGCGATCTTCGGCCACGACCGGCACGTGCCGGACCCCGCGTCGATCTACGTCTGCGCACCCTCGGAGACCGACGCCTCGGTCGCGCCGCCCGGGTCGAGCAACCTGTTCGTCCTCGTGCCACTGCCGGCTGACCTGTCCATCGGCAAGGGCGGGATCGACGGCGCCGGGGACTACGAGGTCGAACGGATCGCCGACCGCGCCATCGACGTCGTCGCGGAGCGCGCCGGCGTGCCAGACCTGCGGGAGCGCATCCGGGTCCGCCGGACGATCGGTCCGCGCGACTTCGCCGACGACTACAACGCCTGGAACGGCTCGATGCTCGGTCCGGCGCACACCCTGAAGCAGAGTGCGTTCTTCCGTGAGAAGAACGCCTCCAGGAAGGTCGAGGGGCTGTACTACGCGGGTGCCTCGACGATCCCCGGCATCGGGTTGCCGATGTGCCTGATCAGCGCCGAGGTGCTGCTCAAGCGCATCCACGGCGACACCACGACCGAACCGCTGCCGACGCCGCTCGGGTCCGCGCCGGCCGACGCCGTCTGATGCCCGGGCTGTACCTCGCCGGGCTGGTCGTGTCGCTCGTCGGCATGACCGTGCTCGACGCCCGGTTCCGGCTGTTCTTCTGGCGGGCACCGTGGCGTGCGGCAGCCGTGATGGTCGTCGGCGTGGCGTTCTTCCTGTTCTGGGACGCGCTCGGTGTCGCGCTCGGCATCTTCTTCATCGGGCCGCAGAACCTGCTGACCGGGGTGCTCCTCGCGCCGGACGTCCCGCTCGAGGAGCTCTTCTTCCTCCTGCTGCTCTGCTACACGACCATGAACCTGGTCGGCTTCGTGCAGCCCCTGGTGGCCCGTGGGCTGCGCCGGTCAGAGCGGAGCCGTTCGTGACCGGGTCGGGCGCCTACGCCCTGCTGGCCGTGCCGTTCTTCGCCGCGGTGGCCGTGGTCGCGATCGCCGCTGGCATCGTCGCCGCACGACGTGCCCGGGGCCGCCGCGCGCCGTCCGGCCGGCGGATCGCGCTCGTGACCGGGGTCGTCGCCGGCATCGCCCTGCTCGTCATGACGATCGTGTTCGACAACGTCATCGTGACGCTGCGGATCGTCGCCTACGACCCGGCACTCATCAGCGGTGCGAAGATCGGGGCGATCCCCGTCGAGGACCTGGCGTACTCGATCGCCGCGATCGTGCTGCTGCCCAGCCTGTGGGTCCTGTTCGACCGGACCGGTTCGCGGGACCGCACCGGCGCGCGCCCCGCGCCCGACCCGACCACCGCACCACCGGAGGAATCCCCGTGAACGCGAGCACTGCCTCCAGACCGTCGACCCTGCGCGCCCTGTTCGTGTCGTCCCGACCGATCAGCTGGGTCAACACCGCCTACCCGTTCGGCGCCGCGTACCTGCTCGGTAGCGGCGTCGGAGTCGAGGGCGGCGGCGGGTTCTCGCTCGTGGCGTTCCTCGTCGGGGTCGTGTACTTCCTCGTGCCGTACAACCTGGCGATGTACGGCATCAACGACGTCTTCGACTACGAGTCCGACCTGCGGAACCCGCGGAAGGGCGGGGTCGAGGGCGCCCTGCTCGACAAGAGCGTGCACCGCACCACCCTGTGGGCCGTCGTCGTCACGAACGTGCCGTTCGTGGTCGCGCTCGTCGTGCTCGGGGCGGTGTCCGGGAACGGGCCGTGGTCGTGGCTCGTCCTCGCGATCAGCGTGTTCGCGGTCATCGCCTACTCGGCACCGGGCCTGCGCTTCAAGGAGAAGCCGTTCCTCGACTCCCTGACCTCGTCGACGCACTTCGTGTCGCCGGCGATCTACGGTCTGGCGCTGGCCGGGCCGCACTGGACCGGGCAGCTCGTCGCCGTGTGCGTGGCGTTCTTCCTGTGGGGTGTGGCCTCGCACGCCTTCGGAGCCGTGCAGGACGTCCTGGCCGACCGTGCAGGCGGGATCGGCTCCGTGGCGACAGTCATCGGTGCCCGAGCCACGGTGCGCCTGGCGTTCGTGGCGTACCTGGTGGCCGGTGTCGCGCTGCTGTTCTCGGCGTTCCCCGGCCCCATCGCCGCGGTCGTTGTGGTGCCGTACGCCCTCAACGTCCTGCCGTGGTGGAACGTCTCGGACGACGGCGCCGAGTCGGCCAACGCCGGCTGGAAGCGGTTCCTCTGGATCAACTACCTCGCCGGGTTCATCGTCACGATGGCACTCATCGCGTACGCGTTCACGCACTGACAGACTGGACGCATGCGCCGCGGCTGTCGTGGCGCGCCAGCCACGAGGGAGTGCACGCATGACGGTCCGGATCATCCACGTCGGTCTCGGAGGGTGGGGCGGCAACTGGGCCCGCACCGCGATCCCGGAGGTCACCGAAGTGGAGGTGGTCGGGATCGTCGACCCGGTCCCCGCGACGCTGGACGCCGTGCGCACGGACCTCGGCCTGCCGGAGTCCGCGGCGTTCGCGTCCCTCACCGAGGCGCTCGCCGGGGTCGAGGCCGATGCCGTCGTCATCACCGCCCCCGCCGTGACGCACGTGCCGCTCGCGCTCGAGGCGCTCGAGGCCGGCAAGCACGTGTTGGTCGAGAAGCCGTTCGCCAACACCACCGACGAGGCCGTCACCGCCGTGCGCCGTGCCGAGGAACTCGGGCTCGTGCTGCAGGTCAGCCAGAACTACCGCTGGTACCCGGCACCCCGCGTCGCGCAGGAGCTGCTGGCTGCGGGCACGCTCGGCGAGCTGTCGGCGATCAACATCGACTTCCGGCAGTGGGACAACGACCTCGCGTTCGAGGACCACCCGCACTACAGGTTCCCGCACGCCATGATCAACGACATGGCCATCCACCACTTCGACCTCATCCGGATGGTCACCGGACAAGAGGCCGTTCGCGTCTTCGCGAAGGCGTCCCACCCGTCGTACAGCAAGTACCAGGACGAGGCCGTCGCGTCGATGATCATCGAGCTCGAGGACGGACTCGTGGTCAGCTACCGCGGCAGCTGGCTCTCCCGCGGCCCCCGGACCGCCTGGGCCGGCGAGTGGAGCATCCAGGGCGAGGACGGCGAGCTGTGGTTCACGAGCCGCGACGGGTCGCCGAACGCCGTCGATGGTGACCGCGTCACGGTCCGCCGCACCCAGGACGACGAGGCCGAGACCGTCGAGCTGCCGACGATGCCGCACACCGACCGGCAGGGCGGGCTGCAGGCCTTCGCGCACTCGGTGTCGGGCGGTCCCGCGCCGGCGACGAGTGGCCGCGACAACCTGCGGAGCCTCGCGCTCATGGAGGCGGCGGGCCGCTCGGCGGCCTCCGGCCGTCCCGAGGACGTCGTCGTCCCGTCCTGACGCGCGGCGGGGCGGGCGGCCGCCTGCGCCGGGTCCGGCCGGCCGGCGATTCGCGAAAGCGACAGTCTGCCGCCGCCTTTCCGCGACACCCTGTCGCTCTCGCGACACGGACGACGGGCCGGACCGCGGCTCTGTCGCTTCAGCGGGACGGACTGGAGGCGCGGTGCGGGCCCGACCCGTGCCTCCAGTCCGTCGCCGGGTCGCGTCCACCGCCCCGCGAAAGCGACGGTCCGCCGCCGCCTTTCCGCGGCACCCTGTCGCTTTCGCGACACGGACCGCGGCGACCGGGCCAGATCTGTCGCTTTCGCGGCACGTCACCCGGCGCCGCCGGGCCCGTCCGCCGCGCGCGGGACACGCCCGGGGCTGGACACGACCCCGGCCCGAGCGTGTACGAAATGGGGAATGGCCAAGGACAGTCTCCCCGAGCTCGAACTCGCGAACGTCCGCACGCGAGAGGGCATCACGGACACCGTGACCGAGATCCGCCGTCGTGCGGACATCCCCGCGCGTACCCGTCTGGCGATCGCGAAGACCAAGCAGCGCTGGCACCGTGACCCCACGCCCCTCGTGGCGATGGGCATGACCGCCGCGGCCGGTGTCGCGGCGATCGTCGTCGGCATCGCGATCCGCAACAAGCCCGCGGGGCACCTCGCCGAGCCGCCGGTGACCTCGGCGTTCACCGCGCTGCTGCCGTTCGGCGCACGCGGTGACGGGCCCTCCGCCAAGGAGCAGGCGCAGCCCGGCCGGAAGGGCCGGAAGGCGCGGGCGAAGGCCGCAGAGGAAGCACTCGAGCGCGACCCGGTGCACAAGGCACGGGTGAAGCAGCGCGTCGGCATCGCAGCCGTGCAGCGCCGCGCCGACAAGAACCGCAAGGCTGCGGTGAAGCGGTCGAAGCAGGCCGTGAAGGCCGCGGCGAAGGGCTGAGACGATGGCATCCGACCACGGCAAGCCCGCCCCCGACGACTCCCGGAAGCCGGACAGCCCCGCCGACCTGACGAAGCCGACGGTCGTCTACACGCTGAAGAAGACCCTCCGCGAGTTCTCCAGTGACCAGTGCACCGACCTCGCCGCCAGCCTGACGTACTACTCCGTCCTTGCGCTCTTCCCCGGGCTGCTGGCCGTGGTGTCGATCCTCGGTCTCGTCGGCCAGGCGGACAACACGATCAAGACCCTGCTCGACATCATCGGGAACATCGGCTCGCAAGACGTCGTCAAGCTGCTCGAGGGGCCGATCGAGGGGCTCGTCCGGTCGCCTGCCGCCCCCGTGACGTTCATCGTCGGTGTCGTCGGTGCGGTGTGGTCGGCCTCCGGGTACGTCGGCGCCTTCGGCCGGGCGATGAACCGGATCTACAACGTCCGCGAGGGGCGCCCGATCTGGAAGCTCCGCCCGACGATGCTCGGCGTGACGCTCTTCACGGTGATCCTGCTCGTGCTCGGCCTGCTCGTGCTCGTGTCCGGCCCGCTCGCCCGCAGCTTCGGTGACGTGATCGGCCTCGGCGACGTCGCGGTCACCGTGCTGAGCATCGTGCAGTGGCCGATCCTGCTCGCCATCGCGATCATCGTCGTCGCCGTCCTGTACTACTGGGCGCCCAACGTGAAGCAGCCGACGTTCCGGTGGGTGAGCGGTGGTTCGATCCTGGCCATCCTGATCTTCGTCGTCGCCAGCGTCGGCTTCGGGTTCTACGTCGGGAACTTCTCGAACTACAACGCCACCTACGGTTCCCTCGGTGGAGTGATCGTCTTCCTGCTGTGGATCTGGATCACGAACAACGCACTGCTGTTCGGCGCGGAGTTCGACGCCGAGCTCGAACGTGGGCGTCAGCTGCAGGCCGGGATCCGCGCCGAGGAGGACATCCAGCTCCCCGAACGCGACACCCGGCAGATCGAGAAGCAGGACGAGAAGCGGGCGCAGGACGTCCTCGACGGCATCAAGATCCGCGAGGGCGCCGACCGCAGCTGACGGCTGGTTCCCGGCCGGCGCCGCTACGGTTCGGCCCGTGCCGTCCTTCCTCGAGGGGCTCCCGTTCTGGTGGCTCGTCCTCGCGCTCTTCGCCGTGGTGTTCTGCCGTGCGCAGGCCACCTACTGGCTCGCGCGCGGTGCGGTCGCCGGGGCCTCACGGTCGCGGTGGGGCCGCTGGCTCGACTCGGCTGCCGTCCGCCGCGGGTCGGCGTTGCTCGACCGCTGGGGGCTGCCGGTCGTCACGGTGAGCTTCCTGACCGTGGGACTGCAGACGATCATGAACGCGGCCGCCGGGGTCGCCCGGGTGTCGTGGTGGCGGTACACGATCGCGATGGTGCCGGGGTGCGTGGCGTGGGCGTTCGTCTACGCGACGGTGGGCATCGCCCTGTTCTGGGCCGTCGTCGCCACCATCGCGGGGTCGCCGTGGGGCGTGGTCGCGCTCGTCGCGTTGCTCCTCGCGGCCGGGACCGTCGTCTGGTCGGTGCGCCGGCGACGTCGTCCCACCTCGTCGTCGGTGTGACGGCCTGGAGGCACGGTGCAGCCCCGCCCCGCCGCCTCCGTAGGCTGGTGCGCATGACCGACACCGCGCCTCCAGCCCGTCCCACCGCTCTCGTCACGGGCGCGACCCGTGGGATCGGCCGGGCCATCGCGCTCGACCTGGGACGCACGCACCACGTGCTCGTCGGCGGCCGCAGCGCGGACGCCGTCGCCGCCGTTGTCGCCGAGCTGCCGAGCGCGGCGCCGTTCGTGGGGGACCTCGGCGCGGGGGACCTGCCGGCGCTGCCGGACCGGCTCGACGTGCTCGTGCACTCCGCGGGCGTCGAGCAGGGCACCACGGTCGCGGACACCCCGCGCGACGTGTGGGAGCAGGTCTTCGCCACGAACGTCTTCGCGGTCGCCGAACTCACCCGGGTGGCGCTCCCCGCGCTCCGGGCAGCGCGGGGGATCGTCGTGCCGATCAACAGCGGCTCGGGGTTCCACTCCGGCCCCGGCGGTGGCGTGTACGCGGCGTCGAAGTTCGCGCTCCGTGCCTTCGCCGATGCCCTGCGCGAGGAGGAACGGGCGAACGGCGTGCGGGTGTCGAGCGTGCACCCCGGCCGGACGGACTCGGACATGCAGCGTGCCCTGACCGAGAAGCTCGGCGAGGACTACGACACCGACTACTACCTCGCACCCTCGGACGTGGCGGACGCCGTCCGGACCGTCGTCGACCTGCCCGAGCGGGGCACGATCGAGTCGTTGGCGATCCGGCCGACGCGGCGCCGCTGACAGCGCGTCCCGCACCCGTCACCCCTCACCCGA
This sequence comes from Curtobacterium pusillum, assembly GCA_002025645.1. Taxonomy (GTDB): domain Bacteria; phylum Actinomycetota; class Actinomycetes; order Actinomycetales; family Microbacteriaceae; genus Curtobacterium; species Curtobacterium pusillum_A. The sequence goes on from CP018783.1 coordinate 2,892,495, forward strand.
GCTCGAGCCTCGCGGTGAGGTCGAGCCGTTCGAGGAACGCCTCGTCGTGGCTGACCACGACGAGGGCCCCGCGGTAGGCGCGGAGCGCGTCCACGAGCTGGTCGACACTCGTCAGGTCGAGGTCGTTCGTCGGCTCGTCGAGCACCAGGAGCTGCGGCGGGGGGTCCGCGAGCACCAGGCTCGCCAGCGCCACCCGGAACCGCTCCCCGCCGGACAGCGCTCCGGCCGGACGGTCGACCGTGTCCCCGCGCACCAGGAACCGCGCGAGGCGGTTGCGCACCTCGGCCGGCGGCACGTGGGGTGCGTCCCGCCGGACGTTGTCGAGCACGGTGGCGGTGTCGTCGAGCGTGTCCTTCCGCTGCGGCAGGTACGCGATCCGGTCGACGTGCGGGACGGCACGGGTGTCCGGCAGCGGGTGCTCCCGGGCGTCGGGCACACCGACCAGCTGTTCGAGCAACGTGGTCTTGCCGACGCCGTTGTCCCCGGAGACGGCGATCCGCTCTGGCCCCTGCACGATCGTCTCGCGGCCCCGGACCGTGATCGTCGCGATCTGCCGGGCGGCCGGGACGTCCGGGTCCGGCAGCGTCACGTGGATCGACTCGTCGGTGCGGAGCCGGAGTTGTGCCTCCCGCTTGGCGTCGAGCGCTGCGGCCTCGTCGTCGGCGTACCCGGTGCGGAGCCGCCCGGCGGTCTGCTCCCCACGCTTCCGCATCTCGTTCGCGAAGATCTTCGGCATGCCCTCTGCCGCCTTGACTCCGGAGCGAGCCCGGCGCGCGATCTTCGTCTCCGCCTCGATCCGCTGCCGCTTCTCGGTGCGGTGCCGCTGCTCGGCGACCCGGACCTCGCGTTCGACGGCGGCCTGCTGCACGGCGAGGTGCTCCTCGAAGGCGCTGAAGGTGCCGCCGAACACCGTCATGCTCCCGGCCCGGAGCTCGCAGGTCTCGTCGACGTGCTCGAGGAGCTCCCGGTCGTGGCTGACGACGACGAGGGTGCCGTGCCAGTCGTCGACCATGTCGAGCAGCAGTCCGCGGGCGCGGCGGTCGAGGTTGTTCGTCGGCTCGTCGAGGAACGCGATCGGTCGACCCCGCAGGCGGATCCCGGCGACCGCGACGAGCACGGCCTGCCCGCCGGAGAGGGTGCTCGCCGGGCGCTCGAGATCTGCCGTGGTGCCGGACAAGCCGATGGAGTCGAGCGCCGCGGCTGCCCGCTCCTCGAGGTCCCACGCGTCACCGACCGCGTCGAAGTGCTCCGGCGAGGCGTCCCCGCTGAGGATCGCCCGCAGCGCGGTGAGCGTCGGTCGGATGCCGAGCAGGTCGGCGACCGCGGCGTCGTCACCCGTCTGGAGGCGTTGCGGCAGGTGGTCGACGGGACCCGACGTCGTGACGGTGCCCGACGTGGGGTGGAGCCGACCGGTGACCAGCCGGACGAGCGTGGACTTCCCGGCCCCGTTCCTCCCGACCAGGCCGGTGCGGCCACGGCCGAAGGCGGTGGTGAGGTGACTGAGCGCGACGGTGCCGTCGGGCCAGGTGAAACTGACGTCGTTCAGGACGACGGACGGACTGATGGGCATGGAGATGCCTCCCCGGTTGTCGAAGCTGGGCGCTCGACACCGGACCCACCGCCGAGGCGGTGGTGCGCCCGACGGGGCGCGTCATCACGGTGTCAGCGCGTGGGCTGAGCAGAACCGGTGATGGCCAGCAAGGCGTCTCTTCCGTCGGGGAACCCCCGTGTCCGCCATCCGTGCTGCCGGTCGGTCGTCCCGCCCCGGGAGCCCCGTGATGACGACGAGGTGGCACCACGCTACGCCCGCGTCCCGCGGACACGCAAGAGGTGACAGGCTGGGGGGCATGCCGGAGAACCTGCTGCCGAACCCGACCGCGAACCCCGAGACACTGCTCCCCGCCGAGCCGGAGGTGACCGCCGCGCTCGCCGCCGACACCCCGGTCGCGAGCGTCGTGGTGTCGCACCCGTCGTCGAGCCTGGCGTGGGCGCTCCTCGCCGACGAGGCCTGGGCGCGCGGGGCCACCCTCGAGTCCTACGCGTACGCCCGGGTGGGGTACCACCGCGGCCTCGACGCGCTCCGCAAGGCGGGGTGGCGCGGGGCCGGGCCGGTGCCGTGGTCGCACGAGCCGAACCGTGGCGTGCTGCGGGCCCTGTTCGCCCTGCGCCGCGCGGCGTCGGCGATCGAGGAGCCGGGCGAGCCCGAGCGTCTGACGGAGCTCCTGGACGCGAGCGACCCCGCGGCGCTGCCGGCGCTGTCGGCGGAGTAGGGACGCCGCCGGACCGCGCCCCCGAACGAACATCGCGCCCCGGAACGACGGGGCGCGATGTTCATTGCGGGGCGCGAACGGGGCGCGCGGCCGCCGCCTACGCCAGCACCACGCTCCACGAGAACGCCTGCGGCCAGAGCTGGTGCTCCGGCAGGACGTCGAGGCCGCACGCACGCGAGCCGAGCCCGTGCTGCGCGGCGTCGAGGTACAGGTACAGGTGCTCCGACACGGGCAGCTCGTACGGGTGCATCGCGCGGCCGATCTGCTGCGCGGTCCACGGCGAGAGCGTGAACCCTGCACGGTGCGCCCCCACGGTCGACACGCTCAGGTCGCCCACCGACAGCGATCGGAGTGACGGCCGGTGCCCGGTCTCCTGCGGCATCGAGTACTCGACCCCGAGCGACCGCACCGGAGCCGTGAAGCGGCCGACCCGGGCCGCGTGCGACGAGTCCGCGTACGACTCCAGGGGTCCGGTCCCGAACCACTCCGCGTCCAGGTCCGCAAGCTCCGCGGGCAGGTCGAACCGCACGCCGATGCGGGGCCACGTCACGTCCCAGGCGCCGAACGGCACCGCGTCGGTCTGCAGCTGCAGCCCGACGTCCGTCAGGGTCCAGCGGTGCGTGACGTCGACGCCCCACCCGCTGTTCGCCGCTGCGACGCGCACACGCTGCTCCAGGCCGTGGTCGGTCCGCGACACTGACACGAGCCGGTGCGTGAGGCGGTCGAGCCCACGCTCCCGCCAGCGTGTCGCGGACGCGGGAGCGGACGGGTCGCCGACACCGTGGGTCAGCACCGGGTCGGCCGTCTCGTAGCCACCCTGCGACGCGAGACTGTCGTTGTCGGTCGGTGCGCGCCACAGCTCGAGCCGCGGCCCGGCCACCTCGTGCCCCTTCCAGGACACCAGGTCACCGCGGGCCGAGAACGTCCCGTCGCCGAGTCGGTCGCCGTCCCACCCCTGACCGGAGGCCCGTGGTGCGTCCGCCACGCGCGATGCGACGAGCGCCTGGGCGCGTGCCAGGACGTGGCCGGTGTCCGCCCACGAGGTCGGCCCGGCCAGTTCGGCCGTGACGTCGAACCACAGCTCGTCGCCGGGGGCGAGCGTCGCGGCCGCGGCCTCGAGCACCTCGTCCGGCACCGGCACGGTCGCCGACTCGCGCGCCGCGACGACACCCGGGGCGAACCGGCCCTCGTGCTCGACGACGCCGTTCCGCGCGAGCGTCCAGTGGAACCGGAGCCCGGCGGTCGACGCGGAGTGGAAGCGGTTCTCGATGAGCACCGTGCGGTCCGAGACGGCGAACCGGATCGGGGCGACCACGGCCGCGAACTCGGCGAGGCCCGGGGTGGGGGAGTCGTCGGGCAGCACGAGGCCGTCCATCACGAAGTTGCCGTCGTGGATCACCTCGTGGAAGTCGCCGCCGTACGCGTAGTAGGGCTGTCCGTCGGGGGTGTGCGCGAGCAGCCCGTGGTCCCGCCACTCCCACACGAACCCGCCGTGCAGCCGCGGGTACTTGTCGACCAGGGCCTCGTACTCGGCGATCTGCCCGGGACCGTTGCCCATGGCGTGCACGTACTCGCAGTGGATGAACGGCTTCGACCGCTGTCGTGCTGCCTCAGCCGGGCCGCAGCCGAGCAGTGGCGTGGCCGGGCCGCCGCCGATGGACTCGGTCTCCTGCAGCGTCGGGTACATCCGCGAGTACACGTCGGTGTACTCGCCCGTGTAGTCGCCCTCGTAGTGGACGGGGCGCTCGGCGTCGCGGTCGTGCACCCACTGCGCCATCGCCGCGAGGTTCCGGCCCGTGCCCGACTCGTTGCCGAGGGACCACATCACGATCGATGCGTGGTTCTTGTCCCGTTCCACCGTCCGCGCGATCCGGTCGAGGTAGGCGTCGCGCCAGTCCGGATCGTCCGAGGGGTTGCCGACCCAGTCGGTGAAGACGAACCCGTGCGTCTCGAGGTCGCACTCCAGGATCACCCAGAACCCCAGCTCGTCGGCGAGGTCGAGCACACGCGGGTGCGGCGGGTAGTGCGAGGTCCGGATCGCGTTGACGTTACTCATCTTCATCATTGCCAGATCTCTCCGGCAGTGGGCCTCGTCGAACACCCGGCCGCGCTCCGGGTGGGTCTCGTGTCGGTTCACCCCGTGGAAGACCACGCGCTCACCGTTGACGAGGAACCGGTCGCCCTCGATCGCCACGGTCCGGAAGCCGAGCCGCAAGGAGACGGTCTCGCCGCCAGCGCTCCCACCGGCTGCGGTCCCCGTGGACACCGTCGCGTCGTACAGCCTCGGGAGCTCGGCGCTCCACGGTTCGACGCCCTCGACCTCGATCGGGGCGACGTCGTCCGGGCCCGCCCACACCACGTCGACGCCGAGCGACGGCACGGCGAAGCGCACCGGGAACGCGGCGTCGAGCGTCGGGAACGTGATCGTCCCGGACCCGGTGGACGGCCGGCCGGACGCGGCGGTCCCGGCGGTCGCGGCGCTCCCCAGCGCAGCGGTCCACCCGGCGCGCACGAACACGTCGTCGACCGGCGCGGTCGGCCGGGCCAGCAGCGTGACGTCGCGGAAGATCCCGGGCAGCCACCACTGGTCCTGGTCCTCCAGGTACGAGGCAGCCGACCACTGGTGCACCCGGACCCGCACCTCGTTCGACCCCGGTCGCAGCACGTCCGTCACGTCGAACTCCGTCGCGAGCCGCGATCCCGTGCTCCACCCCACCAGCGAGCCGTTCACCCACACCCGGAAGTGCGACTCCACGCCGTCGAAGCGCAGCAGCACGCGGGCCGCCGCATCGAAGGTGCTCGGGACGTCGAAGGAGCGTCGGTAGTCGCCGGTCGGGTTCTCCTCCGGCGGGTGCGGCGGGTCGATCGGGAACGGGTACTGCAGGTTCGTGTAGCTCGGCGCGCCGTGGCCGTGCAGCACCCAGTGAGCCGGCACCGGGAGGGTGCCCCACTCGTCCTCCGGCCCGGGTTCCGGCACGTCCGCCACCGGCGACCACCGGAAGTCCCACTCCCCGTTCAGCGACAGGGACGGGGCGTCGGTATGCAACCAGGCTCGTGGGGACAGTCGGGTGTCGGAACCCGGGGACGTGGAGGAGAGTGCGGCGATGGTCAACCCTTGACCGATCCTTCCGTGAGGCCCCCGCGCCAGAAGCGCTGCAGGACGATGATGGCGATGACGAGCGGGATGACCGAGACGAGCACCCCGCCGGTGGTGAGCTGGTAGAACTCCGGCAGCCGGTCGACCTGGGATCGCCAGTTGTTGAGTCCCAGTGTGATCGGGTACAGCTTCTGGTCGGCCAGCATGATGAGCGGCAGGAAGAAGTTGTTCCAGATGCCGACGACCTGGAACAGGAACACGGTGACGAGCGCCGGGGTCATCTGGCGGAGCACGATCGTGTGGAAGATGCGGAGCTCGCCGGCACCGTCGATGCGGGCCTGCTCGAGGAGCGCCGTGTCCACCGACGCCGCGGCGTACACCCGGCAGAGGAACAGGCCGAACGGCGAGACGAGGCTCGGGATGAGCACGCTCCAGTACGTGTCGGTGAGCCCCAGCGTCGAGAACAGCAGGAACAGCGGCAGGGCCGTCGCGGTCCCCGGCACGAGCACGCCGCCGAGGATCGTGCCGAACACGAGCTGCCGACCCCGGAACTCGTACTTCGCGAGCGCGTAGCCACCCGCGGCGGCGAAGTACGTCGCCAGCACGGCACCGACGCCCGAGTACAGGATGCTGTTCGCGATCCACCGGACGAAGATGCCGCCGTCGTAGGTGAACACCTGCTGGAGGTTGCTGAACAGCGCGAAGTCACCGCCGAACCAGAAGCCGTTCGTGGCGAACAGCGCCCCGGTGGTCTTCGTCGCGGCGATGATCACCCAGTACAGCGGGACGAGGAAGTAGATCGCGACGATGACGAGGATGCCCGTCACGACGATCTGCGACTTCCCGGAGCGGTCGAGCTTGCGGCGCTGGTGCGCCGATATCGACGTGGTGTCGAGCCGTTCCGCGTTGACGCGGGTGGCCGGCGCTTCGATGGCTTCGCTGGTCATGCGTCCGCCCCCTTCGTTCCGTTCTGCAGACCGGACCCGCCCTGGAGGCTCGGTGCGGCTTGGGTGGTGACCGTTCCGGCCGACGCGACGCGCGTCTGGAGCGCGGTGCGCGCCTCCAGGCCGTCCCGCTTCGCCCGCTTGCGGCGATCCCGTTCGTCCTTCGGCGGACGGTTCGTCAACGCGAGGAACGCGAACGACAGGATGAACGCGGCCAGCGCGATGATGACCGCCTGCGCACTCGCGACGCCGTACTCGTTGAACGCGAACGCGTTCGTGTAGGCGGCGTAGTTCGGCGTGTACTCGGTGTCGATCGCCGGGGCGACCGTGGACAGGATCTGCGGCTCCGCGAAGAGCTGCAGCGTGCCGATGATCGAGAACACCGTCGTGAGCACGAGGGCCGGGGCGATGAGCGGGATCTGGATCCGCCAGGCGACCTGGAATGCGTTCGCGCCGTCGACCTTGGCGGCCTCGTAGACCTCGCCCGGGATCGACTTCAGCTGCGCCACGATGATGAGCATGTTGTAGCCGGTGTAGGTCCACGTGACGATGTTCGCGATCGACCAGAGCACGCTGTTCGCGCCGAGGAAGTCCGGCTGGAGCCCGACGGACTGCAGCAGGGACACGATCGGCGAGAGCCCGGGCACGTAGAGGAACGACCAGAGGATCGTCGCGATGACGCCGGGGACGCCGTACGGCATGAAGTAGATCGCCCGGAAGAACCCGGGCCAGCGGGCGCTCGCCGACTCGAGCAACAGCGCGAGGATCGTGCACGCGATGATCATCACGGGGACCTGCACGATGCCGAACAGCAGCATGCGGCCGATCGAGGCGACGAAGCCGGCGTCGTTCAACGCGGTGATGTAGTTGTCGAACCCGGCGAACCGGCCGGTGACGCCGTCCTCGCCGAAGAGCCCCTGCCGGTCCACCGTGGTGAAGCTCTGGAACAGCGCGCTGACGATCGGGATGATGAACGTCAGCACGAAGAGGGCGAGGAAGGGTGCGAGCAGGATCCACGGGGCGCGCTTCTGGGCGACCGTGGCCTTCGTGCTCGTGCGGAAGCCGTTCTTCGGCTGCGTCGTGGTCATCGTGCCGTCCTCACGCTGAGGCCCTTGTCCTTGAAGGACTGGACGATCTCCTTCTGGGCGAGCTCGACCGCGTCGGTGAGCTTCAGGCCGCTGGTGAGCTTGCGGCGGAACTGGTTCTGCAGGCTCGTGAAGGCCGACTGCGTGACCGGGGACCAGGACCAGTCGACGTTCTGCTCCTGGGCGGCGGGGACGAAGACGTCCTCGTTGTAGTTCTGCCCGGAGAACCACTTGCTCGGCTGCTCTCGCTGCGCCCCGATGTAGTCCTTCGCGGGGGACCAGCCGATGCCGCAGTGCTTGATCATCGCGTCGATGCCCTCCTTCGAGGTGGTCATCCAGGTGATGAACTCGAGCGCTTCCTTCGGGTGCTTCGAGTTGGCGAGCACCGCGGCCGTCGAGCCACCGATCGCGCTCGAGCCGAAGCCGGTGTCGCCCCACTTCTGCATCGGCGCGACCTTCCACTTGCCCTCGCCGCCCTGCACCGACTCGATGAGGGCGTCACCCCAGCTCGCACTGGTGACGGCCGCGATCTTGCCGCTCGCGGCCGAGGCGTACCAGCCGGGGGAGTACGCGCCGGCGCTCGTGTCGACGAGCTTGTCGTCGATGACGCCGTCGAAGAACTCCGCGACCATCAGGGTCTTGTCGTCGGTCATGTCGACGACCCACTCGTCACCGTCGACCTTGAACCAGCGCGCGCCGGCCTGCTGCGCGTACGCGGCGAAGGGCGAGGCGTCGGAGACCGGGAAGACCTCGAGGTAGTTCTGCGTACCCGTCTTCCGGACCTTCTCGGCGAGGTCGCGCCACTCGTCCCACGTCGTCGGGGGTTCGCCGCCGGCCTGCTCGAGCAGCGCGGTCTGGTAGTAGAAGCCCATGGGGCCGGTGTCCTGGGGGATGCCGTAGATCCCGTCGACGAACGAGACCTGCGCCCAGGCGGCGTCGTCGTACTTCGCCTCGTAGTCCTTCGCGCCGTACCGGGCGAGGTCGACCAGACCGTTCGCGAGCATGAACTCGGGGATCTGCCGGAGCTCGACCTGCCCGATGTCCGGGCCACCGCCCGCCGCCAGCGCGGAGTACATCTTCTGGTAGCCGCCGCTGTTGCCGCCGGGGATCCAGTTCGCGTTCACCTGGATGTCCGGGCGCGTCTTGTTCCACACGTCGCAGACCTTCTGCAGGTCCTTCAGCCAGGCCCAGTAGGTGAGTTCGACCTTCTGGCCGCTCGCAGCGGCGGGCACGAGCGCGGCCTTGTTGACGTTCGTCGAGCCGGGCACCGCGCACCCGGCGAGGAGTCCGGCGGCGGCCGTGCCGAGGCCGAAGCCCAACAGCTGTCGTCGTGATATCGGGCGTCGGTTCGGTTGTGGCGTCATTGCCTGGACTCCGGTTCGTCGTCGAGCGGGGTGCCCTCCAGCCAACCACAAAACCGAGCGCGGCTGTACTTTCGCGCAGACTCTGGACGTTCCCTCCGGACGTGGAACACCCTGCCGCGTCCGGGTGGAGTGTGGGCCAACACGAAACGTCGGGGTCCGTGACAGCCCCGGCGACCGTCCGAGAGGAGCTGCCATGACGTCGACCAACGCGACGAGTGAACTGCACGGGATCCTGGGGCAACGGCTGGAGGGCGGTGGCACGTGGGCGTGGGCCTACGCCGACGTGTCCGGCAACGTCGAGGACCCGCGACGACAGGCGGCGCTCAAGCTCCGCGGGGTCGAGGAGGCACTGCGCGCGCAGGGCGCGTCCGACGAGGTCGTCGACGTCATCGCCGGCGAGTTCGAACAGGAGCCCGGCGTCCCGTCGCCCGTCACCCGCTACGTGCTCGTGCACGACGGCGCCGTCGTCCTGAGCGAGGTGCTGCCCGGCCACCTGCACGGCGTGGAGTCCGTCGGCGTGGGTGCCGTGCCGGACCTCGTGCCGCTCGTCGCCCACCGCCCGGTCGACCTGCCGTTCCTGGTCGTGCACGCCGGCAAGGAGGGCGGGGCCTTCCGCGCGTACCGCCTCGGCCACGCCCCGGTCTCGCACGACGAGCAGCAGGTCGCGGGCCGGAACGACACCCTGCACTACGAGAAGGCCGGCACCGGGTGGAAGCAGCCGCACTGGCAGCAGCACACCGAGGAGATCTGGAAGCAGAACTCGTCGGAGACCGCCGCCGCCGTGGACGAGGCCGTCCGCACGCTCCGGCCGGGGCTCGTCGTCGTCGCCGGTGACGTCACCGCCCGTGAACTGCTCGTGAAGGCACTGTCGAGCGAGAGTCGCGCCCTGACCTCGGTGTTCCCCGGGGACCCGCGATCGGACGCCTCGTCGAAGCAGGCGTTCGTCGAGCACGTCGAGACCGCGCTCGCCCGTGTCGTCGCCACCCGGCGGCACGACCTCGAGGACCTGCTCCGCACCCACGTCGGGCGGGGCGACAACCTCGCGGTGACCGGGCTCGGGTCCGTCGTCGCCGCGCTGCAGCAGGCGCAGGGGGCGGTCGTCGCGCTCGACGCCGTGGCGGTCGGGGACCGGACGCTCCTCGCGCTCGCCGGGGCTCCGTGGGTGGCGACCGCGCCGGAGCAGGCGGCGGGGACGCCCGTGATCGGACCGGTCCCTGCCGTGTGCGCGCTCGTGCGTGCTGCGGTGCTGACGGACGCCGAACTCCAGCTCGTGAACGCGGCGTCACTGCCCGGCGGGGTGGCCGCCGCGGCGCTCCTGCGATGGCCGGTGGGTCCCGCCGTGCCCGCGCGAGCACGCTGAGCCTCGTTCGGTGAGCAGAAATGGTCGGGTCCGGTGACGGCACCCGACCATTTCTGCTCAGGAAGTGCGCCCGCGGCCTCAGTCGTGCAGCGTCCGGTCGCGGCGGGGGACCAGGGGGAGCGCCAGCAACGGCAGGACCCCGACGATCGAGAACGACGCCGCGAACCCGAGCGCCCCCACGAGCGCACCGACCCCGGGACCGACGGCGCTCGCCGCGATGAACTGCCCGGTGTTCTGCGCACCGAGGGCCCGGCCGGACCAGAACGGCCCCGCCGCCTCGGCCACCGACGTGTACGCGAGGCCGTTGTCGGCGACCGTGACGCTCGTCGCGACGACGAGGAACACCGCGGCGGCGGCGAAGTGCGTCGTGTCGACCAGTGCCAGCAGCCCCATCACGACGGCGGCGCTCACCGCGACGATGCGCAGCGGCCCGACACGTGATCCGGCCCGGTCGCTCCAGGCGCCGACGAGGATCCGGCCGATCGCGCCGACGAACTGCGACGCCCCGACGAGCAGCCCCGCCGCGGGCGTCGACCAGCCGAGACCGACGAGCCACACCAAGCCGTAGGTCGACAGCGTGAACTGCGGCACCACCAGCAGGATCGACACCGCGTGGATCCGCCAGAGGAACCCGTTCGCCCGGTACGGGTTCGCGACGTGGTCGACCGGGGCGTCCGCACGGGCCGGCCGGGGCGGGTTCGCGATGCCGATCGCGCACAGCACGGCGAGCACGGCGCACAGGACGATCGGCAGCACCAGGGCCGAGCGGATGCCGTGCGCCTCGGCGAGCTGCGGCACCGTGACCGCCGCGAGCGTCACCCCGAGCGGCTGCGACATCTGCCGGATGCCCATCGCGAGGCCCCGCCGCTCCTTCGGGAACCAACCCACCACGACCCGACCGCTCGCGGCGTTCGTCGAGGCGCTCGTCATGCCACCGGCGAGGAAGGCCAGCCCGAGCAGCACCGGGTTCCCCGCGGCGGCCCAGGCCCCGACGACCGCCAGTGTGGTGAGCACCAGGCCGCCCGCGATGACGACGCGCTCGCCGAAGCGGTCCGTGATCGCGCCCCAGGCGATGAGCGTCAGGACCATGCCGAAGGTCGGTGCCGCGGCGAGCAGCCCCGCCTGTGTGAGCGACGTGCCCTGGGCGTGCAGGTACGGGATGAGCAGCGCGGGGGCGGACACCACGAGGGTGCCAGCGGCCTGGGCGGCGACGCCGAGGGCGAGCATCGTCCAGGCGCGGGAGGTGGTGGTCACGGAACTCGTCACGGCCGTTTCATGTCGGAACTGATTGGTATACCAAAACGGTATACCATCCGGGCCGCTCCGCTACTAGGCTGGATCGCCGTGACCGAGACGACCGATGCAGCGCCGGTGTCGCAGACGAGTCAGCTCTACGACAACCTGCGTGCCGCGATCCTGACCCTCGAGATCGCGCCGGGGGAGCGCATCTCCGAGCGTGGCCTCGAGGCGCGGTTCCACGCCTCGCGCACACCGGTGCGTGCAGCGTTGTCGCGGCTCGAGCGCGAGGGGCTCATCCTGCACGAGGGCCGTTCGTGGACCGTCACCCCGATCGACCTCGACGAGATCGCCTCGCTCGCGGAGCTCCGTGGCGTGCTCGAACCCGCCGCAGCCCGGCTCGCCGTCGGGCGCGCGTCCGAGGAGCAGCTCGCCGAGGTCCGCGCCCACCTCGACACCCTCCGGCCGACACCCGACCAGCAGGCCGGCATCCGGATGGGATCGACCTTCCACCTCGACCTCGCCGCGCTCGGCGGCAACCGGTTCATCACGGACGCCATCGCCGACGCCCTCACCCGCCTGGAGCGCACGCGCTGGATCGAGGTCCGCACGCCCGAGGCCCGCGACGCCGCGTGGGAGGAGCACAGCGCCATCATCGACGCCGTGCGCGCCGGGGAGGCCGACCGTGCGGCCGACCTGCTCGCGGCGCACGTCGCCGGGACGAACGACCGCCTGCTCACGTGGATCGCGCAGGAGCGTCGCCGTCTGCGTGGCGCTGGCATGGCGATCGTGGGCAGCACCGAGCGCTGACCTGCTCAAGCGCGCCGCGCGCCCTGGACGCGACCGATCTGCAGGAGGCACGGTGCGGGGCGGACCCGCACCGTGCCTCCTGGGCGGTGGCTAGGGTCTCGTCGCTGCGTCCTCCGCCGCGTCGATCTGGTCGAAGATCCAGGCGTTCCCGCCGTCGGTGTGGTCGAACAGTGCGTCGCGCACCTCGGCCTCGTCGGTGGTGAGCCGGATCGCGCTCTTGCTGCCGGACCGTGTCGATTGGGACATCGCGTCTTCTCCTGTGTGTGTGGGCACCGTTCGCGGTGCGCTTCCTCACGGGACGTACTGAGGTCGCACCAGTGTGCGGGCGGTGTCCGGATCGCGCAAGGGATTCCGGTCACATGTGGGGAAGTCCCGGCGTGCACAATGCCTAGGATGGTCCGGCCGCACGGCTCGCGGCACGGAAGCAGCGGACGTCGGACGGGAGGCACGGCTTGGCCGAGCAGCGCACCGCACCTCCCACGGTCTACGACGTGGCCTCTGCCGCGGGCGTCTCGATCGCCACGGTCTCGCGCGTGCTGCGCACGCCCGACGCCGTCCGCGAGGGCACCCGCGACCGGGTGCAGGCGGCGATCCGGACCCTCGGCTACGTGCCGTCCGGCAACGCCCGGGCCCTCGCGGGCAAGCGCACCGGCGTGGTCGGACTGCTGCTGCCCGGGTTCGACGTCGTGCCGGACGAACGACCCGACCTCGTGACCGACGGCGGCGTCCGCGTGGTCGACGACCGACGGCACGTGACCCAGCCGTTCTCGTCCAACCTGTACTTCGACGAGGTTCTGCGCGGCGCCGAGACCGAGGCGTGGCAGCGCGGTCTGGCGCTCATGGTGGCGGCGGGGCGCGGATCCTCCCGGGATGTCATCGTCAACGACGTCGCCGGTCGGGTGGACGGCCTCGCGGTGCTGGCGCAGACGGTGCCGGACGACCTGCTCGAGCACGTCGCCCGACGGATCCCGGTCGTCGTGCTCGCCGACGACCGTCGCTCGCACGGGTTCGACTCCGTGAGCGTCGACAACGCCGCGGGCATGCGGACGCTCGGCTCGCACGTCATCGGACGGCTCGGCATCCGGTCGTCGCTCGTGTACCTGGCGGGACCGATCGACTCCCCGGACGACATCGAGCGCTCCGCGGGGTTCCGGCAGGCCCTCGACGACCACGGGGTGCCGGCGTCGGCGGTACGGGTCGTGCACGGCGACTTCGGTCGGGTCCGGGCGCGGGAGCTCGCGGCGCAGCTGCTCGACGGGGACGCAGTCCCCCGGGCGATCGTCTGCTCGAACGACCAGTCCGCGCTCGGGGTCCTCGACGCTGCGGTGGCCCGGGGTGTGCGGGTGCCGGAGGACCTCGTCGTCACCGGGTTCGACGGCATCGACGCGGGGCGGTTCTCGGTGCCCCGGTTGACGACCGTGCACCAGCCGATGGGGGAGCTCGGGCGCGCTGCCGTCCGGGCGATCGTGGACCGGTTGGAGCGACGTGAGGGGCCACCGCGGGCGATGCGTCTGCCGGTCGAGGTGCTCCTGCGCGAGAGCTGCCCGCCGGCGCTGTAGTCGAGCGCCGCTCGCCCTCGCACGGTGCGAGGTCGCGCCGCGCGCCTGTCGCGTCGGGCGCGCCAGTGTGCGAGGTTCCGCGCACTGTGCGGGGCTCGGAGCCTCGCACGCAGGACGGAACCTCGCACACTGCGATCCCGAGCCGGGCGCGCCCCGTGCCGCCCCGGCAATCAATCCCGTGGTTGCGCGACGCGATGTAAGCGCATACATTGTCTTCGTACCGACTCGACACGGAGGTCGACCGAGCAATGACGCTTCCCCCACAGCGCACGCGCGGGCAACAAGAGCCGCGCACCCCGGGCACCCGCCGGGGACGGCGTGGCCGTCTCATCGCGGCCATCGCCGGCATCGCGGTCGTGGCCCTCGCGGCCACCGGCTGCAGCATCCAGGTCCGATCCCAACCGGACCCGAGCATCGGCAAGGACACGATGCTCATCAACGCGGACCACGGCAACCCGTTGTTCGACCGCAACTTCAACCCCTACATCGCGAACGCCCGCACCGCGAGCAAGTGGATGTACGAGCCGCTCATCGAGGTGAACCCCCTCGACGGCAAGCGGAACCCGTGGCTCGCGAGCTCGTGGTCGCAGCCGGACGCCGAGACGATCGACATGACGATCCGCAGCGGCGTCGAGTGGTCCGACGGTTCGCCGTTCACCGCGAAGGACGTCGTCTTCACGTTCGACCTGCTGAAGAAGTTCCCCGCGATGGACATCAAGGGTGCGTGGCAGCACATCGACACGATCGAGCGGAAGGGCGACCACGTCGTCTTCCACCTCAAGTCGGAGGACGTCCCGAGCCTGACGATCATCGGCCAGACGTACATCCTCGGTGAGAACCACTGGAAGGACGTCAAGGACCCGACGACCTTCCGGGACCCGAACCCGGTCGGCACCGGCCCGTTCGTGCTCGGCAACTACACCGACCAGCAGTACTCGATGGACAAGAACCCGAAGTACTGGCAGGCCGACAAGATCGCCATCAAGCACCTCATCCTGCCGGCGACGAACACGCAGCTCGACACCGTCACGCGCGGCTACGACTGGGCGTACTCGTTCATCTCCGACGTGAAGGGCACCTGGGGCGCCGCCTCGAAGACGAACACGTACTGGTTCCCGCCGGGCGGTGTGATCGGCCTGATCCCGAACCTCACGAAGGCGCCGTACAACGACGTCAACGTCCGCCGGGGCATCTCGCTCGCGCTCGACCGTGACGGCATCGCCGAGACCGCGACCGAGGGCAACCTGAAGGCCGCGGCGCAGACCGGCCTGATCCTGCCGAACCAGGAGAAGTACGTGAACGACAACATCCCGAACAAGGGTGTCGTCACGCAGGACACGAAGGCGGCCATCGCCAGCTTCGAGAAGTCCGGCTACACGGTCCAGGACGGCAAGATCGTCAAGGACGGCAAGCAGCTCGAGATCAACATCATGACCGCGAACGGCTACTCCGACTGGCTCCGCGCCGCGCAGGAGGTCCGCCGCAACCTGACCGCCATCGGCATCAAGGTGACGATCCAGGCACCGCAGCCCGCCGGGTACCAGCAGAACATCAACAACGGCACGTTCGACATGGCGATGGGCGGCATGGGCAACGGCGACGTCTACCAGGCGTTCAACTCCCTGCTCAGCACCGACTTCTACCAGCCGGTCGGCAAGTCGACGGTGAACAACTACGAGCGGTACAAGAACGCCGACACGCAGAAGCTCCTCGACGAGTACAAGGCGACGACGGACACGGCGAAGCAGCAGGAGATCCTCGACCAGCTGCAGGAGGTCGTGTACAACGACCTGCCCGTGATCGGCATGTACTACGGCGGACTCTGGGGCCTCTTCAACACCGGCAAGTTCGTCGGGTGGCCCAGCGCGGACGACCCGTACATGGCGCCGCAGAACTACGACTCGGCTCCGCTGCTCATCTTCTCGAAGCTCCGGCTCCGTGACAGTGCAGCGGGCAAGAAGATCCTGGAGGAACAGAAGTGAAGTACATCCTCCAGAAACTCGTCCTCTTCGTCCTGACCCTCTGGGCCGCGGTCACGCTGAACTTCGTGCTCCCGCGACTCATGCCGGGCAGCCCGACCGACGCCGCCCTGGCGAAGCTCAGCCAGAACGGCCCGGTCACCGACGCCACGAAGAAGGCCATCGAGGCGCAGCTCGGCGTCCCGACCGGCAACCTCTGGGACCAGTACGTCAGCTACCTGCACCAGGTCGTGACGCTCGACTTCGGAACGAGCTACACGTTCTACCCGCAGCCGGTCGGTGACCTCGTCGCCCGGGCCCTGCCGTACACGCTGATCCTCGTCGGCGTCGTGACGATCCTCGCCTTCGTGCTCGGCACCCTGATCGGTGTCGGTGCGGCGTGGAAGCGCGGCACGTGGCTGGACTCGCTGCCGACGCTGTCGGGCTCGTTCATGTCGACGTTCCCGTACTTCTGGACGGCGCTCCTGCTGCTGCTCTTCCTCGGCTACGTGGCCCACTGGTTCCCGACCACGGGTGCCTACTCAGCGACGACGACACCGGGCCTGAGCGGCGCGTTCATCGGGGACGCCCTGCAGCACGCGGTGCTGCCGGCGGTCACGATCCTCGTGACGAGCCTCGGCGGCTGGATCATCGGCATGCGCAACGCGATGATCAACACCCTCGGTGACGACTACGTGACCTTCGCCGAGGCGAACGGTCTCCGCGGACGCACCGTGGCGATCCGGTACGCGGCCCGCAACGCGATCCTGCCGAACCTGACCGGTTTCGGTCTGGCGCTCGGTGGCGTGGTCGGCGGTTCGGTCCTGGTCGAGCAGGTGTTCGGCTACCCGGGCATCGGCTACCTGCTGTTCAACGCCGTGATCGGGCAGGACTACCCGCTCATGCAGGCCCTCTTCCTGATGATCACCGTGTCGGTGCTCATCGCCAACTTCATCGTGGACGTCCTCTACGGCGTCCTGGACCCGAGGACGCGCCGATGACGAACAACGCGACCGTCGCAGTACGGACCCAAGACAAGAACGAGCAACAGGCCCCGAGCAAGCTCAAATCCATAGCAAGACAGTTCGGCGTCGTCTGGAGCAACACGAAGGCCCGGATCGGCATCATCATCCTCGCGGTCTTCGTCGTGGTCGCGATCGCAGCCCCGCTCCTCGCCCCCTACGGCGCCAGCCAGAACGGGTTCGCCCGCAGCGCCGACGCCACGTGGGCGCACTGGATGGGCACGACCGCCGCCGGCGAGGACGTCCTGTCCCAGATCATCTACGGCGCCCGGATCTCCGTGCTCGTCGGTGCCGTCGCGGGCCTGTTGTCCACGCTCGTCGCCGTCGCGATCGGCCTCAGCTGGGGCTACGTCCGCGGCTGGATCGCCGAGGTCATCGGGTTCATCGTGAACCTGTTCCTCGTCATCCCGGGCCTGCCGCTCATGATCGTCATCGCGGCGTACCTGCAGAACGGCGGCATCGCGGTCATCATCGCGGTGATCGTCGTGACCGGCTGGGCCTGGGGAGCCCGCGTCCTGCGCAGCCAGACGCAGTCCCTCCGCGGCCGTGACTTCGTGACCGCCGCGCAGTTCTCCGGCGAGGGTGCGACCCGCATCGTGTTCCGCGAGATCCTGCCGAACATGACGAGCCTCATCGTCGGCTCGTTCTTCGGTGCGGCCACGAGCGCGATCCTCGCCGAGGCGGGCCTCGAGTTCCTCGGACTCGGCGACTCGTCGATCGTCAGCTGGGGCACGATCCTCTACTGGGCGCAGAACTCCAACGCGCTGCTCACGGGTCAGTGGATCCTGCTGTTCGCCCCGGGTCTCTGCATCGCACTCCTCGCGATGAGCCTCACCCTGATCAACTTCGGCGTCGACGCCGTGTCCAACCCGCGGCTGCGCGAGGGCGCGCGCCGCAAGAAGGAGAAGACCGCATGAGCGGCTCGCGATCGCAGGCAGCAGACGGCCTGGAGGCGCGTGACGGCGCCGCCACGCGCCTCCAGGCTGCAGACGGTGACGTCCTGCTCGACGTGCGCGACCTGTCGGTCGTGTACGAATCGGCCGGCCAGACGGCCGTCCAGGCCGTCGACCACGTGTCCTTCCAGCTGAAGAAGGGCGAGTTCGTCGGCCTGGTCGGCGAGTCCGGTTCGGGCAAGTCGACCCTCGGCTACGCGCTGACCCGGCTGCAGAAGCCGCCGGCGCGCACGAACGGCGGGAACATCTTCTTCGGCGGGCACGACATCCGCGACCTCGGCGACGAGGAACTCCGCCAGCAGCGCCAGGGCGGCTTCGCCATGGTCCTGCAGTCCGGCATGAACGCGCTCAACCCGGTGCGGACCATCCGGAACCACTTCGTGGACGTCTTCAAGGCCCACGGCCACGTGCCGCGCGAGCGCTGGGACGCCCGGATGAAGGAGCTCATCGAGAAGGTGAAGCTCCCGACGGCGATGCTCGCCCGCTTCCCGGGGGAGCTCTCCGGCGGCATGCGGCAGCGCGTGTCGATCGCCCTGGCGCTCTCGCTCGAGCCGCGCCTGATGGTGTTCGACGAGCCGACCACGGCGCTCGACGTCCTCGTGCAGCACGCGGTGATGGACACCATCATCGAGCTGCAGCAGTCCGAGGGCTTCACGGCCGTCCTGATCAGCCACGACCTCGGCATCGTCCTCGAGGCCACCGAGCGCGTGCTCGTCATGCACGAGGGGCGCATCGTCGAGGACGGCGGCTCGAAGGACATCCTGCGCGACCCGCAGGACGAGTACACGAAGATGCTGCTGTCGCACTACGCCGACCCGCGCGCCGAGGTGGTCTCGCTCCCCGGCTTCCCCGACCGGACGCTCCGCGACCCGGCGGCCACCCGCCAGGAGACCACGTCGTCGTTCAGCACGGTCGGGTCCCGTGAGCGCAGCGCCGCCCGCACCCCGATCGTCGTCGACCACATCGTCAAGACCTACCCGGCGCCCCGTCGCGGCGAGCAGCCCGTGCAGGCGGTGCGCGACGTGTCGTTCACCCTCGAGCCCGGGCAGTCGCTCGCCCTCGTCGGCCAGTCGGGTTCGGGCAAGTCGACCATCGCGAAGCTGCTGACCGGCGTCGAGAAGCCGACGACCGGCACGGTCCGGTTCGGCGACAGCGACGTGGCGAAGCTCGGGCGGCGTGGGCTGAAGGACCTCCGCTCCGAGGTGCAGATGGTGTTCCAGGACCCGTACGCCGCGCTCAACCCGCTGCACACGGTGGAGTACACGCTGTCCCGCCCGATCGCGAACTACACCGGGCTCCGCGGGCACGACGCCCGCAAGCGCGTGCTCGAGCTGCTCGACACCGTGGGGCTCACCCCGGTGGAGCAGTTCGCGCAGAAGCTCCCGCACCAGCTGTCCGGCGGGCAGCGGCAGCGTGTCGTCATCGCCCGGGCGCTGGCCTCGGATCCGCAGGTGATCATCGCCGACGAGCCGGTGTCGATGCTCGACGTGACGCTCCGTGCCGGGGTACTCGCGCTCCTCGAGGACCTGCGCGAGCAGTGGGGTGTCTCGCTCCTCTACATCACGCACGACCTGTTGAGCGCCCGACTCATCACGGACGACATCATGGTGCTCCACGACGGTGCCGTGGTCGAGCGCGGTCGCACGGCCGAGGTGCTGCAGAACCCGCAGGACCCGTACACGATCGACCTGCTCGACGCCGTGCCGAACCCGCGCCGCGCCCTCGCGGAGGGACGCCTGTGAGCCTGCACGCGTTCCCGTCGGTCGCTGCCTTCGGGCACCAGCCGACGCCCGACGACGTCGACGTGGTCGGCATCGACCTGCCCGTCGGCCGGCTGACCGCCTACCGGGTCGTCCCGTTCGGCCCGTCGAAGGGGACGGTGCTCATCGTCCCCGGGTACACCGGCTCGAAGGAGGACTGGCGCACCTTCATGCCGCTCCTGCGCGACGCCGGCTGGACCGCGGTGGCGATCAGCCGCCGCGGCCAGGCCGACTCGGCAGCGCCGGACGACCGCGCAGCGTACACGCTCGAGCAGGAGGCCGCCGACGTCGTCCGTGTCGCTGCCCTGCTCGACGACGGCGCGCCGGTGCACCTCATCGGGCACTCGCTCGGCGGCGTGATCGTCCGCGCCGCCGCGATCGCCTCGCCGTCGGCTTTCCGTGACGTCACCCTGTTCTGCTCCGGCCCGCACGGTTGGGCGAACCGCAAGTTCGCCGAGAAGGGCATCGTCGCCGAGACCTGCAGCAACCGCGCCCTCTTCGATGCGCAGAACCCGCTCTGGGCCGGCCGCCCCGACGAGGAACTCCCAGACGACCCGCGCTTCGTCCGGGAGCGCTTCGACCACACGAGCGTGCTCAGCGTGCTCGGCGGTGCCGCGATCCTCGAGGACACCACCGACGACACCGCCGCACTCGCGAGCACGGGGCTCCCGACGCTCGTCGCGCACGGCATCTGGGACGGCGCCTGGCCGATCCCGTGGCAGCACGACATGGCGACCCGGCTCGGCGCCGAGTACGCCGTCATCCCGGAGAGCTACCACGGCCCGCAGGTCGAGAACCCGCTCGGCACCCTCGCCGTCTTCGACGCGTTCATGAACGCTCACTGAAAGGACCCCGTCATCAGCACGCTCGACTTCCCGAAGGGCTTCCTCTGGGGTGCCGCCACCGCCGCGCACCAGATCGAGGGCAACAACGTCAACTCGAACTGGTGGGTGCACGAGCACGCGCCCGACACCACCATCGTCGAGCCCTCCGGTGACGCCGCGGACAGCTACCACCGGTACCGCGAGGACATCCGCATCGCGGCCGACCTCGGGCTGAACTCCTACCGGTTCAGCATCGAGTGGGCGCGCATCGAGCCCGAGCGCGGGTTCGTCAGCCGCGCGGAGATCGACCACTACCGCCGCATGGTGGAGACGTGCCACGAGTTCGGTGTCGAGCCGATCGTCACGCTCATGCACTTCACCGTGCCGCGCTGGTTCGAGCGCGACGGCTTCTGGCGCGCCCCCGACGCCGCCGACCTGTTCGCCCGCTACACCGAGGCCGCGCTCCCGGTCGTGCAGGACGGCGTCCGCTACGTCTGCACGATCAACGAGCCGAACATCGCCGCGATGCTCGCCGGCGGTGAGGACGCGTCGAACCTGGTCGCCTACGGGCTGCCGAACCCGGACCTCGGTGTGGCCGACGCGCTACTCGCCTCGCACAAGCGCTCACGGGAGGTCCTGTCGCAGGTCGACGGCATCCAGAGCGGTTGGACGATCGCGACGCAGGCCTTCAAGTCGAACGGCGAGCCCGGTGCGGACGAGATGCTCCGCGAGTACGGACACCCGCGCGACGACTGGTACCTCGAGAACGCCGCGGGCGACGACTTCCTCGGCGTGCAGGCGTACACCCGCACCTTCATCGGGCCGAACGGTCCGCTGCCCGTCGCGGAGGACGTCGAGACGACCCTGACCGGCTGGGAGTTCTACCCCGACGCCTCGGCCGACGGGCTCCGCAGCGCGTGGGAGCTCTCCGGGCACGTGCCCCTGATGATCACCGAGAACGGCATCGCCACCGCCGACGACTCCCGACGCATCGCCTACACGCAGGGCGCCCTCGAGGGCATCCACGGGTGCATCGAGGACGGTATCGAGGTCCTCGGGTACCAGCACTGGTCGCTGCTCGACAACTACGAGTGGGCGTCGGGCTTCCGCCCGACCTTCGGGCTCGTGTCGTGGGACCCGGTGACGTTCGCCCGGACGCCGAAGGACTCGGCGCGCTGGTACGGGCGGGTCGCCGCCGCCAACGCGCTCACGGTCTGAGACGCGACCGAACTGCGGACTGGAGGCGCGGTGCCAGCTGGCACCGCGCCTCCAGTCCGTCCTCAGTTGCCGTGGTCGGCTTCGTGAGCCGGTCGGTCGAACCAGGCCAGGAGGATCTCCTCCGCCCGGCGTGAGCCGCGCTCGCGGGCGATGTCCATCGCGGTCCGTCCCTCGGCGTCCTCGACCCGGACGTCCGCGCCGCGCTCGAGCAGGGCCTCGGTCGTGCCGCGGTTGTCGAACCAGACGGCGGCGTGCAGCGCGGCGAAGCCCCAGCGCGGGTCGACCTCGTCGATGCCCGCGGGGTCCGTGCCGATGCCGTCGAGCGCCAGCGAGAGCCCGCCGACGTCACCGTGCGCCGCCGCGCGGACCGCGGGGGTGGCCCACTCGACCCAGCCGTCCGGGACCGGGCCGTACCAGCCGTGCGCGGGGCGTGCCTCCAGTCCGGACCAGTCCTCTTCGTCGACCGGACGCACCTCGATCGACACGTCGCGGAAGTGGATCGCGAGTTCGCCGGTGGGGGAGACCAGCAGGCGGAGCTCCCAGACGTCGGCGTCGACGTGCGCGAGTTCGCCGCGGGAGACGTGGACGTCGCCCGCGAGCAGGTCGAGGGCCTCGGTGTCGGACGGATCGAGGACGGCGCGGTCGAAGCGCAGCGAGACCCGCGCGTGGTTCCAACGACGCCAGAGCCCGTCGGGGGTGTCGAGGACCTCGTCGTTGCGGATGACGAACGCGGCGTGCACGGTGTGGGTCGGCGTCGCGTCGACCCCGGCGTCGCCGTGACGACCGGCCTCCTCCATGCGCCAGCTCTGGACGCGGGCCTCGTTCCACGTGACGGACGCGAGCGCGGCCACGGAGGGCGGGGCGTCGGTCACCAGGCGCGCGAGGTGCTCGGGGTAGCCGTCGACGTCCTCGAGGGAGACGTACCCGACGGCGGGCCAGCCCACTCGACTCCATCGCACAGGTCGACCTTAGCGGTCCGGCTGCTGCGCGCATGCGGACGGCCGGCGCTCGGGACGCCCGGCCGTCCGCCGTAGGTCAGCGCGTGGCCGTGCGGGCGACGGAGAAGTCGACCGGCGCCGTGGTGGTCGACCCGGCCTTCGTCTGGGTCGCCGTCAGACGGTACTTCCCGCCCGCGGCGAGGTCCTCGAGCGTGGGTGCCGACCACTCGCCCTTCGCGTTCGAAGTCGCCGTCGCGACGACCCGACGGGACGACGCGATCTCGATCTCCGCGTTCGGGGTCGCCGTCCCGGTGAACACCGGGCGGAGCGACGCGACCTCGGAACCGTTCGCGGGGTGCGTGACCACGATCGGTGCGGTGACGGCGGACTGCAGACGGAAGGCGTGTCGTGTCGTGGTCGTCACGCCGCCGGAGGTCTGGTCGACGTACAGGTCGTACGATCCGTTGACCAGCCCGATCGACGAGGTGATCGTCCAGGCCCCGTCTCGGACCGTGGCGCTCCCGATGACCTGGACCGACCCTCGGATCGTCACCGTCGCGCCGGAGTGCCCGGTGCCGGTGAACGCCGGGGTGCGCTCGTCCACGGTCGACCCAGCCGTCGGCGCGGTGACGACGACCGGGGTGACGGCGTCCCGAGCGCGGACCGTGAACGCCGCGACGGTGGTGCTCGTGCTGCCCGTCGCGGTGGTCTGCGTCACGCCGAGACCGTAGCCACCGTCGACCAGGTCCAGGGTGCTCGCCACCGACCACCGGCCCCCGGTGACGGTCGTGGTGGCGACGATGCGCGACGACCCGCGGATCTCGACCGTCGCACCGTCCTGGCCGGTCCCGCTGAAGACCGGTCGTCGGGTGGTGACGACCTCACCCTTCGACGGGGCGCCGACCGTGACCGGGGCGACCTCGTCGGAACCGTCCTGCACCACGAAGTCGGCCGTGCGGTTCGACGGCGCGACGCTCGCCCAGAACGCGTTCTCGGTGATCGTCGCCCGCTGTGGGCCGGTGGCCAGGTCGGTTTCCGGGGTGCAGCTCCACACGCCGTCGACACCGGTGGTGGTCGTGCACGGCGCGGCGGTTTCCCCGATCGACACCGTCACCGTCGAACCCGGGATGCCGGCACCCGTGAACGTCGGACGGGTGTCGACGACGGCGTCCTTCGCCGGGGAGGTCACCGTCAGCGGGAACGAGTCGGCCGCGGTGTTCTTCCCGCGGGCGAGGACGACTTCGGTGGGCTTCGACTCGACGTCCCCGATCGTGGTGACCAGCGTGATCCGCTGTCCCTCCATGGCCGTCGGGACGGGCAGGGCGAACGCGCCTCGGTAGTCGATCTCTGATGCGAGCGGTCGACCGCCGGTGTCGAACGCGCTCACCCGAGTGACTGCCCACTGCCGAGGGTCGTAGGCCACCGTTCCCTCGACGAACAGCGTGTCGCCGGCGTAGTGCACGATGCCGCTGACGCGGGGTGCCTCGGCTGCGATGGGCAGGTGCCCCTCGCCCATCGGTGTGAGAGGGAGCGTGCGGGGCGCGCTCATCCCGGTCCCGACTGAGTTGCGGTACTCGATGTCGGTACCGGCGTGACGGCCGGGGATCGTGAGCTCGAACATCCCGAAGGACGCCCGCCCGCTCGCGAGCGCCGGGCCGGCCACCCCCGCGAGGTCCGCCATGACGGTGGCGCCGGTCGGTGCGAAGCCGCGTACGCGGAAGTCGCCAGCCGGCGTCTCGGTGATCCACGTGACGTCCGGCTGCGGGATGTCGGACTCGACTGGCGCCGGGACGTTCATCGTCGTCGTGGACGTCTGGCCGTTCTCCGCCGTGGTGATGACGTCGAGTCGCTTGCCCGCCGCGGAGGACGGCAACTCGAGCAGGTAGACTCCCGGGCGATCGGCTACCGGCGCTGCGCTGGCGACGAGGTCCTGCCGGTCGAACGCTTCGACACGGCTCGAGCGCTCCGAACGGACCTCGACGGAGAACCCGTCCTCCGCGCGGAGGATCTCGTCCCAGATCGCCTGGCCGATCGGCGGCAGGACGACGTCGTCCGGGATGGTCGCGTCCGTGCGCGCGAGTTCGGAGCCGAGCAGCGTCGTGATGGTCGAGGTGCTCGGCGCCTCGGTGAGTTTCCACTGCTTGAGGTGGTCGTCCCACCCGAGGACGCGGGTGCGCTCGCCACCGGCGGCCGCCTGGGTCACCTGCAGCCCGTCGTCGGTCTCGCGGAGCACGAAGCGCTGTGCGGGGTCAGGGGAGTAGCAGGGGACCAGGTCGAGCGAGCGTGCGGACAGGCACGTGCCGTCGACGACGATCGGGCCCGCCGTGCCCACCGATGGGAAGGTCGTGTCTGAGGCATGCCCGCGTGCCCAGGCGAGGGAGTGCTCGCCCTGCATGCCGGAGACGGCCATCCGGAACACGCCGTGGAACGCGGGTTTGCTGGGGATGCTGTTCGTGAGGACGAACTTGCCGCCGATCCGGTCCGGGGCTCCGTCGGGGCTCGGTGTCGCTCGGGCTGGTGCGGCGACGAGGGCGGCGAGCGCGACGGCGGCCAGGCCGACCGACGCGATGGATCTGCTGGTGCGCATGGTGAACTTTCGTGGGGAACAGGAAACACCATGGTATGTCTGCTGTGCATGTGAAATGTACATATCAACAGGTGATGTGTGTCTAAGGTCGTCCCATGCGTCGACTTCCCCGTGACCCGCTCGCCTTCCTCTGGTCGCGCGCCCGCATGCTCGTCGCCGGCATCGATGCCCGGTTCGGGCGCGGGTCGCTCGTGGCGCCGGGCGGCCCCGTCGTCTCGTTGACGAGCTTCGACCCGCGCCTGCGGTCCGCGCACCTGACTGTGGTGTCGATCGGCCGAGGTACCGTGCGGCCGTCGCGGATCGTCCTCTGGCTGGACGAGCTCGACCACGTCGCGATGCCTGTCCCGACCCTGGCTCGGCTCCGGCGACGCGGGCTCGAGCTGCGGCACTGCGTCGATCACGGACCCCACAAGAAGTACCTCCCGTACGTGTCGTCGGTCGCGCACCACACCGTGCCGATGGTGACGGCGGACGACGACGTGCTCTACCCGCGTCGCTGGCTCGAGACCCTGTTCGCCGACCACCTCGTCCGACCTGATGCCGTATTCGCGCACCGCGTCAACCGGATCACGGTGTCCGGTGACCGGATCGAGGCGTACACGGCATGGGGTCGTGCACTCGATCGACGTGTGACGCCGCGGAACTACGCCGTCGGGATCAAGGGGATCCTCTACCCGCCCGTCATGCTCGATGCGCTCCGCGAGGCCGGGGACGGGTTCGTCGACGTCGCACCTGGATCGTCCGACACCTGGCTCCATCACCGATCGCTCGCCGCGGGGGTCGTCACGCTCCCGACGCTGTCCCTACGCGGTCGCGGGTTCACACCCATCCGCGGTGTCGCTCGCGCTCCGGCGCTCCTCGAGCAGAACGTCGATGCGGGGCGGAACGACCGGGTGCGGGCGGCGCTGCTCACGCCGACTCAGGTCCGGGCGATCGTCGAGGATGACTGGGATGCGATCGCAGATGCTTGTCAATCCGTCATGTGAAATGTAACATAGGGGTACTCATCTGACCTCCTGAGGATCCCCATGTTGCTGCTCCTGGCCGTCGCCTCGGCTGCCGTCGTCGCCGTGCTCACAGCCCGACGCCCGGTGGCTGCGGTCGCCGCGGTGCTCGCCGTCACGGCGGCCCTCCCGTACGGGGCAGCACAGTCCGTCTTCGGATCGTCCTGGCACCCGGGGACGCTGCTCATGATCGCCGTCGTGATCGCCCAGGTCGTCGCAGGGCCCAGTCCGGTGTCTGCGGTGGCTGTCCGCATGACCGGCGTCCTCCTGGCTCTCGGCGGGTTCCTCGCGATCGCGTTCGTCACGTCGTACCTGACCGGCCGGACGAGCAGCATCGGGACGCTCGTCCTCCAGGTCGTCGCGCCCGTGGCACTGCTCGTGGTCATGCGCGCCACGGTCGGAGCGGATCAGCGTGCCGGTCGCAGGCTCGGGTTGGTCGTCGTCGCGGTCGGTGTGGCCCAGGCGCTCGTCGTCATCGGTGTGTTCACCGGACTCGTCCCGCAGCCGTGGGCGACGTTCGTCGAGTCGAGCCGCTGGTGGGCCGTCGACCCCAGCCGGATGGTCGGTACGCTGGAGCACCCCCTGGTGACCGCGCTCTGGATGGCTGCGGCCGTCCCCTACGTCGCGACGTTGCGTCGGTCCTGGGTGCAGTGCACGACCGTGCTCGTCCTCCTCGGTGCGGTCGCCCTGACCGGCTCGCGACTGAGTCTCGTGGTCGCTGCCGTCTCCGCGGTCATCGTGCTCTTCCGGTCCCGTGCCCACCCGTTCGTCAAGGTCGTGTCCTTGGCTGCAGTGTTCGTCGGCGGCGCGGCGATGCTCCTCGGCGCGGCCGGAGCGACGGTCTCGGAGCGGTTCGCCGACGACGGCGGGTCCGGCTCCGTGCGGGCCGAGGTGTTCGAGCTCTTCGGCACCGTCTGGCAGCAGACGGTCGTCGTCGGCCGCGGGTTCGGAGCG
Organism: Curtobacterium pusillum; assembly: GCA_002025645.1. Taxonomy (GTDB): domain Bacteria; phylum Actinomycetota; class Actinomycetes; order Actinomycetales; family Microbacteriaceae; genus Curtobacterium; species Curtobacterium pusillum_A. The sequence goes on from CP018783.1 coordinate 2,919,438, forward strand.
AGCGAGGAGGTCACCCGGAACGCGCTGATCGGCGCGACGTTCGAGAACCCGATCCTCATGTTCGCCGTCGACTTCGGCGGTGTCGCGACAGTGCTCTTCTTCGGTGCGCTCGTCGTCATCGTCTTCGGCAGCCCCGGCGTGACCCGGTTGACCGGCGCACGTCTGGCCGCCTCGGGTGTGCTCGTCGCCGTGCTCGGTTTCAACTCGCTCAGCACCAATGCGGCGGTCGGCCCACTGCTGTTCACGGTCCTCGCCCTCGCCGCTCCGGTGCTCCCTCTGACCCGTCAGATCCCCACCGTCCACCATCTCCGAACGGAACGCACCGCATGACCGTCATCCGAACACTCGTCCGCGCCATCGCCGACCAGACGGCGTTCGCGCTGCGGAACCGGTGGTCACGCCGGCTGATCACGGGCGACGGCGACGCGACCGTGAGCCTGACGACCTTCGGTCGGCGTATCCGATGGGTGCACCTGACGATCGAGTCCGTGGGCGCGGGCCGCGTGCGGCCACGCCGTGTCGTGCTCTGGCTCGACGACGCATCGGTTGTCGACCAGCCGCCACGGAGCCTTCGTCGACTCGTCCGCCGCGGGCTGGAGCTTCGCTCGACCGACGACATCGGGCCGCACAAGAAGTACCAGCCAGCAATCCGAGCCCGCGTCGACGGTCCACTGGTGACTTGTGACGACGACGTCCTGTACCCGACGCAGTGGCTCGAGATGCTGCTCCTCGCGCACTCCGAACACCCGCACGCCGTCCTGGCGCACCGCGTCAACCGGATCACGGTGTCCGACGGTGCGATCCGACCGTACGACCGCTGGGCGCGCGCCGCGGACCTCGTCCCGACGCCCCGGAACTTCGCCACCGGGGTCAAGGGCGTGCTCTACCCCGAGCAGATGCAGCGGTACCTCATCGATGCCGGCGAGGGCTTCCGGACTGATGCGATGTTCGCCGACGACATCTGGCTGCACCACGTCGCACTCCGCAACCGAGTCAGCGTCCTGCCCGTCCTCGGCCTGCCGGTCGACGCCGTGCGATCGGTCCGCTTCACGCGCAGCGGTCGGGCCCTCGCCATCGAGAACGTCGACGGTGGGCGGAACGATCGGGTGATCCGCGCCGTCTACGGGCCGGACGAGCACCGCGCGATCGTCGCGGACGATTGGACACAGCTCGACGAGAACGCCCAGCACCCCGTCGGCGAACCGGCGTGAGCTCTCGCGGCAGCAACGTCCTCGTCGCGCTCGTCGGCAACGCCTTCGCCCCGCTTGCCTCGATCGCGACGGCACCGATTCTGGCGCACGCGCTCGGCCCGACCGGTCGGGGGGAGGTCGCCGCCGCGACGGCGCCGCTGCTGCTCGCAGCGGCGCTCGCGACGTTCGGCGTGCCTGCTGCCGTCACCTACACCGTCGCTCGGTTCCCAGGCGCCGCGCGCCGTGTCGCGCGGCGCGGCGCACTCGTCCTCACGGGCTCGGGAGCGGTCGTCGCCGCGGCGATCGTGATGCTGCGCGGGTTCTTCTCGGGCGGAGACACGACCATCGGTGCTCTGGTGGTCCTCGCCGCGGCGGCGCTCGTCCCCACGCTGCTCGTCGCGCTCCTCCAAGCCGTCGCCGCCGGAGCGCACCGCTGGCGTCTCGTCACGGCTGAGCGGGGGATCACCGCCGGAGTCCGGCTCGCCGCACTCGCGTCGCTCGCCGCGGCGGGGACCCTGGACGTCAGGAGTGCGGTCGTGGTGTTGGCGGTCGCGCCGGTGCTCGGGGCACTCGCCTACCTGCCCTTGTGGTCGAGCTCCGCCCAGCAGGACACCGACACGGATCGCGCGAGAACCCGGACACTCGTGTCCTACGGTTCGCGTGTGTGGGTCGGGTCGATCGCAGGGATCCTGCTCACCCGGCTCGACCAAGCACTCCTGACCCCGTTGTCCGGGGCGGTGGAACTCGGGCTGTACGTGGTCGCCGTCAACGTCGCGGACATCCCGCTCGTGATCAGCAACGCGGTCCGCGACGTCTCCTTCTCTGCCGATGCTGCCGACGGTGACGATGCTCGGATACTCCGTGCCTCGCGGCTGTCGACGACGACCACGGTCCTCGTCTCCGTCTGCCTGGCGGCAGGCACACCCTGGTGGCTGCCGCTCGTCTTCGGCGCGGAATTCCGCGCTGCGTTGCCCGCCTGTCTCGTCCTGCTCCTCGCGACGGCGGTCGGCGCGCAGGGGACGCTGGCGGGCATCACGCTCAGTGCGCGCGGGGCCCCGGGGCGCCGGAGTCTCTCCCTCGCCGTCGCCTGCGTGGTCAATCTCGTCCTCGTGGTCCTGCTCGTCCCCACCCTCGGCGCCGTGGGTGCAGCGATCGGCACCGTGGTCGGGAACGGCCTGTCGAGTTCACTCAACATCGTTCAGGTCTGGCGGCGGCACGGCATCCGACCCGTCGACTTCTACGGGCTCCGCCGGCACGACCTGGCTCCGGTCCGCGCTCTCGTGGCACGTCGTCGAGCGAATGAGTAGAACACACAACATGTGAAGAACTGCGCGAACTCTTCGGACCGCTCATAGCGTGAGGCACCACCTCTCCACCGAGCCCCCGAGGAGCCGCGATGCCGCAGCTGGACCGATGCCCACCGAACCGCACCGACAGCGGGAACCTGCGACCACGACGGCGGACGGTACTGGGCGGTGCGCTCGGACTGGTCGTCGTCGGCGGCGCGAGCCTCGCCGCCCCGTCGTTGGCGAGCCCCGCCGTTGCTCGTGCCGTGAGCGGACGCACCTTCTACGTCGACCCTGCGGGAGACGACAGCGCGGACGGCCTCGCGACGTCACGTCCGTGGCGTACACTCGCCCGCGCCAACGCGGCGATCACTACCGGCGCGGTCGGGCCCGGCGACACCGTCCGCCTCCGTCGCGGACGGACGCACTACGGCATCCTGCGCCCGGGCCAGATCGGCGGCCTCGTCGTCGCGTCTTGGGGCGACGACCCCGCCCCGCCGCTCGTCACGACGTACACCGCCGTCGACCAGCCGTCCTCATGGCGGTCGCTCGGCGCTGGCCGGTGGTCGCTCGATCTGCAGCTCCGCGTCGCCGGTCAGGTCCGGAGCGGGTACATCAGCTCCTGGTGCACCGAGATCGGCTTCCTGCGGGTGGACGGTGTGATCCACGGCGATCGGAAGCGCTCCACGGCGGCCCTCGCCGTCCCCTGGCAGTTCGTCTCGAGTGGCAGCACGCTCGTCGTGCAGTGCGCCGAGAACCCCAGTGCCGGTGGCCGGACGGTGTGGATGGCCACCGCCGAGCCCATCGTCGAGGGGCGGTCCGGCGTCACCATCCGTGACCTCGCGTTGTCGGGCACCGGGCGCAACGCGGTCCAGACCGCAACCTCGGTCCCGGTCCAGGGGTTCGCCCTGCGCGACTGCTTCATCTCCGAGGTCGGCGGCGGCTACGGGTCCGACGGTGCTTCCCGGTTCGGGAACGGCGTCCAAGTGTGGAGCGGCGCACAGGACGTCGACGTCGTCGGCAACACCATCACGGACTGCTGGGACGTCGGGCTGACGATCCAAGGGCCCGTTCCAGCGCAGGTCTCCGCGTTCCGGGACGTCGTCTTCGAGGGCAACACCCTCCGAGCCAACATGCAGTCCTTCGAGTACTGGTCGACGGGGACACGGACGGCGGAGAACGACGCGTCGACCTGCACGGTCCGGGCCAACGACTGCCACGACGCCGGCTCCAGCTGGAGCGCAGCCCTGCGTCCCGACCGACTGGGCAAGGGGGCGCACCTGCTGTTCTACCGGGACGACGTGCACACCCGGATCACGATCGAGGGGAACACGTTCGACGGTGCGACGAACAACTACCTCTACGCGAACCCCGGACTCCCGACCGGGCTCACCTCGCGGGCGAACTCCATCCGCCTCGACCCGGTGACCAAACTGCAGTTCGGGGCCGCCGAGACCGTGATGGAGAGTTCGATCTGGGCCCGTCGGACCGGGCTCGAGGCAGGGTCCCGCTTCTCCGTGGTGTGACGGACGCGCTGCGTGCCGGGCGGCGGCCGCGGAGTACCTGGCTCCACGACTGCCGAGCAGTGGACATGGAGTCAGTGCCCCGATCGGAGCGGAGCCGCGGCTGCGAGCAGTCCGTCCACCAGCCTGTCGATCCGCGCGTCGATGCGTTCGACGTCCGCGGCGGCGCGGTCGAGCAGCGCGCGCCGCTCGACAGGGTCGACCGCGCGTGACCACGCCGCGGCTCGGGCTGGGAGGCCGACGGAGTCGAGGTAGTCGTGGTACTTGAATGCGACGGTCGCGGGGTGGGGATCGCGGAGCGACACCAAGGTGGCGGGAGTCCGAAGGGCGTGCGCGAGGATCACGCCGTGCATCCCGGCGCTCAGCACGTGGTCCGCGCTCGCGATCTCATCGATCATGTCGCGTGGGGCGAGGGTCGGCGGCAGGACCCGGATGCCCGCGGCGCGAGCAGCACGGATCCGGGCTCGCTCGCCTGCGGTCCGGTACGACAGGAAGTGCGTGACGAGCACGGTGCCGGCACGGGCGCGCCCGTTCCTCGGGACGGCCCGGACGATCAGCCCGGGGTCGCCCAGGGGCGTCTCTTCGGCGAGCCGCAGCGCCGCCCGTGCACGTGGCCCGCGGATCGCCAGTACCCGATCCGTGATCCGCGCGGCGTCGGGTCCCGAGACCTCCGGTGTGTGGACACCGGTTCCCCAGATCAGACCGGTGCCCCCGTGGCGCAGGTACGGCACCACGATGCTGCCGATGGCGACGACCTCTTCGCGGCCGAGCGGCGCCCACCGGACCGGACGCCCGGTCGCTTCCTCGAGCACGAGTGCAGCGAGTTCGTCCCCGTGGTTCGTGCCGGCGCGGGAGAGCGGGAGTGCCAATCGGCCCCAGGCCGAGCCGTTGTGGCGGAGTTCGGACAGCATGGTGCGGGGGTCGCGTCGCGGCGACCACCAGAAGGCGCGGAGCGCGGCGGTCATCGGAGAACTCCTGCGGCGTCGGTCGACGTGGTCACTTCGAGATCGCGCTGCCGACGTCCGCGACGCTCGGTCCGCTGGTCGGTCAGCACCTCGGCATCCCGTCCGTAGTAGCGACCGTAGGCGCCTGTGTACCCCTGACGTGTCCGGAGCGGCGCCTTGCTCAGCACGATGCCGAGGACGCGTGCATCGACGCGCTCGAGTCGGTCGAGTGCTGAGCGGAGCTGCGTCGTCCGACTCTGCCGAGCTGCGGCGACCACGACGGCGCCGGAGGTCAGCTGTGCGAGGACGGCCGCGTCCGTCACGGGGAGCAGCGGGGGCGCGTCGAGCAGGACGTAGTCGAACTGGGCCGAGAGGAGTTCCAGCAGCGCACGCATGGCGGGTGACCCCAGCAGTTCGCTCGGGTTCGGGGGGATCCGCCCGGCAGGCAGGACCGACAGTGCGGTGTGGCCCCACGGCTGCAGGACGTCGTCGAGTTCCGCGCGACCGATGAGCAGGTCGGTGAGGCCGACCGCGCTCTCGACCCCCATCACCTCGGCAGTGCGGGGGCGGCGGAGGTCCGCGTCGACGAGGACGACCTTCGCCCCCGTCTCGGCCAACGCGACGGCGAGGTTGGCGGTCGTCGTGGTCTTGCCCTCCGCCGGCATGGCCGAGGTGACGACGAACGTGCCACCGCCCGAGGCGAGATCGACGAACTGCAGGTTCGTGCGCAGCGTCCGGTAGGCCTCGGCGAGTGGGTTCCGTGGGTCTGCGCGGACGATGAGCGGTTCCTTGCGGATGTTCGGGTCGGCACCGATCGTGCCGAGCATCGGGGCGGTCGTCGCGGCACCGATCTCGCGCGGACCGTGCACACGCGTGTCCATCACCGACCGGAGCACGGCGAGTCCGAAGCCGGCGATGAGCCCGATGATCGCACCCACCGCGACGTTGAGGTTGCGGTTCGGTCCGGACGGGGCCGTCGGGACGACCGCCTGCTGCACGGGCGAGACGGTCACGAGACTCGCCGCGCCAGGAGCGGGCGTCTCGAGTCGCTCGACGACCTTCGTGAAGCTCGCACCGACGGCGTCAGCCACGCGGGCCGTCTCGGCTGCGGACGGCCCGCTGACCGCGATGGTGACGACGACCGTGTTCGTCGAGATCGTCGTGCTCACCGACCGGGCGAGCCGCGCGACGGTCGTGTCGAGCGCCAGCTCGTCGATGACCGGTTGCAGCACACTGCCGGTCCCGACGATGTCAGCGTACGAGCGGACCTTCTGCTGCGCGGCGGAGTTCCCCTGGGAGACGTCGCTGGCCGAAGCGGCGTCCCCCGTTCGCACGGCGACGAAGAGCTTCGTCGCCGAGGTGTACTCGGGGGCGATCACCATCGTGGCGCCGAGGCCGGCCGCCCCGCCGAGCAGCAGGCCGACGAGGATGACGAGCCACCCCTTGCGCAGGGTCTTGACGAGGTCAGAGGGCTCCATGTCCGCACGCTCCTGATCAATTCGGGTTGATGGGTCCGGGTCTGGACCGTGATGATGTACGACGCTTAAAATATCACATTGTAGTACAATGATCGAGACCCGACCGAACGGAGCACCCGATGCCGTCCAGTGCCCAGCGCTCGACCTTCCGCCACGACGTCCACGGTCTCCGTGGCGTGGCGGTGTCACTCGTCGTCCTCGACCACGCCCACTTCCTGGCGTCCGGGGGCTACGTCGGCGTCGATGTCTTCTTCGTCATCTCCGGATTCCTGATCACCGGGCACGTCCTCGCTGAACTGGAGCAGCGGGGCGGGGTCGACCTCGTGGCGTTCTGGGGCCGGAGGATGCGTCGGATCCTGCCAGCAGCGCTCGTCGTCGCCTTCGTCACGTTCATCGCCGCGGGGCTGCTGATGCCGCCGCTCCTCGGGCCCGGTCTGGTCCGGATGGTGATCGCCGTTGCCGCGTACGTGCCGAACCTCCAGCTCGCGGCAGACGGCACCGACTACCTCGCCGAGACCGCCCCGTCCCCGTTCCAGCACTACTGGTCACTGGGTGTCGAGGAGCAGTTCTACGTCGTCTGGCCCGTGTTGCTGCTCGTCGGCTGGCTGCTGTTCCGCTCCGTCCGGCGGGTCGGCTGGGTGGTCCTCGGTCTCGTGGTCGTGTCATTCGTGCTGTGTGTCGCCGTCGCCGGGGTGTCCCAGCCGTGGGCGTTCTTCTCACTCCCGACACGGGCGTGGGAGCTCGCCGTGGGCGGGCTCGTGGCCGTGCTCCTGCAACGCGGGGTCGTCGTGCCCGGCGCGCGCGGTGCGGTCCTCGCCTGGTCTGGGCTGGCGGCCGTCCTCATTGCCGGGTTCGCGTACGACGCGTCGACCTCCTACCCGGGGGTCGCGACCCTGCTTCCCGCGCTCGGTGCGGCGGCTCTCATCCTCGGCGGAGCTCGAAGCAGCTCATGGGGGCCGGTCGCCCTCCTTCGCAGGCGTTCCCTGCAGTTCCTCGGCACGGTCTCCTACTCCCTGTACCTCTGGCACTGGCCGCTCCTCGTCATCCCGCAGGCGGCCGTCGGCCTCCGCGACACGCTCCCGGCGTGGGTCATCGTGCTCGAGGTCGCTGCTGCACTCGGACTCGCCGTCCTGACGCACCGCTTCGTCGAGGAGCCGTTCCGCCGTGCGCGCTGGACGGTGCTCCGCGGCCGTCGCCGCAGCGTGGCACTCGGTGCCCTCGCATCGGTGACGGTCGTCGGCGTCGCCCTCGCTGCGCTCCCGGTCCTGGAGGCACGCCCCACCTCGACCACGCGGGTCGCCTCCGCGGTCACTCCGTCCAGTTCGCCCGTCTTCACCGGGTACGTCCCCGAGAACCTGGCGCCGTCGCTGCGCGACGCGTCGGGCGCGGAGTCGACGATGCACGCGAAGGGCTGCCACGTCGCCGACCGCGACGACACGACGATCCGTGACTGCGTGATGGGTGACCCGGACGGCGCGCTCACAGTCGCGCTCGTCGGTGACTCGCACGCCGCGCACTGGTTCCCGGCGCTCGAACGGTGGGGTGAGCACCGCGGTGGCGTCCGTCTGCTCGGGTACTCGAAGGCGGGCTGTCCGGTGGCGGACGTGACGGTCCGGAACGCGGGTGTGCCCTTCGCGGCGTGCGAGACGTGGCGGGAAGCTGCCCTCGAGCGACTGCGGGCCGAGCGTCCGGACGTCGTCCTCGTCTCGAACTCGAGCCGGCTGCCGTTCGCTGCACCGGACTCCCGGATCCCAGCGTGGAGCAACGGTCTGGAGCGACTCTTCGACGACCTTCCTGCAACGTCTCGCGTCGCAGTCATCGCGAACACGCCGCAGTTCGAGGAGAGCGTTCCCCGCTGTCTCTCGGCGAATCTTGACGACACCGCGGCGTGCGCTGCCGACCGCGACGCTGCCGTCGACGCCGACTGGATCGCTGCCGAACGGGCCGTCACCGAGCGCCGCGGCCACGGGTACGTCGACCTCACCGACTGGTTCTGCGATGCCGAGCGCTGCGGTGGCGTCCAGGGCGACGTCCTGGAGTTCCGCGACCACTCGCACCTGACGACCACGTGGGCCCGGGCGCTGTGGCGGGAGATCGGGCGAGCGGTCCACTCGGCGCGCTGACCGAGCAACGCAGAAGAGGGCGTGCACCGTACGGTGCACGCCCTCTTCTGTCGGCTGATGGGTCCCCTGTTCAGCCCTTCGCGGCCTTCTGGACGAAGTTCTGCTCGCCGCGGTCGTCGACGTTCACCGGCTTCTCGACCTGCCAGAGGACGTCGTTCCCGCTCCCGGAGACGATGACGGTGTCGGCGGTGTCCACGATGACGCGCGTGAGTCCGCCGGTCACGGTGAGATCCTTGACGTCTCCGAGGTGCACGATCGCGTTGTTGGCGCTGACCACGACGGATGCACAGGCGCCAGCGAGCGTGACCTCGTGGTTCGACTGCTCAACGGTCGCCTTGCCGTCCGTGCACGCGACGTCGGCTTTGGCGTCCGGTGTGCGGACGTCCTTCGCGGCCATCGGCGCAGTGGGGGTGGTCTTCGGCTCGGTCGTGGCCTTCGGGTCCGGGGAGGCGGAGCACCCGGCGAGCGTGAGTAGTGCGGCCGCGCCGGCGATGACGGTGGTGAGCGGTTTCGGGTTCATGGTCTTCCTTCCGTGTGTCGCTTCATTGTACATGTGAAATATCAAACGATCAATTGGTGCAGAAAGCCGAACGGCCGGCACCGCAGATGCGATGCCGGCCGTTCGTCGTTGCCCTCGTGCTGCCTGCGATCAGGGCGCGAGGACTCCTGGTGCCAGGTCGTCAGGCGCCAGCGTCACGCGCGACGGTGAAGCTGGACGTCGTGGTGCTCGTCCGCTCGTCGGTCGTGGTCTGGCGGACCGTCAGGCCTTCGTACTTGCCGCCCCGCTGGAGGTCGAACGTCGTCGTGGCGGTCCACTTGCCGTCCTTGTCGGCCTCACCCTCGGCGATGATCGTGCGGGAGGAGCCCACGGTGATCTTCGCGAACGGGGTGGCCGTGCCCTCGAACACCGGACGGACCGTGTTCACCGTGCTGTTCTGGTCGGGAGCGGTGAGGACGAGCGGCGAGATCGCGGACGCCTTGCTGGCGACGATGAACGCGACGGGGGTCGTGTTCGTCTTGCCCGCCTTCGACTGGGTCGCGGTCAGACGGTACGTGCCGCCCGCATCGAGGTCACGGTCGGACGTAGCGGTCCAGTTTCCCTTGGTGTCCGCCGTCGTCGTCGCGATGGTGGTGCGCGACGAACCGATGGTGATCTCGGCCAGGGGAGTGGCCGTGCCCTGGAACACCGGGCGGACGGTGTCCACCACGGTCAGGCTGCTGCCGCCCTGCTTCGGGGTGGTCACCGTGATCGGCGCCGAGATCGGGTTGTTCACCGTGATCGCGTGCCGGATCGTGGACGGGTCACCCTTGGTCGGGATCTGGTCGACGTAGAAGCTGTAGTCGCCGTTCGCCAAGCGGATGCCGAGCGTCATCTCCCACTTGCCGTCCTTGACGACCGTGCGGCCGAGTTCGGTCACGGAGCCGCGGACGACGATCGTCGCGCCCTCGTGACCGGTCCCGGTGAACGTGGGGGAGCTGTGCTCGATGACCGAGCCCGCGGCCGGGGACACGACCTTGACCGGGATGACGGAGACCTTCGTGCTGATCGTGAACGACGCAGTCTTCTCCGAGACCTCGTTGTTCGTCGCCGTCTGCACGACGCGCAGGTTGTAGCGGCCGTCAGCAAGATCGAAGCCGGCAGGGACGGACCACTTGCCGTCCTTGACGGTCGTGGTCGCGACGACTCGCGAGCTCCCGCGGACCTCGATCGTTGCACCGTCGTCGCCGGTACCGGCGAAGACCGGCCGCGCCGTCTCGACGGTCGAGCCCTGCTGCGGAGCGGTGATTGCCACGGGGACAACCGGCGCCGCGCTCTTCTCCACGGTGACAGCGGACTTGCCACTGACCGAGAAGTTGCCGTGGTTGGTCTGGCCCGTGGTCGAGAACGCGAGGTCCTGCGTGCCGACGGTGGTGCCCGCCTCGACGCTGATGCCCCAGCGGATCTGGTGTCCGTCGTGGAGCTTGAAGCTCGCACCGGGCGTGGCCATCGTGCCGGTGAACACCGTTCCAGCGGCATTGACCGTGCCGGTCATCGTGAGTGAGGCGGAGTTCTTCCAGGTCTCGCCCGCGGGCTTGTACTGCCCGGTCAGTGTCGTCTGTCCGGCCGTGAACGTGCTGCCGTTCGGCGCGTTCACGGTGACCGTGGTGCCCGTCATGGAGGAGATCGTGTCGTTGACGGATGCGCCGAAGTGCACCGTACCGGTCTTGCCCGACTCGATGGTCGCGGGGTGGCCGACGCCCGCGGCCGTGAAGCCGCCGTTGCTCGCACCGTTGATCACGACGGTGAGGCGCTGGTCGTCCACCTTCGTCGATCCGAGGAACTGCTCGACGAGGACCGAGTTGGAACCGATGGACAGGCCGCGCACGACCCCGCCCCAAGCCCCAGCGTTGCTCGCGGTCGCGATGACCGTGCTGCCGTACTTGATCTCCGCACCCGGGGTCGCCTGACCCGCGAGGGTGGCTTCCTTCTTCGCGTGGTCGATGCTGAGGACCTCGGCGCTCAGCGGGGCAGTCGTCCGGGCGGTCACCGTGACGGCCGAGTTGCCGGCGAAGGTGAAGGCGCCGTGGTTGGTCCGGCCGGAGCTCGAGAACGCGAGGTTCTGCGTGCTGGCGGTGGCACCCGCTTGGACGTTGACGCCCCAGCGAACCTGCGCTCCGTTCTGCAGGTTGAAGTCGGCGCCGGTGTTCCCCATGGTGCCGGTGAAGACGGTGCGATCCGCGTTCAGCGACCCGTTCAGCTGCAGAGCCTCCGAGGCGCCCCAGCTTCCGTTGGACGGCTTGTACTCCCCGGCGAGGGTGGTCTGCCCCGCGGCGAACGTGCTGCCGGTCGGTGCGTTCACGGTGACGGTGGTCCCGGTCATCGAGGTGACGGCGCCGTTCGTGGACGCGCCGAAGTACACCTTGTCGGTCGTTCCGGACTCAATGGACGTGGGGTGCCCGACGCCCGCAGCCGTGAAGCCGCCGTTGCTGGTCCCGTTGATCGTGATGACGAAGCTCTTCGAGTCGATCATGGTGGCACCGATGTGCTGCTCCATGGCCCAAGAGTTGTAGCCGACGAACAGACCAGTGAGCACGAAGCTGTAGGAGCCGTCGCTCTTCACGGTCGCGTAGGTCCTGCCGTCCTTGCCGATGCTCGCGCCCGGGCTGGCCGTCCCCGAGATCGTGGCTTCGCGCTTGTTGTGGTCCACGTTCGTCACCTGGAGGGTCATCGCCGTCGTTCTGGTGACGGTGACGGCCGCGCTCCCGCTGAATGCGAAGGCCCCGTGGGGGGTCCGGCCCGCGCTCGAGAAGGAGAGGTTGTTCGTACCCGGGGTGGTGCCCGCCGATACCTCGATTCCCCAGCGGATCTGATGGCCGCTGAGAAGCTGGAACTGGGGAGTGGTGTTCCTTATCGTGCCTGTGAAGGTGGTTCCTGCGGCGTTCACCGAGCCGTTCACTCGAAGTGACTCCGAATTGCTCCAACTTGCCCCCGCTGGCTTGAAGGCACCGGTCAGGGTCGTCTGGCCGGCGGTGAACTTGCTGCCGCTCGGGGCGTTCACCGTGAGGGTGGTACCGGTCATCGACGCGACGAAGTCGTTCACGTTGGCACCGAAGTGCACGGTCGCCTTCTTGCCCGTGCCGATGAGTTCGGGGGTGCCCCAGCCTGCCGCGTTGAACCCGCCGTTGGTCGCGGAAGGGGTGATCGTGCTCGACTTCGGCGACGGGGCACCGGTCGCGGCGACCGCAGCGGGGCCGAAGCTCAGCCCCGAGACGACGGTCGCGGCTGCGAGGGCAGCGGCTCCCGCGCTCTTGAATGATTTGCGCATGGTTGTGCTTCCTGTGAGGGCATCGTCGTCAGACGTGTCGGGATGACGATGCGATCGGGAGGGGATGCGGCACGCTGCAGGACGCTGCAAGCCGATACATCGATACTAACATGCCAAATATCACAATTGAAAGACCTGAATGCGCTAGGGTGCCCCGATCGAGAACTTGCGTCGTTCAGACGCAACTTTCAGCTCCCAGAGTTGACGTGCCTCCAGTCCGGAGTAGAGTTGAGTCCATCGGACGCAAGTCCGCAGACTTCAGCAAGACCCGCACCAACAGAAGGAGCACCCACACATGGGACGTGCAGTAGGCATCGACCTCGGAACCACCAACTCGGTCGTCAGCGTGCTCGAAGGCGGTGAGCCCACCGTCATCGCGAACGCCGAGGGCCTCCGCACCACGCCGTCGATCGTCGCCTTCACCAAGGACGGCGAGGTGCTGGTCGGCGAGACCGCCAAGCGCCAGGCCGTCACGAACGTCGACCGCACCATCGCGTCGGTCAAGCGCCACATCGGCACCGACTGGACGACGGAGATCGACGGCAAGAAGTACACGCCGCAGGAGATCTCGGCCCGCACCCTCGGCAAGCTCAAGCGCGACGCCGAGCAGTACCTCGGTGAAGACGTCACCGACGCGGTCATCACCGTGCCGGCGTACTTCAACGACGCCGAGCGCCAGGCCACGAAGGACGCCGGTGAGATCGCCGGCCTCAACGTCCTCCGCATCATCAACGAGCCGACCGCGGCTGCGCTGGCGTACGGCCTCGACAAGGGCAAGGAAGACGAGCTCATCCTGGTCTTCGACCTCGGTGGCGGTACGTTCGACGTCTCCCTGCTCGAGGTGGGCAAGGACGACGACTTCTCGACCATCCAGGTCCGCGCGACCTCCGGTGACAACCGCCTCGGTGGTGACGACTGGGACCAGCGCATCGTCGACTTCCTCATCAAGAAGTTCAAGGACGAGCACGGCGTCGACCTCTCGACCGACAAGATCGCGAAGCAGCGCCTCAAGGAAGCTGCCGAGCAGGCCAAGAAGGAGCTGTCGAGCCAGCTCAGCGCGAGCATCCAGCTCCCGTACCTGACGCTGACCGCCGACGGCCCGCTCAACCTCGACGAGACCATCTCGCGCGCCCAGTTCGAGCAGATGACCTCCGACCTGCTCGACCGCACGAAGAAGCCCTTCAACGACGTCATCAAGGAAGCCGGTGTCTCGGTCAACGACATCGCGCACGTGGTGCTCGTCGGTGGTTCGACCCGCATGCCCGCCGTGGCCGAGGTCGTCAAGTCGCTCACCGGTGGCAAGTCCCCGAACCAGGGCGTCAACCCGGACGAGGTCGTCGCCGTCGGCGCCGCACTGCAGGCCGGTGTCCTGAAGGGCGAGCGCAAGGACGTCCTGCTCATCGACGTCACGCCGCTGTCGCTCGGCATCGAGACCAAGGGCGGCCTGATGACGAAGCTCATCGACCGCAACACCGCGATCCCGACCAAGCGGAGCGAGACCTTCACGACCGCTGACGACAACCAGCCGTCGGTCGCGATCCAGGTCTTCCAGGGCGAGCGCGAGTTCACCCGCGACAACAAGCCGCTCGGCACCTTCGAGCTCACCGGCATCGCGCCGGCTCCCCGTGGCGTCCCGCAGGTCGAGGTCACGTTCGACATCGACGCCAACGGCATCGTGCACGTGTCCGCGAAGGACAAGGGTACCGGCAAGGAGCAGTCGATGGTCATCTCCGGCGGCTCGTCGCTGCCGAAGGAGGACATCGAGCGCATGGTCCGCGAGGCCGAGGAGCACGCGGCGGAGGACAAGGCCCGTCGTGAGGCGAACGAGCGTCGCAACCAGGCCGAGCAGCTCGTCTACTCGATCGAGAAGCTCATCAAGGAGAACGACGAGAAGCTCCCCGCGGACGTCAAGTCCGAGGTGCAGGCCGACGTCGACGCGCTCAAGTCGGCACTCGCTGGCGAGGACGAGGACGCCGTGAAGACGGCCTTCGACAAGCTCAACGAGTCGCAGGGCAAGCTCGGCCAGGCCATCTACGCCCAGCAGGACGCGGGCGCCGCGGCCGGTGGCGAGCAGCCCACCGCCGACGGCCAGGCGCAGGCGGACGACGAGGACATCGTCGACGCCGAGGTCGTGGACGACGAGGACGACAAGGACAAGAAGTAGATGACGGACCCCAAGGACAACGTCCCCAACGAGGACGAGCCCCAGGTCGAGGGGGACGCCACCAACGCGGAGCAGCCGGAGGACCTCATCGAGGCCGAAGGCCCCGACGTCGAGGTCCCGACGGACGCGCCGGCAGGGGGTGCCACCGACCTCTCCCCGGAGGACGAGGCACTCCTGGCCGACGCCGCCCGTGGCATCGCCGAGGACAAGCTCAGCACCGAGGACCGCGACCTGGTCGCCGAGATGCGTGCGGACATGCTCCGTGCGCAGGCCGAGCTGGTGAACTTCCGGAAGCGCGTCGAGCGTGACCGAGAGGCCAACCGCGAGGTCGCGATCGCAGAGGTCGTGCGTGCACTCCTCCCGGCGCTCGACGACCTGACCCGCGCCGAGGCGCACGGCGACCTCACCGAGGGCCCCATGCAGGTCATCGGTCAGAAGATCCGCGGCGGCTTCGAGAAGTTCAAGCTCGTGCAGATCGGCGAGAAGGGCGAGTCCTTCGACCCGAACATCCACGAGGCGATCGTGCAGCTCCCGACACCGGGCGCCACCGGCCAGACCGTGGCGGACGTCGTCGAGCCGGGCTACAAGCTCGGTGAGCGCGTCCTCCGTGCGGCCAAGGTCGCGGTGGCGGTCCCGGCCTGAGCGCGGGGAGGAGGTAGGGATTCATGGCCAGTCAGGACTGGTTCGACAAGGACTTCTACAAGGTCCTCGGCGTCGACAAGACGGCGAGCGACGCTGAGCTGAAGAAGACCTACCGGAAGCTCGCGCGGCAGTTCCACCCGGACTCCAACCCGGGTGACGCCGCCGCCGAGAACCGCTTCAAGGAGATCAGCGAGGCGTACTCGGTGCTCTCCGACAAGGAGCAGCGCCAGGAGTACGACCAGGTCCGCGCCATGGGGTCCGGTGCCCGCTTCACCGCGGGTGGCCCGGGCCAGGGCGGGGGCTTCGAGGACGTCTTCGGCGGCATGTTCAACCAGGGCGGCGGCGGACAGCGCGTCCGCTTCGGCCAGGGCGGAGCAGGTGGCGCCGGCGGCTTCGAGGACATCCTCGGCGGCATGTTCGGCGGGGGCGGCGGCTTCGGCCAGTCCTCCGGCGGCTACCGCGGCTTCGGTGGACCGACGAAGGGCCGGGACGTCTCCGCGACGACCACGCTCGACTTCACCACCGCGATCGCCGGCGACACCGTCAAGCTCTCGCAGGGCAACGGCCGCCCGGTGAACGTCCGCATCCCCGCGGGCGTCGCCGACGGTCAGAAGATCCGCCTGCGTGGGCGCGGCGAACCCTCGCCCGACGGCGGTGAGGCCGGAGACCTCGTGGTCACCGTCACCGTCCGGAAGCACCCGGTGTTCGAGCGCGACGGGCAGAACCTCCGGCTGGACGTCCCCGTGACGTTCGTCGAGGCAGCGCTCGGCGCGACGATCGAGGTCCCGACGCTCGGCGGTTCCACCGTCAAGCTGAAGGTCGCACCCGGCACGCCGTCGGGTCGCGTCCTCCGCGTCAAGGGCCGCGGCGTCACGACCAAGAACGGGACCGGCGACCTGCTCGCCACCGTCCAGGTCGCGGTGCCGTCGCACCTGTCGGACAAGCAGCGGGAGGCCGTCGAAGCCCTCGCCGAGACCCTGCCCGACGAGAACCCCCGCGAGGACCTCCTCGCCAAGGCGCGCAGCTAGCGCCGCGCACCACCAGCAGTAGACCCGGCCTGGAGGCACGGCGCGGCTCCGTCAGGAACGCGCGCCGTGCCTCCAGGCTGGTTTTCACCTCCACGCGGACGACGGAAGGAACACGCCATGACCGACATGGACGAGAACTCGCCCGTCTTCGCGATCGCGATGGCGGCGGAGCTCGCCGAGATGCACCCGCAGACGCTGCGGCAGTACGACCGGCTCGGCCTGGTCGTGCCCGGCCGCACGCGCGGCGGGTCGCGTCGGTACTCAATGCGCGACGTCGCGCAGCTGCGCGAGATCGCGCGGCTCGGGTCCGAGGGCGTCTCGCTCGAGGGCATCCGCCGCGTGCTCGAACTCGAGAACGAGAACCGCGCGCTGCGTGCGCGCGTGAGCGAGCTGGAGACGGCCCTCGCCGACCAGCTCATCAACCGGCCGGGAGCGCGCGTGTTCGCGGCGACCGCGTCGGGTGCGGCGATCTCGCTGAAGGCCGGGTCGCGGCCGCAGCGGAACACGCAGATCGTGCTCTACCGCGGGCCGCGCTGACAGCAGACCGCCCGCGCATCGGTACGCTTGCGCCGTGCCACCGGACTTCGCCGACTTCTTCCGCCGCCGTGACGACGCCGCCGCGGACCTCATCGCGATCGACGGCACGGACCGCTTCATCCTCGACGAGGCACCGCACGTGCACGGCGACGCGCTCCGGCAGCCGGGCGAGGTCGCGGTCGTCGACGACCGGTACGGGGTGCTGACGCTCGGTGCCATCACGGTCCACGGGGCCTCGGACGTCCGGGTCGTGCAGGACTCCCTCGTCGGGGTACGCGCGCTCGAGGCGAACGCTGGCACGTTCGGCCGCCGCGGCTTCCACCACCCTGATTCGCTCGAGCAGGCGTTCCGCGACGTGCGACTCGTGCTCCTGCGGCTCTCGAAGTCGAACGACCGGCTCGACGAGATCGCCCGCGCCGTCGCACGGTTCGCCTCGCCCGACGTCGTGTTGCTGTGCGGCGGGGTGTCGAAGCACATGAACCTGTCCCAGAACGACGTCCTGCGTCGGTACTTCGGCGACGTCACCGCGTCCCGGGGTCGCGGCAAGTCGCGGCTCCTCATCGCGCAGGACCCGCTCCGTGCCTCGGCCACCCGGGCGGACGCCACGAACCCCTGGCCTCGGTCCGTGCACGTCGACGACCTCGGCATGACGCTCGTCGCGCACGGCGGCGTGTTCGCCGGTACCTCGCTCGACCAGGGCACGCGGGTGCTGCTCGAGGCGATGGACGCCGCGGTGCCGACCGCCCGGGCCGCCGTCGACCTCGGGTGCGGCAACGGCGTCATCGCCGCGGCCATCGCCCGACGTCGTCCGTCCCTCAAGGTGATCGCGACGGACGTCTCCGCGATCGCTGTGGCCTCGACCCGTGCGACCGCCGAGGCGAACGGCGTGGCGGACCGGGTCGAGGTCCTCCGCACCGACGCGGGCGACGAGCTCGCCGAGGGTTCCGCGCAGCTCGTGCTCTGCAACCCGCCCTTCCACGCGGACACCACGGTGACCACCGACGCGGCCGAGGCGATGTTCCGGAACGCGGCCACGATCCTCCAGTCCGGCGGTGAACTGTGGTGCGTCTGGAACTCGCACCTGCGGTACCGGCCCGTGCTGGAGCGGCTCGTCGGGTCGACGCGCGAGGTGACGCGGACGCCGAAGTTCACCGTGACGGCGTCGCGGCGGGCATGAAGAAAGGGCGACCGCGATGCGCGGCCGCCCTTCCTCGTGGGGTTTGACTACGCCGGGACGTAGTCGAACGTGTCCGGGTCCGGACCCGTCCGGTGGCCCTTGTCGAGGCCGGAGATGTCCGTCATGTCCTCGCCGGAGAGCTCGAAGTCGAAGATCGCGAAGTTCTCCTCGACGCGGGCACGGGTGACCGACTTCGGGAAGACGATGTCGCCGCGCTGGATGTGCCAGCGGAGGACGACCTGCGCCGGGGACTTCTCGTGCGCCGAAGCGATGCGCGTGATGGTCTCGTCGTCGAGCACGAGGCCCTGGGCGATGGGGGACCAGGCCTCGGTCGCGATGCCGAGGTCGGCGTTCGCCTGGCGCAGCGACTCCTGCGTGAGGTACGGGTGCACCTCGATCTGGTTCACGGCCGGGGTGATCGTGGTCTCGTCGCGGAGGCGGTGCAGGTGGTGCGCCTGGAAGTTCGAGACGCCGATGCTGCGCGAGGTGCCGGCGTGGTAGAGCTCCTCGAGGGCCTTCCACGTGGGGACGAAGTCCGACACGGTGGGCAGGGGCCAGTGGATGAGGAACAGGTCGGTGTAGCCGCCGAGCAGGTCGGCCGACTTCTTGCCGTTCTCCGCTGCTGCGTCGGGGGCGTGGAAGCCGTTGTTGAGCTTCGAGGTGACGAAGATCTCCGAGCGGTCGATGCCGGACTCGGCGATGGCCTCGCCGACCTCCTTCTCGTTGCCGTACATCTCGGCGGTGTCGATGTGGCGGTAGCCGACCTCGAGCGCGGCCAGGGTGGCGGCCTTGGTTTCGGACGGGTCGATCTGGAAGACGCCGAAGCCGAGCTGCGGGATGGTCTTGCCGTCGTTCAGGGTGATGTTCGGAACGGTCATGGTGTCATGCAACCAAACGGTCCCCAGGAGCCATTCCGGGAACGTTCAGCCGGGCGCGTCACGCCAGGGCGGCGGAGATGTAGGCGAGCAGCGCCTGGCCGTACGCATCGGCGGCCAGCGGCTCGGTGAAGGTCCGGGTCTCGCCGGCGATCGTCGCGGTCACCGTGTACCCCGTGGTCAAGGACGCGAACGACGGTCCGAGGAGCTCGCGGAGCTGGTCCTCCCGGGGCAGCCACAGCGACTCGGCGGCGTCGACCGAGTCGAGCGCCCACTCCGTCGTGCCGTTGAACCCGAGCACGGTGCCGGACGGGTAGTCGTGGCGTTCGACGGTCATCTCCGACACCGTGTAGACGTCGTCGTCGACGCCGGGCTTGTCGATGACGAACCGGTCACCGGTCGTGGGGTGCCAGCGGAGACCGGTGTCACGCAGGGCCGCGGCGAGAGCAACTGTGATCACGCGTTCCAGCCTGCCACTCGGACCCCTGCAAGCTCGCCGTACTAGCATCGCCGAGCACCCCCACGCGCGACCGCACCCGCGTCCGCGCGCGCGAACGCGACGACGCCCGGCCAACCGGTGCCGCGCCTCCAGGCCGAAGAACCGGCCACGGGGCGGGCCACCGGCCGGCGTCCCGACCGAGGCGGACGACACCCCGTCCGCCCAGAGAAGGACCCGCATGACCCTCGAACGCGAGGAACTCCGCGACGACTGGACCGTGACCATGGTCGGAGGAACCGGCGCTCCGGACGGTGTCGCCGGGCGCACGATCCCGGCGACCGTGCCCGGGCAGGTGCACACCGACCTGGAGCGCGAGGGCCTGCTCGCGGATCCGACGTTCGACCGCAACGAGGACGCCGGCAAGTGGGTCGGCCGCGCGGACTGGTCGTACCGGCGGACGGTCGACGTGGACCCGAAGGGCTTCGAACGCGTCGACCTGGTGTGCGACGGACTCGACACCGTGGCGGAGCTGAGCCTCGACGGCGTCGTCGTGGGCACCACCCGGAACATGCACCGGCGCTACCGCTTCGACGCGCGCGACCAGACCGGTGGGGTCGGCCGCGGCAGCAAGACGCTCGAGGTCCTGTTCGAGTCGCCCTACCGCGAAGCCGGTCGGGTGGCGGCGAAGGCCGGCAGCATGCCCGGACCGTACGACGAGCCGTTCCCGTACATCCGGAAGATGGCGTCGAACTTCGGCTGGGACTGGGGGCTGACCGCGGTGACGAGCGGGCCGTGGCGACCGATCGCGATCGAGCGGTGGTCGACGGCGCGGCTGCGGGAGGTCCGGCCGCTGGTGGACGTCGAGGCGGGCGAGGGCGTGCTCGACGCGCACCTCACCGTCGAGCGCTCCGGGCTCAACGACCTCGACCAGGACGGCGAGGACGACGACCTCGTGCTCGTCGTGACGGTGAGCGGCGAGACCGCCGAGGGAACCGCGACGCGACAGCGCTCCCGTGCGCAGCTCACCCCGAAGGACGACGAGACCGTGGTCACCGTCCGCGTGCCCGACGTGCAGCGCTGGTGGCCGCGCGGGTACGGCGAGCAGGCGCTGTACGACGTGGTCGTCGAGCTGCAGACCGTCGACGGCGAGGTCCTCGACCGGTCGACGTTCCGCACGGGCTTCCGGTCGACCCGCATCGACACGGCGTCCGACGAGATCGGCAAGCCGTTCAACGTGCACGTCAACGGCACGCTCATCGACGTGCGTGGCGTGAACTGGATCCCGGACGACGTCATCGTGTCCCGCGTCGACCGCGCGCGTGTCGCGGGACGGCTGCGAGCAGCCGTCGACCTCAACGTCAACCTCGTGCGCGTCTGGGGCGGCGGCGTCTACGAGTCGAACGACTTCTACGAGGTCTGCGACGAACTCGGGCTGCTCGTCTGGCAGGACTTCCCGTTCGCCTGCGCCGCCTACCCCGAGGGCGAGCCGATCCGCAGCGAGGTCATCGCCGAGGCGCGGGACAACGTCGCACGCCTGTCCCGCCACCCGTCGCTCGTGGTCTGGAACGGCAACAACGAGAACATCTGGCTGCACGGGGTCGACAACTGGGGGGACGACCTCGGGGACCGCGGCTGGGGGCTCGACTACTACCTCGACCTCCTGCCGACGATCGTCGACGCCGTGGACCCGTCCCGCTTCTACACGGTGGCGTCGCCGTGGTCTGGAGACGAGTCGCTGTTCGCGAACGACGTCGACCACGAGACGCACCACTCCTGGGACGTCTGGAACCGGCTGCCCGACACCGCCTACCGCGCGTCGGTCCCGCGGTTCGTCTCGGAGTTCGGCTGGCAGGCGCCGCCGGCGTGGCGCACGCTGCGCGACGCCGTGCGTGACGCGCCTCTCGCCGTGGATTCGCCCGGTGTCGTCCACCACCAGAAGGCGGCGGACGGCATGGGGAAGCTCGCGCGGGGCATCGCGCCGCGGTTCGGTTCCGTGGATCCGACCTCGTTCGACGCGTGGCACTACCTGACGCAGCTGCAGCAGGCACGGGCGATCGCGACGGGCGTCGAGCACTGGCGGACGCACTGGCCCCGCAACACCGGGGTCGTGGTCTGGCAGCTCAACGACCTGTGGCCGGTGTCCTCGTGGTCGGCGATCGACTCGGCAGGGCGGCTGAAGCCGCTGGCGCACGAGCTGCGCCGGCTCTACGACGACGTGCTGCTGACGATCCGGCCGGTCACGTCGTTCTCGGCGTCGGTCAACCGACCGGGAGGCGCGGATCGCCCCGCGTCGCCGGCCTCCGAGAACGAGACGGCCGGGTCCGGCGATCTGTCGGACACGCTGTCCCTCGAGGTACCGGGGGCCGAGTCCCTCGGGGTGTCGCCCGGTTCCTTCGGGAACGCACCGATCGAGGTCGCGGTCCGCTCGACCCGTCCCGGCCTGGACAGCGTGGTGCGCGTGCGGCGGATCACCCTGTCGGGCAGCGTGCTCGCCGAGGTCACGCTCCCCGTCCACCTCTCGGCCGCCGGGGTCGCCGTGGTGTCCCTCCCCGAGTCCGTCGGCGTGGTGGACGACCCGACCAACGAGCTCGTCGTGGCGGACATGGACTGGCGTCGCGCGGTGTGGACGCCGGCGCCGGACAAGGACATGCGGTGGCAGCCGGCGCAGTACCGGACGTCGTTCGCACCGGCGGGTGACGGCGGGGTCGAACTCGTCGTCGAGGCGGAGTCGCTCGTCCGTGACCTGCTCCTCCAGCCGGACCGCGTCTCACCAGAGGGCACCGTGGACCGCGGGTTCATGACACTGCTGCCGGGGGAACGCGTGTCCTTCCGGCTGCACGGCGTGACCGAGGCCGACGTCGCCGAGCTGCTCGAGGCCCCGGCGCTCCTGACCTTGGACCGCATCCTCGGGCCTTGATATCCAGAACACCAGAGTGATATATTGACCGGAGTGCCGCTCCACGTCGTGACCCGAACGACGGCGGCACCCGGTCGGTGTGCCCGTCCGGAGGTCGACCGGAGGGTTCCCGATGTCACTCATGCTGCGCACACCCGCGGTCAGTGTTCCCGGCGTGGGACGAGCGCTCCGTCGTCGGTCTGACGCGGTGGGGCTGGCCGGGCTCGACCTCGGGCTGCTGCTCGTCGCGTTCGCGGTCGCGCACGTCGTCCGGTTCCCGGGTGAGCTGCCCGCCGGGACGATCGGCGCCGGGTGGATCGAGTTCGTCGTCGCCCCGGTGCTGATCGCGTCGTGGATGGCCCTGCTTGCGGCGTTCCGGACGCGTGATCCGCGCATCGTCGGCGTCGGGGGTGACGAGTACCGCCGCGTCGTCACGGCGAGCCTCGTGGCCGTGGCGTCGGTCGCCGCCCTCGCCTACGCACTCCAGGTCGACCTCGCGCGGGGCTACGTCGCCATCGCGTTCCCGCTGGGGCTGTTGCTGCTCGCGCTCGGACGGAAGGGTGTCCGCGGATCGCTCGCGCGCCGCCGCGCCCGGGGTGAGCGGCTGCAGGACGTCCTGCTCGTCGGTGACCTGGACGACGTCCGCTACGTCGGTCGTCGGATCGCCGCGACGCCGTCGGCCGGGTACCGCGTGCGTGCCGTCATCACGGACTGTGCGGCGCGCGGGTCGGTCGTCGACCTCGGTGTCGCGAGTGCGCCCGTGCTCGACGGTGTCGATGCCGTGCTCGACCGCGCTCGTTCCGAGGGTGTCTCGGCGGTCGTGGTCGCCGGGGCTGTCGCGGGTGGGCACGAACGGCTCCGGCGGCTCGGCTGGCAACTCGAGGCCCAGGGTGTCGAGCTGGTGGTGTCATCGCCGCTCGCCGACATCGCCGCCGGACGCGTGCACGAACGACCCGTCGACGGCCTGCCGCTCATGCACGTCGAGACTCCGGACTACGGTCGCCGACTGGGCAAGCGGACGCTCGACGTCATCGGCGCCGGCATCGGTCTGCTGCTCCTCGCGCCGGTGTTCGCCGTCCTGGCGTTCGTCATCCGCGCGGACGACCGCGGGCCGGTGTTCTTCCGCCAGACCCGGGTGGGTCGCGGCGGCCGAGAGTTCTCGATCCTCAAGTTCCGGACGATGTGCGTCGACGCCGAAGCCCGGATGGCGGCGGTCGCGCAGTCGAACGAGGGCGCGGGGCCGCTCTTCAAGATGAAGGACGACCCGCGGGTGACCCGGGTGGGCGGCTTCCTGCGCCGGACCTCGCTCGACGAGCTCCCGCAGTTGTGGAACGTGCTGACCGGGTCGATGAGCCTCGTGGGGCCGCGTCCGGCACTCCCTCGAGAGGTCGCCCTGTACGAGGACTTCGCCGACCGACGGCTCCTGGTGACCCCGGGCATCACGGGGCTGTGGCAGGTCAGCGGCCGCTCTGACCTCGACTGGGCCGACGGTGTGCGGCTCGACCTGCACTACGTCGAGAACTGGTCCTTCGTGCACGACGTGGTGATCCTGGCCCGGACGATCCCGTCCGTGCTGCGCTCCCACGGTGCGTACTGACCCGCGCCGGATCAGCGCGCTGCCTGTGCGAACGGTGTCCGTTCGTGGGACCGGCCTGGGATTCCCGGGCCGTGCGAGTTACGATGGAGAGACCACGGACTTCCGCCGCACGTGTCGACGACGACACGAGGACGGCGACCAGTTCCAGATCAAGGAGTCATGATGCTCGGAAACCTCGGCGGCGTACACCTGCTGATCATCCTCGGGATCGTCATCCTGCTGTTCGGTGCGACCAAGCTCCCGGCACTCGCCAAGGGCCTCGGCCAGTCGATCAACATCTTCAAGAAGGAGATGGGCGACGACGAGAAGAAGGCCAAGGGCACCGACGCCGGTGTTCAGGCAGAGCGCATGAACACCGCCGCCGCTGCTGAGCCTGCGGCGCCCGTCGCGCAGCCGGTCGTCAACCCCGGCCCCTCGGTCCAGCCGAACACGGATCACCGCAACTAGGACCCAGCCCCGTCCTGTCGGCAGCCCCCGCGACCCACTCGGTCGCGGGGGCTTCGTCGTGCACGGTGCGAGGGCGCGCGAGCGGGTGGAGGATGAGCACGTGACCACTGCCCCCGCCACCGCGCCGCTCCGGGACGACCGGCGCGTCGTGCTGGTCGTGGCGATCCTGTCGTCGTTCGTGGTCGGGCTCGACTCGAGTGTCGTGAACGTGGCGCTCCCGGCGATCCGTGACGAACTCGGCGGGGGACTCGTGGTCCAGCAGTGGACGGTGGACGCCTACCTGATCACGCTGGGGTCGCTGATCCTGGTCGCCGGGAGCCTCTCGGACCTGTTCGGCCGGGTGCGGATCATCACGTGGGGGCTCGTGGTCTTCGGCATCGCCTCTGTTGCCTGCGCGATCGCCCCGACCGGTGAGGTGCTCGTCGTCGCGCGGGCGTTCCAGGGGGTGGGCGGAGCGCTGGTGACCCCGAGTGCCCTGGCGCTCATCGTGGCCGCGTTCCGCGGTGCGGCGCAGGCGAAGGCGATCGGCACGTGGACCGCGTGGTCGAGCGCCGCGACGATCCTCGGGCCGGTGGTCGGCGGGTTCGTGGTGGACGGCATCGGGTGGCGCTGGATCTTCGTCCTGACCGCGGTGCCGATCGCGGTGACGATGCCGTTGGTGCGGCGGATCTCGGCCGACGTGCGGGCCGGGCACCGTGCTCGGGTGGACGTCGTCGGTGCGGTGCTGGCCGTCCTCGGGGTCGGTGGCGTGGTCCTCGGGTTGATCGAGCAGGAGCGGCTCGGGTGGGGTGCGCCGGTCGTCGTCGCCGCACTGGTCGTCGGTGGCGCGGCCCTCGCGGCGTTCGTGCCGTGGGAGCTCCGGGTGACCAGGACGTCGGGTGCGCCGCTCGTGCCGCTCGAGCTCTTCCGGGCGCGGAACTTCGCGGTCGGCAACCTCGCGACCCTCTCGATCTACGGTGCCCTCGGCATGGTCTTCTTCGTGGTGACGCTCTTCCTGCAGGAGGTCTGGCACTTCCCGGCCTGGCTCGCCGGTCTCGCGACGCTGCCCCCGACCGTGATGCTCCTGCTGCTCTCGACGACCGTCGGGGCCTTCGCGGGCCGGTGGGGTCCGCGGTGGTTCATGGCGGCCGGTCCGGCGATCGGGGCGCTGGGGGCGCTCGTGCTCCTGCTCGCGGGGGACGACCCGCACGCGTACTGGTGGTCGGTGCTCCCCGGCCTGGTGCTGATCGGTGCCGGCATCGCGCTCATGGTGACACCCCTGACGAGTGCCGTCCTGGGGTCGGTGCCGCAGTCCGAGGCGGGCGTCGGGTCGGCGGTGAACAACGCGGTCGCCAGGATCGCCGGACTCGTGATGGTGGCCCTCGCAGGCATCGTGCTGGGCGGGGCCGTGAGTGTCGAGGGGCTCCATCGTGCGATGGTCGCGATCGCGGTGCTCCTCGTGGCGGGTGCGATCGTGAGCGCCGTCGGCATCCGGAACCCGCGGCCGGAATACCGAGCCGCCAACTGAAGTTGAGTGGAGTAGACTCAACTACACGAACACCGTGACGAAAGGACGGAACGCATGGCGAACCTCCAGGGTGCTCCTGACTCGCAAGAGCGACAGAAGACCGCCCTCGAGCAGTACGGCGTCGACCTCACGGCGATCGCCCGGAGCGGCAAGCTCGACCCGGTGATCGGCCGCGACGCCGAGATCCGGCGCGTCAGCCAGGTGCTGACCCGCCGCACCAAGAACAACCCCGTGCTCATCGGGGAACCCGGCGTCGGCAAGACCGCCGTCGTCGAAGGCCTCGCGCAGCGCATCGTCGCGGGCGACGTCGCCGACTCCCTCAAGGACAAGCGGCTCGTGTCGCTCGACATCTCCGCCCTCATCGCCGGCGCGAAGTACCGCGGCGAGTTCGAGGAGCGGCTCAAGGCCGTGCTCAAGGAGATCAACGACTCCGACGGGCAGGTCATCACGTTCATCGACGAGCTGCACACCCTCATGGGCGCCGGTGGCGGCGAGGGCTCCGTGGCTGCGTCGAACATGCTCAAGCCGATGCTGGCCCGCGGCGAACTGCGGCTCATCGGCGCGACGACCCTCGACGAGTACCGCGAGTACATCGAGAAGGACGCCGCGCTCGAGCGCCGCTTCCAGCAGGTCTACGTCGGGGAGCCCAGCGTCGAGGACGCCGTGGCGATCCTCCGCGGGCTCAAGGAGCGGTACGAGGCGCACCACAAGGTGTCGATCAACGACTCCGCCCTCGTGGCCGCGGCGAGCCTGTCGAACCGGTACATCTCCGGGCGGCAACTGCCGGACAAGGCGATCGACCTCATCGACGAGGCAGCGAGCCGACTCCGCATGGAGATCGACTCCAGCCCGGTCGAGATCGACGAACTGAAGCGGAACGTCGACCGACTGCGCGTCGAGGAGTTCGCGCTCAAGCAGGAGAAGGACGACGCCTCGAAGGCCCGCCTCGAGACCCTGCGGAACGAACTGCACACGCGTGAGGAACGCCTCGCCGCCCTCGAGCAGCGCTGGCAGGCCGAGCGCGCGAGCCTCAACCGGATCGGTGAGCTCAAGCAGCAGCTCGACGACCTCAACATGCGCAGCCAGCGGGCACAGCGCGAAGCCGACTACGCCACCGTGTCGCGGCTCGAGTACGCCGAGAAGCCGCGCATCGAAGCGGAGCTCGCCGCAGCCGAACGAGCAGGGTCCACCGACCGGATGGTGAACGACAGCGTCACCGACGAGGACATCGCCGCCGTGATCGCCCAGTGGACGGGCATCCCGCTCGGGCGCCTGCTGCAGGGCGAGACCGAGAAGCTCCTGCACCTCGAGAACGAGCTGGGTCGTCGGATCATCGGGCAGCGCTCTGCCGTGAGCACCGTGTCCGAGGCCGTCCGCCGCACCCGCGCGGGCATCTCCGACCCGGATCGTCCGACGGGCTCGTTCCTGTTCCTCGGCCCCACCGGTGTCGGCAAGACCGAGCTGGCCAAGGCGCTCGCCGAGTTCCTGTTCGACGACGAGAAGGCCCTCGTCCGCATCGACATGAGCGAGTACGGCGAGAAGCACTCGGTCGCGCGGCTCATCGGCGCCCCGCCCGGCTACGTCGGGTACGAGGCCGGCGGGCAGCTCACCGAGACCGTCCGGCGGCGCCCGTACTCCGTGGTGCTGCTCGACGAGATCGAGAAGGCGCACCCGGAGGTGTTCGACGTGCTGCTGCAGGTCCTCGACGACGGTCGCCTGACCGACGGGCAGGGCCGGACGGTGGACTTCCGGAACACGATCCTCATCCTGACGTCGAACCTCGGTTCGCAGTTCATGACGGACCAGTCGCTCACCGACGTGCAGCGCGACGAGGCGGTCCGGGAGCTCGTGCAGCAGGCCTTCCGCCCCGAGTTCATCAACCGGCTCGACGACATCGTCGTGTTCCAGGCGCTCACGGAAGAGGACCTCGGCCAGATCGTCTCGCTGTACGTCGACCGGCTCGCACGCCGGCTGACGGACCGTCGGCTCGAGCTCGCGGTCACCCCGGACGCCAGGGCCTGGCTCGCCGAGCGCGGGTACGACCCGGTGTACGGCGCGCGGCCGCTCCGCCGGCTCATGCAGCGCCAGATCGACGACCGCCTCGCGCGGGCGATCCTGTCGGGTGACGTCCGGGACGGCGACACCGTCCGCGTCGACGTCGCCGCAGGCGGCGACGAGCTGACGGTCGAGCCGTTCGAACTGGCGGAGATCGTCGAGGAGTAGCCCGACGCACTGAACGCACCAGCCTGGAGGCCCGGTGCCGGTCCCTGGGACCGGCACCGGGCCTCCAGGCATAGCGTCCACTGCATGCCTGAGATCCGCGCGATCCGTCGCCTCACCGACGCCGTCGAGCACGCGAGCGTGCTCGACAAGGCCGTCGACATCGACCGCTCCGTCGTCCGCGCCCTCGCGAAGCCGAAGGCGCTCCGCCAGCTGCTGCACGGGGTCCCGTTCGGACACCCGCTGCACCCGCTCATGGTGCAGGTCCCGCTCGGCGCGTGGATCTCCGCCGCGGTCCTCGACCTGATCGGCGGGAAGGGGAACGCGAAGGCCGCGAAGACCCTCGTCGGCGTCGGGCTGGTGTCCTCCGGCAGTGCGAGCGTGGCCGGGTACGTCGACTGGTCCGAACTCGACCGCGAACAGCTCCGGACGGGGTGGGTGCACCAGGCCGTGAACTGGGCGGGCATCTCGCTGTACGGGCTGTCCTGGATGCAGCGGAAGCACGGGAACCACGGGGCCGGCAAGCTCCTCGGGTTCGCCGGCCTCGCGGTCGTCGGGGTCGGTGGGTACCTCGGCGGTCACCTGGCCTACCGGCAGCGTGCCGGTGTGAGCCGTGACGGCGAGGTCCCGTTCGACGCCTGAACCCGTGCGGTGCCCGCGGTTACGGCGACGAAACACCCGGACGCGGAGACTCAGAGGCATGCGCGACCCGACCCAGCCGTCTCATAGGGACCTGGTATGCAGTACATGTATGCGAGTTCTCGTGGTGGACGATGAGATCGCCCTCGCCGACCTCGTCGCGAAGGGCCTCACCCGACAGGACATGGCGGTGGACGTCGCTTACCGCGGCGATCACGCCGACGAGCTGCTCACGGTGAACGACTACGACGTCGTCGTGCTCGACCGGGACATCCCGGGGGTGCACGGGGACGAGGTCGCCCGGCGGCTCGCCGCCCGCGGCAGCCTGACCCGGATCATCATGCTCACGGCCGCGACCACCCTGACCGACCGGGTGAACGGCCTCGAGCTCGGGGCCGACGACTACCTGGCGAAGCCGTTCGAGTACCCGGAACTCGTCGCACGGGTCCGTGCGCTCGGCCGGCGCAGTGTCGCCCCGGTCGCTCCCGTCCTCGACCGTGCCGGGCTGCTCGTGGACACCAACCGACGCATGGCCACGCGTGACGGCCGACCGCTCGACCTCACGTCGAAGGAGCTCGGCGTCCTCGAGACCCTCCTCCGGGCCGACGGGTGCATCGTGTCCGCCGAAGAACTGCTCGAGAAGGTCTGGGACATGAACATCGACCCGTTCACCGCTGCGGTGCGGGTCACGATGTCGAAGCTCCGCAAGAAGCTCGGCGAACCCGACCCGATCCGGACGGTGCCGGGCAAGGGCTACGCGCTGTGAGGCGGGTGGGGCGGACCTGGAGCATCCGCACCCGGACCGCGCTGGTGTTCGCGCTCGCGGCGATGGCGCTCGCCGCCGGGGTGGTCGTGTTCTCGAACCTCATGTCGCAGGCCGGGGTGAGCACGGCGTACGCGACGACGGCGCTCGCCGAGGGTGACGACACCGGACGGTGGCCCGTCGCGACCGCGTCCCCGGCCCCGACCGGGACCGAGCCGGACGCAGCGGGCACGGCCATCCCGTCCACGATGTCGGTCGTGCGGCTCGTGGCCGTGCAGCAGTGGCAGTGGTCTGCGGTCGGGATCGCCGGCGCCGGCGTCCTCGCCGGCGGCCTGGGGTGGTTCGTCAGCCGACGCATGCTCCGACCGATCGACCGGATCACGGCGACGGCGAACCGGATCACGGCGTCGAACCTGCACGAACGCATCGCCCTCGACGGGCCCGACGACGAACTCCGGCGACTGTCCGGCACGGTCGACGACCTGCTCGACCGGCTGGAGACCGCGTTCGAGAGCCAGCGCCGGTTCGTCGCGCAGGCCTCCCACGAGCTCCGGACACCGCTCGCCGTCCAGCGTGCCGCGATGCAGATCGGGCTGCACGACGGCGCCGACACGGACGACGTGCGGACGATCCGCGAGGAACTCCTCGAGCAGAACCGGCGCACCGAACACCTCGTCGAGTCGCTCCTGGTGCTGGCCGAGGCCGATCGGGGTCTCGCCGGCGACGAACGGGAGATCGACCTCGCGGAACTCGCCGACGAGGTCGTCGCGGGAGCCGCCGGGAGTGCCCACGAGGCGGGCGTGCGGCTCGTCCACGTGCGCCGCACCGCGCCTCTCCCCACCGGCACGGCCGAAGCGCCGCTGGCGCGTCGCTCCGGAACCGGCGGCGTGGGCCCAGGCCGTACTGACCTGCGCGGTGAGCCGACGCTCGTGCGGCAGCTGCTCGTGAACCTCGTCGGCAACGCCGTCGAGTACAACGAACCCGACGGGTTCGTCCGCGTGACCACGCGCGGTGACGGCTTCGTCGTCGAGAACTCCGGGCCCGTCGTGCCGGCGGAGGTCGCGCCGCTGCTCGTCGAGCCGTTCCGACGCTGCCCGTCGTCGTCCGGTGGCCGGCACAGCGGCCTCGGGCTGTCGATCGTGGCCTCGATCGTGCAGGCGCACGGGTGGCGGCTGGACGTGTCCGCACGGGCCGACGGCGGTCTGCGCATCGACGTTTCGTCGGTGTAACCCGGCGGGTACACGGGCCGAAACAGGCGGTCCGGTGTGCTGGTCCCATGAAGCACACCACACGAAGTCGGCGCACCGTCCTGGCCGCCGCCGCGCTGCTCTGCGCGCTGCCCCTCGCCCTGTCGGCGTGCTCGTCGGCGTCGGAGGCGTCCTCGGCGAAGGACGCCACCGCCGGCGTCGGAGCCAGGTGGGGCGCCTGCATGCGGGACGCGGGGTTCGAGGTCGAGGACCCGAACGACGCGATGGTCGAGTCCGGCGTCATGCAGTCCCCGCCCGGCGCCGCGCAGGAGGAGTTCGAGCGCGCCGGTGCGCGGTGTGCGAAGGACGCCGGGGTGCGGGGGTCGAGCAAGGCCGACCAGCAGCAGTGGGAGCGGGAGAGCGCGAACGTCGCCTCCTGCATCCGGGAGAACGGCTACGAGGACCTCCCGGCCCAGCAGCCCGGTGTGCTCGACGTCACCGGCTACCCGCGTGCGCAGGAAGACGCCTTCCAGAAGGTGCTCCAGGACTGCAACGCCGAGTTCGCCCCCGACACCAAGACCCAGAACGTCGGCTGAGCCGCTCACCAGGAGGAATCACGATGAAGAAGACCACCAACAACACCACCCGCCGCACCCGCTCGCTCGTGGCCGTCGCCGCAGCCGTCGTGCTGCTGCCCGGACTGCTCGCCGCGTGCTCGAGCGGGACGCCGAAGGCCGAGGACACCTCGGGCGCGAAGTCCGGAGCAGGGACCTCGCTGTCGGCGTGCATGCGCGGGAAGGGGTACGAGATGCCCGACCCGAAGCCGAACCAGACGCAACAGCTCGCCGCACCCGACGGCGTCGACCTGGACCAGTGGCGCGCTGACTTCGAGAAGTGCATGGGCGACACCGAGGGTGCCGGGGACGTCAAGGAGGCGAAGCCGATGCCGGGGATGGCGGAGAAGTCCGGCGAGGTCGCGAAGTGCATCCGCGACGGCGGCTTCTCGGACTACCCGGACGACCAGGCCGCGCAGTCGAAGTACCGAGCCGACGACCAGGACTCGTTCGAGGACGTCGCGCAGCGGTGCAGCGAGAAGGCCTGGGGCAACGGCGGAACGGTCGTGGAGAAGTGACCACGTGGACCCGGAAGCGGGCGACGGTCACGGGGGTCTGCCTGGTGGCGGCGCTCGCCGCGGGAGCGGGCACGTGGGCGATCGTCGACCCCTCGGTGCGGGCGTCGGCGTCGGCGTCGTCCTCGTCGTCCTCGTCTGACGGAGACGGTGCCGGCGGGGGTCGCGGTGGCTCCACGGGCCCGACCGCAACCGTCGACAAGGGCGACCTGACCGACTCGAAGGTGTTCGCCGGCACGCTCGGCTACGGCACCGCGAGCGGCGTCCCCGGAGCTGCACAGGGCACCCTGACGTGGCTGCCGAAGCCCGGGCAGGTCATCCGGAGCGACGAGTTCCTCTACGCCGTCGACGAGCGCGGGGTCCGGGCGATGCACGGGACCGTGCCGCTCTGGCGGTCGCTCGAGCGCGGACTGAAGGGCACCGACGTGCACCAGCTCAACCAGAACCTCGCCGCCCTCGGGTACGACGTCTCGGTCGACGACACGTTCGGGCCGCGGACCCAGCGCGCCGTGAAGCAGTGGCAGAAGGACCGCGGGCACAAGGTCACCGGCGTCATCACGAGCGCGGACGTCGCGTTCGTCGACGGCGACGTCCGCGTGGCGTCGGTCACCGGCAAGCTCGGGCAGCCGGCGGGCGGCGACGTCCTCACGGTGACGAGCACGAAGCGGATCGTGACCGCGACGGTGTCGCAGCGTGAGGCCGAGCGCCTGGCGGTCGGCACGAAGGTGCGGGTCCGCATCAACGGCACCGGCGATGCCATGGTCGGCGAGGTCACCGACGTCCAGCCGAACACGGGCGAGGACGGCGGCTCGAAGGTCGACGTCTCGGTGTCGTTCGAAGCCGGGACGCGCCAACTGCCCGCGGCGGCGTCGGCACAGATCGACGCCGAGGGCACCACCGAGAAGGACGTGTTGTCCGTGCCGATCGCGGCGTTGGTCGCCGGCGACGGTGGGAAGTACAGCGTCGACGTGGTGCAGCGGGACGGGACGACGAAGCGCGTTCGGGTGACGCCCGGGTTCATCGCGGACGGTCGGATCGCGATCACGGGTGGCGTGTCCGAGGGTGACGAGGTCGTGGTGCCGGGATGACCGGGCTGGCTGGCGCCGGGGCGGTGGCGACCTCCGTCCTGCAGCTCCGGGACGTCACGAAGACCTACGGCGACGTCGGTGCGCTGCGCGGCGTGACGCTCGACGTCGCGCCCGGGGAGCTGCTGGCCGTGGTCGGGCCGTCCGGTTCGGGCAAGTCGACGATGCTCAACATCATCGGCACGCTCGACCGCCCGACCTCGGGCACCGTCACGATCGCCGGCAACGACGTCGACGCGATGTCCGACAACGACCTGTCGCAGCTGCGCGCGGACCACGTCGGGTTCGTGTTCCAGCACTTCCACCTGCAGGCCGGCGCGACGGCCGCCGAGAACGTCGCCGATGGCCTGCTCTACGCGGGGATCGCTCGTCGGGAACGGCATCGACGTGCGGTCGCGGCGCTCGATCGGGTGGGCCTCGGCGGCCGCGTCGACCACCGGCCGAACGAACTGTCCGGTGGCGAGAAGCAGCGTGTGGCGATCGCGCGGGCGATCGTCGGCGACCCGACGATCCTGCTCGCCGACGAGCCGACCGGGGCACTGGACTCGGCGTCGGGCGCCGCGATCCTCGACCTGCTCCGCGAACTGAACCGGAGCGGGACGACCGTGCTGGTCATCACGCACGACCTCGCGCTGGCCGCGTCGCTGCCGCGTCGGGTCCGGATGCGGGACGGCCTCGTCGAGGATGACTCCTTGTCGTCCGGTGACGTCGATGCCGCTTCGCTCGCGCTCGCGATCCGGGGTGCACGGTGAGCGGCCGGGGGCGGGTCGGTCCCGCCGACCTGCTCCGGCTCGGCGTCTTCGGGCTCCGGACCCGTCCGGGCCGTGTCGTCCTGTCCGCACTCGGGATCGCGATCGGCATCGCCGCGATGATCGCCGTCGTCGGGATCTCGTCGTCGAGCAAGGCGAAGGTCGACCAGGTCCTCGGCGCGCTCGGCACGAACGTCCTCACCGCCACACAGCCACAGGGGTTCGGTGAGCCGCAGCCCCTGCCCTCGACGGCGCTCGAGTCGGTGCTCCGGCAGGACGCCGTGCAGAGTGCTGCCGCGGTCGGGACGGTGCCGGACGCCGCGGTGTACCGGAACGAGTTCGTCCCGACACCGGAGACGAAGGGCATCGGTGTGATGGCCGCGTGGGGCGACGTCCCGAAGGTGCTCGGCGGGAAGCTGACGTCCGGTCGGTGGCTGGACTCGTCCGCGGATGCGCCGCCCCAGGTCGTCCTCGGCGCGGACGCCGCCGAGGCCCTGGGCATCGACCGGGTCCGCCCGGACTCCCGCGTGTGGATGGGCGGCCAGTGGGTGCAGGTCGTGGGGATCCTCGGGACGATCCAGCTCGCCGACGACCTCGACAACCAGGTGTTCGTGCCCCGGGGGCTCGCAGCCGACCTCGGCTTCGACGGGTCGCCGACCGCGGTCTACACCCGCGTGGACCCGTCGCGCGTCGAGGAGTCGCGGGACGTCCTCGCCGGCGCGATCCGGCCGGGTTCGCCGCAGGACGTCGGTGTCACCCGCCCGTCGGACGCGCTCGCCGCGAAGGACGCCACGGACGAGTCGTTCACCGGGCTGCTCGTCGGCATCGGCGGGGTGGCGCTGCTCGTCGGTGGCATCGGCGTCGCGAACACGATGGTGATCACGGTGCTCGAACGTCGGGCGGAGGTCGGGGTGCGACGTGCCCTCGGCGCCCGGCGGCGGAACATCCGTGATCAGTTCCTGGTCGAGTCGCTGCTGTTGTCGTTCCTCGGTGGGGTGGCCGGCGTGGTGATCGGGCTCGGCGTGACGATCGTGTTCGCGATCGGGCAGGGGTGGCCGATCGCGATCCCCGTCTGGGCGGTGGCCGGAGGCCTCGGAGCGACCGTCGTGATCGGTGGCGTGTCCGGGCTGTACCCGGCGGCGCGCGCAGCGCGCATCCCGCCGACGTCGGCGCTGGCCGCCGTGTAGGTGCGCGCCGTGGCGACGACTGCGCGCGGTGGAGCGTGGGCAGTCGTCGTTGCGGTGCGCAGGCGCAGTGGGGGTGACCGCCGGGAGGCGCGGTGCCGGTCTCGCGGACCAGCACCGCGCCTCCAGGCGGTTGCGTCGTGAGCGGATTCCGAGGGCGGAATCATGCCTGGTCATGACCAGTCATGTCAAGGGTCGCAACCGATCCGTTCACCATCCGTGATCCCCCGGAAACATGCGGATCACGAGTGTCCACAGGCTCGCACTTCATGGTTGACAACCCTGCGCGATGGGGCTTCACTGTCCAATACGCAACGTCCTTTCATAAAGGTCGGACAAAGGGAGTCAACGTGACACGCACGCGTTTCGCCGCACTCGGTGCGCTCGCCCTCGCAGGCGCGCTCGCCCTCACCGGGTGCTCCGCCGGAAGCAACGGTGCTTCCGACGGCGGCACGAAGTCCATCGGCACACCCGATGGCAAGGGCAAGACCATCACCGTCTGGATCATGAACGGCGACCTCAGCCCGAAGATCCTCGACGTCGCCGAGAAGCAGTTCACCAAGGCCACCGGGGCCAAGGTGAAGCTGCAGCTCCAGCAGTGGGACGGCATCACGACGAAGCTCACCACGGCGCTCGCCCAGAAGGACGCGCCGGACGTGGTGGACCTCGGCAACACGCAGGTTCCCGTCTACGCCGCGACGGGTGGTCTGATGGACCTCTCGCCGTACAAGAAGGAACTGGCCGACGGGCAGACGTGGCTGTCCGGGCTCGAGGGTCCGGCGACCGTCGACGGCAAGCTCTACGGCGCCCCGCTCTTCGCCGGCAACCGCGCGGTGATCTACAACAAGAAGACCTGGGCAGACGCCGGCGTCACCGACGTCCCGAAGTCGTACGACGAGCTCACCGCCGACCTCGACAAGGTCAAGGCGAAGAACCCGCAGGCGGACTTCTCGGCGTTCTACATGCCCGGGCAGTACTGGTACGGCGGCCTGCAGTGGGTGTGGGACGCCGGTGGGCAGATCGCGACCGAGGAGGACGGCAAGTGGAAGGGTGCGATCGACTCGGCCGACGCCGTCAAGGGCCTGACCGCGTGGAAGGACTTCCAGAACACCTACTCGGCGAAGTCCACGCAGGACATCAACACG
This sequence comes from Curtobacterium pusillum, assembly GCA_002025645.1. GTDB lineage: Bacteria > Actinomycetota > Actinomycetes > Actinomycetales > Microbacteriaceae > Curtobacterium > Curtobacterium pusillum_A. Next base: position 2,955,198 of record CP018783.1, read on the forward strand.
GACAAGCCGGCCGAGTCGGACGTCTTCGCCCAGGGCAACACCTCGGCGATCCTCGGTTCGGCGTGGGAGATCGGCTCGATCACCACGGCGAAGCCCGAGCTGAAGGACCAGATCGGCACGTTTGCGATGCCGTCCCAGACCGAGGGCAAGACCCAGCCCGTCTTCCTCGGCGGGTCTGACCTCGGCATCCCGTCGAAGTCGGCGAACCAGGACCTGGCGCTGTACTACATGAAGATCCTCACCTCGAAGAAGTTCCAGCAGGACCAGGTCTTCGGGGTCGACGGGTGGGAGCCGAACTCCACGCAGCTGCTCGACGCGGTGGCCGGTGACGTGGACGAACTCCACAAGCCGTACTTCGCAGCGGCGTCCACCAGCCGTCCGACGCCGGCGGCACCGGGGTGGGCGACGATCGAGGGTGACTCGACGTTCCAGACGATGTTCGCGGACGTCGCCACGGGTCGGAAGTCGCCGGAGGACGCCGCGAAGGGCTTCACGGAGCACCTCACGACCGCGCTCAACGCGCAGCAGTAGTCGATGACCTCCACTGCAGAGCGGGTCCCCGGTTCGGCGCAGGCCGAGCCGGGGACCCGGCACGGTCCCGCCGGCCGGGGTGCCGGTGGCGGTCGGCGAACGGTGCCGGGTGGCGGTCGGGGCTCCGGACGGGGTCCAGGTCGTCGGTCGGTGACGTCGTCGCGCGCGCCGCTCGTGCTGCTCGCCCCCGCCGCGCTGCTGCTCCTCGCGCTCGTCGTCTACCCGTTGGTCCGCCTCCTGGTGATCTCGTTCCAGGACTACGGCCTCCGGGCGATCTTCACCGGGCGGGCCGGGTTCGCTGGCTTCTCGAACTACACGAACGTCCTCACCGACGCGAGCTTCTGGCCGGTCATCCTCCGGACCGTGCTCGTCACCGGCGCCATGGTCGTCGGGACGATCGGCATCGGCATGGCGGTGTCGCAGATGCTCACGCGACTCGGCGTCGTGATGCGCACCGTCGTCAGCGTCGTGCTCGTACTGGCGTGGGCGATGCCGAACGTCGCGTCGAGCCTGGTGTGGCAGTGGCTCTTCCAGCCCTTCTACGGCGTGCTCAACTGGCTCATCACGCAGCTCGGGGTGTTCGGCGACCACACGCAGGACAACTGGGCGTCGAGCCCCGGCCAGGCCCTCACCATCGTGCTGACGCTCGTCATCTGGCAAGCGGTGCCGTTCGTCGCGCTGACGCTCTACGCCGCGCAGTCGCAGATCGCGCCGGAGTACTACGAAGCCGGAGCCCTCGACGGTGCCTCGGCGTGGTCGATGTACCGGGCGATCACGCTGCCGGCACTCGTCCCGACGCTGTTGCTCGTGACGATCCTGTCGGTGATCTGGGACTTCAACGTCTTCAACCAGATCTGGCTGCTCACCAAGGGCGGTCCGGAGGACACCACGCTCACCCTCGGCATCTGGACGTTCGTGAAGTCGTTCGTGTCGAACGCGTACGGGCAGGGCGCCGCGATCGCCGTCATCTCGACGCTGATCCTCGGGGCGCTGACGAGCTACTACATCCGCCGGCTCGTCCGGAGCGGGGAGGAAGACCTGTGACCGCACCGACCGTCACCCCGACGACGTCCGCGTCCGTGCCGGCTCCGGCCCCGGCCGCACGTCGTCGGAAGCGCAAGCCGCGCGTGCTCGTCAACGTGGTCGCCGTCGTGTTCTGCCTGATCTGGGTGTTCCCGATCTACTGGATGGTGAACACCGCGTTCAAGCCCGCCGACGAGGTCACGACGCTCACCCCGATCTGGCTCCCGCTGCGGCCGACGCTCGAGAACTTCACGCGGGCGCTCACCCAGGACGGGTTCCTCGTGTACCTGCGGAACTCCGCGATCGTCGTGGTGGCTGCCGTGCTGCTGTCGATCGTCGTCGGGTTCCTGGCGTCCGCGGCGCTCTCGCGGTTCCGGTTCCGGGGGCGTCGGGCGATCCTCGTGGCGATCCTCTTCGTCCAGATGATCCCGTCCGGGGCCCTGCTCATCCCGCTGTTCCTGTCGTTCCAGACCCTCGGGCTGCTCAACAGCTACATCGGGCTGATCCTGGCGTACGTCGCGAGCGTGCTGCCCTTCTCGATCTGGGTCATGCGGGGGTTCTTCGTCGCCGTCCCGGTCGAGATCGAGGAAGCGGCGAAGGTCGACGGTGCCGGCACGTTCCGGATCCTGTGGAGCGTGCTGTTCCCGCTGGTGATGCCTGGCGTCATCGCGACGAGTGTGTTCGCGTTCATCGCGGCGTGGAACGACTACCTGACCGCGTACGTGATGCTCAAGGACCAGGGGATGTACACGCTGCCCGTGTGGCTCGCCGGGTTCTCCACGAACAAGGGGACCGACTTCGGCGGACTGATGGCGGCGTCGGTGCTGTTCTCGATCCCGGTCGTGGTGTTCTTCCTGATCGTGCAGCGGCGACTGGTCAGCGGCATGACCGCGGGGGCCGTCAAGGGCTGACCCGTTCGGCGTCCGACGCCCCGACCCGCTCCGGTGGGCCGGGGCGTCGTCGTGTGCGGGCGGGGTGCGCAGGGTGTGCGGGGTGGGAGTGGTGCGCTCGGGGTCGCACAACACGCCGCGCGTCGGTCGCCGAGGTCGCACGACGTGCCGTTGGCGCGTCCTCTGGGCGACATTTCGTGCGACCTCGCGCGGGCGCGGCAGACCGGCGCGCCTGCGTTCGTGTTGGTTTCGGTACGGAACGGTTGCGTTCGTGTGGACTTCGGACGTACAGTTCTCGAAACCCACGGGAACGAAGGAGTTCGGGCATGTACGCAACCGAGCGGCACGACGCGATCGCAGCAGCGCTGCAGGACGCTGGCCGGGTCTCCGTCGCCGATCTGGCCGAGCACTTCGACGTCACGACCGAGACCGTCCGGCGTGACCTCGACACCCTCGAGTCCGCCGGGGTCCTGCGCCGGGTCCACGGTGGAGCCGTGCCGATCGGCCGCTCCAGCGTCGTCGAACTCACCGTCGCCGAGCGCGAGGGACAGCACAACTCCGCGAAGTCCGCGATCGCCCGGGCCGCCATGCGCCTGGTGCCGTCGACCTTCACGGGCTCGATCGCCATCGACGCCGGCACCACGTGCGCTGCCGTCGCGGCCGAACTCGCCCGCTGGGAGCCGGCCACCGCCGGTGCGACCATCACGGTCATCACGAACTCGGTCCCGATCGCCGCGACCCTGCAGCACAGCGAGCACGTCGAACTGCACCTGCTCGGCGGCCGCGTCCGTGGGGTCACGAGCGCCGCGGTCGGCACCGCCACCGTCGAGCAGATCGGTGCCCTGCGGCCCGACATCGCCTTCGTCGGCACGAACGGCCTGTCCGCCGGGTTCGGTCTGAGCACCCCCGATGAGTACGAGGCTGCCGTCAAGGGCGCGTACGTCCTCGCCGCCCGTCGTGCGGTCGTGCTCGCGGACGCAGCCAAGCACGGGGTCGAAGCACTGATGCGGTTCGCCCGGCTCGACGAGATCGACACCGTCGTCACCGACCAGGAGCCGCCCGCCGACCTCGCCGGGGCCCTGACCGACGCCGACGTCGAGGTGGTCGTCGCATGAGCGAGCAGCACGCGGACCCCGGCGCCGTCACGAGCACCCGCATCGTCACGGTCACCCCGAACCCCAGCCTCGATCGCACCATCGAGCTCGCCGGTGAACTCCAGCGCGGCGCCGTCCAGCGCGCGACCCGGAGCACGGCCGAGCCCGGCGGCAAGGGCGTCAACGTCTCCCGTGTCGTCGTCGCGAGCGGCGGCGACACCGTGGCGGTCCTGCCCGGCGACGAGCTCGACCCGGTCCTGCTCGGCCTCGCGACCCGCGGCATCCCGACGGCCGCGATGCCGATCGGTGCCCCACTCCGCTCGAACGTCACCGTCACCGAGCCGACCGGCACGACCACGAAGCTCAACGAGCCCGGGCCGTCCCTCGCCGGCCGTCTCGACGACCTCGCCACCCTCGTCGCGGACACCGCCGGGGCGACCGCCACCGGACCGGCCGCCCGCTGGGTCGTGTTCGCCGGATCCCTGCCGCCGGGGTTGCCCGACGACGCACTCGCCGTCCTGGTGCGGGCCGTCCGGGAGCGCCACGGCGACGACGTCCGGATCGCGGTCGACTCGTCCGGCGTGCCGTTCACCGCGCTGTTGCAGTCCGGCGAGCGGATCGACCTGGTGAAGCCGAACGCCGAGGAGCTCGCCGAGGTCGTCGGCGGCGACCCCGACGAGTTCGAGCGCGACGTCGACGCCGCAGCCGATGCCGCCCAGCGACTCCGTGACAAGAACGTCGGCACCGTGCTCCTGACCCTCGGCAGCGCCGGCGCGGTCCTCGTCACGGAGCGGGGGAGCCACGCCGCTGCCGCACCGCGGATCGTCGCCCGCTCGACCGTCGGCGCGGGAGACTCCTCGCTCGCCGGCTACCTGCTCGCCGAGGTCGCCGGGCAGCCGCCCGAGCAGTGCCTCGCCCAGGCCGTCGCCACCGGAGCCGCCGCAGCGGCACTCCCCGGGAGCGACGTGCCCGCCCTCGACCACACCGACCCCGCGGCCATCACCGTCCGGGCGCTGCAGCAGCACGCGGCGACCGAACTGGCCTGACCCCCCCACCCCGAACACTGCACGTCCTGCGCCGAGCGGCGCCCTTGCAAAGGAGCAACCCATGTCCGTCAACACGAGTCCACGCCTCATCAGCGTCCAACTCGTCGGCCTCGACGAGGACCTCGGCGCCACGTCGAGCGACGTCATCCGCGTGCTCGCCGACCGCGTCGCCGCGACCGGTCGTGCGGCGGACGGTGCCGTGCTCGCCGAGGACGCCATCAAGCGCGAGGCGAGCGTCGGCACCGGCGTCCCCGGCGGCATCGCCATCCCGCACGCCCGGTCCGCATCGGTGTCCGAGCCCACCCTCGCGATGAGCCGCCTCGCCCGGAAGGTGTCGTTCGGCGCCCCGGACGGCGACGCGGACATCGTCTTCATGATCGCGGTGCCCGAGGGCGCCGACAAGGACCACCTCACGGTCCTCTCGACCCTCGCCCGTGCGCTGATCCGCGACGACTTCACCGCCGCCCTCCGCGCCGCCTCGACCCCGCAGGAGATCGTCGACCTGGTCGATCGCGAGGTGAGCGGTGAGGTCGCCGAAGCCGGCGTCGGGAAGGCGAGCAGTGCCTCCAGTCCGACGACCGCGACGGGCGCGACGACCGCGACGGGCGCAACCACCGCGGGCGCGTCGGACGCGACCGACGGATCGGGCGCGACCGCGCACCGCAAGGTCATCGTGGGCGTCACCGCCTGCCCGACCGGCATCGCGCACACCTACATGGCTGCCGACGCCCTCGTCGCCGCTGCCCAGCGGGCCGGCGCCGAGATGCACGTCGAGACGCAGGGATCCTCGCAGGTCGAGCCGCTCGACCCGGCACTCATCGCCCGCGCCGACGCCGTCGTGTTCGCGGTGGACGTCGACGTGCGCGACCGCAGCCGCTTCGCCGGCAAGCCCCTCGTCTCCGGACCCGTGAAGCGCGGCGTGGACGAGCCCGACACGATGATCGCCGAGGCGCTCCGCGCCGCAGACGACCCGAACGCCGCGCGCGTCCAGGGCGGTGCAGCCACGACCGAGACGAACACGAAGAACGAGCACTTCGGCCAGGCGCTCAAGCGCTGGCTGCTCACGGGCGTCAGCTACATGATCCCGTTCGTCGCCGGCGGTGGGCTCCTCATTGCGCTCGGCTTCCTCCTCGCCGGGTACGGCATCGCGCTGCAGCACGGTGACTCCGGCCAGAACAACGCGGTGTTCACGCTCACGAACTACACGCTGCTCAACCTGCCGCCGGAGGGTCTCGGCTACTACCTCGGCGCCGCCGCGTTCCAGATCGGCGGGATCTCCCTCGGCTTCCTGGTCGCAGCGCTCGCCGGGTACATCGCCTACGCCATGGCCGACCGACCCGGCATCGCGCCCGGCTTCGTCGCCGGTTCCATCGCGGTCTTCATGAACGCCGGGTTCCTCGGCGGCCTGATCGGTGGCCTCATCGCCGGTGCCGCCGCGTACTGGATCGGCCGCATCCCGACCTGGCGCTGGCTGCGTGGCCTGATGCCCGTCGTGATCATCCCGCTGTTCGCGTCGATCATCGCCTCCGGCCTGATGCTGCTCGTGCTCGGTGGGCCGATCGCCTGGCTGATGACCCAGCTGACCGAGTTCCTCAACTCGCTGTCCGGTGCCTCCGCGATCCTGCTCGGCATCATCCTCGGCCTGATGATGGCGTTCGACCTCGGCGGTCCGGTGAACAAGGTTGCGTACGCGTTCGCCGTCGCCGGCCTCGGTGCCGGGTCGGCCACGAACGTCGTCCCGTTCGAGATCATGGCCGCGGTCATGGCCGCCGGCATGGTCCCCCCGCTCGCCCTGGCGCTCGCCTCGACCGTCCTGTACCGCAAGGGCTTCACGAAGCCGGAGCGCGAGAACGGCAAGGCCGCCTGGTTGCTCGGCGCCTCGTTCATCTCCGAGGGTGCGATCCCGTTCGCGGCCGCCGACCCGCTGCGGGTCATCCCGGCGTCGATGGTGGGCGCTGCGGTCACGGGCGCGATCTCGATGGCGGCCGGCGTGACCTCGCGGGCCCCGCACGGTGGGATCTTCGTGTTCTTCGCCATCGGGGACGTCGCGATGTTCATCGTGGCGATCCTGGCGGGCACGGTCGTCTCGGCGCTCGTGCTGGTGGGGCTCAAGAAGTGGGTGCGGAAGGCGCCGGCGGCGGACGCCGCTGTGTCGGAGACCGCGGGCGACCGCGTCGCCGTCGCCGTGTAGTCGACGTCACCACCTGACGGACGGGAGGCACGGTGCCAGCTGGCACCGTGCCTCCCGTCCGTCTGTGGTCGCGACCACCCCGTCGAGTGAGCAGAGACCGTCGGGTCACCCGCCACTCAGCGCGGCCGCTACTCGGCGATGTTCGCCGTCACCGCGTCGATGTACGCCGCACGCTCCTCGCGCGAGTGCGGACGCCCGGGCACGCCCGGACGCTGCTCCCACGGGAACGGCCCGGCCTCGTGCCGGTACTCGATCCCCATCGCCTCGAGCCGTGCCACGTGCTCGGCGAGCCGCCCGCGGAACTCGGCGACGTCGCGTGGGCCGGTGACGTCGGCCGACCAGAGCGCCTCGGCGAGGGCGGCGACGCGGGGGAACAGCTGGTAGTCGAGCTTCCGGGCGGTGTCGACGTGCTCGGTCCACATGTTGCCCTGGCCACCGATGACGTGGGCACGCTCGGCGTCCGTGAGGTCCGACGGCACCGGGTCGAACGCGAAGACGTCGTCGACGGTGAGCACGATCGACACCGGGATCGGCTCGGTCTCGAGGTCGCTCTGCCGGTAGTCGAGGTACACCTGGTCGTCCGGGGCGGAGATGACGTCGTGGCCGCGCTTGGCCGCGGTCCGGGCGCCGGTCAGGCCGCGCCACGAGACGACGGTCGCGGACGGCGCGAGCGTGCCGCCCTCGAGGATCTCGTCCCACCCGAACGCCCGCCGGCCGTGTGACTCGACGTGCGAGGCGAGCTGCCCGATGATCCAGGCCTGCAGCTGCTCTTCGTCCTCGAGTCCGAGCTCGCGGATGCGCTCCTGCGTGCGGGGGTCGTTCTCCCACTGCACCTTCGGGCACTCGTCGCCACCGACGCCGATGTACTCGGACGGGAACAGCGCGATCACCTCGTCGAGGACGTCCTTGAAGAAGTCGACGGTGCTGTCCTCGGCGTTGAGGACGTCCTCCGCGATGCCCCACTCGGTCCAGACGTCGATCGGCTGCCCGGAGACCCCGAGCTCCGGGTACGCGGCGAGGGCAGCGCGGACGTGTCCGGGCGTCTCGATCTCGGGCACGACGGTGACGAACCGGTCGGCTGCGTAGGCGACGATCTCGCGGATGTCGTCCTGCGTGTAGTAGCCGCCGTGCGGCCGGCCGTCCTTGCCCGCCACCGCCAGCGAACCGTCGGGGCCTGGCACGTGCGCACCGACCTGCGACTCCGTCCGCCACGAACCGATCTCGGTCAGGCGCGGGTACTTCCGGATCTCGATGCGCCAGCCCTGGTCCTCGGTGAGGTGGAAGTGCAGGCGGTTGAGGCGGTGGGCGGCCAGCTGGTCGATGACCCGCATGACCTCGTGCTTGGTGCGGAAGTGCCGGGCGACGTCGAGCATGACGCCGCGCCAGGCGAAGGCGGGGGCGTCCTCCACCGTGACCGCGGGGATCGTCCACGGGCCGGTGCCGACACGGCCCTTCCGGTAGACGTCGGCGGGCAGGCACTGCAGGAGCGCCTGCACGCCGTAGAAGACACCGGCCGGGCTGCCGCCGGTGATCTCGACACCGTCGGCGGTGACCACGAGTCGGAAGGACTCCGACCGGTCGCCGGCCGGACCGGCGGGGAGGGTGTCGTCCTCGGCAACGCGCAGGGCGATGACGTCGGCCGCCGCCCCGGTGCCGTCCGCCGCGTCGCGCACCGGGAGCCCGGTCGAGCCCCTGAGCGTCTGCTGCAGGTACAGTCGGACCGACTCGGTCGCTGCGTCCGCGGCGATGCGGGTCGACGGGGTGATCGCGAAGGCGCCGGTACCGGACTCGGTGCGGCGCGGTCGTGGGATGAGCATGTCGGAGTCCACCATTCCTCAATGATCTTTCGTAATATGGAGGCTATGGCCGTGGACGAGACCGTGTCAACGCTTCCGAACGGTGTCGTCGGCAGCACTCCGGGGATGCTCAGGCTCATCAACTCGCGGGCCATCCTCGCCGAGCTCTTCCGTGACGACGGCTCGCACACCGTCACGGAGCTCAGCCGCACCGTCGGCCTCTCGCGCCCCACCGTCGAAGCCGCCCTCGCCGACCTGGTGGAGGAGGGCTGGGTGACCGAGGCCGAGGCGATCGCGACGCCGAACAAGGCCGGACGCCGGGCGAAGCGCTTCCGTGCCGACGCGGCAGCGGGGTCGGTGCTCGGCGTCGACCTCGGCCTGCACGGCATCGTCGGGCTCCGGTCCGACCTGCGCGGCCAGCAGCTCGCCCGGGTCGAGGAGGTCTACACCGACCTCGCGTCGGCCGAGCAGGCCTGGGACAGCGTGCAGGACGTCGTCCGCCGGCTGGTCGAGGGCACGGACCCGTCCAGGCTGCTCGCCGCCACGTTCGGCGTGCCGGCCGTCGTCGACCGCTCGGGCGAGATCGACTACACGGTCGCCGTGCCGCAGTGGGTGGAGCGCCGGGTGCCCGGCCGGATCGGCGACCTGTTCCCCGACTCCGCCACGTTCTTCGACAACGACGCGAAGCTCGCCGCCACGGCCGAAGCCATGTGGGGTCGTTTCCGCGGCGTGCAGGACGGCCTGTACCTCGTGATGGGCCGCCAGATCGGTGCGGCCTTCCTGGTCGACGGGGCCCTGGCGCGCGGTGCGCGCGGTGCCGCCGGTGAGACGGGCGGCCTGGCCGTGACCGGTTGGCCCGGTGCCCCGGCCCGACTGGAGGCGCGGATCGCCCCCGGCAGCGACCTCGAGTCCGTCGTGGTGTCGGCCGGGCGCGGGGACGCGGACGCGGTGGCCGTCGTTCGCGCACTCGCCGAGGACGTCGCCCCCGGCGTCGTGCAGCTCATCGCGACGATCGACCCCGAGGTCGTGGTGGTCGGTGGCGAGGTCCTGCCCGCTGCCGCGGTGTTCTGCGACGCGCTCACCGAGGTCGTGACGCCGCAGCTCCGGCACCCGGTCGAGATCGTCCCGTCGACGGTCGGTCGCGACGCGGTGGCCCGCGGTGCCCTCGCGCGGTCGCTCACCCACGTCCGGACCTCGCACATGGGACTCGGCTGACGTTCAGCCACCGCGCCGGGTCCTGACAGGGCGTTCAGGGAACATGGGCGCATGACGACTGCCCTGGCCGCGCCGGCCACGACCGTGACAGCCGCCGGCGACCCCTCCACCGACATGGGTGGACTCTCGGGGCTCGTGCTCCAGCTCATCGACGCCCTGGGGGAGTGGGGTGTCGCACTCATGCTCTTCGTCGAGACGGTGTTCCCGCCGATCCCGTCCGAGGTGATCCTGCCGCTGGCCGGGTTCCTCGCCGGTGCCGGCCGGATGAACCTCGTGCTCGTCCTGGTGCTCGCGACCCTCGGCTCCTACCTCGGAGCCCTCGTGCTGTACTGGCTCGGTGCCGTGATCGGCTTCGAACGGACCACCCGGTGGCTCGGCAAGCTGCCGCTCGTCGACGAGGACGACTTCCGCAAGGCCGCCGACTGGTTCCACCGGCACGGCAAGAGCGCGGTGTTCTTCGGGCGGTTCGTGCCCATCGTCCGCAGTCTCATCTCGCTGCCCGCCGGCGCGGACCGGATGCACCTCGGCACCTTCTCGGTGTTCACGATCATCGCGAGCGGGATCTGGAACAGCGCACTCGTGTTCCTCGGCGCGGCCTTCGGGACGCAGTACGGCAAGGTCGAGCAGTACACCGAGTGGATCGACCGGGTGCTCTACGTCGCGATCGCCGCGGTGGTGGTCACGTTCGTGGTGCGCCGGGTTCGTCGGGCGCGGGCCGAGCGAGCCGACCGTGCAGGAGCGCACGCCCGCGGTCGTCGTCGTGCCGAACCCGCCGAGGACTGATCCTCACGCCTTCGTCAGTGCTGACTCCTTGTGGGCGGCGCGCCTGCCCGTCTTCTCCGACTCCACGATCCAGTACGGGTCGTCGTCGGTCGGCTTGAACGTCTGCCCGTCGAACTCGAACTCGGACACCCGCTTCCGCACCAGCTTGCCGGTGGTCTTCCCCTGCGACGTGTTCCAGTGCACGGTGTCGCCGTTCGACAGGGCCATGGTGTCCTCCTTGCGTGATCGCTCACCTTCGTGGAGGTCGGACTGTACCCCGATGCATCCGCATGAACACAGGGAAGCAGGCCCATCACGATGTCATAACGTCCACGCGGAATCCGGTGCGGCCGCGTACCGTACTGGGTGAGTCACCTCGTTGGCAACTGCCACGGATAACCGGGCTCTCGGACGGAACGACACCAACCATGACGCTGCTGAACGGCACCCGTGCGGAAACGGTCCTGTCGGGCCGCTACCGTCTCGTGAAGCTGATCGGCACAGGCGGCATGGGGTCGGTCTACGAAGCACGTGACGAGCACACCTACCGCGCCGTCGCCGTGAAGCTCTTCGCGACGCCGGAGTCGATGACCACGGCCGACCGGGTCCGCCAGGAACGCGAGATCCGGCTGCTCAGCATGCTGTCGCACCCGGGGCTCATCCCGCTCTACGACGCCGGCACCCACGACTTCGAGGACGGCCCGCACCGCTTCATCGTGATGGAGCTCATCGCCGACACGACGCTCCTGCGCCGGCTGGCCGAGGGCGCCCTGCACAACTACGAGGTGGCCGACCTCGGTGCGCAGCTCGCCGACGCCCTGGCGTACGTGCACTCGCGCGGCATCGTGCACCGCGACGTCAAGCCGGCGAACATCCTCATCAGCGACGAGGGCTCGTCCGGCTTCGCCCGCACCGTCAAGCTGACCGACTTCGGCGTCGCCCACTTCGTCGACGGGTCCCGCCTGACGAACGACGGCACGATCATCGGCACCGCCGCCTACCTCAGCCCCGAGCAGGTCGCCGGCGAGCCGATCGGCTTCGCCACCGACGTCTACTCGCTGGGGCTCGTCCTGCTCGAGGCCCTCACCGGCAAGCAGGAGTACTCCGGCACGCTCATCGAGGCAGCGCTCGCACGGCTCCGGCACGACCCGGAGATCCCAGAGGGCATCGCCCCCGAGTGGCGGGACCTGCTCGCCAAGATGACCGCGCGCGACCCCGACCGGCGGCCCACCGCGGTGGCGATCGCGAACGCCCTGCGCGGTGGATCGACGCAGATCACCGGCCCGGTGCCGCTCGGCCCGCAGCGGGTGAAGCACAAGCGGGACCACCGCCTGCACCGTGCCGCCCACCGGCACGCCAAGCGCGGAACGTTCGTCGTGGTGCGGCGCTGGCGGCGACGGAACGTGCTGGTCGGGTCCTTCGCGGCGTTCGGCGTGCTGCTCGCCTGCGGTGCGTCCTACTTCGCGGGCATGCTGCACTGACGTTCCTGGCCAGCACTGACGTTCCTCGCCGGTACTGACGGCCCGCCGGTCGGCGGTCCCTGGCAGGATGGACAGCATGACCGACCAGCGCTGGATCAAGATCTGCGGACTGTCGACGCCCGAGACCGTGGACGCCGCCATCGACGCGGGTGCCGACGCGGTCGGGTTCGTCTTCGCCGCGGGCAGTCCCCGGACCGTGACGGCCGACCTCGCGAAGCAGCTCGTCGAGCGGGTGCCGGACGGCATCGACGCCGTCGGGGTCTTCCGCGACCAGGAGATCGACGAGATCGTGGGCATCGCGTCCGAGGTCGGACTGACCACGCTCCAGCTGCACGGCGGCGAGTCCGCGACCGACTTCGCCCGTGCACGTGACGCCGGCTTCTTCACGATCCGTGCCGTCGCGGCCGAGGACTACCTCCGCGAGTCCACCGAGCAGCGCGCCTCGTACGACCACGACCTCCTGCTCCTCGACGCCGCGGTGCCGGGCAGCGGACGGCTCATCGACCCCGCGTCGATCGACGGCAAGGTGGACGAGGCCTGGATCCTTGCCGGTGGTCTCACGCCCGCGAACGTCGTGGCGGCTATCGAGTCGCTCGACCCGGACGGGGTGGACGTCTCGAGCGGGGTGGAGTCCGAGCGCGGCGTCAAGGACGCCGCGAAGATCCGGGCGTTCGTCGAGGCGGTCCGCAGCATCCCCTGAGGACGCGGCACGCGGCGTCTCGCCGCGCGTGCCCCGTGTCGTCGCGCGTGCCCCGTCTCGCCGCGCGTGCGGCGTCTCGTGCCGGTGAGACGAGACGAGGCCGGCCGCGCGGGACACCGCCTCCGGCGCGAGACACCGCCGGAATCGGCGGTGTCTCGTGCGCCCCGCGGCGTCTGGTCGCGTGTGCGGCGTCGCGTCTCGGTGAGACGAGACGCGGTCGTCAGGTGCGCGCAGGGCGGACTGGAGGCGCGTGGCGGGGTCGAGCCGTGCCTCCATGCCGACAGGTGGTGCGTCTCGAGCGGGTGAGGCGCCGTGCCGGCAGCGAGACGCGTCGGACGCTGCGAGACGCCGCCGAGACCGGCGGTGTCTCGTGGCGCGCGCGGTGTCTCGCGGCAGCGGCGGTGTCTCGCGCCCAGCCAGCCCAGCCAGCCCCGCCATCCCACGCGTCAGCGCAGGGTGGGGATCAGCTCCGTGAGGAACGCGTCGGTGTCCTCCCAGCCCTCCACCGCGTGGCATGGGACGCCGAGCGCCTTCACCGGGTAGTCGTTGCCCTCGGGGTCGAGGCGGTCCCCGACGAACAGCATGTCGTCGACGCCGATGCCCGTGATCTCGGCGAGCCGCTGCATGCCGTACGCCTTGTCGATGCCCTTGCGGGTGATGTCGACGCTGGTGGAGCCACCGGAGCGGACCTCGAGATCGGGGAGCTCGGCCTGCACGAGGCGCCGCAGGTCGTCCTTCTTCGCGCCGGTCGGGTCCCACTGCTTCTTGGCGTCCACGGGGGCGGCCTGCCCGAGCGCCGAGAACGTGATCTGGGAGCCGCGGTCCTCGAGGATGGGACCCCAGGTCTCGGACTCCCAGTAGCCGGCGGCCTTCGCCTGTGCCTCGACCGCTGCGAGGGCGCGTGCCTTCTGGTCGTCGGTGAGGTCCTCGGCGTACTGGAGCGCCCAGTCGTCGCCCGCCCAGCGGTAGTACCGCGTGCCGCAGGTGGGCAGGAGGTGCAGGTCGTCGAGCGTCAGCCCCGAACGGTGGCGCAGCGGCGTGACGAGCTGCTGCTCGAACTGCTCGAAGTTGCCGCCGGAGATGACCGCGACCGGCACGACCTCGAGCAGGGAGGCGAAGGTCTCCAGCATGCGGGAGTCGAGCGCGGACTTCGAGGGGGCGAGGGTGTCGTCCAGGTCGAAGGCGACGAGGCGGGGCGTGGTCATGCCCCGATCCTGCCAGAGGCCGCCGACGACATGCCGGGTGTCATGCCCGGTGCGTGGCGGGGACCCGGTCGCGGGCGTACGTGATGTCGGTGTAGCCGTGCGGGGACGGGTTGCCGTCGGCGTCGAGGTTGACGAACACGACCTCGTCGATGGTGAGGATGCTGCGGTGCGTGAAGAGGTTCCGGGCCTCGGCACGCATGGTCAGCGACGTGCGGCCGAAGCGGGTGGCGACGAGGCCGATCTCGACGATGTCGCCCTCGCTCGCGGAGGAAACGAAGACGATCTCGGACATGTACTTCGTCACGACCTTGCCGTTGCCGAGCTGGATGATCGCGTACACCGCGGCTTCCTCGTCGATCCAGCGGAGGAGGCTGCCACCGAACAGCGTGCCGTTCGCGTTGAGGTCCTCCGGGCGCACCCACTTGCGCGTGTAGAAGTTCATCTCGGGTGCTGCTGCGGCTGCGGGTTCCATGTCAGTACATGCTACGCGGCCGGGCCCCCGATCGGGAACCCGGCCGCGTGGAGCGCGCTGCGGTGCTACTCCTTGACGAGGACGACCTCGTCGAGAGCGATCCGGGTGCGCGGAGCGACCTCGCGCTCGGCGGCCTTCTCGTCGAGCTGCGACGGGTCCGCGACGGTACCGATAGCGGTGACCGTGAACGGCACGAAGCGCTCCGGCAGGTCGAACGCGGCGCTCAGACCGGCTGCCTCGATGCCCGCCATCTGGTGCACGTGCAGCCCCTCGGCGTGTGCCTGGACGGTGAGGGCGGCGATCGCCTGGCCGAGGTCGTACTGGGCGAACGGACGCGCGGCGCCGTCCTCCGACTCGGTCTCGAGGATGCCGACGACGAGCGCGCTCGCACGGAAGGCCCAGCCGGCGTTGAAGCCGATGAGGTTCTCGTTGATCTTCCGGAACGTCTCCGTGCCCCGGCGGCCGGCGATGAAGCGGCGCGGCTGGAAGTTGTTCGCCGACGCGGCCCACCGTGCGGCCTCGAGCACGGCGTCCAGCTGGGCGTCGGTGACGGTCGCGGACTCGTCGTAGGAGCGCGGGCTCCAGCGCTCCTCGAGGAGGGGGACGAGGGGCTGGCTGGAGTCGGTGGAACGCGTGAGCGTGCTGGTGTTCGTCGAGGTCATGGTGGCACCAACGGTATTCGATGCGTTCGCATTTCCCGCCTGAACGACGTCACATGTCGTCCGGCGTGCGGCACGACCACGCGCGAGGACCGACCGGGTGCGAGGATGGACGCGATGGGTGGCGTGTTGACCGGGTTCGCGATCATCGGCGCGATCATCGCCGCCGGGTACGTCGTGGGGCGCATCGGCCTGCTCGGGCAGCACGCCCAGTTCGTGATGAGCCGACTCGCGTTCTTCGTGCTCATGCCGTGCCTGCTCTTCCACACCATCGCGACGGCGGACATCGAGTCGCTGCTCTCACCGATGCTCTGGGTGTCCCTCGTCAGTGCGCTCGTCGTCGCACTCGGTGCGGCACTCGTGTTCCGCCTGGTGCTCCGGCGGCCGCTGACGATCACCACGGTCGGCGCGCTGGCGGCGAGCTACGTCAACGCGAACAACATCGGCCTGCCGGTTGCCGTGTACGTGCTCGGTCAGGCGACGGCGGTCGTGCCGGTGATCCTGCTGCAGCTCATCGTGCTCGCCCCGATCGCGCTCACCGTGCTCGACACCGCGACCTCGTCCGGTGGCAGCTGGGGTCGGCGGGTCTCCGGGCCGTTCCGGAACCCGATCATCATCGCGTCGCTCGTCGGGCTCGTGTTCTCGGCGACCGGGATCGAGCTGCCGACGCCCGTGCTCGAGCCGTTCTCGCTCGTCGGTGCGGCCGCGGTGCCCGTCGTGCTGCTGTCCTTCGGCATGAGCCTGCACGGTGCGACCCCGCTGCGGGACCCGGCGATCCGGACGGACGTCATCGTGGCGTCGGCGATCAAGCTCGTGGTGATGCCGGCGGTGGCGTTCGTGTTCGCCCGGTTCGTCTTCGGGCTCGGCGACCAGGACGTCTTCGTCCTCACGACCCTCGGGGCGTTGCCGGCGGCGCAGAACGTGTTCAACTACGCGCAGCGCTACGGTGCGGCGGTCCCGGTGGCCCGCGACGTGGTGCTCATCTCGACGATCGGCTCCGTGCCGGTCCTGGTCGCCGTCGCTGCGCTCCTGCACCCGTAGGCGGGGTGCGGAAGGCGACCCGCCGACGGCCTGGAGGCGCGTGGCGGGGCCGCACCGTGCCTCCAGTCCGCCCTTCGGTCGCGACCACCGCGCATGGTGAAGCGCATCGACGGGGCGCGTACCGTGGGCGCCACCGAACGGAAGAGGAGGTCCCCGATGGACACGATGGCGATGATGAAGAGCATGTCGATGACGGACATGCCCATGGCGATGGACGCGGACGTGATGCAGGACACGATGATGGCGATGAACGCCGCGTCGATGGCCGCAACGATGTGCTCCGCGAGCGACATGCAGATGGGCACGGACATGGCGACGTGCGCCGCGATGTGCTCGAACACGGCGATGATGGCCGACACGGGCATGCGCATGATGATGCGTCCGATGGGCATGGATGCGGACAGCATGCGCGCGATGCTCACGGCCTGCGTCGCGATGGGCACGGCGTGCGCCGCCGAGTGCCGCAGCCACGCGGACATGGACGAGTCGTGCCGCTACTGCGCGATGGCGTGCGACGAGATGGTCGCGAAGTGCGAGGCCATGATGGCCTCGATGACCGCCTGACCCGTCAGGCGACGCGTGCGGTGGTCTTCCGACCGCCCGCGCTGAGGATCTCCGCGGCTGGGTGGTGGGCGACCGGGTCGCCGACCGACACGACGGTGTCGGCGTCCGCCACCCGGAGCTGCGTCACGCCGCCGTCGAGGAACAGGACCACGACGTCGGCCGCACGGACCTCGGCGACGATGCCGTCACGCCACGCCCGGGGTGTGGCGTCGGCCATGACGCGCTGGATGGGAAGGATCGTCGACGGGGTCGTGCGGGACATGGCTTCACCTGCTCTCGAAGGGGTTCGGTGCAGGAAACCTACGTCCGGGTGTCGGCCCGCTCAACGCGGGCGGACCCGGGACGTAACAGAAGCCGCTCGGGTCAGAAGATCATCGGGCGGTCGTCGTCGAGCGAGGTCTCGAGGTCCAGGTCGACCGTCACCGGCACGTGGTCGCTCGGAGCGTCGCCCTTCCGCTCGTCGCGGTGGATGCGGGCATCGGTGACGACGTCGGAGAACGCCTGCGACCCCATGACGAAGTCGATGCGCATGCCCTCGTTGCGGGGGAAGCGCAGCTGCTTGTAGTCCCAGTACGTGTAGCCGTCCGGCACGATCGGGCGCACCACGTCCTGCAGTCCGCGCTCCTCGAACGCCCGGAAGGCGGCGCGCTCGGGCTCGGTCACGTGGGTGTGGCCCTCGAACACGCTGACGTCCCACACGTCGGAGTCGAGCGGTGCGACGTTCCAGTCGCCCATCAGGGCCAGCGGCTGCTCCGGGTGCGCGGTGAGCCACTCGGACGTGCGGTCGGCCAGCTGCGCGAGCCAGTCGAGCTTGTACGTGTAGTGCGGGTCCCCGACCTCGCGCCCGTTCGGGACGTAGAGGCTCCAGAGCCGGACGCCGTCGACCGTGACGCCGAGCGCGCGGGCCTCCACCGGGAGGTCCGGCCCCTCGTGCCCCTTGAGGAACCCGGGCTGGCCGGGAAAGTCGCGGGTGACGTCCTCGAGCGGCAGACGGCTGGCGAAGGCCACCCCGTTCCACTGGTTCAGGCCGTGCGCCTCGACCTGGTAGCCGGCGGCCTCGAACGCCTCGACCGGGAACTGCTCCGGCTTGCACTTGATCTCCTGCATGCCGAGGACGTCGACGTCCTCACGCACCAGCCAGTCGACGATCCGGCCCACTCGGGTCCGGACGGAGTTCACGTTCCAGGTCGCCACGCGCATGGGTTCGAACCTACCGGGGACGACCGACCGCAGCGTGCAGCGGGTCGTGCCCCAGCGCTCGGCCGACCGCGCCCGGGCTGCCGCGTGCCGCCTCCCGCTCTCGGGCGAGGCACGGCACGATGGTGTTCGCTGGGAGTCCAGCAAGCGAGCGCAGGAGGCACTGATGGCATCGACGACGAACCGCGTCGACGGGACCGCGACGACCGGCACCACGACGACGCAGGTGACCACCAAGGGCAAGACGATCATCGACGACACCGTGGTCGCCAAGGTCGCCGGCATCGCCGCACGCGACGTCCCCGGGGTCTTCGCGCTCGGCGGCAACGCGGCGCGGGCGTTCGGTGCGATCCGCGACGCCATCGGTTCCAGCGCGCTCGGCCAGGGCGTCCGCGTCGAGGTCGGCGAGACCCAGGTCGCCGTCGACCTGACGATCGTCGTCGACTACCCGACCCCGATGATGGACGTCGCCACCGCCGTGCGCGCCGCCGTCACGAGCGCGGTGACCGAGCTCGTCGGGCTCGAGGTCACCGAGGTGAACATCGCGATCAACGACGTCAACATCCCGGCCCTGAACGGGGTCGTGGACGAGACCGACGGTCGCGTCCGGTGAACGCCACCGTCGTCGGCATGGGCGTCGGCGCGCTGCTCGCGATCGTCGCCGTGACGCTCGGCTTCTGGGCCTTCGTGGTCGTGGCCGTCTTCATGCTCGTCGGTGGGCTCGTCGCCCGCATCGCGACGGGCGACATCGACTTCCGTCGTCTGCTCGACGTGCTCCGCGGACGGCGGAGCTCGTCGTGAGCCCGGCCGCGGTCGCCGGGTACGACCGCATCGGGTCGGCGGCGCTCGTGCACACCGCGCAGGCGGTCGCCGCCGAAGCGCTGCGCGTGCCGTTCCGGGAGGCCCGTGCGCGGGTCGCCGACGACGGTCACGGCGCGCTGGCGGTCGAGATCACCGCTCCGCTCACCGTGCCCGTGCTGGGGAGCCACGCGACCCCCGACGAGCCCGTCACCACGTCGGCGCACCGCGCCCGGGCGACGATCGCCGAGCGGCTCCGGACCATCACCGGCCGACAGGTCGAACGGGTGACCGTGACGTTCACGTCGTCGATCGTGGACACCCCGAGGAGGGTCCGATGACCCACGACCGGACGTACCGCCGCATCCTCCGCCGCGAGTCGACGGCGTCCCGCTCCGGCACCGTCGTGCTCGCCGTGCTCGTGGTGCTCGTGATCGCCGCAGCCGCCGTGTTCGCCGCAGCCCTGGTCTTCCTCGGGCAGCGCGCCCTCGGCATCGACCCGCGCGACCTCGTCGACGCAGCAGCCCGGGCGCCGCGTGGCCTCGACACGACGATCGTCGTCGGGGTCGCCGCCATCGTCGCCGTCGTCGGCCTGGTCTTCCTCGCGCAGGGGCTCCTGCCGCAGCGTCGGCCCCGGCACACGATGTCCTCCGACCGGCTCGCCGTGGTCGTCGACGACGAGGTCCTGGCGTCCGCCGCAGCCCGCGCCGCACGCTCCGCGACCCGCCTCGGCCCGGACGCCGCCGTCGGGACCGTCGGCCGGCGCACCGTCGACGTGGTCCTGCGCCCCGCGGCCGGGGTCGACGTCCCCGCCGTCGCCGCGACGGACGCCGTGACGGAGGAGTTCCGCGCGATCGACGTCGTCCCGTCCGTGACCGCGCGGGTCCGGGTGCAGCCGACCGGACGGGTGGACGGATGAACGCCACGAACCGTGGCGTCGGCCGCACCACGCTCGTCCTGGTCGGGCTGGCGCTGCTCGTGCTCGGCGTCGGGACGATCCTGGTGCAGACCGTCCCCTGGGCGGCATCGACCTGGCACGACTGGGCCCACGTGCTCGGCGACCTCGGACGGGACGCCCCGCGCGACGCCTCGGTCACCGCGTGGACGTGGGTCCTGGGCGGCGCCGTGGTCCTCGGGGTGCTCGCGCTGGTCGTGCTGACGACGCTCGGCGGCGGGCGCACCGGCACCGTGGTCGAGGACGACGGTTCCGCGGACGGGGTCGCCGGCGCCGTCCGGATCGACGCGGCGGCCGTCCAGCACGCGCTGTCCTCGGCGATCGGCGACCTGCCCGAGGTCGGCTCCCTCGCCGTCGACGTCTACCGCGTCCGTGGCCAGCGCGCGATCCGCATCCGGGTCCGTCCGCGTCGTGGTGCCTCGCCCCGCGCGATCACGACGGGGGTGGAGGGCATCGTCGGGGACCTCGACGCCCTGCTCGGCGACAGCCTGCCCGTCCTGCTCGAGATCGCCCGCGGTGGTGCGGGCTCCGGACGCACCGACCGGGTGCACTGAGGCAGCCGTGCCCCGCTCGATCGACGGACTCTCGCGGGCGCGGGGCGACGTCGTGGTGCCGCACGTGGTCACCGATGCGGCCCGCGGTCGATCGGTGCAGGCCGTGTGGGTCAACGAGATCGGCGGGCGCACGTTCCGCATCGGGGACGACGGTCACGCCGAGGAGTACGTCAAGGTGCTCCCGCACGCCTACGCGCCGTGGATCGTCGGCGAAGCCGCCCGGCTGACCTGGGCGTCCCGGTACGCACGGGTGCCCGAGCTGATCGACCACGGCGCCGACGACGAGGGTGTGTGGCTGCGGACCCGGGCGCTCCCGGGCTGGAGTGCGGTCGACGAGCGGTGGCACGACGACCCCCGGACGGCTGTGATCGCCGCCGGTGAGGGGCTCCGCGCCCTGCACGACACCCTGCCGGTCCTCGACTGCCACTTCGAGTGGTCGACGGTGCAGCGAACGGGTCGGGCCCGTGCCGCCGGCGCCGATCCCGACCTGCTCGGCCCGGAGCCGCCGACCGACCGCGTGGTGGTCTGCCACGGGGACCCGTGCACGCCGAACACGCTGATCGGCGCGGACGGGAAGTGGGCCGGACACGTCGACCTCGACGCACTCGGCATCGCGGACCGCTGGGCGGACCTGGGCGTGGCGACGATGGCGCTCGGGTGGAACTACGGGCCGGGGTGGGACGGGTTGTTCCACGAGGCGTACGGGCTGCCCGTCGACGAGGAGCGGACCGCCTGGTACCGGGCGCTGTGGAACCTCGACGACGACGGCGTCGAGTGGGCGGAGTCGACCGCTTAGAAGGCCACGCCCCGCGCCTGCATGAACGGGATCGGGTCGACGGTCGCGCCGCCGAGGTGGACCTCGAAGTGCGTGTGGCAGCCGGTCGAGGCGCCCGTGGAGCCGACGAGGGCGATGAGCTGGCCCGCTGACACCCGCTGGCCCGAGGCGACCCGGTACCCGCCGTTCACGATGTGGCCGTACGCGGTCTGGACACCACCACCGTGGCTGATCCGGACGTAGTTGCCGTAGCCGCCGTACCAGCCCGCGTAGTCGACCGTGCCCGCCGCTGCGGCGACGATCGGCGTGTAGCAGCCGCTCGCGAGGTCGGCGCCGTCGTGCTTCGTGACGACGCCGGTGATGGGGTGCACCCGGTAGCCGTACGGGCTGATGACGTACCCGCTCGCCGGACGGACCCAGCCGGTGCCCGAGCCGGATCCGGGCGAACCGCCGGCTCCGGAGCCACTGCTGCCGGACCCGCCGCCGCCGGTGTTCGCCGCGGCGGCTGCTGCCGCCGCACGTGCTGCGGCTTCCCGTGCCGCCTTCGCCTCGGCCGCCTTGCGGACCTTCTCGCCCTGCGCGAACTCGGCCTCGGTCCGGACGCGGCCGGAGGTCAGGGTCGCGAGCTGCGCGTCGAGCCGTGCCTTGTTGCTCTGTTGTTCGTCGTAGGCCGTCTGGACCGCGTCCGCCGCGGCCTGGGCGGCCTGCATGCGCCGTTCGGCCTCGGCCGCGAGCTCGTCGAGCGCCTCGGACGCACGGTCCGCCTGCGCCGTCAGGGACCGGGCGACGGCGGCGTCGGCGGTGGCAGCGGCCTCGACCCGTTCGGCCTGCTCGGAGAGCTTGCTGAGCGCGCCGAGGTTGTAGAGGAGGTCCGACGCGTCCTCGCCACCGGTGATGACGGACGCGGTGACGTCCGCGCCGCCGGAGCGGGCCATCTGCGCGGCGAACTGCCCGGCCTGGGCAGCGCTCTGCTCGGCGATCTCGGCGTGCTCCTCAGCGTCGGCGCGGAGCCGCTGTTCCTTCTCGGCGGCGTCCTGCGCGTCGCTCTGGGCCTCGAAGAACTCGGTGCCGAGCCGCTTCGCCTCGGCCTCGGCCGCCTTCACCTTGTCGGAGAGGCCGGAGATGATGCCCTTGATCTCGGTGATCTGGTCCTGCTTCGCGGACTCCTGCCCGCGGGCGGCCATGACCTCGTCCCACGAGGGGTACGTGGCCGCGCTCGCCGTCGGCGCGTCGAGCACCACCGTGCCGAGCAGACCCGCGAGTGCGAGTCCGGTGGCGGCGAGGCGGAGGCGCACGGTCGCACGCGGGGAGCGGTGGCTGGTGGGGCGAGTCACGGGCACGAGCCTATACATCCGTACAGGCAGGAACGGGTGCCGCCGCGCGGCTGTGGACAACTTCCGGGGTGATCGCTCAGAAGCCGCGTTCGCGCCGGATGGCATCGGCGCTGCTCACCACGTCGCG
The DNA here is from genome assembly GCA_002025645.1 of Curtobacterium pusillum. Lineage (GTDB taxonomy): Bacteria > Actinomycetota > Actinomycetes > Actinomycetales > Microbacteriaceae > Curtobacterium > Curtobacterium pusillum_A. The sequence continues at coordinate 2,977,608 of CP018783.1, forward strand.
CTGCAGGACCGCGGCGCCCGACGTGCCGGCGTAGTCGTACACGTCGAAGCCGGTGCAGTGCGTGATCGTGGCCGGGGTGCCCAGTGAGTCCTCCACCGCGGTCGTCCAGAGGTCCCGCGTGCCGATCACGACGAACGTCGGCGCCGCGTTCCGGTACGCCCCGAGGTCGACGAGCCACGGGTACGTCTGGAACGTGTCCCGGACCTGCAGGAGCTGCACGTTCGTCGACGCGTACGTGGCGAGCGGCCGGACGGTCCAGAACTGGCCCACCCCGACGACGTCCCTGCCGCCGGCCCACCGGTCGAGGCAGGACGCGGGGTCGTACCGTGCCGTGCTGACCGCGCGGGCGGTGCTCGGTGCGGTCGCGACCCCGGCCAGCAGCACCCCCGCGGCCGCCACCGCCAGGACCACCCGGACACCGCGGCGGGGTCGGTGCACCCGGGTCGTGCGGACGGCGGTGCGCGTGAGCTCGGCGACCGCGACGAGCGCCAGCAGCGGGGCCGTCACGATCGGCTCGAGGTAGCGCGGGGTCTCCGAACCGGCGACCACGACCCCGACGGACACCGCCACCACTGTGACCAGGGGGAGCGCGGCGGCGACGAGCACGGTCCGCGAGGTCCGCACCCGCCACGCCCAGACGGTGCCGCCCACGGACAGGAGCACCCCGACGAACAGGAGCAGGAGCCCGGCGTCCCCGGCGGCGGTCCCCGCGCGGTCGTCGGTGAGCGCCGCGAAGAACCGCAGGGTCTCGCCCGCGCGGGACGGCTGCACGTAGGTGGACGGGTCGAGCGACACGAACGGTCGCAGCGGGATCCGGAGCAGGTACCCGGCGACCGACCCAGCCGTCACCGTGCCGGCGAGCAGCACGACCGGACGCCACGGCAGGCGCCGGGCGAGCGCGAGCAGCAGCAGGGTCACGACCACCGGCGCGGCGGACCACGGCACGTACAGCGGGTTCGAGGCGGTGGTGCACGCGGCGACGAGTCCGAGCACGACGAGCACGGTGACCGAGGCACGCCCGGTCCGGACCGCCCGCAGCACGAGGACCGCGGTGCCGAGCATCGCCAGCACCGCGCCGTAGTAGTAGGTCGTCGTGAGCAGGAGCGACGCCAGCTCGAGCGACGTCGCGGTGGCCGACGACTCCGTCAGCACCAGGAGCGTCACGAACCCGAGCGCCACCGCGGACACGGCGATCCGGGCCGAGCCTCGGGCAGCGGGCATCAGCTCGTTGGCGGCCGCGCGCACCAGGGCGTACACGGCGAGCAGGACGAGCAGCCCGTTCAGCGCCAGGGCCTGCTGCGGGGTGGCGGTGACCACCGAGCAGAGCAGGTAGACCGGCAGCTCCGGGAAGAAGAACAGCGCGGGGGACATCGCCCACTCGAACGGCTGCCCGAGCTCCATCGAACGCCGGACGAGCGGCAGCAGCACCGAGTCGCCGTCGTACCAGAGCAGCTTGACGCGGGAGGTGGCGATGACGTGGCGCAGGGCGATGACGGACAGGGCCAGCGCGACCAGGCCGCCCAGTGCCTCCCGGCCGGTCGCGGCGACCAGTCCGTGCCACCGCGGGCCGCCCGTCGGACACGCCACGACCGTCGTCGTGCGCGCGTCGGGAGCCATGCCCGGAGCGTACCCAGCCCAGGCCCCCGCAGGCTGGGGGAGCGCGTCCCGAGCCCGACCGGCTACCCTTGTGGGCTGTGACCGACGCGCGCGACCAGCTCATCCAGTTCATCACGGACGAAGCGGTGTTCCACGGAGACTTCACCCTCACCAGCGGGAAGAAGGCGACGTACTACATCGACCTCCGCAAGGTGAGCCTGGACCACCGTGTCGCCCCGCTCATCGGCCAGGTCATGACGGACCTCGTCGGCCAGGTGCCGGACGTCGCCGCCGTCGGTGGTCTGACCATGGGCGCCGACCCGATCGCCAGCGCCGTGCTGCACCAGGCCGCCGCCCGCGGCCTCGCCTACGATGCGTTCGTCGTGCGCAAGGAGCCGAAGGACCACGGCCGCGGCAAGCAGGTCGAGGGGCCGGACCTCAACGGCAAGCGCGTCGTCGTCCTCGAGGACACCTCCACCACCGGCGGCTCGCCGCTGAAGGCCGCCGAGGCGCTCGAGCGCGAGGGCGCGATCATCGCCGCCGTGGCCGTCGTCGTCGACCGCGACACCGGTGCGAAGGAGAAGATCGAGGCCGCCGGGTACCCGTACTTCAGTGCGATCGGGCTGGCTGATCTGGGGCTGAGCGCGTGACCGGGGAGCGTCCGGAGGACGCGCACGAGCCCGACCAGACCGCCGGACCCGCAGACGGGGACGACGGACTGGAGGCACGGCGCGAGTCCGCCCCGGACGCTCCGTTCCACGGTCTCCGCAGTGCTGCGGACATCTTCGGCGCTCCCCGCAGCGAGGACGAGTGGCCGTCCCGCCGCGAGCGTCGAGAGGCCGAGAAGACCGCGCGGGAGACCGGTGCGCCGCTCCCCGAACCCTTCGAGCCGGTGCCGTCCGCCCCGGAGGCCCCCGAGGCGTCTGCGACCCCGTCCGCCGATGACGACGGTGCCACCCAGGCGATCTCGATGCCCGAGCAGCTCACCGCACCGTCGGTGAACCCGCAGGCGAGCGCCGAGCACGAGCGCGAGACCCTCGGCGAGCGGATCCCGCCGGCCGCCCCGGTCCCGCCGACCTCGACCGCGCCGCACCCCTCGTCGATCTCGCTCCCGACCGCCCAGTCCCACCGCGACCAGCGCGCCGCCGAGAACCGGGCGATCGAGGACGAGCGCCGCCGCGTCGACCCGTTCGGCGAAGGACGCAGCGACGTCGACTGGCTCGGCCGGGCGACCGGTTCGCAGCCCACCCCGACGGGCCCTGTCGCGCAGCAGCCCCTCGGCGTCGAGAACGTGCTGCCCGCCTCCGACGAGCCGCCGAGCTTCACCGAGCTGCTCCGCATCGCCGACGCCGAGGCATCGGGCACCGGCGGACACGAGCGCCCGTTCGACTGGGCGATCCGCGACGACGAGGCCGGCGAGGTTCCGGCGACCCTGACGACGAACGCGTTCAACACGACGGCGCTCGCGGGGCACTCGTGGACCCTCGCGGACGAGTCCGACGACGACGTCGTCTCGGGGGAGATCGAGACGCCGGTCTCCGGGACGCCCGTGGTGCCGACCGCGGCCCCCGAACCGGCGCCCGCGGCCGACGTGACCGACGAGGCGGAGGGCGAGTCGCGCCTCCAGGCCGAGCCCACCGAACCCGCCGATGCGGCGACCACCGCGCTGCCCGTCGCCGGGACGCCCTGGTGGGCCGAGCCGGAGGCGACCGTGCCCCCGACCGCCGCCCCGCCGCTCGTCGAGCCCGCCGCTGCCCAGCCGGACGCGCAGGCGTACCCGGCGCACCTGCCGCCCGCCGTCGGGCAGGACCTCGACGCCGTGATGGGCATCCGCGCCCACGCTCCGGTGGACGACGACGAGCCCGCGCCGCTGCCCGCCGCAGCGCCTGACGACCTCGACCAGTCCGAGTGGGACGGCCGCGAGACCAGCGACACGAGCGCGATCAAGGACCTGTTCGGCACCGAGGCCGTGGGCCAGCTCGGCGGCACCGGGTACGACCCGCACGACAACAGCACGCGGATGATGCCGGCGGTCGGCGGTGCTCCGGCGCACGCTCCTGCTCCGGGCCGGACGCCCGTCGCGCCCGCTGCCCCGGCCGCGGCTGCCGGCGGTGGTGACCGTGACAACTTCATCAACGAGGGCTTCGCGAAGCTCCGGAACGAGGGACAGCGCGGCAAGCGACTGCTCATCTGGGGTTCGGTCGCGCTCATCGTGGTGCTGCTCGTCGCCGTGTTCGCCCTGACGCGCTGGATCCTCGGCAACACCATCGAGGACCACACGCCGGCACCGACGTCGACGTCGACCTCGGCGGCGTCGGCAGCGGCGTCCAAGGCTGCGTCGCCGTCCGCCGCGCCGTCCGCGCCCGCGTCGTCCGACACGCTGCAGACGCTGCAGTTCGCGACGACCCCCGCCGCTCCCGGCGAGCACAGCTGGACCGAGCTGGCGGGCGGGGAGTGCCTGTCGCCGTTCACGAACGCGTGGGCGCAGACGTTCACGGTCGTGGACTGCTCGTCAGCGCACATCGCCCAGCTGACCGCACGGCTGCCGGTGTCGGCAAACCAGTGGCCCGGGCCGGACGCGCTCGCAGCGCAGGCTGCGGAGCAGTGCCAGACCTCGGCTGCGCTCGACACCTCGGCCGCTGCTGCCTACGGGGACGTCCAGGTGCAGGGGTCCTACGCGCCGGACCAGGCGACGTGGGACCAGGGGGACACGTTCATCTCGTGCTTCGTGACGCGGTCGTCGGGTGAGGCGCTGACGGGGTCGGTCGCGCCGGGAGCGTAGTCCGGCGCGACCGAGCCCGAACGGGTCAGGCCGTCGCGGGGACCTTCGACGACACGTCGGAGAGGGTCCGCAGCTCGTCGGCGCTGAGCTCGAGCTCCGCCGAGGCGATCAGCGCCGGGAGCTGCTCGGTGTTGCGTGCGCTCGCGATCGGGGCGACGACGTCCGGCTGGGCCTGCAACCACGCGAGGGCGACGCTGGCGAGCTCGGTGTCGTGGGCGTCCGCGATCGTGGCCAGTGCGTCCACCACGGCGAGCCCCTGGTCGGTGAAGTACCCGGAGACCTGTCCTTCGCGGTCCTTGCCCGCGAAGTCCTCCTTCGTGCGGTACTTCCCGGTGAGGAACCCGGCGGCCAGTGAGAAGTACGGCACGACGCCGAGGCCCTCGGCAGCGGCGAGCGGCGCGATGTCCGACTCGTAGGGCTCGCGGGTGACGAGGTTGTAGTGCGGCTGGATCGCGACGGGCAGCGCGAGGCCGTTGTCCTTCGCGATGCGGATCCACTCGTCGGCACGCGCACGCGAGTAGTTCGAGATCGCGGTGTACCGGACGAGGCCCTCCTGCACCAGCTGGTCGAAGGCGCGGACGGTCTCCTCGAGCGGGGTCGACTCGTCGTCGAAGTGCGCGTAGTACAGGTCGATCCGGTCGGTGCCGAGGCGCTCGAGGCTCGCACGCGCTGCTGCTGCGACGTTCGCGGCGCCGAGGCCGGAGAACTGCGGGTGCTGGGAGACCTTCGTGGCGATGACGACGTCGTCCCGCTTGCCGGACTTCGCGAACCACGAGCCGATGACCCGCTCGGACTCGCCGCCCTCGTTGCCGGGGGCCCAGGCGGAGTAGACGTCCGCAGTGTCGACGAAGTCCCCGCCGGCAGCGGTGTACGCGTCGAGCACCTGGTGGGAGGTCTGCTCGTCGGCGGTCCAGCCGAAGACGTTGCCGCCGAGGGCGAGGGGGAACACGGTGAGGTCGCTGGTTCCGATGCGGGGCATGGGGGTCCTTTCGTGCACGGGGTTGGAGCGGTCCGTCCCACGCTATGCCTCGACCCTTGGTGCGACGTCTCCGGACGTCACGCAGCGCGGTGCGCTTCCATGGACCCATGTCCGCGCTCACCACCGCCCTCGCCGACCCGCGTTCCTCCGTCCGCCTGCGCGCCGTCATGGACGCCGGGACCCACCCGGACCCGGCGGACCTCGACGTGCTCGTGGAGCAGTGCGCGGTGGAGCCGGACTTCTTCGTCCGCGACATGCTCACGTGGGCGCTCATCCGGCAGCCCGCCGACGAGGTGGTCCGACGGGTGCTGCCGGAGCTCGAACGACCGGTGCCGCAGGCCAGGAGCCAGGCGCTGCACACCTTGTCGAAGATCGGCGACCCGAGCGTCTGGCCGTCGGTCCGTCCGCTGCTCCGTGACCCGGACGTCGAGGTCCTGCGGGCCGCCTGGCGCACCGCCGCCGCGATCGTGCCGGACGCCGAGTCCGCTGCACTCGCACGGACGCTCGCGACGCACCTCGGGCAGGGGGACCGTGAGACGCGCCTGAGCCTCAGCCGGGCGGTCGTCGCCCTCGGCGAGGACACGGTCCGCCCCGTCCTCGACGACGCTGGCGGCAGCTCGGACGCCGAGGTCCGGGCGCACGTCGCTGAGATCGACCGGATGCTCCACGACCCGGACGCCGCGAGTGCGCTCGCCGTCGAGCGTGCCCGCCGCGAGGTCGCGCTCGGCCGCACGCGGTCCGCGAAGGGTTGATCGCCGAGCTCGCGCCGCTCGCGGCGACGTTTCGTGAGCAGAAATGGTCGGGTTCGCGGACGTGACCCGACCATTTCTGCTCACGAAACGCAGTGGGCGCGACCCGTCGACGGACTGGAGGCGCGTGGCGGCCCCGCCACGCGCCTCCAGGCAGGTACGGGGCGGGTCGGGGAACACCGGAATTCGGGATGCCGAACAGGGCCGATCGGCTTGCGCACGCGGATCGGAGCGCGCCAAGGTGGGTGTCGAAGGGGAGTAGCTCCCAGCGCGTGCATCGACACACTGGCCATCACGACGATCGGCCCGGTGCACGTGGCCCTCGAGGCGAGCGAGACCTTCGGCCGTTCCGCCATGGCCGAAGCCGCTCGAGTGTGTGCAGCGTCATGGCTCGACCACGAGGACCACCATGACGAACACCCTGTCCCACGCACCGGCGCCCGCCGCGGCGGTGTCCCGGATGGGCGCCAGCGCCTGGGGTCGCATCGCGATCTGCATTGCCATCGCCCTGCCCGCCGTCGTCTTCCGGATCGGCGGGTTCGCCCCGAACGCCCTCGTCGACCTGCTCGTCTTCGGCGGGGCCGTCGTCGCCGCGTCGTTCCTGCTCGCGTGGGCTGCCGAGGCCGCCCAGAAGGACATCGCCGGCGCCCTCGCGATCGCGATCCTCGCGCTCATCGCCGTGCTGCCCGAGTACGCCGTCGACCTCTACTACGCGTTCCGCTCCGGGTACGACCCCGCGTACGAGCAGTTCGCCGCCGCCAACATGACCGGCTCGAACCGGCTGCTGCTCGGGTTCGGGTGGCCGCTCGTCGTGATCATCTCGCTGCTCGTGGCCCGGCGGTTCGTGAAGACCGGCTCGCTCCCCGCGTCGGCGACCCGGGTGCTCGAACTCGAACGCTCGTCCAGGCTCGACATCGGGTTCCTGGCGCTCCTCGCCCTCGTCGCGTTCCTCATCCCGCTGATGGGGTCGATCCCGATGTGGTTCGGGTTCGTGCTGCTCGCGGCGTTCGTCTGGTACCTCTGGCGGGCCTCGAAGGTGACCGACGACGATGACGACGAGGAGCTCGTCGGCATGGCGGGCAACATCGCGTCGATGCCGCAGCGGGCGCGACGCTGGACGATCGTGGCCCTCTTCGTGGTGGCCGCCGCGGTGATCCTGTCCTCGGCGGAGCCGTTCGCCGACGCCCTCGTGGACTCCGGCAGCGCCCTCGGCATCGACAGCTACTTCCTGGTGCAGTGGCTCGCGCCGCTCGCCACCGAGGCGCCCGAGTTCATCGTCGCCGCGCTCTTCGCGCTGCGCGGCATGGGCGGTGCGGCCATCGGGACGCTCATCGCGTCGAAGGTCAACCAGTGGTCGCTGCTCGTCGGGTCGTTGCCGATCGCGCACGTCCTCGGTGGCGGGACAACGGGCGGGCTGCCGCTGGACTCCCGGCAGGTCGAGGAGTTCATGCTGACCGCGTCGCAGACCGTGCTCGGTGTGGCGATCATCATCGCGCTGCGGTTCCACCGGTGGTCGGCGATCGCGCTCGCGGCGTTGTTCGCGGTGCAGTTCTTCGTGACGGACACGAACGGGCGCTGGGTGCTCAGCATCGTGCACATCGTGGCCGCGCTCGTGGTGTTCTGGATCAACCGCCGGGACATCCTGCCGACGATCACGGCGCCGTTCCGCCGGCCGTCGTCCCCCGCGTTCCGCGACTGACGCGGGGGCGGTTCGAGGGGTCGGCCTCGAGGTCGCGTTTCCTGCCGGGTTGCCGGGGTTCGGGTGGCACTTCGTGCGACCTCGCCGCACGCGAGCGGCATGTCGTGCGACCTCGCGGGCGGGCGGGCCGCGGCGCGTCAGTCGGCGTCGGGAGCGAGCCAGATCGCGGACGCCGCCGCTGCCGGCAGGTCGACGAGGGACTCCTCGCCCGACGGACCCCGGCGCGACACCGCGATCACGCCCGCGTAGTCCCGCACCTGCTCCACCCGCAGGTGCGTCCCGAGCCCGACCCCGAGCTCGTCGAAGTACCGCAGCAACGAGGGGTCGTCGTCGGAGACCCGGTCGACGGTGCCGCACGCGCCGGGCTCGACGCGTGCGAGCAGGGTGCCGGGGGAGTCCGGCACGCTGCCGTCCGCACGCGGGATCGGGTCGCCGTGCGGGTCGTGCGTCGGGTGGCCGAGGTCGGCGTCCACCCGGTCGAGGAACGTCTCCGACACCGCGTGCTCGAGCGACTCGGCCTCGGTGTGGACCTCGTCCCACGAGTACCCGAGCCGCTGCACGAGGAACGTCTCGATGAGCCGGTGCCGCCGGACCATGGCCACGGCGACCTGCTGCCCGAGCGGGGTGAGCACGACGCCGTAGTACGGGGTGTGCTCGATGAGGCCGTCCCGGTCGAGCTTCCGGAGGTTGCCCGACACCGTCGACGCCGAGACCTTGAGCGTCGCGGCGATGTCCCGCGTCGCGAGTCCGGGGCCACCGCGCTCGCTCGCCTTCCAGACGAGCTTGACGTAGTCCTCCGCCATGGTGGACAGGGAGGGCAGGCGCATGCCCCAATGGTACAAACAGCGGGTGACCACAGCCGCCCCCGCCCGTCGCCGCCGTTGGCCGGTCCCGCCGTCGTTGCTGGTGGGCCTCGCGCCCCTCGCGGTGTTCGCCGCGATCAGTGCGTGGCGTGCCCGTCCGAGCGACGACTACCCGACGCTCGGCCAGACGGTCGACAGCGTCGTCCGGTCGCTCGTGATCCCGGAGGGCATCGCCGCCGTCGCTCTCTGCCTGGTCGTCACGGGGCTCGGCTGGTGGCGGATCGCGACGGGCGACCCGACCCGCACGAGGCTGAGGTGGACCTGGCTCGCTCCGGCCCTCATCGCGGTGGTCTGCCTGGTGCGGCTGCCCCTGGTCGACTGGTCCGCGCTGCCCGGGCACTACTTCCTGCTGTTGGCCGTGGGCGTGGTGTTCGTCGGGGTGTTCGAGGAGCTGATGACCCGCGGCGTGCTGCTCGTGGGGCTCCGCCGGCGGCTGCCCGAGTTCGGCGTGTGGATCGCGTCGTGCGTGCTGTTCGGCCTGCTGCACCTGCTCAACGCGCTCGCCGGGGCCGGTCTCGGTGCGACGCTCGTGCAGGTCGTGTTCGCGGCGTCCTTCGGCTCGACCCTGTACGTCGCGCGGCGGCTGACCGGGAACCTGCTCCTGCCGGTGCTGCTGCACGCGTTCTGGGACTTCGGGTCGATCGCGCTCTCGGCGACGAGCGACGTGCACGACCCGTCGACGCTCGCGCTCGTCGGTGTGGTCGGGCTGTTCTCGTTCGTGGTGCTCGCGTTCGGCATCGTCGCCGGCGGCGTGATCGCGTGGCGGGACGACCGGCCGCGCCGCCTGCGGCGCCGGTGGCGGACGGTACCGCCCATGGCGGCGTACGCGGTGCTGGGGGACGAGCCGCGCCTCTCCCCACTCGGCACGGCCTGACCGTCGCTGGCGCGTCGGTCAGGAACCGGCGAGCGTGGGCCCAGTCCGCCGTGTGGTGACGACAGCCGGACTGGAGGCACGGGGCTGCGAGTGCGCACAGGCTGCGGTCCGGTTCACCTCGGCTTGGTGAACCGTTCCCCACTCGGCAACCACCCGTCCTTAGCGTTCGGCGCATGCACAGATCAGCACTCCGCGGGGTGACCGTCGCCGCCGTCGCGACCGCCCTCGTCGTCGGCTCGCCCCTCGTCGCCACCGCGGCGGGGTACCCGAGCGACACCGCCAAGCCCGACCTCGTCTCCCTGCTGAGCGGGTACGACCAGTACTGGAAGTCGAGCGGGACCAACGACCTGCACGGCACCGTCCTCGACGCCGGGACGCTCGCGAAGAACGACGAGCTTACCTCGTGGATCAACCAGCACGCCACGAAGGCGCAGCAGCTCAAGGCGCTGCAGGACTCCGAGTACCAGAACGCCACGAACACCGCCTACGACCAGTCGATGACCGTGTCGCAGGGCCTCGGACCGGCGCTCGAGAAGATCTACGTCGAGGGTCGGAACTCCGGGAAGCTGCCGCTCACCTCGGCGCTCGTGAACTCGTCGAACGGCACGAGTGGTGCCTACGTCAGCACGGGTGACGCGAAGGCGCACTACAGCTACCCGCGGCCCTACTTGCCTGCGACCACCACCGCCACACTGCCCGCGACCGACGACCAGACCGGGTGCGCGCCCACGAAGGTCAACGCGTCGTCGCTCACCGCGAACCGCACCGGCGAGGCGTACGCGTCGGCCGACGGGACGCTCGACATCACCCGCGTGCCGGTCGCCACCGACACCACGCACGAGTTCTCACCGAACGACGTCGTCCTCGACCCCGGGTACGGCACCGTCGGCATCTGCACGGGCGGCTCGTACCCGAGCGGCCACACCACCACGGCGTACCAGGCGGGCATCACCCTCGCGACGCTCGTGCCCGAGCTGGCGCCCGAGCTCCTCGCCCGCGCCTCGGAGGCCGGCAACGACCGCATCGTCCTCGGCGTGCACTACCCGCTCGACATCATGGGCGGGCGCATCGACGGTGAGGCCGCGCTCGCCGCCCGCTGGTCGGACACCCAGTACCGCACCGACGTCCTCGAGCCGGCGCGGAAGGAACTCGTCTCCTACCTGGAGGCACAGTGCGGCGACACCCTCGCGAACTGCATCGCCCACTCGAAGGCGTACTCGGACGACCCGTACGGCGGCGCCGCGATCCCCGGCGGCACCGCCCAGGTCGTCACCGACCGTGCCTCGGCCGCCGCGGTGTACCGCGAGCGGATGACCTACGGCTTCGCGGCGACCGGCACCACCGGGCTCGCCCCCTCGGTGCCGACCGGTGCGTCGAACCTGCTCCTCACGGCGTTCCCGACCCTGACCGACGCGCAGCGCACCTCGGTGCTCGCGCAGACCGAGATCGCGTCCGGCTTCCCGCTCGACCAGTCCGGGACGGCCGCGGGCTCGTGGGAGCGCCTCGACCTCGCCGCCGCGACGAGCGCCACGGTCGCGGTCTCCGCCGACGGCACCGCGAAGGTCCTCGCCACCGGCGGCACCGCACGCGTCGTGACCGGTGTGCTGACGGCGCCGAAGGGCACCTCGGTGGCCGCTGGCGGTTCGCTCGCGCTCGCCGGCACCGGCTTCACCGCGGGTGCGTCGCTGCACGTCGTGCTGCACTCCGACCCGGTCACGGTGGGCACGCTCACCGTCGCCGCCGACGGCACGGTGTCCGGCAGCGTGACGATCCCGGCGGGCACCGCCACGGGAGCGCACACGATCGACGTGGTCGACGCCTCGGGTGCCTCGGCGCTCGTCGCACCGCTCGCGATCACGGTGACCCCGGCCGCTGCCGGCACGGGCACCGGTGGCGGCACCGGGACCGCGATCGTCGTCCCGGGCACTGGTGTCCACCTGCCGGTCGTCTCCGGCTGATCCGGGCTGACCCGGGCTGATCCGGGCTGATCCGGGCTGATCCACCCCACCCCGACCGGTCGGCGCCCGCGCGCCGACCGGTCTCCCCATCCAGGAGTCCCCATGCGCAAGCGCACCCTCTGGGCCGGCGTGGCCGTCGCCGGCGCGGTCGTCCTCGCCGGAGCCGTCGTGGTCCCGCTCGTCGTCGGTCCACCATCGGCCGTCTCGGCGGCACCCGGACCGACCACGACGCCCGCCACGACCTCCGCGTCGCCGGTGCCCGCCGTGCCGCACGTCGACGCCGCGGCGCTCGCCGCGCTGCCGGAGGCGCAGTACTCGGCCGTCATCGGCGGGCTGATGCCCTTCGACCGGACGGTCACCTCGGACACCGTGTTCCAGCTCCGCGCCGACGCGCCCCTGTTCGGCGCCGCGCGGACCACCCCCGTCGCCCGGTTCGCCGCCTCGGACTTCCTCGGGCAGCCCACCACGGTCGTCGGACTCGAGCGCGAGGGGGACTGGGAGCGCGTCCTCACCCCGGCGCGCCAGCAGCTGCCCTCGGCCGCCGGGGGATCCGCTGCGGCGCAGACCTCGGCATGGGTGCCGGCGGCGTCGCTCCGGAAGGTCTCGACGCCGACCTCCCGCGTCGTCATCTCGACGAAGGACCAGACCGTGTCGATCGTCTCGTCGGACGGTGCGGCGGTCCAGCGGTTCCGCGCGGGGGTCGGCACCGCGGACACCCCGACGCCGACCGGGGTCACCGGGTACCTGGAGCAGCGCTACGTCGACCCCGCGCAGGGCACCGGCGACCACCCGATCCAGCTGACCTCCCTGCACTCGAGCGCGGCCGACGAACCGTACGGCGGGCACGACGGCGGGCTGATCGGCCTGCACTGGAACGCGACGACCTCGGGTGCGGTGTCGCACGGGTGCGTGCGGCTCGACGCCGAAGCCGTGGCGGCGGTGAACGCCCTGCCGCTCGGCACCCTCGTGACGGTCGAGTAGCGGCAGCGGCGGCGCGCGGCTGCCGATGACCGCCGTGCCGGTGGGTCAGGGCTTGCGGCCGACGGCGAAGACCCGACGGAACGGGTACACCGTCCCGTGTGGTCCCGTCGGGTACGCCTCGCGCAGGGCTGCGGCGTAGCGAGCCTCGTACGCCGCCGTCAGTTCGCCGGACGGGTCCGCCGCATCGAGCGCCTGCAGTGCCGGCCGGAGTCCGGTCCCACGCACCCACGCCAACACCGGGTCCTCGCCGGGCAGGCGCTGCGCGTACGTGGTCTCCCACGCGCGTGCCTCGAACCCGGCGTCGAGCATGATGCCGAGGTAGCCCGCCGGGTCGAGCACCGGGTCCGCGCGGAGCACCCCGTCGAGCGCGGACGCCCACGGGCCCTCGGCGGCGACCGACCGCATGAGCGCGTGCGACGGTGACCCGAAGTTGCCCGGCACCTGCATCGCGAACCACGACCCGGACGGCATCGCGTCGAGCCACCGGGGCAGCAGGGACACGTGCGACGGCACCCACTGCAGCGCCGCGTTCGTCACGACGACGTCGTCCGTGGGGCCGGGCGTCCAGTCCTCGATCGAGCCCAGCTCGAACGACAACCCCGGGCCGACCGGTGCCGAGTCCAACATCTCCGCCGAGCTGTCGAGCCCGACGACCGACGCGGAGGGCCACCGCGTTGCCAACGTGGCGGTGAGGGTCCCGGGACCGCAGCCGAGGTCGACGACGCGACGTGGCGCCTCCAGGCCGACCTGGGCGACCAGGTCGTGGAACGGCCGCGACCGCTCGTCACGGAAGGCCGCGTAGCGGGCCGGGTCCCACCGCACGGCTACATCTCGACTTCGATGGGCTCCGTGCGGACGAGTTCGTGCACGCCGGAGATGACCTCGCTCGGGCGGAAGGGGTAGCGGTCGATCTCGGCCTGGTCGCTGATGCCGGTCATGACGAGGACGGTGTGGAGCCCTGCTTCGATGCCGGCCTGCACGTCGGTGTCCATGCGGTCGCCGATCATGCCGGTGTTCTCGGAGTGCGCACCGATCCGGTTCATCGCCGAGCGGAACATCATCGGGTTCGGCTTGCCGACCACGTACGGCTGCTTGCCGGTGGCCTTCTCGATCATCGCGGCGATGGCACCGGTCGCCGGGAGGACGCCCTCGGCACTCGGGCCGGTCGCGTCCGGGTTGGTGACGATGAAGCGGGCGCCGTCGCGGATGAGGCGGACGGCCTTGGTGATCGCTTCGAACGAGTAGTTGCGGGTCTCGCCGACGACCACGTAGTCGGGTGCGGTCTCGGTCATGACGAAGCCGGCCTCGTGCAGCGCGGTGGTCATGCCGGCTTCGCCGATCACGAACGCGGAGCCGCCGGGCATCTGGGACTTGCAGAAGTCCGCCGTGGCGAGGGCGCTCGTCCAGATGCGGTCCTCGGGCACGTCGATGCCGGACCAGCGGAGTCGAGCGCTGAGGTCGCGCGGGGTGAAGATCGAGTTGTTCGTCAGGACGAGGAACTCCGTGCCCTCGTCGAGCCACTGCTGGATCAGCTCGGGCGCCCCGGGGAGCGCCTGGTTCTCGTGCACGAGCACGCCGTCCATGTCGGTCAGCCAGCACTCGACCTCGTCGCGGGTTGCCATGCCCCTCACCCTAGTGCGCGCCCGTGACGGCCCGGCTCGGTGCTGGCTACGAGAAGGCCGGGAGGCACGGATCGGCTCTTGCGCGCCGGTCGCGGACCCGAGATGGTCGAGACACCGAACGCCGGTCGGCTTTGCCCTAGGCTTTTCGGGACACGTACTGAAACAAGGAGACCCACCGTGCTCGTCGAACCCGGAACCCCGACCGTCACACCCCGGCCCACCGCGGCGCCGGAGCAGGCCGAGGTGACCCCGCGACGACGCCGTGGTCGACCGAACGTGCTCAGCCGCGACCAGGTCATCGACGCAGCGACGGCCATCGCGAACGAGGACGGCCTCGACCGGCTGTCGTTCCGCGCGCTCGGTGTCCGGCTCGGCGTCGCGCCCATGACCGTGCACCGGACCATCGGCGGCCTCGACGACCTGCACGCCGAACTCGTGCGGCGCACCGTCGACGAGTTCACCGCGACGTTCGTGTGGCCGGACGAGTGGCACGCCGTGGTGCGGGTCTTCGCGACGACCTTCCGCGACCTCATGCTGACCCACCCCCTCGTGCTCGAGTCGCACAGTCGCCGGGGTGCCCTGGTGTCCACCGAGTCCGATGCCGTCGTGGCGAAGGTCGTCGGGGCGCTCCGGTCCGCCGGGCTGCCCGACGCCGAGGCGATGTACGCGTTCTTCGTCGTGTACGACTTCGTGGTCGGGCACACGGGTGTGCAGGTCGGCCGGGGCTCGGCCGAGGCCGGGCGTCCGGAGCGGCACGCGCTCGTGGGGGAGCTCCTCGGTGAGCACTCGTACGACGCGCGCTTCGACCTCGGGCTCGACGTGCTCATCGCGGGGATCGAGTCCCGCATCCGCTGACCGGGCGGCCGACCCTCGCACGGTGCGAGGTCTCGCCGACCCCGCACGGTGCGAGGTCCCACCGGCGCCGCACGGTTCGGTGCGAGGTCTCCCGCAGTGTGCGAGGGCCGCGGCGCCGCACCGTGCACGGAACCTCGCACGCTGCGGCCCGGGCGCCGGACGGGGCGCGTGGCGGGCGGGACGTACGCTGGGGACGTGACCCAGCGCCTCCCGTCCGCCCCCGGTGACGCGCCGGAGCCGCAGCCGACGCACGAGGCGACCACCCACGGGGTGGGGCCGCACCCGGAGCCGTGGCCGGACGACCCGCGGCTCGACCCGGAGCTCCTGGCGAACGGGGACACCCGCAACGTCGTCGACCGGTTCCGGTACTGGTCGATGGACGCGATCGTCGCCGAGCTCGACACGCACCGGCACGCGTTCGACGTGGCGATCGAGAACTGGCAGCACGACCTCAACATCGGCTCGATCGTCCGGAGCGCCAACGCGTTCCTCGCGGGGACGGTGCACATCATCGGGCGTCGACGGTGGAACAAGCGCGGCGCGATGGTCACCGACCGGTACCAGCACGTGCGGTACCACCCGGACGTGTCGTCGTTCCTCGAGGCCATGCGTGCGGAGGGCCGCCCGGTGATCGCGATCGACAACACCCCCGGGGCGTCGCGCATCGAGACGGCGCCGATCCCCGAGCGGTGCGTGTTCCTGTTCGGGCAGGAGGGCCCCGGACTCACCGACGAGGCCGTCGCCGGTGCCGACGGACACCTCGAGATCACGCAGTTCGGGTCGACGCGGAGCATCAACGCCTCGGCCGCCGCGGCGATCGTGATGCACAGCTGGGTCGTCCAGCACGCCGACCTGCCCTGACCCGTCGGCGGCGCGCCCGGGCTGTCCCCCGAACGGGGTGAACCGCAGGGTGAAAAACACTCGTTTGGACAACGCCTGTCCACAACACGACAGATGATCGACAGGACGACCTGTGAGGCGGTCGTCACATCCCTGATCCCACCCGGCAGCGTGGACCCGACCACTCCCAAGGGTCTGTTCGTCGTGCCCGGAAGGTCACTGCTTGCTGCTCGCACCCCGTCCCCGCCACCGCGCGGAGACCATCGCCCGTCCCCGTTGGTTCCGTGGGATCGCGATGGCGCTCGCCGTGCTCATCCCCACCGCCGGCGTCGCGCTCGGCACCGAGGGCGTCGCCCAGGCCGCCGTCGTGCAGTGGGGCACCGGCTCGGACCAGTCGCCGAACTACCAGGCGACCGTCAACGGCGACTTCACGATGACGGGCAACGGTGTGCTCGCCTGCACCGGCTCCGCGCTCACCGCGACGAACACCAGCGGCAGCTGCACGGACCTGCACGCGAACAACCCGGGGACGGGTGTCTCCACGTCGTACAACGACTACTTCAAGATGGTGAACTCGAACACCGTCTCCGGCTTCACGACGAACTCGTCGACCGGCGCGCTGACGATCCCGGCCGGTGCCACCGTCGCCAAGGCGTACCTCGACTGGAGCGCCAACACGGGTGTGTTCACCGGCGCCGGCAACGTGACCTGCTCGGGCAACTCGGCGAACGGCTCGCAGTGGTACGCCACCCGGCCGGACGCAGCCTCGGGCTACCGGACCCAGGGCGTGCAGTTCAAGGTGGGCTCCGGCGCGATCCAGACCGTCGCCCCGCAGGCGCTCCTCGAGGACCCGGCATCGCAGGCGAGTGCGCTGTACTACTCGGCCTCCGCCGACGTCACGAGTGCGTTCGCGAACGCCACCACCGGCTCGGCGCTGAACATCAGCGCCGGCAACATCTGGGCCGCGGTCGGCGCCGGTTGCTACGCCGGCTGGTCGCTCACGGTCGTCTACGACTACGGCAAGTACATCCCCGGCAACGCCGCGAGCGCCCCGCACCGGGTCATCTACTACCAGGGCCACGTGCGCGAGGCCGCCTCGGACAGCCCGCTCACCGTCAACTTCACCGGGTTCTCGGCGCTGCAGGCCGGCGTGAAGTTCGGCTACACGCTGTACGAGGGGGACCGGGGCATCACCGGCGACTACATGCGGTACACCCCGCAGGGCGGCAGTCCCACCGAGGTGCTCAACACGAAGAACGCCTCCGGCAACATCGGTGTCGGGCAGGCGGACGGCTCGGTGCGGTACACGCAGACCAGCGACACGTCGACGTTCACGAACCAGAGCGTCGACGTGCACACCCAGACGCTCAGCGGCGTCGACAAGGGCGACACGTCGATGACGCTCACGGTCGGCACGAGTGGTGACTCCTACCTGCTGCAGAACGCCGTGCTGTCGGTGCCGACGGCGGCGCTCAGCGTCGTGAAGACCCTGGACGGCTCGGCGAACGACCAGTACCGCACCGCTACGGAGAACACCGCGTTCACGATCACCGTGACGAACAACGGCTCGGTGTCGCTGTCGAACATCCAGCTGACGTTCCCGGACACCGAGACCTGCACGCCGTCGACGACGATCGCCGGGCCACTGGCCTCCGGAGCGACCGCGACCGTCCGGTGCACGGGGCCGCCGCCCACCGCCGCGTCCACCACGAGCTCGGTGACCGCGACCGGTCAGGTCACCAGCGACCCGACGATCACCGTCACCGACACGAACGCGACGAACACCTACCTGTCGTCGCTCGCCCTCACGAAGACCTCCGCCCTCGCCTCCGGTGCCACCGGCAAGGCGGGCGACACCGTGAACTACACGTTCACCGCCACGAACAACGGCACCTCCCCGCTCACCGGTGTCGCGATCACCGACCCGCTGTCCGGGCTCTCCGCGCTCACCTACGGCAGCTGGCCGTCCGGCACGAGCGGCACGCTCCAGCCCGGCCAGGCCGTCACCGCGACGGCGACCTACACGCTGACGCAGACCGACGTCGACGCCGGGTCCGTCGCGAACACCGCCACCGTCACCGGCACCGACCCCGACGGCGGCCCGAAGCCCACCGCGACCGCGTCCCGCACCCAGCCGCTGACGGCCGCGAACGCCCTCACGCTGACGAAGGCCGGCTCCCTCGCGTCCGGGAGCACCGGCCGGGTCGGCGACACCGTGAACTGGACGTTCCGCCTGACGAACTCCGGCGCGCAGACCATCACCGGTGCGGCGATCACCGACCAGCTCGCCGGCGTCTCGGCCATCACCTACGGCACCTGGCCGTCGGGCACCACCGGCCGGCTCACCCCCGGGCAGACCGTCACCGCGACCGCCACCTCGACGCTCACCCAGGCGCAGGTCGACGCCGGCACGCTGACGAACACCGCCACCGCCGCCGGCCGGAGCGCCACCGGCAGCACCGTCACGGCTCCCACCGCCACGGCAACCGTCGCGATCCCCGCCGCGAACGCGCTCGTCCTGACCAAGAGCGGCGCCGTCGCCGCTGGGTCAGCGGGCAAGGCCGGCGACACCGTGAACTGGTCGTTCACCCTGCGCAACACCGGCAACCAGACCGTGACCACCGCGTCGATCACCGACCGGCTCACCGGCGTCTCGGCGCTCACCTACGGCACCTGGCCGTCCGGCACGAGCGGCACGCTCGCGCCGGGGCAGACCGTGACCGCCACCGCGACGTACGCGCTCACGCAGACCGACGTCGACGCGGGCAGCGTCGTGAACACCGCCGGAGCCACAGCACGGGGCGCCACCGGCGGCACCGTCACCGCGCCGGACGCGACGGCGACCGTGGCGGTGACCGATGCCTCCAGTCTGACCATCGTCAAGGACGGGAGCCTGGCGTCCGGCGCGACCGGGCGGGCCGGGGACACCGTCAACTGGACCTTCACCGTGACGAACGCGGGCAACCGCACCCTCACGGGCGTGACCATCGCCGACCCGCTCGCCGGGATCTCGGCGATCACGTACGGCAGCTGGGCCTCCGGCACGACCGGCAAGCTCGCGCCGGGCCAGTCCGTCACCGCGACGGCCACCTCGACGCTCACGCAGGCACAGGTGAACGACGGGTCGATCACGAACACGGCGACCGCGAACGGCACGAACCCGTCCGGTACCGCCGTGACGAGCGGGCAGACCTCGAAGACCGTCAACATCGCCGCAGCGCAGAAGATCGCCGTGACGAAGACCGGCGCGCTCGCGACCGGTGCCACCGGCAAGGTCGGCGACACCGTGAACTGGCAGTTCAGCGCCACGAACACCGGCAACACCACGCTGTACGGCGTCGCGATCACCGACGGGCTGAGCGGGATCTCCGCGCTGACGTACAGCTGGCCGGGGACCGCCGGGCAGCTCGACCCGAACCAGACCGTCACCGCGACGGCCACGTCCACCCTCACCCAGGCCGACGTCGACGCCGGCAGCGTCGTGAACACGGCGACCGGTGCGGGCAACACCCGCGCCGACGGCTCCGGCCAGCCCGCGTCGTCGACGGCCTCCGCCACGGTCGCGGTGTCCCGCGCACCCGGCATCGCGATCGCCAAGACCGGCGCGCTGGCGTCCGCGGCGACCGGCGCCGTCGGGGACACCGTGAACTACACGTTCACGGTCCGGAACTCCGGCAACACCACCCTCACCGGCGTGACCGTCGCCGACCCGCTCACCGGGCTGTCGACGATCACGTACGCGTGGCCGGGCACCGCCGGGCGGCTCGCCCCCGGCCAGAGCGCCTCGGGGACGGCGACCTACAAGCTGACCCAGAAGGACGTCGACGCCGGGTTCGTCCAGAACACCGCGACGGCGACCGGCACCGCACCGAACGGCACCACCGCGACGAACGCCGCCACCGCGCGGACGACCGTGCCCGCGACGCCGGGGATCGCCGTGTCGAAGACCGGCGCGCTCGCGTCGGGAGCGACCGGTCGCGCCGGTGACACCGTGAACTACACGTTCACCGCGCGGAACACCGGCAACCAGACCCTCACCGCCGTGAGCATCGGCGACGCGCTCACCGGCGTCTCCACGCCGGTGTACGGCACGTGGCCGTCCGGCACCGCAGGCACCCTCGCTCCGGGCCAGTCCGTCACGGCCACCGCGACGTACACGCTCACCCAGGCCGACGTCGACGCCGGCAGCGTGGTGAACACGGCGCGCGCGACCGCGACGACGCCCGCGCAGGGGTCCGTCTCGGCGACCAGTCCGAACACCCTGCCCGTGCCGTCGTCCGGAGCCCTGACGTTCACGAAGACGGGTGCCGTGGCCGGGTCGGGTTCACCGGCGGCCGGCGGCACCGTGAACTGGACGTTCAGCGCCCGGAACACCGGCAACGTCACGCTCACGGGCGTCGCGATCACCGACCAGCTCGCGGGCCTGTCGGCGATCACGTACTCGTGGCCGGGGACGACGGGCCGCCTGGCACCGGGGCAGACCGTCACGGCCACCGCGACCTCGACGCTGACCCAGGCGCAGGTCGACGCCGGGACCGTCCGGAACACCGCGACCATCGCGGGCACCACGCCGGGCAACACCCTGGTGTCGCAGGCGACCGCGGCGTCGGTGTCCGTCGACCGGACCGTCGCGATCAGCGTCGCGAAGTCCGGCGCGCTCGACGCCGGGTCGACCGGCACCGCGGGCGACCGCACCACCTGGACCCTCCGCATCACGAACACCGGGACCACCACCCTGACCTCGGTGGGGGCGACGGACTCGCTGGCCGGACTGTCCGGACTGACGTACTCGTGGCCGGGGACCGCCGGCACGCTCGCCCCGGGCCAGACCGCGACCGCGACGGCGACCGGCAGCGTGTCCCAGACCGACCTCGACGCCGGCTCGGTGACGAACACCGCGACGGCGACCGGTTCCGGGCCGTCCGGCACCTCGACCGCCACGGCGCAGGGCTCCGGCACGATCCCGCTCACCGGGTCGCCGGCGCTCGGGTTCACCAAGTCGGTCGCCACGGGCACCGGGTACACCGGCCGCGCGGGCGACACCCTGGCCTACACGTTCCGCGCCACGAACTCCGGCAACCAGACCCTGACCGGCGTCACGATCACCGACCCGCACGCGGGGCTCGGGACGCTGACGTACACGTGGCCGGGTGCCGCCGGACGACTCGCACCGGGACAGTCCGTGACGGCCACCGCGTCGTACACGGTGACCCAGGCCGACGTCGACGCGGGCACCGTGGCGAACCGTGCCACCGTGTCCGGCACCACGCCGCAGGGGACCGCTGTGTCCACCCCGGCCACTGCCACGCAGACGATCGCGCCGGCGCCGGGCATCGCCGTGTCGAAGAGCGCCGTCGTCGGTGGGACCGGCGCCGCGGGCGACACGGTCACCTACCGCTTCGACGTCGCGAACACCGGCACCACCACGCTCACGGGCGTCGGCGTGAGCGACCAGCTCGCCGGGCTGTCCGGGATCAGCTTCGGCACGTGGCCGTCCGGCACCACCGGCACCCTCGCACCTGGACAGACCGTCCGCGGGACGGCCACATACGCCGTCACCCAGTCGGACATCGACGCGGGCAGCATCGTGAACACCGCGACGTCGACGGCCACCACCCCGACCGGCGGCACCGTCCGGGCGACCGGCGCGGCCACGGTCACGCCGGCCTCCGGCGCACCGGCGATCTCGCTCGCGAAGACCGAGCGCCTCGCCACGAGTGCCACCGGTGTCGCGGGTGACACCGTCCGGCTCGGGTACACGATCACGAACAGCGGCAACCAGACCCTGACGAACGTGACCCTCACCGACGAGCAGTCCGGGCACTCCGCGTTCACCTACGGCACGTGGCCGTCCGGAACCGCGGGGACCCTCGGCGTGGGGCAGTCCGTCACCGTCACCGCGACCTACACGCTCACCCAGGCGGACGTCGACCGCGGCACCGTCTCGAGCGACGCCGCCACCACGGGTGTGTCTCCCGGTGGTGCCACGGTCCGCGCGACCGACACCGGCTCGGTGGGCACGAAGCGCACCCCGGCGGTCTCGCTCACCGAGACCGGTTCCGTCACGAGCGGTTCCGGCGGCGTCGGCTCCGTCGTCACGTGGACGTACCAGGCGACGAACACCGGCACCGTCACGCTGACGGTCCCCGAGGTCGTGCACGCCCTCGGGGGGACGGTGACGTACGCGTGGCCGAACGCACCGAACACCCTCGCACCCGGCCAGACCGTCACCGCGACCACCACCTCCACCGTCACCCAGGCCGACGTCGACGCCGGCGCCCTGGTCGACACCTCCTCGGTCACCGGCACCGCACCGACCGGCACCGACCCGGCCACCGTGTCCGCCACGGCGGCCGCGACCGTCCCCACCTCGAGCGCAGCACCGGGGCTCGCCGTCACGAAGGCCGAGACCTTCGACGCCGACGGCTCGACGACCCGCGCAGCGACCGCGGGCGACCAGGTCGACATGCGCTACGTCGTCACGAACACCGGCAACGTGACGCTCACCGTCGTCGGCGTGCAGGACGCCCAGCGTGGCATCTCGAGCGTCGTCTTCGCCGACGGCGACACCACCATCACGCTCGCCCCCGGCCGCTCGGCGACCGCCACCGCGACGTACACGCTCAGCCAGTCCGACGTCGACGCGGGCGGCATCCGCTCCGCGGCGACCGCGTTCGGCACCACCCCGGCCGGCACCCGCGTCACCGCGACCGCGACCGACGGCGTCACGATCACGCCGACCCCGGCCGTGACGCTGACGAAGACCGCCCGGTACGGCCAGTCCGCCGACGGCGCCGTGCAGAGCGGCCGGGTCGGCGACACCGTCGTGTTCTCGTTCCTCGCGACGAACACCGGCTCCGTCACCCTGAGCGACCTCGCCCTCCGCGACCAGCTCATCGGGCTCGGCGCCTCGACCCCGGTCGCCGACGCCGCGGCCGCCGGGCAGCTCCGGGACCTCGAGTGGTCCGGCGGCACGGCCGGGTCCCTCGCTCCCGGCGAGCGACTCCGGGCCACCGCTCAGTACACCGTGACGCAGGCCGACGTCGACGCCGGCGCGGTCACGAACACCGCGACCGCCACCGGCACGACGCCCGCCGGTTCCACGACGAGCCGCGACGCGACCGTCACGATCGCCACCGACGCCGACAACACCGCGGCGATCGGCATCGTGAAGGACGCGTCCGTCCGCGACACCGGCAGCGCGTCCCGGCCGGGTGACCCGGTCGACCTCGGGTACACGGTCACGAACACGGGCGACTTCACGCTCACCGGCGTGGGCGTCACCGATGCCGGTGCTGGCTCCGGCGCAGACTCCATCACGTACGGCACCTGGCCGTCCGGCACCACCGGCACGCTCACCCCGGGGCAGACCGTCACCGCCACCGCCGTGCACACCCTGACCCAGGCGGACATCGACGCCGGGTACGTCACCAGCCCGGCGACGACCCGCGGCACCCCGTCGAACGGCGGTGCGGCGGTCACGGCGACGAGCTACCGGACCGTCCCGGTGACCCAGGTGAACACGTTCGACTTCACGAAGTCCGGTGTGCCCGCGGGCAGCAGCGCGGGAGTCGGCGACGACCTCCGGTTCACCCTCACCGCACGGAACACCGGCAACACCACGCTCGACCTGCTGCAGATGACCGACCAGCTGCAGGGCGTCGGGGTGCTGTCGTACACGTGGCCGGACCCCTCCCGCCCCGGCGTGGTCGCACCCGGCGAGGTCGCCACGGCCACGGCGGCGTACACGATCAGCCAGGCGGACGTGGACTCCGGCAGCGTCGTGAACACCGCGAACGCCGTCGCCAGCCCGCCGGCCGGAGCCGCGATCACGAAGACCGCCACGAGCACCACCGCGGTCGACGCGAGCGCTCCGACGATCACGCTCGACAAGACCGAGGCCGTCGCCGACGGTTCCGCTGGTGTCGCCGGTGACACCGTGCGCTTCGGGTACACGATCACGAACTCCGGGACGACGACGCTGACGGGCGTCGGGCTGACCGACGAGCAGCAGGGGTTGTCCGGCATCACGTTCGGTGCCTGGCCCTCCGGGACCACCGGCACGCTCGCCCCCGGCCAGTCGGTCACCGCCACGGCGAGCTACCGGCTCACCCAGGCGGACGTCGACCGCGCCGCCGCGGACACCGACGGTCACGTCGCACTGTCCAGCGGCGCCACCACCACCGCGACCGACCGGCGGAGCGGCGCCGCGGTCTCGGCGACCGACGACGGCAGCGTCGTGCTCGACCCGACCTCGGCCCTGTCGACGCGCAAGACGGCCGCGGTCGTCGGTGCCGGCGACATCGGTGCCGTGCGGGTCGGCGACGTCGTCCGGTACACCGTCACCGCGACGAACACCGGGCAGACGACCCTCACCGCCGTGACGGTTGACGACCCGCTCGCCGGGCTCGGCGCCCCCACCACGACGTGGCCGAACGCCACCGCGGGAACGCTGTCGCCCGGCCAGGCGGTCGTCGTCACGGCGGACCGCACCGTCACGCAGGACGACGTGGACGCCGGATCGATCGCGAACACCGCGACCACCACGGGCACCACCCCGGCCGGCACGACCGTGTCCGGTTCGGGGACGCGCACCGTCGTCACGACGACCGGGGCGCCCGGCATCGGGATCCAGAAGACCGAGACGAACCGGGGAGCGGGCGCCGCCGGCGACACCGTCGACCTCACGTTCACGGTCACGAACACCGGCGACGTCACGCTCACCGGTGTGGGGGTCACCGACTCGCAGCAGGGCCTGTCCGCCGTCCGGTTCGACGCCTGGCCCGGTGGCACCGCCGGACGACTCGCGCCCGGGCAGTCCGTCGTCGCCCACGCCACGTACACGCTCACGCAGCAGGACGTCGACCGCGGCAGCGTCGCGAGCACCGCGACGACCACCGGCACCCCGCCCCGCGGCGCCGACGTCGCCGCGTCCGACGACGGCGGCGTGACCGTCGCGCCGCGCGGCGCCCTGTCGATCGACAAGACCGGCAGCCTCGGCGGCTCGACCGGGGCCGTCGGCGACACCGTCCGCTACACGTTCCGCGTCGCCAACACCGGCAACGTCACCGTCACCGGGGTGGCCGTCTCCGACGTCCTCGCCGGGGTGTCCGACGTCGAGGTCGCCGACTGGCCGGCCGCCGCCGGCCGCCTGGCCCCCGGGCAGGCCGTCACCGGCTCGGCGACGTACCGCGTCACCCAGGCCGACGTCGACGCCGGCAGCGTGCTGAACGACGCCACCGTCACCGGCAGCACGCCCACGGGTGACTCGGTCACGGCGTCCGACGCCGCGACCGTCGCACTCGCCACGGCCGTGCCCGGCATCCGGCTCGACAAGACCGAGCAGCTCGCCGGCGGTGCGACCGGGGTCGCGGGCGACACCGTGCGGTTCGGGTACACGATCACGAACACCGGCACGGCGACGCTGTCCGCCGTCGAGCTCGCGGACGCACAGGCGGGGCTGTCGGACATCGCGTTCGGCACCTGGCCGACCGCCGTCGGCACCCTCGCGCCAGGCCAGTCGGTCACGGCCACGGCGTCGTACACGCTGACCCAGGCGGACGTGGACCGCGGCAGCGTCGCGAGCACCGCGACCGCCACGGGCACCGGTCCGACGGGCACCCGCGTCGGTGACACGGCGCAGGGTTCCGTCCCGCTGACCGCAGCGGCGAGCGTCGGCGTCACGAAGCGCGCCGCGTACGTCGACGGCGGCACCGGCCGCGTCGGCGACACCGTCCGCTACACCTTCACCGTCACGAACACCGGCCAGGTCACGCTCGGCTCGGCCCGCGTGACGGACCGCCTCGCCGGACTCGGCACGATCACCGTGGCGGCCGGTCCGAACGGCGACGGCTCCCTCGCACCGGGTCAGGCACTCAGCGCGACGGCCGGCTACACGGTCACGCAGGCCGACGTCGACGCGGGCGCGATCGTCAACCAGGCGACCGTCACGGCGACGCCGGCACGTGGCGCGGACGTCACGGCGTCCGACAGCGCGACGATCCGCACGAGCGACGGCGCCCCGGCGATCGCGCTGACGAAGACCGAGCAGCTCGCCGCGACCGGCACGCCGGCCGTCGGTGACACGGTCCGGCTCGGCTACACGATCACGAACACGGGGAACCAGACGCTCCGGGGCGTCGTGGTCGCCGATGCCCAGACCGGCACGAGCGCCGTCACGTACGGCACGTGGCCGGGCACCGCGGGCACGCTCGCGCCCGGCCAGTCCGTCACGGCCACCGCGACGTACGCGCTCACCCAGGCTGACCTCGACGCTGGTCGCGTCGCGAGTGCCGCCACCGCCGCCGGCACGGCACCGACGGGAGGCACGGTGCGCGACACCGACACCGCCGGCGTCGACCTCGCCCAGGCTCCAGAGCTCACCCTGCTGAAGCAGGGCCGGCTCGCGCCCGGTGCGACCGGTTCCGCGGGTGAGGGCATCCGCTACACCTTCACCGCCACGAACACCGGCAACGTGACCGTCACGTTGCTCGACCTGATCGACCGCATGCCCGGCCTCAGCGACCCGACCGTCGACGAGTGGCCGGGAGCCGTCGGCGTCCTCGCTCCGGGGCAGACCGTGACCGCCTCGGCGACGTACACGATCACGCAGTCGGACGTCGATGCCGGCGCCGTCACCAACACCGCGACCGTCGTGGGGCGTGCGCCAGACGGCTCCGACGTGACCGGGACCGACGGCACCACCGTCGAGACCGCCGCGTCCGGCCCGCGCATCGGGGTGGTGAAGACCGCGGCGCTCGCGAGCGGCTCCACCGGCGTGGCCGGCGACCGGGTCGAGTACACCTACGCGATCACGAACACCGGCAACGTCACCCTGACCGGCGTCACCGCCCGTGACGACCAGACCGACGTGTCCACCGTCGTGTACGGCACCTGGCCGGGCACCGTCGGGCGGCTCGCACCGGGGGAGACCGTCACCGCGACGGCGTCCCACGTGCTCACGCAGGCCGAGGTCGACCGGGGCACGCTGACGAGCACCGTCACGGCCACGGGGAACGCCCCCGGCGGCACCGGGGTCAGCGACGCCGACACCCGCTCCGTGACCATCGCTCCGTCGCCCTCGATCACGCTGTCGAAGACGGCCGCGTACACCGACGGGGGCACCGGACGCGTCGGCGACACCGTGCGCTACACGTTCCGCGCGCAGAACACCGGCACCGTCACCCTCACCGGGATCACGGCGTCCGACCGGCTCGCCGGGCTCTCCGCGATCGACGCCGACTGGCCGGGCACGGCGGGCACGCTCGCCCCCGGGGCCGTCGTCACCGCGACGGCGACGTACACGGTCACCCAGGCCGACGTCGACGCCGGCAGCATCGTCAACCAGGCGACGGTCGTCGGCAACCCGCCGACCGGGGCACCGGTGACCGCGACCGACGGCGCGACGATCCGCACGGCGGACCCGTCCGACGCGATCGCGCTCGTGAAGGACGAGCGCGTGACCTCGGGCACGGGCGTCGCGGGCGACACCGTCACGCTGACGTTCACCGTCTCGAACCCCGGGAACCGCACGCTCACCGGCATCACGCTCGACGACGACCAGGCGCGCCTCGGGACCGTCACCTACGGCACCTGGCCCGGTACGGTCGGCACGCTCGCGCCGGGGCAGTCCGTCACCGCGACCGCGACGTACACGCTCACCCAGGCGGACGTCGACCGCGGATCGATCGCCAGCACCGCCACGACGACGGCGACCGTCCCCTCGGGCGAGGTCGTCACCGCCACGGCCGACGGCGGCGTGGACACCGTCCGCACCGGCTCGTGGACGTTCGACAAGTCGGGCGTGCTGGCCGACGGCGACCAGGGCGACCTGGGCGACCGCATCGACTGGACGTACCGGGTGACGAACACCGGCACCGTCACCCTCACGGGCGTCTCGGTCGCGGACGCCCTACCAGGGGTCTCCGCACTCGTCGTGGGGACGTGGCCGAACGGCACCGCCGGGCAGCTCCTGCCCGGGCAGTCGGTGACCGCCACGGCACGCTCGACCGTCGCGCAGTCGGACGTCGACGCCGGCAGCGTCGTGAACACCGCGACCGCCGACGCCACCGTGCCGACCGGTGTGACCGACCCCGGTCCACAGCGGGACAGCGCCACGGTCGCACTGCGTGCCTCGACCCAGCAGGTCGCCGTCACGAAGACCGCGAGCCTGGCCGACGGCGCGACCGGGAAGGCCGGCGACACGGTCGACTTCGGCTACGTCGTGACGAACACCGGCACGTCGACCCTCCGCGGTGTGACGCTCGCCGACGCGCAGACCGGCACGTCCGCGATCACCATCGCCTGGCCGGGGACCACCGGGGTGCTCGCACCCGGGGAGTCCGCACGCGCCTCCGCGGCCTACGTGCTCACGCAGGCCGACGTCGACAAGGGGACCCAGACCTCCCGGGTCACCGCGACCGGCACCGCACCCGGTGGCGCGACCGTCGACGCAGCCGACACGGCCACCGTCACCATCACCGCCCGACCGGCTGTCGAACTGACGGAGGAGGGCGCGCTCGCACCCGGCGCGACCGGCGCCGTCGGCGACACCGTGCAGTGGACGTACACCGTGACGAACTCCGGCACCGTGTCGCTCGATGCGACCGCGATCGCCCAGCAGCTCCAGGGCAGCGGCGACGTGACGTTCGGCACCTGGCCGGGCACCCCCGGCGTGCTCGCCCCGGGGCAGACCGTCACCGCGACGGCGACCTCGACGATCACCCAGGCGCAGTTCGACGCCGGCCGGGTGACCAACCCGGCCACCGCGTCCGGCACGGCTCCGGACGGTGCCGTCGTCACCGCCGACGCCACCGCGACGGTCGAGACCGGCCCCGCCGACGCCCGCATCGGGATCACGAAGACCGCGGCACTGCCGGACGGCGACACCGCCCCGCGGGCCGGGGACGTCGTGACGTTCACCTACCGGGTGACGAACAGCGGCACCTCGACGCTCTCGGGTGTCACGGTCGCCGACGCGCAGGACGGCGTGGGTGCCGTGTCGTACGACTGGCCCGGGACCGCGGGCACGCTCGCACCGGAGCAGGTCGTCACCGCCACCGCGACGTACACGCTGACCCAGGCGGACGTCGACCGCGGGAGCATCGCCAGCGCCGCGACCACGAACGGCACCCCGCCGACCGGCACCGACGTCACGGCCGCCGCGGGCGCGACGCTCGTCCTACCCGGCGCCCCGGAGCTCAGCGTCACCAAGGACGGTGCGCTCGCGGATGGCGCGGCTGGTTCCGTCGGCGACACCGTCGACTACCGCGTGACGATCCGGAACACCGGCACCACCACCCTGCGCGACGTCGCCGCGAGCGACCCGCTGCCGGGGCTCGGCGCGCTGACGTTCCCCGACGCCTTCGACGGCACGCTCGCCCCCGGGGCCGACGTCGTCGCCACCGCGGCGTACACGGTCACGCAGGACGACGTGGACGCCGGCAGCGTCGTGAACACCGCGACGGCGACCGCCAACCCGCCGACGGGCGGCCCGGTCTCGGCCGAGGGCAGCGCCACCGTGACCCTCGCGGCCGCGGACGCCGGCATCGACATCGTGAAGACCCAGCGCCTCGCCGACGGCGCAACCGGGCGTGCGGGCGACCAGGTCACGTACACGATCACGATCACGAACACCGGGGCCGCGACCCTCCGCGGCGTCACCGTCGCGGACGGGCAGCCTGGCCTGGGCGCGATCTCGATCGACTGGCCGGCCGCGTCCGGAGTCCTCCGGCCCGGACAGACCGCCACGGCCACGGCGACCTACACGCTGACCCAGCAGGACGTCGACCGCGGTTCGGTCTCGAGCACGGCGACCACGACCGGCACGAGCCCGGCCGGGGCGACCGTGCGGGCCTCGGACGACGGGTCGACCACCGTCACCGGGACCCCCGGCCTGACCGTCACGAAGTCCGGCGCACCCGCGTCCGGGACGACCGCGGGCCGCGGCACCGAGCTCCGCTGGACGATCGACGTCCGGAACAGCGGCACCGTCACGCTGACCGGGGTCGCGGTCACGGACGAGCTCGCCGGCTTCCGGACCACCGGCACCGCGTGGCCGGGTGCCGAGGGCGCCCTCGCACCGGGCGAGACCGTCCGGGTCACCGGCACGAGCACCGTCGGACAGGCGGACGTCGACGCCGGCGGGGTCGTGAACACCGCGCGGGCGACGGGCACGGCACCGGACGGTGTCGTGGTGGACGGCGGCGGCGCCGCGACGGTGCCGACGGACGCCGCACCCGCGGGGATCTCGATCGTGAAGACCGCGTCCCTGGCACCGGGCGCGACCGGCGCCGTGGGCGACACCGTCCGGTACCACTACGTCGTCACGAACGGCGGTGACACGACCCTGCGCGGCGTCACCGTGCGCGACGCCGGAGCGGGGGTCTCCGCGATGACCTACGCCTGGCCGGGCGAACCGGGCGTGCTCCTGCCAGGGGAGACCGTCGAGGTCGACGCGACCGTCGTGGTCACCCAGGCGGACGTGGACGCCGGATCGCTGTCCTCGTCGGCGACGGTCGTCGGCACCGCACCGGGCGGCACCACCGTCACCGACACGTCCGAGGCCGGGGTCTCCCTGCCGAACGCACCGCACCTGACCCTCGACAAGCGCGGGGTGCTCGCGCCCGGGGCAACCGGTGCCGTCGGGGACCGCGTGGACTACACCTTCACCGTGACGAACGACGGCTCCGCGCCGATCACGGACGTCACCCTCGACGACGGCCTCGCCGGGCTCACCGACGTCAGCTGGACCTGGCCGGGCACCGTCGGCACGCTCGCCCCGGGCGAGCAGGCGACCGGCACGGCCAGCTACCGCATCACGCAGGCGGACGTCGACGCCGGCGGCGTGGTGAACACCGCGACCGTCGGTGGCACCGGACCGGGCGGCACCGACGTCACGAGCGGCGCGTCCTCGGCCACCGCACCCGTCGCGGGCCGCGGCTCGCTGACGATCGACAAGACCGTGCAGTACGCCGCCGGCTCCGACGGCGCCGTGGGCCAGCAGTTGCAGTACGGCTTCACGCTCGTCAACACCGGCACCGTCACCCTGCGCGGCGTGCACGTCGACGACCGGCTCGCCGGACTCTCCGACGTCACCTACGGCCAGTGGCCCGGCGCCGCGGGCGTCCTCGCCCCCGGACAGCGGGTGACGGCGACCGCCACCTACGTGGTCGGTCAGGCCGACGGTGCTTCCGGTAGCGTCGAGAACAGCGCGACGGCGATCGGGACGCCGCAGCCCGGGACCCTGCCCGGAGACGGCCCGATCACGTCAGCGCCCGACACCGTCCGGATCGCGGTCCACCCGGCCGCGGGGGTCCCTGCCCTCGCGTTCACCGGGTCCGACCCCGTGCCGGCAATCGCCGTGGCCGCACTCCTCGTGCTGCTCGGCATCGCAACGGCGGCCATCGGGAGCCGCCGTCGCACCAGGAAGGAACACCGATGACCCTGCGCCCCACGCGCTCCCTGTCCGTCCGACTCCTGGCACTCGCCGGGGTCGCCGCGCTCGGCGTCGGCCTCGCCGGCTGCTCGGGTGGTGACAGCCCCGACGGGAAGGCCTCGGCGTCGTCCTCCGCGGCGGCCACCGAGCGTCCGGCGATCACCGACGTGAAGACGCCGGCCGGCGGCACCGGGGACTTCGTCGGCGCGAAGTCGGACGTGCAGGTCACCTCGTGCAAGCGCTCCGGCTCGTCGTGGGCGGTCGTGGGGACGGTCAAGAACCCGGAGAAGACCGGTCAGGGCTACCGCATCTACGTCTCGCTGCTCAAGGGAGCGTCGGACACCCGCGCCGTCAAGGAGGTCGACGTCGCCTCCGTCGGCGCCGGCGCCTCGGCGGACTGGGACACCACGATCGACACGTCGGAGAGCGGGCTCTCCTGCGTGCTGCGCGTGGAGCGCTTCGCGGCCTGACGGCCTCGCTCGCCGGTGGTGCCCCTCCCTCGCTCGCACGCGACCGCCCAGGTGGGCGGTGTCCGGCGAGCCGCCCCGCTGCTCCACCGCGCTCGGCTCGTCTCGACGATCGAGCAGGCCGTGCGCTCCGGCCGGGTGGTCGTCGTCGCCGGACCCCCGCGGTCCGGCGTGACGACGCTCGTCACCGACTGGGCGGACCGGACGGCGCTGCTGGTCGACCACACCGTGACCGCCCCGGGTCGGCTCCGGCAGGTCGCTGACGACGACCCGGCCGGGAGGCACGTCCTCCTCGTCGACGACGCCCACCTCCTCGGGGCGGCCGGTACCAGGGCCCTGCTCGCGTCCGCCGCGGAGCGACCGGTCGTCCTCGCCGGACGGTCGGGCACCGTGCTCGACGCCGTCGCGGCCGAGGCACACGCCACCGTGGTCGGCGCCGGGGACCTCGCGTTCGACGCCGCCGAGACGGCCGCCCTGCTCGGCCGTGCGGTCGGCGTGGTGATCGCACCCGCGTTCGTCACCCGGACCACGGCCGACGTCGGCGGGCTCGCGGGGGTGCTGGCCGCAGCCGCGACCGCCGTGGCGGACGAGGACCGGCCGCCCGTGGACCTGCCGTCGCGGTTCGACCACGCGACGGCGACGGCGACCCGGGCGTGGGTGCGCGAGACCGTGCAGGAGCCGGGGTTGCGGAGCTTCGGGGAACGCGCCGCCGTGGTGCCGTCCGCCCCGGTCGCGTTCCTCGCCGAGCTGGACGGGGACGCCGCGGTCGACCTCGTATCGGCACACCGGTCCGCCGCGGACGCCGGCCTCGGACGGCTCGACGGCGACGGGTTCGCCTGGTTCGAGGGCATCGCCCGTGCGCTCCGGGCCGCCGGTGCCGCGACGGACGCCGACCGCCACCGCGAGGTCGTCCGCCGGGCCGCGGCGTGGGCGATCACCCACGACGACACCGTCACCGCCATCGACGCCGCCGTGCAGCTCGACGACCTCGACCTGCTCTCCGACGTCCTCACCACCGCGTGGACACGGATCACCGGCCCCGGCGCCCCGGCCATCGCCCGGCTCCTCGACCCGATCCGCCCGAAGCGCGCCGCACGGCACCCCGTCGTCCTCGCCGCGATCGCTCGGTCCGAGTCCGCCGCCGACCGGCACCACGCCCGCGCCTCCCGCGTGAACGCCGCCGTCATCCCCGCGGTCGCCGCCGCGCTGCCGACCGCCCCGCCGGCCGACGCCGTGTTCCTCGCCGCGATCGACGCGCAGGCACGACGGATCGTCGGTGACGACGCGGGCGCCGTGGCGGCGGCGACCACGGCCCGGATCCGGCTCGACGCGCTCGACGCGACGGCCGCCGACCGACTCGCACCGCGCCTCCCGTTCGTCCTGCAGCAGATCGCGGCCACCGAACTGGCGGCCGGCGACGGCGAGGGAGCACTCGCCACCCTCGCCCGGATCGAACCCGTCGAGGGCGCCGACGGCGACCTGCAGCGCGCCGCTGCCGAGGGACTGACCGCGCTCGTCCACGCCCTCGGGGGCGAGGTCGACGTCGCCCGGCGGCTGCTCGACGGGGGCCGACCGCTCGACGTCCCCACGGGAGCGCTCGCGACCGCGATCGTCGCCCTCGAGCACGGCGACCCGGACGGCGTGCAGCAGATCCTCCGGCGTGTGGACCCGCTCTTCGGCGCGTTCGAGCACTGGCCGATCGTCCTCGCCGTGCGCGCCCGCGCCAGCACCGTCGCCGGTCGCGTCCCACCCGAGGACCAGCTCACCGCGCACGACGCCGGGGTGCAGCGCTACCGGCAGCGCAGCACCGCCGGTGGGGTCGGCGCGCGGATGCTCGCGCTCGCACGGGTGCGGCTCCAGCTCGCCGCGGGACAGCTGTCGCAGGCCGAGCGGGGACTCGAGGCGCTCGGTGCCGTGCAGGTGTGGAACGCCGCCGAGCACATGGGTCTCGCGCTGGCCCGGTCCGAACCGGAACGCGCGCTCGCGATCGTCAACGCGGTCGCCGTGCACGGGGTCTACCAGGCACGCACCACCGCGCTGCTCGTGCTGCTGCGGGCCGTGGCGCTCCGGCGGACCGGGGACGTCCTCGGTGCCGTCGCCGCCTTCCGCGAGGCGATGGACCTGTTCGACCGGCACGGCCTCGGCGGTGAGCTGCTCACCCCGCCGCGGGACGACGTTCGACAGCTCGTCGACGCGTCGCGGGACGAGCGGGCACGGGCGCTGTGGGCGTCGCTGGGCGGGCTGCGGTCGGTGTTCCCGGGGCCGGACGTCGGGGTCGTGCTGTCCGAACGGGAGTCGGTGGTGCTCGGGCTGCTCGGGGAGCCGTTGAGCGTGCCGGGGATCGCGTCGGAGCTGCACGTGTCGGTGAACACCGTGAAGACCCAGGTGCGGAGCGTGTACCGGAAGCTCGGGGTGTCGACGCGGCGCGAGGCCGTGGAGCAGGGGAGGGCGCTCGGGCTGTCGGGCGCGTAGGGGCGCGCGCCGCTGACCCGCGAGGTGTCTCGGGCGCTGGGCGGTGTCGGACGCGACCGAGACGCCGCCGCAGCCGGCGGGGCGGGGTCGAGCCGCGCCTCCAGTCCGGCCGTGTGCCAGCGCAGTGTCAGCGCGCCGCGGTCGTCCGCCGTGCCACCAACCGGGGCTCGACGAGCACCTCGGTCGCCGCCAGCCCCGGGTCGGCGATCCGGGCGAGCAGCCGCTCGCCGGCGCCGCGGCCGATCTCCACGCTGCGGTCGTCGATGCTCGTCAGGCCGACGTAGCGCGTCGCCGCGAGCGGGGTGTCGTCGTAGCCGATGACCGAGACGTCCTCGGGGACGCGCAACCCACGCTCCGCGAGCTCGGACAGTGCTCCGAGCGCCATCACGTCGTTCGCCGCGAACACGGCTGTGACCCCGGGGTGCTCGTCGAGCAGCTGCGCGAGTGCCCGGGACCCGGCTTCCTCGGTGGGCTCGCCGGGGAGCACGATCATCGCGACCTCGGCCTTGCCGCCGACGCCGGCCGTGAACCCCGTGCGTCGCTCGTCGGACGCGGCCGAGGAAGCGCCGATGAACCCGAGGTGCGTGTGACCGAGGGCGAGCAGGTGTTCCGCGGCCATCGCCCCACCGGCACGGTCGTCGTTCGCCACCGTGTCCGCACGGGGGAGCGTGGCGCGGCCGCCGGCGACCACGACGGGCATGCTCGCCGGGATGGCGAGGTCGGTGTCGGGCTCGCCGGCGATGACGATGCCCTCGACCCGCATCGACAGGAAGCCCTCGACGGGGGAGACGTCGAGGCCGGTGTTGAGGAACCGGTCGGCGACGACGAGGCGGTGCCCCTGGTCCTGCAGTGCCTCGCGCAGCCCGGTGAGCAGGTCGACGAACCACTGGTTCCGGAAGTCGTCGAGCACCACGCCGATGGTCCGGGAACGGGTCCCCGCGAGCGACACCGCCGCCGTGGACGGACGGTAGTCGAGCTCCTGGATCGCCTTGAGCACCGCTTCGCGCCGTTGCTGGCTCACCCGCGGGGAGCGCTGCAGCACGAGCGAGACGAGGGACTTCGAGACCCCGGCGCGCGCGGCGACGTCGTAGATGGTCGCGGGTTTGCCGGCTCCCATGATCTGCATCGACCTCCGTGGCTCTCGCGTCGATCGTAGCGGGGGCGGCTTCGTGCGCAGAAATGGTCGGGTTCGCGGTCCCAACTCGACCATTTCCGCTCACGATCTGCGGGTGGTCGCTCCTCCACACGGGAGGCACGGTGCGAGTTGTGCACGGGCGCTTCGGTGGGTGGGTGGATCGGGAGCGCGGGGCGCGAGGGTGGCGGCATGCGACCACGCCCGCTTCCGCCCCCGCTCCGCAACCGCGCGTTCGACGTGCACGCCGCGGACCGCGCGGGGACCTCCCGACAGCGGCTCCGACGGAGCGACCTCGTCCGGCCCACCCGCTCGATCCGGTGGGCCCGCGATCGACCGCCCGACGCCGTCCGGCGGATCCGCGCACTGCGTCCGGTCCTGCTGCCCGGACAGTTCGTCAGCCACGTCTCCGCCGCCGTGCTCTGGGGGCTGCCCGTCCCGGTCGACGACGAAGCGCCAGTGCACATCACGAGTCCGATCCCGACCGCCCAACCGCGTCGCACGGGTGTGGTCGGACACCGGATCACGCCCGACCGGGCGAGGGTCACCGAGCGGTGGGGCGTGCCTGCGAGCACGCCGGCCGCACTGTGGATCGACTGCGGAGCGATGCTGACGATCGACGAGCTCGTCGTGCTCGGCGACGCGATCGTGACCGAACGGCGATGCCGCACGACGGTCGACGACCTCCGTGCAGCCCTCGCCCGGGCCGGAGCTCGAGCGGGCGTCCGGAAGCTGCGGACAGCGATCGAGCAGGTCCGGGTCGGTGCGGGCTCTCCCCAGGAGAGGCGGGCGCGGCTCGCGATCGTCCGCGCTGGCCTGCCCGAACCGGAACTGCAGGTCGAGATCCGTGACGAGGCAGGGTGGTTCGTCGGGCGGGTCGACATGGCCTACCCGCGGCACCGCGTCCTGATCGAGTACGAGGGAGACCACCACCGCACGGACGCCGAGCAGTGGGCCAGCGACCTCCGTCGGTATCGTGAGGCAGAACGACTCGGGTGGGTCGTCGTCCGGTGGTCGCGCTCGGACCTCACCCGGCACCTCGGCGGCGCCATCGGACACCTGGAGTCGGTGCTCGCGCGCCGGGGGTAGCGTCCGGGGCATGGCGACGCTGCTCATCACCGGGGCCGCAGGACGCATCGGGGCTGCCCTCCGGCCCCGACTCCTCGCGGCCGGTCACGACCTCGTGCTGCTCGACGAGCGCACCCCGGACGACCCGCCGACCGGTGGTGAGCGCTTCGTGCCCGGGTCGGTGCACGACGCCGATGCCCTCGACGACGCGTTGATCGGCGTCGACACGGTCGTCCACCTGGCGGGCATCCCGACCGAGGCCGCATGGGACGACCTCGTCGCCGCGAACCTCACCGGGACGAAGAACGTGCTCGAGCGAGCGGTTGCGGCCGGAGTGCTCCGAGTCGTCCAGGCGAGTTCGATCCACGCCGTCGGCCGCGTGCCCGAGCCGCTCGAGGAACCGGGGAGCGTGCCCGGGGACCGCCTGGCCCGACCCGACACGTACTACGGGGTCACGAAGGCGGGGATGGAACTCCTCGGCAGCCTCTTCGCCGACCGGTTCGGCATGTCGATCGTGTCCGCGCGGATCGGGGCGTTCGGCGAGCAACCGTCGTCCGGGCGAGCGCTCCTGATGTGGAGCTCGCCGGACGACCTGGTGCGCTTGGTCCTGGCGACGGTCGACCTCCGGGACCCCGGGCACCACCTCGTGTGGGCGCTGTCCCGGAACACCGGCTCCCCGGCCGACCTCACCGCGGGGGAGCGGATCGGGTTCGTCCCGGTCGACGACGCCTCCGTCGTGCTCGATGCCGACGCGCGTGCGGCCCTGCCCGCCGAGGACCTCCGCTACCTCGGTGGCGGGATGGTCGATCTGCCCCTCGGGCGGAGCACTTCGTGAGCAGAAATGGTCGGGTTCCCTGAGGTCACCCGACCATTTCTGCTCACGAAGCGTCGCGCGGAGCGGCCGGGCGGGCGGGCGGGAGCGCTGGGCGGGCGGGCGCCCGGCCCCCGCCCCGCTACCCGATCAGGCTCGGGCGCAGGTCGCGCAGCGTGCGGGAGCGGGTCTGCCGCGCCGTCACGACGAACGCCACGAGCAGCGAACCGAGCAACCAGCACGCGAGCACGCCCGCGTCCGACCACGCCGTACCGAGGTTCCCGCCGTACATCGTCTGCCGGATCGCGTCCACCGAGTACGTCATCGGCAGCGCGAAGTGCAGCGCCGCCAACGGTCCCGGGAGCGTCTGCCACGGGAACGTCCCACCGGCGGTGACGAGCTGCACGAGCATGAGCACCAGGCCGAGGAACTGCCCCACGGACCCGAGCAGCACGTTGAGCGCCATGATGATCGCCGCGAACGTCGCCGAGGCCAGCACCATGATCCCGATCGTGGCTCCGGCGTGCACGACGTTGAGGTCGAGGGCGAACCGCACGATGAAGAACAACGCCACCATCTGCACGACGCCGAGCAACACGGGCGTCAGCCACCCGCCGAGCACGACCCGCAGCGGCTTCCGCACGGCGGTGATCGCCCGCTTCGAGATCGGCTTGAGGATGAGGAACAGCGCGTACATGCCGATCCACGCGGCGAGCGAGATGAAGAACGGTGCGAGGCCGGCGCCGTAGTTCGCGGCCGCGGCGACGTTGTCGTCACCGACCTTCACCGGGTCGGAGATCACCGATGCCTGGTCCTCACGCTGCGAGGCGTCCGACGCGGGGATCTTCGTGCGGCCCTCGTCGAGCTTCGAGGCGAGCTCGGACGACCCGTCGCGGAGCGAGACCAGCCCGGACGCCAGTGACTTCGCGCCCTGGTCGGCCGACGCGGCTCCGGTGGCGAGCTGGGACGCGCCGGACGAGAGCGTCGGTGCGGCCGACGCCAGAGCCGACGTGCCCGACGCCACCTGGGACGCCCCGCTCGACAGCTGGGACGCGCCGGACGCGGCGGAGGAGATCCCGCCGGCCAGGGTGGGGGCCGCCGTCGCCAGGGCGGACGTCCCCGCCGCGACCTGGGCGGACCCGTCGCGCAGCTGGTCGACGCCCTCGAGCGCGGTCTTGGCCTTCGCGAGGTCGGCCTTCGTCTGCTCGTCGCCGAGCTGCGCCTGGACGGTGGAGGTGATGACCGCCTGCACCTCCGGGGTCAGTTCCACCCCACGGTCTGCGGCGGCCTTCGTGATCGCCGCGGTCACGGTGTCCGGGGAGAGGCCGTTCAGCGCTGCGAGGGCCGGGTCGGTCTGGTCCGCGAGCGCCTTGTTGCCCGCAGCGACCTTCTGCGCACCCTCGTTGAGCTTCGCGGTGTCCGCCGGCAGCGACGCGGTCTGCTGCTTCGCCGTCTGCAGCCCGGACGACAGCGTCGCTGCCCCCGAGGCCACCTGCTGCGCCCCGTCGTTCAGCGTCGCGGTCTGCGACGGCAGCGCGGCGGTGCCGTCCGCGAGCGTCGCCGCCCCGGACGAGAGCTTGCCGGTGCCGTCCGCGAGCGTCGCCGCGCCCGATGCCGCCGTGGAGGCGCCCGACGCGAGCTGCCCCGCCCCGTCGACGGCGTCGCCGAGGCTGTCACGCACGTCGGCGAGACCCACGAGCAGGGTCTTCGCCGCCTGCTTCCCGACGCGCTCGGCGACGGCGGTGCGCATGGTCTTGCCCGCCTGTTCGGCGATGGTCGAGGCGAGGTACGAGTTCGTGTCCGCCGTCGTCATGACCAGCTCCGCCCGCTTCGGGTCGTCGGACTGCGCCGACACCAGGGACTCGGAGAAGTCGTGCGGGATGGTGACCACGAAGTCGTAGGTGCCGTTGCGCACGCCGGAGCGCGCGTCGGCCGCCGAGGTCTTCGTCCACTTGAAGTCGGCGCCGTCGATGGCCTCCTTCGTGACGTCCTTGCCGTAGTCGACGTGGTCGCCGTCGAGCGTGGCCCCGGCGTCCTGGTCGACGATGGCGGCGGGGACCTGGTCGAGCTTGGCGTAGGGGTCGCGGTTCGCCCAGAGGTAGGCGCCGCCGTAGAGCAGCGGCACGACCATGAGCGCGATGAACGCGAGTCGTGCGAGCGGGGTCGCGGTGAGTCGCGCCAGTTCGGCGCGGACGAGCGAGGTGGTGGTCACGGGGTTGCCTCCGTCGGGACGGTTGCGGATTCTTCGGTGACGGTCGACGGGCCTGCCTGGAGGCGCGGCTCGGTTCCGTCGGTCCGGGTCGCGTCCTCGGGACCCTCGGTCTGGGTGGTGTCGATCGGCTCGATCGTGTCGAGCAGGTGCTCGACGGTCGCCGCTGCGGCCTTCGAGGTCACGAGCACGACGGTCACACCACGGCGGGCGACGTCGCGGACGACCGCGAACCACCCCTCGACGGCGCCCCCGTGCCGCTCGGGCGAGGTGATCACGAGCCCGGTCACGCCGTCCCGCAGCAGGGCGAGCTCGGCGAGCAACCGGACGCGCACGTCGGTCGGGACCCGCTGCACGTGGGTGTCGGCGTACCCGCGCAGCCCGAGCTCGTCGAGCACGGTGTCGACGTGCTGGCGGGAGGGTCGCCGTTCGGCGAACGCGAGCTCCTCGCGCACGATGCGCCGCACGCTCATCACCGGGAACGGCTCGGCGATGCCCGGGGTGTCGACGAGCGCGAACGCCTTCCGGATCGCCGCGGCGTCCTCGTGCCCGTCGAGCAGCACGCGGCCGGCCTCGGGCTGCATGCGGCCGCCGGCGACGAGCGACGCGAGCACCGGTGCCTGCTC
The DNA here is from genome assembly GCA_002025645.1 of Curtobacterium pusillum. Lineage (GTDB taxonomy): Bacteria > Actinomycetota > Actinomycetes > Actinomycetales > Microbacteriaceae > Curtobacterium > Curtobacterium pusillum_A. The sequence continues at coordinate 3,017,627 of CP018783.1, forward strand.
GGTCTCGACGGCGATCACGCCCGGGCGTCCCGGTGCGGCGACGGCGGAGACGACGGGCAGGGCGGCGCCGGGCTCCTCGCCGATGCCGACGTGGTCGAGTTCGATGGTCATGCGGGGTCCTTCGGTGTGGGAACGAGTGCGACCGGTTCGGAGAGCATCGCGGTGCGCCAGTCGATGCCGGCCATGCCGAGTACCGAGAGGACCACCATGCGCCGGCCGTCCTCGTCGGACGTCCCGGAGCGGGTGGCCTCGTCGAGGACGGCGATGCACGCGCCCTCGACCAGCCGGCCGAGCGTGGCGGGGTCGACGTCGTCGCGCATGGCGCCGTCGGCGATGCCGAGTGCACAGGCATCCCGGACCTGCGTGCGCAGGGGTGCGAACACCTCGGCGACGGACTCGCTGAACGGGCTGCGGATCGCGACCCGGGCCATCGAGCGGACGTGCGAGACCTCGGACCAGAGCGTCACCGCGATGGCGGCGAGCCGCGCGGCCGGGGGCAGCGCGACGAGGTCGGAGGTGGTCGGCATGGCCGCGGCGACACGGGCGGCGCCGGCGGTCACGACCTCGCGCACGAGGTCGTCGCGTGACGGGAAGTGTCCGTAGACCGCACGCCGGGAGAGTCCGGCGGCGGACGCGATCGTCTCGAGCGAGGCATCGGGATCGCCCTGCAGGACGGTCTTCGCCGCCTCGAGCAGCGCCGCGCGGTTCTCGGTCGCGTCGCGGCGCGGCGCACGGGTTTGCTGGTCAGGACTGGTCACGTTTCCCATCGTAATAACGTGCACACGTGTGTGCAAGTTATCAGGCTGACCACCCCCGAACGAGGGACGTCCCCCAAAGTGCGGACTGTGCGACCTGAGAGGAAACGCATAACTTCACAGCAATTCCTTGCGAAACACGGACGAACCGGGAGTGCGCCCTTTGAACCGTGCAACACCGAACAACGACCCGACCCCCACCCCGAACCGCATCGCGCGCGTCCTGACCGCCGGCATCGCCGCCGCGGCACTGGCGTGCGGCGGGCTCGCCCTCGGAGGGGGAGCCGCCTCGGCAGCCCCTGCCGGACCGGTGCCGGCCGACCTCAAGCTCTCGCAGCCGCTGCGGGACGCGAAGCCCTCGAAGACGATCGCCGCGTTCGTGCGGACGACCGGTCAGGGTGCGCTCGAGGTCGACGCCCAGGCGAAGGGCGGGGACCTGACGAAGTCGAAGACCCCGTCCTCGGCCGCCGAGCAGCGCGTCAAGGCGATCGGTTCGACGGTCGACGCCGTGCGCGCCGCCGTCAAGCAGTCCGACGCGGACGCGACCGAGCTCTACTCCACCGAGTACACCGTGCCGGGCGTGGCCGTCGTCGCCGACGTCGCCGCGCTCCGGAAGGTCGCGGCCCGCTCCGACGTCGAGAGCATCATCCCGCTCACGCCGAAGAAGATCGTCGACCCGACCGTGAACGCCGACTCCGGCGCGGCACCGTCCGGCGTCGACCCGAGCCTCACGAAGCCCGGCGCGGACGGCGTCACACCGAAGAACGCGGCGAGCGACGTCTACACCCGCTCGCTCGACGCCTGGCAGCAGACGGGCCGCACGGGCAAGGGCGTGAACGTCGCCGTGCTCGACACCGGCCTCGACTACACGCAGGCGGACTTCGGCGGCCCGGGCACCACTGCCGCGTACCAGGCGGCGCTCGCCAACACCGGCGCACCGACCGCCGGGTCCTACGACGGCAAGAAGTTCCTCGGCGGCTACGACTTCGCCGGACCCACGTACAACGCGGACTCCACCGACCCCGCGTACGACCCGACCCCGAAGCCGGACGACAACCCGATCGACGGCAAGGGCGGCGACCACGGCACCCACGTCTCCGGCACCATCGCCGGCTACGGCCTCGACGCCGACAAGAAGACCTACCGGGGCGACTACACGAAGCTCACCACGCAGCAGGTCCAGGACATGTGGGTCGGCCCGGGCACCGCGCCCCAGGCGGGTCTCTACGCCCTCAAGGTGTTCGGTGACGGCGGCGGCTCGACCGACCTCACCGGTGCCGCGCTCGACTGGGTCGGCCAGGCGCTGACCGAGGGCAAGGACATCAACGTCCTCAACCTGTCGCTCGGCTCCGACTACGGTGCGCCGGACGACCCCGACAACGCCAAGATCGACGCGCTCACCGCCCGCGGTGTCCTGCCGGTGATCGCCTCCGGCAACGCCGACGACTTCACCGACATCGGTGGCTCGCCGGGCAACGCCGAGGGAGCCCTCACGGTCGCCGCGAGCGCCACCGGGCAGTCGCTGTACGACGGTGTCGAGGCGACCGCACCGGCGGACGTCGCGAAGACCTGGCGTGCCCAGTACTCGCAGAACTACCAGGGCACGCTGCCCGTCGAGGGTGACGTCGTCGTCCCGAGCACCAACGTCGACGGCTGCGCCGCGTTCAGCGCGGACGAGGCAGCGAAGATCGCCGGCAAGGTGGTCTGGCTCAAGTGGACCGACGCCGCGCTCGAGTGCGGCTCCGGCGTGCGCTTCACCAACGTCGAGGCCGCCGGCGGCGTCGGCGTCCTGCTGGCGGGGACGATCAACACGTTCGACTCCGGCATCGCGGGGAACGCGACCATCCCGGGAGCCGAGCTGACCGCGGACAGCGTCACGGGCCTCCAGGCCGCTGCCCAGGCCGGGACCCTGCACGTGCGCTTCGCCGACGAGCTCAAGGGCTTCGAACTCGCGACCGACCCGGAGACCGTGAACACGCTCGCGTCGTTCACCAGCCGTGGCGTGCACGGATCGTTCGACGACATCGTCAAGCCGGACATCGCCGGACCCGGGGTCAACGTGATCTCCGCGGCCAACGGCACCGGTGACGGACGCCTCTCGATGAGCGGCACGTCGATGGCGACGCCGGACGTGGCGGGCATCGCCGCGCTGACCTTCCAGTCGCACCCGACGTGGTCGGCACCGCAGGTCAAGGCCGCGCTCATGAACACCGCGACGCACGACGTCGAGGACGGCGACGGCACCGCCACCCTGCTCCGCCAGGGCACCGGTCGCGTCGACGCCCTGCAGGCGGTCACCGCAGGCACCACGGTCCGCAGCATCGAGAACGACCAGCTCGTCACCGCCTCGTACGGTGTCGTCGAGGTCGCCTCGAAGACCAGCGAGAACCGCACGCTGCAGATCGAGAACACCGACGGTCGGCCGCACACCTACGACGTGGCCTACCAGCCGCAGGTCTCGCAGCCGGGTGTGGCCTTCGCGCTCAGCGCGAAGCGCGTGACGGTCCGACCGCACGGCACCGCGACGGTGAAGCTCACGTTCTCGATCGCCGACCCGACGAAGCTCCGCCGCGTCATCGACCCAACGCAGGAGTCGGTGCAGCAGGGCTACCAGCGGGAGTTCGTCGCCGCGGCCTCGGGCATCGTGACGTTCACGCCGACCGACGAGAAGCTCAACCCGCTGCGGCTCGGCACGTACGTCGCGCCGAAGCCGGTGAGCGCGGTGCACGGCTCCGACGTCGCGTTCCCCTCCACGAAGAACACGGCGGACCTCACGCTGACCGGCCGCTCGGTCGACCAGGGCGACGCGACGACCGGCTACCACGCAGCCGTCGCACCGTTCGTGCTCGGCGGGACGGACGGCCAGGAGTCCTTCCCGGCCGGCTCGGCGAAGCAGTCCCTGCAGGCGGCGGACGTCCGGGCCTACGGCGCGAACTACGACAAGGCGTCGGACACCCTCGCGTTCGGCGTCCAGACGGCCGGTCCCGACGCCAACCCCGGCGCCGTGACCAACGTCGAGGTCCTCATCGACACCGACCGTGACGGCACGCCGGACTACCTGGTGTACGACGCCAAGTCGGCAGCGGTGGACGCCACGTTCGCCACGACCGTCGACCTCGCCACCGGGGAGACCGTGGACACGCAGCCGCTGAACGGCGGGGCCCCCGGGCAGGACGTGAACACGTTCGACAGCGCGGTCAAGGTCCTGACGGTCGACGCCTCGACGATCGGTGCCACCAAGGCGTTCACCTACTCGGTCCTCACCGAGTCGGCGTACGCCCCGGCCCTGGCCACGAGCGGCTCCTACGTCGTCGACGAGACGGCGGAGGCGACCTACGACCCGACCAAGCCGGCGCTCACCTTCGCGCAGGGCACCTCCACGGGCGTGCTGTTCGCGGACTCCGGGTCGCTGCAGGTCACCCGCGGCACGGGTGTCGCGAACGCGAAGGCACTGCTGCTGCACCTCGGCAACGCGGTCGGCGACCAGGCGGACACGGTCTCGGCGACGGTCGCCGCCCCGGTCGTGACGCTCCGCAAGGGCAGCGCCGTGACGGTCAGTGGCAACCCGACGGTGGGCAAGAAGCTCACGGCGCACCACGGCTCGTGGGACGCCAAGGGTGTGCGGTACTCCTACCAGTGGCTCCGTGACGGTGCCGCCGTGCAGGGTGCCACGAAGCAGACCTACACGCTGGGCTCGTCCGACGCCGGGCACCGCCTCCAGGTGCAGGTGACCGCGACGGCGAAGGGACACCAGGACGGATCGGCGACGTCGAAGCCGACCGCGAAGGTCTCCCGCCGCTAGTCGACGGCAGTCCGAACACCGCACTCCGGGCCCCGTCACCACGCGTGACGGGGCCCGGAGTGCGTTCCGAGGACATGTAGTTAGACAAACTAGTTATCGAGTGACAGGGTTGCCGCATGCAGACGCAGAGCACCCTGAAGCAGCTCCGGGCCAACCCGATGGAGTGGCGGCGCCGTGGGCTCACCCCGCCGGACGTCATCCAGTCCATGATCGAACAGCGCCTCGCCGAGCCCGGCCACTCGCAGCCGGTCGGCGACCCCTCCTACCAGGACTTCTTCCGGAGCTGATCCGGAACGTCACCACCTGACGGACTGGAGGCGCGGTGCCAGCTGGCACCGCGCCTCCAGTCCGTTTGTCGTCACCATCTCGGGCACGTGCCAGGTGGCGCGAAGGTGACCGTCCGATAGACTCGGGTGGACCACCGACCCGACGGTCGCGTGAGGTCCTCCGCCAACGTGAGGAGAACCAGATGCCCGCAGCAGTCATCATCGGCGCCCAGTGGGGCGACGAGGGCAAGGGGAAGGCCACCGACCTCCTCGGCAGCCGCATCGACTACGTCGTGAAGTTCAACGGCGGCAACAACGCCGGGCACACCGTCGTCGTCGGTGGCGAGAAGTACGCCCTGCACCTCCTGCCGTCCGGCATCCTCACGCCCGGCGTCACCCCGATCATCGGCAACGGCGTCGTCGTCGACCTCGAGGTCCTCTTCCAGGAGCTCGACGCGCTCAAGGCCCGCGGCGTCGACGTCTCCCGGCTGCTCGTCTCGGCGAACGCCCACGTCATCACGCACTACCACCGCACCATCGACAAGGTGACCGAGCGGTTCCTCGGCAAGCGCCAGATCGGCACCACCGGTCGCGGCATCGGCCCGAGCTACGCCGACAAGATCAACCGCGTCGGCATCCGCATCCAGGACATCTTCGACGAGAACATCCTGCGCCAGAAGGTCGAAGCCGCCCTCGACCAGAAGAACCACCTGCTCGTGAAGGTGTTCAACCGCCGGGCGATCGACGCGGACGAGGTCGTCGAGTCGCTGCTCTCCTTCGCCGACCGTCTGCGGCCGATGGTCGCCGACACCGGGCTCGAGATCCACCGGGCGCTCGAGCGTGGCGACACCGTCCTGTTCGAGGCCGGCCAGGCCACCATGCTCGACGTCGACCACGGCACCTACCCGTTCGTGACGTCCTCGTCGGCGACCGCTGGTGGTGCGGCGACCGGCTCCGGCATCGGCCCGGGCAAGCTCGAGCGCATCATCGGCATCGTCAAGGCGTACACGACCCGCGTCGGCGCCGGTCCGTTCCCGACCGAGCTGTTCGACGAGTCGGGGGAGTTCCTCCGCGCCAACGGCTTCGAGTTCGGCACCACGACCGGCCGTCCCCGTCGCTGCGGCTGGTACGACGCCCCGATCGCCCGCTACACGGCGCGCGTCAACGGCGTGACCGACTTCGTGCTGACCAAGCTCGACGTCCTGACCGGGCTCGAGACGATCCCGGTCTGCGTGGCCTACGACGTCGACGGCGTCCGCGTGGACGAGGTCCCCGTGAACCAGTCGGACTTCCACCACGCGAAGCCGATCTACGAGGACTTCCCGGGCTGGACCGAGGACATCACCGGCGCCCGTTCGTTCGAGGACCTGCCCGCCAACGCCCAGGCCTACGTGCTGGCGGTCGAGGCGATGTCCGGCGCCCGGATCTCCGCGATCGGCGTCGGCCCCGGCCGTGACGCGATCGTCGTCCGGCACGACCTGCTCGGCGCCTCGGCCTGACGATGCGGGTCCTGTTCGTCTGCAGCGGCAACATCTGCCGCTCACCACTCGGCGCGCAGGTCCTGACCGCGCGGCTCGGCCGTGACGCTCCGGCGTTCACGGTCGAGTCGGCTGGAACCATCGCGCAGGACGGCGCCCCGATGGACGGCCCGGCGGCCGCGCAGTCGGAGCGGCTCGGCGGGGACCCGGCGTCGCACCGGTCCCGCTACCTGACGCCGGAGATCGCGGGGGCGGCCGACCTCGTGCTCACCGCCGAGCGCTCGCACCGTGCGGCCGTGGTGTCGCTCGCGCCGCGGGCTGCGAAGCGGGCGTTCACGATCAAGCAGTTCGCTCGAGTGCTCGACGCCCTCGAGCCCTCCGACCTGGACGGCGTGGAGACCGCGGAGCAGCTCGTGGAGCGTGTCGCCCGGCTCCGGGGGACCGTGCCGCAGCCGGTCGACCCCGCCGCGGACGACGTCGACGACCCCTACCGGCGGTCGGCGGCGACGCACGAACGCGTGGCGGACGAGATCGCCGCCGCGCTCGGCGTCATCGCGGACGCGTTGCGCGCGGTGCGCTGACGCGGACCCGCGCCGCAGTGTGCGAGGTTCCGACGAGTGTGCGGGGCACGCGGGCTCCCACCGTGTCCGGAACCTCGCACACTGCGACTCGCTCGGTGCACACTGCGACCCCGGCACTCACCGAGGCGCGAGCACGTGCCGGTCACGGCTCGCGGCCACCCCGGCGACGAGCTGGACCACCAGGAGCGCCAGCAGCACCACGATCGGCACGATCCACCCGCCGGTCGCCGTGTGCAGCAGCCCGAGCCCGAGCGGTCCGAGCCCCGCGAGCAGGTACCCCGTGCCCTGCGACATCGTCGAGACGTGCGCGGTGTGCCGGGCGTCCGGGGAGCGCCAGACGATGTAGCTCAGCGACAGACTGATCGCGCCGCCCTGCCCGAGCCCGAGCAGGGTCATCCACACCCAGGCCCCGGCGCCCGGAGCGACGAGCAGCCCGACGAGCCCCGCGGCGCAGAGCACCACGACGACGAGGACCGGCAGCCACGTCGGCCGGAGTCGTCGAGCGATCGCCGGACCGGTCACGCCGGTGACGATCCCGGGCAGGCTCGAGTACGCCAGCATCAGGCCGGCCTCGTGCGCGGAGACCCCGGCGTCCTGCAGCACCGTCGGCACCCAGGTGAGGAACGCGTAGTACGACAGGCTCTGCAGTCCCATGAACCCCGTCACGGCGATCGCCACCGGGTCGCGGAACAGCCGTGCGAAGGTCGGCTCGTCGACGGCCGTCACCGGAGCGTCCGCGACCGCGCGTGTGCCCCGTGCGTGCCCCGGGTTCCGGAGGGCGCGCGGCAACCAGACCAGGAACGCCACGACGGCGGGCACGGCCCAGAACGCCAGGGCCGGACGCCACGACCCGAACGCGCCCATCAGCGGGACGACGGCGGCCGACGCGATCGCCGCGCTGAGGAAGAGTGCCGTCGAGTACAGCCCCATCATCAGGCCGACCCGGTGCGCGAAGTCGCTCTTGATCGCCGCCGGCATGAGCACGTTCGCCACCGCGATGGCCGCACCAGCCAGCACGGTGCCGCCGTAGAGCGCCCAGCCGTGCGGTTCGAGGCGCAGGGCGATCCCGACGGCCAGCACCGCCATGGTGAGTCCCAGGAGCCGGTGCAGGCCGATCCGTCGGGTGAGCACGGGCGTCAGGAACGCGAACGCCCCGAAGGCGAACACCGGGATCGTGGTGAGCAGACTCGCCGCCGACGGGCTGAGGTGCAGTGACCGCTCGATCGCCCCGAGCACGGGGCCGACCGAGGCGACCCCCATCCGCAGGTTCAGCGCGACGAGCATGAGCCCCGCGCCGACGTACCAGGCGGCGAGGAGCCCGCGCCGCGGGGCAGCGGTCGGGACGGGGACGGAGGCGGTGGTCATGCACCGATCACACCATCGAGCGGTGTCGGCGCGGAACACGTACGCTGCCCGGTGATGTCGGATTCCAGCCAACCGGACAAGCTCTCGGAGGACGGCCGCACCGAGGCGGCGTTCTGGTTCGCGCACGCCGAGACCGTCCCGCCGCACGTGCACCCGCTCGGACACCTCGTGCACGCCGCGACGGGCGTGCTCTCGCTCATCACCGACGACGGCGCCTGGATCGCACCGCCGAACCGGGTCGCGTGGGTGCCGGCCGGTGCCGAGCACCGGCACCGGGCACACGGGGTGACCGACATGCGCGTCGTCTACCTGTCCGCGGATGCTGCCGCGGGCCTCCCGTCGGGTCCGGCGGTCCTGGCCGTCTCGTCGCTCGCCCGGGAGGCACTGCACGCCATCACGACGCCGGCACGGCGTTCCGACGTGGCCCGGTCCCACCTCCGTGCCGTCATCGTGGACGAGGTCGCGTCCGCCCCGGAGCAGCCGCTGCACCTGCCGGAACCCCGCGACGACCGGTTGCGGCGCGTGGTGCGACGGGTCGAGCGTGACCTGACGGAGCCGCTGTCGCTGGCGGGGCTCGCGGCGTGGGCCGGGGTCGGTGAGCGGACCCTGACGCGGCTGTTCCGGCAGGAGACCGGGATGGGGTACCGGCAGTGGCGGTTGCAGCTGCGGGTGCACCGTGCCCTGGTGCTCCTCGCCGGCGGGCAGTCGGTGACCGATGTGGCGGCGGCGTGCGGATGGGCGACGACGAGTCAGTTCATCGAGCAGTTCTCCCCACTCGTGGGGATGACGCCGGGCGCCTACCGGCGTGCCGCGACCGCCGTGCCGCGGGACTGAGGGCCGCGGACCGCCGGACTGGCCGCAGAACGAGTACCCCGATCTGTCCCCTGTACCCCGGAAATGCGTCACACGACCCCGGAAAGCCGGGGATCACTGATGCGGGGGATTGACGGAACCCGTGAATGCGTGGGCATCGCTGGCGGTGGGAGGGGGTGGTCTCGTAGCGTTCTGGTGTCAGCAGTTGTACCCCGGATCGCGAAGGAGAGCGACATGAGCACCACCGTCAGCACCGACACCCGAGCCGAGGTAACGCTCGACACCGACACCGTCGACACCATCGCGATCCTCGAGGCCCAGGCCGAGCCGCACTCCCGTCCGTCGCGCGCCAAGCTCAGCTGGACGCAGGAGGAAGACGGCGAGTGGGTCGCCAACTACGGCGGGTACTTCGGCGGCTCGATCGACAAGCGCGACGGCCGCTACGTCGCCTCGGACACGTTCGGCCTGGTCGTGGGCGACTTCGACTCGCTCGAGCAGGCGCAGGCACAGCTCGCGGACCAGCTGCACGTCATGCTGCCCTCCGTGATCCGTCCCGTCGACTGAGCAGCCCACCAGGCACCACCACCACCACCGGTACGCACCCGGCACGACCAGCACCGCAGCAGGACAGCACGAGGAGCACCATGAGCACGGCCTTCGCCCACCCCCACCACGCCGAGGCGACGGCGCACGAGGCCATTCCGGACGAGGTCACGGTCGACACCGCCACCATCGCCGCGATCACCGAGATCGAGGCCGAGGTCGTCGCTCCCGCGCAGCACGCTCGGATCACCTGGTCCCGCCCCGACACCGGGCTGTGGGCCGCGAACTACGGTGGGTACTACGGCGGCACGGTCGACCGCCAGGGCACGCACTTCTTCGTGTCCGACACGTTCGGCCAGTACGTCGGGGACTTCCGGTCCCTCGAGGAAGCGCAGCAGCGTCTCGCCGAACGGCTCCACGTGCTCCTGCCCGACGTGCGTCGCTGACGGCTGTGGCTAGGCGACCCGCTCGATCAGCTGCGGGCCGTCGTTCTTGACGCTGTTCACGGTGCGCGCGACCTCGTACTGCTCGAGGCCCGCCGCGACCGTCAGTGACTCGTGGTCGAGCAGGGCGAGGAGATCGTCCGTGCCGAGACCGCCGCGGTCAGCGTTCAGCCAGTCGTCGTAGCCGTCCGGCGTGAGGAACGCGGGCATCCGGTCGTGGACCTCACCCGGGGCCACGTGGGCGTCCCGCGTGATGATCGCCAGCGACAGACGCCACTTGTCCGGGTCGCCCTCGGGCTTCGTCGGGTCCGGCCAGGCACTGACCACCCCGGCCATCGCGAGCGCCCCGCCAGGCTCGTGGACGAAGTGGGGTTCCTTGCCGTCCTCGCGCACGACCCACTCGTAGTAGCCCTGAGCCGGCACGATGCACCGGTTCGTGGCGAACGCCCGCTTGAACATGCCGCTCGTCGCGACCGTCTCGATGCGGGCGTTGATCGGCTTCGGGCGCTGCTTCTGGAAGTCCTTCGCCCAGCTCGGCACGAAGCCCCAGCTGATCCGGGGGAGTTCCCGTTCGCCGTGCCGCTGCCGGACCGCGAACACGGGGTCGGTCGGCGCGACGTTCCAGCTCGGGACGAGGCCGGTGCCGACCACGCCGGTGTCCTCATCCACGTGCTCGGTCCGATCGGCGAGTTCACCGATGAGTTCCGGCAGCAGATCGGCCGTGGTGTCGGAGACGACGAACCTTCCACACATGCGCCCAGTGTGCTCGCGACCACCGACAGGCGCGCGCTCGATCAGTCGCCGGGCAGGCCGAGCTTCGAACCCGTCGGGTCTCGTCTCCACTGCGGACCCTCGGAGTCGGGCGGCGGCGCGGTGGCGAGCGCGGCGATGCGGGCTCGTTCGGAACGACCGAGCCGGATCACCATTTCCGGGAGCAGTACGACGTACAGGACCATCCAGAGCGGGAACACACTGTGGGAGCCCATGGCGATGCTCCCTCCGAGAACGACGAGGGCGAGCCCGATCATCGTCGGCCCGAGTCGTGACAGCCGTCGGATCAGCCCGCGCTGCAGCAGAGGCACATCGTTCAGGACCGCCGCACGGTCCTCCGGAGCGACAGGGCGTGCGTGTCGGTCGAGATATGGCTGGACCGACCACCGCACGGCCAGCTGCGCGTCCGGACGGACCTGCCGCCCGTTGATCGTCGCTGCTGGATCGACGTGACGCGCTGTGGGGAAGCAGCTGAAGAGCAGGAGCCCGAACCCCAGGGTCACCGTGGCCGTGGCCGTGGCGGCGACGGTGCCCAACACGGACGTCCCCGCCCAGGCGAACCGCACCTGCAGGACCACGGCTGCGATGAGCGCGAGGACGGCCACAGCGGCAGAGATCTGCGTCGCCCGACGGACGCGCGCGGGGTCGACGACGTCACCGATCCGCTCCCGCAGCACCTGCCAACCGAGTCTGAACACGGGACTTCTTCTACTCGGTCGATCTGGGAGCACGTCGCCGAGCGAAGTGGTGTGCATGGTGAGCAGAAGATGTCGGGTCCACGGCGGCGACTCGACCTCTTCTGCTCACCGGACGTGGCCGACCTCGCACGGTGCGGGGCACGCGGGGACGCGGGGCCCGGACACGCCCGGGACGAGCGCCGCGCGGGCCGGGCGCCCGCACCAGGACGCCGCGCTCCAGCACTCGCTCAGGAACGCACGATGCCCTCGGTCCATGAGTCTCGACATCGTCTACACCGCAGCTGCCCACGCCACCGGCGGAGGCCGCGACGGCCACGTGCGCAGCGAGGACGACCGCCTCGACCTCGACACCCGCCCGCCGAAGGAGATGGGCGGCAGCGGCGAGGGCACGAACCCGGAGCAGCTCTTCGCCGCCGGGTACGCCGCGTGCTTCCTCGGTGCGCTGCACGCCGCCGGCAAGGAGCTCGAGGTCGACACCACCGACGCCGAGGTCTCCGCCGAGGTCGGCATCGGCGGCACCGGGAACGGTGGCTTCGGCCTCGCGGTCGAGCTCGACGTGTACGCGCCGTCGGCCCGTCCGGAGCAGCGGCAGCGCCTCGCCGAGCGTGCCCACGAGATCTGCCCGTACTCGAACGCCACCCGCGGGAACATCACGGTCGCGATCTCGATCGTCGACTAGCGTTCGGGCGTGGTCACCGACGAGTCCCGCTGTCCCTGCCTGAGCGGCAACCCCTACGGCGAGTGCTGCGGGCCGCTGCACGGCGGCGCCGCGGCACCGACCGCCGAGCGCCTGATGCGCTCGCGGTTCAGCGCGTTCGCGCTCGGCCTACCCGAGTACCTCCTGCTGACGTGGCACCCGCGGACGCGGCCGGAGGAGCTCGAGTTGGACGCGGATCAGCGCTGGACCCGGTTGGACGTGCTGTCGACGCGGTCTGGAGGCCCGTTCGACTCCCGGGGCACGGTCGCGTTCCGCGCGTGGTGGCGTTCCGACACCGAGCGCGGCACGCTCGAGGAGACGAGCGAGTTCGTCCGCGAGGGCGGCCGTTGGTACTACGTCGACGGCGTGGTCAGCTGAGCACGGTGGGCGGCAGCCCCACGGCGGTGCGCATCGCCCGCCGCACGTCGGCCTCGGCTGGCAGGAGCTCGTCCTGGTCCCCGGTGAGGAAGAACCGGATCTGCCCGAGTGCCTGCTCGGTGAGCATGTCGAGGCCGTTGAGCACGCGACCCCCGGCATCGGCCCAGCGGGACGCGACCGCGGTCGGCCATGGCTCGTAGGCGACGTCGAACAGCACCGCGTCGGGTCCGGACGGCAGCAGGTCGAGCGCATCGGCGGCGCCACCGGGCAGGGTCGAGACGACGAAGCCGTGTCGCGTGCCGGGGAGTTCCATGAGCGGCAGGACCTCCAGCGAGACGCCGAGCCGGACGGCCAGGTCGACGAGCGCGCCGGCCTTCGCGGTGTCGCGGAGGAACAGCCGGACGAACGTCGCACCGAGCCGGACGGCGGCCGTGAGGGCACTCGCGGCGGTCGCGCCGCCGCCGAGGATCGTCGCCTCGCCGGGCAGGTGGCCGAGGGCCTCGACGGGGCGGACCAGTCCCTCGACGTCGGTGTTCGCTCCGTACCGCAGCACGGTGTCGCCGGACGTCCGGAAGGCGATCGTGTTGGCGACCCCGAGCTCGTCGACCAGCGGGGTGGTGCGGTCGAGGAGCGGCAGCACGTCCCGCTTGAGCGGCATCGTGAGACTCAGCCCACGCCATTCGGGACCCAGCCCCGCGACGAACGTGTCGAGCCCGCCGGACGCGACCTCGTGCCTCCCGTACGACCACCGCAACCCCAGGACGTCGTAGGCCGCTGCGTGCAGCGTGGGGGAGAGCGAGTGCGCGATGGGGGAGCCGAGCACCGCGAGCCGGGTGCGGGCGGGATCGGTGACGGCCACGGTGATCAAGCCTATCCAGAGGCATTCCGTACCGGGCCGTTAGGTTAGGCTACCCTTCGTGATCCGTACTCCCCTCCGTCTCCGACGCGTGCTGGCCGCTGCCGGTGCCGTCGTCGCAGCGTCCCTCGTCCTCGCCGGGTGCGCCTCCGGCTCCGGTTCCGCCAGCGACGACTCGTCCTCTTCCTCCTCTGCCGGCGGCCAGTTCCCCGTGTCCATCACGACCGCGCTCGGCACGACGAAGATCGACTCGCAGCCGAAGCGCGTCGTCGCACTCGGCTGGGGTGACGCCGAGACGGCACTCGAGCTCGGCGTGCAGCCCGTCGGCGCGAGCGACTGGCTCGCCTTCGGTGGCGACGGTGTCGGACCCTGGCTGAAGGGTGCGTACACGAAGTCGCCGAAGATCATCCAGACGCTGGAGCCGAGCTACGAGGACATCCTCAAGCTGAAGCCCGACGTGATCCTCGACGTGAAGTCCTCGGGCGACAAGGACCGCTACGCGAAGCTGTCCGCGATCGCGCCGACCGTCGCGATCCCGAAGGGCGGCGAGAACTACCTCGCGTCGACCGAGCAGCAGACCACGATGATCGCGAAGGCGCTCGGCAAGGAGTCGGAGGGCAAGAAGCTCCTCTCCGGGCTCGACGACGCCTACGCCGCGGCCCGCAAGGCCCACCCGGAGTTCGAGGGCAAGACCGCCGTCGTCGGGGCGTACAGCTCCGAGGGCTTCGGTGCCTACGCCTCCACGGACAGCCGCTCGACGTTCATGCGGAACCTCGGGTTCACGATCCCGAAGGCCATCGACGAGCAGGCCGGCAAGGCGTTCTCGGTGCACCTGTCGGACGAGAACCTCGACCTGCTGAACGCCGACCTGACGCTCATCCTGCCGATCTACGTCGACGCGTCGAAGGCCGAGGCGGACCCGCTGTTCCAGAAGGTGCCGTCGGTCGAGGCCGGGCACGCCATCGTGTTCGACGACGCCGACGTGTCCTCGGCGTTCTCGCTGGGGACCACCGCGGCGATCGAGTGGGCGCTCGAGAAGCTGCCGGACGAGTTCCAGGCGAAGCTCGGCTGATCTCCCGGAGACTTCCGTCACAGCGACAGTGTGCCGCCACTGTTCTGCGGCACACTGTCGCTTTCGCGTGTGTGACGGTCGCGTCGGTCAGGAACCGAACGTCGACCCGAGGAACGCGAAGAGCAGGGCGATCAGCGGGAACGAGCCCTGCACGAACGCCGAGTTCAGGTAGCGACGACCCGTGCCGAGCAGGACCACCGCGGCACCGAGCATCGACGCCGTCGAGAACACCACGAGCGTCCACCCGGTGGCACCGTTGCCCGTGACGGCGAGCACCACACCGAGGATCGCGCCGATCGCGAGGAACAGGTTGTAGAACCCCTGGTTGAACGCCATCGCGCGGGTCGCCTGCACCTCGGTCTCCGACGACAGGCCGAAGATCTTCCGTACCCGGGGACTCGTCCAGGCGACGGACTCGAGGAAGAAGATGTACACGTGCACGAGGCCAGCGAGGACCGCAAACACGCTCGAGATCACGAGCAGGACCGACATGGCCTCCATTCTCGCAGTTCCGAAGCCGTGCTCAGGTCCCGCTCAGGTTGCGACGGCGAACACGCGCGCGACCGACAGCGAAAGCGCGCGTGACCGACGGCGGACGCGCGCGTAACCGACACCTGGCGGCCAGCCCCGGCCGTTAGGCTCGCAGCATGAGCGACGACGACACCACGCCCGCGTACGACCAGGCGGCCGTCGCCGAACTGGGCAGCATCCGGCAGAGCATCGACAACATCGACGCCGCCGTGATCCACATGCTCGCCGAGCGCTTCAAGTACACGCAGCGGGTCGGGTACCTGAAGGCCGCCGCGGGCATGCCGGCCGCCGACCCCGGCCGCGAGCAGATCCAGGTCGCACGGCTCCGGTCGCTCGCCGCCGAGTCGCACCTCGACCCCGCCTTCGCCGAGAAGTTCCTGAACTTCATCGTCGCCGAGGTCATCCACCACCACGAGCAGATCGCCGGCGGCGACGAGTGAGCGAGACGCTCCCGACACTGCTCGTCGGCTCGTACACGGCGACGGGCGGTGGCAACGCCACGGGGATCTCGGTCGTCGCGGCGGGCCCTGTCGACGACGCGGACGTCCGTACCGTCGCGGTCATCGACGACCCGTCCTTCCTCGCGGTGTCCGGTGACCGGGTCTACGCCGTGTCGGAGACCGTGGACGGCGGCGTTTCGGCGTTCCGTCGCGACGGTGCTGCGCTCGAGCACCTCTGGGACGCGCCGGCCGGTGGTGACGCCCCGTGCCACGTGCGGGTCGACCCGTCCGGTTCGCTCGTCGTCACCAACTACGTCTCCGGCACGGTGACGGCGATCTCCCTCGCGGCGGCGGAGTCCCACGCCGCATCGCTGCTCGCGAGCGACGGTGTCGTCGGGACACACGGCAGCGACGAGGTCGGCGTGCCCGCCGCAGCCGTGGTGACCGAGGTCCTGCCCGACACGACCGGACCGGTCGAGGACCGCCAGGAGGGGCCGCACGCCCACCAGTCCGTCGCCACCCCGGACGGCACGGTGCTGGTCGCGGACCTCGGCGGCGACGCCCTGCACGAGTTCAGGATCACGGCCGAACCCGCGATCTCGCTCGTCCGCGTGCACCACGTGGCACCGGGAGTGGGCCCGCGGCACATGGCCTGGTACGACGGCGACCTGATCGTCGCCGGTGAGCTCGACGGGCACGTGCACCGTCTGCGCCGTGACGACTCCGGCTCCTTCGTCACCATCGCGTCGACGGCGACCTTCGAGGGGTCGGTGGGGGAGTCCCTGCTCAGCCACATCGAGGTCGACGACGCCGGACGGGTGTACGTCGCCGTCCGTGGGCGGGATCTGATCGTGGTGCTCGATGCCTCGGGCGGGGAGCTGTCGCTCGTCGGGTCGGCATCATCTGGCGGGGTCTGGCCCCGCCACTTCGCGCGGGTGCCCGGCCACGTACTCGTCGCGAACCAGATGTCCGATGCGATCGCGGTCCTGCCGCTCGGCGACGACGGGGTCCCCGGCGACGCCGTCGCGCAGATCCCGGTCGGCACGCCGACCTGCATCGTCCCGGTCTGACGCCGCGGGGCGCGCGAGACGCCGCGATCCGGCCGGTCCGGCCTGGAGGCACGGTGCGTGTCACCGGTACCGGCCAGACTGGGGAGATGGACGCGTCCTACACCCTCGTCTCCGGTCCGCCACCGCTCGCCGACTACCTCCGGCTGCGCCGGGACTCCGGCCTGACGCCGAAGAACGCCGAGCAGGGCGCCGGAGCGATCGCGGGCAGCTGGTCGGCGTGCCACGTCGTGGACGAGCACGGCACACCGGTCGCGATGGGGCGGACCATCGGCGACGGCGGGTGGTACTTCCACATCGCGGACATCGCCACGGATCCGGCCCACCAGCGTCGGGGAATCGGACGCCGGATCGTCGAGTGGCTCGTCGACGACGTCCGATCCCGGGCACCCGAGGGAGCGTACGTCACCCTCGTCGGCGACCCACCCGGGCAGCGGCTCTACCGGTCACTCGGGTTCGAGGACGTCGCGCCGAGCCTCGGCATGGCCCGACGCACCTGAGCGGCGACGGACGTCAGGCGTCGATGACGTTCTCGAACGAGCGACCCTCGGCCAGCGCGGCCACCTGTCGACGCATGAGCTCGATCGACCTCGGGATGCTCAGGTCGGTGTTCCCGCCGACGTGCGGGGTGAGGACCGTGTTCGGCGTCGTCCAGAGCGGGTGCCCCGCCGGGAGCGGCTCGGGATCGGTGACGTCGAGCGCCGCCGAGAGGCGTCCGGACTGCAGCTCGGCCACGAGGGCGTCGGTGTCGACGACCTTGCCACGCGCGACGTTCACCACGAGGGCGCCGTCGGGGAGCGCAGCGAGCAGGTCGGCGTCAACCAGGCGCTCGGTCTCGTCCGTCAGCGGCGCGATGAGGACGAGCACGTCGGTCTCGCGGACGATCGTCGGGAGCTCGCCGAACGCGTGCACCTGCCGGCCGTCCTGCTCGCGGGCGGTGCGCGCCACCACGGTGACCTCGGTGCGGAACGCCTCGAAGCGCGTGGCGATCGCCGACCCGATCGCGCCGTAGCCGACCACCGTCACCCGGCGGTCGGCCAGGGAACGGGTGGTCCGGGCGTCCCAGACACCGTTCGCACGGTCGGCCTGGAACGCCCCGAGCTCGCGCAGGGACGTCAGCGCGAGGCCCACCGCGAGTTCGGCGGTCTCGTCGTCGTGGATCCCGCGGCCGTTCGCGAGCTGCGCGTGGCCGGGGACGTGCGGGACCGCGTGCTCGTACCCGGCGCTCGGCAGCTGCAGGAGCTGCAGGTTCGGCAGGTCGTGCACGTACTGCCACCGGTGCCGCCCACCGAAGTAGAACGGCAGGAACGCGATGGCGACGTCGTCGGGGCGCCCGTACGGTCCCTCGACGTCCCACACGTCCAGCTCGATGCCGTCCGGCACGGGGCCGAACCGGTCGACGAGCTCGGCGAACGGCAGCGTGACGATCGGCATGCTGTCGGCGACCGCGGTCAGGAGTCGGTCCGCGGCGAGAACGCACCGTCGGAGTCGAGCGGTCCGCGGCCGACGTAGCCCTCGGTCACGTCCTCGACGATGACGTCCCCGAAGCGGCTCGGCAGCGTGGCGTTGTGGGTGCCGCGCAGCTCGTCGATCGTCGCCTCGAACGCACCCTGGACCTCGAGCGACCCGCTCGTGGCGTCCGTGACACCGATGCGGAGCACCGGGAAGCCGCGGCCGTCGCAGAGGCCCTGGAAGCGGACGTCGTCCTCGCGTCGGACGGTCACGATGACGCGGCCGGTCGACTCCGAGAAGAGCGCGGTGGCCGTGTCGACGCCGTCGCGGGCCTCGAGCTCGTCGAGCACCACGCGGGCACCGAGACCGAACCGGAGCACCGACTCGGCGAGGGACTGGCCGAGGCCGCCGTCCGCCAGGTCGTGGGCGCTGGTCAGCAGCTGCTCGCTCGCCGCGGCGTGCAAGAGGTCCGCGAGGGCTTTCTCACGCTCGAGGTCGACCGCCGGCGGGCGACCACCGAGGTGGTCGTGCACGGTGCCGGCCCAGGCAGAACCGTCCAGCTCGAGCGACGTGGTGCCGAGCAGGTAGATGTTGTGGCCGTCGTCCTGCCAGCCGGAGGGCACGCGGAGCGCGACGTCCTCGATCACACCGAGGACACCGACGACCGGCGTCGGGTGGATCGGGGTGGTGCCGGTCTGGTTGTAGAACGACACGTTGCCGCCGGTCACCGGGATCCCGAGCTCCATGCAGCCGTCCGCGAGACCCTCGACGGCCTCGGAGAACTGCCACATGACCTCGGGGTTCTCGGGGGAGCCGAAGTTCAGGCAGTCGGTCACGGCGGCGGGCACGGCACCGGTCACGGCGACGTTGCGGTACGCCTCGGCGAGGGCCAGCCGTGCGCCCTGCTTCGGGTCGAGCTGGCAGTAGCGGCCGTTCGCGTCGGTCGCGATCGTGACGCCGAGCCCGGTTTCCTCGTCGACGCGGATCATGCCGCCGTCGTCGGGGAAGGAGAGCGCGGTGTTGCCGAGCACGTAGGTGTCGTACTGGTTCGTCACCCAGTTCTTCGAGGCGAGGTTCGGCGAGCCGAGCAGGCTGAGGAACTGCGCCTTGAGCGCGGGACCGTCGGCCGGGCGCTCGAGCGACGCGGCGCTGTCGGCCTGCAGGGCGTCGATCCAGGTCGGGTAGGCGACCGGACGGTCGTAGACCGGGCCGTCGACGGCGACGGTGCGCGGGTCGACGTTGACGATCTCCTGGCCCTGCCAGTCGATGACGAGGCGGCCGGTGCCGGTGACCTCGCCGAGGACGCTGGTCTCGACCTCCCACTTGCCGACGACCGCGAGGAACGCGTCGAGCTTCTCGGGACGGACGACCGCCATCATGCGCTCCTGGCTCTCCGACATGAGGATCTCCTCGGCGGTGAGCGTGGGGTCGCGCAGCAGGACGTCGTCGAGGGAGATGTGCATGCCGCCGTCACCGTTGGACGCGAGCTCCGAGGTGGCGCAGGAGATGCCGGCGGCACCGAGGTCCTGGATGCCCTCGACGAGTTCCTTCTGGAAGAGCTCGAGGCAGCACTCGATGAGGACCTTCTCGGCGAACGGGTCGCCGACCTGGACCGCCGGACGCTTGGTCGGGCCGCCCTCGGTGAAGGTGTCGGACGCCAGGATCGACGCGCCGCCGATGCCGTCGCCGCCGGTCCGCGCGCCGAAGAGCACGACCTTGTTGCCGGCGCCCGAGGCGTTCGCGAGGTGCAGGTCCTCGTGCCGGAGGACACCGACCGCGAGGGCGTTGACCAGCGGGTTGCCCTGGTACACGGAGTCGAAGTAGGTCTCGCCGCCGATGTTCGGCAGGCCGAGGCAGTTGCCGTAGAACGAGATGCCACCGACGACGCCGTGCACGACGCGCTGGGTGTCCTCGTGGTCGATCGCGCCGAAGCGGAGCTGGTCCATCACGGCGACCGGACGAGCGCCCATCGAGATGATGTCGCGGACGATGCCGCCGACGCCCGTCGCGGCGCCCTGGTACGGCTCGACGTAGGAGGGGTGGTTGTGCGACTCGACCTTGAAGGTCACCGCCCAGCCGTTGCCGACGTCGACGACACCGGCGTTCTCGCCCATGCCGACCATGAGGTTCTTCGTCATCTCCGGCGTGACCTTCTTGCCGAACTGCCGGAGGTAGTTCTTCGACGACTTGTACGAGCAGTGCTCGGACCACATCACGGAGTACATCGCCAGCTCGCCCGAGGTGGGGCGGCGGCCGAGGATCTCGCGGATCTTCGCGTACTCGTCCGCCTTCAACCCGAGCGCCTCGTACGGCTGCTCCTTGTCGGGGGTCGCAGCGGCGTCCTGCACGGTGTCGGGCTTCGGGCGAACGAAAGTCGTCACGGTGTTGTCGTTCCCTGTCACTGGAGTTGCGGGCACTGGAGTCGCGGTCACTTGACCAGCGTCGACTCGATCACGGAGGTGAAGAAGGTGAGGCCGTCCGTGCCGGAGGCCATCGCCGCGGGGGTGTCCGGGCCGAAGCCGGGCTCCGTCGCGTGCTCGGGGTGCGGCATGAGGCCGACGACGTTGCCGCGCTCGTTCGAGACTCCGGCGATGTCGTCGATCGACCCGTTCGGGTTCACGCCGACGTAGCGGAACACGACCTGGCCGTTGTCCTCGATGCGCTTGATCTCGTCGGGATCCGCCACGAAGCGGCCGTCGGCGTTCTTCAGCGGGATGGTGATCTCCTGCTGGGCGGTGAAGCCCGAGGTCCACGCGGTCGCGGTCGTCTCGACGCGGAGCTTCTGGTCGCGGCGGATGAACTGCTGGTGCGCGTTGCGGGTGTGCGCGCCGGGGACCAGACGGGCCTCGGCCAGCATCTGGAACCCGTTGCAGATGCCGAGCACGGGCATGCCCTTGCCGGCGGCGTCGATGACCTCGGCCATGATCGGAGCCTTCGCGGCGATCGCACCGGCACGCAGGTAGTCGCCGTAGGAGAACCCGCCGGGCAGGACGATGGCGTCGACACCCTGGAGGTCGTGGTCGCCGTGCCAGAGCGCGACGGGGTCGGCACCGGCGAGACGGACGGCGCGCTGGGCGTCGCGGTCGTCGAGCGAGCCCGGGAACGTGATGACGCCGATCCGCATCGAGGTCACTGGCCTTCGACCGTCACGGACACGACGTCCTCGATGACGGCGTTGGAGAAGACGTCCGCGGCGATCGCGCGGACCTCGTCGAGCTTGGCGTCGTCGACCGGGCCGTCGACGGCCACCTCGAAGCGCTTGCCGATGCGGACGTTGGTCAGGTCGGCCTTGCCGAGACGGGCCAGGGCGTTGCCCACGGCCTTTCCCTGCGGGTCGAGGATCTCGGCCTTGGGCATGACCTCGACGACGATCGTTGGCACGTGTTCACTCCAGCGCTTCGGGGGTGGGTGGGACCCGACCAGTCTAAGCGGCGCGCGCGGCGCGCCGAACCGCTTGTGGAGAACACATCCAAGGCGTATATTCCAAGTCGAATAGTCCACACGGAACACTGACCTGGAGGCACGGATGACGTCGATCACGCCGCTCGCGTTCGCCGCGCTGGGGCTCCTCGCCGAGGCGCCGATGCACCCGTACGAGATGTTCCAGACGATGCTCCAGCGGCGGGAGGACCAGAACGTCAAGGTCCGGCCGAGCACGCTCTACCACCAGATCGGACGGCTGGTCGACCTCGGGTACGCCGAAGCGCTCGGCACCGCTCGCGAGGGCAACCGGCCGGAACGCACCACCTACGCGATCACCGACCACGGCCGGACCGCGCTCGAGGACGGTCTCCGCCGCATGATCGCCGAGCCGGCGGACGAGTACCCGGAGTTCCAACTCGCCGTCTCGCACATCGACAACCTGACCGCCGAGGACGCGGTGACCGCCCTGCGGGCACGCGCCGACGCGCTCCGGGGCGAACGCGAGGAGTACGACCGGGCCGCCACGGGCCTCCAGGCCAAACAGCTGGCGGGCCGCTTCTGGCTCGACGTGTCGTACGTCCGTGCCATGCTCACCGCGCAGATCGAGTGGCTCTCCGGGACCGCCGACCGGATCGCGCGCGGCGACGTCCCCTGGGACGGTCCGGCCGTCCCCACCGACTCAGCACCCCCCACGAACAGCAAGGAACACACCCGATGACCACCGTCACGCCTCCGCGGACGACCGAGAAGAAGCCCTGGCCCGCACTCTGGGCACTCGTCGTCGGCTTCTTCATGATCCTCGTCGACTCGACCATCGTGTCGGTCGCGACCCCCACCATCGCCGCGAAGCTCCACGCGGACATCAACTCGGTGATCTGGGTGACGAGCGCGTACCTGCTCGCCTACGCCGTGCCGCTGCTCATCACCGGCCGCCTGGGTGACCGGTTCGGCCCGAAGATCCTGTACCAGGTCGGTCTCGTCGTCTTCACGCTGTCGAGCCTCTGGTGCGGCCTGGCCGGGTCCATCGAGGTGCTCATCATCGCCCGCGTCGTGCAGGGCCTCGGCGCCGCGATGATGACGCCGCAGACGATGGCCGTCATCACGCGCATCTTCCCGCCGCAGAACCGCGGTGCGGCGATGGGCCTCTGGGGCGCGGTCGCCGGCGTCGCCTCGCTCGTCGGACCGATTGTCGGCGGCCTGCTCGTCGACGGCTTCGGCTGGGAGTGGATCTTCTTCGTGAACGTCCCGGTGGGCATCGTCGCGTTCGTCCTCGCGCAGCGCTTCGTCCCGACGTTCGAGCGGCACGGGCACCGCTTCGACTACCTCGGCATCGTGCTGAGCGCGGTCGGCATGTTCCTGCTCGTGTTCGGCATCCAGGAGGGCGAGACCTACGACTGGGGCACCATCACGGGGCCGATCTCGGTCTGGTCGCTCATCATCGCGGGCATCGTCGTGCTCGTCGCGTTCGTGGTGTGGCAGGGCGTCCAGAAGGGTGAGCCGCTGCTGCCGCTCGGCCTGTTCAAGGACCGGAACTTCACCCTGGCGAACATCGCCATCACCGCCGTGGGCGTCGCGATCTCCTCGTTCGCGCTGCCGATCATGCTGTGGGCGCAGGACGTCCTGACGTTCAGCCCGACCCAGGCGGCGCTGCTGCTCGTCCCCCAGGCCGTGCTGTCCGCGGGCCTCGCGCCGCTCGTCGGCAAGAACCTCAACCGCTGGAGCCTCCGCTGGGTCGCCGCGTTCGGGCTCGCCTGCTTCTCGGGTGCGCTCTTCTGGTTCGGGGCGCTCCTGGCGTCCGGTGCCGACTGGGGTTGGGTGCTGCTGCCGTCGACGCTGCTCGGCCTCGCCAACGCGTGCATGTGGGGACCGCTCTCGGTCTCCGCGACGCGCAACCTGCCGCCGAAGCTCGCCGGTGCGGGCTCTGGCGTCTACAACACCACGCGCCAGATCGGTGCCGTCCTCGGCTCCGCCGGCATCGCGGCGCTGATCGAGGCCCGCATCACGGCGAACTTCCCCGCCTCGACCGGTGGCACGAGCGCCGGGGGAGCGGAACAGCAGGTCGGGGCGCTCCCCGGGTTCCTGCAGCAGCCGTTCGCCACCGCGATGGGGCAGTCGCTCGTCCTGCCGGCCGTGGTGCTCGTCGTCGCGATCGTGGCGGCGTTGTTCCTGGCGAAGCCGAAGCAGACCGTGGCCTGGCAGCAGACCGGCTCGGTCACGACCCAGCCCGACGCCGCCGGTGCGCCGGCCGAGCAAGTCGGTGCGCACGCGGCCGCTGCGGCTCCGGTCACCGCCGAGCAGGAACTGGCCGCGACCGACCACCACGGGCGGCACGCGGGCGAGTAGTCCCGCGCACCGACGAGCCCCGCGCTGCCCCTGCAGTGCGGGGCTCGTCCGCGTCCGGGGTCAGGCGGCGCAAGGTGCGAGCTTCCGCGCAGTGTGCGAGGGCGCGGCGCTCCCACGGTGCGCGGAACCTCGCACACTGCGGAACGACCTGACCGACACGACGCGACGCGCGGCCCCGCGCGCGGCTCACCCGCGGCGCTGCAGGTGCGCCCGGGTGAGCTCCTCCATCTCCTCGTCGGTGAGGGCGTCGATCGTGCGGGCCTCGCGGCGATCGGTGCGCTGCCACCGGATGAAGAGCGAGATGAGCACCGGGATGTCCGCGACCTCGGCGATGAACCAGAGGAGATCGCCCGCCAGGTGCTGATCGCGCAACGGTGACGGGAACCACGGCTGCCCGACCGCCTGCACCACCGACCCGTCGAGCACGTGGTTCGTGATCCGCAGGACGATGCCCGGGATCGCGTCCGCCATCAGTTCGACGAAGGCCAGCAGGAACTCGACCGTGACGAACGTCGAGGAGCGCAGGACGCCCGGCTCGGACAGCGGCGTGAGGAGCGTGAAGCCCAGCACGGGCACGAGCACCGTGATCGCGGTGGCCCAGACCGGGGACTCCCGGATGGTCGCCGCGAACGGGGTGAGCAGCACGCAGAACAGCGCGAGGGCGACCAGGGGCGAGACGATCGCGTTGCCGAGGAACCGCGCCGGACGCGACCGCAGCATGGCGGTGGCGGTCTGCGCGAGGCGATCCGGGCCTCCAGTCCGCAGCAACGAGACGGGCGCGGCGAACGCGGCGAAGGTGGGGACCGCGAAGAAGAGCAGGGCGAGGCGCAGCACGAACGCCCAGCGGAGCTGCTGGTCGTGGACGCCGACGATGCCGAACTGCAGGATCCCGAACAGGACGAGCGCGCCGAGGAACGCGAGGCTCCGCCACCACGGCCAGCGGGCACCGCGGCGTGCAGCGCCGACCACCCACCACCCGTACGTGATCGCGGCCACCCCGATGAGCACCGCTGCCAACGGGTCGACGTGCCAGATGCTCCAGAACTCGGGTGTCCACGGCGTGGGGTGCCTCCTGCGGATCGTGCTGCCGACGACAATCCTCCGCCCGCAGCACCTCCGCAGGGGGCTGCGGGCGGTGAGAACCGGTTCAGATCCGCGTGACTCCCCGGGCCGGCACCGTCTTCGTCAGCAGCCACACGCCGGCGGGGACGAGCAGTGCACCGAGCAGGGCGACGCCGAACGACAGGTGCAACTGCATGACGACGAACGCGGGGCCGATCGTGCAGAGCGCGGCGACGGTGAGCACCGGCCACGCGGGGCGGTCGGCTCCGGGCAGCAGCCGGGGGAGCGGGCGGTCGAACCACCGCAGGCCGCGTGCGACCGCCAACGCCACGCCGAGCAGGACGACCAGAGCGACCGCACGCGTGGCCCACCACGGCGCCGAACCCGGGTCGGGGAACGGCACACCGACGAGCAACGCCACACCGTTCAGCGCGATGAACAGCGGCAGGTGCCACAGGTAGATCGTCATTCCGTCGCGGCCGAGCACGAAGACCGCCCCCTGCGCTGCACGGGTCCGCATCAGCCGGGTGAGCGGCGCGTGCACGACCTGCACCAGGCAGGCCTGGCTGATCGCGAGGACCGCGAGCGGCAGCATCGGCGGGTTGAGGTCCTGCAGCATGTCCGGCGCCCACAGCCCGATCGACGTCATCGGGACGAGCAGCGCGTACCCGGCGGCGGCCACGACCACGAGCAGGAAGCGGGACCGTCGTGCGAACCACCCGTCGGCCCAGAGGAAGCCGATCTGCTGCGCGAACAGCCACACCGGTCCGAGGTTGAGCAGCCCGACCTCGGCGGCGCCGGTCGCGAACCGCAGGGCGTCGACGGCGGCGGCGAGGAGGAACAGCACCCCGAGGGTTCGCCAGGGGGCGCGTTCGTGCAGTCGCGCCATGAACGGCACGCAGCACTGCGTGATGCCGTAGGCGGCGAGGAACCAGAGCGGTGACCCGATGCCGAACGCGACCTCGGCCAGCAGCTCCGGCGGGGTCCCGAGCGCCGTCGCGATGCCGAGCCCGATCGCGAGGACGGCGAACAGGGGGATCGCGGGGCGGAAGAGCCGGACGAGGCGGGTGGCGACGTAGTCGCGGGCGCCGCCGCCCCGCGCGACCGTGCTCCGCCACCCGACCGCACTGGCGAACCCGCCGACCACGAAGAACAGCGGCATCACCTGGCCGATCCAGGTCGCGGTCACGTACCAGGGGAGTTCCTGGAGCGGGCTCGTCACCGCGATGCCGTCCGGTCCGGCGGCGACACCGACCATCGTGACGTGCACGAAGACGACGAGGACGACGCACGCCGTCCGGATGAGGTCGACGACCAGGTCCCGCTTCGCGATGATCCCCCGGACGTCCTGAGCGCGGTTCGCCTGCACGGGCAGGCTCTGCTTCGTGGACATGTCCGGACGCTAGCGCGAGGTCGCGCGGTCCCAGCGTCGTTCCAGCAGATCGCGACGGGATCGTGACACTTCGTATTCCGGTTGCGGCATGCGTCGACGTCGCCACCAAGCCACCCTGCTGGTGTACAGTGGCCGTGTTGTCTTGATCTCTGCAAAAGAAAGGCTCAGCATGGACGTCGACGCCGACCTGCTCCGCGCCTCCGGTCTCCGGGTCACGACACCGCGGCTCGCCGTCCTCCGGGCGACCGAGTCGATGCCGCACGCGACTGCCGACGACATCGTCACGGCGCTCGCCGCAGAGCTGCCCACCACGAGTCACCAGGCCGTGTACGGCGTCCTCGCGGCGCTCACCGGCGTCGGACTGGTCCGCCGGATCGAGCCGGCCGGCAGCCCCGCCCGGTACGAACGCCGGACGGGCGACAACCACCACCACGTCGTCTGCACGATGTGCGGTGCGATCGAGGACGTCGACTGCGCCGTCGGGCACGCGCCCTGCCTCACCCCGTCGGAGACCCACGGCTTCGCGGTCACCACCGCCGAGGTCACGTACTGGGGCATCTGCGAGCGGTGCGCTGCGGCCGAGCGCGAGGACGCCGCAGCGCCCGTCACTGCCTGATCGCACCGCGATCCTCGGCGACCAGCCGAGGTCCCCCTGAACCACCCGAGCACCCCTGACCGAACCAACCGTTCCACCCAAGGAGGAACCGTGTCCGACCAGAACACGACGCCCGGCCAGCCGGCCGGCACCCCCACCACGACGACCAACTCCGGTGCCCCCGTCTCGAGCGACCAGCACTCCATGGGTGTCGGCGCCGACGGCCCCCTCGCGCTGCACGACCACTACCTCGTCGAGAAGCTCGCCCAGTTCAACCGTGAGCGCGTCCCGGAGCGGGTCGTGCACGCCAAGGGCGGCGGCGCGTTCGGTACCTTCACCGTCACGCAGGACATCAGCCGCTTCACCCGTGCCGCGTTCCTGCAGCCGGGCAAGCAGACCGAGATGCTCGCCCGCTTCTCGTCCGTCGCCGGCGAGCAGGGCTCCCCGGACACCTGGCGCGACCCCCGTGGCTTCGCGCTGAAGTTCTACACCGAAGAGGGCAACTACGACCTCGTCGGCAACAACACCCCCGTCTTCTTCATCCGCGACGGCATCAAGTTCCCGGACTTCATCCGCTCGCAGAAGCGCCTGCCGGGTTCGCACCTGCGCGACCACGACATGCAGTGGGACTTCTGGACCCTGTCGCCCGAGTCGGCCCACCAGGTCACGTGGCTGATGGGCGACCGCGGTCTGCCGGCGTCGTGGCGCGAGATGGACGGCTTCGGCTCGCACACCTACCAGTGGATCAACGCCGAGGGCGAGCGCTTCTGGGTGAAGTACCACTTCCTCACCGAGCAGGGCCACAAGACCCTCACGCAGCAGGATGCCGACCGCATCGCGGGTGAGGACGCGGACTTCCACATCCGTGACCTCCACGCCGCCATCGAGCGCGGCGACAACCCGCGCTGGACCCTCAAGGTGCAGGTCATGCCCTACGAGGACGCCGCGGGCTACCGCTTCAACCCGTTCGATCTGACGAAGGTGTGGCCGCACGCGGACTACCCCCTCATCGAGGTCGGCACGATGGAGCTCAACCGCAACCCGGAGAACTACTTCGCGCAGATCGAGCAGGCGACCTTCGCCCCGTCGAACTTCGTGCCCGGCATCGCGGCCAGCCCGGACAAGATGCTCCTCGCGCGCATCTTCAGCTACGCGGACGCACACCGCTACCGCGTCGGCACGAACCACGCGCAGCTGCCGGTGAACGCCCCGAAGAACGAGGTGCACTCGTACTCGAAGGACGGCGCCATGCGCTTCGACTTCCAGAAGTCCGAGGTGCCGGTGTACGCCCCGAACTCGCTCGGTGGTGCGCACGCCGACCCCGCCGTGACGGACGACACCCCGGGCTGGGAGTCCGACGGAGCACTGCAGCGCTCCGCCGCGACGCTGCACCCGGAGGACGACGACTTCGGCCAGGCCGGCACCCTCGTGCGCGAGGTCCTCGACGACGCCGCCCGCGAGCGCCTGGTCGGCAACATCGCCGGACACGTCTCGAAGGTGACGCGCGACGACCTGCGCGAGCGCGTGTTCGCCTACTGGACCAACGTCGACGCCGACCTGGGCGCGCGCGTGCGCGCCGCGGTGTCGCCGAGCGCCCCGGGCTCGAACGAGGACCCGGAGAAGGTCGCGGTCGAGGCGTAAGCCCCGGTCGGCCCCCTGACGGACGGGAGGCACGGTGCCAGCTGGCACCGTGCCTCCCGTCCGTCGTTCTTGTCGCCTTCTCGGGCCGTGCGCGGCCTGACGACGTCTGCGCACGTTCCACCGTGTGCAGACGTCGTCCTGCTGCGCAGGACCGTCGCGGCCGCTAGACCTGCTGGCCGTTCAGCCAGATCGGGCCGGCCGGCCAGTCCTCCAGGCGCTCGGCGACCGGCAGGACCATCCAGCCGCCCTGGTCGGTCATCGGCAGGCCCGCGCCCTCGGCGGTGAACGCCGTGTAGTCGGCGACGACGTCGTCGAACACCTGCCAGCCGAGGTTCGCGTAGAAGGGCACGCGGTTCTCACCCGCGCCGAGGAAGCCGTAGGGGACCCGGAGCCCCTCGAGCACGGCGTGCGCGCGCTCCATCAGCTCGCGGCCCTTGCCCGTTCCCTGCAGCCGCGGTGAGACCGCGACGAGACCGGTGTCGCCGACCAGGACGTCGCGTCCGCCGACCGTGACGAACATGCGGCGGATCCCGACGTGCGCGAGGACGACGTCGTCCGCGTCGCGGGCGAGCACCCGGCGCTCGGGCTGCATGCCCGCCCAGCTGCGGCCGCCCACGTACCAGTGCGACCAGTCGGGGAAGGCCTGCCCGAGCAGCGCTGCGATCGCCTCGTGGTCGGGGAGCGACAGCGTGCTCTCCTCGACCACCTCCCACCGGATGTCTTCAGTCACGGGTCCATCCTGCCGGAACTCGCGGACACGGGTTGCCCCGGCCGACTGAACGGTAATACGTTAACGGCAACGCCAGGGTGGCGTGTGAAACGAGGGGAGTGATCGATGTCGATCAAGAACGTTCTGCTGGGAGCTGCTGTGCTCGGGGCCGTCGTCGTTGGAGGGGTCGCGGTGGACGTCGCGAGCGCGCCGGAGGCGAAGGCTGCGTGTTACGGGTCCGTCACCCTGATGAAGGGCAAGAACAACTCGTGCTCGAACGGTGCTCGCCACTGGAACGCGATCAAGAACGCTCCGAGCAAGTACGGCGACTGGGTCGGACGAGGAAAGTTCTCGTCGCAGAAGCTGTGCTGGGCGAACGTCGTCTCGTACGGCATGACGGCACGCTGAATGCGACGAACACACGGCCGCCGCGGCGGGTTTCGGGTCGTGGTTGCCGCGTCGCTCATCGGTCCGCTCGCCGGCTGTTCCGCGACACAGCCGCAGCCGTCCGGGCCGAGTCGTTCCGAGGTGACGCTCGAGTCAGCCGGACCCTGGACCGACGCGTTCCGGGCGGCACTCGACGACGGAGTGTCCCCGTTCGAAGAACGCATCCTCGCTGACGGCTCGGTCACGCCGGAAGAAGTCGAAGCCGCGCACGATCGAGTCCGTCGCTGCCTGGCCGATTCCGGTCTCGGGATCGACTACGACCCTGACGGGGGCTTCGAGCTGGAGTCGTTGGACGGCAAGTACCCGGACGACTTCTTCGAACGCTCGGACCCGATCCTCCGCTCGTGCGAGGAACGGGCGGACGAGTACGTCACGTACCTGTTCGCGGAGACCCGTCGGAATCCCGAGCGGCGCGACGACGCTGAGATCACAGTGCCGTGTCTGCAGGCTGCAGGCTGCGGGCCTGGTCGGGGCGGACTACTCCGAGCAGCAGTGGCGTGCCGACTACGACGCGGACACCTTCCCGTTCGACTCGACGAGCGACGAGGCGCAGCAGTGCGCACTCGACCCGCTCGGCCTGTGGCGGACGCCGTGATCCGCTGGCCCTCGGGCACCCTGGTCGGGTTGGGCGCGATGGTCGTCGCGGCCGGTACGGCGGCCGCACTGGTCGTGACGCTGCCCGTCGACGCACCGGCTGCGCTGCGGACAGCGACGCCGGCGACGACGGTGCGCGCGACGGAGCGCACGGACGCCGACGAACGGCAGGTGCAACTCACGCTCGACACCGGCGCGCCGCGGGCCGTCGTGACCACGCAGACGGGCACCGTGACCTCATCGGCGTGCTCGACCAGTTCGCCGCTCAGGAGCGGCGACGTCATCGCCCGGATCGATGGAGTGCCGGTGATCGCGCTCGCGACGGGCGTCCCACTCTGGCGCGACCTCACGCTGGACGACCGCGGCGACGACGTCCGCGGCCTGCAGAGCGCCATCGCTGCCTCCGGCGTCGAGATCGCCGTCGACGGCGTGCTCGGCAAGCGCACCGTCCGCGCTGTCCAGCGGTTCCTGGTCGAGCGGGGCGCGCTGCGCACGGGCTTTCCGGACGACCTCGTCCCGCGAGCAGCGTTCAGCTGGGTCCCTGCGGCCGAGAACACCGTCCGGTCCTGCACCGCGGTCGTCGGCGCCACCGTGGGAGCGGACGCGGTGCTCGCCGAACTCCCTGCCGAGCTCCGCGGAGCACGCATCGAGTCCGCGCCGGTCGACCCGGTACCCGGCGATCGGGTGCTCGAGGTCGGGTCCACGGCGGCGGCGGTCGATACCGACGGCGTGGTCTCGTCGCCCGGCACTCTTGCAAAGCTCGCCGCCCTTCCTGAGTACGCGGCAGCCGTTGCGTCCGCCGACGGTGTACCGACACTGCCGGCGACGTGGTCGCTTGCTCGGCCCCGCACGGTGCAGGTACTGCCCCCGACGGCGCTCTTCGCGGTCGAGGGGTCGCGCGCCTGCGTGCAGCCGTCCGCGGGGGGAGCGGTCGGCGTCGAGGTCCTGGGCTCGGAGCTGGGTCAGGCCTTCGTGCGTGCGATCGACGGGCGCCCTCTCGATCGCGTACGAGCCGTTCCCGACCGGAGACGCTCATGCCGGTGACCCTCGCCGGAGTCGGGCACGGCTGGACAGTCGGGACGGACCTGTTCCGTGGCGTTGACCGGACGTTCGAGGAAGGCACGGTCACAGGACTCGTCGGACCGAGTGGATCGGGCAAATCGACATTGCTGGCGATCTTGGCGGGCATGGTCGAACCGACCCACGGCACCGTGCGCCGCCCAGATCGCTGTCGTGCGCTGTGGGTTTTCCAGAACCCGCACGGAGTCGCTCGACGACGGGTGCTCGACCACGTCGCCTTGCCGTTCGTCGCCCGGGGAGACGACCGTCGGAGTGCCGACGTCCGGTCCCTCGCGGTGCTCCAACGGGTCGGACTCGGGAACCGCGCTCATGCTCGGTTCTCCGAGCTCTCCGGCGGTGAGGCGCAGCGGCTGATGCTCGCACGGGGGATCGCGAGTGCTCCCGGCCTCATGCTCGTCGACGAACCGACCGCGCAGCTCGATCGCGTGACTGCGGCCGACGTGAACCGGGTCATCGGGGCGCTCGCCGACTCGGGTGCCGTGGTGGTCGTCGCCACGCACGACGACGACACCCGTGTTGCGTGCGACACGGTGCTGGATCTCGGTCACCACCGGTGACCGGACGAGTGATGCGAACGCGCGAGGTCGTCCGCGAGGCGTGGCGCGACGTCGCCTCAGGAGCGGCGGGGGTGTTGACCTCGGCAGTCGTCCTGGCCGTGCTCCTCGCCGCGGTCGTCGGGCTGCACACCGCGGCGTCCGCGGCGGACGTCCGGTCCGCTGCGGCGTACCGCACGAGTGGGGCCGCCACGACGGTGCAGCGCGCCGAGGGCCGGATCGACGGGCGGGTCTGCGAGGGACTCGCAGACTCGGAGGGCGTCCTGGCGTCCGGCGCACTCCGACGCGCCGAACAGGGCACCGTTCCGGCGGTGCTGCCCGGATCTGCGGTCCCGACCTACGAAGTGACCGCGGGACTGGTCCGCGTGCTCGGCGCGACGGGCTCCGCCGGCACGGCCGGGGTCGTCATCTCGCCCGGTGTGCACGATGCGCTGGGGCAGGGTGCGGACGATCGCATCGCCTTGGCCGACGGGACGTCCGTACCGGTGACGGGCGTCTACGCGTACCCGGACGACGGGCGTGACCCGGACCTCGAGTACGCGCTCCTCGCACCGACCCTCGACGACGGGCGTGCTTTCGATGCCTGCTGGGTCACAGTCTGGCCGGAGCGGGACGACACTGTGCCGACGCTCCGTCGGACGGTGCGCCCGACCACCGGTGCTGAGGATGAGGCCCGTCCCGCGGTCGGGCAGCTGAACCCGCGGCTCGGCGCGTCGTTCGTCCGGAGGGGTGACGTGCCGGACTCCGTGCCACTGGGCACGGCGGGTGCAGCGGGTCTGGTCGTGGGGGCGGCGGCGGTCCTGCGTCGTCGGCTGACGCTCGCGTCGGACCTGCACGTCGGGGTGGCCAAGAACGCGCAGGTGCTCGGAGTCACGCTGCAGCACGTCGTCTGGGCAGCTGTGGCATCGATCGTGGCCATCGGTACGGCTGCGGTGGTGGTGCGAGGACTCCCGTCGGAGGACGCGGTACCGATCATCCGTTCGGCTGCGGGGGTGGCTGCCATCGGCCTCGTCGGGGCGCTGGCGGGCGGGGTGCTCGCGGCGTCCAGCATCCGGGAGCGGGCGCTCCACCGGTACTCCCGCGGGCGCTGAGCGAGCCCGTGCCCGCGGTCAGCCCCGACCCGGCGCCGTGACCTCGATGCGGTTCGCCCACGGGTCCTCGAACGCCACGGTCCGGCCGTCGTCGGCGGTCTGCACCCCGGTGTCGTGCATGCGCGCGACGAGGGCCCCGAGGTCGTCGGCAGCCGGGACCTCGATGCGCACGAGTCCGAGTCCGAGGGCGAGCTGACGGCGTCCGGCACCGCGGGAGTTCCACGTGTTCATCGCCATGTGGTGGTGGTAGCCGCCGGCACTGACGAACAGCGCCTCGCCCCAGCCAGCGGTGGTGGCGAAGCCGAGCTGGTCGACGTAGAACTCCTTCGCGGTGGCGACGTCGCCGACGGAGAGGTGCACGTGGCCGACGCGTCCCGGAGCGACGGCCGCACCGTCGAGCGCGGCGGACGTCAGGTTCTCCCGCAGGAACTCGTTCGGGTCGACGAAGATCGTGGCCATGTCGACCATGCCGTGCGTCCACGACCACTCGGTGCGGTCGCGGTCCCAGTACAGCTCGACGCCGTTCCCTTCGGGGTCGGTGAAGTAGAACGCGTTGCTGACCAGGTGGTCGGCGCTGCCGGTGAACGTCTGCGGGTACTTCGTCGCGACGGAGTACAGGGCTGCGGCGAGGTCGGCCTTCGTGTCGAACAGGATCGCGGTGTGGAACAGCCCGGCGTCGCGCGGCCCGGCGTGCTGCATCGACGGTGCGTGCTCGAGGATGACGATCGGCGTCGCGCCACGACCGAGCACGGCGACACCGCCCTCGTTCGAGAGCAGGGAGAGCTGGACGCCCTCGCGGTAGTACCCGATCATCCGGTCGAGGTTCGCGACCCGGAGGGTCACGGCGCCCATCCCGGTGTCGGCGGCGAGGAGGTCCTGCGTGTGCATGGGACCAGTGTGCGCCGAAATGGTTGACGCGTCAACCAAATGGGTCCGACGCTCTACTTCGCGCTGAAGCCGCCGTCGGACTTCAGGAGCTGCCCGTTGACCCAGCCGCCGTCCGGCCCGCAGAGGAAACCGACCAGCGCCGCGGTGTCGCTCGGCATCGAGGGGCGCCCGCCAGGGGTCTGCGCGATCGCCGACTGCCGGATCTCCTCGGTCATCCAGCCGGTGTCGTTCGGCCCCGGGTTGACGAGGTTCGCGCTGACGTGCACGTCAGCGAGTTCCCGCGCCGCCCCGACGACCAGGCGGTCGAGCGCGCCCTTGCTCGTGCCGTACGGCAGGTTGAACGCGACGTGGTCGCTCGTGAGCGCGATCACGCGTCGGCGGTCCTCCGGCGCGGGAGCCCCGGCGCGCAGTCGTGCCGCGTACGCCTGGACGAGCAGGAACGGTGCACGCACGTTGACGGCCATGTGCCGGTCGAACGACTCGAGCGTGGTGGTCGCGAAGTCGGAGTCCACCGACTCGCAGTGCGACATCACGATCGCGGTGACGGGCGCGCCCGCCTCCGCCTCGGCGCGGCCCACGAGCGCGGCCGCCTGTTCCGGGTCCGCCAGGTCGACCGGGAGGCGCGTCACGCGTGCACCCGCGTGCTCGCACTCGGCGACGACGGAGTCGACGCCGTCCGGATCGGCCGCTCCGTGCACGCGGGCGTCGTACGGGCCCCACCACGAGATGGCCAGGTCCCAGCCGTCGGTCGCCAACCGCGCCGCGATCGCGGCGCCGATCCCGGCTCGTCGACCGACACCGGTCACCAGGGCGAGGGGTCTGTGGGACATGGGTCGTGCCTCCAGTCGGGGTCGTCGCAGCGGTGCGCCGACGCGCCCAGCTTGGCATCGCACCCGGTGTCCTGTCGGCGGAGCGCGCCGGGACAGGGCCAAGATGGAGGGATGCCACGCACACGACGTCTGCCCGACCGGCCACGCGGTCGCCGCGGCGGTCGTTCGGACCCGTCCGAGTTCCCCGTCGAACAGATGCGCGACCGCATGTCGTCGTACATCTACGGCAACATCACGGTGCTGGCCGCAGCCATCGCCGTCGACCCGCAGGCGATCCACCACGGATCGGCCGTGTGGGCCGTGCTCGCGACCGCGGTGCTGACGTACCTCGCGCACGTCCTCTCGCACCTCGTCGCGCACGGGTTCGGCGCCGAGGACTCCGAGACGGACGACGCCCGTCGCGAATCCGTGGCCACGATCGTCCGGAACGCCAACCCGATCGCGACCTCCGGCCTGATCCCCGCGGTCCTCTACGCGGCGGCGTGGATCGGGTGGATCCCGGCGCCCTGGGCGCAGACCGCCGCGCTCGTGATCCTGGCCGTCCGCATCGGCATGGTCGGCGTGTTCATGCAGCGGTTCAGTGGGCAGCGTCCGACCTTCCTCGGCCTCTGGGGTGGCATCGTGCTCGCCGCGGTCGCCTTCGTCATCGGGTTCGTGAAGGTGGTGCTGACGCATTGAGCGAGCAGCCCGTCCCGGCGCGGAAGCGCCCCGGTTGGAAGTTCCTGCGCGACCTGGTGATCATCGTGGTCGCGGCGCTGCTGGCGTCGTTCCTCGTGAAGGCGTACCTCGTCCGGTCGTTCTACATCCCGTCGGCATCCATGGAGAACACGCTGCTGGTCGGTGATCGCGTCCTCGTCAACGAACTCGTGCCTGGTGTCGTGCCGGTGCAGCGCGGCGACGTCGTGGTGTTCCAGGACCCGGGCGGCTGGCTCGGCCCCGGGCTCGGCGACGACCTGATCAAGCGGGTCATCGGGCTGCCGGGCGACACCGTCTCGTGCTGTGACACGCAGGGACGACTGTCGGTGAACGGGCACCCGGTCGACGAGTCGTACGTGGTGCTCCAGCCGGGGTCGGACCGGGTGTCGCTGCAGGACTTCTCGGTCACCGTACCGAAGGGGCAGCTCTGGGTGATGGGCGACAACCGGTACGACTCCGCCGACTCCCGAGCACACGGGACCGTGCCGGTCTCGGACGTCGTGGGGCGGGCGTTCCTGACGACGTGGCCGGTGTCCCGGTGGACGGTGCTGTCGCGGCACGGGGACGTGTGGGACGGGGTGCCCGACCCGTCGTGAGCGCCGCGGGCCGTCTCGGTCCGTGCGCTCGTCTCGCGACGTGGACGGGGGACTCGCGTCCGGGTGTGCCCCGCGGTAGCGTTCGGTGGCCCGCCGGACCCGGCGCGCCGAACGCCGATCGGAGGGATGCCATGACGTCGTCCGAGCAGACGTTCGACTACGTCACCGGTGGCGACGACGAGGTCTCGCTGCGGAGGATCCGCACCGACGGCCCGCAGTCCGGCACGATCGGCCCCCGTCCCGACCACGTCGTGTTCGTGCTCGCCGACGGGCACGCGACGCTGACAGCCGACGACGGGAACGAGTGGGAGGTCGAGGCCGGCCGCCCGATGATGCTCTCCGCACCGGTCGCCTACGCGTTCGACACGGACGCGACCGCGATGACGCTGCTGCACATCGCCCCGGCGGTGCTCGACGACGGCGACGAGCTCTCGGAGTTCGTGCAGCCCGCACCCGCGGACCCCGGCGTGGAACCCCTCCTCACCCTGTTGAACGAGGTCACCGACCGCATCCTCGACCCCACGCTCGACGGTGCCGCGCGGGCGGCCCTGAACCGACGGGTCGCGACCGTCGTACTGTCGACCTTCACCCGCTCGCGCTCGGACGTCGAGCACCGACTCCGCCGAGCGATCCGGTTCGTGCACGACCACGCGGGAGAGGACCTCACGGTCGCGGACGTCGCAGCGGCAGCGGACCTCAGCGAACGCGGGCTGCAGGACCTGTTCCGCCGGCGGCTCGCGGTCACGCCGATGCGGTACCTGCGCGAGGTGCGGCTCGACCGGGTGCACCTCGAACTCGCTGCCCGACGGAGTCGGCTCCTGACCGTGGGGGACGTCGCGCGGGCCTGGCGGTTCGCGCACCTGGGGCGGTTCGCGGCTGCCTACCGGCGGCGGTTCGGGGAGAGCCCGCACGAGACGCTGCGGCGGTCGGGGCTTACGGAGGGGTGACGGCCCGCGCCGCGTCAGGCACCTGTCAGCGATCCGTCGCACCGGAGGAGTGTGCGCGTTCCGCTGCTGCCTTGATCCGCCGCGTGATGGCCGCCGGGATGTGGGCGCCGAGAGCACCGTCGGGGTGCAGTGGCCGGTTCGGACGGAGTACGTCTGAGTGGTGGAGATCCGGGACCGATCGGTGCCACAGGTGCAGCTTCGATTCGTGCGTGAACGCACCACGCAACGAAGCCAGCTCCTTGCATCTCGGCACCCAGTGGTACGGCGACGTGCGCAGCAGCTGGTAGTCGATCGCTCGAGTCGCACATGCCGCGATCCAATCCGCGAACTGGATGTTCGCGCTCAACTGGCTGTCGACGTGCATCGGCGGTTCGATGATCCGCCGCATCTCGGGATGATCGACTGCTCGCCCGAGGATGTGTCCGTACATCTCGGGGAGCCGTGCCGCCCGGGTCTTCTCGTTCACTTGATCGATGATGACCATGAGGTTCGCGTCTCGTGAATCCGCGTGTCGGGCCAGCCGGTTGAGCGCCTCCCGCATCGACGTCGTCTCACGGCCGTCCGGGTCGAGCCTGGTCTGCTTCGGTGTGCCGATGGGCTTCTCGTCGGCGTAGTAGAAGAGCGATCCCCCGAGTGTCTTCACCCGTTGCACGAGTCCGGCGAACACGCGGATCTGCTCGGGGTAGCGCTGCAGGCTGTCCGGTCGGAAGATGCTCGCTCCCTTCCGCTCCCACCGACCCGGGTGCGCGGCAGCCTCGATCTCCGCCCGGAAGAGCGTCCGTTTCTCGCGGTCGAACTCGGCACCGAACTGTCTCGCGCGGGCGGCCGGGATCACGAAGCCGGCATAGCCGAACGCCGGGCTCGTGTTGAACCGTTCGTGGTCGCGCGCGATGAACGCGCCCGTCTCCCCGATCTCGTCGATGTACGCCAGCAGCATGGCCTCACGCCCCTCACAACGCAGAAACCCACGCTCACGCGTGGGTTTCTCGAGTCGGCGCTCAGAGAACTGTTTCATCTCCAGCTACCGAGAACGATTTTACCGAGAGGATCCGAGGCGGAGCAAGGCAGGGCGTCTGATCCATCCTGACTCACATCTGATATTCAGGATCAGCAGCCCGTCGTCGTCAACGTCACCGTGGCGACCTCGTCGTTCGACACCGTCGTCTTCTGCGGGCAGAGCTCGTTCGCCCGCACGGTGACCTCGCCCAGCGGGACCCCCGCGAAGTTCGCCGTGCCGCCCGGGAACACCCGCTGGTGCTCGGAGAGCTTGCCGGTGGACGCGAAGACCTTCACCTCGTAGGGGTGGTCCGCGGCGTTGCCCGACACGGACACGGAGACCTGCCCGGTGGAGTCGTGCGCACCGCAGCCGGCGAGCGTCAGGACCGCGGCGATGCCGAGGACGAACACGGGGACGACACGACGGAGCACACCGGCAAGGCTACGCCGTCCCGAGCAGCCAGCCGTTGTCCGCGGCGACCCGGAGCGCCTCGGGGTGGCGTTGCGCGCCGAGGAGGGCGACGACCTCGCCCGGACGGATCGTCAGGTCGACGCCGTCGACCGCGGCCACGGCGCCGAAGCGCTTGCGGAGGTCGCGGAGCTGGATGACCGGTGTGTCGTTCATGGCTCCGAGCCTGGCGTCCGGTGCCCTCCGAGCCCTCTGCGGTGCGTCACGGATCCGGCATGACATCTGTCACGGTCGGGCCCGGCGTCCTCCGTACTGGGGACTGGGACTGTCCGGTAGGCGCGTTAGCGTTGGGGCATGCACCTCGACTCCGCCGTCTCCGACCGCACCGCGCCGGAAGCCGTCCGGCGGGCCGCGCTGCTCGCCGCGCTCGACGTCGTCGAGGGTGGCGCCGAGGAACGCTTCGAACGGATCACCCGCATCGCGCGGGAGGCCTTCGGCGTGAGCGGTTCGTTCCTCAACCTCGCCCGGGAGACCGACGTCTTCATCAAGTCGCAGCAGAGCGACACGGTGTTCGGCCCGACGATCCCGCTGCAGGACACGTTCTGCGGCCGGACCCTCGCGATGGAAGGCCCCGTGGTCGTCCCCGACGCCCGCGCCGACGTCCGGTACGCGGACATGCCGATGGTCGTCGACGACCCGAACGTCCGCTTCTACGCCGGGGTCCCGCTGCGCGCGGGCGAGGACGACGTCAAGGTCGGCACGCTCTGCCTCATCGACCCGCAGCCCCGCACCCTCGACCCCGACGACCTCGCCCTGCTCCAGGAGCTCGGCGTCTGGGCGGAGCGCGAGCTGGCCGCCGGTGCCGACGAGGACCGCCTCCGCTCGGTGCTCGCCGGCCTCGAACCCGCCGCCGTCGACCTGCCCGGGTACCGCGTCGGGGGCATGTCCAAGCCGCACGGCGTCGTGTCCGGTGACTTCCACGACTGGCACCTCGACGGGGACTCCCTCGTGGTGACCGTCGCCGACGTCATGGGCAAGGGGATGTCCGCCGGACTCCTCGCCGCGACGATCCGCGGTGCCCTGCTCGCCCGGGGTACGGCGTCGTCGGGCGATGCCGTGGCGGCACTCGAGGCCCAGGTCGGCCCCGACCTGTCCCGCGCGGAGTCCTTCGCGACGATGTTCGACGGACGCCTGACGACCGCGACCGGGCGGATGGAGTTCACCGACGCCGGCCACGGCCTCGCGATCCAGCTCCACGCCGACGGGACCGAGAGCGTGCTGCGCTCCTACGACCTGCCGATCGGCCTGCACCCGGTGGGGGCTGCGCGGGTCACGGGGACGCTCGAGCTCGAGCAGGGCGACGTCCTGCTGCTCGTGAGCGACGGGGCGCTCGAGCTGTGGGACTCCACGCTGGCGTCACTCGGCGCGCTCGGGGCGATGTGGCGTGACGCGCCGGACATCGACGTGTTCCTGGGGCGGGTGCGGGCGCGTGCGGCGTCGCACGACCCGGGGGACGACCTGACGGTCGTCGTCGTCGCGCGCGACTGATGCCCGGGCGCGAGGGCGGGCGGGCGAGGCACGGGCGGGCGCCGAGGTCGCAAGATCTGTCGCGCTCGGGGCCGGCGGGCGATACTTCGTGCGACCTCGGCGGACGTGAGCGGCGTGTTGTGCGACCTCGCGTGAGCGTGTGGCGGGCGAGCGGCCTGGAGGCGCGTGGCGGCCCGGCCTCGCCCCTCCCGTCCGGCGGGCGCGCGGGCGGGCGCCGAGGTCGCATTCTGTGTCGCGCTCGGGGCCGGCGGGCGACACTTCGTGCGCCCTCGGCGGACGTGAGCGGCGTGTTGTGCGACTTCGCGGGCGCGGGCGCG
Organism: Curtobacterium pusillum; assembly: GCA_002025645.1. Lineage (GTDB taxonomy): Bacteria > Actinomycetota > Actinomycetes > Actinomycetales > Microbacteriaceae > Curtobacterium > Curtobacterium pusillum_A. The sequence continues at coordinate 3,057,794 of CP018783.1, forward strand.
CGGGACGGCTTGCGCTACGCGCCGAGGCGCTCGATGAGCTCGCGGTAGCGCTCGGCCGTCCGGGTGACGATCGCCTCGGGGAGCACCGGGGGCGTCCCCTGCCGGTCCCAGTTCGCGCTGAGCCAGTCCCGCACGATCTGCTTGTCGAACGACTCCGTGCGGTTCCCCGAACGGGCGTCCCAGTAGCGGCTGGAGTCGCTCGTCAGGACTTCGTCCGCGATCCGGATCTGCCCCGACGCATCGCGCCCGAACTCGAACTTCGTGTCCGCGATGACGACCCCGCGCTCGAGCGCGATCGCCGCCGCCTCGGAGTACACGCGGAGGGACAGGTCCCGCAGCGCCGCAGCAGCCTCGGCGCCGACGAGCGCCACGGTCTGCTCGAACGAGATGTTCTCGTCGTGCTCGCCCTGCGGCGCCTTGTACGCCGGCGTGTAGATCGGTTCCGGCAGCCGGTCGCCGTTCGACAGGCCAGCGGGGAGCGGCACGCCGCAGACGCTGCCGGACTCCTGGTACTCCGCCCAGCCGCTGCCGACCAGGTACCCGCGGACGACGCACTCGACCGGGAACATCTCGAGCGGCATCACGTGCATCGACCGGGACGCCACCGACGCGGGCACCGGGGTCCCTCCGGCTGATGGTGCGATGAGGTGGTTCGGGACGTCGGCCAGCTGGGTGAACCAGAAGCGGGAGAGGCGGGTCAGCAACTCGCCCTTGCCCGGGATCGGCGGCTCGAGCGCGAAGTCGTAGGCGCTCACCCGGTCCGAGGCGACGAGCAGCAGCTCGGAGGCGCTCGCGACGTCGGCGGTGCCGGTGGGCACGTAGAGCTCGCGGACCTTGCCGGACGAGACGTGCTGCCAGCCGTCGAGGACGGGTGCCGGGCTCATCGGGTGACCTTCGCGGCGATGTCGGTGCGGAACTGCCCGCCCTCGAGCGTGATGTCGCCCAGGCCGGCGTAGGCACGCTCGCGGGCCTCGGCGAAGGAGGACCCGGTGGCGACGACGCTCAGCACGCGGCCGCCGGTCGCGACGAGCTGGTCGTCGAGGACCCCGGTGGCGGCGTGGGCGACGGAGACGCCGTCGCGGGCGTTCGCGGCGTCGATGCCGGTGATCGGACGACCGGTCTGCGGGTTCTCCGGGTAGCCCTCGCTCGCCAGCACCACGGTCACGGCGGCCTGGTCGCGGAACTCCGGTGCCGGGGCGCCCCCGAGCTGCCCGGTGGCGGCGGCGAGCATGAGGCCGCTCAGCGGGGTGGCCAGGCGGGGGAGGACGACCTGGGTCTCCGGGTCGCCGAAGCGCGCGTTGAACTCGATGACCCGCACGCCCTGCTCGGTGACGATCAGGCCGCAGTAGAGCAACCCGACGAACGGCGTGCCCTCGTGCTCGAGCCGGCGGACGGTGGGGAGTGCCACGAGGTCGGTGACCTCGTCAACGAAGGCCCGCTCCGACTCCCAGCGGTCGGCGAGCCACGGCAGCGGCGAGTACGCGCCCATGCCGCCCGTGTTCGGCCCGGCATCGCCGTCGCCGAGGCGTTTGTAGTCCTGCGCGGGGCTGAGCGCGCGGACGTCGTGCCCGTCGCTCAGGAAGAACAGCGAGACCTCTTCGCCGTCGAGGAACTCCTCGACCACGACGTGTCCGTGCTGGAGCCAGTAGGTGGCGTGGTCGATCGCGGCCTGACGGTCCTCGGTCACCAGGACGCCCTTGCCCGCAGCCAGCCCGTCGGCCTTCACGACGTACGGAGCGCCGAGCTCGTCGATCGCCGCGACGGCTTCCTCAGCGGTGCCGGCGTACACCGGACGCCCGGTGGGCACGGCTGCCTCGGCCATGATGCGCTTGGCGAACGCCTTCGAGCCCTCGAGCTGCGCGGCGGCCTTGCTCGGGCCGAACACCGGGATCCCCCGAGTCCGGACGGGGTCGGCGACACCGGCGATGAGCGGCGCCTCTGGTCCGACGATGACGAGTTCGATGCCGTTCTCGATCGCGTACTCGGCGACGAGCGCACCGTTCGTCGGGTCGAGGGACACCGTCTCGACGTCGGCGGCGATGCCGGCGTTGCCGGGCGCTGCCGTGATGACGTGACCGGCCTGTTCAGCGAGGAGGGCCGTGATGATCGCGTGCTCGCGGGCACCGGAACCGAGGACGAGGATTCGCACCCGATCACCCTACCGATCCCGACTCGCCGGTTGCGATGCGACGGCTAGCCTGTGGACATGCCACCCAGGAGGATCGAGGACGCCGAGGGCCGCGCCGCGCTCGCCGCCGTGCAGCAGGGCTCGACTGCCCGTCCGGACCTGGCGACCGCCGTCCGCTGGTCGTTGCAGCGCCTCGCCGACGACGTCCCTGGCAACAGCGTCGAGGTCCGCGTCCCGCCGTTCGCCGCCGTGCAGGCAGTACCCGGCCCGCGGCACACCCGCGGGACGCCGCCGAACGTGGTCGAGACGGACGCGGCGACGTGGTTGGCGCTCGCCACCGGCGAGCTGCGCTGGGACGAGGCAGTCGCGCAGTCGCGCGTCAGCGCGTCCGGCTCACGCGCGGACCTGACGGCGTTCCTGCCGGTCCGGCTGGGCGTCTGAGACGGAACCGACGACGGACTGGAGGATCGTGGCAGGGCCGACCCGTGCCTCCAGGCCGGTACGGACGCAGGTACTTAGCCGCGCTCACCGAATTAGGTAGTGCCTACTGATGTGACGTCACCAACCGGCCCAATACCGTAGAAGTCGCCGGGATTCGGACCCGACCCGAACGGGTCCGAACCCGGCGACAGGGTCAAAGGTACGCGACATTTGTCACACCGTGTCAACTGTTCCGGCGAGTCGTGCTGCATTCCGCAACGAACCTGCGACTTCCGGACGGTCCGTTGCGCCCGGCAGAGCAGCTCACAGCAGCTCGGCGAGCTCCGTGCGCGCGTGCAGGTCCCACTTCGTGAACACCCGGGACAGGTGCGCGTCGATCGTCCGGACGCTCAGCCCGAGTGACTCCGCGATCCGTCGGTTGCTCATGCCCTCGGCGGCGAGCTTCGCGACCTCGTACTCGCGGTTCGTCAGCGGGGTCTTCGACCGGCCGGCGGTGACCGCCATGCCGTGCGTCGCCAGGACGCCCTGCGCCGCGATGATCCTGGTGCGGTCGTCTGCTCGGACGGCGTCGGCGTACTCGACGATCGCGCCGGCGAGCGGCCCGTCGACCCGGGCTGCCGCGGTGCGCATGCGGTCGAGCGACGCCGCGGAGTCCCGCCCGTTCAGCATGTCGTTCGTGTAGTGCAGGGTCTGCGCGTACATGACGTGGGTCCAGGACCCGTTCGCGGTGCCGCGCTCGATGATGTCGTCGGCGTGCCGGAGGCCGGCCGGGTTGCCGAGCACGGCCTCTGCCCACGAGATCGTCACGGCGACCTGCTCGCCGATGATCCGCATCGCCCGCAGCGGTGTCGACCGAGCACGTTCGAGCGCAGCCGTCGCCTCTTCAGCGCGGCCCGCGTAGGCGTACGACATCGCGAGTCGGGCCCACGGGTAGGCCGCGAACCCGCCGTGGTCCGCCACGTCGTAGCGCTCGCAGGCGGCGGAGAACGCGGCGATGGCATCGTCCCAACGGCGCTGGCCGAGCGCGAGGTTGCCCTCGCCGATGAGTTCGAGGGTGAAGTCGTACTTCAGGTACGGGCTCGATCGCCGGACCGGGACCTCGGTGATGAGGTCGGCGATGTCGCCGCGCCAGACCTGCAGCTGGTGCATGACGGAGACGATCTCGCCGACGCTCCACGGGGCGTCCTCGAGGTGCTCGACCGCAGTGGCCAGGCACGCCTTCCCGAGGGCCGCGGCGTCGTCGAGGCGACCGGCGGTCGCGAGGGCCATCACGGCGCACGGGGCCAGGCAGAGGAACGCGAACGGGACCGTCGGCGCCTGCACGATGCCCGTCCGTTCGAGCTCCGCGCGGACCTCCTCGAAGCGACCGCCCCAGCCGAGGTGTGCCAGCCGCAGCAGCCGAAGCCGCTCGGCCCCGTCGGCGGATACGAACCGGACGGCGACGTCGGTCAGCGCCACCGCTGCCAGGGTGTCGTCGTCGTGGAACTGCCGGATGTTCGCGAGGGTCTCGCACGCCTCGATCACCGCGGTGTCGTCGACGTCGTGCGGGGCGGAACGGACGACGGCCCACGCGGCTTCGGCATCCGCGCGGCCAGCCTCCCGACCCGTGCTGTACGAGTGCGCGAGGGACCGGAGACAGTGCGCGGCCACCCGTTCGGTCGGGGTCAGCGTCGTGCGGAGGGCAGCGGAGGCCAGGGCGACGGCGCTCTCGTGCTCCTGCAGCCGGACGGCGACCTGGGCGCCGTCGAGGAGTTGATCGACGGGCGGGAGCACGCCGCACTCGAGCGACCAGAGCGCTGCACGGAGCCGTGCGGCCGGCGGTGCGCCCTCCGGCCGGTCGGTGCGGAAGGCGTTGGCACGGGCGAACAGCGCCGTGCGCCGCGCCACCGGGACGAGGGCGCGGACGACCTCGCCGACGAGCGGGTGCGACGGCCGGACGACCGCGGCGCCGTCCTCGAGTGAGTCGATGCGGACGAGGCCGAGTGCCACCACCCGGTCGACGTCCCCGCCGCTGACCAGGCCGATCAGACGGGCGAGGGGGATCGGGTCGGCGAGGGCGACGATGTCGACGACGTCGCGCAGGTCCTCCGGCAGCGAGCCGAGCTCCGTGCGGTACATGTCGGCGAGACTGTTCGACGCCGTGACCCGTCCGCGCCAGTACCACCCGGTGGCGGTCTGGTCGAGGGCGCCCGACGCGAGCGCGGACCGGACGACCTCGCGGATGTAGAGCGGGTTGCCGGCCGTCGCACGGTGCACGCGTTCGGCGGAGGCGGTCTCGAGCTGGGCACCGAGCGCCTCGGCGATGAGCGAGGACGTCTCGTGCAGGTCGAGCGGCTCCAGGTCGATCCGCTCGAGCAGGTCGTCCTGCCACAGCGCGCGGAGGGGCTCGGGCAGCGCCGTGAAGTCACGGCAGGTCAGCACCAGGCGCGCACCCTGCTCCCGCACGAGCCACGAGACGTACCGCGCCGAGATCGCGTCGAGGTGGTCGGCGTCGTCCACCCGGAGCAGGACGTCGCGGTCGGCGAGGTCCTCGGTCTCGCGGAGGCGCTGCTCGGCCCCGCCGGCGCCGACGAGTTCCGCGAGCGATCCGGGCAGTTCGCCGAACCGCTCGGCGACGGCGCCGAACGGCATCGACCGGCTGGCGGACACCGCGGTGATCGGCACGACGAGGGTCCGGCCGGAGGTGTCCCGACCGGCGACACGGTCGGTCACGCGAGCGGCCGCGGAGCTCTTGCCGAGGCCCGGCGCGCCGACGAGGGCGACGCTCCACCGGTGCTCGGCGACGACGGAGACGGCCCGGTCCTCCTCACGGCGCTGGAGGAGCGGCCACGCCACACGGGCCGGGACACGGGCCGCACGTGCTGTCCGTTCGCGCATCCGCCTCACCTCCTCTGCGTGGGATACCGATCGGTGTCGACCATCCTCCCCCGGATCTGACCGCCCGTGCAGGCCTGAGCACGTCCCACAGTGGGGGACAATGGACGGGTGAGCAACACCGATCGACCCGACGAACGACCGGCTCCGGCGCCGAACGCCGTCACCTCCTCCGACGAGGTGACGATCCGCCGTGCCCCGAAGTTCGGCGTCTTCATCGTGGGCGGGGCGCTCCTCGGCTTCGTTGCGACGCTGATCGTCGTGTCGCTGACCATGAACATCGACCGCGGCGACCAGCAGGAGACCGCGAGCTTCGGCAGCCTGGTGGGGTACTTCAGCCTGTGGGGCGTCACCATCGGCGCCTTCGTCGGCGCGGTGGTCGCCGTCGTCCTGGACCGCGTGTTCGCGCGTCGCGCCGCCCGCCTGACGGCTGAGCGCGTCGAGGTCGAGCTGCCGCCCGAGACGGTCGAGGGTGAGATCGAGGACCACGGCGACCAGACGCGGTAGACGCGACCAGGTCGACGGACGGGAGGCGCGGTGCCAGCTGGCACCGCGCCTCCAGTCGGTCTCGGGGTCGCGTTCGCGACCCCCGCTCAGCTGAGCTGGTTGGCCTCGACCCAGGACAGGTACTCCGGGCTCACGGTGCCCGTGACGTACTCGCCCGTGAAGCAGCTCATCTCGAGGTCCGTGACGTCGGACCCCTCGATGATCGCGTCGCGCATGTCGCCGATCTCCTGGTAGATCAGGTGGTCGCTGCCGAGCACCTTGTTGATCTCCGGGATCTTCCGGTCGTGGGCGATGAGCTCCGCGCGGGTCGGCATGTTGATGCCGTACACGTGCGGGTACCGGACCGGGGGAGCGGCGCTCGTGAAGGTGACCTCGTTCGCACCGGCGGCGCGGGCCATCTCGACGATCTCGCGGCTCGTCGTGCCGCGCACGATCGAGTCGTCCACGATCAGGATGTTCTTGCCCTTGAACTCGGACGACATCGCGTTGAGCTTCTGGCGCACGGACCGCTTGCGCTCCGCCTGCCCCGGCATGATGAACGTGCGGCCGACGTAGCGGTTCTTGTAGAAGCCCTCGCGGTACTCGATGCCGAGCTTCTGCGCGACCTGCATCGCTGCCGGGCGGCTCGAGTCCGGGATCGGCATGACCACGTCGATGTCGCCGGTGGGGGCGTACTGCGCGATCGTGTCCGCCAGACGGTTGCCGAGCCGGAGCCGGGCGTCGTACACCGAGATGCCGTTCATGACGGAGTCGGGACGGGCGAGGTAGACGTACTCGAACGAGCACGGCACCAGGCGCGGGTTCTTCGCGCACTGACGGGCGTGCATCTGGCCGTTCATCTCGATGAAGATCGCCTCGCCCGGGGCGACGTCGCGGACGATCTCGTAGCCGCCGGACTCGAGCACCAGGGACTCGGAGGCGACGACCCACTCGGGGTTGCCTGCCTCGTCGAACTTGTGCCCGAGGATCAGCGGACGGATGCCGAACGGGTCGCGGAACGCCAGCAGTCCGTGCCCGGCGATGGTCGCGATGGCGGCGTAGGAGCCCTCGACCCGCTCGTGCACGCGCTCGACGGCGTCGAACACCTGCCCGGGGTCGAGGTCCTTGCCGCGCACCTGGCCCTGGAGCTCGTGCGCGAGCACGTTCACCAGCAGTTCGGTGTCGGAGCTCGTGTTGAGGTGCCGCCGGTCGATGTCGAACAGCTCACGGGTGAGTTCCCGCGTGTTCGTCAGGTTGCCGTTGTGCACGAGGACGATGCCGTAGGGCGCGTTCACGTAGAACGGCTGGGCCTCTTCCTCGTTGCTCGCGGTGCCCTTCGTGGCGTACCGGACGTGCCCGAGGCCCATCGTGCCGAGGAGGGCACGCATGTCACGGGTGCGGAAGGACTCCCGCACGTGACCACGGGTCTTGTGCATGTGGTGGATGTGACCCTCGACCGTGGCGATGCCCGTCGAGTCCTGTCCCCGGTGTTGCAGGAGGAGCAGAGCGTCGTAGATGGATTGGTTTGCGGGCCCCTGCGCAACGAGGCCGACGATGCCGCACATTCGCGGTGTGCTCCAGACCGTAGAATCGGGTGGTACCGAACAAGTCTGCCATGCCCTAGCGGAGGACTACGCATGCCCAACCCGTACGCAGAGGCCGGCGTCGACACCGCTGCCGGTGACCTCGCAGTCGAGCTCATGAAGTCCGCCGTCTCGGCGACGCACAACACGTCCGTGCTGGGCGGTGTGGGCGGGTTCGCGGGACTCTACGACGTCTCGTTCCTGAAGGACTTCGAACGTCCGCTGCTCGCGACCTCGACCGACGGCGTCGGCACGAAGGTCGCCATCGCGCAGGCGATCGACAAGCACGACACCATCGGCCAGGACCTCGTCGGCATGGTCGTCGACGACATCGTCGTGGTCGGCGCGAAGCCGCTGTTCATGACGGACTACATCGCCTGCGGCCGGGTCGTCCCCGCTCGCATCGCGGACATCGTCGCCGGCATCGCCCGCGGTTGCTCGGAGACCGGCACCGCCCTGGTCGGCGGCGAGACGGCCGAGCACCCCGGTCTGCTCGGGCCGGACGACTACGACGTGGCCGGTGCCGCGGTCGGTGCGGTCGAGGCCGGCTCGCAGCTCGGCGCGCACCTCGTGCAGGACGGCGACGTCGTGGTGGCGATCGCGTCCTCCGGACTGCACTCGAACGGGTACTCGCTCGTGCGCCACATCCTGTCCTCCCGCGGCGTCGGGTACACCGACTCGCTGCCGGAGCTCGGCGGCCTGGTCGGGGAAGCCCTGCTCGAGCCGACGCGCCTCTACACGACGCCGCTGCTGTCGCTCATCGAGCAGCACCCCGGCGCCGTGCACTCGCTGTCGCACGTCACCGGCGGTGGCATCGCGGCGAACCTGGCGCGGGTGCTGCCCGTCGGGTCCTGGGTCGAGGTCGACCGCTCCACGTGGGAGCCCCTGCCCGTGTTCCGGGTGCTCGCCTCGATGGCGGGGACCCCGATCGAGGACACCGAGGGCACCTGGAACCTCGGCATCGGCATGTTCGCGGTCGTCTCGGCCGCTGCGGCGTCGGACGTCATCGCGTCGCTCGGGGCCGCCGGGCTCGCGTCGTGGAGCGTCGGGACGATCGCCACCTCGGCGCGGGACCTGAGCGGCTTCGAACAGGGCGCGAAGGGCGTCGACGGCGGCGCGGTCCGGCTCGTGGGGTCGTACGCGGGCTGAGTGCGCGCTCCGCGGGCTCGAGGTCGCGCGAACTGCCGTCCGGACTCGTTCCGGGCGGCAGTTCGTGCGACCGTGGCGGGACGCGTGCGGCGGGTCGTGCGACCTCGGGAGCGCGACTCGGGTGGTCGCGAGCCTGCGCGCACGACGAAACGCCGCGCTGCCCCGAGGGGTGCGCGGCGTCGTCATCGAGCCTGGGTCAGGCGGACTTGTTCTGGTCCTGTTGCGGTTCGAACTCGTCGTCTTCTTCGAGCTGGTCATCCCCGTATTGGTCTGCCCAGCGGTCGACGTAGGAGTTCTCATCCGAGTGCTGCCCGGCGGAGAGCTCGCGTTCGAGCGCACCGTAGTTCGTCTCCGGGCTGAAGTACTTCAGCTCCCGGGCGACCTTGGTGTGCTTTGCCTTCTGACGGCCGCGCCCCATGCGTGACCCCCTCGTGATCGGCTCTGGTCCGGTCCTGGCGGGAGAGGAGTCACCCGGGGAACCGAACGGTTCGTGGTTTGAAATCTGCCGATCACTCTACCATGTACCCCGATCTGGACGTCGCCGCGACGGCCTCGCGCACAGCAGAATCGAAGTGATGACAGACGACGCCCCGCCCCCGGTCGACCAGCACGCTCGCGTCGTGGTGATCGGCGCCGGCCAGGCCGGTCTCTCGGTGGGATACCACCTGCGCCGACTCGGGCTGACGCCCGGCAGCGACCTGGTGCTCCTCGACCGTGCTCCGGGCACCGGCGGTGCGTGGCAGTTCCGGTGGGAAGCGCTGCGGCTCGGGGCGGCCCACCGCGTGCACGACCTACCCGGCATGAACGCGATGGGGCTCCGGTTCGACGACGCCGACCGGTCGCGACCCGCCCGGGACGTCGTCGGCGAGTACTACCGGCGCTTCGAGCAGCACTACGACCTGCGGGTCCGGCGCCCCGTCTCGGTGTCGTCCGTTTCGCGCATCGACGGGACCGAGGAACTCTGCGTCGCGACGACGAACGCGGACGGCGGCACGGCTCGGATCGCAGCCGAGGTCGTGGTGAACGCCTCCGGCACGTGGGGCACGCCGTTCGTCCCGTGGTACCCGGGTCGCGACGTGTTCCGGGGCCGCCAGGTGGACACGACCGAGTACCGGAGCGCCAAGGAGTTCGCCGGGCAGGACGTGGTCGTGGTCGGCGGCGGGACGAGTGCCATCGGGTTCCTGCTCGAGCTCGACGGGGTCGGCGCCCGGACGCGGTGGTTCACCCGCCGTCCGATGGTCTGGTCGGAGTCCGCGTCGCTCGACCTGGAGTCCGCCGTCGCCGCTGTCGACGAGCAGGACAGGGCAGCACGTGCGGGGGAGACGCTGCCGAGCATCGTCAGCGGGACCGGGGTGCCCGTCTCGCGGCGGATCCGTGCGGGGCTCGACCGTGGTGTGCTCCGGGAGTCGCCGATGTTCGCGCGCCTCGACGAGACCGGGGTCGTCACGGCGGACGGCGAGCACGTGCACGCCGACGCGGTGATCTGGGCGACGGGGTTCCGGGCGGACCTGCGGCACCTCGCGCCGTTGCACCTGCGGACCGCTGCTGGTGGGATCGTGGTCGAGGACGGCCGCTCCGTCGACGAGCCGCGGCTGTTCCTCGCCGGGTACGGCCCACGGGCCTCGACGATCGGCGCGAACAGGGCCGGGCGGCGGATCGCTCGACAGGTGATGGACGTGCTCATCGGACCCTGACCTCGCACGGTGCGAGGTCGGCCCGCGGTCGTGCCCGCAGTGTGCGAGGTTCCGCGCTCCGTGCGAGGCGCACAGGGTCGCACGACGCACGGAACCTCGCACCATGCGGAGACGTGGTCACCCTGACCTCGCACGGTGCGAGGCGGGCGCCGAGCGGGCGTCAGGCGGGGAGGGGCTCCTGCACGCCACGACGCCGGCGTGAGGCGAGCAGGAACACCGCGTCGAGCGAGAACCGCCCCGGCCCGGTCAGTGCCACCGCCAGGGACGCCACCGCGAGCACGAGCACGTACTCGAACCCGCCGTCCTGCGAGTAGAACCCCGAGGACGCATGGGCGAGCAGGCCCGCGACCACCATGTCGACCGCCAGCAGCACGCCGACGACGCGGGTCGCGACCCCGAGCACGAGGAACACGCCCCCGACGAGCTCGAGGCCGGCCACGAGGGGTGCGGCGACCTCGGCGAGCGGGACGCCCATGCCGGAGAAGCCCTCGGTCACGGAGCCGATGCCCTGGGCGAACTTCTGGGCGCCGTGAGCGATGAACACCACCCCGAGGACGATGCGGAGCGCGGTCAGGCCGATGGAGGTCGATGTCGTTCGCATGGCGTCGAAGCTAACGGGTGACGCGTCACCGTTCCCCCTCGTTCGGGGGACTGCCCGGGCATCACCAGGACACGTCCAGGCCCGGGTCCACCGAAACGCGGACGCGCGTTCAGGAAGCGCCGCGTCCGGTCTGCTGCTGCAGGCGGTCGATGTGCTCCGAGGCCTCGGCCTTGGTGAGGTCGGCGGGGAGTTCCTCGCCGGCCTCGCGGGCGAGGGTGTCGAGGTAGCTGCGCTGCGGGCCGGTCATCGGCTCGTCACCGGTGACCCACTCCTCGGGGTCCTTGCTGGCGTCGGTCGACGGGTCCGGACGGGCGCCGCCGAGGGTCTCGCCCGCGAGGTCGGCGGCGGGCTGCTGGGTCGGGTCTGCATCACTCATGCCGGGGACGCTACGCCGCACCCCCGACCAGGACCCCCACCGTGGCGTCCCCCGAACGGAACCCGGACGGAACCCGGGAGACCGGACCCGTGCGACGGGACCCCGCCTCAGCCGGCGACCGCCGTGTACCGCACCAGGTCGGGCCCGATCGAGCTCGCCGCGATCGGCACGGAGCGGTCGCCCTGCCGGATCCAGATGGTTGCCGCCCGCTCGTCGATGCGCTCGACCTGGTGCAGCGTGCCGTCGAGCAGTACGGAGGCGCTGACGACCTGGTGCCCGGTGGCCTCCCGCGGTGGCAGGCCCACGATGTCGTCGTCGTACGCGGTGTAGCGACCGGGCGACAGGAACGGCGACACCGGGGTGGTCACGATCTCCAGGCCCTCCTCGACGTGCCGGACGACCACGAGTCGCACCGCCTGGTCCTTCGGCAGCGGGACGTCCGCGACCGGGGCGTCCGCCGGGCCGGCCAGTGCGCGGAACGCGGGCCGACCGTCGGGGGCGAGCCGTGCCTCCAGGCCGTCGATCCGGACCCGTCCGCGACCGCGCGAATCCGCGTACGTCCCGGGCTCGAGCCCGGACCGCCGCGCGTCGAGTCGTGAGACGACGACGCGGTCCGGGCGGTACCAGTCGCGCAGCGTGGCGGGGTCGACCCAACCGATGCGGTGCGTCGAGTCCTCTGCTGTCCGCTCGTCGAGCGCTCCGAGGGGGTGCGGGCCGCGGACGGCGACGAGCCCCTCGTGCGGGCCGCCGGGCGTGGGCGCGTGGTCGAGGACCTCGACGCGCTTCGAGACCTTGCCGCCGTGCCCGTCGAACGTCGCGAAGGTGCGCAGGTCGGAGATCGTCATGACGTCAGATGCTACGACCGTCACCGTGCGGAGACGAAGCACCGTGCGGAGACTAAGCACCGTCGCTGCGCGGGGGAGACGGCACGAGCACGTGCATCTCACCGGTGCACTGGGTCTGGTCGACGCCCTCGGCGGGGCCGGCCGGACGGGTCGCACGTCGCGGCTGCAGGCTGTTGCGCTGCGCGGACCGGAGCAGCCGGTCGTCCTGCGCCTCGTGCTGGAAGACGCCGTGCGGGGAGCGGCGGAGTGCCGGACGGATCGGTTCGCCGCGGCGTTCCTGCCCCGGCAGCGGACGGGAGCGGCGGCCGTACAGGAGCTCCGACGAGTCGAGCAGCCACGGCACGAGGGCGACGGTGACGCCGTGCACGAGCAGGAGCTTCTTGCGGATCCGGCGGCCACGGTGGTTGTGCAGGAAGTTCTCCCACCAGTGTCCGACGACGAACACGGGCGTGTAGACCGTGACGACCTCGGAGCCGTGCTCCATCCGGTGCGCCTTGATGTACTTGATGAGCGGCATCGAGATGTCGCGGTAGGGGCTCGGCACGATGGTCAGGGGGACCTCGATGCCGTACTCGGCCCACTGCGCCCGCAGCCGGGCGGACTCGGCGTCGTCGATCGCGACGTGCACGGCCTCGAAGCTCGCGTGCTTCGCGGCGATCGCGTAGTCGAGCGCCTTGAGCACCGGCTTCTGCAGCTTGTTCACCAGGACGATGGCGTGGTCGCCGGTCGCGCCGAACTGGGTCTCCTCGTCGGCCTCGATCTCGTGCGAGACGTCGCGGTAGTACCGGTTCACGCCGAGCATCAGGACGAACAGGATCGGCATGATCAGGAACACGAGCCACGCGCCGTGGGTGAACTTCGTGATCGTGACGATGACCAGGACGACGAACGTGAAGGTCGCGCCGGTGGCGTTGATCGCCCGGGAGCGAATGACCTGCCCGCGGTTGACCGGCTCTGCAGCGGTCCCCGCACGGTCCTCCCGCAGCAACCGCGTCCAGTGCACGATCATCCCGGTCTGCCCGAGCGTGAACGACACGAACACCCCGATGATGTAGAGCTGGATCAGGCTCGTGACGTTCGCCCGGTAGACGATGAGCAGTGCGGCCGCGACGAGCGCGAGGACGATCACGCCGTTCGAGTAGATGAGCCGGTCACCGCGGGTCGACAGGGCCTTCGGGGCGTACGAGTCGCGGGCCAGGATCGAGCCGAGCAGCGGGAAGCCGTTGAACGCCGTGTTCGCCGCGAGGAGCAGCACCGCCGCGGTGGTCGCCTGGATCACGAAGAACAGCACCGTGTTGTTCCCGAACGTCGCGGCGGCGATCTGGGCGATCAGGGAGCGCTGCGGGTGCGTCGCGCATGCCGCGAAGCCCTGCAGGTCGCAGGCGTCCTCGGCGTAGTGCACGCGGGAGATGAGCGCGAGTGTGATGAGCCCGACGAACAGGACGATCGCGATCGACCCCATGAACACGAGGGTCATCTGCGCGTTCTTGATCTTCGGGCGGCGGAACGCCTGCACGCCGTTCGCGATCGCCTCGACACCGGTCAGGGCCGAGCAGCCCGAGGCGAACGCGCGCAGGAGCAGCAGGATGAAGGCCGCCTGCGTGGTGTGCTCGACGTTCTGCACCGTGTACGCGGCGGACTCGGCGACCGGGGCGTGCCCGAACGCGGCGCGCAGCAGCCCCGTGACGACCATGACGAACACGGACGCCACGAACAGGTACGTCGGCACGGCGAAGGCCTTGCTCGACTCGCGCACCCCGCGGAGGTTCGCGGCCGCCAGCAGCACGACGAACAGCAGGGCGAGCTCGACGCGGAACTGGTTGAGCACGGGGAGCGCCGAGATGATGTTGTCCACGCCCGACGCGACCGAGACGGCGACGGTCATCACGTAGTCGACGAGCAGCGCGGACGCGACGACGAGGCCGGCCTTCTCGCCGAGGTTCCGGTGCGCCACCTCGTAGTCGCCACCGCCGGACGGGTACGCCTTGATGAGCTGTCGGTAGGACGCGACGACGACCACGAGCAGCAGCACGACGAGGGCGGCGACCCACGGGGCGAACGTCAGGAACGCCATCCCGCCGAGCAGCAGGATCATGAGGAGTTCCTGCGGCGCGTACGCCACGGAGGACAGCGGGTCGCTCGCGAAGATCGGCAGGGCCAGGTGCTTCGGGAGGAGCTGCCCTTCGAGCTTCTCTGAGGGGAGGGGATCCCCGATCAGTCGCGCTTTCAACGACCGGATCTCGTTCGTCACGAGCGGCAAACCTACTCGTTTCGGAGCGCGAGTCAACACGGGTCACGGGGGTGGTATTCCGGACCTGGCCGCGTTCTCGTGCAACACGGTCCGAAAACCCCTTGCGGTTGACGCTGCGTCAACCTCTAGCGTGGGCTGCATGAGGGATTCGACAGACACGGCGGGCGCAGCTGCGAAAGCACCGCACGGCATCGCCGACGTGGCGCGTTCCGCCGGTGTGTCGAGCCGCACGTTGCGCCACTACGACGCGATCGGGCTGCTGCCCGCAACGGCGGTCGGCGACGGCGGACTCCGCCGCTACGACGACCGCGCCCTCGTCCGGTTGCAGCGGATCCTGCTCCTGCGCGGGCTCGGACTCGGTCTGCCCGAGATCCGACGGGTCCTCGACGGGGAGCAGGATGACGTCACGGCCCTCACCGCGCATGTCGCGTGGCTGGAACGCGAGCGCGACCGGCTCGCCCGACAGCTCGCGGCCGTGCGCGCCACCATCACCAGGATCGAGAAGGGAGAGGACATGAACGCCACCGACACGTTCGACGGGTTCGACCAGACCCGGTTCAAGCAAGAGGTCGAGGAGCGCTGGGGCACCGACGCCTGGGACCGCGGCGCACGCTGGTGGGACTCCAAGGACGCCACCGCGAAGGAGGCCTTCCAGGCCGAGCAGCGGGCGATCGCGCAGGACGCCGCGGCGCTCGCCGCGTCCGGCGCGGGGCCGGCATCCGAGGCCGGCACCGCACTCGCGCGGCGCCAGTTCGCCTGGCTCGCGCAGGCGACGCCCCCGGCCGAGCTCACCGCCGACCGATTCCGCACGCTCGCTGACATGTACGTGCAGGACGAGCGGTTCACGCACGCGTACGAGTGGGCGGGTACGGGCGCCGCGCGCGCCCTGCGGGACGCGATGCACGCGCTGGCCGACCGCGGCCTGTGACGGACGACCCGTGCCGACAGGCGGACTGCCTGGAGGCACGGGTCGTCCCCGTCTGTCGGCCGACGGCCGTCAGAGCGACTTGCGCAGTGCCTCCAGGCCGTCGCGCAGACGCGTCACGGTGTCGGCGGTGAGCGTGCCGCGCGTGGCGCGGCGGCGGAGGTCCGCACGGACCTGCTGCCGGAACGACGACAGGGCCATCTCGACCTCGCGGAGTGCCCGGGCACCCTCGGACGGCACGTCGACGGGCTCGTCGGCGGTCCGGCCACGCGGCGCCTGCGCGCTCGCGGCGAGGTCGGCGCGGAGGGACCGCATGGCCTCGCCCACCGAGGCACGGACGCCGTCGGCGAGGGACTTCACCGAGTCGTTCACGCCGTTCTCGACCTCGGCGATCTCGTCGGCGCGGGCGTCCAGCTCGGCCCGACCCGCGTCGGTGATCGCGTAGACGGTCTTCCGGCCGTCCGCGGACTTCGACACGAGTCCTTCTTCCTCGAGCTTGGCGAGCCGCGGGTACACGGTGCCGGCGCTCGGGACGTAGGTGCCGCCGAAGCGGTCGCCGAGGGCCTGGATGACCTCGTACCCGTGCATCGGGTGGTCGGCGAGCAGGACGAGCAGGTACAGGCGCAGGTGGCCGTGGGCGAAGACGGGGCTCATTCGACGACCTCCGTGTCCACGTCGGCCGGGGCCTCGGGTGCCGCGTGCAGCACCGCGATGTCGCCGGAGACCGAGTTCACCCGGAGGTCGAGCCACTGCCCGGACAGCTCGCCGCCCTGCTTGACGTAGGAGCCACGGACGCCGCGGATCTCGGAGTCGTCGAACTGCAGCTTGCCGGACGCCGTGCTCACGGTGCACTGGTAGGGCACGCCGTCCTCGAGTCGGACGCTCACCGATCCGGACACCGTGTTCACGCGTGCCGAGTCCGGGGTGCCGTGCAGGTCGAGCACGACGTCGGCACTCACGCCGTCGGCCGAGAACCGGGGGATCGCACCCGTCGCCACGACGTCGCCGGACACGGTGTGGACCGTCAGGGCGCCGTCGAGCTCGCGGATGGTCGTGGTGCCGGACACCGCGTTGACCGTCACGTCGCCCGCGACGTCGTCGACGACCAGGTCCCCGGACACCGTGTTGAGCGTGGCGCCGCGGTTCGTGCCGGAGAGCAGCGCCCCCGCGGAGACGACCCCGACCGTGACGATCGCGTCGCGGGGAACCAGCACGCTGACGTCGGCGTGGGCCTTGCCGCGGAAGGACTTCAGGAACCCGATCGGGTCGTCCCAGCGGACCTGCGGGTGGTCGATGGTGAGCGTGTCGCCGTCGAGCTCGATCTTCATCGGCTTGCCGGACACGCTGTGCACCTCGACGCGGGCGGTCGGCTCGTCGTGGGCGACGACGTCGACCTGGCCACCGGCGAGGCCCACGCGCAAGCGGCGGACGATCCCGGTGTCGATCACCTTCGGCTCCTCGACGAGCCACTTCTCCTCGGCCATGTTGCCTCCTCGAACTCGCGATGTATCGCGTCTGTGGACGACACGTTATATCGCGAGTTGCTCTGACGCAAGGTCTGGGAGCCGACCATCTCCACTCAGGGGACCGGCGTGACGGAGGCGGGGCGTGCCTCCAGGCTGGTGGTCGCGGCGCGAGCCGTGCGTTCCGGACTCCACGGGAACCGGCGGAAGACGGGCATCAGGGGCTGGACCATCGGGCCGATCGCGAACGCGGCGATCACGGTGCCCGCACCGACGTCGCCGCCGAGCAGCCAACCGACGATCACGACCGACACCTCGATCGCGGTCCGCGCGGCCCACACCGGCCAGCCGAGTCGCTCGTGCAGGCCGACCATCAGGCCGTCCCGGGCGCCCGTGCCGAACCCGGCGCCGATGTAGAACGCCGTGGCCAGCGCGAGCAGCAGGAGTCCGGCGACGAACAGCAGGATCCGTCCGGCGAGCGCCGACGGGGTCGGGACGAGCCAGAGCACGAGGTCCGCCGACGGTCCGATCGCCAGGGCGTTGAGCAGCGTGCCGATGCCGGGCTTCTGCCGGAGCGGGATCCAGAACAGCAGGATGACGCCGCTCGACACCACGGTGATGACGCCGAACGACCACGGCACGACGTTCTCGAGGCCCTCGGTGAGCACCGTCCACGAACTCACGCCGACGACGGCCCGGACCTGCAGTGCCGTCGATGCCCCGTAGAGGAACAGGCCGACGAAGAGCTGGACGAAGCGGAGCGTGAGAGCGGTGGAGCGGGGCATGGCTCGATCGTGCGCGGGATTGGACTGCACGTCGAGGGCCAATTCGGCTACCGTGGATCCATGACCGTCCTGCCCGCGACCCGCACCGGCGCCGTCCTGCTCAGTGCCCGTGCCGCCGCGCACCTGCTCACCGACTGGCGTGCAGCCACCGACGCCCCCGCGTACGAGGCGCTGTCCGACGCCCTGCGCGTCCTGGTGATCGACGGTCGGATCCCGCTCGGCGTGCGCCTGCCGGCCGAGCGGGGACTCGCGACCGCCCTCGGCGTCTCCCGCACCACGGTGGCGAACGCGTACTCGCGGCTGCGGTCCGACGGGTTCCTCGTGTCGGTCCGTGGCTCCGGCAGTGTGGTCCACCTGCCGCGGGACCTCGCCGGGCGGCCGGACCCGGAACGACTCGGCGGCGTGGTGTCCGGCGACCTGCTCGACCTCCGCAAGGCGGCGATGCACGCGGCTCCCGGGATCGCCGAGGCCGTCGAACGGGCGGTGCGGCACGTCCCGGCGGCGCTCGCCGGCATCGGCTACGACACCGTCGGTGACCCGGGACTGCGCGCGGCCATCGCGGCGCGGTACACGGACCGCGGGCTGCCCACCGACGCCTCACAGGTCGTCGTGACCATCGGCGCGCAGCACGCCATCGCCCTGCTGGCACGGGTGCTCGTCCGTCGCGGCGACGCCGTCCTGGTCGAGTCGCCGACCTACCCGCACGCGCACGAGGCGTTCCGCGAGGCCGGCGGCCGCCTCGTCGGCGTGCCCGTCGACGCCCGGACCGGGTGGGACGCCGCTGCGCTCGAGACGACACTGCGGCGGACCGCGCCGGCCGTGGCGTACGTGATGCCCGAACTGCACAACCCCACCGGGGCGACGATGTCGGAGTCCACGCGGGAGCTCCTGCTGTCGGTGGCCTCCTCGACCGGCACCACGGTGATCGCCGACGAGACGATGGGGGAGCTGCGGATCGAGGGGACGCCGTCGCTCCCGCTGGCCGCCGGGTCCGATGCCGTCGTGATGATCGGGTCGGCGGACAAGGTGTTCTGGGGCGGCCTGCGCATCGGCTGGATCCGGGCTGCGCCCGACCTCCTGCAGCGCTTGCTGCTCGCCCGTCCGACGGGCGACCTCGGCACGCCCGTCCTCGACCAGCTGGTCGCGCGCGAGCTCGTGCCACGCACGGCGGCCGTCCTGGAGGCGCGGCGCGAGTACCTGCGGCAGGGTCGCGACGACGTCGTGGGCGCGTTGCGCGCGCGGCTCCCGGAGTGGGACGTCCCGTCGCCGGCGGGCGGGTTGACGACGTGGGTCGGGCTCGGGCGGCCTGTGTCGAGCGCGCTCGTGCTCGCCGCACGGTCCGAGGGCGTCGTGCTCGCGTCCGGCGGGGTGTTCGGGCCGGACGGCGGGTTCGAGCGGTTCCTGCGGGTGCCGTTCACGATGCCGCCGGCCGATCGGGTGCGGCTCGTCGACGTGCTGGAGCGGTCGTGGGCGCGGATCGGTGGGGACAGTGCCGGGGTGCGAGGGTCGTTGGCCGCGGTCGTGTGAACGGGCGGGTGCGCGCGGGTGCGGGTGCGCGCGTGTGTGCGGCCCGTCATCCTGTGGGGTGACGGCGGGGCGTGCATCTCGCTCCGTGGGGTGATGTGGTCCGGCCCGTCGGCACGGGAGTCTTGTCGCATGGACACGACCATGAAGGCGACGGCCACGGCTCCGGAGCGCGTCGCGTGTGCGGCGGTGCCGCCGGCTGCCCGCGTCACGATGGCGCTGACCGGCTCGCTGCTCGCCGGCGTGCTGACCTCGTTCGGTCAGGCAGTCCCCGGGCTGTCGACCGTCTCGAACTCCGCCGGACCGTGGTTCGTCGTCGCCGTGCTGCTGTGCCTGCTCGCCGGCGTCCGTGCGGGCCGGGTGGCGCTGCCGCTCGCGATGCTCCTCGGCGTGGTCCTGCTCGAGCTCATGCACGTGGGGTACTGGGCGACGACGAACCTGCGTGGCTTCCCGGACGTCCTGTCCGTCACGAACTTCTGGGTCCTCATGGGGATCCCCGCGGGGGTGCTCGCCGGGGCCGTCGCCGTGGCGGTCCGTCCTCCGAGCGTGCGGTGGCGTGGCGCTGCCCTCGGTGCGACCGCGGCGGTGCTCGTCGGCGAGGGTGTCCGGGCACTGCTCCAGGTCGCCGACACCACCGGGCCGGTGGCCTGGGTGGTCGAGATCGTCGTCGGGGTCGTGCTCCTCGCGGTGGCCGTCCTGACCGCCCGTGACCCGCTCGGTCGGGTCGTGGCGCTCGGGGTCGGGGTCCTCGGCACGGTCGGGGTGCTCGGGGTGTACCTGGCGCTCGGCGGCTGAGGTCCGTTCGGTGCCCGGATGGTCCTCCACCGGTACCGGTCCGTTCCGGGTTCTCCACGGATCGCGGTGATCGCGTCCACGCACGGGTGGGTCCTGCAAGGATCGGACCGTGCACCTCCTCTCGGTCTTCAGTCTCCGCAACCGGGCCCTCATCGCGCTCGTCACCATCGTCGTCGCGGTGTTCGGCGGCATCGCGCTGACGAGCCTCAAGCAGGAGCTCATCCCGAGCGTCCAGTTCCCCCAGATCGCGATCGTCAGCGCCTACCCCGGTGCCACTCCGGAAGTCGTGTCGAACGACGTCTCGACGAAGATCGAGCAGGGGATCCAGGCGGTGCCGGACCTCAAGTCCACAACGGCGACGTCGTCCACCGGCCAGAGCGTCGTCTCCGCCGAGTTCGCCTACGGGTCGAACCTCGCCAGCGCCGAGGACAAGATCCAGACCGTCGTCAACGCACTGTCGCTGCCCGACTCGGTCCAGACGCAGATCGTCACCGGGTCCTTCGACGACCTGCCGGTCATCCAGCTCGCGGTCTCGGCGACGGGCGACCAGGAACAGCTCGTCGACCGGTTGAACGCCACCGCGATCCCCGACCTCGAGAAGCTCGACGGCGTGCGCGAGGCCGACGTCTTCGGCAACCCCGGCCGCCGCGTCGTGATCACCCCGGACCGGACGGCGCTCGCCGCACGGGGCCTCTCGCAGACCGCCATCTCGGACGCCCTCGACGACAACGGCACGCTCATCCCCGGCGGCACGATCACGCAGGACGGCACGACGCTGTCGGTGCAGACCGGGCAGCGGATCGCGTCCCTCGACGACATCGAGGCGCTGCCGCTGACCGGGGGGACCTCGTCGGCCACCATCGGCGACGTCGCGAAGGTGGCGATCCAGGAATCCCCGCGCACCTCGATCAGCCGCGTCGACGGCGAGCAGGCCCTGACGATCGCGATCACGAAGACGCAGGAGGCCAACACCGTCGACGTCTCGACCACCGTGCGGGACGCCCTGCCCGACATCGAGAAGAAGATCACCGGCGACCCGAAGATCACCGTGGTGTTCGACCAGGCGCCGTACATCCAGCAGTCGATCGACTCCCTCGCCGAGGAAGGCCTGCTCGGCCTCGGGTTCGCCGTGATCGTGATCCTGCTGTTCCTGCTGTCGGTCCGGTCCACGATCGTCACGGCGATCTCGATCCCGACGTCGGTGCTCCTCGCAGCGATCGGCATGCGGGCGGCGGACTACACGCTGAACATCATCACCCTCGCGGCGCTCACGATCGCGATCGGTCGCGTCGTCGACGACTCGATCGTCGTCATCGAGAACATCAAGCGGCACCTGCAACCCGGCGTCGACCGACGGCAGGCGGTGCTCGACGGCGTGCGCGAGGTCGCCGGCGCGGTGACGGCGTCGACGGTGACGACGGTCGTCGTGTTCCTGCCGGTGGCGTTCGTGGCCGAGCTCGTCGGTGAGCTGTTCCGTCCGTTCGCCCTGACCGTGACGATGGCGCTCGTCGCCTCGCTGCTCGTGTCGCTCACGATCGTGCCCGTGCTCGCGTACTGGTTCCTGCGCGCCCCGAAGGCGCACAAGCACGCCGGCGCGACCACCTCGTCAGCCGCAGCCGACGCGTCCACCGACACCGCGCCTCCAGGCCGGTCCGCGACGACCGGAGCACTCGCCTCCGCAGCGGACCTGCACGACGCTGCCGCCCCCGACCGCCTGCGGCGGGGCTACCAGCCCGTTCTCCGGTGGGTGCTCCGGACCCCGTGGACGGTGCTCATCCTGGCGGTCGTCGTCCTCGGCGGGACCGCGGCGGCGCTGCCCTTCGTCAAGACGAACTACCTCGGCGACTCCGGCCAGAACACCTTCACGGTGACGCAGGACCTCGACCCCGGCACCAGCCTCGACGTGCAGTCCGACGAAGCCCGGAAGGTCGAACGCCAGCTGCGCGAGGTGGACGGCGTCGACACCGTGCAGACGACCATCGGCACGAGCGGACAGTCCATCCAGGCGGCGTTCGGCGGTGGGGCCTCGGCATCGATCCAGTACGCCGTGACGACCGACGCCGACGCCGACCAGGACCGCATCCAGTCGGACACCCGGAAGCGGTTGAACGCGCTCGAGGGGGCCGGTGACGTCACCGTCTCGTCGGCGGGCGGTGGCTTCGGCGGCAGCAGCGACATCGAGGTGGACGTCACGGCGCCGACCCAGGACCAGCTCCGGACCGCGGCCGACCAGGTCCTCCGCGAGATGCGGAAGGTCGACCACACCACCGGGGCGTCGAGCAACCTGTCCTCGGCGGAGCCCTACCTCGCGGTCCGGGTCGACCGGTCGAAGGCGGCGGCGCTCGGCCTCACCGAGACGCAGGTCGGCGGGATCGTCGCAGCGGCCGTCTCGCCGCTCGACACCGGCACGGTGGAGATCGACGACGCCTCGCTCGACGTGTACATCGCCGACCCGGAGCCGCCGACGACCTCGACCGCGCTCCGGGGGCTGTCGATCCCGACGTCGACGGGTGTCGTCCCGCTGTCCGACGTCGCGACCGTCGAGCGTGCCGAGGGGCCGACCACCGTCACCACCTCGGACGCCGTCCGGACCGCGACCATCACGGTCACCCCGGACGCCACCAACCTGGGCGCAGCGGTGCAGGCCGTCACCACTGCGGTGGATGGACTCGACCTGCCGCGGGGAGCCTCGGCGACGATCGGCGGCGTGGCCTCGAGCCAGTCGTCGGCGTTCAGTCAGCTCTTGCTCGCGGCGCTCATCGCCATCCTCATCGTCTACGTGGTGATGGTCGCGACGTTCCGCAGCCTGCTCCAGCCGCTCCTGCTGCTCGTCTCGGTGCCGTTCGCGGCGACCGGAGCGATCCTGCTGCAGATCGCGTCGGGCATTCCGATCGGCGTCGCCTCACTGATCGGTGTCCTCATGCTCGTGGGCATCGTCGTGACGAACGCCATCGTGCTCATCGACCTCGTGAACCAGTACCGGCGACGAGGCCTCCGTGTGCGCGAAGCACTGGTCGAGGGTGCGACCCGACGCCTCCGCCCGATCCTGATGACGGCGCTCGCGACGATCTTCGCGCTCGTGCCGATGGCGATCGGGCTCACGGGCAAGTCCGGGTTCATCTCGCAGCCGCTGGCGTTGGTCGTGATCGGCGGCCTGGTGTCGTCGACGTTGCTCACCCTCGTGGTGCTGCCGGCGCTGTACTTCGTCGTCGAACGGGCGCGCGAGCGTCGAGCGGACCGGCGTGCCGCGGCTGCGGAGACTGCCGAGGGTTAGCGGCGGAGGGCTAGCGGCGGTACTCGGCGTCGACGGCGGCGATCGGGTCCGCGGGCGTGGCCGGGGCCTCTTCGCGCTCGACGGCGCGGAACCACGACACGAGCACGCACGTCAGCGTCACGAGGAACACGACTCCGGCGCCCTGCGACAGCACGGTCATCCGACCGGTCACGGCCGCGTACCCACCGAACGCGACGGTAGCGGTGAACGACAGCCCGAGCAGGAGCTCGGCGAACGTCTGCAGCGACGAGTGCCGCTCCCAGCGGGTGGCGGTGTCGCGTGCAGGGCGGGTCGAGGTGTCGGTCACCCTGGAAGTCTGCGCGGGTGCGGCTCTCGGCGGCAGTCCCGACTCCGGGTGCCACCCGCCCGGGGCACGCCCGGGGCACGCCCGGGGCCGCCGGTGCCGAGACTCGGGCTGAGCGACACCTCTCGCGCTCCACAGCCCGAGAACTGTCGCTGACCGCGAGTCTCGGGGTGTATCCGCCCCGGCGCTCAGCCCAAGTGCCGCCGGAGGAAGGTCGCCACGCGCTTGCTCATCGCCTCGTCGAGCTGCGCGATCGAGTGCGCAGATCCCTCCACGGCCACGAACGTCACCGGCACGTCGTGCTTCCGCAGGGTCGCCGCGAACTCCTGCGACTCCCAGAGTGGGATGAACTCGTCCGTGGAGTGCCCGATGAAGAACGGTGCCGTGTCCGAGGTCACGTGGTACTCCGGGGATGCCCGGGTCGCCGCCGGACAGTTCGCGTAGGTCCGGCACCCGAGGTACAGCAACTGCTTCCGCTGGAACGACGCCGAGACCCCGTCCGCGCGGGTCGACCTCGAGGTCAGGTTCGTCGGCCCGCTCAGGTCGACGACGGCCCGGATCCGGTTGCCCTCGGCGTAGGCGGTCGAGTCGTGGTCGGTGACGGCGAGCATCGCCGCGAGGTTCCCGCCGGCGCTGCCACCGAACACCCCGACCCGCTTGCTGTCCACGTCGTAGGTCGACAGCGTCGTCGGGCGGAACACGAAGTCGAGCGCCCGTCGGACGTCGTCGAGCCCGGCGGGGAAGGGGTCGGTCGGCGCGAGCCGGTAGTCGACGTTGAACGTGACGAACCCCTCGGACGCGAGGTACTTGCACACCGACCGGTACGCCGCCGTCGCCTTGTCGCCGTGCGACCAACTGCCGCCGTGGATCATCAGCACGGCGGGGCGGGTGCCGCTGGCTGCCTCGGCGAGTGCGTCCGGGTCAGGGGATGCGGACGCAGAGGCAGCATGCGTGGGGACGGCCGTCGCGGTCGGCGTCGTCGTGGTGTCCGGAGCGCTGTCCGCGGGCAGGCACACGTCGAGGCGCTGCAGAGCGCCCGAGCCGTACGGCACGTCGGCGACCACGTCGATGCCGTGGTACCGCAACGACAGCGGGTAGATCACGGGGCCGGCGGTGACCGTGCGGTTCTCGTCGCCGACGGGGTCCGAGCTGCACGACGCGACCGCGCCGAGCGCCACGACCGCGGCGACGAGCGCGAGCAACGTGCGACGGCCTGACCTCATCGAGTCCACCGTAACTCGCCGCCCGCGCGCCGACGTCCACCTGCGGGACGAACGGCCACGCGGCGCACTCCACCCAACGGACGACCCCGACGGACGATCCCGACGGACGACCCCGCCGGACGAAAAACGCCTCCGGGCGAACCCGCCCCCGCGGTGCCAGGATGAGACACGACCCCACAGGAGGACCCGTGAGCCGTCGCAAGGCCTGGAACGCCGATCCCGAACCGCTGCTCCGCGTCGAGGAGGGCTTCCGCCTCGACCGCGTCGACCCCGACGGCACGCCGGGCTTCCCGGGTCGCAAGATCGACGGCCTCGAGGCGCTCGCCGCAGGTGAGTCCCGCCTGTCCGCCCTGCAGGAGCGGCTCTGGGCGGCATCGACCGCGGGGGATCAGCGTCGAGTGCTCCTCGTGCTCCAGGCGATGGACACCGCAGGCAAGGGCGGGATCGTCTCGCACGTGGTCGGCGCGGTGGACCCGAACGGCGTGCACTACGCGGGCTTCAAGGCCCCCACCGCCGAGGAACGCGAGCACGACTTCCTCTGGCGCATCGAACGACAGCTGCCCGGTGCCGGCCAGCTCGGGGTGTTCGACCGCTCGCACTACGAGGACGTCCTCATCCAGAAGGTCCGCTCCTTCGCGCCTCCGGAGGAGATCGAGCGCCGCTACGGTGCGATCGTCGACTTCGAGGACGCCCTCGCCGAACAGGGCACGAGCATCGTCAAGGTGATGCTGCACATCTCGAAGGACGAACAGCGCGAGCGGCTCGGCGAGCGTCTGGACCGTCCCGACAAGCACTGGAAGTTCAACCCTGGTGACATCGACGAGCGTCTGCTGTGGGACGGCTACCAGGAGGCGTACCAGACGGTCTTCGACCGAACCTCGACCTCTCGTGCGCCCTGGTACGTGATCCCCGCGAACCGCAAGTGGTACGCGCGGCTCGCCGTTCAGCAGCTCCTCCTCCGCACGCTCGAGGACATGCAGCTCACGTGGCCCGCGGCGGACTTCGACGTGGCCGAGCAGCGACAGCGGCTCGCCGAGTCCTGACCCTGACGGCCGGCCTGGAGGCACGGATCACCGCCGCCCCGCACCGCGCGCCCGCCTCGGGGCTGGCATCAGGGCGCGTGGTCGCGTAGACTCCGTCGGTCGGCCTTCGACGCCGTGACATTGCGATCACGGAGTTCAAGTTTGGGTGTGTGTTGCTCGAGGGCTGGATTCACGTCGATCCGCGACGGGAAGAACCCCCTCTCCGCATTCAGCCCCCGCCGATGTCGCTGCCGGGCGCTGCGGTACGTCTGCACCCCGAGAAAGTAGCCATGGCCCCGTACAACAAGGGCGGCGCGGACAACCGCGCCTCCGACCGTGTCCGTCACCCGAACGGCACCCCCGCCGCTCGCAGCAGCAAGCACCGCGGCTTCCGCGCCGCCGACCCGTCGGCGCCGCGGCAGAAGCAGCGCTGGGACGCCGAGGAGCGTCGCGGTCGCGCATCGCAGGGCGAGCGCCCGAGCCGTCCGAACTGGGAGCCGCGCGACGGTGGCCAGGGCCGCCCGCAGCGCGACGACCGTGGCGGCCGTCGCTTCGACCGCGACGACCGCGCCCCCCGTCGGTTCGATCGTGACGACCGTGCTCCGCGTCGTGACAACGACGACCGTCCGCGTCGTTTCGACCGAGACGACCGTGCGCCGCGTCGCTTCGATCGTGACGACCGTGCTCCGCGCCGGTTCGATCGTGACGACCGCGCTCCCCGTCGGTTCGACCGTGACGACCGTGCCCCGCGTCGTGACAGCGATGACCGTCCGCGTCGGAACTTCGACCGTGACGACCGTGCTCCCCGTCGGTTCGACCGTGACGACCGTGCCCCGCGTCGTTTCGACCGTGACGACCGTGCGCCCCGTCGTGACAGCGATGACCGTCCGCGTCGGAACTTCGACCGTGACGACCGTGCTCCCCGTCGGTTCGACCGTGACGACCGTGCCCCGCGTCGCTTCGACCGCGACGACCGTGCACCCCGTCGTGACAGTGACGACCGTCCCCGCCGGTTCGACCGCGACGACCGTGACCGCACCGAGCGCAAGCCGTTCGTCCCCGCCGACGACGTCAAGCTCGAGAAGCTCCAGGCCGAGGCCACCGTCGCGGCCGACGTCGAGGGCGTGACCTTCGGCGACCTCGGCATCGGCGGCAACATCTCCCGCGCCCTGCAGGAGCTCGGCGCCAGCAGCCCGTTCCCGATCCAGGCGGCGACGATCCCCGACGTCCTCGCCGGCAAGGACGTCCTCGGCCGCGGCCGCACCGGCTCCGGCAAGACGATCGCCTTCGGTGCACCCCTCGTCGAGAAGCTCATGGAGAACGGCGGCGGCACGAAGCGCAAGATGGGCCGCGCCCCGCGTGCGCTCATCCTCGCGCCGACCCGTGAGCTCGCCCTGCAGATCGACCGCACGGTGCAGCCGATCGCCCGCTCGGTCGGCCTGTTCACGACGCAGATCTACGGCGGTGTCCCGTACGGCCGGCAGGAAGGTGCGCTCCAGCGCGGCGTCGACATCATCGTCGGGACGCCGGGCCGCGTGCAGGACCTCATGAACAAGGGGAAGCTCGACCTGAGCGAGGTCGTCATCTCCGTGCTCGACGAGGCCGACCACATGTGCGACCTCGGGTTCCTCGAGCCGGTGCAGGAGATCCTCTCCGCCACAGCCGAGGTCACCCCCGAGGGCAACCGCGCCCAGAAGCTCCTGTTCAGCGCGACGCTCGACGCGCAGGTCGCCTCGCTCGTCGAGGAGTTCCTGCACGAGCCGTCCGTCCACGAGGTCGCCGGCGAGGACCAGGCGTCGTCGACGATCGACCACCGCGTGCTCGTGGTCGAGCAGCGCCAGAAGGACCAGCTCCTCGAGGAGCTCGTCGCAGGCTCCGGCAAGACGATCGTCTTCGCCCGCACCCGCGCCTACGCCGAGCGTCTGGCCGACCAGTTCGAGGACGCCGGTATCCGCGCGACCTCGCTCCACGGCGACCTGAACCAGTCGCGCCGCACCCGCAACCTGCAGCTGCTCACGAGCGGCCGGGTGAACGTCCTCGTCGCGACCGACGTGGCCGCCCGCGGCATCCACGTGGACGACGTGTCGCTGGTCGTGCAGGCCGACGCCCCGGACGACTACAAGGCGTACATGCACCGTTCGGGCCGCACGGGTCGTGCCGGCAAGGAGGGCACGGTCGTGACGATCGTCCCGCGCAGCCGTCGACGCAAGATCGAGGGCATCCTCGAGCACGCGGAGATCGAGGCGGAGCTCGTCGACGCCGCTCCCGGTGACGGGATCGTCGCGGAGCTCGCCGCGCGCTGACCTCCCGATCGCCAGAACACCCCCGTCTCGCTCCGGCGAGACGGGGGTGTTCTCGTGCGGCACCGCCTCCCGAGCGAGACGCCGCCGCGCGCTCGTCGCGAGCACACGGCGGACGGGAGGCACGGTGCCAGCCGGCACCGTGCCTCCCGTCCGTCCGATGGTGAGCAGAAATGGTCGGGTCGCCGCCGTCGACCCGACCATTCCTGCTCACGATGCGCCGCGTCAGCGGTTGAAGAAGAGCAACCCGCGCACGTACCCGGCCTGCCCCGCGTGCTGCGTGCAGTCGTCGAGGATGCTCACGAGCCGCGCGCCCCGCGTGACGGGCGGGTCCCACGCGTCGTCGACCACGGGGTCGAAGTCCTCCGGCGAGAGCGCCCCCACGTAGGCGACCGTCCGCTCGTGCACGGCGCGGAGGTACCCGACCAGCAGCTCGGCAGAGGCGCGCACGCGCCCGACGTCGTCACGGGACATGCCGTACCCGAGCGCTTCGGCGGGGAACGGCAGTCCGAACCGCTCTACCCAGCCGTCCGCGGTCCACACCTGCTCGCTGCCCGCGAGGTCCGCGACCTGGGCGTCCTGCCCGCGCGCGATGTGCCACGCGAGCCAGGCGAGCGTGTTCGCACCGGCGGCCGGACGTGCGGCCAGCTGGTCCTCCGACAGCCCGTCGACGGCGCGTTCGACGGTCGACGGGATGCGCGAGAACGCTTCGATGAGGAGTTCTGAGGGGGTCATGCCCGCAACGCTACGCGCGGGCTCCGTGTGCCGCGAGCTCGGCGTCGAACGCCTCGAGCAGGGCCGCGAGCGTGCCCATCTGGTCCGTGGGGATCGCGGTGGTGAAGGCCTTGCGGTAGACGTCCTTGACCTCGTCCACGGTGCGGGTGCCCTCGTCGAGGATGACCACCTCGACGCTCCGCCGGTCGTTCGGGTTCGGGATGCGCCGGACGAGGTCGCGCTGCTCGAGTCGGTCGATGAGCGACGTCATCGCGCCGGTGGAGAGGCCGAGGTAGGCGGTGGCCTCCTTCGGCAGGACGCTCCCGCCCGGACGTGCGGCGAGCGAGGACAGGAAGCGGAGGTCGGTGAGCCCGAGGCCGCGCCGCGACGCCTCGACGTTCACGAGCCGGGAGTGGTGGATCTGCAGGCGCCGGTAGACCTCGAGCACGCGGTCGAGGTCCGTCTCCGGTGCAGCCCCGGACACGGGTGACACCGGCGACGACGACCCGGCGGGCACAGCTGGGTCGTCCGGCAGCACGGCGGTCACGAGGCGGATCCGACCCGTGGCGCGGTGACCGTGCGCGAGTGGTGGTCGAGCGCCACCCCGAGCCGGTCGAACGCGTCGGCGAGACGGTCCCGGTCCCCTGGAGCGATCACGTCGCGGAACGCCGACGTGTAGACGGCGCCGATCTGCTTCGCGACCTCGGCCCCTGACGGGGTGAGGTGGATGAGGATGCTGCGGCGGTCCTGCGGGTTCGGGCGGCGCTCGATGTGGGCGCGCTTCTCGAGCCGGTCGATCAGCGAGGTCATCGCGCCGGTGGTGAGCTCGAGGTACTCGCCGGCCTGTTTCGGGGTGACTCCCTCGCCGTCCGCTGCCGCGAGGAAGAACACGAACCGGGCGTCGGTGGCGTTCAGGCCGCGGCTCGAGCTCTCGTGGTGGAGCACCCGCGCGTGCTGCATCTGGAGCATCCGGAACGCGGTCATCAGCCTCGCGAGGCCGGTGTCCGGCGCGAGTTCGGGAACGGTGACGTCGGGCGAGACCGGCACGGCGGAGACGGCGTCCAGCGAGGGCGGGAGTACGGGGACGGTGTCCGTCATCGGGCGGCTCTCTCGGGTGCATGACCGCCTGGGCGATCGTGGGGACGGCACGGGCATGCCGTCGTGCTGCTCATTGAACAAGTATCTCACTCGTCGAACTACCCCCAGCAGTGGGGGTGTACCTTCTCTTGTGAGCCACACGGCGTCCAAGTAACTTGATCGTCGTACCAACCACAGCGTCGAAGAGCGGCCAACCACCGCGGGCCCGGCGCACCATGGATCAGGAGCTCCGTCATGTCCCGTGTCACCCCTCGCGCCGCCCGTCTCGCCGCCTGGATCGCCATCCCCGCCGCTCTCGTGGCCTCGGGTGTCGTCGTCTCGACCGCGTCCTACTCGGCGTTCTCGGCCACCACCGTCAACCCGACCAGCAACTGGACCGCCGGCAGCGTCGCCCTCACCGACGACGACAACAACACGGCGCTCTTCACCGCGACGGGTCTCAAGCCGGGTTCGACCGGCGCGAACTGCATCACCGTCACCTCGACCGGCTCGCTTGCCTCGACGGTGAAGCTGTACGGCACGAACCCCGCGACCACGAACAACCTCGCCGGCAACATCAACCTGCAGATCGAGCAGGGCACCGGCGGCGGCTTCGGCTCGTGCACGGGCTTCACCCCGGCGTCGACCAGCGGCACGCTCTACAACGGCACGCTCGCCGCGTTCGGCACCGGCTCGACCAACTTCGCGACCGGCCTCGGCACGTGGGCCCCGACCGGCTCCGCGTCCGAGTCGCGCGTCTACCGCTTCACCTACACGGTCTCGAGCACCGCGCCGAACACGGTGCAGGGCGGCACCGCGTCGATCGGCCTCACCTGGGAGGCCCAGAACAGCTGAGTCCGGGCTCCCGTCCCCGCTCGCTGGTGACGTCCGGGACCGGGCCCGACGCGGTCCCGTCCGTCACCCCCGTCAACGCGCCCCCGGTCGAAGGCAGTCATGGTCAGCATCGAAGTGCACGGTGGTCCGACACCGCACGACGTGCTGCGTGACGCCGTCGACTGGGGGCGCGTCGTCGTCGCGACCCTCGCCCGCGGGGTGGTCGCGACCCTGCTCGGGCTCGCGCTCTGGGCCGCCGCGCCCGCCGTCATCGGCTGGCAGCCGACGACGGTGATGACCGGTTCGATGGAGCCGCGTCTCGCCCCTGGTGACGTCGTCGTCTCGCGTCCGGTCTCGGCCGGCGAGGTCCGGATGGGCAAGATCCTGCTCGCCGACGACCCGGACCAGCCCGGACACCTGCGCATGCACCGCTACGTCGAGGACGGCCCCCGCGGCACCCTGATCACGAAGGGCGACGCGAACCCCCAGCAGGACTCGACACCGCTCGAGCGGTCTGCCGTGCACGGGGTCGCGTTCCTGCGCGTGCCGTTCGTGGGGACGCCGATCCTGTGGATCCGGGAGGGCGAGTGGATCAAGACCGGCATGCTCGCGCTCGGGTTGCTGGCCGTCCTCGCGCTGTGCACGATCGACGGGTCGCTGCGGCGACTCGTCGCAGCCGACGGAGACGACGGTGACGGTGGCGACGACGGAGACGGGCGTGCAGACGGTCCCGATGACGGTCTGGAGGCACGGGACGGCGCCGCCACGCGCCTCCAGTCCGTCGAGCCCACCGTCCACGGCGCTGCACCCGCCAGCCGACGCGCCGCTCGTCGACACGAGCGGCGTGCGCGTCGGTTCCGCCGGCTCGGCGGCGTGGCCGCCGTGCTCGTCGTCGCCGGCGGGGCCGGTGCGTTCCTCCCCGCGCAGGCCGTCGCCGCCCCGTGGTCGAGGACGACGACCGCCGCCGGCTCCTTCGCGGCCCTGACGGTGCCGCAGGCGACCTCGCTCGTGTGCTCGGCCAACGGCGACGGCTCCGTGAACATCGCGTTCGCGTACGGGGGTCCGGCGGCGACCTCGTTCTCCGTGATGAACGGCACGACCGTGCTCGCGACCAGCCCGACCGGCGCGACGACGCCGGTGCGCGTGGCCGGTTCCGGCCTGCTGCCGCTCGGCCAGGTCTACACCGTGACGCTCCGGGTGAACTACCTCGGGAACTGGGTGTCGACGAGCACCGCGACGGCCCGCATCCAGACCGCGCTCATCGGCACGAACCTCAGCTGCGGCTGACGCTCCAAGGTTCTCCACAGGCGACCGCGGGGCAACCGGGGATGTCCGCGGCCGGCGCTACCGTGGCGACATGCGCATCCTGCACACCGGCGACTGGCACCTCGGCCGCACGCTGCTGGGTGCCGATCTGCTCGAGCACCAGGCGGCGTTCCTCGACTGGCTCGTCGACCTGGTGCGGGCGCGCGCGATCGACCTCGTCGTCATCGCCGGGGACGTCTACGACCGGGCGATCCCGCCGGTCGACGCCGTCCGGATGCTCTCCCACGCGCTCGAACGCCTCGCGGGGTCCGCCACGGTGGTGCTGACACCGGGCAACCACGACTCCGCCGCGCGCCTGGGGTTCGGTGCCGGCGTGATGGGTGCTCGGGTCCGGATCCTCGCCGAGCCCGCGGGCATCGCCACTCCCGTGCTCCTCGACGACGACTCCGGCCAGGTGGCCGTCTACGGCATCCCGTACCTCCACCCCGACCTCACGCGGTACGCCCTCGCCGCCGTGCCCGACGAGCCGCTCGCCCGCTCGCACCAAGCCGTCGTCGGCGCCGCGATGGACCGCGTCCGTGCCGACCTCGCCGGGCGTCCCGGTACGCGCAGCGTCGTCGTGGCGCACGCCTTCGTCGGCGGCACCGAACCGAGCGACAGCGAACAGGACATCCGCGTCGGCGGGGTCGACCGGGTCGCCGAGTCGGTGTTCGACGGCGTCGACTACGTGGCGCTCGGGCACCTGCACGGCCCGCAGCGGGTGGGTGCCGGTGACCGGATCCGGTACGCCGGGTCCCCCCTCGCGTTCTCGTTCGGCGAGCGGAATCAGCAGAAGTCGGTGACGGTGGTCGACCTCGACGCCTCCGGAACGGTCACGGTCGAGCTCGTCCCGGCCCCGGTGCCCCGTCGGCTCGTCGACGTGCGCGGCACCATCGACGAGATCGAGTCCGGCGCGTTCCGATCCGCGTCGGACGCCTGGGTCCGCGTGGCCGTGACCGACTCCGTGCACCCCGAGCGGATGTACGCGCGGGTGAAGGACCACTTCCCGCACGCCCTCGCGATCACCCACGAACCGGCCGACCGCGGCGAACGCGCCGCCGCACGTGCCGTCACCGCGACGTCCGACCCGGTCGAGGTCGCGGCCGACTTCGTGTCGTTCGCCACCGGTGCGGCGCCGGACGACGATGACCGCGCGATCCTGACCGAGGCGTACGAGGCCGCGGCGCTCGCCCTGCAGCGCGAGGGGGACCGCTGATGTACCTGCACCGTCTCGAACTCCGCGCGATCGGCCCCTACCCGGAGCTCGTGTCGATCGACTTCGCCGCGCTCGCCGCCTCCGGGGTGTTCCTGCTCGAGGGACCGACGGGCTCCGGCAAGTCCACGATCATCGACGCCGTCGTGTTCGCCCTGTACGGCGGGCTCGCCGGTGCCGACGCCAGCAACGACCGGCTGCACAGCCAGCACGCCGACCCCGCGGTCGAGCCGTACGTCGAGCTCGTCTTCGAGACCGGCGCCGGCGTCTACCGGGTCCGGCGCTCTCCGCAGTACGACCGCCCCAAGCAGCGGGGGACCGGCACCGTCAGGCAGCAGGCAGCGGCGCAGCTGTTCCGGCTCGCCGGTCCGGCCGACGTCGCGGGCGAGCCGGTGTCGTCCCGCATCCCCGAGGTCGGGGCCGAGATCACCAGGATCGTCGGACTCGACAAGGCCCAGTTCCTGCAGACGGTGGTGCTGCCGCAGGGTGAGTTCGCACGCTTCCTGCGGTCCCCGGGCGAAGAGCGCCGGAAGCTCCTGCAGTCACTGTTCGGCACACAGGTCTACGACCGGACCGCCGATGAGCTCGTTGCCCGGCGCCGCGCGGTGCAGGCCGAGGTCGATGGTGCCGACGCCCGCGTGCGGGACGCCCTGAACCGCTTCGCCCAGGCGTCGGGCACCGACGAGCCAGACGAGTCCGAGGTCCCCGCGACCGTGGCCACGCTGCGCTCCGTCGCCGACGCTGCCGAGGCGGCACGCGTTTCCGCCGCGACGGCAGCCACCGCCGCGGCGGCCCACGAGCAGGCCGTCACCGCGCGTGCCACCGCACTCGATCGGCGTGCGGCGCTCCTCGGGCGTCGTGCACTGCTCGATGAACACGCTCCGCGCGTCGACGACGCCCGGACCCGTCTGGCGCTCGGCGAGCGGGCGGCCCGCGTCGTCGCCGTCGCGGACGGACTCGACGCAGCCCGCAGCAGGTCGGCCCAGGCGACCGCCGGCGCCGAGGCCCTCCGTGCTCGGCACGCCGTCACGGGCACGGGGGACGACCTCGCCCGCGAGCGTGCCGCCGTCGCGGCGTCCCTCGCCGAGGTCCGGCACCTCGTCACCGTCGAGCGTGCCCTCCCCGGCCGACGCCGGGCGATCGCCGACGCCGCGGCACGGGGGGAGCAGCTCGTGGTCCGCCTGGCGGAACTCGATGCCGCGCTCGAGGTGCGCCCCGCCGAACGCGCCCGGATCGTCGAGGACTCCCGTGCCGCCGCCGCCCTCGCCGCCGGAGCCGAGGCTGCTCGGGTCGAGGTCGAGCGGATCGACCAGCTGCGTGCCGACCTCACGGCGCGTGGCGAGGCGGACCGCCGCGTCCGCCGAGCCGAACAGGCCAAGACCGACGCCGGTGCCACCGCGCTCGATCGGGTCCGCGCAGAGCAGCAGCTCCGTGAGCGTCGGATCACCGGGCTCGCGGGCGAGCTCGGTGCCGCGCTGACACCGGGGGAACCGTGCCCGGTGTGCGGCGCGACCGAGCACCCGCTGGTCGCGACCCCGCAGGACGACCACCCCACGACCGAGGCGATCGAGGCCGCGGCTGCCGTTGCCCGTCGGGCGGAGCAGGACCTGTCCGACGCCGCCGCGACGCTCGCGGTCGAGCGCGCTGCCCTCGAACGCCTCGTCGAGATGCTCGGCGACACCGACGCCACCACGGTCGACGGGTTGGCGACCGCCGCTGCGGCACGAGTGCAGGCTGCGCACGACGCCGCCGTCCGTGTCCGCACCCTGGAGCAGCAGCGGGCCGCGCACGACGAACAGACCAGGGCCCTCGAGCGGCAGCGCAACGACGTCGATGCCGAGCGTGCCGTCCTCGCGGGGTCGACTGCGTCCGACCGGGAACGGCTCGAGGGCGACGTCGTCCTCGTGCAGCAGGGTGTCGAACGGGTCGCCGCGCACCTCGACGCCACCCCGGACAGCCTGCAGGCGGGTGTCGAGCAGCTCGACGCCCTCGTGGTCCGTCTCGACGCCGTGGCCCAGGCGGACGCCCGTGCCGCCGCCGCAGCCGAGGCCGTACGGGACCGCACCTCCGATGTCGAACGGGTCCTCGCCGAGCAGGGGTTCGACGTCGTCGAGGACGCTCGTGCCGGGGCGCTCGACCGGGCGTCCGCCGAGCGCCTCCGCGACGAGGTCGCCGCGGCGGACCGCGAGCGTGCCGTCGTCGACGCCGGACTCGCCGAAGCCGCCGTGGTCGCCGCCGCCGATGACGACCGGGAACGACTCGACCTCGACGGTGCCCGAGCCGCGCGCGAGCAGGCCGCGGCCGCTGCGGACGACGCCACCCGGCTCGCGACCTCCGCCGGCGACCGTGCTGCCGCGTCCGAGCAGTGCGCCGCCGACCTCGCCGCCGCGGTCCGGGCACGCGATGACACCTCGGCGCGCAGCCGTGCGGTGGTCCGGCTGGCCGACATCGCGGCCGGGGCGCCGTCGGTGAACCCGAGCGGCATCACCCTCGGCACCTACGTGCTCATGCGTCGCTTCGAGGACGTCGTGGCCGCGGCGAACGACCGCCTCCGCGCCATGCTCGCCGGCCGGTTCACGCTCGAGACCTCCGACGAGCGGGAGTCCGGTTCACGGTCGCGGCGCACCGGGCTCGCCCTCGCGGTGCACGACCAGACGACCGACACGGTTCGGGACCCACGGAGCCTGTCCGGCGGGGAGACCTTCACCGTGTCGCTCTGCCTTGCGCTCGGACTCGCCGACGTCGTGCAGGCCGAGGCCGGCGGGGTCTCCCTCGGCACGCTGTTCGTCGACGAGGGGTTCGGCACGCTCGACCCGGAGACGCTCGACGACGTCATCGGGCAGCTCTCCCGCCTGACCGCCGGGGGCCGTCAGGTCGGGATCGTCAGCCACGTCGAGGAACTGAAGCAGCGGATCCCGGAGCGGATCGCCGTGCGCCGGACGGCCGAGGGCGGCTCCCGGGTGACGACTACGGTCTGACGCACGCACGCACGCACGCAGCGCACGCGGCGCGTGGCGCACACTGCGGGAGCGCCCGGATGCCGCCCGGCCCCGTCTCGCGGGTCAGGGCGACGGGGTGACGTCCACCGTGCCGTCCGGCGGGGGCAGGATGTCGGCCGCGACCCACGGGAACACCCACGTGAACAGGACGAAGACGATCGCGGCGAGCAGCACGAGCAGCTCGATCACCTTGAGTGCGGCAGGTCCGGGCAGGATCCGCCAGACGAACGGGAAGATCACTTCGTCGTCTCCGAGAGTTCCTTCGGGGTGCCCTCCGACGCGGGCATCCAGTAGTCGAGCTTGGCGTGCGTGACGTACCGCTCCTTGGCGGACCACATCGGGTGGCACGCGGTGAGGGTGAGCCAGCGGTCACTCGCGGTCGGTTCCACGCCGGGCTTGTTCGGCACCGGGGCGATCGTCTCGATGTGGTCCGGTGTGACGATCTGCGAGTCGGTGACCTTGTACACGTACCAGACGTCGAACTTCGTCTTCGCGTCCGTCACCCGCACGACGATGTCGTCCCCGGTCTTGAGCTCCGCGATCTGGTTGAGCGGCTTGCCGTAGGTGACGCGGTGCCCGGCGACGGCGAAGTTGCCCTCGGCGCCCGGCATCGCGGTGTCCTGGTAGTGGCCGAGCCCGATCGTGTTGAGGACCTTCTCACGGTCCGTGCCCTCACCGAGGGGACGCTCGTAGTCCTTGCCGAAGCGGGGGATCTGCATCGTGCCGAAGACGTCGGTCACGTTCGGTGGCTCGGCGAGCACGGGTGCCGGGCCGCGGTGCTCGGTGCCGGTCCCCGACGTGTCCTTCTGTCCGAGCCCGTCGACGAGCTTCGTCTGCGCGTTCACCGCGACGACGTCGGTCCACCACGCTGTCCACACCACGTAGAGCCCGGTACCGGCGCCCGCGATGATCAGCAGCTCTGCGATGAGCGAGACGATCGCGCCACCGACGGTCTGGCGACGGCGGGGCGCCCGACGTGCGGCACCACCGTCGCCGTCGCGGCCTGATCGACGCGACGGGAGTGTCTCGTGTGCGGTCACGGGGCTCCTGATCCGGATGGGGTGGTCGGACAGGTCTATCAGACCACGGCGACGCCTCCGTGACGAGGTTCTCCACAGGACCGTTACCGTGAGGAGATGCAGCACGTCCTCCGCGTCTTCACGCCCGCCGACACCGAGTCCGTCGTCGCCCTGTGGGAGGCGTGCGGTCTCGTGCGTCCGTGGAACGATCCCCGACGCGACATCGCTCGCAAGCTCTCGGTGCAGCCCGAGCTGTTCCTGGTGGCCGAGGACGCCGACGACCCCGACCGCCCGGTCGTCGGCGCGGGCATGGCCGGGTTCGACGGGCACCGGGGCTGGGTGAACTACCTCGCCGTGCGGCCGAACCTGCAGGGCTCCGGACTCGGCCGGGCGTTCATGACCGAGTTCGAGCGGCTGCTGACGGACCTCGGCTGCCCGAAGCTCAACCTGCAGGTCCGCGCCGGCAACGAGCGGGTCATCGGGTTCTACGAGTCCCTCGGCTACGCGGACGACCGCACGGTCTCACTCGGCAAGCGGCTCATCCCCGACGCCTGACAGCGACGTCCGCCCGAGTCTCGGGCTGGGCGACGATTCTCGCGTCCTGCCGCCCGAGAAGTGTCGCCCAGTCCGAGACTCGGCACGCGGGCGGCGCACGCCGGGCACGCCTACGCCAGCGCCAGCCCGACCGAGGCCGCGAACGCCAGCACGATCCCGCTCCACTGCACGGCCGTCAGCCGCTCCCGCAGCACGATCCCGGCGAGCACGACCGTCCCGATCGGGTACAGCGCGTTGAGCACGCTCACGACGGGCAGCGTCGCCGGGTCGTCGCTGGAGTGCAACCCCGCCTGGATGAACACGTTCGCCAGAGCATCGAGGACGCCGCAGGCGACCACCGCCACCACCAACCGGACCGGCCAGCGCGCCGACAGCCGCAGGGTCGGCCCTGGAGGCGCGGCAGACCCCGCGACGTCGGCCCGCGTTGCGGGGTCTCCCGCGCCCCCAGAGCGTCGCGCCAGTCCCGAGACGACCGCCGCCGTCCCCAGCAGCACCGCCTGCAGCACCCGTGACACGATCAGCGGCGCGACCCCGGAGTCCGCCGGCGTCTGGTCGTACGCGAGGACGATCCCGCCGAACCCGCACCCGGCGACCGCCGCGGTCACGAGCCCCACGGCGGTCACGCGGGCGCCGGAGGTGTCCCGCACCGCCGCGACGAGCACGACCGCGACCACCGCGACGACGAGCGCGCCGATCGCGAGTCCGGACAGCGCCGTCCCGCGGACCACCGCCACGAGCACGGGCACGACGGCCGCGAACACCGCCGTCAGGGGTGAGAGCACGCTCATCGGGCCGATCGCGAGCGCACGGTAGAGCAGCAGGACCCCGACCCCGCCGGACACCCCTGCGACCGCACCCCAGATCGTCCCGGTCCACGTGAAGCGACCACCGACCACGACGAGCCCGAGCAAGAGGGGCGCGATCCCGACGGCGGCGGCGACCGCGGCGACCGTCACCGCACGGACGCGTCGCGACGCCAGGCCGCCCAGGAAGTCGGCGAAGCCGTACACGAGGGCGCCGGACAGACCGAGCAGGACGGTGAGCACGGCTCCCATCCTGCCCGGCCCGGTAGCCTGCACGGCGTGAGCGTTCCCTACCACCGCCTGCCCCGCGTCGACGCACGCTGGAGGTGGTGGCGCCCCCTCGTCGCCCTGGCGTTCCTGGCGGGCTGGTACATCGCCTCCCAGGTCCTCATCACGATCGCCTACTTCGTGCCGATCGCCGCGGTCCAGGGCGAGTCCGGGCTGACCAGCCTGCTCGACGACCTGCAGAGCGGCGCCCTCGACCCGACCGACCCGCTGACCCTGTCGCTGAGCCTGGTGTCCCTGGTGATCCTGCTGCCCGGCGTCCTGCTCGCGGTGCGGATCGCGCGCCTCGGTCCGGCGGGGATCCTGTCGTCGACGCGCTTCCGCGTGCGCTGGGCGTGGGCGGCGTGGTGCCTCCTCCCGACACTGGTCATCGCCGTGGTCATGTTCCTGTTCCAGACCGCGGGCATGTTCACGTTCGACGGTGGCTTCGGCTGGGACCACGCCGCGATCGGTCAGTCGACGGTCTCGGTCGGCACGCTGACGCTGACGATCGTGCTCGTCCTGCTGCTCGTGCCGTTCCAGGGTGCGGCGGAGGAGTACATCTTCCGCGGCTTCCTCATGCAGACCATCGGCTCGTGGATCTCGGTCCGCGTCCTCGGTACGGTCGTCGCCGTTGCTGTCTCCACGGTGGTGTTCGCGCTGCTGCACATCCCGAACGGCTACAACGTGTGGGGCATCCTCGACGTCGGCTCGTTCGGCCTGATCGCCGCGATCATCGTGCTCCGGACCGGTGGCATGGAGGCCACCGTCCTGCAGCACGCCTTCAACAACATCATGATCTTCGTGGTGCAGGCGCCCGGCTGGTCGAAGATCGACCTCACGTCGCAGGACGCCAACGGCACCGTCGGCGGGTGGCTCCTCACCCTCGCGACCTCGCTCGCGTACTGGGGCATGGTCGAACTGCTCGCGAAGTGGCGGCACCTGGACCGGCGGTTCGCCGGTCGCCAGGCGCCGCGGTTCCGCGGTGTGGCCCCGGCCTGGGCGGGCGGCTCACGGTGGCTCCGGCCTGGAGGCACGGGCTGGGTCGACGCGCCCGCCGGCCCAGACGACGTGGCCGGGTCCGGCGCGGCTCCGGCGGAGCCTGTGGACAACGCCGTGGGTGTCGCCGGTCGCCCGTAGGCTCGTGGCATGAGCACCACGCCCGCGCCCGCCGCCGTGTCTGCGTCGCGTGCCGCCGCGCTCGACGTGCTGCACCGCGTGTGGGGCTACGACGACTTCCGGGGCGAGCAGGCGTCGATCATCGACCAGGTCGTCTCCGGCGGGGACGCGCTCGTCCTGATGCCGACCGGTGGCGGCAAGTCGCTCTGCTACCAGGTGCCGGCGCTCGTGCGGGACGGCGTCGGGGTCGTCGTCTCACCGCTCATCGCGCTCATGCAGGACCAGGTCGACGCCCTGGCGGCGAACGGCGTGAAGGCCGCGTTCCTCAACTCCACGCAGGGGCCGGACGAACGTGCCCGGGTCGAGCGCGCCGTCGTCTCCGGCGAGGTCGACATGCTGTACCTCGCGCCGGAGCGGCTCCGGCTCGAGTCCACCCGTGCGCTGCTCGACCGTGCGCAGATCGCCCTGTTCGCCATCGACGAAGCCCACTGCGTGGCGCAGTGGGGCCACGACTTCCGCCCGGACTACCTCGAGCTCAGCGTCCTCCACGAGCGCTGGCCGACCGTGCCGCGCATCGCCCTGACGGCCACGGCGACGCCGCAGACCCACCGCGAGATCTCCGCGCGGCTCGGCCTCGACGACGCCGCGCACTTCGTGGCCGACTTCGACCGGCCGAACATCCAGTACCGCATCGAACCGAAGACCGGCGCGCTGCAGCAGCTGCTCACCTTCATCCGGACGGAGCACAGCGGCGACGCGGGCATCGTCTACTGCCTGTCCCGCAACTCGGTCGAGCGCACCGCGGCCGCCCTCGCCGACCAGGGCATCCCGGCGCTGCCGTACCACGCCGGCCTCGACTCCAGGGTGCGGGAGCGCAACCAGTCGACGTTCCTGCGCGAGGACGGCATCGTCATGGTCGCCACCATCGCGTTCGGCATGGGCATCGACAAGCCGGACGTCCGGTTCGTGGCGCACCTGGACCTGCCGAAGTCGGTGGAGGGCTACTACCAGGAGACCGGTCGTGCGGGCCGTGACGGACTGCCCTCGACCGCGTGGCTGGCGTACGGCCTGAACGACGTCGTGCAGCAGCGCCGGATGATCGACCAGTCCGAGGGCGACGCCGCACACCGTCGACAGCTCAGCGCGCACCTCGATGCCATGCTCGCCCTGTGCGAGACGATCGAGTGCCGCCGGGTGCGGCTGCTCGCGTACTTCGGGCAGGAGAGCACGGCGTGCGGCAACTGCGACACGTGCATCGCCCCGCCCGAGTCCTGGGACGGCACGGTGCCGGCGCAGAAGCTCCTCTCCACCGTGGTGCGCCTCGACCGCGAGCGCGGCCAGCGGTACGGCGTCTCGCACCTCGTCGACATCCTGGTCGGCAAGCAGTCGCCGCGCGTGCAGGAACTCCGACACGAGTCCCTCGCCACGTTCGGCATCGGCAACGACCTCGGCGAAGCAGAGTGGCGCGCGGTCGCCCGGCAGCTCCTCGCCCAGGGCTACGCCGCGGTCTCGGGCGACGGCTTCGGCACCATCGTGCTCAGCCCGATGAGCGCCGACGTCCTCGGTGGCAAG
Organism: Curtobacterium pusillum; assembly: GCA_002025645.1. Classification (GTDB taxonomy): domain Bacteria; phylum Actinomycetota; class Actinomycetes; order Actinomycetales; family Microbacteriaceae; genus Curtobacterium; species Curtobacterium pusillum_A. Next base: position 3,099,311 of record CP018783.1, read on the forward strand.
GTCGTCGTCCGGATGCGCCGTGACCCGGTCAAGGCCCCGCGTGCCAGCCGTTCCCGGCGGTCCGTCGTGACGGACATGCCGCAGGAGGCCCTCGGCCTGTTCGAGGCACTACGGGCCTGGCGCGCGACGCAGGCCCGCGAGCAGGGCGTCCCCGCGTACGTGGTGTTCAACGACGCCACCCTGCGGGGGATCGCTGCGGTGAAGCCGGCGGACGAAGACCAGCTCGCTGAGATCTCCGGCGTCGGCGGCACGAAGCTCGAGCGGTACGGCCGTGCCGTGCTCGACGTGGTCGCTGCCGCAGACTGACCGACACATTCCGCAGCGGGCATGCGACCGCGGGTGTGATCACTACACTCGGAACCTCCCGTCACGAGGAGGCCCGGGTGTCCGGTTCGACCAAGCTCACCACCACGCTGAGCCGCGCGGTGGTGACGCCGCTCGCCCGCATGCTGTGGCGTCCGCGGATCATCGGCCGGAAGAACGTCCCGAAGCGCGGTCCGGTGATCCTGGCGAGCAACCACCGCTCGTTCATCGACTCGCCGGCGATCACGCTCATGGCTCCGCGGAAGGTGTCGTTCCTGGCGAAGCAGGAGTACTTCACGGGCACGGGTCTGCGCGGTGCCGTCTCGCGGGCGTTCTTCGGCGGGATCGGGGCGATCGGTGTCGAGCGCGGTGCGGGTTCGGCGGCGCAGCACGCCCTGGACCTCGGCCTCGAACGGCTCGAGGCGGGGGAGGCCTTCGCGATCTACCCCGAGGGCACACGCTCCCTCGACGGACGCCTGTACAAGGGCCGCACGGGAGTGGCGTGGCTCGCCCTGACGAGTGGCGCCCCAGTGGTCCCGGTCGCACTGACCGGCACCGAGGACGTCCAGCCCGTGGGCTCGCGGATCCCGAAGCTGGCGAAGGTCACGATCGAGTTCGGGAAGCCGCTCGACCTGTCCGGCTTCGGCGAGGCATCCTCCGGACGTGCACGGCGGCACGCCACCGATGCCGTGATGACGGCGATCCAGGAGCTCAGCGGTCAGGAGCCCGCGAACGCGTACAACAACCCGCCGGCGACCATCGTCGAGCGCGTCCGTCAGGTGCTCCGCCGTGACGACCCGACCGAGGCCGTCCAACCGGATTGACCGCCAACCGTATCGTACGTGACCAACTGCTATTGCACATTCGGAATATCAGTGTTTGAATGGGGTTGTGCCCAGGGGCACACTCCCACCGCGGCCCGCCCGAGAACGGACCGCCCAGACACCTGATCGGAAGGCAAGCAGCATGTCCTCCACGCCGCTCTTCGACTCCATCGCCCGCCGTACCGAGGGCACCGCACCCGCACCCGCACCCGCACCCGCGCCGACCGTCGCCCGCGCCACGTTCACGCCCGCGCCGACCTCGCCGATCTCGGCCCCGGTCGCCGCCCAGGAATCCGTCCTCGTCCCCGCCGCCCTCGTCGCGGCGATCGACGAGATCCCCGGCCGCGTCGCCGTCGCGATCGAGACCGAGCACCGGGTCTGCGCCGAGCAGCTCGTCCTGGTCGAGGCCGTGGCCGACGCGATCACCCGCGCCGTCGTCGACGCCGTCGTGACCGAGCTCGAGTGCATCGCCCGCGACGGCGTCGTCCGCGTCTGACGACCCCTGGCCCACCCGATGACCACGACGACGGACCACCTGCCGATGCGCCCGCGTGGCGCAGCCCGGCACACGGCGAACGCGACGGCCGCCCTCGACGCCGACACGTCCGACGCGTCCGACGCGTCCGACATCTCCGAAGCCACCGGGACGGCGGTGCGCACCCCCGCCGTCCCGGTCTCCAGCTCCGCGCAGACAGCGCGAGCACTGCCGTCACGCCGCGAGCTCCGTCCCGAGTCCCGGGCGACCAGACCCGGCGAGCTCGGCCGAGCCGTCACACAGGCAATGACGGTCCCGCTCCGCACCCTCGGCAGCGCCGTCGCCTCGGCGAAGGCCGTACCGGTCACGGCGACCGCTGTCGTCGCGTGCCTGTTCGTGTCCGTCGCGACCCCGCAGACCGCGATGGCGTCGACGCCGCAGGGCATGCTCCCCGCGCTCGACGCGCAGCAGTACACCGCGTCGGCCGGCACCTCGATCACGGTCGAGCGGGACGCGTTCGCCATCGGGAAGGTCCCCGTCCGCACGGGGCCAGCGGCCGGCACGGCAGCGCCGTCGAAGGGCTCCGGGGCATCCTCCGTACGCCCGGTCGCCGGGTCGATCCCGGCAGCGGGCGGCTTCGGCTCCCGTTGGGTGCAAGGGTGTGCCGCGTGCTCGACGAACCACCAGGGACTCGACTTCGCCGCTCCCACCGGTACCGCGGTCGTCGCGGCGATGTCCGGCCGCGTGGTCTCCGCGGGGGTGTTCGGCGGGTACGGCAACCAGGTCCTCCTGCAGCACGCCGACGGCCCCCAGACCCGCTACGGGCACCTGTCGCAGATCGGTGTCCGTGTCGGTCAGACCGTCACCGCCGGCCAGCGGATCGGCGCCGTGGGGAACACCGGTGTCTCCACCGGCTCGCACCTGCACTTCGAGGTCGTCATCGCCGGCACGCCAGTGAACCCGGCCGCCTGGCTGCAGAACCGCGGCCTGCTCTGAACCCGGGCGCGTAGCGTCGGATCCGCGAGCGGCAGGGAGCCGCTGCGGAGACGGAGACGCGCGTGCGGGTGAGTGTGCTGGGGACCGGGACGATGGGTGCCGGAGTGGCGGGGTCGCTGCTCCGCGAGGGCCACGAGGTGACGGTGTGGAACCGGAGCGCCGACAAGGCCGCTCCGCTCGGTGACCGGGGCGCGACCGTCGCCACCGACCCGGGCTCCGCGGTCGCCGACGCCGAGGTCGTCCTGCTGACCCTGTTCGACACCGATGCCGTGGTGGACGTGCTCGAGTCTGCTGCCGGCGAGGCCCCGACGGACGCCGTGTGGGTGCAGTGCTCCACGATCGGCGTCGCCGGCACCGAGACCGTCGTCCAGCTGGCCGCCAAGTACGGCATCACCCTCGTCGAGGCGATGATGCTCGGCACGAAGGCCCCGGCCGAGCAGGGCACGCTGACGATGCTCGCCGCTGGTCCCGGAGCGGAGCTCGACCGCATCGACCCGGTCCTCGACGCGATCGGCGCGAAGACCGTCCGGGCCGGCGAACAGGTCGGTGCCGGGACGGCGCTCAAGCTCGCGGCCAACGCCTGGATCGCGTCGATCACGGCGGCGACGGGGCAGTCCCTCGCGGTCGCGAAGTCGCTCGGCCTGGACCCGGCGCTCTTCCTCGAGGCGATCGACGGCAGCGCCAGTGACTCCGCGTACGCGCACACCAAGGGCAAGGCGATCATCGACGGTTCGTTCCCGGCACAGTTCGCCCTCGACGGGCTCCGCAAGGACATCGGGCTGATCACCGACGCGGCACGCGACACCGGCGTCTCGACGGTGCTGTTGGACGCGCTCGGACGCGTCTACGCGGACGCGAGCGCGGCGGGCCACGGCGGCGACGACATCGCGGCCGTCGGCACCGCCTTCTGACGGACTGCGGGAGCCGCTAGCCCCGGCGGAACATCCGTCGGACGGCGTTCGTCAGCCGTCCGACGGTCTCGTCGTTCATGGTGTTCGCGAGGTCGAACGCCTCGCGCGCGGGGTCCGACCCGGCCCGGATGCGACGCAGCGCGGCGTCGGCGCGTGCCCGGGCATCGAGCTCGGCGAGGGGCATGTCGTCCTCGGGGTCGTGCGGCGCCGGGGTCGCCGTGTCTGCCATGCCAGCAGGCTACGCGGGACCGATGGCAGCGGGCTACGCGGAGTGCCTGCCGACGGCGTCCACGTCATCGACCACGCGGACCATCTCGTCGAGGAACGACACGATCACCGCCATGTCGTCGGTCGACAGGTGCTCGGTGGCCTCGATCGCGCGGGAGTCGAGCTGGTCGATGACCTGCAGGACCTGGCGCATCGAGCCACCCGAGGCCGTGAGGATGACGCCGCGGCGGTCGTTCGGGTCCGGGTGCCGCTCGACGTGCCCGCTGCGGACGAGCCGGTCGACGAGCGCCGAGGTCGACGCCGCGGTGATGTCGAGTTCCTCGGCGAGGTCCTTCGCGTTCACCGTGCGGCCGGCGGACTCGGCGTCGAGGAGGGCGCGGAGCGCCAGGAGGGCGTTCTCACCGATCCCGAGTGCCTCGCGCGCTCGGCGCTGCGCGGCGCTCTCGGCGGTGCGGTACCGACGGAGCGCGTTCAGCACGTCCACCGCATCGACCCTGGACGCATCGCCGTACCAGAATCCCGCGGTGCCGGTCATCACCTCGGAAGTCATGAGGACAATGCTAGACGCTCTAGTTAGATTGTCTAGCGAATGCGCGGACCGGCCGACCCAGATCGCATCCCGGACGACCGCAACACCCGTGACGCGGCGACGAAACACCCCGGCAATCCCCGGTCAGTAGGTTCACGACATGCAGGAGCCGACGTGCTGAGCCGACTCGCGGGGAGCGTGTTCCACGTCGGGAACGCGGTCGAGCGCACCGACGTGGTCGCCCGGATGCTCGACGTCTACGTGGCGCGGGGTGAACCGGCCGGTGTCGAGCAGGACCGACTGGTCGCGGCGGAGCTCCGGTCGGTGGTTGGGGCAGCGGGTCCCGCGAACGACCCGGACCGTGCCTCGACGATCGACTCCCTCGCGCTCGACCGGCACGAGGCCGCCTCGATCGCGTCCGCCGTCGCGGTCGCCCGGGACCACGCCCGCCGGGCACGCGAGGTCGTCTCGACCGAGCTCTGGGACTGCCTCAACGTCACGCGCTCCCGGATGCCGCGCAAGGTCGCGCCGGACCGGGCCCACGAGTTCCTCGGCTGGGTGCGGGAGCGGAGTGCCCTGGCGATCGGGGTCGTCGAGGCGGACGCCAGCCGCGACGAGGTCTGGGAGTTCTTCACCCTCGGCCGGTCGCTGCAGCGCTGTGCGACCTCCGCCCGGCTGCTCGCGTCGGGGCTGCTCGACCCCGGATCGGGGACGTCCTGGTCGACCGCGCTCCGGGCGTGCGGTGCCGGTGAGGCGTTCCAGCGGGGCCGTGACCACCACACGCCGACCCCCGAGGACGCCGCGGCGTTCCTGCTCCTCGACGAGCACAGTCCACGGTCGCTGCGGTTCCTCGCGCGGCGTGCCGACGAGTGCCTGGCCGACGTCGCGCCGTCGTGCGTCGCCGACGAGGCCCGCGCGTTCGCGGAGACCCGGGCGGACCTCGAGGCGGTGTCGGCGGAGACTGCCCTGCTGGCGGCACGCGTCGCGGGGGAGCGGCTCGCGGTCGCGGCCGATCGCGTGGTCGCGGCGCTCGACGAGCGCGTGTTCGCCGAAGCGGCGCCCACGCACTGACGCACGCCGTCGTCCGGGACGCTCGCGGTGCGGTGGTGGTGACCAGGAGGCGGCCTGGAGGCGCGGTGCGGCGCCGACCCGCGCCTCCCGTCCGATCGGTGGTGGCGTCAGACCGCGCTGGACCGGTCAGCGACCGCCTCGTCGCGTTCCAGGTCCTGCCGGAGTGCGGCGCGGGACGCGCGCGTCCCGACCACCGGTATCGCGTGCGTGATCGCCAGGTGCAACCGGGTGTCCGCGTCGTACCGCACCCGGAACCGCTCGTACCGGAGGAGCCACACGAGCGCGATCGCGAGGGCGACGAACCCGGAGACCGCGCCGACACCGATCGCCCAGCGGGGGCCCCACGCGTCGGCGACGGCGCCGACGATCGGGGCGCCGATGGGCGTGCCTCCCGCGAAGATCGCCATGTAGAGCGCCATCACGCGTCCGCGCATCGCCTGGGCCGTCGTGGTCTGCACGAGGGCGTTCGCCGTCGTCATGAAGGTCAGCGACGCGAGCCCCACGAAGACCAGGACGATCGCGAAGGTCCAGTAGGTGGGGGCGAACGCGGCGGCCGTGCACGCCAGGCCGAACCCGGCGGAGGCGATCACGAGCGTGCGCATCCGCGGGCGGTCGCGACGGGCGGACAGGAGTGCGCCGGCGACCGAGCCGATGGCCATCACGGAGTTCAGCAGGCCGAACTCGCCCGCGCCCTTGTGGAACTCGACCCGGGCCATCGTGGAGGTGAAGATCGGGAAGTTCACGCCGAAGGTGCCGACGACGAAGATCATGCAGAGCACGACGATGATGTCCGGCCTGGTCCGGACGTAGTGGATGCCCGCCGTGATCTGTCCCTTGCCGCGTTTGGCCCGGACACGGTCGGCGAGCTGTGCGGGGTCCACGAAGCGCAGCGCGATGAGGACGGCCAGGAACGAGGCTGCGTTGATCACGAACACCCAGCCGGACCCGATCGCCGCGATGAGGACACCGGCGACCGCGGGGCCGATCAGCCGTGCGGCGTTGAACGAGGCGGAGTTGAGCGCCACCGCGTTGGCGACGTTCTCGCCCTGCACGACGTCGGACACGAAGGTCTGGCGGATCGGGGTGTCGAACGCGGCGACGACGCCGAGTGCCAGGGCGAAGCCGTACAGCGACCAGATCGTCGCCGTGTCGGTGAGCACCATGATCCCGAGTCCGAGCCCCAGCGCACCCATCAGCCCTTGCGTGAGCATGAGCATCTTGCGCCGGTCGAACCGGTCTGCGGCGAGCCCGGTGAGGGGCAGGAGGAGCAGCTGCGGGCCGAACTGCAGCGCCATGGTGATGCCGACCGCGATGGCGTCGTTGTCGGAGAGCTTCGTCAGGACGAGCCAGTCCTGGGCGGTTCGTTGCATCCAGGTGCCGACGTTGGACACCAGGGCACCGGCGAACCAGATGCGGTAGTTGCGGCCGGACAGGGAGCGGAACATGGCGGTCACTGCTGGGCCAGCCTCCTCATGATCTCGGTGGCGTCGGCCAGGGTCTGCCGCTCGGCGTCGGTGAGGTCGGCGAGGCGCGGGGTGAGCCAGCCGTCCCGACGGCGGCGGGTCTCCTGCACGAAGTCGGCGCCGGCGTCGGTCGCGCAGAGGAGCACCTTGCGGCGGTCGTCCCCGTGGCCGCCCTTCGACACCAGTCCGCGGTCGATCAGCACGGCGACCGTCTTCGTCATCGACGGGGGTGTCACACCGTCCTGGCGGCTGAGCTCGGCGAGCGTCATCGGGCCGTCGCGGTGCAACCGGGCGAGCGCGGAGAACTGGGCATCGCTGACGGTGGAGTCGGCCTTCTGCGCACGGAGGGTGCGGGAGAGGCGGTTCACCGCGATGCGGAGGTCGGTGGCGTCGGTCACGATCGTTAGCCTAGCAAATTAGTTCAGCGAACGAACTGGTTTTCAGGTGTATCGTTCATTTGGGCAACAGGTGTTGCCTAGAGAGAAGGAATCATGTCCGAGTTCGAGGGCAAGGTCGCCATCGTCACCGGTGGCGGCAGCGGCATCGGCGAGTCCGTCGCCAAGGAGCTCGCCGCCGCGGGCGCGTCGGTCGTCGTCACCGACATCAAGCTGGACGCCGCCCAGCGCGTGGCGAGCGCGATCGTGGAGGCCGGTGGCACCGCCAGCGCCTTCGAGGCGAACTCCGCCGTCGCCGCCGACAACGAGCGCATGGTCCAGTTCGCCGTGGACACCTACGGCGCGCTCCACCTCGCCGTGAACAACGCCGGCATCGGCGCCGCCCCGCAGCCCATCGGCGAGTACGACATCGCCGCCTGGGACCGCGTGCGTGCAGTGGACCTCGACGGCGTCTTCTACGGACTCCGCTACGAGATCCCCGCGATGGTGGCAGCCGGTGGTGGCTCGATCGTGAACATGGCATCGGTGCTCGGCACGGTCGGCATCGCCCAGAACGCCGCCTACGTGGCGTCGAAGCACGCGCTCGCCGGCCTGACCAAGGTCGCGGCGCTCGAGTACTCGGCGCAGGGCGTCCGCACGAACGCGGTCGGCCCGGGCTTCATCGACACCCCGCTGCTCCGCAACTCGATGACCCCCGAGGCGATCACCGCCCTCGAGGACGAGCACGCCACCAAGCGCCTCGGCACCGACAAGGAGGTCGCGGCGCTCGTGCTGTTCCTGCTGAGCGACAAGGCCTCGTTCATCACGGGCAGCTACCACCTGGTCGACGGCGGCTACAGCGCGCACTGAGCGGGCGCGCGGGCGTGCGGGCGCGCGGGCGGAGTGAACGCCGGCGCCGTGGCTGGGTCGTTCCGCGCGTAGCTGGCGGAATCGCGCGTACCAGGCTGTTTCTTTCGGCCACGTACGCGCGATTCGGCTTCCTACCGCGCGCGCGATGGGAAGGAACGTGCGGACTGGAGGCGCGGGGTGCGTGAGCGGGTCTGCTCACGTGGGGCGCGCCTCCAGTCCGCGTGCCGTGGCTGGGTCGTTCCGCGCGTAGCTGGCGGAATCGCGCGTACCAGGCTGCTTCTTTCGGCCAGGTACGCGCGATTCGGCTTCCTACCGCGGGCGCGATGGGAAGGAACGTGCGTCAGTGGAACTGCGGGATCGTCAGCCAGATGCCCGTGAGGACCGCCGCGACGCAGACCGCGAAGCACAACCCGGCCCCCGCGAGGGCGAGCGGCGGCGTGTGCCCGGAGCGCGGCGTCTCCTCGGAGTACTGCGTGCGCTCCCCACCGGCGTCGACGGGCTGCCCGGTCCCGAGCAGCCGCAACCCGAGCGTGTAGACGAGCACCACGCCGACGGCGGCCACGAAGCCGACGCCCGCGACCGTGCCGATCGCACCGAAGTCGATGTCCATGTGCGTTCCCCTCAGTTCCCGGTGGTGGCCGGCTCGCGCTCGGTGGTGTCGGCGGTGACGTTGTCGTGGGAGATCGGCTTGCGCTTGGCGAGGCCGTAGAACGACAGGCCCGCGGCCAGGGCGAACACGGCGACCAGGACGAGGCCGACCGCTGACGTCGACGCCACCCAGGTCGCGAGCGCCCCGACGACCGCGGCTGCCGGCAGCGTGATCACCCACGCGACGACGATCCGGCCGACGACCGACCAGTGCACGTCCGCCAGCTTCTTGCCGAGCCCGGAGCCGATCACCGAGCCGCTCGTGACGTGCGTCGTCGAGAGCGCGAACCCGAGGTGGGACGACACGAGGATCGTCGCCGCGGAGCTCGTCTCGGCGGCGAAACCCTGCGGGGACTGCACGTCGGAGATCTTCTTGCCGACGGTCTGCATGATCCGCCAGCCGCCCATGTACGTCCCGAGGCCGATCGCCAGGCCGCAGGCGAGGATCACCCAGAGTGCCGGGCCGCTCCCGGCGGGCTGGTAGTTCGCGGCGATCAGGGTCAGGGTGATGACGCCCATCGTCTTCTGCGCGTCGTTCGTACCGTGCGCCAGGGACACCAGCGACGCGGAGATCGTCTGCCCGTGCCGGAAGCCCGTCGCCGCACCGTGTGTCGTCGCGTTCTTCGTGATCGTGTACGCCAGGTAGGTCGCCACGAGTGCGATCACCCCGGCGATCACCGGCGAGAGCAGCGCCGGCAGCACGACCTTCGAGACGACCGTCGCCCAGTCGACCGAGTTCAGGCCGGCGCCGATGATCGACGCGCCGATCAGGCCACCGAACAGGGCGTGCGTGGACGACGACGGCAGGCCGAAGTACCACGTGGCGAGGTTCCAGAGCACGGCGCCGACGAGGCCCGCGAAGATCATCACGGGGGAGATGTGGATGCCGTCCTGACCCTCGCGGATGATGCCCTGCGAGACGGTCTTCGCGACCTCGGTGGACAGGAACGCGCCGACCACGTTGAGGACGGCGGAGATGAGCACGGCGGTGCGGGGCTTGAGGGCACCCGTGGCGACCGAGGTGGCCATGGCGTTCGCGGTGTCGTGGAAGCCGTTCGTGAAGTCGAACACGAGGGCCACCACGATCACCAGCACGACGGTGACGAGGACGTCCATGCGCGAGACGGTAGGCCCGCCCCGCACCGGCTGCGTGAACGCCGGGTGAACAGGCTGGACCGGCCGCTGATCTGGGAGGATCGACAGGTGCCCACCTTCTCCGCAGCACGAGGCGACGCCTCGTTCACCGACGCGCACGGCGTCGAGATCGTCTACTCGACCTGGCGTGCGGCGCGGCCGAAGGGCATCGTGCAGATCGCGCACGGCGTCGGGGAGCACGGGCTCCGGTACGAGCCGCTCGCGCAGGACCTCGTCCGCGCCGGTTACACCGTGCACGCCAACGACCACCGCGGGCACGGTCGCACCGGGCTCGCGCAGTGGGACGGCGACCACACGAAGCTCGGTCGGCTCGGTCCCGGTGGGCTCCGGGCCGCCATCGCCGCCGTCGAGCAGATGACCGCGGTCGCGAAGGAGGACACCCCGGGCGTCCCGCTCGTCCTGCTCGGGCACTCGTGGGGCTCGTTGATGGCCCAGCGGATCGTGAACACGTCGTCGGAGTCGTACGACGGGGTCGTCCTCTCCGCCACCGCGTACCGGCTGCCCGGCTGGATGAACAGCGGTGACCTCAACGCCCGGCACGCGGGCTCCGGCCCGACGAAGTTCGAGTGGCTGACCCGCGACCGGGCGATCATCGCCGCGGTCGAGGCGGACCCGCTCGCGGTCGAGGCGGACGTCATCGGGCTGTTCGGCGTCCGGGACGCCCTGCGGCTGCTCGGGGTCCCGCGTCGGAGCATCCCGCACGATCTCCCGATGCTGCTGCAGGTCGGTTCCGAGGACACCCTCGGCGGTCCGCGTTCGATCGAGCGGCTCGCGCAGGCGTACCGACGACGCGGCGGGCTCTCCGACGTGTCGGTCCGGGTGTACGAGGGCGCGCGGCACGAGGTCTACAACGAGACCAACCGCGACGAGGTCGTCGCCGACCTGGTCACGTGGCTGGACCGGGTGACGGCTCGCTGAGCCGACCAGGCGACGGACTGGAGGCGCGTGGCGGCGCCGCCACGCGCCTCCCGTCCGACAGGTGGCGGGCGTAGGCTCGTCCCGTGCACGGTGAGTACAAGGTCCCGGGAGGCAAGCTGGTCGTCGTCGACCTCGAGGTCGTCGACGGAGGTGTCCAGGACTTCCGGCTCGCCGGGGACTTCTTCCTCGAACCGGACGACGCGCTGCCCCTGATCGACGCCGCCGTGAACGGTCTGCCGGCCACGACCGACGCCGCGGGCATCGCCGCCGCCGTCCGTGCTGCGCTGCCCGAGGACGCCGTGCTGCTCGGCTTCACCCCCGAGGCCGTCGGGGTCGCCGTCCGCCGGGCGCTCTCCCGTGCGTCGACGTGGCAGGAGTACGACTGGGAGATCATCCACGAGGGACCGATCAGCCCGAACGAACACCTCGCGCTCGACCAGGTCCTGACCGAGGAAGTGGGCGCCGGACGCCGTGGGCCGACCCTGCGGATCTGGGAGTGGGACCAGCCGGCCGTCGTGATCGGGTCGTTCCAGTCCCTCAAGAACGAGGTCGACCCCGAGGGCGCCGCGAAGTACGGCGTCGAGGTCGTCCGGCGGATCTCCGGCGGCGGCGCGATGTTCATGGACGCTGGCGCGATCATCTCGTACTCGCTCTACGTTCCGACCGATCTCGTGCAGGGCATGACCTTCGCCGACTCCTACGCGTACCTCGACGAGTGGGTGATCGAGGCGTTGAAGTCCCTGGGCATCGAGGCGTACTACCAGCCGCTCAACGACATCTCCTCGACCAAGGGCAAGATCGGTGGCGCGGCCCAGAAGCGGCTCGGCACCGGATCACTCCTGCACCACGCGACCATGAGCTACGACATGGACGGCGAGAAGATGGTGCAGGTGCTGCGCATCGGGCGCGAGAAGATGAGCGACAAGGGGACGACCTCGGCCGCCAAGCGGGTCGACCCGCTGCGCTCGCAGACCGGCCTCACCCGCGCCGAGATCATCGACCGGCTCATCGCGACGTTCACGAAGCTGTACGGGGCACACGAGGGGCACGTCACGGCCGAGGAACGGCAGCGCGCGCAGGAACTCGTGGCGTCGAAGTTCGCGACGCGGGAGTGGCTCGAGCGCGTCCCCTGACGCGGTGGTCGGCCGCCCGTGCGGTCGGGGGCTCTGTGGGGTTCCGGTGGTCGGCCGCCCGGGGAGGGGGTCCCGGACGGCCGCACCACCAGTGTGGGGATCGTCCTGAAGAACCAGGTGTGTGGATCACGAGAATCCTCCGCGCGGCTGATGTCGCATCCTGATCGTCCACGTAGCGTCGTGTGCGTGAACTGGTTGATCCTCCTGGGGGCGGTGGCCGCCGCGGCCGTCGTGATGTGGATCGCCGACCGCGTGGGGTGGATCGACCTGTCGAACAAGGCCACGCGCAGCGGCGGATCCGGCGGCGTGATCTCGATGATGGACGAGGTGTTCGCGCCGACCCGTCACGAGACGCAAGCAGAGTACGAACGGCAGTCGCGCCTCCCGAAGGAGGCCCCGACGCCGGCGGACGACGACCACGACCTGCTCAGCGGCAGCGTGCTCATCAAGGTCCCCGCGGTGCGGGGTGCCGGCCGTCACGAGGCCCGGGCCGGCACGCACGACCGCAGCTACTGACGAGCAGCGCGCGTCAGCGCGTCGTGAGTTCCTGGTAGTCCGGGTGCCGCTCGATCCAGGCGGCGACGTAGCTGCACTGCGGCACGACGCGCAGCGATCCCGAGCGGACGTCGTCCAGGGCGTGCTCGACGAGGATCGACGCGTGCCCACCGCCGCGGTGCGCGGGGTCCACCTCGGTGTGGACGAAGCGGATCTCGTCGCCGTCGACCTCGTACGCTGCGAAGCCGATCACCTCACCGTCCTCGATGAGGGAGTACTGCCGCTTGTCGGTGTCGTTCCGGACCTCGGGTGCTGCCATGGCGACGACGGTACGCCGCGTCCGGCCGCGGAGCCTGAGCGGCACCTCGGCCGCGCCGTGCACCAGAATGGTCGCGTGCACAGCGGAGACGATCGCGGCCCGGACCGGGTGGTCCTCGGCGACAACCTCGACGTGCTCCCGACCCTCGCGGACGGCTCGTTCACGCTCGTCTACCTGGACCCGCCGTTCAACACCGGTCGGTACCAGCGACGGCACGCGAGCGCCGCGGTCCGCGAGGTCCCGAACACCACGGCACGGGGTCGCCGCGAGACCGTCACCGGCTTCCGGGGCAGCACCTACGAGCGGGTCCGCGGTGACCTGATGCGGTTCGACGACCGGTTCGAGGACTACTGGTCGTTCCTCGAGCCCCGGCTGCTCGAGGCGTGGCGGCTGCTCGCCGAGGACGGCACCCTGTACCTGCACCTCGACTACCGCGAGTCGCACTACGCCAAGGTCCTGCTCGACGCGCTGTTCGGCCGTGACGCGTTCCTCAACGAGATCGTCTGGGCGTACGACTTCGGCGCGAAGTCCCGGTCGCGCTGGCCCACGAAGCACGACACGATCCTGGTCTACGTGAAGGACCCGGCGCGGTACCACTTCGACTCCGAGGCCGTCGACCGTGAGCCGTACATGGCGCCGGGGCTCGTCACGGCCGAGAAACGCGAGCGCGGCAAGCTCCCGACGGATGTCTGGTGGCACACGATCGTGTCGCCGACCGGCCGGGAGAAGACGGGCTACCCGACGCAGAAGCCCGAGGGCGTGCTGCGACGGATCGTGCAGGCGTCCTCGCGCGAGGGTGACTGGGTCCTCGACTTCTTCGCCGGCAGCGGCACGACCGGCGCGGTCGCGCAGGCGCTCGGGCGACGGTTCGTCCTGGTCGACGACAACCCCGTCGCCGTGGACGTGATGCGCCGTCGACTGCCGACGGCGTCGTTCGACGTCGTGGAACCGCCCGCCGCCTCCGCGATCTGACGCGGGGACGACGGGCCGGTCCGTCGGGTGGTCGGTTACTCGGCCGAGTGGCGGCCGTGCGCGTGGTCGTCCGGCCTGGAGGCGCGGCTCGGGTCCGCCGCGTCCGCTGCGGTCGGCTCCGGGGTCGCGTCGACGGGCGTCGCAGCCGCGTGGGCGGCTCGGGTCCGGATCGCGCCGGTGGTGACCGGCGGCTCGTCGACCGGCGCGGCGGCGGAGTGCGCGCCGTGCGTGGTGGCGTCCGGCAGGGGCGCGCGGGTCCCCTCGACCGACACGGTGTCGCTCTCCGTCTGTCCCATCCCGACGGCGGAACCCGCGGAGCGGGGCTGCGACGGCACGTCCGGCGAGGTCGGGACGATCGCCATCGACCCCGTGTCCGGGGACACGAGCGAGCCCGTGCCGGCGGCGGCGTTCTGCGCGTCGACGGTGAGCCGGTCGGCATCGGCCTTGTCCGACGCGGCCCTCTCGGTGTTCGCACGGTCGGTGTTCGCCTGCTCCTGCAGCGCGGACACCTTGCGGAGCGGCGGGACACGGAAGAACCAGGTGAGCACGAACGCGAGCAGGATCACCGCGAGGCCGACCCAGTAGACGACGACGGCCGAGTCGCTGAAGCCGACGAGGAACGGACGGGTGAGTCGCTTGTCCGCACCGTTGAGGAACGAGGTGTCGCTCGTCGACGAGCTGGAGGACGAGTTCGCCGCCGAGTCACCGCTCTTCAGCTGCTTGATCAGGGTCGGGGCGACCTCGTCGACGACGTTCTGCCGCTGGTCGGCGTTGGAGTAGTCGACCTGGAGCGTGCCGTCCACGACGTCGGCCTTCGCCTTCGACGCCGCGGTCTCGAGCGCCTGCTGCTCGGCGGCGGGCTTCGCAGCCGCGACCCGCTCGGCGATGACCGAGTCGGCCGACGCGGCCGGGACCCGACCGGCGGCGACCTGTGCCTGCACCGCCGCGGTGACCTGCTTCGTGACGGCGGCGTCCGCGGCCTCCTTGGCCTGCACGGCGCCCTTGTTCAGGCCGTCCTGGACGTTCTGCTGGACCGGGTCGACGATCTTGTTCCAGATCTGGTCCATGACGCCCTTGTTGTCCGCGGCGTTCGCGACGGAGGGCGTCAGGGCGGCGTTCAGTGCGGGCTTGAGGTCGCTCTCGTTCTGCATCGCCGTCGTGATGTTCGTCGGCATGAGCGTGAAGAGGACGGAGAGGAGCACTGCCGTGCCCATCGTGCCGCCGATCTGGCGGAAGAACGTGGCCGCGCTGGTGGCGACACCGATGTCCCGGGGGCTGACGGAGTTCTGTGCCGCCAGGGTCAGCGTCTGCATGAGCTGCCCGAGCCCGAGGCCGATGCCGAACATGCCGAGCATGAGGAACCAGAGCGGGCGGTCGGCGGTCAGGAAGGTGAGGACGGTGAACCCGATCGCGGTGAACGCCGTACCGGTGATCGGGAAGACCTGGTAGTTCCCGGTCCGGGAGATGATCTGACCCGAGGCGATCGACGAGATCATCAGGCCGAGGACCATCGGGAGCATCGCGAACCCGGACTCGGTCGGGGTGACGCCCTTCACGATCTGCAGGTACAGCGGGATGGTCAGCATCGCACCGAACATGCCGAAGCCGACGAGCACCGAGAGCACCGCGGACATCGAGAACACCCGCGACCCGAAGAGCTTGAGTGGGAGGATCGCGTCGTCCTTCATGGCGCGCTCGACGAGGATGAACGCGATCAGACCGGCCGCGCCGATGCCGTAGCAGGCGAAGGCGCCCGCGGAGCTCCAGCCCCACTCGCGGCCCTGCTCGGCGATGAGCAGCAGCGGGACGAGTGTGACGATGACGAGGGTCGCGCCCCACCAGTCGATGCGCGGCTTGCCACGGTCGCCGAACTTCGGCAGGTGCAGGAACGTCAGCACCATGAAGAGCGCGATGATGCCGATCGGGACGTTGATCAGGAAGACCCAGCGCCAGCCGGAGATGAAGAGCAGCTCGCCCGAACCGGCGAAGACACCGCCGACGAGCGGGCCGATCACCGAGGAGATGCCGAACACGGCGAGGAAGTACCCCTGGTACTTCGCGCGCTCGCGCGGGGCGAGCATGTCACCCATGATCGCGAGGGGGAGCGACATCAGACCACCGGCACCGAGGCCCTGCAGTGCGCGGAACCCGGCGAGCATGAGCATCGAGGTGGAGAACGACGCCGCGAACGACCCGACGATGAAGATGCCGATCGCCGTGAGGAACAGCGGACGCCGGCCGAAGATGTCGGACAGCTTTCCGTAGATCGGCGTGGTGATCGTCGAGGCGATGAGGTAGCCGGTCGTCACCCAGGCCTGCTGGTCGAGGCCGTGCAGGTCGTCGCCGATCGTGCGGATCGCGGTACCGACGATCGTCTGGTCGAGGGCGCCGAGGAACATGCCGGCCATCAGGCCGTAGATCACCAGCAGGATCTGCCGGTGGCTCATCACGGCGTTCGACGACGTGGTGGGTGCCGCGGGTGCGGTCGCGGTCTGGGTCATGTGCAGGATCTCCCGAAAACTTTGCGCTGGCTGCAAAGTTACATCTGCCGCAAGGTGGCTGGTCACGCCGGGGAGGGTTCCTGAGTGGATCGGCAGCACCGGCGCCGGAACAGTAGGGTCGCGGTCATGAGCACGCCCGACGCCGTCACAGTACGCCCGAGCGTCCTGTCGGGTTCCCGCCCGGCGATCATCGTGCTGCCGGGCGGAGGCTACGAGGAGCACGGACGGGCGAGCTCGGAGCCGATGGCCGACTGGTTCGCCGGGATCGGCCTGCACGCGTTCCTGTTCCGGTACCCGCTCCGGACGCCGGACACCACCGGACCCCTGCACCCCGCACCGATCGAGGCGACCCGTCGGGTGTTCGACTGGCTGCGCGCCGGTGCGCCGGGCGCCGGCGTGACGGTCGACACCGGTCGGGTCGGGGTCGTCGGGTCGAGCGCTGGCGGACACCTGGCGGCGAGCCTGGCGAACGGCATCGACGACCCCACCCTCGATCGTCCGGACTTCTGCGTCCTGAACTACCCGGTGATCAGCATGGAGTCGCCGACCCGGCCGCGGCCCGTCGTGGGGCTGCTCGGGGACGCCCCCACCTGGCGGGACCGACGGGAGCTGTCGATGGAGACCCGGGTCGACGCGCGGACCCCGCCGACCTTCGTGTGGACGACCGCCGACGACCGGATCGTCCGGGCGACGAACGCGCTGGCGTACGCCGACGCCCTCGTCCGGAACGAGGTCGACGTCGAGGTGCACGTCTTCCCGCACGGCCGGCACGGCCTCGGGACCGCGGTGCGCGAGCCGCACACGTCACAGTGGACGCGACTCTGCGAGAACTGGCTGCGGTACCAGCGCGTGCTGACGGACTGAGGCGATCCGTGCCTCCAGTCAGACCGCCGCGGCCTCGACGACGCGCGTCACGCCCCGTGCTGCCAGTGCTGCCGGGTCGGCCGCCGTCCGGCTGGTGACGACCGTCACAGCCTCGCCCGCTGCGCGGAGCCGGTGCCACCGGTCGAAGACCGGCCCACCCGGTGCCAGGTCCGACCGGCGCAGTGGCACGTCCTCGTGGTCGACCTCGACGACGACGGCCGCCGTTCGCGGTGTCGGCGCCGGGGCGGAGCGGCGGGCGTCGGCGACGACCTCGGCGTAGCGGCGTCCGAGAGGCTTGACCCGGTTGTCGACGTCGAGGAGCCCGAGTGAGTACTCGAGGTCCTTGAAGTCACCGAGGTCACGCGAGACGTCGTGCGAGCACCACCACGTGATCGCGTGCAGCCGCTCGGTGGTGAGGGCCGCCGCGATCGTCCGCTCGAGGAACTCCGGCATCTCGGACTCGGCGAGGTGGCGGTCCGGTGCGCCGACCTCCTGCAACCACACCGGGCGCTCGGCATCGGTCGCGAACGCGCGGGAGAGCTCGATCATCCACTCGGCGTGCCGCACCGATTCGTCGGAGAGCGCGCCGTACCGACCCGCCACCCCGTTGAAGATCCACGAGTGCACGGTCGTGACGTCCCCGAGCCGGCTGGCGTGCGTCGGGACGAACGGGTGGCCGTCCCGGTACCAGAGGTGGTCGTTCTCGCTGTGCGTGACGACGTGACGGGGGTCCTTGTCCCGCGGTGCGTCGAGCAACGACTGCAGCCAGTGCGTGACCTGCGCGGTGTCGGCGGGCATCGCGGCGGGGTTCGGCGGCTGGAACTGGTTGACCTCGTTGCCGAGCGTCAGACCCGTGAAGTTCGGCCGGTCCCGGACCGCGTCGTAGACGGCGGACACGAGGGCCGCCTGCGCATCGATGGCCGGCTGGTCCGTGAACATGTTGCCGTCGTGCCAGTTCACGAGCCACGCCGGGACGAAGTCGAAGCCGGACATGTGCCCCTGGATCACGTCGACACTCGCGTCCAACCCGAACTCGCCGGCCACGTCGACCACGGCGGCGACGTCGTCGAGCGCCCGACGTCGGATCAGGGTGCGGTTCGGCTGGAGCGTCGGCCACAGCGGGAACAGCCTGACGTGGTCGAGTCCGAGCCCGGCGACCGCCTCGAGGTCGCGGCGCACGGTGTCGACGTCGACCGCCTGCCACTGGAACATCCAGTCGGTCGACGGTACGTAGTTCACGCCGAAGCGCGTGGCGGTGGTCATCGGTCTCCCTCGGTCGGAGCGGCATCGGCGGGTGCTGGGCCGGTCGACCCACGGACGTGCAGGGCTCGGCCGCTCACCTCGGCGTCGGCGACGTCCTCGCCGCGCACGAGTCGTTCGACGAGTGCGACCGCGGTGCGGGCGGACTCCTCGACGGGGGCGTCCAGCGCGGTGAGCGTCGGGCGGACGATCGAGGAGACCCACGAGTCCTCCCAGGCGACGACGGACAGGTCCTCCGGCACGCGGACGCCGAGTTCGGGTGCGTGCGCGATCACCTCGGCGGCGATCGCCTCGCCGTCGAGGACGATCGCGGTCGCGCCGTCGAGCCGGCCGAGCAGGTCGGCGACCGGATCCTCGCTGTGGGCGCGCCAGTCGAGCACGAGCGCCTCCACACCGCGTCGGTTCGCCGCCGCGGTGAAGCGGGCGTCGCGGGCGCTCGTGTGCGCGAGTGTCGGCCCGTCGCCGACGCGGGCGATCCGCCGGTGGCCGAGCGCACCGAGGTGGTCGAGCAGTGCCTCGGTCGCGTCGGCGTCCCCGACGGTGACCGCGGGGATCGTGCTGCCGGGGACGGGGGCGCCGAGCATCACCGCGGGGGCGGAGAGGTGCTGCAGCAGCGACGTGCGCGGGTCGTCGGTGCGGACGTCGACGAGCAGGAACCCGTCGACCCGCTGCTCGGTCCACCACTGCCGGTAGACCTCGGCCTCGTCCTCGGCGCGCACCAGCGTCATCGAGAGGGACCAGCCGATCGCGGCGAGCGGTTCGGTGAGGCCGGCGATCAGGCGCATCGTGAACGGGTCGCGCTGGAAGGTGTCCCGCGAGCGTGCGAGCACGAGACCGAGACTCCGTCCCGCGCTGCCGGAGAGCTTCCGACTCGCGAGGTTCGGGCGCCAGTTCAGGTCGTCGGCCGCCTTGCGGATGCGGGCCGCGGTCGCGGCGGAGACGTTCGGGCGTCCGTTGAAGACGTGCGAGACCGCCGACGTGGAGACCCCGGCGCGCTTGGCGACCTGCGCGATGGTGACGCGGCGACGGTCGACGGCGCCGGCGGTGGTGTCGCTCATGCCGTCGAGCGTAGAGGGTTGACCCATTCGTGTAAAGCGGTATACGTTGCTCGTCACCTGAAGTACACCGCTGTACCAAACGCATCGCGAACCGCTCCACCGACCACTGCCAGGGAGGCACCGTGACGGACGGCATCAGCAGGCGCACCCTCCTCGGAGCCGGCCTCGGCGCCGGGCTCCTCGCGCCGATCCTCGCCGGGTGCAGCGCACTCAGGCCGGCCTCGAGCGGACCGGGGACGCTCAGCGTCCACACCCAGTTGAGCGGCGCGGTCGCCGGGGCGCAGACGTTCACGGACGTCGTCGCGGCCTACCGGCGCCGCACCGACCGCCGGGTGGCCCTGCTGTCGAACGGCTCGGACCTGCCCATCGTCTTCGAGACCAGTTCGCTCGCCGGCAAGGAAGCGGACGTCGCCATCGTGAACATGGTCGGGCGCACGCTGTCGTGGACGGGGGAGCACGCGACCGTCCCGGTGAACCAGTACCTCGACGACTGGGGGCTGCGCGACCTGATCATCCCCGAGGCGATCGACGAGTGGACCGATCCCGAAGGCCGGGTCCGCGCGTTCCCCTTCACCCGGACGAACTGGCCCGTGTCGTTCAACACCGCGCTCCTCGAGCAGGCCGGGGTGAGCGAGATCCCGACCACCTCCGACCAGCTCATCGCCGCGGCCGATCGGTTGCGTGCTGTCGGCATCGGCCCCGTGACCGTCGGTGGCTCGGACTGGAGCGGACAGAAGCTCCTCATGCAGATCATCCAGGGGTTCGTCTCCCAGGACGAGGCCGCCACCGTCTTCTCGACGGGGAAGATCTCGGAGAGTGCCGGAGCGGTCCGCGGCGTGCAGCACTTCGTCGAGCTCCGCGACGCCGGGGTCTTCGTCGACTCGGTGCAGGGCTTCACGTCGGACTCCGAGCTCACGCAGTTCACCACCCGCAAGGCGGCGATCGTGCCGGCGATGTCGTCGGCGCTCGCGCTCGTGTCGAAGGAACGAGCGGAGGAGGTCACGGTCGGCGGCTGGCCGGTGCCGTCCGAGCACGCCGCGATCGCGCACCCGAGCGTCATCAAGAGCTACAACGGGCACGGTATCTGGATCAGCGAGAACGGCCGGGACAAGCTCGACCTCATCAAGCCGTTCGTGCAGTACCTCTACTCCGCCGCGGTCACGAGCGAGTTCGTCCTCGACTCCGGCCGGGACATGAGCCGCATCACCGGGACCGTCAGCCGTGACTTCCCGCTCGTCGCCCAGGCGTCGAAGCTCACCGACGACCAGGTCACCCCGGTGATGCTGCCCGATCTGCTCGTGCCCGACTCGGCGTACGAGCCGATGATCCGCGCGACGTCGCTCGCCTACGGCAGCGGGACCTCCGCCGACCGCATCATCGACCTCTTCGAGCGCGCCTACACGGCCGCCTGACCCCCACCCGAGAAGGAGCTCCCCATGGCAGTGCTCGTCGAGGAACCACCCGTCCGGTCCGCCGGCACCCCACCGCGCCCGTCCCGTCGTCGCCCGGCCGTCGGCACCGCACGGGGCAGCTTCCCGACGTTCGCGATCCCGGCACTCGCCTGGTACGGCGTGTTCATGATCGGCCCGGTCGTCGCGATGATCGTCATCGCGTTCCTCAGCTGGCCCGGCATGCTCGTCACGCCGACGTTCGCCGGTCTCGACAACTTCCGGGTGCTGTTCTCCGACGAGACCTTCTGGGCGGCGGTCCGGAACAGCACGGTCCAGATCGTGATCGGTCTGCCGATCATGATCGTGCTCGCGTTCCTGCTCGCCTTCCACGTGGTGCAGAAGCCCCGCGGCCACCGGGTCCTCCGCTACCTGCTGTTCATCCCCGCGCTCATCTCGGCCCCGGCGACGGCCATGATGTTCTACGCGATGCTCAACCCCGACGGTCTCGTGAACGGAGTCCTCGAGACGCTGGGCATCGGCGGCAAGGCCTGGCTCGCCGATCCCGCCACGGCGCTCGGTGCCCTCATCGTCGTCGACCTCTGGGCCGGCATCGGCTACTCGGCGGTCCTCATCGCGAGCCGGCTCGACGGTGTCGACGGCGAGGTCGTCCAGGCGGCCCGGATGGACGGTGCCGGATCGTGGCGCCTGGCGTGGGGCGTGTACTGGCCGATCGCCCGGGACTTCATCGGGGTCGTCGCGATGCTGCAGTTCCTGTCGATGCTGTTCAGCTCGGCGCAGAACGTCCTGCTGCTGACCCAGGGCGGACCGGGGACGGCGACCACCACCCTGTCGTACCTCGTGTACCAGAAGGCGTTCGTCGACACCGACCTCGGCTACAGCCAGGCCGTCGGCGTGGTCCTGTTCGTCTTCGGCCTCGTGGGCATGTTCATCATCCGTCGCGTCCTGCGCAAGACGCACTGACCAGCACCGACCAGGGAGACCACCATGGCCAAAGCGCCCGTCGGCACGAAGCTCCGCGACCGGATCGGCTCGATCACCAGCGGCACAGTCGCCTGGATCTACGCTGCACTGCTGATCCTGCCCTTCTACTACTTCGTCGTCTCGTCGTTCAAGGACAACGACGGCATCTTCGAGTCCCCACTGGCGTTGCCGGCGTCGTGGGACCTCGACAACTTCGTCGGCGCGATCCGGCAGGCGTCCCTCGGGCCGGCGATCGCGAACTCGGTCATCACCACCGTCGCCGCGCTCGCGCTCACGCTGCTCCTGGCGCTGCCGGCGTCCTTCGCCCTCGCCCGGGCCACCGGCCGCGCCGGCAAGATCGTCGAGGGACTGTTCTCCCTCGGGTTCCTCATCCCGTCCTTCGCCGCACTGTTCCCGACGTTCCTGCTGGCGGCGACCATGGGGCTGTTCCACACGCGGACGTTCCTCGTGCTGCTCCTGCCCGCCACGGCGATGCCCCTCGCGATCGTCATCCTCACGCAGTTCATGCGGACGATCCCGCGCGAACTCGAGGAAGCGGCGTCGATGGACGGCGCTTCGGCGTGGCAGGTGATGCGCCAGGTCTACCTGCCGATCTGCATCCCCGGAATCGCCACGGTGCTCCTGCTGAACTTCCTGTCGTTCTGGAACGAGTACCTCTACGCCCTCGTCCTCATCGGACCGGACACCGCGCAGCGCACGATCCAGGTGGCGTTGCCGACGCTCAAGGTCGACGCGGGGACGGACTACGGGATGCTCATGGCCGGCACCCTCTTCACGCTGCTTCCGGTGTACCTCGTCTACACGATCCTGCAGCGTCAGATGCAGAAGGCCCTCGTCTCCGGGGCGATCAAGGGATGACCGTCACCGCCGGCAACCTCGACGTCCGGGCCCGGATCGGTCAGGCGAACCAACGGCTCAAGGGCTGGGAGGCCGTGCGATGGGTCGACGGCCGACCGCGCATCACCGACGTCCTCCGCGCCGAGGTCGACCGGTGGGGCGGGATCGGAGCCGTCTACGGCGTGCTCCGTGCGGACCCGTGGTCGGGCGTGCACTGGGGCAACGGCATCCCGCCCGAGCGCTCGGCCGAGGCGTACGCGGCGGTGCAGGAGCACGTGGTGGCGCACAGCGACGGCGGGGTCCCGACCCTGTTCGTCGAGGAGGTCCCGCACGGACTGCAGGCGCTCGGTGCCACCACCCTCCCCGTGAACCTCGCGCTCGGAGCCGCGATGGACGCCGACCTCGTCGAGGAACTCGCCGCCGCGGTCGCCGCCGAGGTCCGCGCCCGCGGCACCCACGTCGCGTTGGTTTCCGGCCTCGACGTCCTCCGCGACGCCCGCTGGGGCCGTGCCGAGGAGTGCTGGTCGGAGGACGCCGCGCTCGCCGCGATCATGGTGCGCGCCACGGTGCGCGGCATGCAGGGCAGCGGTGGCGGACCGATCGACGACCGGCACGTCGCCGTCGTCGCCAAGCACCTCGCTGGTCAGGGAGCGGGGATCGGCGGTCGGAACGGCTCGGGAGCGCCGATCGGCCGACGGGAGCTCGCCGAGGTCCACCTGCCGCCCGCGTTCGCCGCGGCCGAGGAACACGTCGCCGGGTTCATGGCCGCATACAACGACGTCGACGGGGTGCCCTGCTGCGGCAACCGCGACCTGCTCACCACCACCATCCGCGACGCGTGGGGGTGGGACGGCGTCGTCATGGCCGACGGCACCGCGATCGACCGCCTCCGCGACACCACGCCCGACCCCGCGACCGCCGCCGCGGTCGCACTCCGGGCCGGCGTCGACCTGAGCCTGTGGGACGACGCGTACACGCACCTCGACGAAGCGCTCGAACGCGGGCTCGTCGCGGTCGCCGACCTCGACCGCGCCGTCGACCGTGTCCTGGCGCTCAAGGAACGCGTCGGACTGCTCGACGTGCACCCCGTCACCGCCTCCCCCGACCCCGCCCGCGAGCGCGCGACGGCGACCATCGCCGGGCGAGCGGCCCGCAGGTCCGTGGTCGCCGTCGACACCGGCGTGCTCCCGCTCGCGTCCGACGTGACCGTCGCGCTGCTCGGTCCGAACGCCGACGACGTCGACGCGCTGCTGGGCGACTACTCGCCACCGCGACCGCTGGTCGACCCCGGCACGTCCACGGTCCGCTCCGCCCTGGAGGCACGGCTCGGCCCCGACAGGGTCCGCCACACCGCGGGTAGTCGGCTCCGACACCCCCTGCCGGACGCCGCGGACGCGGTCGCGGCGGCACTCGCGGGCGCGGACGCCGCCGTCGTCGTGCTCGGCGGGTCCAGCCGACGCACCTACGACGACGGGTTCGAGGACAACGGCGCCGTGAGCGGACCAGCCCCGGACACCACGAACGGCGAAGGAGTCGATCTCGCCTCGGTGGCCGTCCCGGACCCGCAACTCGCGCTGCTGCGCCGCGCGCGGGACGCCGGACTGCCCGTCGTCGCGGTCGTGGTGGACGGCCGCCCCCGGGTCCTCACCGAGGTCCGGGCGCTCGCGGACGCCGTCCTGGTGGTGCCGTTCCCCGGGCCGACCGGCGGCACGGCGATCGTCGACGTGCTCTTCGGAGCGGCGGCGGAGGGACGGCTCCCGGCGACGTGGCCCGGTGCCGACGGCGTGCAACCGGCCGCCCACGACGAACGGCTCGAGACCGCGCGCGGCTACGTCGACGTCACCGCACCGAACACCGTCACCGGCCTGCCGGGACCGGGGCGGGCAGTGGAGGTGGGACTCGACGCGGTGACGGACGCGATCACCGTGTCGCGCCTCCAGGCCGGTGACCGGGTGACCGTCCCGGTGACCGTCACGAACAAGTCGGACGTGCCACGACGGGTGTCGGTGCCGCTCTGGGGGCGGCGCCGCGAGCCCGGTGTCCGGCCGCGACGCCGGATCGTGCTCGCCCTGGTGACGCTCGACGTGCCGGCCGGCCGGACGGTCACGGCCGGGTTCCCGCTCGGACGCGCGGCCCTCGGGACCTGGGGGGACGACCTCCGGCCCACGGTGCGCCCTCTCGAGGTGGACTGCTGGACGGACGACGTGCTCGACCCGCCTCCGGACGCGGTGCGCCTGCGCATCACCGACGAGGACGGGGCCGTAGCGTGGGTGGGATGACGACGACGCTCGACGACGAGATCGCCTGCACCGTGCGCGGTGCGGCAGACCGTGTCCGAACCGCGCTCGGGACGGAGATCGGCGACCGCGTCGAACGCGCGCTCCGCCGGACGCTCACCGACACGATCACCGTGGACGACGACGGCGCGTTCGTGATCACCGGCGACATCCCGGCGATGTGGCTGCGCGACTCGACGACCCAGATGACCCCGTACCTGCGCCTCGTGGGGGAGTCCCCGGCCCTCGCCGACGTGTTGTGGGCGGTCGTCGCCCGGCAGTTCCGGCTCATCGAGCACGACCCGTACGCGAACTCGTTCAACCGAGAACCGAACGGTGCGCACTACGACGACCACGACCTCAACGCGGACCCGCTCGTCTGGGAGCAGAAGTACGAGGTCGACAGCCTGGCCTACCCGGTGACCTTCGCGCACGCGCTCTGGCGTGCCACCGGGTCGACCGAGGTGCTCGACGACCGAGCGCAGCGGGTGTTCCGGACGATCGTCGACCAGTGGACCGCGGAGCAGGACCACGACCGGTCGCCGTACCGGTTCGTGCGACCCGGAGCGATCGCGACCGAGACGCTCGCGCGGGACGGCCGCGGCACGCCGGTGGCCGTCACGGGGATGACGTGGAGCGGTTTCCGGCCCTCCGACGACGCGTGCACGTACGGGTACAACGTCCCGGCGAACCTGTTCGCGGCGCAGGCGCTGCTCGCGATCGCGGCGATCGCCCGGTCGGTCTGGGACGACGGCGGACTCGCTGCCGACGCGGATGCACTCCGGGCAGCGATCCTGGACGGTGTCTCCCGCCACGGGATCGTCCCAGGGCCGGACGGTGCGCCCGTGTACGCGTACGAGGTGGACGGCCTCGGCGGGGTGCTGCTGATGGACGACGCGAACACCCCGTCGCTGTTGTCCCTGCCGCTGGACGCACCCGACGTCGTGGACCGGTCGGTGTGGGAGGCGACCCGGTCGTTCGTGACCTCGCCGGCGAACCCGTACTGGTACTCCGGCTCGGTCGCGTCCGGGATCGGGAGCCCGCACACGCTGCCGCGCCGGGTGTGGCCGATCGCGCTCGCCGTCGAGGGGCTCGTCTCGACGTCGTCCGCACGGCGGCGGGAGCTGCTCGACCTGCTCGTGGCGACCGACGCCGGGACCGGGGACATGCACGAGTCGTTCGACGTCGACGACCCGACGCAGTACTCCCGCCCGTGGTTCTCGTGGGCCGACGCGATGTTCTGCGAGCTGGCGCTGGCTTCCGACTAGCCCTCGGTGGCCTGTTCCAGGGCCGTCTGGAAGCGTTCGTCGATCTCGATCCGCATCGCCCCGGTGTCCTCGTCGAAGCCGGAGACCGCGCTGACCTGCCCGTTCCGCGAGAAGAACAGCAGCGGACTGAGCTGGCCGCCCGGCAGCCCCCGGTCGGTGCTGGTGAGGACCTGCAGCAGCATCCCTGCGAGCGTCTGCACCGCCTGGATGCTCTCTGCGTCGCGGATCGGTGCCGCGAGCAGCAGGTGCCGGTGCGGGATCGCGAAGACGGTCCCGAAGGGAGCGGCACCGAACAGCGCGGGCAGGTTCACCGCCTTCGACGCCACGAACAGCGACTCGCCCTCGACGACGAACACCCCCGGCGCGATCTCGGCGTGGCCGTCCACCGGTTCGTCGTCGGTGTTGAGCTGGCCGATGGCGAAGAGCTCGTCGATGCCGAGCGCGAGCTTCGGGAGCGACGACGCCGAAAGGGTGCTCACCATCGTCGGGTAGTCGACGCACAGGCCGAGGACGAGCCCGGGGGCGAAGGGTCGCGCGTACGACAGGTCGGCCGGGTCCGAGGGGGTCCCGCTGTGCTCTGACAGGATCCGCATCCGGATCCGTGCGCGGAGCTCGTCGGGGCCCAGTTCCTCGGGCGCCGGTTCGCTGTACGCCTGGATCATCCGGTCGAAGTGGTCCGCGACCAGGTCGGCCTGCACCGCCGGGGACTCGCCGTGCACCTGCGACGCCAGGTTCTCGAGCAGGAACACCCGGCCGTCGTCACCCACCAGGCGAGCGTGCTCACCCGGCAGGACCTCGACGGTGGTCTCCATGCCGCGCTCGGCGAGGGCCCGCTGGGCGAGCACGACGAGCGTCGGCACCGATCCCTCGGGCTTCTTCCGTCCGAACCACCCCATGCGCGCGGCGGTGTCAGGCGCCGAGGGCGGCGTCCACGATCTCCTTGGCCTCGCGCTGCACCTGTTCGAGGTGCTCCTGCCCGACGAAGCTCTCGGCGTAGATCTTGTAGACGTCCTCGGTGCCGGACGGCCGGGCCGCGAACCACGCCTTGTCGGTCACGACCTTCACGCCGCCGACCGCCGCGTCGTTGCCCGGGGCCTTCGACAGCTTCGCCGTGATCGGGTCGCCCGCGAGGGTCTCCGCCGTGATCGCGTCGCCGTCGAGCTTCGACAGGCGTGCCTTCTGGTCCTTGCTCGCCGCGGCGTCGACACGCTGGTAGACGGGGTCGCCGAAGCGTTCGGTCAGCTCGTCGTACAGCTGCGACGGGGTCTTGCCCGTGACGGCGATGATCTCCGACGCGAGGAGCGCCAGGATGATGCCGTCCTTGTCCGTCGTCCACGCCGTGCCGTCCTTGCGGAGGAACGACGCTCCCGCTGATTCCTCGCCGCCGAACGCGACCGAGCCGTCGATCAGACCGGGCACGAACCACTTGAAGCCGACCGGGACCTCCCAGAGGCGTCGGCCGAGCGACTCCGCGACCTTGTCGATGATGCTCGACGACACCAGGGTCTTGCCGACGGCGGCGTCCTCGCGCCAGGCCGGACGGTGCGCGTAGAGGTACTCGATCGCCACGGCGAGGTAGTGGTTCGGGTTCATCAGGCCGCCGTCGGGCGTGACGATGCCGTGCCGGTCGGAGTCCGCGTCGTTGCCGGTCAGGACGTCGAACTCGTCCTTCCGCGCCACGACGGACGCCATCGCGCTCGCACTCGACGGGTCCATCCGGATCTTGCCGTCCCAGTCGAGCGTCATGAACGACCACGTCGGGTCGACGTCCGGGTTCACCACGGTCAGGTCGAGTCCGTAGTGGTCGCGGATGCGGTTCCAGTACGGCAGCGACGCGCCACCGAGCGGGTCGGCACCGATCCGGACACCCGCGCGCTTGATCGCGGCGATGTCGATGATGTTCTCGAGGTCGGCGACGTAGTGCCCGAGGAAGTCGTACCGGTCCGGCGAGGCCTGCTCGGTGCGCTGCACCTCGGCGTTGCCACCGGCGATGATCGCGTTCGCACGGTCGGCGATCCAGCTCGTGGCGTCGCTGTCGGCGGGGCCGCCGTGCGGCGGGTTGTACTTGAAGCCGCCGTCGCGGGGCGGGTTGTGGCTCGGCGTGATGACGATGCCGTCCGCCGTGTCGCTGTTGCCGGCCTTGTTGTACGCGATGATCGCGTGGCTGAGCGCCGGGGTCGGCACGTAGCCGTTCTCGCTGTCGGCCAGGACGTGCACGCCGTTCGCGGCCAGGACCTCGAGCGCGGTGCGCTCTGCGGGACCGGACAGCGCGTGGGTGTCGCGCCCGATGAACAGCGGACCGTCGGTGCCCTGCGCGGTGCGGTACTCGACGATCGCCTGCGTGATCGCGGCGATGTGGGTGTCGTTGAACGCGGAGTCCAGGGACGACCCCCGGTGGCCCGAGGTGCCGAACACGACCTTCTGCTCGGGGACCGAGACGTCCGGCACACGCTCGTGGTAGGCGGCGATGAGGGCGTCGAGGTCGACGAGGTCGTCTGCAGTGGCGGGGGTGCCGGCGCGGTCGTTCATGGGTCCATCCTGGCATCGCGGGGCTCGGGGCGCTCAGGGTCGCGTCGGGGTGCGCGTGTGTGGAGGTGGCGCGGGCGCGGGCGTGCGGGGTGCGGGGGTGGGTGCGCGCGCATGCGCACGCTGACGACATCTGCGCGTGGTGGACCGTGCGCACTCGTCGTCCCGGTGAGCAGTCGCCGGCGAGACCGCGGTATCCGGCATGTCACCGGCCGGGGCTAGGGTGGATCGCATGGGGGACGTGATCCGCGCGGACGCAGCGCTGCTCGCCGAGGTGCAGGCCGGGGACGGGGCGACGCTGCACACGGCGAGCGGCGCGGTCGTGTCCTGGGCAGCGCTGCACCTGCTGGCAGCGCACGGGTTCAGTTGGGCGCCGGAGGACCCGAGCACCGTGGAGCCTGGACCGACAGGCGTGCGGTTGCACGTCGACCTCACGATCGAGCACGCCGCGCACGCAGGGCTGGAGCTCGCCGCGACGCCGGCGCGGTTCATCGAGCGTTCGTTCGGGACGAACCTCGACTTCAGCCTCGCCGAGGGCTCGTCCGCACTCGCGCCGGCCCGCCTGACGGCGATGGCCGAGCGCCGATCCCCACGTGACGCCACCTTCGTCGTGACCGGCACGGGATCGCGCGCAGTCGGCGGGGTCCTCACAGTCCAGCGTGGCCCCCGGTCCGTCTTCGAGACGCTCCGGTGCATGGTCGCGTTGCCGGGCGCGATCGACGATCTCCGAGTGGTCCGGGACGGCCTGGAGGCGGGCCTCCAGTCCGTCATGCTGGGTCGCCATCCGCGGTCGGCACAGTTCTCGACCAGTCGTGGACGCGTGGACGGCGTCGTCGACACGGCCATCGCGGGGCCGCCGGTCCCGCTCGGCGTGTTCTCCGGAGCGCGCGAGACGCGCGTTCGCGGCTTGGCGGACGCGGCCGAGACCCTCGGTGGCCACACGGTCGGCCTGGGTCCGTCTCCGGGAGTCGCCTTCTGGTTCGACGGCACGGAGCGGCACCGTTGGTCCGCCGCTGCGGCGCTGGCCGGCGGGCTGCGGGATCTGCAAGCAGATGCCATGCATTCCGGGGACTTGCGAGGGCGGGGCGAGCTCCGCCACGATGGCACCCGTACGGGGGGACAGTGATGGGTGCAACGGGGTGGCGGATCGATCCGGCAGGGGTCGAATCCGTGATGAACGACGTGAGCGCTTCGGTGAACGGCACCGCGAGCGCACTGCAGTCGGTGCAGGCGGTGTTGCCGAGGTCGCGGGCGGTGCGGGCGACATCGTGAACGAGGCACTGGGCGCGTTCCTGACGAAGACGCAGGACGACGTCGACCAGGTCACGTACCGGCTGATCGGCGGCGTGCAAGGTGTGACGAACGCCGTCGACGCCTACCGTGCTGGGGACCTCGAGATGGCGGCGAACGCGCAGCGCGCCGGGCTGTCGGCTCACGAGAGTCACGACGTGTCGTTCTTCATCCGAGCGGCGGAGGCACGACGGTGAGCGGCGTCGGGTACGGCGACCACGGGCTGGTCGATCCGGACGGCATCCCGGGGGCGGATCTCGACCTGGCGGCTGTGTCGTCGGGCGCGGGGACCATCAAGTCCGGTGGTGACTCGATGAAGACCGTCGCCGACGACCTGCCGGCGAAGTGGCAGCGGTTGTCGGGCGTCTACGAGTCGCCGGAGTCCGAGCAGGTGTTCGCCCTGATGGACCCCGTGACCGATGACGTCCACACGATCGGAACCGTTGCACGGAAGGTCGCTTCGGCGCTGGAGACCTACGCGTCGGCCGCGGCCGATCCGAAGCGCAAGCTCGACGAGCTGCGGGTGGAGGCTGCTGCGTTCGTCGCGAAGGTCGAGCACGGCGTCCCACGGTTCGAGTCCGCCTTCACACCGAAGGCCGAAGCGCCGGTGTCCGGATCCTGGAACGCGTACCAGCCGGAGAAGCCCAAACCGCAGTCGAAGACGGTGCCGTGGTACGAGGACGTCGGCACCCGGTACGAGAACGACCAGCTGATCCAGCGGATCAACGAACAGGTCGCGTTGTTGCAGGCGGCGCAGGCCGAGTGCGCCCTCGCGATCAAGAAGGCTGCGGGTGCGTCCGTCAAGAAGGCTTTCAAGGCGCCTTCCGAGAGCGACCTCAATGCCCGGGGCGTGGACCTGCCCTGGTCGCGCGTGGGGACAGCCGAGGGAAAGACGTGGGCCGAGCAGTTCGAAGACGGCTTCAAGGACGATCTGCTGAAGACCCTGAGCGGCCTCCTGCACCTCGGCGGCTGGGACAACAGCGGCGATTGGAGCTGGGGGAACCTCGGATCAGCGTGGAAGGGCGCGGCCGACGGCGCTGTCGCGTTCAGCCTGCTCGTGAACCCGATGGCGTGGCTCGATGCCGCGGTGAATCCGAAGGGCCAGGCAGGGCAGACGCTCGGCGCGATGGGGGATGCGGCGCAGGACTGGTGGAAGGACGCACGCGAGCACCCGGGCATCGCGGCCGGAGCGGCGGCATCGGCGGTGGGGACGAGTTTCCTCGGGCCCGAAGGCTGGGCAGGGCGTGCGGGTCGGGCTGAGGAACTCGCCTCAGGGCTCGGCAAGCTCGGGTTGCGTGGCGTGGAAGCCGATGTCCGCGCCTGGATGAAGAACGGCGCGTCGCAGTCGAACGTCGACGCACTTGCAGACCTCGTCGATCGCGAGTACGCGAAATGGACGCAGACGAGCGGCTACTCACCTGCGCTCGGAGTGGGGGACGACGCGTTCGCGAACTTCTTCCACGACGAGCTGGATCGATTCGCTCGCGAGCATCCTGACTTCCAGCGTCTCCATGATCCGGCCCTCATCCCGCACGGCGTGGAGTCGGCTGGGTTCCTCGAACGCGGCGGTTTGGAGGCTGCCGAACGAGCCGGTGGGCACACGATCGATCGGCACGTCCGACACGATCTCGATGCACAGGTGTTCGACGAGTTCTTGCAGAATCGTGAACCGCCGCCGAAGGCGAACAGTGCTTATTCGCTTCCGGTTCCGCAGGTTGACCGTTTGATCGCAAACACCCTGGACTTCAACCACACCCAAATCCAGGACTGGATCGCAACGAAGCGATTGCACCCGAAGGGGTCGCAGACCGAAGGCTTCAACTGGCCAGCAGATCAGGTCATCGGCCGGAGGTTCGTCAAGGGGCGGATACCGCCAATCCAAGATGCGTCCGTTGTG
Source organism: Curtobacterium pusillum (assembly GCA_002025645.1). GTDB lineage: Bacteria > Actinomycetota > Actinomycetes > Actinomycetales > Microbacteriaceae > Curtobacterium > Curtobacterium pusillum_A. The sequence goes on from CP018783.1 coordinate 3,131,165, forward strand.
CGAGTGGTCCTGAAATTCGAACCCAGCGGAACTCCCCCCTACTCGATCTTGACCAGTTACCCGCGAGAGGCGATCAATGGATGACGAAGACTTCTACCGTGAGGTGGTCCGTCGTGCTCCGAAAACGACCTCGTTGCTCGGCGTGGAGTTCAACTTCGATTGGCGGCTCGATTGGCCAGATGCGGAATCAGTCCTTGTGCAGGACCTCGATGATGCTCCACTGCGCGACAATGAGGTGCTGCAAACAGAGCTCGACTACCTCTTGAGTGTGCTGGAGACCGACTCGTCGGTTGACGATTTCTTCACGTACATCGATTCGGGCCTCGATCCCCTCGCAGACACTGGTCAAACCTCCCGTACCTGGCTCATCGAACTTCGAGACCGTGCTGCCCGCAACGTCCGAAATGGCGAATCGGTCGAGCGTGGTCAGACTGGTGAGGTGCTCTGATGGCACGTACGGTACGGACGGGGGAGTCCTACTTCCCGAGCGTCGAGCGCGCGAACGAAGCCGTGGCCTACGCGCTCGACTTCAACCACGAGCGCATCAGACGTTGGGTCGCGGCCGGTGCTTCACGCCCGCTGCGGATCTACGCCGTCCCCGGCGGCGTGACCGGTCGGGGAAACCCCTTCATGGAGCCGCAGGACCTCGAAGCCGTGCGCGCCGTGCTCGTCGGGTCGTCGGACAGTCCCTCGGGCTACACGGTGTTCACGGCGTACCCCGCGGTCGCCAGCATCACGGCGCGCAACTTCCACCGGTTCGATGACTTCGTCGGGACGTACTTCCATCAGGACTGGGCGGAAGAGACGTACTCGGCGGATGAAGCGCTCGAGGATCACCTCGCACGCACCTCCTCCGACGAACAGCGTGTGCTCCTCGAAGACGTCCGCGACCTGGACCAGATCCTCCCGGACGAATCGGCACTCGGCGGACGCTTGATCGAGCTCGACTGCAACTACGTCCCCGCGGACGACGGACTCGATGACCGCGCGTGGTTGCGCGACGTCGCGGCGCGGGTCGAACGACAACTCAGCAACGGCGGAGCGCGATGACCGACGACGTGATGCGCCGCCGGACGCTCCGCACAGGATCAGCCCGGTTCTCCGTCGATGCACGCACGATCCGCTCCTACCCGGACGCCGCGATCAGCGCGGCGGAAGCGCGGATCGACGCGTGGTCGAACCGTGGCATGGTGAGGCCGCTGCGCCTGACTCTCCGCCCTGAGCGCGGTGCTCCTGTCGGCTACGGGACGCCGTTCGGCGAGGAAGTTCCGCTCGACACGGTGCGGGTGGTCCTCGCGAAGCGTGCCGGCGATCCCTGGCGGCACTCGGTGGTCTCGGTCTACCCCTCCCTCGACGGCGGCATGACCGAGAGGTTCGCCGCACTCGACGACTTCATCGGCGGCTACTTCCACCGGGATTGGGCCGAGGTGGGGATGTCGCCGGTCGACGTGATGGCACACTTCTTCGCGAACGCGCGGCGTGGCGAGATCCAGGCTGTAGCAGCTGACGTCCGAGGGCTGCTCGAGCTCGACGACGAATCGATCGCGGCATGCCTCGTCGGCCTCGACTGCAACTACGATCCGGCGGAGGACAACTCGACAGATCGATCGTGGCTCGCGTGGATGCTGCGGCAGTTCGAAGACCGCGCCGAGGCGGTGGCACCCCCAGAGTCCGCGGTCGTGGGCAGTCCTGGTTGGCAACGAGCGTCGCGGCCGATTCGCGGAGCCGGTCCTCGCGTCGCCGTCGTGCGCTTCGTCACGAAGTACGGCGTCGCCGAAGGGAGGGCGAGTCGCTCCGAGTTCTGGTGGGCTCGGTTCCTGTGGGGGCTCGTCTGCGTCGGGCTCGTGATCGCAGCGAGTGCCGTGCCGTACGAGGCCCGGACACCGTTCATGATCGCGTTCTTCGTGTGGCTCGCTGCGACCGCGATCCCGAACATCACGCTGCAGGCACGGCGGCTTCACGACACCGGGCGCAGCGGGTGGAGGATGCTCGTGCACTTGGTGCCATTCGTCGGACCGCTCATCCTGCTCTGGTTGAACGTCGAGGACAGCGATCGGTCAGGGGCGCGGTTCGACCGACCGGACGAACTGCTGCGCTGAACAGAGCGAGCGGCCGCCCACACCGGGTCGAAAGGGGGACAACCCGGGATGGACGACCGCTCGCGGTCTGGGGGAGTACGTCAGGCGGTACGGAACGATCCCGTCGCCGTGCGCAGCGAACCGGTCGCCGTGCGCGTCGAGGACGTCGCCGTGCCGGGCCGACGGAACTCCGTGTCGACGAACCGACCGAGCGCACGCCCGATGCCGGTTCTGGTGTAGCTGCCGACCGGACGCCATGCCGCGTCGACCGCGTAGGAACCGATCTCGTCGCGTGCTTCGAGGCCGGTCACGTAGGCGCCGCCCAGGGGGTTCTGACGGTTCTGCATGGGTGCTCCTCGTCGTCGTGCCGAGGGTCGTCGGTCACCGGGCCGGCGACCACGACTCCGTCGGCCTGATGACGTTCAGCGTACCGCCTTCTTTTGCATCATGCAAAGAAAGAAAATCTCAGGCGACGAGCTCGCAGAAAGTCCGTCCGCTCGCCGTCCAGCTCTGTCGGGCGACGAGGCCCACCGACTCGGCGTGGTCGAGCAGCGCGTCGACACCGACCTCGGCCCAGGGGAACCCCTCGCTCTGGTGACCGTCGGCGTCGACGACGCGGGCCGTGTAGACCCGGTCGGCGCTCCGGTCGACGTGGGTTTCGACGACGATGCGTCCACCGACCCGGACGATCTCGGCGCAGCGGGCGAGCAGTGCTGCGGGGTCGCCGCCGATGCCGATGTTCCCGTCGATGACGAGCGCGGTGTCCCAGTGGCCCTCGTCGGGGACCGCATCGAAGACGGATCCTTGCAGTGCCGTACCGCCGGAGCGCTGGGCGATCGCGACGGCATCGGCGGAGACGTCGACGCCGAGCGCCGGGATCCCGAGGGTCCGTGCGGCGACGAGCATCCGGCCCGGACCGCAACCGATGTCGATCACGGGACCGTCGACACCGTCGAGCAGCGATCGGTCGACCCGGTCGGCGGCGGCGCTCCACCGTCCGACGTCGAGCGTCACGGCGGAACCCGGGCGCGAGGTGTCGGTGAGTCGGATCCGGCCGTCGGTGCGGAGGGCTCGTGCGTACGGCTCGCCGCCACCGGCGCCGAAGGAGACGGGGGCTTCCATGGTCATGAGCGAGTCCCTCCGGTTGTGGTGAACAAAGACCGGGCGAACGAAGACCGGGCGAACGATGACGGAGCGGACGACGCCCCCGCCGAGGACTCCTCGGCCTGCAGCGCCCGCGCGAACCGCGAGTCCGGCACCAGCGCAGCGACGCGCTCGGCATCGGGCACGGTGTCGACGTCGAGCAGGGTCTCGAGGACCCCCACGTCGAGCCCGGCCTCGGTCAGCCGAGCGAACTGGACCGCACCCGTGTCGTCCTGCGACATCGGCACGCCGCGCAGCAGGTCGCCGGTCGGCTCGCGGAGGTACAGCGACCAGAAGCCCCCGTCCTCGGCGGGCCCGAACCAGGCGCCCCGCTCGGGGTCGTCGAACACCGGGGCGAGCGCCTCGGCGGAGACCTGGGGCGTGTCCATGCCGACGAGGAGCAGGGGGCCGTCGATCGCGTCGAAGAGGAACCCGAGCCGCTCGTCGAGGCCACCACCGGGCTGGTGCAGCACGTCGAAGTCCTCGGCGCCGTCGGGGAGGACGTCGCCGTCGAAGAACAACACGCGGCGGGCGGCGGGGAGTGCAGCAACGGTGGCGAGCGTGTCCGCGAGGCTCGCGGCAGCGACCCGCGCCGCACCCGACGGGGTGAGCGCCGGCGTCAGCCGGGTCTTCACCTTGCCCGGCAGGCACTCCTTGGCGACCACGGCCACGGTGATGTCGATCACGAGCGGACCCCCTCGGTTGCGGCCGATCCGACGGGACCTGCCGATTCGACCGCACCGGCAGGCTCGACCGGACCGGCCGCCTGGCGGACCGGAGCCGGTGCGCCCATGGTGCGTCGTGCCTCCAGGCGGTACTCGCGCAGGAGACGCGACATGTCCTTGACGGCGTTGACCGTGCCGCGGAGCGTGCCGGTGACCTTGCTGTCACCGATGCGCTGTGCGTACCCGATGTCGGACTCGTCGACGCGCCATCCAGCCGCGTGTGCGGCGAGGACCATCTCGAGCGGGTAGCCGCTGCGGCGGTCCCGCAGGTCGAGGGCGACGAGGTCCTCGCGGCGCATGACGCGCATCGGACCGAGGTCGCGGAGGCGGTAGCCGGTCGCACGGTGCATGAGCACGGCGAGGACGCGGTTCGCGAAGCGTGCGTGCGGCGCCCAGGCGCCGGGCGTCGTCGGGACGCGTCGCCCGAGGGCGAGGTCGGTGTGCCCGGTCGCGACGCGCGCGACGAGCGGGACGAGTTCGGCGGGGTCCATCGAGGCGTCCGCGTCGCAGAACGCGACGTACTCCGCGGTCGCGGCGGCGACGCCGGCGGCGCAGGCCGAGCCGAAGCCCTTGATCGGCTCGGTGACGACCGTCGCGCCGTGGGCGCGGGCGACGTCGGCCGAGCCGTCGGTCGATCCGTTGTCGACGACGATCGCGCGGTAGCCGCGGGGGAGTCGGCCCAGCACCTCGGGGAGGGCGTCCGCCTCGTCGAGACAGGGCAGGATCACGTCGACGTTCATGGCAGTCATTCGGCGCCGGGCGCCGGATCGACTGGTCGCGGCGCGCTCCGCGTGTGTCGCCGCTTCGGTGCGGTCGGTCTCGTCGGCCGGCTGTCGATCCATGCCTACGACACAACACGGAACAGTGCGGTGGGGTACAGGTTCAGCGTCCCCCGCTGGACGTTCCACGCACTCCCGCGGTGCCGCGACCCGCGAACGGGGGACAAGTGCGTCGGTCAGTGCGGGGACGGAACGCGACCGCCTGGAGGCGCGGTGCCGGTCTGCGGGACCGGCACCGCGCCTCCAGGCGGTCGCGTCCAGGGCGGTGGGCCGACCCGAAGGGCCCTACTGCACGGCGGCGCGCAGCGGCGCGGTCGCGAACTCGCGCATACCGCGTTCGAAGTCGACCTCGGCCCGCCAGCCGAGCTCTGACGCGATCCGGTCCGACGACGCCGTGACGTGCCGGACGTCGCCGAGCCGGTACTCGCCCGTCACGACCGGCTGCGGGCCATCAGGTCCGGCGATCGCGGCGGCCATCTCGCCGATCGTGTGCACGACGCCTGAACCCACGTTGTAGGCGCGGAACGTCTCGGACGGCAGCTCGGCGGTCGCGGCGATGGAGGCGGCGTTCGCTCCGGCGACGTCCTCGACGTGCACGAAGTCGCGACGCTGGCGGCCGTCCTCGAACACGCGCGGGGCCTCGCCGCGGGCCAGTGCCGAGCGGAACAGGGAGGCGACACCGGCGTAGGGGGTGTTCGCCGGCATGCCCGGTCCGTAGACGTTGTGGTAGCGGAGGGCGATCGCGCGACCGCCGGTGGCACGGGCCCACGACGACGCGAGGTGTTCCTGTGCGACTTTCGTCTGCGCGTACACGTTGCGCGGGTCGAGCGCCGCGGACTCGTCGATGAGACCCGGCAGGAGCGGCTGGCCGTCGTCGCCGATCGGGTCGAAGCGTCCGGCGTCGAGGTCCTTGCGGCGACGTGCCGGCGGTCGGACGGGGGTGCCCGCCGCCGTCGTGTACGCACCCTCCCCGTAGACGACCATCGAGCTCGCGACCACCAGGCGACCGATGCCGTGGCGGTCCATGCCGGCGAGCACGTGCGCGGTGCCGGCGTCGTTCGAGGACACGTAGTCCGGGGCGTCCTGGAAGTCGACGCCGAGTCCGACCTTGGCGGCCTGGTGGCAGACGACGTCGACCCCGTCGAGGGCGGCGTCGAGGGCGACCCGGTCGCGGACGTCGCCGTGCACGAACTCGATGCCCTGCTGCTGGTGCGCGGTGACGATCTCGGCGGGGTCGCCGTGCACGTCGTCGCGGAGGGAGTCGAGCACCCGGACGTCGTACCCGTCGGCACGGGCGCGACGGACGATCGCGGAGCCGATGAACCCGGCGCCGCCGGTGACGAGCAGGCGGGTCACGCGGTGGCTCCCGTGGCGGCGAGCGCGCTCGCGCTGGCCTCGGCCGGCACGAGCTCGCGCGGGCTGTAGTCGTCCGGGATCGCGCCGACGATCGAACCGATGGCGCGGACGATGACCTCATTCGCGCGGGCCAGGCGTTCCATCACGAGGGCGTGTGTGACCGGGGCTTCTGTGCCGCCGTTCGTCGCTTCGTCCTCCGCCAGGCCGGCATCCGCGTCGGTCACGAACGACAGGTTCACGGTGCCGATGCCGAGCTCCGCGGCGAGTGGGACCTCGGGCGTCATGGTCATGTTGATCGTGTGACCGCCGGCCTCACGCATCCACACGGACTCCGCACGGGTCGAGAACCGCGGCCCCTGGATCACGACGCAGGTCCCCGTCGGCCGGAACGGCACGTCGAGCTGCGCGAGCGCGTCGACCGCGACACCGCGGAGCACCGGGTCGAACGGGTCGGCGAACGACAGGTGCTGGACGGCGTCCTCGAAGAAGGTGTCCGCACGGCCCCACGTCCGGTCGATGAGCTGGTCGGTCACCACGAAGGTCCCCGGCGCGTAGTCGGGGTGCAGGCCACCGACGGCACTCGACGACACCACCGCCCGGACGCCGAGCGACCGCAGGGCCCACAGGTTCGCGCGGTGGTTGATGCGGTGCGGGGCGACGGAGTGCGCACGGCCGTGGCGGGTGAGGAACGCGACGCGCTTGCCCGCCATCGTGCCGATGCTGATGGGACTCGACGTGGGTCCGAAGGGGGTGTCGATGTCGATCTCGTCCGCGGTGCCGGCTTCGAACAGCTCGTAGAGGCCCGAGCCCCCGATCACCCCGATGCGTGTCTCGTCCACAGCTCCGGTCGTGGTCACGTCGTTCTCCACAGGTCCTCCGAATGATCCTCGGCGCGTTCTGCGCGCTCGTTACGCTACTGAAGCCGCCCCCGGACGAACCGGGAGCGGGCACTTCTCACCTGTTCGGAGGCACACGTGCGAACGATCGGTCAGCACCGCGACGAGATCGCGGCCCTCGTCGCACCGGTCCTGTCCGGCAGACGGCGTTCCGACCTGGAGGAACGGGTCGTCGACGACCTGGCGACCGGGGCCGGTGCCGGACGGGGTCGCCGCGTGCTCGGACGGGCCATCGTCGCACCGGTTCCCCTCCCGCCGTTCGACAACAGTCAGATGGACGGCTTCGCCGTCCGTGCCGCAGAGGCCGGGCGCACGCTCCGTGTGGTCGCCCCGATCCCGGCGGGGGCGATGCCGCCGCCGTTGGAACCGGGGACAGCGGCCCCGATCATGACCGGGGCGCGCATCCCGCTCGGCGCCGACGCGGTGTTCCCGGTCGAGGCCACCGCGGTCGGCGCGTTCCCCGCGGCGTTGGCGCTCGACCAGGTCACGGTGCCGGACGACCTCGTGGCGGGGACCTTCGTCCGGGTGACCGGCACCGACCTGCCGAGCGGGGGCGAACTCGCTCCGGCCGGCGCTGCCGTGACTCCCGCGTTGCTCGGCACGCTCGCCGCCGCCGGGGTCACGTCGGTCGACCTCGTCCGGCAGCTCCGCGTCCTGGTCGTGTCCACCGGGTCCGAACTCCAGGGTGCCGGTGACGCCACGATCGGCGACGCGAACGGCATCGCGCTGCGGGCGGCGCTCGCCGAGGTCGGGGCGGTCTCACGGTCCGTCCGGGTGCCGGACGACGACACGACGTTCGTCGCCGCGCTCGACGCGGCCGTGGGGGACTGGGCCGACCTCGTGCTCACCACGGGTGGCATCAGTGCCGGGGCGTACGAGGTCGTGCGTCAGGCCCTCGAGCCGCGCGGGCTCGCGGTGACACCGGTCGCGATGCAGCCCGGCGGTCCGCAGGCGTTCGGCACGGTCGAACTCGGCGGGCGTCCGGTCCCGGTGGTGTCCTTCCCCGGCAACCCGGTGTCGGCGCTCGTGTCCTTCGAGGTGTTCCTCCGCCCGCTGCTGGCTGCCGACGCCGGGCTGCCCGACGACCGTGTCGCCGAGGTCCTGCCCGCAGCCGATGCCGCGACCTCGCCGGAGGGCAAGCACCAGGTCCGCCGCGGCCGGGTCGAGGACGGCCGCGTGCACTTCGTCGGCGGCCCCAGCTCGCACCTGCTCGCGCACTACGCCACCGCCACGCACCTCGTCCACGTCCCGATCGGCACCGCCACGGTGGAGCCCGGTGACCCGCTGACCGTCTGGAGCCTCCGTTGACCGAACCAGCACCCGCCGCTGACGACCTGTCGCACGTCCGCGCCGACGGCAGCGCGCACATGGTCGACGTCTCCGAGAAGGACGTCACCGCCCGGTCGGCGACCGCGACGGCGACCCTCGTCACCAGGCAGGACGTCGTCGCCCGCATCCTCGACGGGACGCTGCCGAAGGGCGAGGTCATCGGCACCGCCCGCATCGCGGCGATCATGGCGGTGAAGAAGACCTCCGACCTCATCCCGCTCTGCCACCCGCTGCCGATCGCGGGGGTGGAGGTCGACATCACCGGGAACGGCGACCGGGTGCTCGTCGAGGTGTCCGTGCGGACGACCTCACGCACGGGCGTCGAGATGGAGGCCCTGACAGGGGCGAGCGTCGCGGCGCTGACCGTGTACGACATGGTGAAGGCCGTCGACCGGGCGGCCACGATCACGGACGTCCGGGTGCTCGAGAAGCACGGTGGCCGTTCCGGGGACTGGAGCAACCGATGACCTCGCAGCCGACCAGGGGCCGAGCGGCCGTCGTCGTCGCTTCCACCCAGGCCGCCGCCGATCCCGCGCTCGACCGCACCGGGCCGGTCATCGCGGGCTGGCTCCGGGAACACGACTTCACCGTGGCGGAGCCGATCATCGTGCCGGACGGTGGTCCGATCGCCGACACCGTCGCGGCCGAACTCCTCGCCGACGCCCGCGTGGTGATCACCACGGGCGGCACCGGGGTCACCCCGACCGACCGCACGCCCGAGGCCGTCGCACCGCTCATCGACCTCGAGCTCCCGGGCATCACCGAGGAGATCCGTCGTCGCGGGCTCGCCGGCGCCGGGCCGACCGCCCTCCTCAGCCGCGGTGTCGCCGGGATCGCGACCGGCGGCGCGCTGGTCGTCACGCTGCCCGGGTCGCGCGGTGGCGTCGCGGACGGGCTCGCCGTCCTCGACGGGCTGCTCGACCACGTGCTGGCGCAGGTGTCGGGCGAGGGGCACGCCCCGCGGAGCGCCTCGTGAGTGCGGCTCCCCGAGTGGTCCTGGCCGACGTGGTCGACCGCGACATCACCGTCGACGAGGTCTCGGCGGTCGTCGCCACCGACCAGGACGGCGCCGTCGTCACCTTCGCCGGGGTCGTCCGTGACCACGACGGCGGCAAGGGTGTGACCGCGCTCGAGTACGAACGGCACCCGAGCGCCGGCGCCGTCATCGCCGAGGTGGCCCGGACAATCGCCGACGCCAACCCCGAGGTCCGCATCGCGGTGCTGCACCGGGTGGGGGCGCTCGTCGTCGGGGACGTGGCGCTCGCCGCAGCGGTGTCGTCCCCGCACCGGGCCGAGGCCTTCGCCGCGTGCGGGGCCCTCGTCGACCTCGTGAAGGAGCGGGTGCCGATCTGGAAGCACCAGCAGTTCACCGACGGTTCCGACGAGTGGGTCGCAGCCCTCTGACGGATCCTCACGCCGTGTGGTTGGGTCGGAGGCGATGACCGACACCGCAGCAGCCGCCGAGTGGCGCTGGACGCAGGCCGCCGAGCAGGCGCGGCTCGTCCTCGCGACGGCTCCGCCACGGTGGGTCTCCCTGCCACGCCTCGCGGGCGTGCTCGTCGTGACACTCGTGCTGCTGGTCGGGATCGCTCTCGCGTTCGGGCCCGACTCGACGGTCCGCTGGGCGGTGGCGATCGGCGGGAGCGTCGCAGGCCTCGGCGTGGTCGTCGTCGAGACCATCCGCACGGTCCGTGCACGCTCGCGGCACCCAGAGTGGGAGCCGGTCACGAAGTTGCTCTCCGGTCGTGAACGGTACGCCGTCGAACGAGTGATCCGCGGGCGGGCCGTCGCGCCGGACGACCGTCTCGACATCGTCCGCGCGACCGCACGGCAGACCGCTGCTGGTAGGGCGGTCGTCGCGGTCGGCGGCCAACTCGTCCTCTTCACGAGCATCGCCGTCTCCGGAGTCGGCTTCTGGATGATCTACGTCGCGGTTGCGATCGCGTGGCTCGTCGCCGTGGTGTTCGCGTTCCGGAGTGTGATCGTCGCTCGGCGGTACGTCGCCGCCCTCTGACCTGTACGACCGCGCAGCGGACCGTTGCCGGATCGCAACCACGGCACGCGTTCGGGGCGTAGCGCAGGTTCGTAGGCGATCCATAGACTCGCTGCTCATGAGCGTGCTGCTGTACGGGGCGTCGATCGTCCTGCTGGTCTTCGCCCTGATCGACATCATCACGAAGAGCGACGACCAGGTCCGGGGCCTGCCGAAGTTCGCGTGGATCCTGATCTGCATCTTCCTGCCCGTCGTCGGCAGCATCGTGTGGTTCGCCGTCGGGCACGACTGGAGCCAGGGCGACCGGAACCACGGCCGCTACATCGAGCCCAGGCGTCACGAGGACCAGTACGCGAGTCTCGGTCACGCCCGCGCCGCCCACGGTGACAAGCGCGTGACCGGCACGGAGCAGGAGCTCGCCGAGCTCGAGCGTGAGATCGAGTACTGGGAGGCCCAGGCGCGACTGCGCCGTGCCAAGGAGGCCGCCGGCGAAGGCGAGCCGACGCCGGGGAGCTGACCCGCGCCTCCAGGCCGGTGCGCGCCGTGACGGACGCAGCGTGCGAGGTTCCGCCCACCGTGCGACCCGCATCGCGTCCCACACGGCTCGAAACCTCGCACACTGCGGAACACCCGCACCACGCACACCCGCACCACGCACCCCCGCGCGCCGCCTACCCTTGACGGGTGGCTCATCTCCTCGGCGCCGAGAACCTGCATCTCGAGTTCCCCACCAAGGTCGTCTTCGACAGCGTCACCCTCGGCATCGACGAGGGTGACCGCATCGGCGTCGTCGGCCGGAACGGCGACGGCAAGTCGACCCTCCTCGCCCTGCTGTCCCAGCGTCTCGAACCGGACGGCGGACGCGTCACGCACCGCCGCGGTCTGACGGTGGGGTACCTCGACCAGCGCGACATCCTGCCCGCGGGCGAGACCGTCGGCACCGTCGTCGTCGGCGACCTGGCCGAGCACGAGTGGGCCGGTGACCCGAAGATCCGCGACATCATCGGCGGCCTCGTGTCCGACATCCCGTGGGACGTCTCGGTCGACGACCTGAGTGGTGGGCAGCGCCGCCGCGTGGCACTCGCCCGCCTGCTGGTGGGGGACTGGGACGTGCTGTTCCTCGACGAGCCCACGAACCACCTCGACGTCGAGGGCATCCAGTGGCTCGCCGAGCACATCAACCGCCGGTGGTCGGCGAACCAGGGCGGCATGGTCGTCGTGACCCACGACCGGTGGTTCCTCGACGCCGTGTCGACCGACACGTGGGAGGTCCACGACGGCGTCGTCGACCCCTTCGAGGGCGGTTACGCGGCCTACATCCTGCAGCGCGTCGAGCGTGACCGGCAGGCCGCCGCGAGCGAGCAGCGCCGCCAGAACCTGGCCCGCAAGGAGCTCGCGTGGCTCCGCCGTGGCGCTCCGGCACGCACGAGCAAGCCGAAGTTCCGCATCGACGCGGCGAACGCCCTCATCGACGACGTGCCCCCGATCCGCGACACGGTCGCGCTGGCGAAGACGGCGACCGCGCGACTCGGCAAGGACGTCGTCGACCTGCTCGACGTCAGTGTCTCGTTCGACGGCACGCAGATCCTCGACCGCATCGAGTGGCGGATCGCGCCGGGGGAGCGCACCGGCATCCTCGGCCCGAACGGTGCCGGCAAGTCGACGCTCCTCAACCTCGTGGCGGGCAAGCTCCAACCGACGTCCGGTCGGGTGAAGACCGGCAAGACCGTGCAGATCGCCGTGCTCGACCAGCAGCTCGCCGACCTCGCGCAGTTCGCCGACGACCGCGTCCGCGAGGTCGTCGCCCGCAAGAAGACGAGCTACGTCGCCGACGGCAAGGAGATGACGCCCTCCCAGCTGCTCGAGCGGCTCGGCTTCACCTCGGCGCAGCTCTCCACGCCGGTGAAGGACCTGAGCGGCGGTCAGAAGCGCCGCCTGCAGCTCATGCTCATCCTGCTCGACGAGCCGAACGTCCTGATCCTCGACGAGCCCACGAACGACCTCGACACCGACATGCTCGCCGCCATGGAGGACCTCCTCGACACCTGGCCCGGCACCCTGTTGGTCGTGTCGCACGACCGCTACCTGCTCGAGCGCGTCACCGACCAGCAGTACGCCGTGCTCGGCGGGCACCTCCGGCACCTGCCGGGCGGCGTCGACGAGTACATGCGGCTGCGGTCCTCCGGCACCGGTGGCGGGACCGCTTCGGCGGCTGCCGCCGCGTCAGCCGGGAGGCCCGACACGGCCAGCGGGACCGCCTCACCCGCTGCGGTGGCCGGGTCCAGTGCCGCCGGGTCCGGTTCCGGGTCTGCCGCGTCGTCGCTCTCCGGCGCCGATCGTCGGACGGCGGAGAAGGAGATGTCGGCGCTCGACCGTCGCATCGCGAAGGTCGGGGACGAGCGGAAGAAGCTCCTCGACGCCTTCGCCACCCACGACCAGTCGGACTACGCCGGCCTCGGGGAGCTGCAGTCGCGCCTGGCCGACCTGGAGGCCGAGGTCGAGCAGCTCGAGGAGCGCTGGCTCGAGGTCGCGGAGTTGCTCGGGGTCTGAGACGGGGCGGCGCGCGCTACGTAGCGGGCTTCGCGTCCTCGGGCGCGCCGCCGCCGGGGTTCGCGACGACCTCCCAGAGGTGGCCGTCCGGGTCCTGGAAGAAGCCGGACCACATGCCCCACGGGCGCGTGTAGGGCGCAGCGAGCATCGTCGCTCCCGCGGCCCGTGCCCGTCCGAGGAACGCCTCGGCATCGGCCTGCGAGTCGACGAAGTGCCCGATCGTGCTGCTCGGTGCGGTGGCGAGTGACACCCCGGAGTCCTTCGCCATGTCGTCGCGGCCGTAGACGCTCACGATCACGCCGTCGTCGAGCGTGAACATCGCCGTGGTGCCGCCTGCTTCGGTCTCGGTCGCGGGGTACTCGGTGCCGATCACCCCGCTGCCGTCGATCCCGAGCAGGGCGCGGTAGAACTCCGCCGAACGTGCGACGTCGGCGACGGCCAGGGTGATCGCGTGCATGCGCCGGAGCGTAGTCGCCGGCCGGCGGGTCAGTCCCCGAGGCCCAGGATGAGTCGGCGCAGCAAACCGGAAAGCTGGTCCTGCTCGGCCTCGGACACCCCGGTCAGGATGTCCCGCTCGGCCCCGAGCAGGTCGGCGATCGCGGCGTCCACGGTGGCGCGACCCTCCGCGGTCAACGACACCAGGATGCCCCGGCCGTCCTTCGGATCGGTGCGCCGGGCGACGAGTCCGCGCGCCGCCAGTCGGTCCACCCGGTTCGTCATCGTGCCACTCGACACCATGGTCTGCTGCAGGAGCGTCTTCGGGCTCAGCTCGTACGGCTCACCCGCCCGCCGCAGTGCCGACAGGACGTCGAACTCCCACGGCTCGACTCCGCTCTCGTCGAACGCGGCGCGACGAGCACGGTCCAGGTGCCGGGCCAGCCGGTCGACGCGGGACAGGACCTCGAGCGGGCCGAAGTCCAGGTCTGCTCGTTCCCGTCCCCACGCAGCGACGATGCGATCGACCTCGTCCTCCTGCGGCATCCCCCCATCTTGGCGGACGCGAGGGCTGCACGGCCAGCCTCGTCGGTCGTGGGAGGATGGTCGGGCGCCTCCGTGCGCGTTCCGCCTTGGTGTAATGGCAGCACGACGGCCTTTGGTGCCGTTAGGTCCGGGTTCGAATCCTGGAGGCGGAGCCGGGGGGTGTTCGGAGTTTTCGGCGATCTCAGTCGGAATATTCGGGCGTGACAGCAGGCCGAGGTGGAAAACCGCGCTCAGCTCCGCTCCCAGGGTCGCTCGTCCTGTCCCGACGACCGCTGGGGAGCGTACCGCGACGCGTGCCTTGGTCTGCGTTCGCTTCGAGGAACGACGAATACCCCCTGCCGGACGTGGCGAGGGGGAGTTCAGGGTCTATGAAGTTTGGAGGCGCGGGCTCGTCAGTCCAGTAGTTGGAACTCTGGTAGCTGCGCGATTGCGTTGAAGCCGTTTCGAGAGTCGTGCTCGTCGAGGGTCAGGGTGCTCAGGCCGGCCTCGAACAGGGCGGGGCTGGTGTTGTTCATGCGGTTGATGGGCGCGAGGCTCAGTCGCTCCTTCAGCCACTCGATGATGCGAGCGAGGTTTGCGCTTGCAGCTGCGAATGCGGCAGCGAGCTCGACAAACCAGGGTCCGCGGACGCGACGCTTCATAGCCACTCCGAGGGCTTCGCGATCGGCGTCTTTGAGGCGCGAGTTGCCGTTCTCGACATTGTTGCGCTGGCCGAACCAGGCACGCTGCTCGTCGGAACCGTACTCGAACTCCTGGTGGTACTTCAGGTGGCGCTGATTCAACACACCCGGGCGATTGCTGAGGTTGCCCGGGACCTTGACGGTCTTCCCAGGCACTTTGAGTTCCACGACTTCGCCGGATTCGGGATCGAACTCGACCTCATCGCTCTTGAACGTGGGATAGGTGTACTGCCGGGCGCCCGTCTGGTCGAAGTTGCTGCGCGGCTTCAGATGGTACTTGCTGCGCGAGTTCCGACGCTTCGTCGCGAGTGCCTCGGCCTCAGCGCGAGCGGCGCTTTGCGCTTCTTTCGGTAACTCTTCAATGGCGGCAAGTCGTGCCTGGTGAGTTTGTTCGAGGAAGACGAGGGTTGAGGGCATGCATGCCATGTACCAGTTGCCGCCCACCATGATGAGCTTGTGACGGCCGTCTTTGCTGTTGTAGGACGCCTGGATGCCGAGTTCGGTCGTCTTGTAGTCCATAACGACCTTGACGCCAGCTTTCGCGAGCGGCCCTTGGAGGTCCTGAACTCGGGCGCCAGGGAAGTACGCGCGGTCGCCGATGAGTGTCTTGACGTCGATTCCGCGCGAGCGCATCGAGTTGTAGAGATGCAGCCCGTGTCCGCGAGTCTTGCCCGGCTTGTGCCCGCTGGTCGCGAGGAACAGGAGCGGGTATGTGAAGTCGCTTTCAGCAGGGTCGCGAGTCATGACCGCGAACTCGACCTCCCAGCCGAACTTGCGCTTGCTCTTCTTGACTCCGGACCCGTCGTGATCGCCATCGCGCGTGTACCACCCGCAGTCGAAGTTCACCGAAACCGTATCGTTCGGGCCGATTGTCTTGTCACCCTTCTGGCTGCCGGAGACCTCCGCAAAGGTGGCGTCGATGGCGACAGCGCCCTTGAACCGTCGGCGGACGTCCCTCGGCAGGAAGTTGACCGAGCCGTCAATGAGGAGGTTCGTGAGCTCGAGCATTCGCGCGTGCCGTTTGGCCATCTGCTTACGCTCTCGACTCGCGACGAGGAGGTCGTAGTCCTTCTTCAGCGTTCGCTCGCCCCGCTTGCCGGGGTGTCGGTCAGTGAGGGTTCGCAGGCGCTGGATCGCCTCCCAGAGGCGGCGGTACTGCGTAGCCTGGTGCGGAGAGAAATGAAGGATGCCAACGGCTTCGCGTTGCCGAACGGTCAAGGACATCGCGACTTCGGTCATCTTCTTGATG
Organism: Curtobacterium pusillum; assembly: GCA_002025645.1. GTDB lineage: Bacteria > Actinomycetota > Actinomycetes > Actinomycetales > Microbacteriaceae > Curtobacterium > Curtobacterium pusillum_A. The sequence goes on from CP018783.1 coordinate 3,146,924, forward strand.
CTGACGCTTCGTCGAGCTCGCATCGTCACGAACATCAACTTCAGAAGGCTTGCTTCTGAGAAGAGTGCGCGACGTCCTCGATTCGAGCGACGTTCCTCACGCCGCCACTCCAGCACTCGTTCTTCAATCGGTGCGCGGCTGAACAGGAGAACCGCCTCGTGGACAGCGAGTTCGAGTGGAACCACTTCGCCGACGCGCATGTACTTCCCCATAGGCACACCGAAGGCTTCGAGCATGAATCGCTCAGCATCTTCGTAGTCGTGGTGCTTGGGAAGCGGCGCGGTCATCGTGCCACCTCCGCGCGGAGCTGGCTGCGGTAGGAGTCGGTGTCCAGTGCCGGGACATGGGCGACGAGTTGGTCGAGGTGTTCGAACTTCGTGACGCCGGCGGCGGTCATGAGAGCGCGCATGTCGGTGCGGGCGATGAGGTGGGTGATGAGCCAGGTGTTCCGCATGCGGGTGGTGACGGGACCTGGTTCGTTGCCGCGGTCGGTGTCGTAGAGGAACGTGGTGAGCGTACTGATGCCGTGCTTGACCCGCTTCGGCGACCCGAATACCCAGTGCTCCGGCTCGACCTCGGCAATGGAGTTGAGCAGGAGCGTCTCAAATCGGGCCAGGAGCGGAACGGTCCGGGCTCCCGCCGAGACGGTGACGAGGACACCCTCGGCGTCAGCGACGATGTCGCGGCGGCAGACCTGGAGGAGCTCGTTCGCTTTGAGCCCCGCTCCAGCGCAGAGCGCGAGGACGACGCCGGCGCTGCGCCGTCGTGCCGCGGTCGACTGGCCCGTCGCCCAGCTCTCAAGGAGGTGCAGGTCGAGGTCGTCGTACGGTGCTGCGGTGTTCTGCGGAGCCGTCGGCGCGAACTCCAGCGGCACCTCGCCGACGAGGACCTCGGACATGCGCATCAGAGCGGACCGGTACGTGCGACGCGTGGTGTCCGACCAGGTGACGTCGGTCCGGGTGATGTAGCGCCGGATGATGACGGGGTGGAAGACGACGGCGGTCTTCGCCGGGTATCCGCTGACGTTGATGACCCAGTCGACGAACGGTGCCGCGACAACGATGAGCCGGTCGGCGGGCTGAGCAATGGACACTGCCGCGTCAGCCACTGCGCTGACAACGAAGGCCCGGACAACGCTCCACCTGTCCTCCGCGAACGTCGGGACGTACTTCACCGGTGTTCCTCCGCGCCTGAGGAACGACAGGACGGCACGGAGCATCGCGGCAATGTACTGACGCAACGAGCGGAGGATCTGGCGATACATGCCCGCCCTATGCAGACGCAGTGAGATGAGCTGTGGGAAAGCGCTCCAGATTCTGATCTCGCTGCCTGCCGATCCCCATGACTGCGCGGATCAGTGGGTACCGCCGCCGATGCGAACGGACGCGCCCTGCCGGGCGTGTCGCCGCTTGCCCGCGCATACGACGGTGACGTCGGCGTCGTACGCGTGACGCTCGCGATGTGCATGCGATCCGGGCGGCTCTCTGCTTCGGGGACTCAGAAAACGTAGTGATCTTCGCGTCCGGATTGGTCCTGTTTGCGGACCCCGCTCGTCCGCGACCCGCGCGTCCTCCAAGATCACGCCCGTTCCGCGCATACCCCCTCCGAGGCCGACCGCCGGCCTCGGAGAGGACCACATGCCCACCCCGACCACGGCGCTCGCAGCGCTCCACGCCGAGTACTCCGACCACGCAACGCAGCCAGCCCTGACGCTCACCCTCGACCAACGGCGCGGCGTCGCGTTCTACCTCGCCGACACCGATGACTCCGTCGAGGTTGAATCCTTCGTACGACGCTGGACCGACCGAGTGCACGACCTCGACGACTTCGTCGACAAGCACGGACGGATGCCCCGCGCCGACTCGACCCGTCCCCGCCCTGCGACCGCCGAACAGACCCTCGTTGACACCCTTACGTACTTCCGGCAGATCGGCGCTGCGGGCGGCTACTGCTCGTACCAGGTTCGACGACTTGAAGCGGTGCCGGGCTTCGCATGGAACCCCCGGGACGCTCAGTGGTCCGCGATGCTCGCCGCGCACCAGCAGTTCTGGGTCAATCATCAGCGACCGCCGCGTCGTCGCGCGACCGACCCTGCCGAGGTGACGATCGGACGGTGGGTCGCCCAGCAACGCGCCCAGCACGCCCGCGGCCGCCTGCTGCCCGAACGCGAACAGCAGCTCCGGGCAGCACGGTTCCGGGTCCTCTGACGGCGTTACCGAACTTCGCGAGCCTCAGCGAGGATCCGTCGACGATGCTCGGAAGCGTCCATCGTCGGAATGTGCCGCAGAGACGTGACCAAGTGCTCCGGCTTGCGCAGTCCGCCGGCAGCCATGAGCTCCCCGACGTGCGTGCCGCCAGCGAGCTGCGTAGTGATCCACGTAGCGCGCATTCGCGTGGGGACTGGCTTCGGCTCGTTGCCGAAGTCGGTGTGGTTGATGAACGGCGTGACGAAGTTGTAGGTCGCCTTTCTGTCCTCCCCGCCAAGCACCCATGCGTCGTCCGGCACGTCCGCGAGGGAGTCGATGAGGAGCTGTTCCCATCGTTCGAGCACAGGTACCGACCTCAGCCTTCCGCCCTGGACGTCGACGAGCGCTCCGTCACGGTCAACGCGCACGTCGCTCCGCCGCAGTTGCTGCATCTCCCACGGGTCAAGCCCAGCACCTGCTCCCAGGGCGAGGACTGCGCCAGCACCTCGACGTCGCAGTGCCGTCGACTGCCCAAGCGCCCAGGTCTCGAGCAGGTTCATTTCGAGGTCGGTGTACGGGGCAGTGACAGACTGCCCGTTCAACGGCGCAAACTCGATCGGACCCTCTTCGGGGAGGACGACCTCCGAGATCCGGAGCAGGAAGGAGCGGTAGTCGCGGAGCGTCTTGTCCTTGAGGTTTAGGTCGTCGCGGGAGATGTACCGGCGGATTAGCACCGGGTGGAACACGTTCGCGACCTTCTGCATCCCGTTGACGTGAACGACCCAGTCAACGTACGGCGTTACCGCGACCATCAGCCGCTCAGCAAGGTAGGCACACGCGGGTGCGACGAGCGCGACAGCGTCCAGTACGAACGGCTCGATGTTGGCCCACCGGTCGGCGGGAACCGACTGGTTCCGGTACTTCCGCATCGCGTGGAGGGGTTCTGGGCGAAGCTGCGGGACAAGCGTCCCCTTGTCTGCGTTCGAGCTTCGGGCCCCGAGCGTTGAGTCCCCGAGGATGAGCGGCTCGGGTTCCCAACATTGGACGTGCGAGCAGTGCTCGACGAGACCTCGACGTGGGAACGGACGACCGAAGGCGGCGCCCATCGGCCGCCCCAGGGCAGTCGCAGACGTGACGGTCTCCTGGTGCGGCACGACGCGGTGCTCGGTAGAACGAGGTGAGCGGAGCGCCGCTCGAACGGCGGCAGGGAGCGAAGGCATGCCACGGCTATGCCCGACGGCCGGACCCTGACGTGAGGAACGCCGAGAAGTAGACCGACACGGCCCTCAAGGACCGCTCCTAGCCAACTTCCCCAGCTGGTTCGGGCGTGCCGGCATAGCTCCAGGACAACGACTCCTGGAGGACCCCTTGGACTACCGCACCGCTACCCGTGAAGAACGAGCCGCCGAGTTCATCGACTTCGCGACGAAGCTGCACGACGGCCGATACGACTACGCGCACGTTCCGCTCGGCTACGTCAACGGCGACACCAAGGTCACCATCATCTGCCCCGACCATGGGCCCTTCGAGCAGACCCCGCGCGAGCACCGCCGAGTCCGCGAAACGCCCTGGGGCCCACAGCGTGGCCAGGGTTGCCGAGACTGCAAAGGGTTCAACGCTCAGGCGGAGATTCGTCGCGAGCGATTCGTTGCGAAGGCTCTGGCCACGCACGGCGACCGGTACGACTACACCGATGTCGTGTACTTGGACGCGCGAACCGACGTGACCGTGAACTGTAGCGAACACGGAGCATTCTCAGTCCGCCCAGACAACCACACCTCCAAATACGCGACCGGCTGCCCCAACTGCGCCCTCACATCTCACCGCTCGGCACCGCGGTCAAAGAAGAAGTCAGAGGAAGGCCAGTGGCGGAACCGCCCGGCAGGGACGACCACCGGACGGAAGCGGACCCCGCGCAGCGCGGAGACCCGCTAGCTGCGCCGTCGACCGCAGCCCCACTACTCGTTCGCCTCAACGTGTCAGCACCGGGCTCGTCGTGAGCGACGGCGAGGCTTGCAACCTGCCGCCAGCGGGGGAGCGGCTACCCGAATCGGCTGCGGGCAGAGCGATCTGTCGGCCCAACCCACACCATCGCGATGGCGTTCCACGGGATGTTCTCGCGGTTCGTCGGCTTGCGGCAGAAGGCAGGGTTGTTGTTGTTGTGAAGAGGGGAGCGAAAGTGTCTCGAAGTGCCTCAAACTGTCTGTTCCGCTCCTTGTTTGTCTGCCGCCAAGGCTTCCGCGGCTCGGCGAGTGCTGTCGGCCGGCGGCGGAAATGGCAGCCGCTGATCTGCCTAGAAGCCCACGGGAGTGTGGCCGCCCCACCCCGATCTGGATCGGTAGTGCGCTGATCGTGATCGGCCTGGTGTGCTGGATCGTCGAGGGCGTTCTGAGCAGTCGCACGACAGGCGGCGGACCGTCTCACTAGCCGATCGGCTACCGGACGCGCGCAGCCCAGATCCCGCGCTTCTCACGGTGCAGGATCCCTGCGTCGGCAAGCGCCCGGGGTGGGACGGTCGGCTGAGGCAGAGTGAACGGCCCCTGCAGCGACAGCGCGGTCAATTCTTGACACCACGCTGTGGTGTCGTGAAGTCGACCAGTTTGCTGGCGGAAAGCCCGTGCCCTTCGAGCAACTTGGCGACCGCTTGCGGGTCTTTCCAGACGCCTTCGGCCAGCGCGGTCGCGAAAGCGCGCAGTGCCGCCGCGAGTTCACCTAAGCCCCTTCCCGTGATGATGCGCATCCCTGTTACTGGAGTTGCATCCGAGTAGGCAGCGACAGCGCGATGCACCATGATCGGCACTGGCCGTGCGGCGGGGTCGTAACGCTTGCCGAACCACAGCATGGAGGTCGCGAGCTGTCCCATGTCGCGTTTCGCGATCGCGGCGCTTTTAGCTCCTGTTTTCGCTTCGATGACCCAGAACTCGTTATCACCAAGTGCCCAGAGATTGTCAGGACCGGTGTTCGTATCGTGCTCGGGGCGCTGAGACCCGAGCCCGATGAATTCGCCGCAGCGTCGCAACGCCTCTTCGGTCTGGTCTGTGCGGTATTCATCGAAGACGAGGTCCTCGATGATGGACTCTACGTCGAGGCGAAGTCCTGCGGCGGTCGAGTACTTCTGCCCGAGACGGCGCGCGCATGTCGCTGCTTGCGGAGAGTGAGCCTCTAGAGCGACGAATGTCAGTCCGGCCAGGGGCTTGGTGACATTGGTATTCAGGGCGCGAGCTTGCGTGAGGATCTGCTGGCCAAGTTCAGGGTTGGTCATATCGGCGTAGGTCGCTTGCAGCTCCAGGAGCCTGCCTGCGGACGCCTCATCCTGTTCCGCCTCGGCGGCGCTGCCGATGCGGTCGCGCGCGGCGACGAGGTTGCCGTTTTGGGCCAGTGCGTAGGCCTCACGCTCTGCCACCGCAGCATCGGAGACGTGGCCGGGCGCAGGTGCGATGTTGCGTAGTGTCCTGAGTGCGAGTTCGACCCAGCTCTTGTCCCGTGATAGCGCTTGTTTGACCGTTTTGATGATGCCACTCATCGGGAGGTTATCCATGTTCGAGGCGACCTGCCTGGAGAGCTTGAGCTGTTGCTGGGTCGCAGGACTGAAACGCGTCACGGTGCGTGGGTCCACGGTCAGTTGTGCGAGTCGGGGCCCGAGGAGGAACACCACGCAGTGGTCCTCGTTGCTACGCACGCCGCGGCCCATGCCCTGCTCGATGCGTTGCACCTGGCGGTCGTCAATTCCTGAACTGGAGCGCGTGAGGGTAGAGCTGATGCGGTCTTCGGGGCTAAACGCCTCGGGTAACCCGTCGAGTACCAGCACGCGACAAGCATCGTCGGGGAGGTCGATCCCGTCATACCGATTGACCAGCACGACCAGCCCGATGTGCTTCCTGCCGCGGAGCTTCTTCACGGCATCTTCGATATCGTCCTTCGTCGCGACTATTGCTGCGTGGGCTTTCCACTTCTCTGCCCATGGGGTGCTGGGCACGAGGACTACGGTGTTGACCATTTTGCTGAGATCGACAATCTGGGAGCGGATCTCCTCCGCGGAGAGTGCAGGATTGATCTCTTGTGGGGCGAGGATCATTCGCTCTCCGATATCACCAGCGGTCAGTGGGGTGATCGGTGATTGAACGCTGGCTGGAGCGGCGCCGAAGTCGGTGACGAGGACGCTGTCGTCGGCGAGCGTCGCTGTGAGGAACACGCGGTGCTTCGCTTCCATGAACGACGTCACGTGGTCGATGGGCGGGCAGTGCGGCGTGATCGTCAATTCATGGTTTGCGAAGGCGGCACGGCACAGGGGCAAGACTTCGGCAACTGCCGGCCAGTCGTAGAACAGGTCCTGTTTCTCGCCTGTTTGTAGGCGGAGGAGCTCTCGTACCTGCTCGACTTTTGACCGCCACGCCCAGAACGGCACGCGCACTGGAGCGCCTCGCCGGTCGTCGCGCACGTCGAGGTACGAGTCCGAGGACTGCGTCTTCAAATCCTCCACGAACAGCTCCAGAAGCGGCATGAATGCAGCGTTGCTGCGAGGCACGGTCAGCGACAGCTTTTCTCGTGTCGTGGCGATGGCAGCGTGCACGTCGTCGATGACCACCGCTCCGATGGGGACGCGGGGTCGCGTGGGCCGACGGTCTGAAAATACCGTCCGACCGTTGACGAGTTTGTGTGCGTTGATGATGCCGATGGCTTCGCTGTTGAGGTAGGACGCGCCGTCGACGTTTGTTGTGACGGCGATGCCGATTTTCTCTGCCTCTGCGATGACCTGCGTCACGAGGTAGTCACTGGGGGCTACGAAGAGCGCGGGGCCGGCGTTGGCGTTCAGGTAGCTCTGAAGAATGATGAGGCCATCGATAGTCTTGCCGCCGCCGGTATTGACTTTGATGATGATATCGCGATCGTCGCGGCGCTCGTGCCACTTCGATAACACCTGCCCCTGAACGTCGCGGAGGTACCCGTAGCCTGGCGCTTTGGTCAACTGACTATGCAGTTCCCGCGGCTCGATAGGAGCGTCATCCGCCCCGCTCGCCAGCATTGCTCCGAAGTCCACCATCGGCCTGCTCCATCGCTCGCGGGGTGTGCAGCTTCCTGCCTCCGGCCACGGCGGCCGTCCCCATGCACACTCTAGCGAAGTGTCGAGAATCGCTCATCCCCGCCGATGCGGCCGTCAACCTGCGCACTGCCACCGTGCTTGCGCTCTCCGATAGCTGCCGAGGTCGCCTAAACGCGGTGGGCCCACTCAATGCTCCCGAAGCACGAACCATCGTCTCGATAGCCGGTCCTTCAACGGACGAGTGGTCAGAGCCTGTCCTTGACGCAGTTCTGTCTGTCTCAGATGTGTGAGCAGCCTCGCTCTGTGTCGTCGTTTTCGCTGCGGTCGGTGTCGGGTTAGGTGGTGCCGATGACGAGGGTGCTGCGGGCGGCTTCGACGACGTCGTTGGTGATGACGTCGAGCTCGTTGATCTTCAGGACGCGTTGGATCTGTGGGAGTAGGCGTTCGAGGAGTCGGAAGTTGCCTCGGGTGATGCGTTCGACGGCGGCGATGGCTTGGGCGTCGGTGAAGTCGTCGGGGTCGAGCGTCTTGCCGAGCTTGCGCCATTGACGTTCGAGGACGAAGAGCAGCTCGTCGTGGCCGAGCGGACGGTACTGGTGGGCGAATCCAAGGCGGCTGTAGAGCTGCGGGTAGTGGCTGAACTGCTTCTCGATGCCGGGCATGCCGATGAGGATCATCGCGATGCCGGTGCGGTCGTACTGGTCACGGAGCCACTCGACGGCGTTGCCGGTGAGGCGTTCGGACTCGTCGATGATGATCAGCTCGAGCAGGGACGGGTTGGGGCCGTGTGCGTGGTCGAAGTGGCGGCCGTGGAGGATGAGGTGTTCCTCGATGCAGTGTTCGGTGCGGAGCATGTCGTGCCGGAGGTCGTCCTGCAGGGCTCGCATCGTGGCGGAGACCTCGGGCGTGTAGAAGACCGTGCGGGCACGGTGTGCGGCGGCGTAGATCTTGGTGTCGTCTTCACTGCGTGCGGCCCATCTGGCGATGAATGGGCCGATGCTGTCCCAGTGGGCGTAGCGGCGTGCGGAAAGGGTCTTACCGACGCCAGCGGGGCCGAAGCAGACGCCGATGGTGTTCTGCTTCCGAACGGCATCCGCGAACTCCGCGAACCGGCGGTGTTCCTTCGTGATGATGAACTGGCTCGTCATGACCGGTCCTCCTCGTAGGTCTTCAGTCGCCGTTGATCCGGTGCGGGTGCGGGTGCTGGTGGGGTGTGATCATCGGGCGTGGGGCGGACGATCGCGATGCGTTCGCGGATCTGCCCGCGCAGGGCTCTGCGTTGCGCGTTCCGGGCGGCTTGGATCTGTTTGAGGCTGATCGTCTCGGTCTGGTGCTGGGTGCTGATGGCGGTGCAGAGGAACGCGTCGCGGTGGAAGACGCGGATCTCGGTGACGTCGCGGGGGTCGTACCGGACGCTGACGGTGCTGCCCACGAAGGGTGCGAGGGTGGTTGCGGTGTAGCGGAGCCCTTCGAAGTGGATGCCGTCTCGTTGCACGACGCGCGTGGTTGGGACGGTGAGCAGGAACCCATCGAGCTGCTCGAGGGAGTCCGGCAGTCGTGGCAGCCACCCGTCTGCGATCCACGCTTCCAGTGGGCTCTTCCGGAGCTCGCGGTGGGTGCGGGCGTTGTAGCGGCGGATGAACGTGTTCATGGCACTGTCGACACCGGCGAGATCTAGCGCCGGCGTCGGCGCGGAGGATCCGGGCGCGAGGTGGCCGGGGAGCGTTGGGAGCAGCTCGGTGTTGATGGTGCCGAAGAACCGCTCGATCTTCCCGCGGCCCTGTGGTCGAGCAACCTGCGAGTGGATGATGCGGAGGTGCAGCACGGCGGCGGTGTCGCCGATTCGGTGGCTGGTGAAGTCGGACCCGTGGTCCGTGTAGAGCACGTCTGGGATCCCGCAGACGGGCCAGTCTGGTTCCGGCTTGTGCCAGATCGCTTGCCGGAGCGCGAGCGCGGTGTTCGCGGCGGATGGGGCGCCGAGGAACACCATGTACCCGCAGACCGCACGGGAGTAGTCGTCGAGGATCACCGTCAACCACGGCCGTTCCGGCTTGCCGTCGGGTCCGACGATGAGCAGGTCGAGCATCGTGTGGTCCGCCTGCCAGATCGCGTTGGGGCGATCCGCACGACGTCGGAGCAACAGTTCGTGCTTGTCCCGATATGACGCGGGCCCCTCGAGCGCGAGCGTCATCATCCCGGGATCAAGCCCGTTCACGATCGACCGCACAACGGAGTACGACGGCGCGGAGAGACCTCGTTTGGTGCAGTGGTTGTCGACCTGGCGGTGAATCGTGGCGATCGAGGGTCGTGGCTTGGTGAGCGCGAGCCCCTCGATCAGGCGCACCAGTTCCGGTGCCGTCCGTCGGGCGCCGTGATCGGTGCGGGTGCCGTCGGCGAGAGCCGGGTATCCGCCGGTTCGGTAGCGGGCGAGCCAGCGTTGCAGGGTGCGTTCGGCGACGCCCGTGGTGCGGGCGAGGGTGGCGAGCGGGATGGCGCCGTTACAAGACACGCCGTTCCGAAGGTCGCGCTGCCAGAGTTCAGGTCTGTTGTAGCGGAATCGGAGGTTTATGGTACATCCGATAGACAGAGTTCTCCTGGCCGAACGAGGGACGGCTTTTTGAACCGGCGGTTACTTCTGCCCGCGGCGTGCTCGACGCAGTTCTGCGACGATGCGAGCACGCTCGGGATCCTTGGCCAGCGTGCGGTCGTCGATGACATCGATGACGTGCTGGATCAGTGCGACGACCTGCTTGGGCAGGACGACACCGAGCACGCCACCGACGACGGCGATGACGCCGGTCAGGGCAGCGGTACCACCGGAGGCCATCAGCATGTCCACCGTGTCGGTGATGGGCATGATGCCTCCTTCGGGATTGGCCAGATGCGGCCAGAACCCACCCGGCTTCGAGTGGGGGCATGAGGGCACCGACGCGCAACGAAGGGCGCGGCGGCGGATGGCAGGAGCGACGAGCGCTTCCCACGGATGCCCGAGTCAGATCAGGACATGAAAAAAGCCGGTCCCGAGAGGGCCGGCCGGAGACAGCATCGTGCTGTCTTGAGTGTCAGCGTACAGAGCGGATGCGACACCCGGGAGGTTCCGGGCAGACGCGTACCGAGCGATCCCACAGTAGCGGAGCGACCGGGCATGAAAAAAGCCGATCCAGAGGACCGGCTGCAGGCGCGCACTATGAACGCAGGACGATTCTGACACGAGGAGTGGACCGTGTGCAACCCTTCCCGAGCTACCGCTGCGTCGGTTCCACTGCGGTCGGAATCAGTGCGGGCACGGCGCGGACGTAGATGATCATGCCGACGAGCTCGACGAGCGTCTGGGTTACCACGACGACCGGTGCGAGCCCGAGGTCTGGTGGGAGTGCGAGCGCAAGCGGGAGGACGACGAGGGAGTTCCGCGTTGCGCCGCTGAACACCAGCGCGCGCCGGCTGGGGACGTCGAGCCTGGTGATCTTGCCGGCGATCATCCCGAGCACGGCCATCACCACCAGGAACGCCCCGTAGATGGGTACCAGCAGGATGAGTCGGCTGACGTTCTCGGCGACCGCTCCCGCTTGTGAGGCGACGACAACGAACAGGGTCGCCATCATCAGGGGCACCATTAGGCCCTGCATCAGCCCCTCGACACGCTGGCCGATCCTCGCCCGCTTCGCGAGTGCCTGCGTCGCCGCGGCCGCGACCAGCGGCAGGACGATCAGGACGAGGAACGCTTCGACGAACGGTCCGATCTCGACTGCGGCGACCCCAGTGGGGCCGATGAACAGCAGCAGGTAGACGGGGAGCAGCAGGATCTGCACCAGCATCAGGAGGGGTGCCGCCGCGAGGAGTCGCGCGGACGCACCGCCGGCGAGGCCGGAGAACACGATGACGTGGTCGATGCAGGGTGTCAGCAGCACCAGCAGCACGCCGAAGAGCAGTGGCGGGTCGCCGGCAACGAACCTGGACAGGACGAACACCACGACCGGCACGACGACGAAGTTCAGCACGAGGACTGTGCCGAGGAAGCGAACATCTCGGACCGCTCGTCCGATCGCGGCGAATGGCACCCCGAGGAACGTCGCGTAGAGCAGGAGGCCGAGGACGGGGTTGATACCGACCTCGAGGTGCTCCGCTCCGGGCAGCACTAGTCCTGCTCCGGCGCCGATGGCGATCGCGGCCAGGTAGAGCAGGATCTGGTGATCCTCCATCGCGGAGACGAGCCGCTTCACCGGAACGCTCCGGCCGCATCGGGGGCGTTCCAGTGCGCTGGAAGGTCAAGCCGTACGCTGCTGACGTGCGCATCTCGGAAGCCAGCCGCAGAACCGGTGTCGCTGCGACCACGCTGCGGTACTACGAGTCCCTTGGCCTGATCGGCAGCCGCCGGCTCGAGAACGGGTACCGCGATTACGACGACGCCGCGATCGAGCGGGTCGGGTTCATCCAGGCGAGCAAAGAGCTCGGCCTCTCCCTCGTCGACGTCGCCGAGCACCTCGTCACGGTTGACCCCCGATCCTGCACGGACGTCCGCGACACCATGCGGCCCGTCCTCGCTCGACGTCTTCAGGAGATCGACGACAAGATCGCTCGCCTGCAACAGCTCCGCGGGCGGTTGGCGCAAGCGGATCAGGACTTCGCCGGATGCCCGGACCGTGACGAGCACTGCAGCACGCAGTGCGTCATCGCCGACGGCATCGGGGCAACTGCTCGGCGTCCCCGGAGAAGGTAACCGCGCGGCCGAGGGTTAGCGCGTCGGTGCGGTGATGAGGCCGGCGAGGGTGTCGAGCGCGCCGGGGACGAGTGAGAAGTAGGCCCAGGTGCCGCGCTTCTCGCGGTGGAGGATCCCGGCGTCGACGAGCACCTTGAGGTGGTGTGACACGGTCGGCTGGGACAGCCCGAGCGGTTCCTGCAGGTCGCAGACGCACGCTTCCGCGCCCTCGTGAGCGGCGACCATCGAGATCAGCCGGAGTCGTGCCGGGTCGGCGATCGCCTTGAGCGACTTCGCGAGGACCTCCGCGGACGCCTGGTCCATCGCCTCGGTGGTGACGGGCGAGCAGCACGCGGTGACGTCCTGGATGGGAAGCAGTTCGATCGTCATGGGCTCATCCTCCCACGGACTTTGACACGCGTCTATATTTGCACTCATCGATATCGACGTGCTTCGATGTACGCGCCGGCCCTCGGCTCCCGCTCGATCCGTGAAGGACCAGCCTGATGACTCACCTCCTCGCCGTCGGCGGCAGCGACGCCGGCATCGCCGCAGCGCTCCGCGCCCGCGAACTCGACCCGACCACCGATGTGACGGTGGTCCTCGCCGACGAGTTCCCGAACTTCTCCATCTGCGGCATCCCGTACTGGGTCTCCAGCGACGTCGCCACGGAAGCGTCCCTCGCGCACCGCACCCGCACGGACCTCGAAGCCGCCGGCATGACCGTCCGCTCCTCCACCTGGGCTTCCGCAGTCGACGTCGACCGCCGCCGCCTCACCGTGACCAGTCCCGCCGGGGATGAGGAGATCTCCTACGACCAGCTGCTGATCGGCACTGGTGCTGAACCGGTGCGTCCGGCCGGGGTGCCGTTCGGGGAACCGGGCATCCACCTGCTGCACTCGATGACTGACGCCGAGCAGGTCGTCGCTGCCCTCGAGCTGCTGCCGGCGGGGAGCCGAGTGGCAGTAGTCGGCGCCGGGTACATCGGCCTGGAGATGACCGAAGGGCTCGTCGCCCGTGGCTTCGACACGACGCTGATCCAGCGCGGCCCGGAAGTGCTCTCCACCCTCGACCCCGAACTCGGTTCCCTCGCGACCGCCGAGGTCCGCCGACACGGCGCAACCGTCCTGACGGGGTTGACCGTCACCGGGATTACCCCGGCAGGCGGTGGGCAGTGGCGCGTCGCCACGACCTCCACGTCCGGTGACGCGGAGGGCACGTTCGCGCTCGTCGTGGTCTGTGTCGGTGTCCGCCCGGCCACGGGCCTTGCGGTCGCCGCTGGGGCACGGCTCGGGCAGGCTGGCGCGATCGTGGTCGACGAGTCCATGCGCACCGGGATGCCGCACGTGTGGGCGGCAGGTGACTGCGTCGTGACGCACCACCGCCTCCTCGGCACAACCTGGTTGCCGCTCGGTACGACCGCGCACAAGCAGGGTCGCGTCGCCGGGGAGAACATGCTCGGCGGCAGCAGGGTCTTCGCCGGCTCCGTGGGGACGCAAGTGGTGAAGGTGTTCGACCTCGTTGCCGCCCGCACCGGCCTCCGCCAGCACGAGACCGGCCCTCTGGACGTGTCGCCGCTGACGCGGGTGACGGTCGCGGATGACCACAAGCGGTACTACCCGGGCGCCGTCCCGCTGACGATCAGCGTCACCGGCGACCAGGCCACCGGTCGGCTCCTCGGCGCGCAGATCGTCGGTCAGCGGACCGCGGAGATCAGCAAGCGCATCGACACGTTCGCCACCGCCCTCCACGCGGAACTCACCGTGGACGACGTCATCGACCTCGACCTCAGCTACACGCCGCCGCTCGGGTCCCCGTGGGACGCCGTGCAGGTCGCCGCGCAGGGCTGGGAACGCGCCGCCGCTGCAGCGAACCAGGCCGGGGTGAGCGCCTGATGGTGATGGCTGTGGTCGCGGCGGCGATCTTCGTCGCGACGCTCGTGGTGGTGATCTGGCAGCCCAAGGGCTTCCCGATCGGCTACACCGCGCTCATCGGCGCCGTCATCGCCCTCGCCACCACCGTCGTCGGCCTCTCCGACGTCCCGACAGTGGTCGGGATCGTGTGGAACGCGACGCTGACGTTCGTCGCGGTGGTGCTGATCTCGTTGATCCTCGACGAGGCCGGGTTCTTCGAGTGGGCGGCCCTGCACGTCGCCCGCTGGGGCCGCGGCAACGGACGGCTGCTGTTCGTCCTGATCGTCGGCCTCGGTGCCGTCATCGCGGCGGTGTTCGCCAACGACGGGGCCGCGCTGATCCTCACCCCGATCGTCGTCGGGATGCTCCGAGCACTGAACATGCCGCGGAAGGCGGCGCTCGGGTTCATCCTCGCCACGGGGTTCATCGCCGACACCGGCAGCCTGCCGCTGGTGGTGTCGAACCTGGTCAACATCGTCTCCGCCGACTACTTCCACCTCGGCTTCGCCGAGTACGCCGCCGTCATGATCCCCGTCGGCATCGTCTCCGTCCTTGCTTCCCTCGGGATGCTGCTGCTCTACTTCGGCAGGAGCATCCCGAAGCGGTACGACGTTCTCGCCCTCACCAGCCCCGCCGCGGCGATCACGGACCGTGCGACGTTCCGCGCTGGCTGGGTCGTCCTGGCGCTGCTGCTGGTCGGCTACTTCGCCGCCGACCCGCTCGGCGTCCCGCTCGCGGCCGTCGCCGGCGTCGGAGCCGTCATCATCGTGCTCGTCGCCGCACGGCAGCCCGCGTTCCTCTTCGCCCGCGCCCAGGCCGCACCGGTTCTGGTCACGACCGGCGGTACTGCCACCGTCAGCGCAGGCAGCACCGGGCCGGGTGCTCCTTCGGGGCGGGTGATTCCGGTGTGGAAGACGATCCGGGAGGCGCCGTGGCAGATCGTGCTGTTCTCCATCGGCATGTACCTCGTCGTCTACGGCCTCCAGAACCAGGGCCTCACCGACCACCTCGCGACGCTGTTCGACGTGTTCGGTGACCACGGGGTCCTCGTCACCGCGCTCGGCGTCGGGTTCACCATCGCGATCCTCGCGTCCCTGATGAACAACATGCCCACCGTCCTCATCGCCGCCCTCGCCATCGGCGGTGCCGGCGCGACCGGGCTCACGTACGAGGTGATGGTCTACGCCAACGTCATCGGCTCCGACCTCGGCCCGAAGATCACCCCCATCGGCTCCCTCGCGACCCTGCTGTGGTTGCACGTGCTGGAGAAGAAGGGCATCCACATCGGGTGGGGGCAGTACTTCCGCACCGGCATCGTCCTCACCATTCCCGTCCTCGCCGTCACCCTCGCCGCCCTCGCCGGCTGGCTCACCCTCATCCACTGAACCCGGAAAGACACACACCCATGAGTGACAAGCCCACGATCCTGTTCGTCTGTGTCCACAACGCCGGACGCTCCCAGATGGCCGCCGGCTACGCCCAGGCCCTCGGTGGCGACCGCGTCGAGGTCCTCTCCGCCGGCTCCGAGCCGAAGGACCAGATCAACCCGATCGCGATCCAGGCGATGGCCGAAGAGGGCATCGACATCGCCGGCAACCAGCCGAAGATCCTCACCACCGACGCCGTCCGCGACTCCGACGCCGTCATCACGATGGGCTGCGGCGATGCCTGCCCGATCTTCCCCGGCAAGCGGTACGAGGACTGGGACCTCACCGACCCGGCGGGCCGCGGCATCGAGGACGTCCGCCCCATCCGGGACGACATCAAGCACCGCGTCCAGACGCTCCTCGCCGAGCTGCTGCCCACCGAAGCAACCGCGTAACGACCAGGAAGCCGCAGACCATGACGCTCACCCTCACCGTCCCACCCCGCACCGCCGCGGACCGCCTCACCGGACTCCCCGTTGCGGTCATCGGGGCCGGCCCCGTCGGGCTCGCTGCCGCCGCGCACCTCCTCGAGCGCGGCCTCGACGTCGTCGTCTACGAAGCTGGCCCGACGGTTGGGACGAGCGTCCGCGCTTGGGGGCACACGCGTCTGTTCTCCCCGTGGCAGTACGTCATTGACCCTGCCGCGCAGCGTCTCCTGGAAGCCACCGGCTGGGAAGCGCCTCGAGCGGCGTCGTTGCCCACTGGCCAGGACCTCGTCGACACGTACCTGGCGCCCCTGGCAGCGACCCCACAGCTCGCACCGGTGATCCGCTACGGCACCCGGGTGGAGGCGGTGTCACGGCAGGGCAAGGACCGCACCCGCTCCACCGGCCGCGCCGACACCCCGTTCCTGCTCCGCCTCCACACCGCCGACGGCGCGCACGACGTGAGCGCGCGTGCGGTCGTCGACACCTCGGGCACCTACACGTCCCCGAACCCCCTCGCTGCCGCCGGGCTCGCACCCGTCGCGGACCTCGGCGCCCGGGTCGTCCACGCACTGCCTGACGTCCTCGGCGCCGACCGGGCCCGGTTCTCGGGGAAGCGGGTCCTCGTCGTTGGTGCCGGCCACTCCGCAGCGAACACGCTCATCAAGCTCGCCAGCCTCGCCAAGACCGCGCCGGGTACCCACGTGCTGTGGGCTGTCCGGAACGCCGGCACAGCCCGGCTCGGCGCCGAGGCCGCGGACGGGCTCGCCGCCCGCGGTCAGCTCGGCTCCACCGTCCACGGGCTCGTCGAGTCCGGGCAGGTGCAGCAGATCGCCTCGTACGAGATCGACGACGTCCGACCCGACGGCGACCAGGTCACCGTCACCGGCCGCCGCGCTGGAGCGCCGTTCGCGGTGACCGTCGACGTGATCGTGAACGCGACCGGGTTCCGGCCCGACCTCGACATGCTCCGCGAGATACGGCTCGGTCTCGACGACATCGTTGAAGCACCCCGAGCCCTCGCACCGCTGATCGACCCGAACCTGCACTCCTGCGGGTCCGTGCCCCCGCACGGCGTCGCTGAGCTCGCGCATCCGGAGCCGAACTTCTTCATCGCCGGCATGAAGTCCTATGGCCGCGCACCCACGTTCCTGCTCCTCACCGGGTACGAGCAAGTCCGTTCCATTGCCGCGGAGCTTGCTGGCGACCGCGACGCTGCCCGGCTGGTGCAGCTCGTCCTCCCGGCGACCGGGGTGTGCAGCACCGATGTTGGCGGATCCTCCTCCTGCTGCGCCGCTCCGGCGGTTCCATCTCCGGCAGAGCCCGCAGCGTCGAGCTGCTGTACGGCGTCCTGACTGGGGATCCTTCTAACAACCACGGAGGCTCCAGGGCTCACGCTAACCACGGAGGCTCCAGGGCTCACGCCGGGACGCAGCTGAGCCGAGGGGCGAGGGCTCCCATCCCGATGACTGGCGAGAGCCCTCGCCTCGGGTCAGTTGGCGTGTTCGGCGATCGCGTCGCGGAGCTGGCCGAGGGTTGGGGAGCCCGCGAGCCCGTCAGGAGTGAGGTACATCCGGCATGACAGACCGGGCGGTCCGTCCGGTGTGGGGAATAGTGCAGCGCCGTCGATCAGCACCGACGGGGAGCCGTGGAAGTCCCAGGCTTCTGCCTCGGCTTGGGTTGCGATGAACTGCCGCGTCACCGTGACGTCGGAGCGTTCGGCCGCGATCGTGGCGAGGCGTTCTTCCGTGATCTGCCAGTTTGGGCAGCCATCGAAGTACTGCAGGGTGATCTGCATCGTGATGTTCATCTCTGAGCGCTGGTTCGGGTGCTCGGTGGGGTGCTGGTGTCAGTGGTGGCCGTGGACGACGGCGTGGCCGAGGCCGCGACTGATCATCCAACGGTTGATGGGGGTGGTGACGACGAATGCCACCGCCAGGGAGAACGCGAGCGACCCCCAGAACAGCCAGTTGTTCAGTTGCGCGTCCATGGCGCCGGGAACCGCGACGATGACGGTGTTATCGATGATCTCCATCACGGCGATGGAGACAGTATCGGCGGCGAGGGCGACCTTGAACGCGGCGGAAAAGCTCAGCCCGGACCGGATCACCCCGCGCATGGTGAGGGCGTAGCCGAAGATGAACGCGAGGACGATCGACAGGATGATCGTGCCGGTGTTGTGCAGACCGGTCGCGGTGCCGATGACCATGCCGAGCACTTCACCGATGGCGCAGCCCGTGAGGCAGTGCAGTGTTGCTTGCGCGGCCATCGACCACGTCGTCGGCGCATGACCGCCGTGGTTCTGGTGGCTGTCGTGGTCGGTCATGCTGTGGTGTTCGTGGGTGTCCATGTCGCTCCTATCGAGTGTGGAAGGTGCGGAGTCGAAGGCTGTTGCTGACGACGAAAACCGACGACAGGGCCATGGCTGCGCCGGCGATCATCGGGTTCAGCAGTCCCGCCATCGCGAGCGGGATCGCGGCAACGTTGTAGGCGAAGGCCCAGAACAGGTTCACCTTGATCGTGCCGAGGGTGCGGCGGGCGAGCGCGATCGCGTCCGCCGCGGCGCTCAGGTCCGCTCGGATGAGGGTGATGTCGGCGGCTTCCATGGCCGCGTCGGTGCCGCTACCCATCGCGATCCCAAGATCCGCGGCGGCGAGAGCGGCGGCATCGTTGACGCCGTCGCCGATCATCGCCACGGACCGGCCCTGCTGCTGCAGCCGGATGACGGTCCGGTACTTGTCTTCGGGTCGCACCTCAGCTTCGACGTCGTCGATGCCGACCTCGGCGGCGACCGTCCGGGCGACGTCTTTAGCGTCGCCGGTGAGCATGATCGTGCGCAGCCCCATGTCGTGCAGGCGACGGATCGCGTCCGGGCTAGTCGGCGCGATGGTGTCCGCGACGCTGATGACGCCGCGGGCTGCGCCGTCCCATGCGACAACGACCGCGGTCGCGCCGCCCCGCTCTGCGGTCCGGACCGCGTCCGTGACCGCTTCGGGGATGCTGATGGCCCACTGTTCGGCCAACCAGGCGGGTCGGCCGACGAACACGAGGGTGCCGTCGACGACGGCTTGGACGCCGAGCCCGGCGGTGGACTGGAACGATTCCGCGGTGGGGTGGTCGGTGGCGGCTGCGGTGATGGCGCGGGCGATCGGGTGTTCGGATCCTGCTTCCGCGGCGGCGGCGAGGGCGAGCACCCGGGTGTCGGTTTCCCCACCGACGGCGGTCACCTGGTGGACGCTCATCTTGCCGGTGGTGACGGTGCCGGTCTTATCGAGCACGACGGTGTCGATCCGGCGGGTGGCCTCGAGGACCTGGGGTCCGCGGATGAGGATCCCGAGCTGGGAGCCACGTCCGGTGCCGACGAGCAGCGCGGTCGGAGTTGCCAGCCCCAGGGCGCAGGGGCAGGCGATCACCAGGGTCGCAACGGCGGCGGTGAACGCGGCTTGCACGTCGCCGGTGAGCAGCAGCCACCCGACGAGGGTCAGCACCGCCAGGCCCATGACGATCGGGACGAACACGGCGGAGACCCGGTCGGCGAGGCGCTGCACCTCGGCCTTGCCGGTCTGCGCGGACACGACGAGCCGGCCGATGCGGGCAAGCTCCGTGTCGTGACCGACGCGGGTGGCTTCGACGATGAGTCGGCCGCCGACGTTCACGGTCGCACCGGTGACAGTGTCGCCGGGGCCGGCCTCGACGGGGACCGCTTCACCGGTCATCACGCTGGTGTCGATCGCGCTCGTGCCATCAGTGATGGTTCCGTCGGTGGCGATGCGTTCACCCGGACGGACCACGAACCGATCCCCGACCTGTAGTGCTGCGGTCGGCACCTCGGTTTCGACACCGTCTCGGAGCACCCGGGCAGTCGGTGCACCCAAGGCGAGGAGCGCCTGCAGGGCGGCGCCGGAGCGGTCCTTCGCGCGGGCCTCGAAGTACCGGCCGGCGAGGAGGAACACCGTCACCGCGGCGGCGACTTCGAAGTACGGCTCCGGAGCCGCGCCCGGGTGCGGGAACCAGGAGAACGCCATCCGCATCCCGATGTGCCCGGCGCCGCCGAACACCAGCGCCCAGACGGACCACACGGTCGCGGCGGCGACGCCGACGCTGACGAGGGTGTCCATCGTCGCGGCCCCATGCCGGGCGTTGATCGCGGCAGCACGATGGAACGGCCACGCACCCCACACAGCGACCGGCAGCGCCAGCACCAGAACGGCCCACTGCCATCCCGGGAACTGCAGGACCGGGACCATCGACAGCGCCACCACCGGGACGGCGAGCACCGTGGACACGATCAGGCGCCGACGCAGCGGCGCGAGCTCGTCGGTGTCCGCGCCGGCCGGTTCGGGCAGGTGCGCGCCGTACCCGGCCGCTTCAATGGTCCGGATCGCGTCGTCGACAGCGAGGTCCGCGGGGAGCGTGACGGAGGCGCTTTCGGTGGCGTAGTTCACGCTCGCGGTCACGCCGGGCAGCTTGTTCAGCTTCCGCTCGATCCGGTTCGCGCACGACGCGCAGGTCATCCCCTCGATGGTCAGCTCAACCGGCGGGGTGCTGGTCGTGGTCATGATGCGACCAACGTGTAGCCGGCCTCCTCCACAGCGGCGGAGACTTCCTCCTGCGGCAGGTTGCGGGTGCTGGTCACCCGAGCGGTGGAGACACCGCCGACGTTGAGGTCGATCGTCACGTCCGTGACGTCCGGCACGGCGGCGAGTTCCTCGTTGACACTCATCACGCAGTGCCCGCACGTCATGCCCGTGATGGCGTACGTGTTCGTCAGCTGCTCGCTCATCGTGGTGATCCCTTCGTCGTTCACGTTCATCAGGTACCCTAGGGGGGTACCGTAGCGAGTGTAACGCCGGTCGGGCGGATGTGTTCCCAATCCGCCGAACCGGCATCCGGAAAGAGGACGTGATGGCGAGCAGAACTGATCGGCGCGAAGAGGCGCGGCGGAAAGCCGCTGACCGCAGAGCGGAACAGCAGCGCAGTCGCACCCGCCGGTGGTGGCTGCTGGGCGCCGCCGTGGTCGTCGTCCTCGCCGCGGTCACCACGATCACGGTCGCCGCGCTGAACCGTGGCAACGACACGGCGCCAACAGCGTCCGGAGCGACGGCGGCACCGCCGTGGCCGGCCCCCGCGGATGCGGCGGCGCGGGCGAAGGCTGCCGGGCTCGAGGTGGCGGGGATGGAAGGTGCGGCGCTGCACACCCATCAGCATCTGTCCGTGTCCGTGGACGGGGAGCCGGTGGCGGTGCCGGCGAACATCGGCGTCGACGTGCAGCGGGGCGGCATGTCTGCACTCCACACCCACGACACCTCCGGCATCGTGCACGTCGAGTCCGCGAAGGTGCAGCCGTTCACCCTCGGACAGCTCTTTACCGAGTGGGACGTGACCTTGCGAGACGGGCAGGTCGGCGGGTACGTCGACGGGAAGAACGACCGGCACGTCGCCGTGTTCGTCAACGGCACCCGCACCACCACGCCGCTGCCGGATCTGGAACTGCAGGACCAGCAGGACATCGCCATCGTCATCACCCGTGGGTCCGGTACGCCGATCGCGCCGACCCCGTTCGATTGGTCGACGGCGGCATGAGCGCCGCTACCGTAATCGGTGAACCCCGAGGAGCGTCCATGACCGACACCACCGCGCCCGCAGCAGAGCACCACCACGGGTACATCACCGCGAAGGAGGACTACCTCAAACGGTTGCGCCGCATCGAGGGGCAAGCCCGCGGCCTGCAGCGGATGGTCGATGAGGAGCAGTACTGCATCGACATCCTCACCCAGGTGTCCGCGATGACGAAGGCGCTGCAATCCGTCGCGCTCGGCCTGCTGGATGACCACCTCGCGCACTGCGTCACCGACGCCGTCGCCGAAGGCGGCGACGAGGCGGCGGTGAAGCTGAAGGAAGCCTCCGACGCGATCGCCCGCCTCGTGCGCGCCTAACCAGCTCTCCGCCCGCCAGACGGGGCGGTTGTCCTCTCAGCGCTCGTCCTGCACCATAGAACCCGCACCCCGACCAGTCATCAGTACGGATCCGCATGCTCACCACCGCGAACACCACGCGCCGCCGCCTGCTGCTGCAGGCCACGGCGGTGCTGGCGTTGCTGCTGCTGGTCGGGTTCACGGTCCTGATGCACAGCATGCTCGGCCACGCGACCACCGGCGAGCACGCCATGACCGCCATGACGGCCGAGCACACCCACAGCGACGCAGCCGAGCACGCTGCCGCGCCGGCTGGCGCGATGGTGAGCGTGCTCAGTGATGCTGGCTGCGATGGCGGCCTGTGCGCGCTGATGTGCTCCCTGATGGGGATGGCCTGCGCGCTGACGATCGCCCTGTTCGCGTGGGCGCTTCTGCGCACCCGGAACGGCGGGGTCCTCTACGTCCTCGCACGCCTCCTCGCCCTCGGGGACCGTGTCGCACGCCGCGTCGCGGCACCCAAGCCGCCATCACTGACGGCGCTGCAGATCATCCGTATCTGATCCATCCCCGGCGGGAGCGCTCCCTTCGGAAGCTCTCGCATGCCCAGAACACGGGCAGGTATTCGCCTGCCCGGAACACCTGACGCATCACGGGAACGGATCCATGAACACCACCATCACGCGCACCCTCGCGGCCACCGCCGCCCTCACCATCGGCCTCACCCTCGCCGGATGCTCCACCAACAACGCCGGCTCCTCGGACAACTCCTCCTCGTCGTCCTCGTCGTCCTCGTCGACGCACAATGACCAGGACGTGACGTTCACGCAGGGGATGCTGCCGCACCACAAGCAGGCCATCGAGATGAGCGACATGCTCCTCGCCAAGGGCTCCGACGTGGACCCCGACGTCGTCACGCTCGCGAAGCAAATCAAGGCCGAGCAGGCACCGGAGATCAAGACGATGACCGGCTGGTTGAAGGCCTGGGGCGAGCCCACGGAGATGTCGAGCATGTCCGGGATGGATCACTCCTCCATGTCGGGCGGGATGATGTCCGACGCCGATATGAACGCCCTCGACAGTGCCTCCCCGGCGGACGCCGGGAAGCTGTTCCTGCAGCAGATGGTCGAGCACCACACCAGCGCTGTCGACATGGCGAAGACCGAAGTCGATAAGGGCAAGAACACCGACGCGGTCGCGATGGCGAAGTCGATCGTGTCGAGCCAGACCGAGCAGATCAGCCAGATGAAGGACATGCTCGCGTCGATGTGACCCCGGCCGTGGGTCGCGGCGGTGTCCCCCCTCCCTGCCGCGATCCGCGACCGGCTTTCCCCCTCTCCCGCTCGAGCACCCCGCCGAGCGGCCCTGTTTCTTCTGACGTGCTCATCCCCGTCCGCCGTCTTTCTTGGAGCCTGCCTGTGCCCCAGCAGCACCCCCACACCCCCACTGCAACGCCGCTGACGCGCCGCGAAGCCCTCGCCGCAGAACGCGCCACACCCCCCGCTCCGCGGACGCCCCGCATCCGCCGGACCCCCGCTGTCGTGAGTCGGCCGCCGCTGCCCGCCGTGACGGTGGCCGCGCCGGCTCCGACGCGGACGTTCCGATCCCGGGCGCTGGCGGCGATTCCGCTGACCGGTGCTGCTGCGGCGATGGCGCTGTTCACCGCCGCGGCGCTTCCCGCGCAGGCATCTACCGGCCCCGCCGTCACCGTGCCCGGCGGCACCCCGTCCGCTACCGGGCAGAGCTTCACCGCGACCGGGCTGACCGTGACCGTTGACCGGGACGGCTACACCGTCACCAAGCCCGCCGTGAAGCCCGTGATCACCAAGACGACCACCAGCACCACGAACAGCGCCACAGCAGCGGCAGGTAGCACGGCTGCAGTCGCGCCCACCGGGACGATCGTGAACACCGGCGCCGGCGATATCCGCTGGCCCGTCGCCGGCAGCATCCGGGTCAGCTCCCCGTTCGGCCCCCGCCTCGCCCCGTGCGCGGCGTGCTCGTCGATCCACCAGGGCGCCGACATCACCCCCGGCGCCGGCACCCCCATCGGCGCCGTCGCCGCCGGCACCGTCCGAATCTCGGGCACCCACCCGGAGTACGGCCAGTACGTCATCATCGACCATCAGATCGACGGTCAGACCATCTCCACCCTCTACGCGCACATGATCTTCGGCTCGTCACCGCTGCATGCCGGGCAGAGCGTCGCCGTCGGGCAGCTCGTCGGCCTCGTCGGCAACACCGGCGCCAGCACCGGCGCCCACCTGCACCTGCAGGTCATGCTCGGCAGCAGCACCCCAATCGACCCCATTGCCTGGCTTACAACGAATGCCGGGCGCACCTTGTGAGCGGCGCCCACTCAGCCCGCTCCGCGGCAACCATCCGATCGCGCGCCGACGATCGCCTCCGGGCCGGCGGCAGCGTTGTGGAGAGCCGGCCGGCTGCACGTCGCCGATCATCGGTCGATACCGATATGATCGGCGTATGACGATCACTTGCCGGATGATGGTTCCCGTGTCTCGGCCGCCGCTTGTTGAGTCGAACCGATGATCGGCACGATTGCGGCGGCGGTGGGTCTCTTTGCTGCCACCAACATCGATGACGTCGTGGTCCTGACGGTTCTGTTCCTTGCATCGACGCGTGGAACGTTGCCGGGGTGGAAGGTCGTCGTCGGTCAGTACGCCGGCTTCATCGCCCTCGTCGCGATCAGTGTCCTCACTGCTGCGGGGCTCACCATCGTTCCGGACAAGTGGGTGGGACTGCTGGGGCTCATCCCCCTGGGTATTGGTCTGGTGGGGTTGGTCCGTGCTCTGCGACGACGCGGTGATGACGACGACGATGACGACGACTCGGCAGTGCGCGCCGGCGGGGTCCTCGGAGTCGCCGGGATCACCATCGCCAACGGCGCCGACAACATCTCCCTCTACACGCCGGTGTTCCGGACGACCCCGATCCCGGACACCGTGGTCACGATTGCGGTGTTCCTCGTGCTCGTCGCGGTGTGGTGCCTCGTGGCTCGCTTCGTGGGGACGAACAAGACCGTCACGGAAGCCCTCGAGAAGATCGAGCACTGGCTCGTGCCCGCCGTGTTCACGGGCCTGGGCCTCTACATCCTGATCGAGTCCGGCGTGATCGTGCGCCTCATCGACGTGCTCTCGTGAGAGCAAGCATCCGAGTGGTCGTGGTGCTGCTGATCGCCGCGGCCGCGCTCACCATCGACCAGCTCACCAAAGCGTGGGCACTGTCCGGCCTCGGCCCGTCGCGCACAATTGAGCTGGCTCCGGGTGCGACCCTCCAGCTCGTGTTCAACCCAGGCGTCGCTTTCAGCCTCGGCAGCGAGATGGGGCCGCCGCTCGCACTCGGCATCATCGCCCTGACGTTGTGCCTGGCAACGTGGGCAGTCGTGCGCGCCGTGCGCGGCGCCGACATGCTCGCCACTGGGCTGATGAGCGTCGCCGTCGGCGGCGCCGCAGGCAACCTCTGGGACCGCATCACCCGCGCCGAGTCCGGGCCACTCACCGGCGAAGTCGTCGACTTCATCAACATCGACTGGTTCGCCATCTTCAACGTCGCCGACATCTTCGCCACCCTGGGGATCGCCGGATTCGCGATCCGCTTCCTGATGCCGGGCAGGCACAAGGACGAGCCCGCGCCCACGGAGCGATCAGCGTGAACGGGAACCCCTTCGCGGAAGCGATCCTCAGCGGACAGCTCCTGATCGCCGTGCCGGTCGCACTCCTGGCCGGGCTGGTGTCCTTCCTCTCACCATGCGTCCTCCCACTCGTCCCCGGGTACCTCGGCTTCATCGGCGGTGTCGCAGAGCAACGCCGCCGCAGCACGCTCACCCTGGGCGTGCTCCTGTTCATCCTCGGCTTCACCGTCATCTTCGTCGCCTACGCCGCCGCATTCGGCGCCGCCGGCTTCTGGCTGATCCGCTGGCGCGACCTGCTCACGCAGATCCTCGGCGGCTTCGTCATCATCATGGGACTCGTGTTCATCGGCCGCTTCGGGATCCTGCAGCGCACCCTCAAACCACGATGGAAACCGGCCACCGGCATCGCCGGCGCACCCCTGCTCGGGATCGTGTTCGGGCTCGGCTGGACCCCCTGCCTTGGCCCGACCCTCACCGCGATCAACCTGCTGAGCCTGCAAGCCGCGAGCACCTGGAACGGCGTCCTGCTCGGCATCGCCTACTGCCTCGGACTCGGCATCCCCTTCCTCCTCCTCGCCCTTGGAACCACCTGGGCCACCACCGCGATCAGCCGCGTTAAACGGCACCTACGGACCGTGAACCTGATCGGTGGTGGCACGCTGATCCTCATCGGTGTCCTCATGGTCACCGGACTGTGGTCATCGCTGATGTACACGGTCGGCGCACACATCGGCCAGTACGTCACGCTCCTCTAACACCCAGGTGCAGCCCGCTGCAACGCATGGTCGACGGCGGCATCCCCATGGTCACGATCGAGCAAGCACCGCCCCAGAACCAATGGCCGACCTTGAACGCACGAACCGCGCTACGCCGATATCATCGGCATATGCCGATCGTAGAAGCGCGGGGCGATCTTGCCGCGGTATCGCTGTTCCACTCTCTCGCAGACCCGACCCGGCTGCGCATCCTGCGCCGACTCCGCCACGGGGAAGCTCGCGTGAGCGACCTCGTCGCGGAGCTCGGTCTTGCCCAATCGACCCTCTCCGAGCACGTCGCGTGCCTTCGCGACTGCGCACTCGTGGAGGGGCGGGCGCAGGGCCGGCAAGTGTTCTACAGCCTCGCCCGTCCGGAGTTGATGGACCTCCTCGAGTCCGCGGAGACACTGCTGCAGGCCACCGGCTACCAAGTCGATCTCTGCGGCACCTATGGCTCGGACGCGAGGGCTGGCGAATGAGCACGCTCACCGAAACCGAAACGGAGCAGCTCACCCGACGAGGGCTCCGCCTCGCGCAGTTCACCGTCGCATACAACGTCCTCGAAGGAATCGTCGCCATCACGGCTGGGATCGCCGCGGGACTCGTTTCCGTCATCGGGTTCGGTATCGACTCCGGAATCGAATCGATCGTCGCCGTGCTGGTGGGCATCCGCCTCGCCGCCAGGCTCCGCCACGGCGAAGCGGACGAGGGTAAGGAGCGACGCACGTTGAAGTTCGTCGCCGTGACGTTCTTCCTCCTCGCCGCCTACGTCGTGATCGATGGCATCCGCAGCCTGATCACCCACGAAACACCGGAGACCTCCCCGGTCAGCATCGTGCTGCTGGTCCTCTCGATCATCGTCATGCCGGTCCTCGCCGCACTCAAGACCCGAGTCGGCAAGAAGCTCGACGACCCGCTCATCCTCGCCGACGCGGCAGAAACTCGAATCTGTGTCCTCCTCAGCGTCGCGACCCTCATCGGACTCCTCCTCTACACCCTCACCGGCGCAGCCTGGCTCGACCCCGTTGCAGGATTCGTCATCGCCCTCTTCGCCATCCACGAAGGACGCGAGGCGTGGGAAGGCGAACTCGTGGAAGACGACGATGACGACTAAAGCGACCGCCTCATAGCGACACCGAATGCCGCCCAAAAGCCGACACCAAGCGCAGCTGCTCACACTCAGATGACTGGGCTGCTCACACACCCTGGCGTTCCGTCGGAACGGACGGTTGTAGCGGAATCGTTCGTATTCGCTACACCGGTCGCTTCAGTGCGGCAAGCTGGAGTGCTTGCACGGAACGTCGTTGTTGTTCCGCGCGGTGGCGGCCGTTGGCGGGAGAGGGGTGTGGCGCCGCGATGACGGGTATGAGTCTGGGGTGCTCGTCCAGGGTGAGATGCCGCATGACTCCGTCAAGGGCAACGGTCCCGTAAGTGACGATGGCGTCGAGCACGGGGAGCGCCTCGAGCAAAGCTCCGAGGGCGCGTCGCCCCTCGTCGATGTCCGCAGGTCGTACGCGGCCGGGGACTTCCCAGGGGATGAGGTTCCAGCGGAGGTACTCGTTGCGTGCGAGTCCGGACTCGATGCGGGCTGCGCGGAACGCGGCCGCGGTCGGGCCCGGGTTGTCCTCGCTGCAGACCGCCGCGTGCGCGGCGGCAATGGTCTGCGGGCCGGGCGACTGCATGAGGACCAGCACGCGGCTTGATGTGCCGCCGGATCGTGGGTCGAAGCTCGGGACGAACCGTCGCGAGCCGTCCGGTGCGGTGCGCCATGTCTCGGCGAGGGCGTTCAGCGATCGAACGTCCGCGAGCTCGTCCGCGAGCTCCTCGGCGGTGCTCACGCCGGCTGTGGCGGTGCCAGGAGGGTGCCTCGGATGACGGAGCCGTGGAAGGTGCGGACGGCAACGGTGATCCACGCGGCGACGAGGCCGACGTAGTAGACAACTGCGAGGACGGCGACGACGGTGAGTCCGGAGTGCAGGGCCAGGCCGTTCAGGCCGGTGACGCAGGTCCCGACGGGGAACGTGAAGGACCACCAGGTCAGGCTGAACGGCAAGTGCTCTCGGGCAGTGCGGATGGTGATCGCGAGGGCGATGACGGTCCACAGCAGCGCGAAGCCGAGCATCGCGAACCCGTACACCAGCGCCACGACCAGCAGGGCATGCGCGGTACTCGCATCGACAACGGTGGGGGCGTTCGATGCGAGGAGGTTCACGGCGGTGATCGACTGTCCGACCGGCCCGAGGACGATCCACAGAGTCGGGACCATGCCCGCGGCGCCGACCTTGTGCTGCGCGAGACGGTTCCAGATCAGCGTGATCACCACCAGCGACGTGATGAGGCTGAGGCCGAAGAAGCCGTAGCAGGACCACAGCAGCGTCTCCCGCGCCTGCCCGGCGGGAGCGTACGGCAGCAGGAGCGCACCGGTGGAGGCGGACACCATCGGCGGGACGATCGGCATCAGCCAACCGCCGAACGCGGAGTCGGGCGTGTTCTCGTGGCGGGTGAACGCCAGGTACGGCACGAGCACTGCCGTGAGCAGTCCTCCGATGGTGCCGATGCTCCAGAGCACCCAGTCGACGGTGACGGCAGCCGGGAGGCCGATCCAGTCCTTGCCGAGCAGGATCGTTCCGGCACCAACGGTGAGGAACGCCATCGGCGGTGCCCCGTAGAAGTGGGAGATGACCGGGTGCAGGTGGTGCTTCGCTGCGGTGCTCCGGTAGCGGATCCAGTGCAGCACCGTCGCGATCGTGAGGGCGACGAGCAGGACCGCGGCGATCGCCCATACGACCGTCGCCGCAGTGCGCAGACCTGGGAACTGCAGCGGCAACGACGCAGCCGCGACGGCGACGATCCCGGTCCCCATGATCGATGCGAACCAGTTCGGGGTCAGGTTCGACACGATCAGCCCGGGCCGCTCCAACTCCCGGAACAACCGCCGTTCTTGCACACCATGCTCGGAACGTGCGGGTGCGGGTGCATGGGCGAGGTGAGCGGACATGCACCCAGCGTGCGCGTGTTTCCCATGGTTCGGGAACGGCGAACTCGTTGGCGGGGCACAATGTTTGCTTGTGGCACTGCGACGGCTGACCGACCGGACCCTGGACCTCGACACTCTCGAGGTCCTCGTCCGCGTCGCGGAAACCGGTTCGTTGACCCGCGCGGCCGAAGTGTTGGGGGTGACACAGCAGGCGGTGTCTGCGCGACTGCGTGCCGCGGAGCAGGCGATCGGTCAGCCGCTGGCGCACCGGAGAGCATCCGGGACAGCTTTGACCGACGCCGGCCGGGTGGTGCTCGGTCTGGCCGTTCCGGTGTTGGAGGCGTCGCAGCGGCTCGAAGCAGGACTTGTCGCGCTTCGAGAACCGGCGGGATCCCTCGTGGTCGCAGCGTCGCAGACGATCGCCGAACTCTTGCTGCCTGGATGGTTGCTCACCCACCGTGCTGCCGCGCCCGATGCGCCGGTCCGATTGATCGCGGGCAACTCCACCGCTGTGATCGACCTTGTTCGCTCCGGCGCTGCCGACGTCGGATTCACGGAGACCCCTGCTGCGCCACCTGACCTCTCCTCTCTGGTGGTCGACGAGGACGAACTCGTGGTTGTCGTCGCTCCGCACCATCCGTGGGCGCGGGCTTCGAGCATCACCGCGGATGACCTCGCGGAGACGCCGCTACTGCTCCGTGAGGAAGGGTCCGGCACCCGCGCCACGGTCGAGGCGTGGCTCGACGATGCGGGCCGCACCCTCGTTCCGCCAGCGGCGGTACTGGAGACGACGGGCATCATCCGGGCCAACGCTCGAGCGGGCATCGCTCCGGCGGTGATGAGTCTCCGCACCGTCGGCAGGGACCTCGCCGACGGTGCCCTCGTCCGAGTGCCGCTGCTCGGCCCGCCGCTGATCCGGTCGCTGCGTGCGATCTGGTCGGGCCACCCCGGGCCTGCTGTCACGGCGTTTTTGGACACCGCTCGCAGCTCGAGTGCCGGTGGTCAGATCAGTCCGTAGGGCAGATCCGGGTGCTGCTCGGCGATCTCGGTGAGCCGGTTGTACTTCGCGACCCGTTCGCCGCGGGCGGGTGCGCCGGACTTGATCTGCCCAGTGCCGGTCCCGACGACGAGGTCGGCGATGAACGTGTCCGTGGTCTCCCCGGAACGGTGCGACACCATGCTGGCCATCCCGATGCTGGTGGCGGTGGCGATCGCGCCGAGGGTCTGGGAGACGGTGCCGATCTGGTTCGGCTTGATCAGTGCCGCGTTCGTCAGGTGTTGCTCGCCGCCGTCGCGGATGCGTTGGGGGTCGGTGACGTAGAGGTCGTCGCCGACGTTCTGGATCCGGTCACCGAGCGCCGCCTGCATGCGGCGGAACCCGTCATAGTCGTCCTCAGCGCACCCGTCTTCGATGCTGCGGATCGGGTACGTGTCGATGAGCTGCCGGTAGTAGTCGACCAACCCGTCCCGGTCGAGGCTGTCGTCGAGCATCCGATACGAGCCGTCTCCGAGGGAGAACTCGTTCGCGGCCGGATCGAGGGCGATCGCCACCTGGTCGACGCCCGGCTCGTAGCCTGCGGCGCGGATCGCGGTGACCAGCAGGTCGAGCGCTTCCTCGGGTGCAGCGATCGATGGTGCGAAGCCGCCCTCGTCGCCGAGGCCGAGGCTACCGAACCGGTCCCGCACCAGGCCCGCGAGGGCGTGGTACACGTCCGCGCCGATGCGGACAGCGTCGGCCATCGATGAGGCGTTGACGGGGGCGATCATGAACTCCTGGAAGTCGAGCTTGTTCGCTGCGTGCGCGCCGCCGTTGAGAACGTTGAAGTGCGGGACCGGCATCCGCGGCGTCGAGCCGGTGATCTCGGCGATCCACTGCCAGAGCGGGAGGCCCGCGGCGTGTGCGAGCGCCCGGGATGCGGCGATGGAGGTTGCGACGACGCTGTTCGCGCCGAGCCGGCGGTACCCGGTGGTGCCGTCGAGTTCGGCGAGGGCGGCGTCGACCTGTCCGATTGCGGACCACGATCGCCCTGTGAGGAGGCCCGCAATGTCGGTGTTGATCAGGTGGAGCGCCTGGGTGATGTCGCGGCCGCCGAACGCTGTTCCGCCGTCGCGGAGCTCGATGGCTTCGTGGGCACCGGTGGATGCGCCCGCGGGGGCGTCGCCGGTGACGGTGCGGCCGTCGTCGAGTTCGAGCAGGACGCGGACGGTCGGGTAGCCGCGGGAGTCGAGGATGCGGGTGCTGTGGACGGCGTCGATGGTGACGGGGTGGTCGTGGTGGGTGACGTACTCGCCCTGGTGGGCTCCGTGGTGGTGGATGCCGCTGATGTAGTCGTTCATGGTGACGCTCCTTCTGGTCGGGTCATGCGTCGTGGTCGTGCGGATGGAAGGGAAAGCCGCGGGGAGGCGGAGGGGACGACCTGCTGGCGATCACTCAGCGCCAGTGCCTCCCCGCGGCGGTCAAGGGGCCCGTGGATCACGGGTGTCGGGTGTGGGCTTCCTGTGCGGTGCGGATAACGGCTTCGGCAGCAGGACGGTTGGCCCACCCGTTGGTGGTGACGTGCTTGCCGTGTTCGATCTCCTTGTAGTGGGAGAAGAAGTGCTCGATCTCGATGAGGGTGTGCTCCGGGACGTCGCTGATGTCCTGCAGGTCTTCGAACCGGTCGTCGCCGGCGGGGACGGCGAGGATCTTGTCGTCGCCGCCGTTCTCGTCGACCATGCGGAGCATCCCAACCGGGCGGACGTCGATCACGACGCCGGGGAACGTGGGGCGGGGTAGGAGCACGAGCGCGTCGAGGGGGTCGCCGTCCTCGCCGAGGGTGTTGTCGATGGAGCCGTAGTCCTGGGGGAACACCATGCTGGTGAACACGGCCCGGTCGAGCCGGATCCGGCCGGTGGTGTGGTCGACTTCGTACTTGTTGCCGCTGCCGCGGGGGATCTCGATCGTGACGTCGAACTGCATGGGGAGGTCCGTTTCAGGATGTGGGGTGGCGGTCACAGCAGACCGCCGAGGAGGATGCCGGCGGTCGCTGCGGCGACGGAGACGACGAGCATCCCGAGACCATTGACGGCGGCGGCGTTGATCCGGCCGCCGCGGGCGAGGCGGACGGTCTCGAAGCTGGCGGTGCTGAATGTGGTGTAGCCGCCCATCACCCCGGTCCCGAGGACCGCGACCGGCACCGCGCCGAGGTGTGTAGCAGCGCCGACGATGATCCCGAGTAGCAGCGACCCGGTGATGTTGATCGTCAACGTCCCGACCGGGAGCCGGAACTGCCGGCCCGTGTTGATCAGGCCGTCGAGAAGGAACCGTCCGGCAGCGCCGACCCCACCACCGGCCGCGACGGCGAGGACCAGGAGCGGGCTCATGCGCGCACCTCCCGCGGACGGAACCAAGACACGACGACGAGCCCGCAGGCGGTCGCGATCGCACCAGACAAGACGGTCAGGAGCGCGTACCCGGTGCCGGCGAGGCCATGCCCGCCCAGGAACAGCGCGGCGGTGGACTCGGCGAGTGTGCTGTAGGTAGTGAACCCACCGAGGACCCCCGTGCCGAGGAGGAGCCGCAGGACGCGACGGCGGCCCTGGTCGGGCCCGCGGTGCGCGAGCGCTTCCAGGAGCACACCGAGCAGCAGTGCGCCGGTGATGTTGATCCAGAAGATCGACCAGCTCACCCCACCATCTGCGGGGAGGAGGCCGCTGATGACGTCGCGGAGCGCGGTGCCGACGGCACCGCCGAGCGCGACGAGGCCAAGGTAGCGCCACCGCAAGTGCACGGGCCGCATGACCGGTCGCGGATCGGAAACATCGACGTCGGGGTCGGATGGGAGCTGATCATCGAGTATCGGGGTGTCCGTTCGGGTGGTCATGTTCCGCCTTCTGCCGCGACGAGAGCCGCGGCGTGATGTGCTGCAGGGTCGAGGTACTCCCCACCCCGCGGCTGCAACGAACCGGCGCCAGTCGGCCGGTACAGCAAGGGCTGCCCGGTGGGCAGGTTCAGCTCCGCCAGCTCCGCATCCGACAGGTCATCGATGCAGGCGCAGAGCGCCCGCAACGAGTTCCCGTGCGCGACGACCAACACCGTCCGCCCCGCCGCCACCGCGGGTAGGAGCCGGTCGCGCAGCACTGGGCGGATGCGGGTGATGACGTCGGCGAATGATTGCGTTCGCCGGACCGCCGCCCGCGGAAGACCCCGCAGGGCTGGGCTCCGACGAAGGGTGAGCCATTGCCGGAGTGGCATCGGTGCTGGTCGGCCGTCTCGGGAACGGCGCAGCCGCAGGTACTCGGCGTCCCCAAGCGCAGCGAGGGATGCCGCCTTGGTCATCCCGGTGAGCGCGCCGAAGTTCCGCTCGTTCAACTCCCACACCGCGGTGGTCGGGATGTCCCGACCGAGGACGTCGCTGACGAGGTCCGCGGTGTGGACGGCGCGCTGCAACGTCGACGTGAGGATCAGGTCCGGGATCACGTGGTGCACGGCAAGAAGCCGACCGGCCTGTCGAGCCTGCTCCTCACCGCGAGCGGTGAGGAGCACGTCGAGCAGGCCCGTGAAGGTCCCGGCCTGGTTCGCGGTGCTCTCCCCATGCCGAAGGAGCACCAGTGCACCCGTCATGACGCATCCCACGGGAGCGGTTCATCGAACCCCACGGGGTTCACGGGGACCACGAGGACGGGACGGTGCTGCTGATGCGCGAGTCGCGCCGCGACCGAGCCGTTGAAGAACTCCGTGATCCGCCGGCGACCGGTTTGGGTGCCGACGACGATCATCACCGCGTCGCGTTCCTCGGCGACCGCGGCCAGCGCGCGTGCGGGATCGCCGACCTTCGCCAGCACCGAGGCGTGAACCGACCGAGCAGCGGCGATCTGCTCGATGACGGCCCGGTCAGTTTCGGGAAGATCCGCCGGCCCGGCGTCTGCCGAGTCCGGATCGATCGGCTCGATGATCTCGGACCCGTCCGCTCGATTCCCGGCTGACAGGAGCGCTGGGTCGACGGTCACGCACACAAGGGGAACCGTGAAGCGTTCAGCGATCTGCGCCGCGACCGTCACAACGTCACGCACCTGCCCGGCCCGCACGCCGACGACGACCGCGCCGGTCGGTACTGCTTGTCCCATGTCTTCTCCCTACCTCAGGCGCGCAGAAGCGCGACCAGCTGAGATAGGGACTGTTGTCGACGAGTGTCGAAGTTGGGTCCGGCAAGCCCCACTGCCGGGTCCGAAGACACCACCAGTATGCACCCGAATCGAATGCACCGCCGCGCCGATTTCCCGCCCCTTCCACCGCGCCGGATCGGCTATCGGACACCGGTGGGAGGGTCGGTCGGGGTCAGTCGTGCCGCAAGGGCCGCGGAGCCAGAGGCCTACAGTTCAGACGTGAGTGTTCGGAGCACGCGTGGCTGATCAGCTGACGCACGCGCTGCTCGGTGTAGTGCTGCTCCTTGGGGTCGCGTCTGCGGTGCTGGTCCTGGCGCGGGCGGAAGTGCCATGGGCGCCGGCCGTCGCGATCGTGCGTGGCGCGGCACAGCTGGCGGCGATCAGCCTGGTGCTGAGTGGAATCATCCGATCGCCGCTGCTGATCGGGGCGGCACTCCTAATGATGTTCTCCGTCGCTGTGGTGACTGCCGCGCGTCGACTCGGCAGCGTGTCCACGATGGCACTTCCGGTGGCGGTGTCCATGGCGTGCGGCGTCCTGGTGACCGGCAGCGTCGTCTTCGGCACGGGTGCGGTCGAGTTCAGCCCTCGGTACGCCCTCGCCATCGGTGGGATCGTGATCGGAAACGCGATGACGATTGCGACCATCAGCGGCCGGCGGTTCCGGGAGCTCGTGGCCGATCAGTGGGACGAGGTCGAGGGGTGGCTCGCGCTTGGAGCGTCACCTCGACGTGCGACGGAACGGCTGGTGCGTCGGGCGGTCAGCGCGGCGCTCGTGCCGACGGTAGATCAGACCAAGACGACCGGGTTGGTGACGTTGCCCGGCGCGTTTGTCGGAGCGGTGTTCGGCGGGTTGTCGCCGCTGGACGCCGGCCGGTTCCAGATCGTGGTGCTCGCCGCGATCATGGCCGCCGGATCGTGCACCGCGGTGTGCCTGACGCAGTGGTTGGCACCAGTCGCGACCAGGCCCACCACGTCAGCGCACTGACATGGGCTGAGGCTGAGACTTGGTCGTTCCTTGGTGTGCAGCGGCGAGGGTGGCCTCGGAGGTGGTTCCCCGTGGGCGTGTGGTTGGTGTGCGCAGTGGTCGTCGTGCTGCTGGTGATCGTCGGTTCGGTTGGAGCTGCTGTACTCGCAGTGGCCTCGGAAGCTGAGCGCGAGGGCCTCTTCGATGACTGAGCGGTGGCCTCAGACTGGTGTGCCGAGCCGGTATCCGACGCCGCGGATGGTGGTGATGAGGTCGCGGTCGGTCTTCCGGCGGATGTAGTGGACGTACGTGTCGACCGTGCCGAGCTGCTCGCCGTTGTCGAACACCGCGGACAGCAGATGCTGCCGGGTGAACGCGCGGGATGGTTCGCCCGCGAGCAGCCGGAGCAACGCGGTTTCCTTCTCGGTGAGCATCACCCGTCCCGCGTAGGGGGAGGTGATGCTGTGGTCCTCGGGGTAGAACGCCCACCCGCCGATCTCGACGCTGGTGCCGGTGCCGGTGTAGTCGCGGGTGAGCGCGCGGAGCCGGGCGGTGAGTTCGTCGAAGTCGAACGGCTTGACGAGGTAGTCGTTGGCGCCGGCGTCCAGCCCGGAGACACGGTCGTGGACCTCGCTAAGGGCGGTGAGCATCAGCACGGGGGTGCTGATGCGTCGCTGTCGGAGGGTCGCGATCACCGTGGTGCTGTCGATGCCCGGGAGTCGACGGTCGATGACCATGACGTCGAAGTACTCCGCGTCTGCGGTCTCGAGCGCGGATTCCCCGTCGGCGCAGAGCGTGACGGTCCACTGCTCGGCCAGCTCGTCCGCGACCAGCGGCCCGAGTCGGGGGTCGTCCTCGACGAGCAGCAGTCGCGGCATCATGCGCGGGCCTCCCGATCGTGTTCCGGTGCGCGGTCGTCTGTGATCGGGAGACGGAGTGCGAAGACCGTCCCGCTGCTATCGGTGTGCTCGACGACGACGACGGCGTCGCCGCCGGCTCTGACGGCGATGTCGCGGACCAACGCCAACCCGATGCCGTACCCCGTGCGGGTGCTGGTTGTCGTGGTCGCTTCGACGGGGGTGCCGTGAGCGAACCGGTCGAAGACCCGTGCTGGCTCGATACCGACCACGCCGGGGCCCTCGTCCGCGACGCGGATCGTCACGCGACCACCGTTAGTCACCGCGGTGATGTGAACGCTGCCACCGGCCCGGGTGTGGCCGATGGCGTTGTCGGACAAGGCAATCAGGCAGCGGTGCAGCTGGGTCTCCGACACCTGCACCACCGCGTCGACCGGGTCGACATCGAGGTGCACCTGCCGTTCAGTTGCGAGGACGTCCATGTCGCGGTGCACGGCTTCCATCGCGGCCCTCAGGTCAGCGGCGCCGTCCGAGCCACCCGACCCTGCAGCTGCTTCGAGGAGGTCGTTGACGATGTTGATCAAGATCTGCGTGTCGCCACGCAGCTCGTCGACGACCGGGCGCCGCCGATCGTGCGCCGGGGTCATGCGTTGCAGACGTTGCACGCGTGCATGGAGCACCGTCAACGGGGTGCGGAGCTCGTGGCTGGCGTCCGCGACGAAGGTGCGCTGCATCCGTGCCGCTTCCGCGATCGGCCGCACTGCTCGACGGGCGATGACCCATGCTGCGATGCCGGCGAGGATGATCGCGAGACCACCGACGCCGATGACCGCGATGCTCAGGTCGATGGTGTCGAGGTAGATGTGGATGTCGGTCGGCCCGGGGCGTTCGTGGAGCTGGTTCGGTGTCAGCTGCCACAACACGTACGTCACGACGAGGACGATGATCGCGATCACCAGCGCCGCTGACACGACCGCGACGCGGAGCGCAATCCCGACCACCGACCGTCGGTAGGTCAACCGGTCCGGGTCGGTCTCAGGACTCGACCGGAACGACCATCGAGCCAGCTTGTCTGCGACCGTTGACCGCCATCCTGCCGACATGAGACCCCTTCCGGACAAGCGACGCCGGAACGCGAGGGGGTGCGTTCCGGCGTCGCCGTGTTGGCTCGATCCTGCCTCACTCATGGCAACACCGGTGCACGGATCCTCACCGCCGCTGGTCAAGGAACGGCCAAGAAACCGATCTCCCCACCAGTCAGGCGTGATTCTTGGTGGAGTCTTGCGCGCCGCTTTCTACCGTCGGAGCATCGCCGGTCCCGCACACCGCGGCACGGCCCGTCCCGACGAGGAGAACGCCATGTCCCACTCGCCCGCAGCGCCGATGCCAACCCGGAGCCGCTCGAACAAGGTGCCTGATCCGACCGCGTCGTTCTGGATCATCAAGGTCCTCGCGACCACCGTCGGCGAGACCGCGGCTGACCTCCTCAGCGACACCGTCGGTCTGGGCTTACCGCTGACAACGCTGATCATGGCGGCCGCGCTGGCCGTGTTCCTGGTGCTGCAGTTCCGTGCCCGCAGCTACCGGCCGCCGCTGTACTGGATCACCGTGGTGCTGATCAGCATCGTTGGCACCTGCGTCACCGACAACCTCACCGACGGCCTCGGCATCCCCCTGGCCGTCAGCACCACCGTCTTCGGCGTCGCCCTGCTGGTCGTGTTCGCGATCTGGTACCGCGTCGAGGGCACCCTGTCGATCCACAGCATCGACACGGTCCGCCGCGAAGCGTTCTACTGGCTCGCGATCCTGTTCACGTTCGCACTCGGTACCGCTGCCGGTGACCTGATCGCCGAGCAGACCGGCCTGGGGTACTTCCCGTCCCTGCTGCTCTTCGCCGGCGCTATCGCCCTGACCGCTGCGGTCTGGTTCATCGGCCGTCGCGGTCCTGTCCTGTGCTTCTGGATCGCATACATCCTCACCCGTCCCCTCGGGCGCGTCCACCGGTGACCTGCTGTCCGCGTCCACGAAGGACGGCGGACTCGGGATCGGGACCGTCACCACGAGCGTCGTGTTCTTCGTCGTCATCGCCGCGATCATCAGCTTCCTCGTGATCCGGCTCCGCCGCGAGGAACCCGCGCAG
Source organism: Curtobacterium pusillum (assembly GCA_002025645.1). Lineage (GTDB taxonomy): Bacteria > Actinomycetota > Actinomycetes > Actinomycetales > Microbacteriaceae > Curtobacterium > Curtobacterium pusillum_A. Next base: position 3,185,014 of record CP018783.1, read on the forward strand.
CGGAGCCGACTCACCGTCTGACCCCGTTCGCTGGTGCCGCCGTCGACTCGAACGGCGGCTGCACCAGCCCGTCCCGTGAAAGGCACCTCGTGCTCCACACCGTTCCGCTCGCAGTGAGCGTCGTTCGACGCAGCCTCCGTGCTGCATGCGTTCGGCCCGTTCGTCCTCGCCGGGATCGCGCTGCTGATCTTCATCGAGTCCGGGGTCCTGTTCCCCTTCCTGCCCGGAGACTCGCTCCTCGTCACCGCAGCGATCATCAGCAGCACGCTCGGTGTGACACCGTGGCAGGTCGCCATCGTCGCCGCGATCGCCGCGATCGCCGGCGACCAGGTCGGCTACTGGATCGGGAAGCGCTTCGGGCGACGCCTGTTCAAGGAAGACGCCCGCATCCTCACCACCGCTCGACTCGACGAAGCGGAGGCGTTCTTCACCAAGTGGGGCGGCCTCAGCCTGGTCCTCGGCCGGTTCGTCCCGATCGTCCGCACCTACGTCCCCCTCGCCGCCGGCACCGCGCAGATGCACTACCGCCGGTTCCTGCTCTTCAACCTCATCGGCGCGATCTCCTGGGCCTGCGGCCTGACCGTTGTCGGTGTGCTCCTCGGCGGCATCCCGCTCATCGCTCACAACATCGACGCGCTGATGTTCGTCATCATCCTGGTCTCGATCCTCCCGATCGTCATCGGCGCACTCCGCCGCCACGTCGCTCGGAAGAACCGAGACACGTCCGCATCCGCGCCCGCATCCGCTGAGCGGACGGCTCGCGAGCAGTGAACACCACGCGAGGCGAGCTGAACCGGGTGCCGAAACCCACCGCATCGTTCTGGCTGATCAAGGTCCTCACCACCGGGATGGGTGAAGCACTCTCCGACTTCCTCGTCACACGCTTCGCCCCCGTCCCGACCGTGCTGATCACCGCGGTCCTCTTCGCGGTGATCCTCATCGTCCAGCTGCGGGCGGACCGATACCGGCCCTGGTTGTACTGGGGCACCGTTTCCATGGTGGGAGTCTTTGGCACGATGGTCGCCGACGTCACCCACGTCGCGCTCGGCGTCCCCTACGCGGTGTCGACGCCCGTGTTCCTCGCCGGGCTCGTCGCCGTCTTTGTCTTGTGGCGTCGCGTCGAGGGAACGGTCGACGTGCACACCATCACCAGCATCCCCCGGCAACTGTTCTACTGGGCCGCCGTGATCACCACGTTCGCAATGGGGACCGCCGCCGGAGACCTCGCCGCCAGCACCTTCCACCTCGGCTACCTCAGCGGCGGCCTCGTGTTCGTTGCCGCGATGATCGTCGTCGTCCTCGCACGGGCAACAGCGGTCCTCGGCCCTGTCACAGCGTTCTGGACCGCGTACGTCCTCACCCGACCGATCGGCGCATCCTTCGCCGACTACATCGCCGTCCCACACTCTCGAGGCGGCCTCGACGCGGGCACCGGACTCGTCAGCGCGGTCCTCCTCATTGCCATTGCCATTGCCTTCACGGTGAGTTGGAAGAACTCGACGCAGCCAGCACCATCCGCCGGAACTGTCCGCTGATTCACCAGCTACCGGGACGCGGTCACGACACAAAGCGAAGGCAGAAGGACGACACAAAGCGAAGCTGCTCACATGACTGGTCCCGGGGATGTTCTCGATGAGGGCCCGGGATGCGAACGTAGGTGCGGCCTCCTACTGTCGCGGTCATGGGTCGTCTCCGTTCGGATCGTTGGTTGCCCGGCTCGCCGTTCTCGCTCAAGGAGGATGCCCGTGGCACGGAGATGCGCGAACTGCCGAAGTCGTTGCCGGTGCATGCGTGGTTCCAGTTGCCCGACCGCCTGATTCGTCGAAGTGACGCCCATGCGTACCGCCTGACTCGGGACGCCGTCTGGGTGGAAGCCGGTCGCGGCGAGACCAAGCTCGCCGCCTGGGTGTGGCGCAGTTCGGGGAAGCACCATGGCAAGGTGATGTGACTTCCACCTAATCGATTGGTCTTCGTCAGCTGGGCAGGTTGTAGCGGAGGTCGTAGCTGGTGTCGGCGGCGAACAGCAGCCAGTTCCGTACTTCTTCGAGCGAGGCCGCGTCGTCGCCGCTGCGGGAGTCGGCTCGGGGGAGCGTGTGATGGCCAGACCGCAGATGCGCCAGTCGGCGCTGCTGCATCGGAGCGCACTCCGCGGGTAGACGATTGGCCCGCAGAGCGTGAACCTTCAGACGGGCGGCTGACAAGTGGCCCACGGTGACCTACCGCGGTCGGGCGCTGCTGGCGATCTCGCCGATGATGTCCATGTGGATGTCCTTGATGTCGTGTGGTTCGCGGCCACGTCTCTGTAGACACCGAACGGCCTCGACTCTGAGGAGTCGAGACCGTTCGGTACTTGACAGTTACAGCCCGACGCTGTAGCGGATAGCCACGTAGGCTGCAACCGCGAACTTCATCAAGTCGATGATCGCTCGCAGGTCAGGCGACACAGTGATCACGGATCGCGAGGGCTTCAAGATCCGCAACTCGACACGCCCAAGGCGCGCACGGATGTTGGCCAAAGTGGGCAGTTGGGGCCTAAACTGATAGCCATGAGGGGCGGGAGTTGACATGTTCCTGACTTTCGTGGTAAGGGCTGATTTCCGATCCGTGCCGGCAAGCTAGATCCGGAATGCAGTCCCGCTGGCGCCTCCAGTCGGAATCGACTGGAGGTTCTTGCGTTACGAGGCTCGAAACTGTGTTCGGCCTCAACTCGATCCTACGACGGACCACTGCCCTGCCGCACTTGTGTCTGATGGAAGTGTTACAGCCGTGTAGTTCTCCACAACGTCTTCCACAGTCTGAACAGTTCGGGTAATCCCGGAACATCAAGCATCCACGGCCGACCACCGACACTTCCCCACACCCGTGGACGCGCTCGATCCACAAGTGTGGAATCTTCGTCTCGGCGTGTCGGATCCACTCAAAGTCGCGTGTCGGACTTGTCTGCGGGCGCGCAGAAGTGAGACGGTGCTCGGTTGCTGACCGAGGAGCACTCCCCTGCGTCCTCGTCAGTTGGGCAGGTTGTGGCGGAGGTCGTAGCCGATGTCGGCGAGGAACTGCAGCCGGTTCCGCACCTCCTCGAGGGACGCTGTGTCGTCGGCGTTGCGGTAGTCGGCGCGGAGAATCGTGTTCGCGGTGATGATGTCGTCGGTGCGGTCCGTGTAGCCGGCGGCGGCCGCGGTGAGGAAGATCGCGGGGTCCGCTGGCCGGATGAGTTCGGTGCCGGCGAAGCCGATCGTGTCGGGTTCGAACCCGAGCGCGGCCATGTCAACTTCTTCCTCGGTGAACGCGACGAGCCGGTACGGCATCTCCCGTCTACTGATGGCGGGGTAGCCGGGCCGGGCGGAGATGGCGCGCCCGGAGATGCGACAGCCCGCACCTATGAGCCGTTCCGCCTGCTCGGCCAGCGGCAGGTCGGACGTCCATCGTGTCCTGACGCCGCCCGGTCCTGGATAGCAGGCGATAGCGAAGTCCACGAGGCCACCGACCTGCCGTGACTCCCACCCGATGTCCGTGCGGTGCACGCGCTTCCCGAGGCGTGCGAGCGCGTCATCTACCTGTCCGGCAGTGAGTCCGGCCTGCACGAGCTTGTCGAAGGTGGAGCCGTTGACGGCGAGCAGCCGTGCGACGGCGAAGGTGACGTAGATGGGGGCGGCGTCCTTCCATCGTTCCTTCGTCCCGAGGGCTTGTCTGCCGTCGATCCAGACGCGGCGCCGGTCGACGTCGACCAGCAGCACCGTCGCCGTCTGCTCCGCGAGCGCGATCTGCGTCGCAGTCACGGTCCGCGGGGCCAGCAGGAGCAGTTCCGCATCAGTCGGGTCGTCGTTGCGGGGGCGTTGGGTGAGGGTCGGGAAGCGTGCTCGGCGGCCGTCGGGGAGGCGGATTGTGTCGTGCGTCTCCACGACCGCGCGAAGCCCAGCGAGTTTCAGGACGGTGAGGGTGTCGGTGAGGTCGGTGGTGTCACCGAGCCCATACGGCATCGTGATCCGCGGCCGGCCGGCGTATGCGGCGGCGACCCATTCGAGCCTCAGTCCCATCAGCTTTGTTCTCCCGGGGTGTCGGGCCGGGTGATGGCGATCAGCCAGCGGGTTTCTTCGAGGAACGGTTCCCACCCGTCGCGGGTGTCCCCGTGTACTGGTTCGCAGATGTTGCCGGTGTCGGTGCTGCGGATGATGACCTGCCGCAGCTCGCTGCTAGGCGGGTCGCGGAAGAACACGTGCCCGTGCACCCCGGTGACGTCGTAGGAGACGTTGAGGAGGAACAGGTCCGGCCGGTTGGTCAAGGTCGCCACCGTCGTCCGCGGAACAGGGCGATGATCGTCGTCAGCGGTCGGCCTTCCCGCATCCAGTCGAGCGGGGTCAGGATCCGGTCGTCGACGGCGAGGAAGTCCAAGGGTGTGGTGATGAACTCCGTCATTGCTGCCGCGTCGAGGAGCGGCTGCGGGGCTGCCGCGTAGAGGACGTCAAGGCCTGGCAGCAGCGAGGACGGGTCGCCGAACTCGGGGAGGGCGGGCTTCACGAGTTGCCAGTCCGGGATGCGTTCTTCGCCATCGAGGTCGAAGCTCGTCAGCCGGCACGACTCGAACAGCTCCCCGACCTCGTCAATGCTGACCTGCAGGGCCGCAGCGACTTCGGGTTCGGTGAGGGTCGTGTTCAGGAGGTTCCGGCGGATTCGGGCCTGTGTGGTCTGCCACCAGTCCTCGGGAACGTCCGCCGGACCAACAGCACCGTGGTCGGGGGCACGGGGGATCTGTCTGCCTTCGTCGGCGTAGGCGCTGAGCTGCTCGCGGGTGACTTCACCGCGGGCGTACATCCACAGCTGCGACTGCCAGGGCATGTCGTCGGGGGACCCTTCCAAGTAGCCGGAGTGGATCACCGCCCGAACGGCTTTCTCCCGCTTCGCGATCTCGGAGGCGGGGATGAGGAGGGTCTGCACGATACGGTTCGCTTCCCGCACCGCCGGCACCGTCAGGTCCGACAGGACCGTGTTGGTCCTGTCGTAGAGCTCATACCCCGGCTCGACATCCACGGCGCGGACAAGGATCTGCGCCAGGTGTGCGTCCGGGTTCTCGGTGTCCTCGAGGAGGACATGCCCCGAGAGGATCCGGTCGTTCGAGAGATGCAGGGACACCAGATGCATCATCAGCAACTACCTCCAAAGGGACGGGCGTGAGCAGAGCGGATCAGGGCTGGGGGAAGTCGGCGGGAGTGCGGCCGATGCGTTCGGGCGTGTAGCGGAGGAGGAACCGCATGATGCGTTCCGCCTCGACCATCGCCGGGACCGAACGATCCTGCCCGTCCGGGTCCACGTTGGTGAGCCGGAACCAGGGCGGTTCATCCGTGTGGTCCACCAGGACCGCGGCGGGATTGTCGTCCGGGTGGGTGGGGTCGGTGAACATGACGGAGCCGAAGAATCGGGTGTCGTCGTACGCCAACGTCAGTGACAGCAGTTGCAGCATCAGCCCTCCCTGCCCTCACCGCTGCCGGGGTGCCAGCGAAGGTCATGGGCAAGGTCCGACTTGAAGTGCAGCAGCTGCCGCAGCCCGTTCACCGCATCCGTGTTCGCGGCCACCCAGCTGTCTTCGTAGAGAACGTGCGCGGTGATGAAGTCGTCCGCGCAGCACCCCTCAGCGCCGGTCAGGACGGTGGTGTCCTGCGGGATGACGACCGACACTGTCGCCTCATTCATAGTGGCGGGCTCGTAGCCGAGCGCCTGCATGTCGGGATGCTCGGCGAAGAACGCGGTCAATCGGTCTGGCGGGACGAGTACGCCGGACTGCTGCGCCGCCCACCGGTCCGACATCACCCCACCCAACGCAATCAGCTGGTCCGCCTGCTCGTCGATGGTGGTGTCGCGGCGCCAGCAGGTCCGGATTCCACCGACACCGGGGTAGGCCGCCAGCGCCCAATCGCACAGGGCGGCGCGATCGGCTGCTTCCCACCCGATCGGCGTGAAGAACACGTGTGTCCCGAGAGCAGGCATCGCGGCACGCACAACATCAAGTGGAATGCCGATGCGGTCCGCGATTGACTGAGAACCCCCGCCGTGGATGGCGATGGCGCGGGCGATCGCGAACACGGTCCGCCACCCTGGGGTCGCTTCCCGTTGCATCGACGTGCCGGACAGCTGCCGCCCGTCAGCCCACACCCGCCCGCGTTTCCCGTTCACGACCACCAGGTCGGGGTATCGGCGCACCAGTGACAGCACCCCGCCCTCGGACCCGCCGGGCAGGAGGATCACATCATCCACCCGGCCCTCGCCGCCGTCGCCGTCGGTGACGGTGGTGGTCGGGTCCGGGGTGGCGAGAAGCGCCGTGCGGCCGTCGTCGAATCGGAGCCGGTCGAACGTCTCCACGCGTGCGGTCAGCCCGGCAGCAGCGAGGGCGGTGAGGGTCTCGGTGATGTCGATCGTGTAGCCAAGCCCGAACGGCAGCGACAGCATCGACTGCTCATGCCGGATGGTCCGCACCCACTGCCGGTCAGACATCAGCCGCACCAGCCGCTTCAGGACCACGCCCCACCGCACGAAGCTTCGACAGTGCGTCCATCACTTGAGTCGCTGCCTCACGCAGCGGGTCCGCAGGATCCGACAATGGTGTTCCGTTCAGGAGCGTGAACACCCACCCGTCTTCGCTGGTGCGGACGTTGACGGTCCGCTGCAGGATCTTCGGCCCGGTGGAGTTCGTGAACGTCATTCCGGCCAACGTCGGCCAGATCCCGGCGTCGAACTGCGCCGACAACGACAGCAGCCGCAACGGCACCGGCTCGAATCGCAGCGCCGCCCCACGCTCAGGCATCGCCAGCCAACCGTGGGTCGTCTTCGGAGAGCCGCTCGAGCCCGAGCCCTGATGCGTCGAGGATGGCGTTCTCTGACTCTTCGGTGGCTACGAACGACCCGATTTGCGCGTTGATCGCGACAAGAGTCCCGATCCGACTCCGCGCGTCCAACACGACCGCGGCGACCTCCTCAGCCGTGCAGTCAGACGTGAGCTCCGGCTTCGATGGGTGCAGGGCAGGGAACTCGAGTTGCTGCACCGGCGGGTGCCACTTCACACCGATGCGCAGCACACGGCCGTCGGTGTCGTTGCGGTAGAACATCGACCCGAACGGGTGCCCCATGTCGAGCGTGAGGTCCGCACCGTACAGCGTCCAACCCTTGGCCGCGTAAGCGGGATCCCAACGCTGGACGGTGAGAGCACCGAGCCCCATCTTCAGGCCCGGGATCAGCGCCTGGCCGTCCTGCAGTTCGGCGTAGAGGGCCTGGAGGTTCGGGGGACTCTGGTCGCGCAGGTCCGATAACGGGATGCGCGCCATGCCACGAATCGCGGCGAGCTGCTGACGCTGCTTCGCGGTCAGCGCCGTCTCGTCGGGGCTGCCATTCACGAAGCAGACCCGTCACCGGTCTCGGCAGTCCTCTCGGGACGCCCGGTCGGACTGGTGATGGCACTCCTGGTGTGACTCGCGATGCGACGCATGTTGCGCACGCTACGAGGCCCGCGCCACTCATGGGGCCGTTCGAACGGCGCCGAGTCCACCAGCAGGAAAACCCGTCGCCGCCACGCGCTTCAGCGACTCCTGAGTCCCAGTCCGAACTCCCAGCCCGGACTCCCCACTCCGGGGGTCAGAAAACGCCGAACAGGCAACATTCTGGCCCACGAACGAGGGGCAAAACGGCTCTTAGAGTCCCAAATCAGGTCCGCGAACAGTGTCGGCGCCCCGCTCGCAAGCACGAGCTCGCATAGGGGTGGCGCAAGCGAGCAACCGCCTCGCTCCGACCTGAAGGACACCACCATGGACCGCAACCTCACCATCAGCAACACCCCCATCACGACCTGCACGCAGGCGACGCACCACATCCACAGCGTCGAGGAGCTGCAGCAGCTGCGCATCGCCCTCCGCCGAGCCGGCCGCCGAGGCCGGCAGGAGTTCACCTGCCCGATGATCCGTGCCTGGCGCCGCCAGTTCGTCGACACCTACGCGGTGGACGCCACGTTCACCCCGACCGATGCGTCGCAGTCGGACAAGACGGAGCTGCACCGCAGCCGCGTGCTGGAGGCCGACATCCAGGTCAGCAACGTCCTGGTGCGCTGGCACTGCGACGGATGGCCCGTCGCCACGCCCCGCACCGTGGGGGAGACCAACCTGGACGGAGATGCGCTGCAGCCGGCCCCGACGCCCGCGCCGAACGACCCGAACTGCTTCGGGTACGCGCACCGTGTCCCCGCCGCGATGCTCCCGCCCACCCGCAAGTACGACCACCTCGAGGGTGCCCAGCGGCGCTCCACGCGGAACCTCATCGAGCAGCAGAACGCCGACCAGCAGAGCGTTGACCACTGGGCCACGGACGGGTCTACGCCGCGTCAGTGGAGCTACCTGCCGGGTGTCAGCCAGCGCGTCCAGCTCGACGCGACCCCGTCGCACGCTGCGGACAACCCGACCGGCTCCCGCGAGTCGAACTACAAGCCCGGCTGGTACGACCAGCGACCGGCGACGGCGTTCCGACACGCGCCCTGGGTCATCGAGCTGATCATCATGAAGCGCGACGCGTCCGAGTCTGAGCCGAGCCTCCTCGACCCTGACCTCCTCGACTGAGCCTGTCGCCAGCGACGACCGCCTGCGGTAACGGTGTGGCCGCTGTCGGCCAGCCGCGCCGGGCCGTCGAAGCGCCGCTCACCATTGGTGAGCGGCGCTTCGTCATGCCGGCGAAGCGTTACGGCCCGGTCCTGGTTCCTCCAGCTGAGAGTGCAAGATTGAAAGGAGGAGACGTCTGCTCTTGTGGTGATCCTCCAGCTGCTGCACCGACCTCGGTTCCAATGGCGGTGAGATCGACCAGAGATCGCCAGCTTGCGACGTCCCGCGTCGAGCGCACTCAGTTGAAGGATCCACCCGCGGCCGGCAGGTCGCTGCCCATCACCCTGACGCAGCATCTCGCTGACATGCTGTGGCTCACCGGCACCACGAGCCCCCGGATCCTCCGGGAGCAGCGAGACCGCTTCGAGAGCGACCCCGCCCTACCTGACCCAAACGACCCGATCTTCGCCCAGTCGTCTATGCGCTGGTGCCGCACCGCCGCCGACGCGGTCCTCCTCCTCGCCTACGAGCAAGCCGCAGGTCATACCGCGACCATGCTCTGGGATCTCGACCAAGACGAGCGCGTCGTCCTCAGCACCCGCGTCCACGAGTAACCGCCAACGACGGACCGGGAAAGGCTGCGCCTCGAACCGTCCCACGCTCGATGAACCCGATTGCCGGTGTGGGCGCGCTGGACCCTGTGCATGCGGCCACTGTCCGGTTGACCGAATGAGAGTTATCGGCGGAATTGCAGAAGGGGCGCGCACGCCAGCGACGCCAGGGTCGTAGGTGTGAGAATCAACTCGTGCCTGACCGTCGCCTACCCGATCTCATGCCGGCGCAGGTCATCGCGCTTGGAGATGCACTGCTCGCCAACGCGGACAGGCTCCTGAGTAGTTCCATCACGCTTCTCGACGGCGGCGACGTAGGGCTGGCTAGGTCCATGGCGATTCTCGCAATTGAAGAGTCTGGCAAGGCCATCGCTCTCCACGAGCGCCGACTTCAGATGGTGTGGGAGCCCGAAGGTGCTCAGTTTCGATGCGAGTGGCTGGATGCACTGTGGGCGAGTCACACGAAGAAGCTCGATCAGGTGCATCAGTTCCTCGAGGAGGAGAGGTACTGGTTTGGCGAAGAGCCATCAGAGCCGGCGCGCAACCTGGCGCTCCTGGGAACCCTGCGCGCATGGTCAAAGCGCCACGACAAGCAGAAGCAGCGTGGCTTCTACGTCGACCTCGACCGTATCGGCAATCCGTTGTCTCCTGCGGACGTGCGGGACGAAGAACACCTCCGCGACCTGATCTCATACGTGCACCAGATCGGATGGCAGCTTCGACTCGGCGAACACATTGAAGGGAAGGCGCAGGCCGAGCGAGAGCGGGCCGTACCGCCCGCCGATCCGTCGGAGCTTGACTGGTTGGCACTGCCAGGCCTTGACGACCAGATGGTTGCGAAAATACGCGCATCACTCCTGGCGGGCAAAGCCGGCGGGGCGCTCCCGAATCGAGCGTACAGCTTCATTTCGGATCCCGAGGCGGACCCCTTCCGCAATGTTGGACGTGCAGGTTACGAGGCAGAAAGCCGCGAGCTGCAGCGTATCGCGCGCGAGATCGGCCAGGAGCCCCTCGCGGACTGAACGGACTTAGCAACCACTGGCGAGCCAGTAGTCCAGTGCCTTCTGCGGCTGAAACTCCGTCTGCATCATCGAGCTTTGTCGGCGCCTATGGCGAAGGCGTCGGTTCTACATCTTCCGCAGCGGTCGTGGTGCGCTGAATCTGCGACCGGACGCTGCTTCGAGCGTCCGTCGCGAGGATCGCGCGCACCTCCTCCGAGGGCGAGGCGCCGTGGCGCGCGAGCGCCTGCGCCAACGAACGGCGCACGCGGGGGTCGCTGTCGTTCGCCAGTCGTTTGCCTACTGCAGCAGGTTCCCCAGTCTGGGCCCACTGATCAGCGGCCAGTGCACGAGCGAGCCAGCCGCGTTGCGCAGCGAGAACAGCGATGTCGGCGGGATTACCCGTGGTACCGAGTGCTTGTAGGCCCGCAACGAGCCAGCGGTCGCCGCTATCGCTCACGCCAAGCAGGCTCAGCGCCCAATCTCGCACTTGCTGCACTTGGTCGGGATTCGTTGCGAGAGTCGCCGCGAGGTAGAGCGCCTCCGGGCGGCTGTCCGAACGTCCGGCGAAGCGGACAGCGCTGAACGGGTGGCGAAACTGGTCCTGCATGAGGTCATGGTCGGAAGAACTTGGCGTCTGCGCGAGTCCGAACGCAGTGTCGAAGTAGGCGGTCCGGTCCTCGATGGGGAGCAGGTCGACAAGGCCTGCAGCGGCTCGAAGGTAGTCGCCGCGGTCGGTGGACCCGGTGTGCGTGTCGTCGCCGTGCTCAATGAGGGCGTCAAGGGCGGCTTTGATGTCGTCGAGACTGAGGCCTCGGATGAGGACCGCGTCCTGTGGTGCGCGGTTCCCCACCGTGAAGACGCCTTCGGTGTGCTCAAGCGGTGCGATGAGGCGGGCAAGAGCGTCCTTTGCGTCGCTCTCGTCGACGTTGCCGGAGTCCCGCTCGGCCAGTGCGGTGCGTGCCCAGTCGCTCCCGCCCTGTGCACTGGAACGGAGGAGAGAATCCGAGAACTCCGGGTAACGGTCGAGGGTGCTGACCGAGATGCCGTTCCGCGCGTCGTCGGCGTTGACGAGGACAGGGACGAGGTGTTCGATGGCGCGTTGCGCAAGCGACGGGTGCGCGACTGCGATGCGCGCGACCGCGATCGCTTCGTTCTTAACATGCCACCGAGACCGTCCCGGTTCCAACTCAGGGAGGCGCCGGAAGTGCTCGAGGATCGCCTCGGCGGCTGCCGCGTCGAACCGGTCACCGAGCGCCGCGGCGGCCGCAGTGGCACCGCCGTACCGGGAAGTGCGGAAGCCCAGCATGTCGATTTGCCCGGCTTCTCCTCCGTGCAGTTCGCGGATGATGCGCTCCGCGACGAATGGCACCTGCTCGTCCGGCAGCAGGTCCGCTTCCGCCGCGAGGAAACGGAAGGCGGTGCCGACGGTCCAGTAGTTTGGAGCGTCGAGTTCGTCGAGAATGTCAATGAACTCGTCAAGCTCGTCACCGATCATCTCTTCACCGTGGCTGTCACCGCCGATGGCATAGTGGTGTGCTGCCCGAGACAGCTCACCCGCCGCCGCGAGTGCGCCGGCAAGAACTCGGCGTGAGCGTTCCTCAGTGGCCCAATCCCCGCTTGCGGCCGCACTCCTGAGAGCTCGACCGGCGGCGGTGGCAGCTTGCTGAAGGCGTGCCGCTTGCAGCCCTTCCAGTGCAGACTCGTACGCACTGTCGTCCTGAACGAGAATGCGTCGTGTCGGACCCATCTTGCGCAGCGCGGTCGCCCACGGCAGCAGCTCATCGGCGTGGAACGGCTTCCACCGCAGCCGAAATGCACGTCTGCTCTGCACCCAAGCCGCCGCATCGGACCAATGCTTGCCGAGAGTCGCCTGCCCGACGCTGTCATCCCACTCCTCGTCGGCGGCCTCGAAGTCCTGTCGAATTGCCGCCCACCTCGCCCAACGAGCCAAGACGAGACCAGATTCGGGGTACCCGAACTTCGACCTCCGTGCGTTGCGGCGCAAATCCTCCCAGTCGCCGCTAGCGTCCGCGAGAAGGAGCCGCAGCCGGATCCCGAGAAGCGAGGTGCTGTCGATGTTCGCCAGCACACTCTGGAACGTCGGACTGGAAGCTCGCAACCATTCGGTGTCGTGTTCGGCGAGCGCCACCTCGCCGGCAAGCACGCACAGGCGCGCCTGGTCTTCGGCGGCTCCGATCCGAAGCTCCTCCGCCGGTCGGCGAACTCCGGTGAGGTCATCCGCGATCGCCGCGGCCAACGCCGCCACTCGCGACAATTCCGCCGCCGCCGCGGTGCCCACTTCCGCGCTGTGTTCTTCAAGTCGCCGACGCACTGTGGAAGCGGCGATTGGGCGGCCTTCTTCGAGGGCGTCCCAGACATCATCGAGCGCGGTCCGCACTGCGGCAAGTCCCTGCCCAGCCGCTTGCTGCAGTTTGGCGCGCTCCGGTTCATGGAGCGCCGCGAACGGCGCAAACCCGCCGTCGCGGAGCAGCTGCTGCCCGCGCTCGAAGACGGGCAGGGCAGCACCGGGATCCGTTCTCGCGGTTTCAGATGCCTCCGTGAACAAATCTCCAGCGCCGGTGACAGCTTCCGGTGTGCGACCGAGCGCGTCGCGGACTGCTGCTGCTTCGGGAGACGGGGCGACCAGTCCGGCGAGCCGGAAGTCGCCGCACAGCTTCGTTGCTGCGGCGCCACCGAAGTAGCGCAAGACGATCCCCGGCTGATCGCGCAACTTCTCGGTGAGCTCCTCCGCTCCCCACAGCTCGAACGTCTTCGGCTCGAACCGTGAGGTGATCTTCGTTAGAGCGTCGTCGATCCTGGTGTCACGCGTGGAAGCGCTAGTCGCGACGACGAACCGCGCAACCTCGTACGGTCGCGTCGTGGAGTTAAACTTCTCAACCGCGGCGTGGAGGTCCGAGACGCTGAACGCCTGCTGACGCTTGCACTGTATTGCGACGTGCGAACCGTCTACTTCGCGTCCGAGAACGTCAAGGCCAAACTGGGCCTGCCCTGGCCGTCCGTAGAGACGGACGAAGCCCCGCAGTGCTTCAACGTCGCGCAGAATCGTCGCCAGGAGACTCTCGAAGTCCTCCCAAGGCATGGAGGAGAACGGCAGTGTCGTCATGCTGTTCAGCGCGAGCGGTTCCGTCGGCTGGCTCGGCGACGAGCGCATCGGATCATCTTCGTCGAGTTCGCGCCACTCGTCGTCCGTGTGCACCGCGGTAGCTCCTCATCCAGGGAATGCCCGTGAGGGAACGCACGAGCGTACGTCTGAGGGTATCGGCCGCCGTCCGCCGACCGGTCATGCGTTCCGCGCCAATCTGCGCGCCATGGAACCTGCAGGCGTAGGAGGACTCGTAGCCTGCACGTGGTGAGGGTCGCGCGCTAGCTCGGCGCATGCAGAGTGAGGCGGACGTCGGGCAGCGACTTTGGTCCGCCGTCGCGTCCTTGGAACAGAATCCCGAAACCCGTGGAACGCCCGTCGTTACTCGGATCCGCGATCCGCGCCACCACTAGCCTGCGCGAATAAGCCGAACACCTCGCCGGCCGGCCGACCCGCCAGCCGGCCAGGAAGCGATCACCCAACCGGAGCGGCGACATCGTGGCTCGCGGAGGTGATTCCGGTCGGGTGCGCGTCACCAGCATCCCTCAGGTGGCATTCGCGGCCTCAACGAATGAGCCGACCGAACCTGCAGCAGTCTCGAACGTGCGATCGATCATTCACTGCGTGGCCGATGCGGCCAGCCCCGATGCGCGCCGGACATGCGGGGAGTCCGTGCTGCTCGAAGGTGCTGGACTGCCGTCTCACAGCGGTGTGCAACCATCGACGAGTGAAATTCCTTCTCCTCGGAGCGACCGGTTCGACAGGTGCCATCGTGGCAGATCAGGTAGCCGGGCGTGGGCACGAACTCCGGGTCCTCGTCCGTGACCGATCGCGGCTCGTCGGCTCTTCCGAAGTTGACGTCGTGGAAGGGGATGCGCGGTCGAGCGGTGCGGTTGCCGAAGCGATGCAGGGCACGGACGCGGTGATCAGCGCCCTCGGCATGGGACTTCAGACGACGCCGAACGGGTTGATGGTCGATGCAACCGCGGCGCTGATCGAGGCGTCCGCGCAGACCGGAGTCCCGCGGCTGGTGATGATGTCGTCGTGGGGCGTCGGGGACACTCTGCGACGGTCCTCGATCCCCGTGCGCTTGACCTACTGGGCAGGGCGACGCGTCCATGGCGAGAAGGCAGTGGCCGAGATGTCACTGCGTGCGTCGACGCTCGACTGGACCCTCGTTTACCCGGTGGCGCTCACGAACGGTCGGCCGTCGGGGCGGGTTCGTGCCCGGGACCTCGACGACGTCGACCGGATGCGGGGAATGCCGCGGATCAGCCGAGCGGATGTTGCTGCGTTCCTGGTCGCGACTGCTGAGTCCGGTGCGTGGTCGCGACGGACCGTGGTGGTGGACGCGCAGCGACGTCGGGCAACGGAGGGTCGGCTCGGCTGAGGAGCGTGGCGCCGCCCAAGCCACGCTCCTCAGGGTCATGCGTTGTCGAGCTGGTACTGGGCGACTTCAGCCTCGAGCTCGGCCATCGCCTCACCGCCGGCCATCAGGTCGGTGATCTGCTCCCGGGTGCGCTCGCCCTTGCTGAACGAGTCGGCGAGGGCTCCGTGGATGAGCACGGCGAAGTCGTCGCCGACGGTCATGGCGTGCAGCACGTTGTGGGTGACGAAGATCACCGCGATGCCGCGCTGCCGAGCCTGCATGATGATGCGGAGGACGTGGGTGGCCTCCTTCACGCCGAGCGCCGCCGTCGGCTCGTCGAGGATGAGCACCTTCGCTCCGAAGTACACCGCGCGAGCGATCGCGAGTGACTGACGCTCGCCACCCGACAGGCTGCCGACGAGCTTGTTGCCGTCGGTCACGCGGGTGATCCCGAGGGACCTGACCTCGCGGACGGCGATCTCACCGGCGGTCTTCTTGTCGAACCACTTGACCGGTCCGAACCCCTTGGTGGGTTCCACCCCGACGAAGAACGACCGGGCAACACTCATCAGCGGGAACGTGCCGCCGAACTGGTGGACCGTGGAGATGCCGTGCGCACTGGCGTCGCGGGGTGTGTTCAGGGTGACGTCCTCACCGTTGATCTGGATGGACCCGGCCGTCGGAGTGTGGAAACCGGAGAGCACCTTGATCAGCGTCGACTTCCCGGCACCGTTGTCGCCGAGGAGGCAGAGCACCTTGCCTGGACGGATGTCGAGCGAGATGTCGGTCAGCGCGTTCGTGCCGGCGAACGCCTTGGACACGTTGCTGAGTCGCATGAGTGGAGCCTGCGTGATGGTCATGTCGGTTCAGCCCTTCTTCAACTTGCTGATCGCTTTGGCGCCGGAGGACAGCGCGAGCTTGCGGAACGTGTTGTTCATGAGGACGGCGGCGAGGAGCAGGATGCCGAGGATGAGCGACGCCCAGTCCGAGTTCCAGCCGGTGTAGTAGATGCCCTGGTTGACGATGGCGAAGGTGAGCGTGCCGAGGATGACACCGACGACGGAACCGTAGCCACCGGTGAGGAGGACGCCGCCGATGACGACCGCGATGATCGAGTTGAAGACGAACGATTGACCGTTGGAGACCTGCGCGCCGTTGTAGAGGATCGTCTGGATCACGCCGACGAACGCGGCGCCGAAGCCGGAAGCCATGAACAGGCCGATCTTGGTCCGCGCGACCGGGATGCCGGTGGCGCGGGCGGATTCGGAGTCTCCGCCGATGGCGAAGATCCAGTTGCCGTACTTCGTCATCTGCAGGATCCACGCGACGATGGCCGCCACCACGATGAACCAGACGATCGCGACCTCGAACTGCCCGGCGATGAGCTGGCCGAACAGGTTCTTCGTGAGCGCGTCGGGGGCGATGTTGACGCTCGTCGTGCCGGTGATGACGCGCGAGAGTCCCAGCGTCAGGCCGACGAGGCCGAAGTTCGACGCGAGGGTCACGACGAACGACGGCACCTTGGTCCGAGACACGACCAAGCCGTTGATGAGCCCGGTGCCGACGCCCACGGCGAGAGCACAGAGGATGCCGAGGATGAGCGGACCACCCCAGTACCCCGAGACGATCGCGAGGGTCATCGAGGACGCTGCGAGCACTGAACCGACCGAGAGGTCGAGTTCACCGGCGATCATCAGCAGCGAGACCGGGATGGCGATGATACCGAGTTCCGCCGCGACGTTCAGCCACGACGCCGTGCCGCCGACGGACAGGAACTGCGTTCCGCCGAAGATCGCGAAGAAGATGAAGACCCCGACGGTGCCGATGAGTGCGCCGGTCTCGGATCGACGGGCGAAGTCGCCGATGGACCGGCGTTCGCGGACAGGGTTGGGAGCTGGGCTGGAGGTGCGTTGCCGCGTTGCGGGGGCGGGTGTTGCGTGAACCGTCATGAGCGTCGCTGCTGCTTTCGGGAAGGGGGCGTGGGCTTTGCGGGGTTCGTGGGGCTCCGCGACCGGCGGAGCCCCACGGATCGAGCGGAGGGGCATCCGAGTCAGCGGACGCCGAGCTTGGTGCCGGAGATCGCCTTGTCGACGTTTTCCTTGGTGATGAGCGCAGGGCCGGTGAGGTCGGGGTTCGCCGGCACCTGGAGGCCGTACGCGACGTACTGGTATGCCTGGGCGACGGACTGGAATCCCTGGAGGTAGGGCTGCTGGTCGATCGCGAACAGCTGCGATCCGTCCTTGATTCGGGTGAGCTGGCTGTTCGACACGTCGAAGGTGCCGAGCTTGATCGAGTCGGTCTTGTTCGCCGACTTGATCGCCGCCGCGGAGCTGTCCGCGTCGACGACCCCGACGGTGACGACACCGTCGATGGAGCTGTCCTTGAGCAAGGCCGCCTTCACGGCCTGGGTGACCGCGGACGGGTTGCCGAAGTTCGCGGACGGCAGGGCGAGTTGCGTCGACGTCGAGCCGCCGGACTGTGCGCCTTCCTTGATGCCCTTGCAACGAGCTTCCTGATTGGCCGTCCCCGGCTGGGTGTTGACGCACAGAACGTGCTTGACGCCGGCTTCCGCGAAGGCCTTGCCGCCAGCCTCGCCGGCGATCTCGTC
Organism: Curtobacterium pusillum; assembly: GCA_002025645.1. Classification (GTDB taxonomy): domain Bacteria; phylum Actinomycetota; class Actinomycetes; order Actinomycetales; family Microbacteriaceae; genus Curtobacterium; species Curtobacterium pusillum_A. The sequence goes on from CP018783.1 coordinate 3,202,273, forward strand.
ATCGGAGCCCACGTACTTCAGCGCGCCGACGTCCTTCGCGGCCGCGGTGCCGCCCGAGTTGTAGATGATCAGCGGGATGCCCTTGGCGGTGATCGCCTTGAATGCCGCGTCCTGCGAGTCCGGGACCCAGTCCGGACCGACGACGATGTCCGGGTTCTGGGAGAGCGCGGTCTGCGCGAGCTTCGCTGCGTCCGGACCGAGGTTGTCGTAGTTCTGCGGGCCGAGGAACGTGACCTTCGCCTTGGAGCCGTAGGCCTTTGCCGCGTCCTGGCCTCCTCGTTTCACCGAGGACCAGAACGGGTCGCTCGACGAACCGCCGATGACGACGATCGACACGGTGCCGCCGGCCTTGCTGCCGGAGGAAGTCCCGGTCTGTGCGCTGTCGTCGTCGGAGGTGGTGGTTGCCTTCCCGCTGGAGCACGCCGCCAATGCGAGCACCGTGGCACCGATGAGGACTGTCTGAGAGATGGCGATCGTACGCCGCCGGAAACCGGCCCGTCGATCGAGCTGCGGAACGCCCATGTTCACGCCGCTCCCTTCATGTAGGAGTTGCAAACAGCGACTTTGCTGGTTTGCCTCGCGAGGAGTGGCTGAACAGTAGATCCGCGATTTCGCAATTGTCAAGACATTCGGACGAACCAGGCTGATTGGAGCGCGCCGATCTCGTTGAACCGCAGCTTCGTCCGCGGCGCGGCCATCGTTGGTCGCGTTGCGGGTCGGATCGTTCCCGCGCTGTGGCTCACGCACGTCGCGAGAGCGGGAAAGCGATTCTCGCCAGCTTCCACCGATGCCCGCCGTGTGGTGCGAGCAGCTGGGAGCCAGTAGAGTGAGGCCTTCTGGAACGTTCCAGATCACCTCGAAGGAGAGCGCCTTGACGCAGCCAGACGGCACCCGTTACCGGAACCTCGATCCGAGCGCCCTGCGCGAGGCGCTTGCCGCCGAGGAACTGCGCCTGACGTTCCCGTCGTTCAGCCTCGAGGACTCTTGGCGCCTCGGGTCCTGGCTGCGGCAGACGGCTATCGACCGCGGCCACGCGATCGGGTTCGCCGTCGTGTTCGGGGAGCAGCGCGTCTTCCATGCCGCGACCCAGGGTGCTGCCGCGTTGAACGATGCTTGGCTCGAGCGGAAGTTCCGGGTCGTGCGGCACTTCGGCCAGTCGTCGCTGCGTGTGCGCGCCACCTACCTGGCGGCCGGTGGGAGTTTCGAACAGGACGGGGCCCTCGACACGAACGAGTACGCGGCGGCCGGTGGAGCGTTCCCGCTCCTGCTGCAGGGCCGCCTGATCGGTGCGGTCGGGGTCAGTGGCCTCGAGATGCACGACGACCACGCCCTCGTGGTCGAGGCGCTCGACGCGCTCCAAGGCGATGCGATCCGGGCTGACGTCTCGTGACCGCCGACGTCCGCATCGCGATCATCGGCGCCGGGAAGATGGCGGCCGTGCACGCCGCCAACGTGGCCCGCACCGACGGCGCCGTCCTGACCGCGGTCGCCGGCGGGTCAGGCGCGTCGGTGCTCGCCGTGCGCCACGGTGCCGCCGTCCTCGATGTCGACGCGGCGTTCGCCGACCCGAGCATCGATGCGGTGGTCATCGCCTCGCCGAACCCGCTGCACGCCACGCACATCACGCAGGCGGTCGCCGGCGGCAAGGCCGTCCTGGTGGAGAAGCCCGTCGACCTCGACATCGCCCGGGTCGACGCGTGCATCGCGGCCGTCGGAGCTGCGGCAGACCGGGTCGTCGTCGCCTTCAACCGTCGCTTCGACCCGTCGTTCGCCGCCCTGCGCGACCGGTTGCTGGCTGGTGAGATCGGCCCGCTGGAGCAGCTCGCCATCGTCAGTCGCGACCCCGCGCCGCCGCCCATCGCCTACGTGCCGGGGTCCGGTGGGCTGTTCCGCGACATGACCATCCACGACCTCGACATGGCGCGTTGGCTCGGCGGCGACGTGACGTCCGTCCACGCAGCCGGTCAGGTGCGTGATCCCGAGGTCGCGGCCCTCGACGACGTCTCTGGTGCGGTGATCACCCTGACCACGGCTGCCGGTGCACTCGTCACGATCGTCGATGCGCGGAGCAACGCATCCGGGTACGACCAGCGACTCGAAGCGTACGGTCCGGCGGGTACGCTCGCGGTCGGCAACCGGACCGCGACTTCGGTCACCGCGTCGACCACCGCCGGCGTCGGCGCGGGCGACCTCGCCATCAGCCACTACGGTGACCGGTACCGCGAGGCGTACGCGGCCGAGATCGCCCACCTCGTCGCGGTCGCCAGGGGCGAGGAGACTCCGCGGGCGACACTCGAGGACGGCCGGCGTGCTCTCCTGCTCGCCGACGCGGCAACGGAGTCGCACCGCACGGCGACGCGGGTCGCCATCTGACGGCTCAGTGGGCGCCCGGTGTCGTCGCCGTGCCGACGTCGGCACGGCGACGGCGTCGGGTCCGTGGGTGAGGGCGCCTCGTCGAGCGTGGCTCAGCTGTCGTTGCCGGGTGCGCCACCAGCGGGAGCGCCTCCGCCGGTGCCGTTGCTCGCGGATTGCTGCTCCACGCTGTTCGCGTAGTCGTTGGACGGGTCGCGGTAGATGGTGTGGACGTGACCCCATCCGGAGGTGCTGACGCCGTCGACGTCGGCGCCGGCGGATCCGTTCTGGGACTGGAAGCCGACGTAGACGTTCGGTCCGGAGACGGAGAAGTTGATGCCGTCGCCACTCGACAGGTCGTACGTCGTCTCACCAGACCAGGCGATGACGGTGTCGTCGAGGGTTGCCTCGATCTCCGCGCGGGTGGTGGTGGCGCTCTCGGCGTCGGCCATGCCCGACCAGTTCGCGATCAGGTCGAGCAGCAGGTCGCGTTGCTCGTCGGAGAGGTCGGAGCCGGAGAGCCCGGATCCGGTGGTGGAGTCGCAGGTGTCACCGGGGGCGCACATCGTGACGTCCCCTGAGGTGAGAGTCTCCTGCTGCGCGGTGGTGAGGCTGTCGTAGAACGCGAACGCGTCCTCGTAGATGCTGCCGAACGTCTGCACCTGGTCGCCGTCGGAGTCCTCGTACACGGCGGGCTGCATGCCGAGGTGCGTGGGGGCGAACGTGATCGCGTTCGAGGAACCGTCGAGGGTGGCGTTGATGCCGAGGTGGTGGCCGCCGAACTGGACCTCGTAGGCGCTGGTGGCGGATGCGTCGCCGAAGAAGGCGATGTAGTACTGGCCGAGGGACTGCTCGGTGCTGCTGCTGTTCTCCTTCAGGTACTGGTCGCCACCGATGATGTCGACCACCTGCTGGTAGCCGTCGTCGCTGAGGAGCGCTTCCATGACCTGCATCGCGGCGATCTGCTGCGCTTCGGACAGGTCGGCGATGTTCAGACCGGCGCGCTGGACGAACGTGACGGGGAAGTTCGACCAGGAGGTGGTCTTGGTCTCGTCGTCGTAGTCGTAGGTGACGGCCTCGACCTGCTCGTCGCTGAGGGTCGCGAGGAACGCCTCGACGGCGGTGGTGGTGTTGTCGACCGTCTCCTCGGTCGTCGCTGCGTCCGACTCGGTCACCTTCGTCGACGCAGCGGCGACGGTGGTTGTGCCGGATGCGGACGTCGTGCTGCTGCCCGAGGACGACCCGGTGATGGAAGGGGTTCCGGTTGCGGTGCAACCCGCAAGGGTGATGCCAACGGCCAGGAGCAGGCTCGATCCGAGGAGGAGCTTCTGGCGTCGCGAGCGCTTGGTGGTGGGCGTGTGCTTCGTCATGGGGAGGACCGTAGGAACGGAGTCTGTACGGATGGAGAGGTATCCGTTTGGGTTTCGGTAAGAGCTCTCGTCGAAGAGTCGTAGCTCGCTCACAAGAAACGAGGACGTGGTGTTGCCGTCGTCGGACGTTGCTGCTCCGATTCAATTGTGTAACGATACACAAGTGCATCCGAATCCAACCCCCGCTGGACAGCGGGGTGCCGTCATCCTGATCCTGCTCGCTGCGGCCACCTTCGTCTCGATGACCGCCGAGACACTCCCGGTGGGGCTCCTGCCGCAGATCGCCGGAGGCCTCGGGACGACGGTGCAGTCCGCGGGGTCCCTCGTGACGGCGTACGGCCTCGTGGTGGCGATCGGATCCGTTCCGTTGTCGGCACTGGTCGCTCGGTTCTCTCGACGGGCGACGCTGTTGGTCGTCCTCGTGGTCTTCGCGGTCGGGAGCGCCGGGGTCGCACTCGCGCCGTCGTTGGAGGTCGCGTTCGTGGCGCGCCTCGTCAGCGGTGCCGGCCATGCGGTGTTCTACTCATGTGCGTTCTCGATCGCCACCTCGGTCGTCCCGGAGACCCGGAGAGGTCGTGCGGCATCGATCATCGGTGCGGGCAACGCGTGTGCCCTGGGGCTCGGTGTCCCGGCGGCGACGGCCCTGGGCGTCGCTGTGGGATGGACCGCACCGTTCTTCCTCGCAGCGGCGATGTTCTGCGCGCTCGTCGTCGCGCTCGCGCTCGTGCTTCCACGGTCATCGCGAGTCGCCGGTCGCTCCTCGTCGACGCCCGTCGGGTTCTTGGGAACGTTCCGGCAAGCGACCGCGCCGGCACTCGTGCGCGTGGGGGTCCTGATCCTCATCGTGATGACGGCGCACTTCGCAACCTACACGTACGTCGCACCGATCCTCGGAGCCGCCGGTGTAGCGGAGGGGCAAGTGAGCGTCGTGCTGCTCGGGTACGGCGCGTTCGGCGTGCTCGGCCTGGTCCTCGTCTCCTTCGTGGCCGACTCGCGGCCTCGCACCGCCGCGGCCGCGAGCATCGCCGTGATGGTGCTGGTCCTCTGTGCCCTGGCACTGTTCGCGGGCAACCCGCTCGGGGCGAGCTGGTCCGTCGCCGTGTGGGGACTCGCGTTCGGCGGTGCGCCCGCGATCTGGCAGACGCTTGCACTCCGCGCAGCGCCCACGTCGACGTCGACGGCACCCGCCGTGGTGAACTCGACCTTCAATGTCGGCATCACGCTCGGTGCCGTGGCGGGTGGAGCAGGCCTGGCATCCGGTGCGACGGCGCTCGAGATCGGCAGTGCGGCGATCGGCGTCGTCGCGTTCGCGCTGGTGCTGACACGCGGGATGCTGGCCCCTGATCGTCCGCACCGGTTCCTGGGCCATGGCCGGTCTCGGGAGCGCAGGACACCGACTCCGTCTGCGAAGATCTGATGGTGAAGCCCCGCAGCGTGACGATGGACGACGTCGCCGCGGGAGCGGGCGTGAGCCGGATGACGGTGTCCTACACGTTCAATCGGCCCGGTCGGGTCTCCCCGGAGACACGAGAACGGGTCCTGCGAGCAGCGCGCGCAATCGGGTACGCCCGCCCGGACTCCGCTGCGAGGTCGCTCCGGCTCGGTCGGTACGACATGCTCGGAGTGGTTCTCGGCGAGCAGCTCACGTACGCGTTCTCGGACCGTCAGGCAGCCGATTTCCTCGCTGGGGCGGCGAGCGTGTGCGTCGACAGGGGGCTCGGGCTGACGCTCCTGCCGGTCGAGCGCGATTCACCGACCACCGCCAGGATCACGACGTTGGCGGTCGATGCGCTGATCGCGTGGACGTTGGCTGAGGACGACCCGATCATCCCGGTGCTCGCTGCGAGCGGGTTGCCCGTCGTGGTGCACGGCGGCGTCCACACCGCCGGCGTCTCGACGCTCTCCATCGACGATGCATCGGCTGCCGCTGCGGTCGGCCAGATGGTCTTCGTCGGGAGGGGGAAGCCGTCGATCCTCGCTCTGCCCTCGACCTGGGAGCGCCGTGAACAGGTCGTCCTCGGTCCGGACCCCGATGAGTCCACGTTCCCGGTGACTCGACGGCGACTGGTCGGGTTCCGTGCGGCGATCGAGGCAGCGGGGATCGACTGGGCGACGGTCCCGGTGGCCTTCATGGAGCGGAACGACCCGTCCCGCGCCCGACCGTTGGCACGACGACTGGCCGATGAGTACGGCGTCGATGCCATCGCGTGCATGAGCGATCAGGCCGCGCTCGCGGCGCTCGGAGTGGTGCCGCCAGCGGTTGCGGTGTCCGGTTGGGACGGCGACGAGGCGGCGGTCGCGTCCGGGATCCCGTCGATCGTGCAGGATCTGAGCAACCATGGTGCGCTCGCGGCCGCCCGGGCACTGGACGCCGTCGGTGGGGCGTCGCCGCCGGACCTCCTCGAGCTCCCGTGGACGTTGGCGTCGGGTGCGGCTCACCGATGAGGAGCGCGCGATGGGAACATCGGTGCGGACGCCCCGACCCGGTCAGGGTGTGGTGCCGCTGTTCCCGGCGAGAGTCGCGACGAGTGCTCGGTAGCCGTCCGTGAGCGTCCGGGTGACGTCTTCAGCGGAGGCGGTCGGGACGCGCCACTCGCCAGCGGCCTCGGCGGCCGCTTCGGACAGTGCGGTCAGTGCATGTCCGAGGTCGTTCCGCGCGCGGATCAGATCAGGAGCCGCGAGACCCAGGTCGAGCGCGGTCCACACTCCTTCCGTCCTCGTCCGGGCCGCGTCGAGCAGCACCGCCACTTGGTTCACGCTCCGATGGTTCGTGATGACCAGTGCGGCGGCGAGCCCGAGGAGCGCGCCGATCACGGTGTCGGCCGCGCGCGACCAGGCGAGCGATCCGCTCGCGACCGGCCCGGCGAAGTTCGCCATCAGGAGCGCCATCGGCGCGACGAAGACGTTGCCAGCGGCGTAGTTGCGGCTGACGAAGCTCTCGATGCCGAAGCCAGCCAGGACGGTGAGTCCGACGAGCCAGAAGTCGTTGACGTGCGCCAGTGGCGCGATGAGCACGTAGACGAAGACCCCGACGACCGTGCCGGCCGACCGGAGGAGCGCGCGCTCCCAGACGACGCTGGTGTTGCCTCGGTACACCGCGCCGGCGGCGACGATCGCCCAGTACGGGCGGTCGATGCCGAGTGCCGCTGCGGCGAGTCCAGCGACCAGGGTGCCGACGAGACAGAGCGCGGCGGACGACCAGAGCGGTGATGACCACCGCAGCGCGTACCGCATCGGGCGCCGTCGCTGCTGTGCTCGACGGACGATCAGCTCGCGATCCAACTCGTCGTCCGACGGCGTTGCGGTGGGGTTGCCCCGGCCCGTGGCGAAAGCGTCTTCCGCCGTGCGGAGGCGTCGAACCAGGTCGCGGACCTCCCGCTGTGGACGACTGGTCAGGGCGAGTGCGTCCCATGCCGAGCCGAGTGCGGCGATGACACGACGATCGTCGCCCGCGCTCACGGCGCGTTCGGCTGCGCGGACCGCCGTCGCTTCGGGACCGTGTCGATCGACCAGCCATGGCGACATCGACACCAGCCAAGCGAACCCCGCGGCGCCCAGGTACAGGAGGAGGTCGCGCGGGATGTCGGCGACCCGGGTGGCCGGCCCGAACATGATGCCGAGCGTGATGAACGACAACACCGCCTGTGCGGGCGCTCCGACGCGGCCCGCGTCGCAGAGCAGCTTCTGCGCGGTGACGGTCAGCGCTCCCGCCGCGATGAGCACGGAGACCGACGGTTCGGCCGCCGAGAGTGCGAGCGACGCGGCGACGGCGACGAGCTGTCCGCCGGTGAGCCCAGCGAGCATCCGGGCGCGAGACGCGAAGGGCCGGTCGTGACCGAAGAGCGCTTGCATCGACCCGGCCATCGTGTAGAGGGCCAACTCGAGATGACCGAGCGATGCGAGCAGGAACAGGGGGACCGCCGTCGAGACGACGACGGACACGGCGAAGCGGTACCAGATGGGGGAGCCGGAGCGCCACACGAGCACGTCCCGGAGGCGGAGCGGAGGACGGGAGGCGCGGGTCATGTCGGCCACGTCGCCGTCAGTCGGTCAGCATCACGCCACCGTCGACCGCGATGGTCTGGCCGGTGACGAAGCCGTTGGTCATGCAGAACAGGAACGCGTCGACGACTTCGTGCTCGTGAGCAGTGCGCCCCAGTGGGATGCGGTCCGCGAACGACGCCTGCGTCGCACGGACCTCGACTTCGGGGACCTCGCGCCAGAGCGTCGTGGGCGTCCATGTCGGGGCGACGGCGTTCACCCGGATGAAGGGTGCGGCCTCGACGGCGAGGCCTTCGACCATCGCCTCGACGGCGATGTTCCCGATCCAGCTGCCCGCAGCGCCCTGCGGCCGACCGCCGGTGCCTGCGGTGAAGGTCATCGAGCCGCACCCGATCGCCTTCGCGGCTCGCCGCGCGATGAGCAGGTTCGCGAAGAACTTCGACTCGACGCTCGCCCGGATCACACCGAGGTCGGCGCCGAGGAACCCACCGCCCATCGGAGTGCCGACGAGCGACACGACGTGGTCGATCGCGCCGGTGGTGTCGAAGACCCGTGCGACATCCTCGTCGTGGTGTGCGTCGGCGACGATCGAGGACACGCTGTCCGGCCGGCAGGCATGCTCCGCCAGCGCGGATCGGGCGGACGCGAGCCGTGCGGGATCCCGGCCGACGATGGTCACCCGAGATTGTCGGTCGAGCACTGCGCGGGCGACGCCCAGGCCGAAGCCGGAGCTGCCGCCGACGACGAGGACGTGGTTACCCCTGTCCAGCACGGTCGTAGGGGTCATTGTGTTCCTCCTGGGGTCGGGACAGCTGGAGTTCGGGTACGGTTCCGGCGATGACGATCAACGAACACCACCGGCCGACGACGCGGCAACTCGCGGAGCAGTGGGCTGTCGACGGCCGTGACCCGGTCCGCATCGAGGTGGTCAACCTGTTGCGGCGCGCGGCTGCTCGGACGACCGAGCAACCGAACCACGTGCTCGCCGAGCACGGTCTCACGCGGGGGCAGTTCGACGTCCTGGCCGCCCTGCACCGTGCGCGGAGCGGTGCGCCGCTGAGCCAGTCGGAGCTCGCCGAACAGATGATGGTGACGGCTGCCGGGATGAAGAAGCGGCTCGACGGGTTGTACGACCGCGGCGTCATCGCCCGCACCAGCGACAGCGGCGATGCCAGGCGTCATGAGATCCACCTCACCGGGATCGGCGCGCGCCTGGTCGACGACGTGCTCGACGACTTCTTCGCAGCGGAGAGCGACGCGCTCGACGCCCTCGACGACACGGCGCTGCTGCAGTTGACGCAACTGCTCCGTCGTCTCGTTCGCGATCCATTGTGAAGTCACACTTCTGGATCGTACCCTTTACTCGGTAAATGTTCCATCCGTACCGGGATCTGATCGTGATCACTCGGAGCTTGCTGACGACAGAGGCTGCCTGAGCATCAACTCAGACATGCTTCCATTTATGGTTAACCGAGTAAAGTAAAATTCATCGACGTGAGAAGACACCTGCGGCCCTCGGTCACGTGGATCCACGAGATCTGAGAAGGAGAACCATGAGTACCATCGAGTCCGCCCCGGTCGCGACGAACGACCCCTCGGCCGCGGGCAGGGTCAACGACCTCCGCTCGGCGCTCGCCCTCATCGAGGACGACCCGCAGCACTTCATCGAGACCGATCACCCGGTCGATCCGAACGCGCAGCTCGCCGGCGTGTACAAGCACATCGGCGCCGGCGGCACCGTGCAGCGGCCGACGCGCACGGGCCCGGCCATGCGGTTCAACACGATCACCGGCTTCGACGACATCAGCGTCATCGTCGGCGTCCTCGCCGACCGCGCCCGCGTCGCGAAGCTGCTCGGCACCACGTCGGACAACGTGAACGAGGTGATCGCAGCCGCGTTCGACGACGCGATCCAGCCGGTCGTCGTCGACGCCGACCAGGCACCCGTCCAGGAACAGGTGTACCTGGCGAGCGACGAGGGGTTCGACATCCGGAAGCTCCTGCCGGCGCCGACGAACACCCCGAAGGACGCGGCACCGTTCTTCTGCGAGGGGCTGCTCCTCGGCACCGACCCCGAGACCGGTCACTCGGACGTCACCATCCACCGCATCGCGGTGCAGGGCAAGGACGAGCTGTCGATCTTCTTCTCGCCGGGGCGGCACATCGAGGTGTTCCGCGAGAAGGCGGAGCGAGTCGGCAAGCCGCTGCCGATCACGATCAACATGGGTCTCGACCCGGCGATCCTGGTGGGCGCGTGCTTCGAGGCCCCGACCACGCCGTTCGGCTACGACGAGCTCCAGGTCGCCGGCGGTCTGCGTCACGAGGCCGTCCAGCTCGTGAAGGCGAAGACGGTCGACGAACACGCGATCGCTCGTGCCGAGATCGTCATCGAGGGCGAGCTCCTGCCGAACGAGCGCGTGCGTGAGGACCAGAACTCGGACACCGGGCACGCCATGCCGGAGTTCCCGGGCTACAACGGTCCGGCGAACCCAGAGCTCCCGGTGATGCGCGTCACCGCGGTGACAACCCGGAAACACCCGATGCTGCAGACCCTCGTCGGTCCCGGCGAGGAGCACACGAACCTCGCCGGCATCCCGACCGAGGCAAGCGTCCTCCGAGCGGTCGAGGCAGCCAACCCCGGGTTCGTCAAGCAGGTGTACTCGCACACCTCCGGCGGCGGGAAGTTCCTACTCGTCATGTCGGTGCACAAGACCAAGGCAGCCGACGACGGTTACGCCCGTCAGGCGGCGCTCGTCGCGCTCGCGACCTACCGCGAGCTCAAGAACGTGATCCTGGTGGACGACGACGTGGACGTGTTCGACACGAACGACGTGATGTGGGCGATGACCACCCGCATGCAGGGAAACACCGACATCATCGTGATCCCGGGGGTCGCCGGGCACGTGCTCGACCCGTCGCAGCAGCCGCTGTACGACCCGTCGCTGCCGGCGAAGGGCGTCACCTCGAAGACGATCTTCGACGCGACCGCGCCGTTCCACATGCGGGACGAGATGACCCGGGCGCAGTTCCTCGAGGTCGACCCGCGCCCGTGGGCCCCGACGCTGCACTTCCCGGAGTACGACGGCATCCCGCTGGGCGACGACGCAGCATGACCGGGGACCGTCTCATCGTCGGGATAACCGGTGCGTCCGGGATCACCTACGGGATCCGCATCCTCGAGGTGCTCCGCGCTGCGGGCATCGAGACGCACCTCGTCGTCTCACCGTCGGGCCAGGTGACCCGCGAATACGAGACGGACCTGCGGAAGGACGAGCTCGAAGGGCTCGCCGACCGTGTGTACAAGCCGGCCGACATCGGCGCCGCGATCTCCTCCGGGTCGTTCCTGACCCGGGGGATGATCGTTGCACCGTGCTCGATGCGCACCCTCGCGGAGATCGCGACCGGGGTGACGTCGGGACTCGTCAGCCGCTCCGCCGATGTCATCCTCAAGGAGCGCCGTCGGCTCGTGCTGCTCACACGGGAAGCACCGCTCAACCTGGTGCACCTCCGCAACATGACGACCGTCACCGAGGCAGGGGCGATCGTGTTCCCGCCGGTACCCGCCATGTACACCCGGCCGACGACGCTGGAAGAGGTCATCGACCAGACCGTCGGCCGCGCCCTCGATCTGTTCGACGTCCACCTGGACACCTTCCCGCGCTGGGGGTACGACCATGCCGCTGTCGCGGCCTGAGCTCGCCGAGGCCGTCCACGCGGCCCTCGACGCTGGTGGAGGGGCGCTCGTCCTGACGAACGTCGACTCCTCTGGCGCCATCCGGTCCCGACCCGTCACCGTGTGGGTCGACGACACCGAACTGGTGGGTCCGCTCCCGGTGCTGCACGTGCTCACCGGAGCGGACGCCCGCAAGGCGGATGCCCTGCAGCGCGACGCCACAGCGACGCTCGCCGGTCCCGTTCGGGGCGGGTGGTTCGCCGCCGGGGGCCGCGCGGACGTCATCCGCGACCCGTCCGCGGTCCGTGACCTGCTCGCACGACTCGCACCGGGCCTCCCGTCCGACGGCGTCGCCGTCATCCGGATCACGGTCCTCGAGGCGCGGCGCTGGTCCGTCAGGTCAGTTCGCCCCTTCGACAACGTCTGCACCCAGCTCCTCGGAGCACCGTCCCCCTGACGGGACCACCTCATCGGATCGGGAGTGGCCGGTCGTGGACGATCTGCTTCATGACCAGCGTGCTGCTCAGGCGGAGCACACCCGGCAACGCCGAGAGGTGTTCGTCGTAGAGATGTTGGAAGGTGTCGAGATCGCGGGTCGCGACACGGACGAGGTAGTCCGGATCTCCGAACAGCCGCTGTGCATCGATCACCTCCGCGACGTTCCGCAGTGCCTCCTCGAAGCGTTCGAGCACGTCGGCACCGCCCTCGCGCATGGTCACGAACAGGAACGCCTGGAAGCCGAGGTCGACGGACGCGGCGTCGATCCGCGCGCGGTAGTCCCGGATCACTCCGCTGCGCTCCAGTTCCCGCACCCGCCGATGGCAGGCCGACACGCTGACCTGCACCTGTTCCGCCAACGCGGTGAGCGTGATCTTCCCGTCTTGCTGCAGGGCGGCAAGGATTTCCCGGTCCATCCGATCCATACGCCAGATCTTCCCACCATGCCCTTGGGGGGCGCGCAAGTTCGGGATCGCGTCCCGTTCGGATCGTTCTATCGTTTCCTCGTCCAGTCGCCATCGGATCGGAGAGCACGTGGGTTGGGGACTCATCGTCGGGTTCTGGGGTGTTTCGGCCCTCTTCGTCATCACGCCCGGCGCCGACTGGGCCTACGCCATCTCCGCTGGCCTGCGGCACCGCTCTCCGGTCCCAGCCGTGGTCGGGATGCTCGCCGGGCATCTCCTGGCCACACTGGTCGTCGCGGCGGGGGTCGGCGCGCTCGTGGCGAGTGTCCCAGCGGTCCTCACGACGCTGACGGTCGTCGGTGCGCTGTACCTGACGTGGCTCGGGATCGGACTCCTGCGCCGGCCGGCGTCGGTGCCGACGGCCGACGTGGCGTCGGTGTCCGGCTCCCCGTTGACGCACGCCGTGAAGGGCATCGGCATCAGCGGCCTGAACCCGAAGGTGTTCCTCCTGTTCCTCGCGCTGCTGCCACAGTTCACGGACGTCCGTGGTCCGTGGCCGGTCGGCGTGCAGATGGTGCTGCTCGGCTGCCTGCACGTCCTGAGCTGCGCCGTCGTCTACTTCGCGGTGGCGTTCGGGGCGCGGCGAGTGTTGGCAACGAGACCGGCGGCGGCCCGGATCGTCACGCGCGTGTCCGGGGCGGTGATGATCCTCATCGGCGTCATCCTCGTCGCGGAGAAGGTCCACACGTCGGTGTGGTCGTAGAGGGACGGGAGCGCCCGGAGGCGCATGATCGAGGAGTCACCATGGAGAGAGCCGCTGAGCCAGCAGACAGCGCCGTCGCGCGCGTGCGGGAGAGCTTCGCGCGACAGGGACTCATGCTGCACCTGGGCGCCGAGCTGATCGCCGTCACCGACGGATCGGTGACCATCGCGTTGCGGGCCCGGCCCGAGGTCAGCCAGCAGCATGGATTCGTCCACGGCGGCGCGACGAGCGCGATCGCGGACTCCGCCGGTGGCTACGCGGCACTCACTCGCATGCCCTCGGGGTCGGAGGTGCTGACGGTCGACTTCACGCTCAACCTCCTCGCGCCAGCGAGCGGACAGTCCGTGGAAGCCGTCGCGTCGGTGGTCCGGTCGGGTCGGGCCCTCACCGTGTGTCGACTCGACGCCTGGTCGATCGACGGCGGACAGCGACGGCACATCGCGACTGGCCAGCAGACCCTCATCCGCGTCGATCGGTGAACGGTGAACGGTGGACTGACGGGCGGACTGGAGGCACGGTGCCAGCTGGCACCGTGCCTCCAGTCCGTCGATTCGTCGGTTCGCGACCGTCAGCCGCGCCCCGAGAGCTCGCTCCGGACGATCTCCGCGCCTGCGGACAGCGCGCTCAGCTTGCCGAGCGCGGCCTGCCGGCCGAGCGGTGCCATGCCGCAGTTCGAGCTCGGGACGAGCTTGTCGGCATCGACGAAGTCGAGGGCGCGGCGGAGGACCTCCGCGACCTCCTCCGGCGTCTCCACCGTCTCGGTGGCGACGTCGACGGCGCCGAGCATGACCTTCTTGCCGCGGATGAGCTCGACGAGCTCGAGCGGGACGTGCGAGTGGATGCTCTCCAGGGAGACGGTGTCGATCGACGACTGCTGCAGGAGCGGGAACGACTGCTCGTACTGGCGCCACTCCGCTCCGAGCGTCGCCTTCCACTTGTTGTTCGCCTCGATGCCGTAGCCGTAGCAGATGTGCACGACGGTCTCGGCGCGGAGCCCCTCGGCGGCCCGTTCGAGCGCGGCGACACCCCAGTCCCGCACCTCGTCGTGGAAGACGGTGAAAGCGGGCTCGTCGAACTGGATGACGTCGACACCGGCGGCCTCGAGCTCACGTGCCTCCTGGTTGAGGATCGTGGCGAACTCCCACGCGAGCTGCTCGCGGCTCCCGTAGTGGCGGTCCGCAAGGGTGTCGATCATCGTCATCGGGCCGGGGAGCGCCCACTTGATCCGCCGGTCGGTCTGCGCACGCAGGAACTTGGCGTCCTCGACGAACACGGGCTGCCGGCGGCTCACCGCTCCGACGACGGTCGGCACCTGTGCGTCGTACCGGTCACGGATCCGGACGGTCTCCTTGTGCTCGAAGTCGACGCCGTCGAGGTGCTCGATGAACGTCGTGACGAAGTGCTGCCGGGTCTGCTCGCCGTCGCTGACGATGTCGATGCCCCGGTGCACCTGCTCGTGCACGGCCGAGCGGAGCGCGTCCTGCTTGCCCTCGGCCAGTGCGTCGCCGTCGAGCAGCCACGGGGACCAGAGCCGCTCGGGCTCGGCGAGCCAGGACGGCTTCGGCAGGCTGCCGACGATCGAGGTGGGCAGGAGGGTGTTCGTCATGGTGTCCCTGTCGGTCATCGGATCGTGGCGGCGCTGGCGGCCCAGCGGTCGAGGAGCGCTCCGTGCGGCTGCACGAAGTGCTCCGCCGTCCAGTGCCCCTGGGTGACCGCGAGTCGGCTGCGCTCCTCGCGGTCGTAGTCGACGGCGGTCTTCGAGAAGTCCTGGTGCTCGAGGCTCGGCCGGTAGACGCTCGGGGCGGCCGCGTTCGCGTTGTAGATCTCCGGTCGGTAGATCTTCTGGAACGTCTCCATGGTGCTGATCGTGCCGGCGAGCTGGAGGTCCGAGTAGTCGTTCAGCAGGTCACCGCCGGCGTAGAACGCGAGCGGCGCCTTCGAGCCCGGCGGCATGAAGTAGCGCACCTGCAGGCCCATCCGCCCGAAGTACTCGTCGGTCAACGAGGACCGCTCGTGGTGGTACTCGACACCGAGGACCGGGTGGACGTTGTCCGTGCGGCGGTAGGTCTGGCTCGACGAGACGCTGATGCACACGACGGGCTCGGTGTCGAAGTGGGCGCGGTAGGCGTCCGACGCCAGGAAGTCCTGGAACAGCAGCCCGTGGAGACGGCCGAAGTCCTCGGGGATGCCCGCGGCCTTGTCGACGGACGGCAGCCGGACCGCGAAGTCGTAGTCGCGCAGGTACGACGAGAAGTTGTTGCCCACGATCCCCTGGTGGCGCAGCCCGGTGCGCTGGTCCACGATGTGGACGTCGAGCACCTCGAGGAGCGGGAACTCCTGGTCCTCGCCCGACGCCTCGAACCGGACGGTGGCCGAGACGATCTCGAGCTCGACGCGGTAGCGGTCACCGTTGGGGTTGTCCCACCGCGCGAGGTCGTTGCACCGCCGGTCGATCATGGTGAGCGCGTTGCGGAGGTTCTGCTGGCGGTGCTCGCCGCGGGCGAGGTTGGCGAAGTTCGTGGTCGCCCGCGAGCTCGTCGACGGGGTGTAGTCCTCGTCGAACCGAGTCGTGTCGATGTGGAAGGAGAAGTCCAAGGCCGGCCAGTCCGTAGGGTGCGGGAAGTGTGCGTTCATCGTGCCGTCGATGAAGGGTCATCGGGTAATCCACAGGCGCTATGGCCACGTATAGGCTGCGCCTATGCCCCGCGTGTCGAACGACATCACCCTGCAGCAGCTGCGCTACTTCATCGAGGTCGCGTCCGAGGGCTCGATCAGCGCGGCGGCGGACCTGCTCTACGTCGCGCAGCCGACCCTGTCCGCGGCGATGAAGGACCTCGAGGCACGGGTCGGGCGCGCGCTCTTCATCCGGTCGGCCCGGGGTGTCGAACTCACCGTCGACGGTGTTGAGTTCCTCGGCTACGCGCGCCAGGTCGTCGAACAGGTGTCCCTGCTCGAGCAGCGGTACGTCGGGCGGCAGCCGTCCCGGCGCCTGCTCGGGGTGTCCACGCAGCACTACTCGTTCGCGGTCGAGGCCTTCGTCCGCATGGTCGACGGGGCCGACGCCGACGAGTACGAGTTCTCCCTCCGCGAGACGCGCACCTGGGACATCATCGAGGACGTCCGGACGCTGCGGAGCGAGGTGGGCATCCTCTACCGCAACGACTTCAACGAGAAGGTCATCGCCAAGCTGCTCCGAGATGCGGGCGTCGCGTTCCACCCGCTCTTCGTCGCGGAGCCGCACATCTTCGTGTCGCGGCGGAACCCGCTGGCATCCCGGGCGCGGGCGACGCTCGCCGACCTGGCGGACCTGCCCCGGCTGACGTTCGACCAGGGCGCCAACAACTCGTTCTACCTGTCCGAGGAGATCCTCTCGACCCTGTCCAGCAAGCGGGAGATCCGGGTCTCGGACCGGGCCACGATCTTCAACCTCATGATCGGGCTCGACGGGTACACCATCTCGACGGGGCTCATCAGTGACGACCTCGACCCCGGGATCGTCGCCGTCCCGCTCGACGTGGACGAACGCATCGAGATCGGGTGGATCGCACACACCGCTATACCGCTCTCCGAGCAGGCGCAGACCTACCTGGACGAGGTGCGTGCGGTCGTCGCCCGTGCCGGGGTCGAGCTGCTCGACTAGGGCGTGCGGCAAGATGAGGTCCATGGCTGGCGACGGATCCGATGCGCTCGGGCGCCGCGCGACCATGCGCGACGTCGCCGAACGGGCCGGCGTCTCGAAGTCCCTGGTGTCACTGGCGTTCAGCTCCCCGGAGTCGGTGAGCCCGCAGCGCCTCGCCCGCATCACCGACGCGGCCGAGGCGCTCGGCTTCCGGCCGAACCGGGTCGCGCGGTCCCTCAACGGCCTGCGGGACGACTTCGTGGGCATCCTCGTCGCCGGCTCCCGCAACCCGGTGTTCGCCGAGGTGGTCGACGCAGCACGGAGCGAGCTTGCGGCGCACGGGCGGCTCGGACTCATGACGAGCGCCGTCCTGCCCGACGGTGTGGATCCGTCGGCGGGGCCGGAGCTCGACGTCGAAGCCGTGGCGATGCTCGGCGACCTGCAGCCGTCCGGGGTGATCGTCGTGGGATCGCTGCCGAGCACGGACCGCGTCGTCGAGGCGATGGGCTCCGCCCGGATCGTGATCGCCAGCGCACGCCCGGAGCGACTCGCCGGGGCGGCGACCGTGCGCGGGGACGACGAGGTCGGGATGCGGCTCGTCGTCGAGCACCTCACCGGGCTCGGGCACCGGCGGATCGGCCACGTCGGCGGTGCCGGTGGTCGTGTCGCCTCGGGCCGTGCCGGCGCGTTCGCGGCGGCGATGGGGGAGCACGGGCTCGACGGGACGCTGCTCGCCGAGAGTGACTTCTCCGAAGCCGCAGGGTTCCGCGCCGCGGGGGAGCTGCTCGACCGCGCCGAACCGCCCACCGCCATCACGGCGGTCAACGACCTGGCGGCGATCGGCGTGATCGCGGCTGTCCGGCAGCGAGGGCTCACCGGGCAGGTCGCCGTGACCGGGTACGACAACTCGTTCCTGGCGGCGCTCGGGGCGGTCGAGCTCACCTCGGTCGATCCCGACAACGCGACGATCGGACGCCGTGCCGCCGAGGTCCTGCTCTCCGACGACGACCCGGGCGAGGTCCTGGTCGCGCCGACGCTGCAGGTCCGCGCATCCTCGGTGCCCGCCGCGCACTGAGCGGCTCGGGCCCGTCCAGCGCGCCGGTTGACATCCTCGGGAGCGCCGTCGTAGATTGAACCGGTCCAAGATTTTGGACCGGTTCAAAATCTCTCCGGGAAGCAAAGGAGCCCCCTGTGGCCGAGACCAGCGTGCCCACGAACAGCGCTCCCCGCACCGTCGGTGTCGGGCTCATCAGCGTCGGCTGGATGGGGCGGCTGCACTCCCGCTCCTACGCCCTCCTCCCGCTCTTGTACCCGGAGCTCGGCATCCGCCCGAGCCTCGTCGCGGCAGCGGACGTGGCCCCGGCGGGACGGGACCACGCGAAGGACGTCCTCGGCTACGAGAAGGTCGTCTCGGACTACCGCGAGGTCCTGGCCGACCCCGAGGTCGACGTCGTCTCGATCTGCGCGCCGAACTCGCTGCACGCCGAGATCGGCATCGCAGCGGCCCAGGCCGGCAAGCCCTTCTGGATCGAGAAGCCGGTCGGCCGCGGCGCCGAGGAGACCGAAGCCGTCGCAGCAGCAGCGGACGCCGCCGGGGTCGCGACGACGATCGGGTTCAACTACCGGCACGTCCCCGCCGTGCAGCACGCCCGTCAGCTCGTGCTCGACGGCGCGCTCGGCCGGATCACGAACGTCCGCGGTCGGTTCTTCGGCGGGTTCTCGTCGAACCCGCAGGACCCCCTGACCTGGCGCTTCGTCCGCGCGACCTCGGGCAGCGGTGTCCTCGGCGACCTGATGGGGCACCTCGTCGACCTCATGCACTACGTCCTCGGCCCGATCGGCTCGATCTCCGCGGCGACCGGCACGTACCTCACCGAGCGCCCGGGTCTGCCGGGCACGCCGGACGAGGGCACGCTGCTGCCCGTCGAGAACGAGGACTACGCGACCATGCTCGTCCGGTTCGACGAGTCGGCGGTCGGTGCCGGCGCGATCGGGAACCTCGAGGCGTCCCGCATCGCGGTCGGTCCCCGGTCCGAGTACGCGTTCGAGATCTTCGGCACCGAGGGCTCGCTCCGCTGGGACTTCGAGCGCCTCAACGAGCTCGAGGTCGCCCTCGCCCGCACCGGGCAGCACGTGGGGTACACCCGCGCCTTCGCGGACGGGTACTTTCCCGACTACTCGCGCTTCCAGCCGAGCTCCGGCACGAGCATGGGCTACGACGACCTCAAGGTCATCGAGGCCGCGAAGTTCCTCACTGCGGCGACCGGTGGCGAGGCGACCGGCTCCAACATCCACGACGCGGTGACCTCGGCACGGGTGCTCAGCGCCGCCGAGCAGTCCGCCGCCTCCGGGCAGTGGGTCGACCTGCCGGCCGAGCCCGGGACGACGGCCAACATCCGCGCGACCAGCGACTGAGCGAGCCGCAGCGCAGAACGGACATCCGGACAAGCCTCCGACAACGCTGTACGTTGGCGGAAAGGTCGCTGAACGCGGCCAGGTCAGAAGGAGCAGCACATGGCAAGCACGACAGGTCGTCCGACCTCCGTCACCGTCTCGTTCGTCATCTGGCTGGTGGTGGTCCTCGCCAACATCCTCCAGGGGATCATCAGCCTGGTGTCCGGCGGTGGATCGTCCGCCGCGGAGAGCGTCGGCACCGCTCCGCTCGTCGGGGGCGCGATCTTCGCGTTCATCCTCGCCGTGATCGAGCTCATCATCGTCTTCAAGATGCGTGACGGCCGGAACTGGGCACGCATCGTCCTGCTGGTCCTCGCGATCCTGCAGGTCATCGGTGTCGGCGTGGGCGCGGCCTCGGGTGGCAACGCCTTCGGCTGGATCGGTGGCGTCGCGGTGATCATCGCGACCGTCCTGATGTTCGTCGGTGGCGCGAACGGCTACTTCCGCCGTCGCTGACGACGTCCACCCGGCTCGCGAACGTGACCGGGTGACGGACTGGAGGCGCGGTGCCAGCTGGCACCGCGCCTCCAGTCCGTTTTCTGCGCGCGCTGGCGACGACTGCGCACGCTGGACCCCGCGCACTCGTCGTCAGCGCGCGCAGGTCCGTGCCGACGGCCGCTCGCGGCGCGAGAAGATGGGGCGTGAGCTCCGCGCAGACGATCCTGGACGCCCTCGTCCGCCGTGCCGACGAGACCGGGTTCGGCGCCCACGGACTGCACGTGCGCATCGGTGACGACGACGCCGACCACCACTGGTCGCCCGACGTCCGGCGTGAGGTCCACTCCGTCGCGAAGGGCGTCTGCGTCCTCGCCACCGGGATGGCCGCGGACGACGGACTCATCGACGTCGACGAACCGGTCGCGTCGTACCTGCCCGACTCGACGTTCGGCGCGGGGACCGACGAGGTGACCCTGCGGCACCTCCTCACGATGACGAGCGGCGTGGACATGCCGTGGTCCGAGACGGAACTGACGGACTGGCCGGACCTGGCTGCGGAGTTCCTCGGGCGGCCGTCCCGTGGGCGGGTGTTCCAGTACGCGAACGCGAGCACGTACACGGCGATGCGGGTCCTCGCGACGCGGATCGGCGACGTGGGGGAGTACGTGTCCCGACGGCTGTTCGACCCGCTCGGCATCGAGGACGTCGCCTGGCAGCGCTGCCCGAACGGGTTCGTCGCCGCAGGTGATGGCCTGGCGCTCCGGACCGACGAGCTCGCCCGACTCGGACAGCTCGTCCGCGATCGCGGGGTGTTCGACGGTCGGCGCATCGTCGGCGCTCGGTGGTGCGACGCCATGCACACCGACTGGGTCGAGCGCGATGGGACCGGGCCGGGCTACGAGCGCTACGCGATGGCTGGCTGGGGCGGACCCGGGCGGCTCTGGCGGCTGCACGGCGCGTACGGGCAGATGCTGCTGTTCGACCGCGACATCGACGGCGGTACCGTGGTCACCGTCACGGCCGACGACCACTTCGGCGCGGACGCCTTCGCGGCGGACGTCGCGGTCGAACTCGAACGGCAACGACCGTCCTCCGAGGGACCGCGGAGCTGCGACCGAGGATGTTGAGCGGGCCGCGGTTGAGGCACAGCGGGACGAGGACCGAGAACACGATCACGGACAGCACCACGTCGGCGCGATCGCCTCGACGATCGGTCGGAGCGCGGACACCGAACCGGGCGGTCCGACGGCAGCGAGCAGCATGGCGATGGCGATGAAGGGCGTGATCGGGGGAGCGGTGACCTGGAACCCGTCGTAGAGCGAGCGCAGCACCTGCGGAGTGGTGCGGTCCGGTTGGGTCAGTAGCCCTGGACCTCGGGCCAGTGCCGCTCGACTCCGGCGCGGTCGAGGACAGCGGCGAAGATGGCGAAGCGGTCGTCGTCGGCCTGCACGTCCCGCGGGTCGAGGTCGTGTTCGATGCAGTGGACGGCCAGTGCCCCGGCAACCTCGCCGACGTTCCACTCGACCGGGTGCAGTCGGTAGCACCCGTTGGTGATGTGCGTCGTGCCGAGGCCCTTGCCAGCGGGCAGGACGTTCCGGACCCGCCGCGGCACGAGTGCGCCGAGCGGGATCTCGAACGGCACGCTCGGGACGTCGACGTAGTTGTCGCCTCCGGTGGAGGGGTGCAGGTCGAGCCGGTAGCTGCCGACGCCGACGGAGTCGCGGTAGCGGGTCCGG
The DNA here is from genome assembly GCA_002025645.1 of Curtobacterium pusillum. Classification (GTDB taxonomy): domain Bacteria; phylum Actinomycetota; class Actinomycetes; order Actinomycetales; family Microbacteriaceae; genus Curtobacterium; species Curtobacterium pusillum_A. Next base: position 3,223,582 of record CP018783.1, read on the forward strand.
CCGGTGACGCCGACGATGTCGGCTGCGACGTCCTGCTCACGGATCGTCGTCACAGCCTTGATGCGTCGCGACTCGCGGATGTACGGCGCCTTCGCAAGGCCGTCGACTCCGCCGGTGACGTCTCCGCGGAGTCGCAGCCCGGGGAACCCGGTGCCGCCGTCGCCGCGTGGTGCTTCGGTCTGCAGCCAGTACAGCACCGACAGTGAGAGCTGTCGTGCCTCGTGCAGGGCCCGCTCGGCGGTGACGGCGTCGGCGTGCGGGTCAGCACCCGTGCCGATGAGCGGCTCGAGCCAGTAGTCGTTGAGCGGCCAGTTCACCAGGCAGATGTCGGAGTCGAACGCTCCCTCCGTGAAGAGCCTCCGGGCGAGGATCCGGCGGAAGCCCCACAACTCCTTGTCCCCCGCGTCAGCGCTCTGGTCCGCGCTCACGGTGAGGGGGTCCGCGTCCGGGTTCGGTTCGAAGGTGCGTGGATGGGCCTCGCGCGTCCGGGGGTCGGGCGCGAGGAAACCGAGGAGCGGAGCGGGCCAGAAGTCCGGCTGGTACGTCCGCCAGAAGTCGTACATGGCGGGGCGCTCGATGGTGTGGTCCTCGCCCTCGTGGTGCGACACCGCGAAGCAGAACGTGATGCCCTGCTGGTTGCCGGGTTCGGCGGCCTCGGGGGCGTGCGGCTCATCGTGTTCGCTGCGTGCCTCCGCCCCGACCACGTGCTCGACACCGGCCATAGGCAGGAGATCGCCGGTCTCGGTGGCATCGAGGACGAACGCGCCGTCCAGCCGTGTCCGACGTCCGTCCGGGCTCTCGACGGTCACGTGGGTACACCGGTCGTCGTCGGTGCCCGCTGCGACCGGACGGTGCTCGAGGAGCACCGTCAGCCGTCCCGCGCTCCGGTACGGCTGGAGGAGCTCGTCGATGACGGCGACCGCGACCCGCGGCTCGTGGCACAGCTTGCTGACGCGACCCGCACCCGGGTTGAGGTCGGGCAGTGCCGCTGCCTCCTGTCGCAGCGGGTACGCGCGCCGGTAGTGGTCGCGGATCCCGTTGCGGAGCGCGCGGTAGCTCGCGGTGACTCCGAACTGCTCGACCCAGGGGTGCTCGTCCGGTGGCACCGCCTGGCTTGTGAGCTGGCCCCCGAGCCAGTCGGTCTCCTCGGTGAGGATCGCGGTGCGGCCCGCCCGGCAGACCGCGATCGCAGCGGCGACGCCCCCGAGGCCGCCGCCGATGATCACGACGTCGGCGCTGCACGTCGCATCGGACTCGGGTGGGCGGACGGAGGTGGAGCTGGACATGGTTCTCCTGAGGTGAGCGGGTCGGTCGGATCGGAGGTGTCACGCCGCGGGCGCGGCGAGGGTCGCGCCGCCCACGAGCGTGCAGTCGAGGAGGATCTGCACCGGTGGAGGGGCCGACGCGCCCTCCGGGACGGGCGTACGACGTGCCTCCATGGCCTCGGTGAGCGCGCCGACGGCGCGAGCGCCGAGCTCGGCCCGCGGAGCGCGCAGCCGAGTGGCGTCGGCCGGACCATCGGCGTTCCGGTTGTGTTCGCCGAGCACGATCACCGACACGTCGCCCGGGACCGCGGTGCCCGTCGCTGCCAGGTGCGCGAGCAGGTCGCGCGCATCGCTCGGGTCCTCGACGAAGAGCACGGTCGGACGGGAGGCCCGGATCACCTCCCACGCGTCGGTGATGCACCGACCTGTCGTCACCTCGGCCTCGGCGACGGTCACACCGGCCTCGGCGGCGGCCGCGAGGATTCCGGCACGGCGGTCCCGGCTCGACTCGGCCGTCTGCGACAGCCGCAGGAGCGCGAGTCGCCGGTGACCGAGCTCGAGCGCCCGAACGGCCAGAGCGTGGGTCGCGGCGACGTAGTCGACCCCGATGTAGGGCACTCGGCCGTCGGCTGCCTCCCGTCGACCGATCGCGATGAACGGGTACGCGGAACCGAGGAGGCGGTCGAGCTCGTTCGCGTCCATCTCGCGCCCGAGGAGGATGCACCCGTCGGCCAGGCGGAGACGGTTCGACTCGTGGAAGAGCCGCCGTCGTCCACCGATGACCGGTGTGCTCGTGAAGAGCAGCAGGTCAGCACCGATCCGTTCGGCGGCGCTCTCTATGCCGGTGAGCAGCGGCGTGTAGAAGTCCGACGTCCGGTCCGGGAACGCCGGTTCGTACGTGAAGACACCGATCAGTCCGGTGGCGGCGCCGACGAGGCTCCGCGCGACCGGGTTGGCCACGTAGGTGGTCTCCCGGATGACCTCGAGTACGCGATCGCGGGTCCGGGACGGGATGCGACGAACGGCGTCGGCCTTGCCGTTGAGGACCAGGGACACGGTCGACTGGCTGACACCGGCGATGTCGGCGATCATCCGCTGGGTGACGCGCGTGTTCGGGGGCATGCGATCTGGAACTCCGGTCGTCTCGTCGTCGAGGTGATGCGTTCGACGGTAGAGCAAGAAATCTGCGCATACGTATGAGCACAGGAAGTTCCAGCAAATCACTGGCCCCACCTCTGCCTCGTCGGGGGTCTTCGGGCCGGTCCGTGCCGATTGTTGCTCGACAAGCCGCGAGGCTCGTGCCTAATGTGTGGAAGCGCTTTCCAACGTTGGAAGTGAGATGATCGAAGGAGATCTCGTGAGCTGTTCGACCTCTGTCCCGAGTGTCGGGACCTCGGCGTGACGGCCGTCACGACGGAGCCGTCCGCGCCGACGTCTGCCGCTGCCGCCGACGGCTCCCAGCGACCGCTCCGGCCTGCCCCGACCCTCTGGCAGCGTGCCCGGCGGGATCGGCTGGTGCTGCTGTTCGCCCTGCCCGGCATGGCGCTGATCCTGGCGTTCGCGTACTACCCACTGCTCGGGAACGTCATCGCGTTCAAGGACTACCAACCGTTCATCGGAATCCTGCAGAGCCCGTGGGTCGGGTTGCAGAACTTCTCCGTGCTCTTCGACGGGGACCCGTACTTCCTGGTCGCCCTGAAGAACACGCTCGTCGTGACCCTGCTGCAGGTGGTGTTCGTGTTCCCGGCGCCGATCGTCCTCGCGCTCGTGGTGAACAGCGTCCTGTCCCCCCGTCTCAAGCAGTTCGTGCAGTCCGTGCTCTACCTGCCGCACTTCCTGTCCTGGGTGATCGTCGTCGCGATCTTCCAGCAGACCCTGGGCGGTTCAGGCCTCCTGAACAGCTTCTTCCGGTCCCATGGCATGGCCACGCTGGACATCATCGGCAACGCCGACCTCTTCAAGGCCCTCCTGACCTCGCAGGTGATCTGGAAGGACACGGGCTGGGCGATGATCCTCTTCCTCGCCGCACTTTCTCAGATCGACCAGAGCCTCTACGAAGCCGCGAGCGTGGACGGAGCCAGCCGGCTGCGGCAGACCTGGCACGTCACACTTCCCGGCCTCCGGTCGATCATCATCCTGCTGTTCATCCTCAAGCTCGGAGACTCCCTCACCGTCGGGTTCGAGCAGATCATCCTGCAACAACAGGCGGTCGGTACGGCCGCAAGCGAGGTCCTCGACACCTACGTCTTCAACAACGGCATCGTCGGCGGCGCCTGGGGAGTTTCAGCCGCCGTCGGCCTCGTGAAGGGCGTCGTGGGACTCGCGCTCGTCCTCGCCGCCAACAAGGTGGCGCACATCTTCGGAGAACAAGGGGTGTACCAGGGATGACCACGACGAAGCACACCCTTTCCGGGCGGATCGGCGTCGGTGAACGGATCGCGAAGTTCCTCGTCCTCGGCGTCGCCTGCGCCGTCGTGATCGTGCCCTTCATCGGGATCGTGTCGACGAGCCTCGCGAGCCAGGAGGAGATCAACGCGGCCGGTGGTTTCGTCTTCCTGCCGCACTCGATCGACTGGACCGCCTACCGGTCGATCCTCACCGGAGGAGTCGTCGCGCGGTCCCTCGTGGTCAGCATCGGTGTCACGGCCGTCGGCACGGTCCTGAGCCTCGGGGTCACCGCGATGCTCGCCTGGGCACTCAGTCGCCGCGGCACCGTCGGCAACAAGCCGATGCTCCTGCTCCTGCTGATCTCGATGCTCTTCACCCCGGGCATCATCCCGACGTACCTCGCTGTGCACCAGTTCGGACTGCTCAACAGTCTGGCCGCGCTCATCGTCCCCACGATGGTCAGCGCCTTCAACGTCGTCGTGGTGCGGTCGTTCTTCGTGGCGCTGCCGGCGGAGATCATCGAGAGCGCGCGACTCGACGGTGCCAGTGAGTGGCAGTTGTTCCGCTCGATCGCCCTGCCGTTGTCGCGGTCCGTGCTCGCCGTGATCGGGTTGTTCTACGCCGTGAACTACTGGAATGCGTTCTTCAACGCGTTGCTCTACCTCAACGACACGGCCAAGTGGCCCCTGCAACTGGTCCTCCGCACCTACGTGATCAACGGCGGACAACTCAGCTCGACGGACCTCGGTGCCGGCGCGGAAGCGCTGCCCGCGCAAGTGTCCATCCAGATGGCGATCCTCGTCATCTCCATCATCCCGATCCTCCTCGTGTACCCGTTCGTGCAGCGTCACTTCACCAAGGGCGTCCTGACCGGCGCGGTGAAGGGCTGACGCCGCCCGGCGGAAGGAAGAGTCACATGTCGAACACCATCACACGACGGTCCGCACTGCTCGGCGGCGTCGGGCTCGGACTCGGCGTCCTCGGCGGCGGGCCCCTGCTCGCGGGCTGCAGCAGCACCGTGTCGAGCGATGCTGCGGCGAGTGCCGCCGCAGCGGCTGCACGCGACGTCGCCCTGCCGGCGTACGTCCGCTACCGGGGAGTCGAACCCGACATCCCGGGCAACAACGAGGGGATCGCGGACGCGTTCTTCGCGTACCCTGCCTCCCCGGTCCGGGCCACGACGGGCCGACCCGGAGACGGTGACAGGATCACCGCGATGACGTCGCTCAACGGTCCGATCCCGCCGGGTGTCGCGGCAAACGCCTACTGGCGGGACCTCAACCGGCGACTCGGCTCACCGCTCGCGATCACACCGACGCCGCTCCAGGACTACTCGCAGAAGTTCGCCACGACGATGGCGAGCGGGGATCTGCCGGATGTCTTCAACATGCTCAACGTCGTCACTCCGCAGCTGCCACAGATGCTCGAGGCGACAGCCGTCGACCTGACAGCGCACCTCAGCGGGGACGCGGTGCGTGACTACCCGAACCTGGCCAACATCCCCACCGGGAGCTGGCAGGCGACGGTCTACTCGGGCAAGATCATGGCCGTCCCGATCCCTCGCGGGGTCACCCAGAGCGTCGGACTCTACTACCGCAAGGACCTCCTGCAGAAGCGAGGGATCACTTTCCGCCCGAGCAGCTTCGACGAGTTCTCAGACCTCTGCGGCGAGCTCACGGATGCGCGGCACAACACCTGGGCCCTCGCCGTCGCCCCGATCGACTACGTCAGGCAGATGCTCGGAGTCCCGAACAACTGGTCCTACCAGAACGGTCGACTGACGAGTGCGTACGAGCACGAGGGGCAGAAGGAAGCACTCGCCGCGGTGCGCCGGCTCATCGAGCGTGGCAGGGTCAACCCGGACGCGTTCAGCGGCTCGGCGCAGGACGCGAAGACACGGTTCGGCAACGGTCAGGCGATGTTCACGGTCGACACCCAGAGCGCCTGGAACGGGTACTTCATCGCCGCCGCCGGGATCAAGGGCTTCGACGTCGACATGGCGACGGTCCCGGCCTTCGACGGCAACGGAACCGGGCACCCGTGGATCGGCAACATGTCGCACTCGGTCGCGGCGATCGGCAAGCGTGCCGAACGTCGCATCGAGGCGGTGCTCCGCGTCCTGGACTACCTCGCGGCGCCGTTCGGCACCGAGGAGTACCGGTTCCTCAAGTACGGTGTCGAACACGTCGACTTCGAGCTCGATGGCACGGACCCGATCAAGACCGCGAAGGGCAACACCGAGGCCGTCATCGGGAGCGGGTACCTCGCGGACGGCCCGGTGGCCATCTACCAGGCAGGACTCCGCGAGGTCACCAAGACGCGGTACGCCGCGCAGACCAGGCTGTTCCCGACGGGTGTGAAGGACCCGACCAGCAACCTGTTCTCGGCCACGCAGTCCGGCAAGGGGAACTTCCTCACGACACGCATCACGTCCTTGCAGAACGACATCCTGCAAGGGCGGCAGCCGGTCTCCGCCTGGGACGATGGCGTCGCGTCGTGGCGGTCGGGCGGCGGTTCGCAGATCCGAGAAGAACTCCAGACGGTGCTGGAGGGGCGCTCGTGACGCTCGACGGACCCCCGACCCGGTCGGCGACCACGGTTCCGAGACCGTTCGAACCGGATTGGGATGCCGCCCTGTCCCGAGTCGTGACGGTCGACTGGGCCCGCGAGGTCCTCGTCCGCGTCCGGGAGGACTTCGAGCACTGGCACGGGGTGCTCCGCATCCCGGGTCCGGGCACGCGCAGCGAGTGGACGCACCACTTCTTCTGCCCGGTCGACGGTGCGCGCCTCACCTTCGACCCGGCATCGCCGTCGGTTCACGTGTGTCCTCGATGCGGTCGTGTCGCCACCGGCGACCTCGTGGACGGCGCGTGGCGCACCCACATGCACAACGCCGCGGCCGCCCAAGCCCAGCGAGCGGCGCTCCTCGTCCGTCTCGTCGGCGGTCCCGATGCGGACACTGCCCTCGCCGAACTGACCGGCATCCTCCACCACTACGCGTCGCAGTACGACGAGTACGAACCGCACGGCCAGAACGTCGGTCTCGGGCGGGTCACGCCCCAGAACCTCGACGAATCGATCTGGGCGATCGCCCTGCTCCGCGCTGCGCGGTGGGCGGAGCCGGCGCTCTCGGGGCAAGCCCGTGCAGACGCGGCCCGGCTGGCCGCGAGCGTCGCCGGGTTCCTCGAACCGCAGCTCGGCATGGTCCACAACATCCACTGCTGGATCGTCGCTGCGCTCGCCGAGTGTGCTGCACGCACGGGCGACACCGCACTGCTGGAGCGTGCCTGCTCGGGGCCGTTCGGCGCCGAGCAACAGATCCGCCAGGGCTTCCGGGCGGAAGGCCTGTGGTTCGAGGTCAGCGCCTTCTACCACTACTACACCGTGGCCGCGCTGCTGTCGTTCTGCGAAGCGGGCGGCGGGGACCTGCTCTCTCCGCAGGCGGTCAGTCGGCTCGCATCGGCGATCTCGGAACCACCTCGTCTGGCCTACGCCGATGGCAGGCTCCCGGCGTACGGGGACTGCTGGCCGGACGTCCGGCTCGGCGACTTCGCCGCGGACGCCGCCGTCGCCGCGGCAGTGCTTCCCGGACACGAGATCGACGTCTCGCGCTACAGCGACGACGATCACGAGGGCACCGTCCAACTCTGGATCGGATCCCGGTGGGACGCCGGTCCGAGCCGACCGATGCGCGGCCGGCGTTCGGTGGCCGAACTCGTCTTCGGCGTCGGGGACGCGGTCCGCGTCACGACCCGACCGGAACGTCCAGCGTCGTTCCTGTGGCCGGACGTCGGCATCGCGGTGCTGTCGTCGGACATCGTCAGGCTGGCGATCCGGTTCGGCCCGGACAGCGGATGGCACGATCACCACGACAAGCTCGGCGTCGACGTCGAGACCACGGAGGGCTGGCGGAGCCTCGATCTCGGGACGAGCGGGTACGGCGCGGACTTCACGGACTGGATGCGCTCGCCGGCCGCGCACGACATCGGCATCGTCCACGACGAAGAGCAGCCGCCGTTGACCGGGCGCCTCGAAGCGTGGAGCGAGACCCGCGTGGTCGCGTGCGCGCAGTGGGACGATCGACGGATCCGGCGCAGCCTCGAGCTCGAGCGGGACGGCTGGTCGGACGTCGTCGAGCTCAGCGCGGACACCCCCGGCGTGCTCACGTGGGTGTTCCACGGGGACGGGCAGGTGCTCGCCGACGCCGTCCCCTCGTCCGGCATGAGCCTGGCACCGCTCCCGGGTCACGAGTGGCTCCGGGCGGTCCGGCTCGTCGGCGTGGTCGACGGCCGCGCTTCGGTCACGTGGGACGCTCCCGGGGCGCCGAGACTCGAGCTCGACGTACCCGCGGGGTTCACGGTCTCCGTGGCCGATGCCGACGGGAATCCGAGCGACCGGCCGCTCGGCGTCGTCGTGGTCCGTGGACACGCCGCGGCGGCGACCGTCCGGGCGCGGTTCACCCTGGTCCGCGGGTAGCGGCGCCGACCCTCGCCGTGCCTCCAGCCCCATGGATGTGTGCGCGCTGCGAGCGTGCCGAGGCCGGCGGTGCGAGGATGAGCGGCGGCCGTCGCCCGGACGGCCGGAGACGGAAGTGACGAGCGTGACCGAGACCCGCTCCGAGACGCCGACGACCGAGACCGCCGAGGACGGCGGCCACGGCACGGTCAAGAAGGGCGCCGCCGTGCTCGCCCTCGCCGCCCTCGGGGTGGTGTTCGGCGACATCGGCACGAGTCCGCTGTACGCCCTGCGGACGGTGTTCACGATCGACGACGGCATCGTGAAGGCCAACCAGGAGGACGTCTACGGCGTGATCTCGATGATGTTCTGGAGCATCACGATCACCGTCTCGATCAAGTACGTCCTCGTGCTCATGCGCGCCGACAACGACGGCGAGGGCGGGGTGATGGCCCTCGCGGCACTCGCCCGCCGGCTGTACGCGAAGCGCCGCGGCGGTGCGGTGATCTTCCTCGTCATCGGGATCGTCGGCGTCTCGCTCTTCTACGGCGACTCGGTGATCACGCCGGCGGTCTCGGTGCTGTCGGCGGTCGAGGGCCTCGGCACCGCAGCACCCGCGGTCGGACACCTGATCGTGCCGATCGCAGCCGTCATCCTCGTGCTGCTGTTCGCCGCCCAGCGGTTCGGCACCGGCAAGGTCGGCAACCTGTTCGGCCCCGTGATGCTGCTCTGGTTCGTGGTCATCGCGGCCGCCGGGGTGCCGCACATCATCGCCCACCCCGGTGTCCTGCAGGGGTTGTCGCCGACGTGGGCGATCGCCTTCACGTTCGCGCACCCGTACATCACGTTCGTGGCGATGGGTGCCGTCGTCCTGGTGATCACCGGCGCCGAGGCCCTCTACGCGGACATGGGGCACTTCGGCCGCCCGGCCATCCTCCGCGCCTGGTTCTTCGTCGTCTTCCCGGCGCTCGTGCTGAACTACCTCGGCCAGGCCTCCCTCGTGCTCCGCGACCCGTCGGCCGCGAAGGACCCGTTCTTCCTGCTCTTCCCGGACGGTCTGCGCCTGCCGGTGGTGGTTCTCGCGACGATGGCGACGGTGATCGCGAGCCAGGCCGTGATCTCCGGCGCGTTCTCGCTCACCCGCCAGGCCGTGCAGCTCGGGCTGCTGCCGCCGCTGACGATCCGCCAGACCTCGCGGCGGGAGAGCGGGCAGATCTACCTGCCGGCCGTGAACCTCCTGCTGTTCATCGGCGTGCTGGCGATCATGCTCGCGTTCCGGTCCTCGGCCAACCTCGCCACCGCGTACGGGGTGTCCGTGACCGGGGCGCTCGTGGTCGACACGCTCCTGCTGCTGCTCGTCGTGCGGCCGCTCTGGAAGTGGAAGCCGTGGAAGCTCGTGCTCGCCGCGGTGGCCTTCGGCGGTCTCGAGCTGACGTTCCTGGCCGGCAACCTGTCGAAGATCATCCACGGCGGGTGGGTCCCGCTCCTCATCGCGCTCGCGGTGATCACGGTCATGACGACGTGGCGCCGCGGTCGGGCGCTCGTGCAGGAGGAACGCAAGGAGCGGGAAGGCTCGCTCGCCGACTTCATCGAGCGCGTGAACGAGGACCACGTCCCCCGGGTGCCCGGTGTCGCGGTGTTCCCGCACCCGAACAAGGAGACGACCCCGCTCGCCCTCCGCGCCAACGTGGACCACAACCACGTGCTGCACCGGACCGTGCTCATCGTGTCCGTCCTCACCGCGAACGTGCCCCACGTGCCGCACGCGCGGGCGTTCTTCCGCGACGACCTCGGGTACGAGGACGACGGCATCGACCACATCACCATCAAGTTCGGGTTCTCGGACGACCAGGACCTGCCGAAGGCCCTGCACGCCGCCTGCCTGGCCGAGGTGCTCGACATCGACCCGGACGAGATGGAGCACGCGTCCTACTTCATCTCGCGCGGCGCGCTCCGCCCGACGCCGGGGCACCACGGCATGGTCGGGTGGCGGAAGAAGCTGTTCGTCGGGCTCGCGCACAACGCGGCCGACCCGGCAGCGCGGTTCGGCCTGCCCGCCCACCGCACGGTGACGATGGGCAGCGACGTCGAGATCTGACGACGCCGTCGGGCTGTCGGACTGGAGGCACGTGGCGGGCCCGCCACGTGCCTCCAGCCCGTCAGCGGACCGTCAGCAGCAGTCGCACGCGTCGACCGTGCGCTCACCGGTGAGCGCCGCGACCGGCTGCTTGCAGGCGTCGCCGCGCCACCCCTCGAGGCCTTCGCGCACCGCGAAGACCACCACGACGAGTCCGGCGACGGGGTCGGCCCAGGTCCAGCCGAACAGGGTGTTGAGCAGGAGCCCGACCAGGACGGCGGCAGAGAGGTAGCTGCAGACGAGCGTCTGCTTGGAGTCCGCGACGGCCGATGCCGAGCCGAGTTCCGTGCCGGTGCGGCGTTCGAGCAGGCTGAGGAACGGCATCACGGCCAGGCTGACCGCTGCCAGCACGATGCCGACGGTGCTGTGCTCCGGCTCGCGCAGACCGGTCAGCGTGAGCACCGCGTCGACGGAGACGTAGAGCGCGAGGCCGAAGAACGAGACGGCGATGACCCGGAGCGCCGTCCGCTCACGGGCCTCCGGGTCACGCCCGGCGAACTGCCACGCGACGGCCGCTGCCGACAGGACCTCGACGATCGAGTCCAGCCCGAACCCGATGAGCGCGGTCGACGACGCCACCGAGCCGGCGGCGATGGCGACGACGGCCTCGACCACGTTGTACGTGATGGTCGCGGTGACGATCCACCGGATGCGCTTCCGCAGGAGCGCCTGACGGGCCGCCGTCGGGGCGGGGCGGACGCCGACCGACACCGCGCCGGTCATGCGCCGGGCCCGCAGCAGAGCGGGACGTCGCAGTCGTCGTCGGTGCAGCCGCTGCCGTCGTCGACGGCGAGGACGACGTCGACCAGGGACTCCAACGCCCGGGTGAGGTGCGCGTCGGCGATCTCGTACCGGGTGCGACGCCCCTCGGGAACGGTCGCGACGATGCCGCACCCGCGCAGGCAGGCGAGGTGGTTCGACACGTTCGCCCGTGTGAGGCCGAGTTCGTCCGCGAGCTCGGCGGGGTACCCGGGGGAGTCGAGCAGGCGCAGCAGGATCCGTGAACGGGTCGGATCGGCGAGGGCGCGACCGAGCCGGTTCATCACGTCGAGTCGCGGGGCGGCGGTCAGCATGGCGCAACTGTACAGCGCTCGCTGAACAGTGTCACGGCCTGTGGCCACCTCAGTGTGCGGTGTGGCTGCTCTCCGTGGACCGGCTCCGCAGCCGACCGACCCCGAGCACGACCGCGACGACCACGAGCCCGAGCGCCAGTCCGAACACCGCCGAGATCGCCGTGTCGACGATCCACGTGACGACGGGGCCGGTGGCCTCGATCGCGTGCTCGACGACGTGCAACAGGTCGTACGGCCCGTGCCAGAACGTCTCCGCCAGGTTCGCGATGACCAGGTGTCCACCGACCCAGAGCATCGCGACCGTGCCGACGATGCTGATCACCCGGAAGACCGTCGGCATCGCGAGCACGATCCGCGCTCCGGTGCGTCGGGTCCGACGGACGGGGTTCTTCATCATCTGCAGGCCGATGTCGTCGACCTTCACGAGCAGGGCGACGGCGCCGTACACCAGCGCGGTCATGCCGAGCCCGATGACGATCAGCGCGCCGAGCGTCAGCCACGTCCCGAGGTCCGGGTCGAGGCTCGCGAGCGCGATGAGCATGATCTCGGTGCTCAGGATGAGGTCCGTCCGGATGGCACCGAACACCAGCTTGCCCTCGTCGGCGGACGGCTCCTCGCCGGTGGCGTGGTGGTGGCCGAACCACTCCGTGACCTTCTCGGCTCCCTCGAAGCACAGGTACGTGCCGCCGATGAGCAGCAGCCACGGCAGCACCCACGGCGCGAACGCCGACAGCAGCAGCGCCAGCGGGATGATGATGATGAACTTGTTGAAGAGGCTGCCGAGCGCGATCCGGCCGACGACCGGCAGTTCGCGAGCGGGGGTGAGCCCCTGGACGTACTGCGGGGTGACCGCGGCGTCGTCGATGACGACACCCGCCGTCTTGGCGCTGGCCTTCAGCGCTGCGGAGAGCACGTCGTCGACGATGGCGAGCAGACCGACTGACATGCGCTCACCCTAGCGGCGGACGCGCCGCCCACGGAGGGTCTCGGACGGCGGCTCGCCGTACACGTCGGCGTAGTAGCCGGAGAACCTGCCGAGGTGGTGGAACCCCCACGACAGGGCGATCTCGGCGACGGTCGTCTCGTCGGGGTCGGCGGCCAGCAGGTCGGACCGGACGCCGTGCAGTCGGGCCTCACGCAGGAACTGCATCGGCCGCACCCCGACGTGCCGCTGGAACGCCGCCTGCAGGCCCCGCGCGCTCACCCCGGCGGCCGCGCTCACCTCGGCGACGGTGAGCGGTCGACGGGCGTTCGCGACCATCCACTCCTTGGCGAAGCGGATCGTCGACGAGCCGACGGCCGCCGTCGGTGCTCGTTCGGGGGTCGCGTCGAACGCGGCGGCGACGGCGTCGGCGATGGACTGGTTCCACCGGGCCCGGTCCACCGCGGGGGTCGACGGGTCCAGGAGGCGCGGTGCGGCTTCCCCGATCCGGCTGCGGAGTCGACGCAGCGCGTCCACCCCGAGCGCGTCACGGAACGCGAGCTGCTGCGGCTCGTCGTCACCGCGCCGGGCCGCTGCGATCGACTCGAGGAACGCCCCGCCGAAGCGCACCGAGTGCTGCCCGGACGGGAGTCCGTCGAAGCGGAAGTCGCGGCCGGCCGGGTACATCACGGGGATGCCCGGCAGGAGCTGGACGGGGTCGCGGGAGTCGGTGTCGATGGTCATGCCGGGCGAGGTCGCCCACACGAGGACGTAGTCGGTGCCGGGCGAGATCGTGCCCCAGCGGTGTGCCGCGACGTCCGAGGTCCCCATGGTGACGTCCTGGTCGCCGACTGCTCGGAAGCGGTAGGCGAACCCGTCCCGGGCGGCCTCGCCGATGTGGATGTCCCGGCTGGCGTACGCACGCTCGTACAGTTCGACGGCGTCGTCGACGAGGGAACCCCGACGATCGACGTGGATCGGCGTCACTGCTGGTTGCATACACGTCCAGTGTCGTCCATCTCGGTGCGGAAGGGACCCCCACTGCGCGGGACGGCTCAGAGGTCGAGGCGGTTCCAGGTCTGTGCTCCACGGCCGTCGTCGGGCTCCGGGTGGGCAGTGGTCGCAGCGGGGTCGTGGACGAACCCGAGCCGCGCGGCGACCCGGAACGACGGCGCGTTCCACGCGCGGATCGTGGCCCAGAGCCGGGTGTACCCCACGGACCGTGCCGCTGCGACGACGGCGGTCGCGGCCTCGGTGGCGTGACCGTGTCCGTGTGCCGCCTCGAGGAACTCGTACGCGAGCTCCGGCTCCTCGGGAGTCGACCGGCCGACCACGAGTCCGCAGTACCCGAGGAATGCCCCCGAGGCGGCCAGTCTGACCGGGTAGAGCGGCAGCGGCGTGCCGCTCGTGGCGGCGAGCGACCGGACGGATGCAGTGGCCGCGTCGTGGTCCGGGCGACCGGCGGTCCTCGGCGTCGGTGGTTCGCCTCGACGAGCGGCAGCGGCACTCCGTTCGCCGACGAGCTCCGCGTACCACTCGGCGTCGCCGTCCGACCAGCCGCCCAGGACCAGCCGGTCCGTCCGGAGGTACAGGGGCATCGACGCCGGCGTCTGCATGCCTCGACGCTACCCACGGGTCGCCCCCACTGCGCTTGCCGGCTGAACCGTGCGGCCTGCCAGTCGTCCCCGAGGACGGTGAGGTCAGCGGTGACCAGCCGCTCGACAGCAAGGAGGCTCCATGTACTTCCACGCACAGACCTGGATCAACGAGATCGCCGACGGCGAGCCGGACCCCGCAGCAGCGAACGCCCTGCAGGAGGGCCTCGGCGGCCAGTTCGGCGAGATGCGCACGATGATGCAGTACCTCTTCCAGGCGATGAACTTCCGTGGGCCGGCGGCGAAGCCGTTCCGCGACCTCATCCAGGGCGTCGGGACCGAGGAGATCAGCCACGTCGAGCTCATCGGGACCACGATCTCCCGCCTGCTCGACGGCGCTCCCGGGTACTCCGGCAAGGTCACCGACCCGGTGGACAAGCCCGGTGCGAAGGGGGCCACGCCGCTGAACATCGCCCTCGACACGGGCAACATCCACCACTACCTCGTCGGTGCCCAGGGCGCGTTGCCCGTCGACGCGGCCGGCAACCCGTGGAGCGGCAGCTACGTCTACAACTCCGGCAACCTGCCCCTCGACCTGCTCTACAACCTCATGCTCGAGTCGACCGGCCGCCTGCAGAAGTGCCGCATCTACGAGATGACCGACAACCCCACCGCACGTGGCACCATCGCGTACCTGATCGTCCGCGACCAGGCGCACGAGAACGCCTACGCGAAGGCGCTCGAAGCACTCGGCGTCGACTGGAAGACCCTGCTGCCGATCCCGAAGACGAACGCCGAACGGTTCCCGGAGGTCAAGCAGCTCGTCGACCTCGGCCTGCAGAGCAAGCAGTACAGCTTCGACCTCGACGGTGCGTCCGAGGCGGCGAAGATCTTCCGCGGGGCGTCCCCGTCGAAGGACGGCACCGACCTGTCCGCCACCGAGCAGGCACCCGTCGGCGTCCCGTCGTTCATCGCGCCGGAGCGGCTCGAAGAATTCGCGCCGGGTCTCGACGCCGATCTCCTCGCGCTCATCCAGCAGACCGCGGAGCTCGAGCTCGACCAGGCCGAGGTGCCGCTGTACGGTCCGGTCGCCTGACCGGGATCAGTCGAGGCAGAACTCGTTGCCCTCGACGTCCTGCATGACGATGCACGACTCGTTGACCTCGTCCGCGAGCATCCGGCGGAACTGCGTGGCCCCGAGGGCGACGAGCCGGTCGCTCTCGGCGTCGAGGGCAGCGAGTCGTTCGTCGCCGACCATGCCGGTGCCGACACGGACGTCGAGGTGCACGCGGTTCTTCACGACCTTGCCCTCCGGCACACGCTGGAAGAACAGCCGCGGCCCGGCGCCGGTCGGGTCGACGCACGCGAACGCCGACCCCTGGTGCTCGAGCGGCAGCGACTGGTCGAACGCGTCCCACGAGTCGAACCCGGGCGGTGGCGGTGGCACGACGTAGCCGAGCACCTCGCACCAGAAGCGCGCCACCCGCTCGGGTTCCGCACAGTCGAACGTCACCTGCACCTGCCGCACCGTCGCCGTCATGGCGCCACCCTAGGCTGAACGGCGCGCAGCCGTCCTCCGTATGCTCGCGGCATGGCTGACTTCACCGCTTCCCAGGCCGCCGTCGTCCGGATCGAGCGCGCCGAGGAGGGGCGCTGGGACCTCACGGTGATCAGCGACTCCGGTGTCCGGATGGGGCACGGCGAGTACCTCTTCGACGCCGCTGACGACGATGCCGCCGCCGAGCAGGCCGCCGCGCTGGACTTCGTGCGCGACTACGGCTTCCGGTTCGAGCCGGACGCCGTCGTGTCCGACGGGCCGGACGCCTACTGGGCCCCGCTGCTGCCGATCGACGCGCGGTAGGCCGGGCACCGCATCACAGCGAGGCGAGCAGGCCTTCCACTCGGGAACGGATCGCGTCGCGGATCGGCCGGACGTCCTCGATCGGCAGCCCAGCCGGGTCGTCGAGCTCCCAGTCCTCGTAGCGCTTGCCGGGGAAGACCGGGCAGGCGTCCCCGCACCCCATCGTGATGACGACGTCGGACTCCCGCACGGTGTCGGTCTCGAGCACGGCGGGTTCAGCCCCGCCGATGTCGATGCCGTCCTCGGCCATGGCCTGCACGGCGACGGCGTTGACCCGGTCGGCCGGTTCGCTGCCGGCCGAGTACACGCGGACGCGGTCGCCGCCGAGGTGCTGCAGGTACCCGGCGGCCATCTGTGATCGTCCGGCGTTGTGCACGCACACGAACAGGACGGTCGGACGGTCGCTCACGCCAGCGCCGACGCTTCGAAGCCGATCAGCCACGTGACCCCGAAGACGTCCCGCACGGTGCCGTCCCAGTCGCCCCAGGGGCGCTCCTGGAGCGGTTCGACGACCGTCCCGTCGGTGGCGAGCTCGTCGAACCACCCGCGCAGGACGTCGGGCTCCGCTGCTCCGAGCAGCGAGAACATCAGCCCGGTCGAGGTGAAGGTGGTGTCGTCCGTGCCCGCGTCTGCCGCGAAGAGCTGCAGCCCGCCGGTGAGCTGGCCGTGCGCGACCGCGTCGGCGGGGCCGTCGTCGCGCGAGAAGTCCGCGAACGTCGCGATCCGCACCTCGCCGCCGAACACGCGCTGCCACCGGTCGAGCGCGGCGCGCGCGGTGCCGTCGAAGAGGAAGTATGGGGAGGGCCCGCTGACGTTCATGTCCGCACCGTACCCGCTCAGACGGCGTCGCGGAGCGTGTCGAAGGTCCGGCGCAGGAGCACCGGGGCCGGTTCGTCGGTGACGGACCACCGCGTGATCGCGACGTCGAAGCACCCGAGGGATGCCTGCACGAGGACGGCTGCACGGAGCTCGGCGTCGGCGGTTCCGAGCCGGGCGGCCACGAGCGGCGTGAGGACCTCGGCCCACGCCAGGTGCTTCTCGAGGTTCCGGGCCCGCAACGACGGTGTCGACATCATCACCCGGACGGACCGTCGACCGTACTCGACGTCCTCGTCGGCGCGGACCATCATCCCGGCGAAGGCCTCGCGCAGGGACTCCCACACGGGCTCGGTCGCGGGACGCTCCTCGAACGCGGCGGCGAGGGCACCGCGGTGCCGGCCGGGGTCGCCGATGACGGCGTCCTCCTTCGCCGGGAAGTAGCGGTGGAAGCTGCGCGCCGAGATGCCGACCTCGGCGGCGATCTGCTCGACCGTCACGGCGTCGAAGCCCTGTTCGTCGAAGCGGGCGACCGCGACCGCGGCGATGCGGGACCGCACGGCCTCGCGGGTGATGTCCCGCAGGCCGCTCCGCACGTTCGTCTCGCTCACGTCCGCATCCTACCGCGCGCGACGCTTCATGCCGAAGGTGTCAGAGTCTGCCAGAAACGGCGTACAGTGTCATCGTCATCACGACCCACCCCCGAAAGGACGACACATGCAGCAACGCACACTCGGAACACAGGGCCTCGTGGCCGGCTCGATCGGCTACGGCGCGATGGGCACGGTCTTCGCGTACGGCCCGACCGACGACACGGAGTCGATCGCCGCGATCCGCCGCGCCCACGAACTCGGGGTCACCCACTTCGACACGGCGGAGATGTACGGCTGGGGTGACGGCGAGCGGTTGCTTGGCGCAGCGCTCGCCCCGATCCGCGACCAGGTCACGATCGCGACGAAGTTCGGGTTCACTCCGGACGACTGGAAGCCGGACTCTCGCCCCGAGCACATCCGGGAGGTCGTCGACCAGAGTCTCACCAACCTCGGCACCGACTCGATCGACCTCCTGTACCAGCACGTGCACGACCCCGCCGTGCCGATCGAGGACGTCGTCGGCGTCATGCAGGAGTTCGTGCAGGCCGGCAAGGTCAAGTACCTCGGGCTGTCCAACACCGACGGTGAGAACATCCGCCGCGCCCACGCCGTGCACCCGATCTCGGTGTTCCAGACCGAGTACTCCGTCTTCGCGCGGGAGTCCGAGGAGCTCTTCCCCGTCGTCGACGAGCTCGGCATCGGTCTCGTCGCGTACTCGCCGCTCGCCCGCGGGTTCCTCAGCGGGGCCGTCCGTCCGCGCTCGGACTACCCGGAGGACGACATCCGGCACATCCTCGAGTGGTGGGCCCCCGAGCACTTCGACCAGAACGTCGTCGTGGCCGAGCGGCTGTCGGGGATCGCAGCCGAGCGGGGGATCTCGCTCGCGCAGCTGTCCCTCGCGTGGATCCTCGCGCAGCGGGACGACATCGTCCCGATCCCGGGTTCGAAGAACCCGGTCCGCGTCGCGGACAACGTCGCGGCAGCGGACGTCGTCCTGACGGCCGACGACCTGGCGCGCATCGACGCGCTGTCCCACGACGTGCGCGGCGAGCGCATCCGCAACAACTGATCGAGACGGTCACCCGGTGACGGACTGGAGGCACGGGGCGGCGCCGCCACGTGCCTCCAGTCCGTCAGTGGAACAGACCCAGGGCCTCGTCCACGACGTCCTCCGGTCGCCCGTCGCCGTGCAACGCCCACCAGGTGAGCGCGGCGCTCGCCGCCGCGGCGAGGGCGTGCGCCCGCACGGTCGTCGTCAGGTCGTCGACCGTCCCACCGTCGCGTTCCGCGACGAACCGCTCGATGACGCCGGTGAGGGCGTTCGACGCCGCCTCGCCGCCGCGCTCGAGTGACGGGTTGGCCCGGATCACCCGGAGCCGGTGCCGGGTGACCTCGACGGTGCCCTCCGGGAAGGTCGCCCCGACGCGGTAGGCCGCGCGGAGTGCGACCCAGGCGGACTCGGCAGCCGGTCGCACGCGGAGTTCGTCGGTGAACCGGACCGCGAACTCGTCGAGGCCGCCCCACACGAGCGCCGCCTTGCTGGGGAACAGTCGGAACAGCGATCGACGGCTGATCCCGGCGGCCGTGGCGACGTCGTCCATCGACACCGCGTCGAAGCCCTGCTCGTCGAACAACCGCAGTGCGACGAGCGAGACCGCAGCCGGGTCGATCGTCCGGGGGCGGCCGGTCTGACGGTCGCTCGTCGAGCTCATGGATTCCTTTCGGCACTGAGTGCTATAACCAGCATGGCGCATCGAGCGCCTCTCAGTGAGGAGACGACATGACCGACACCACCGCCGGACGGTTCACCGGCAGGACCATCATCGTCACCGGAGCGGGCTCCGGCATCGGACGCGCCACGGCGACGCGGATCGCGAACGAGGGCGGACGCGTGATCGCCACCGACGTCGTCCCCGAGCGGCTCGACGCGCTGCGGGCCGAGCTGACCGGCCTCCCCGGCGCAGTCGAGACCGTGGTCGGGGACGTCGCGGCCGCCGACACCATCGACGCCCTGATCGCCGCAGCCGGTGAGCGGGTCGACGGGCTCGCGAACGTCGCCGGCATCATGGACGCGTTCCTGCCGCCGAGCGAGGTCGACGACGCCACCTGGGACCGCGTGTTCAGCGTGAACGTCACCGGGCCGATGCGCCTCACGCGAGCGGTCCTGCCGCTGATGATCGCCGCCGGCCGAGGCACCGTCGTGAACGTGGCGTCCGAAGCCGCGCTCCGGGCCTCGGCTGCCGGTGCCGCGTACACGGCGTCGAAGCACGCGATCGCCGGGTTCACGAAGAGCGTCGCGTTCTTCCACGGTCCGCAGGGCATCCGCGCCAACGCGGTCGCACCGGGAGCGGTCGCCACCAACATCGAGGCGCCGATGCGCAGCGAGTACGCGGCGGGCCGGGTCGGTCCGATCATGCAGGTCGCCATCCCGCCGGTCGCGCAGCCGGAGCAGCTGGCGGCCGCGATCACGTGGCTGCTCAGCGACGACTCGGTGAACGTGAACGGCGCGGTGCTGCCGAGCGACGGCGGCTGGTCGGTGGTCTGACGGCGGATCAGGCCCGGAGGACGGCGGCGACCGTCGCCACGACGACCGTGCGTCGGCGGGCCGCCCCGACCTCGTCGGTCAGTCGGGCGTACTCCGGGGTGGCGCCGCTCCAGAGCGCGGCGGTGTGGATGACGACGCCGAGGAGCTCCGACGGCGAGAACGTCGAGGACAGCCGGCCGTCGCGCTGGGCTGCCTCGATCGCCCGGAGCTTCCCGGCGTTGCTCCGGACCACCGCGTCGATCGGGTGGTCGGAGTCACCACGCTCGAGCCGGTACCAGGTCGCCAGTCGCTGCACCCACGGTCGGCGCACGTACGAGTCGTGGAGGCGGCCGGCGTACTCCGCCAGGTCGTCCGGGTCGATCGTGACCTCGTCGAGGGTCTCCGCCACCATGGCGTCGAAGACCGCGTCGAACAGACCGTCCTTGCTGCCGAAGTAGTGGTAGATCTGCGCCTTGTTGCTCGCGGCTGCGGCGGCGATCCGGTCGACGCGGGCGCCGGCGATGCCGACGGCGGCGAACTCGTCGCGCGCGGCGAGCAGGAGGCGGGCGCGGGTCGCGTCGGCATCACGGGGCATGGGCACGACGGCATGCTATCAACCGGACGGTTGACAACCGTGCGCAGCGGGTGTTCCATGGCTGTCATCAACCAACCAGTCAGTTAGGAACACCATGTCCGTCCTCCTCGTCACCGGCGCCTCGCGGGGCCTCGGTCGCTCGATCGTCACCGCCGCGCTCGCCGCCGGCCACCAGGTCGTCGCCGGGGTGCGTGACCTCCACGCCCTCGACGACGTCACCGTCCCCGAGGGTGCGGCCCTCGTGTCGGTCGCGCTCGACGTCACCGACGCCGGTGCGGCCCGCTCCGCCGTCCGGACCGCTGTCGAGCGGTTCGGCAGTCTCGACGTGCTCGTGAACAACGCCGGGTACGCGAACCTCGCGAGCATCGAGGACGTCGACCCGGACGACTTCCGAGCCCAGGTGGAGACGAACCTCTTCGGCGTGGTGACCCTGACGCAGGCCGCACTGCCGGTCATGCGGGAGCAGGGGAGCGGCCACGTCGTGCAGGTGTCGTCCGTCGGCGGACGGCTGGCCACCCCGGGCCTCGGCGCGTACCAGACGGCGAAGTGGGCGGTGGGCGGGTTCTCCTCCGTGCTCGCTGCCGAGGTCGCGCCGCTCGGGGTGCGCGTCACGGTCCTCGAGCCGGGTGGGATGCGCACGGACTGGGCCGGCTCGTCGATGCGGGTCGCTCCGGTGCGCCCCGAGTACGCGGCGACCGTCGGTGCCTCCGCCCGCATGCACGGCGGCACGAGCATCGGAGCGAGCGACCCGGACCTCGTCGCGCAGCTCGTGCTCGAGGTGGTCGCGATGGACGAGCCGCCGCTCCGCCTGCTCGTCGGCCCCGACGCGTACGGCATCGCCACCGCTGCGGGTCGTGCCCTCCTCGCCGAGGACGAGCGGTGGGAGTCGCTCAGCCGGTCGACGGCCGCAGCGGACGCGACGCCCGAGCAGCTGGACCCGCTCGCGCACGCCTGACGAGCGCGCGCCCGTCGGGTGGTCGACGGGAGCGGACGCCGACGCGGAACGACGAGTCCGACGTCGTACGACATCGACGAAGTCGTTCCGCAGCGGCGCGCGACCGCCAGCGCGACAAGCTCAGGCGGAGGCGAGCGCGCCCATCTCGCCCACCACGGCACGCAGCCGCGTGGCGAGCTCCTCGGTGCTGCGCACGGTCTCGCGGTGCGCGACCTCGGTCAGGGCCGACATGACCAGGGCGACCGCCGTCCGCGCGGTCCGTTCGTCGGTCCGGGTGCCGACGGTGGCGAGCAGCGACTGCCGCGACTCGGCCATCCACTGCATCACCATCGGGGTCATCTCCGGCCGGAGCACGAGCAGCTCCTTCATCCGGCGGCGGTCCTGCGACAGCGGCACGGCCTGGGCGACCAGGCGGCAGAGGTCGTCGACCAGGCGTCCGTCGGCCGCGGCGAACCAGGTCGCGGCGGCCTCGGGGACCTCGACGGTGTCGAGGCCGAGCGCGGCGTGCGCCTTCGACGTGAAGTAGTTGAAGAAGGTCCGGGGCGACACGTCGGCGTCGGCGCAGATCTGCTCGACGGTGACGCCGTCGAGACCGTGGGCGGACACCAGGGTCAGCGCCGCGTCGTGCAGCGCCTGGCGGGTCTGCTGCTTCTTGCGTTCACGCAGCGTGCACGGCTCCGTCGCCGCAGTCGCTGCCGGGGTGGTGGTCACGTGGACTCCTGGTGGTGGTGGTGGGGCGCCCGTCCACGAAGGGGGACAGCGGACGGACGCCCCGGTCGGTCACCGACGCTGCGTCGGTGTGGATCCGGTCATCGGGCCCGTGAAGGACCCGGCCTCGGCGGCGGCCAGGCCGGCCGATGCCTCGAGTTCGTCCTCGGGCGACGGGCCGGCAGCACCGGACCCGGCGGCGTCGGCGCGCTCCTGCAGCGCCGAACGCTGACGGAGCGGCGGCACCCGGAAGAACCAGGTGAGGACGAAGGCGAGCAGGATCACGCCGAGGCCGACCCAGTAGATCGTCACCGACGAGGCGTTGAAGCCCGCCATGAACGGACGGGTCAGCCGGGTGTCGGCGCCGGTCAGGAACGAGGTGTCGTTCGTGCTGATCGTGCTGTTCGAACCGCTGCCGTCGGCGACCTGCTTCGCGACGGCCGGGGTGAGCTCGCCGACCCAGTAGGTGCGCTGGGACGCGTCCGACCAGTCGACCACGAGCGTGCCGTCCTGCACCGACGCGTGTGCCTTGTCGGCCGCGGCGGCGAGGGCCGCGTCCTGCACGGTCGCGGGAGCGCTGGCGGTCGACTGGCGCACCTGGGCGGTGACGTCGTCGAGCGAGGACTGCACGTTCTGCTCGAGCGGCGTGACGATCGGCGACCAGATCTTCTCCATGACGCCGCGGTTCTCGGAGGCGGTGGCCACGGTCGGGTTCGTCGCCGCGTCGAGTGCCGAGCGCAGATCGGTGCGGTCCGCGGTGGCGTGCAGGATGTTCGACGGCATCACCGAGAACAGGATCGACAGCAGCACGGCGGTGCCGAGCGTTCCACCGATCTGGCGGAAGAACGTGGCGGACGACGTGGCGACGCCCATGTCCCGGGCCTCGACCGAGCCCTGCGACGCCAGGGTCAGCGACTGCATGACCGAACCGAGCCCGAGCCCGATGAGGAACATGCCGATCATCAGGAACCAGAGCGGCTTGTCGATGCTCATGAACGTCAGGACGACGTAGCCGGAGGACACCAGCGCCGTGCCGATGACGGGAAAGATCCGGTAGCGGCCCACGCGGGCGACGATCTGACCGGAGGTGATCGACGCGATCATCAGGCCACCGACGAGGGGCAGCGTCGCGAACCCGGACTCGGTCGGGGTCAGGCCGACGACGATCTGCAGGTACAGCGGGATGGTCAGCATGGCGCCGAACATCGCGAAGCCGACCAGGAAGCCGATGACGGTCGCCATCGAGAACGTGCCGGAGCGGAAGAGCTTGAGCGGGATGATCGCCGCGTCGCCCATCTTCGACTCGATGACGAGCAGCGCGACGAGGCCCACGACACCGATGACGTAGCAGGCGATGGCCGCGGGCGAGCCCCAGCCCCAGGTGCGGCCCTGTTCGGCCACGAGCAGCAGCGGCACGAGCGTGACGATGACGGCGGTGGCGCCCCACCAGTCGACCTTCGGCTTCGCGTCGTCGGCGCTGTGCACCTTCGGCAGGTGCAGGAAGACGAGCACCATGACGAGCGCGGCGATGCCGATCGGCACGTTGATGAGCAGGACCCAGCGCCAGCCGGTGATCCACAGGATCTCGGAGGAACCGGCGAGCAGACCGCCGATGAGCGGGCCGATCACGGACGAGATACCGAACACGGCCAGGAAGTAGCCCTGGTACTTGGCACGTTCGCGCGGGGCGAGGATGTCGCCCATGATCGCGAGCGGCAGCGACATGAGCGCACCGGCGCCGATGCCCTGCACCGCGCGGAAGCCGGCGAGCATGAGCATCGACGTGGACATCGACGAGAGCACGGCGCCGAGGATGAACACGACGATGCCGAAGATGTACAGCGGACGGCGGCCGAAGATGTCGGAGAGCTTGCCGTAGATGGGCGTCGCGATGGTCGAGGTGATGAGGTACGCGGTCGTCACCCAGGCCTGCTGGTCGAGGCCGTGCAGGTCGTCACCGATCGTCCGGATCGCCGTGCCGAACACCGTCTGACCGAGGGACGACAGGAACATGCCCGCCATCAGCCCGTAGATCACGAGGAGGATCTGGCGGTGGGTCATCAGCGGCTGCTGGCCGGGTGCGGCGGAGTCCGTGGGGACCCCTGCTGCGCGTCGGCCGTGCTGCACCGGGACGGGTGCGGTGGCGGTCATCGAGCTCCTTGTTTCGTGCTGTGTTTCCTGCTGTGAAAGTTTGCAGACCGCGCAACGATACATCTATTGCTTCCAGCAAGCAACTAAATGTGGCCACTACGCTGACGGGGTGACCGCGGAACGGGACGACGCCGAGCGACTGCTGCGCGCCCAGCTCGACCGGCTCTGGGTCCGACAGACGCTCCGGGCGTCGCTCATCGAGTCGCGCGGGGGACTCGACCCGACGGCGCGCGTGATCCTCCGCGCGGTGGACCACTTCGGTGCGGTCCGCTCGATGGCCATCGCGGACGCCACCGGGCTGTCGCGGCCCGTGATCAGCCGCCGCGTCGCGTCCCTCGTGGAGTCCGGTTACCTCGGAACCGAGCCCGATCCGGCCGACGGACGCGCCAGCCTGGTGTCGATCGCCCCCGCCGGACGCACGCTCCTCGACACGCTCGACGTCGCCGGCGCCGAGGTCTTCGACGACCTCACCCAGGCGTTCGCGACGGGGGAGCTGCACACCCTCGCGGGGCTGCTCGCACGCCTCAACGACCGCGCCGACGCGGTCCTCGGGGTCGGCGCGACGGCACGACGCGACCCGGCCTGAGTACGCGGCCCACGCCCTGCAGGTGCCCACGAGACGGCCTGGAGGCGCGGTGCGGGCCCGCCCCGTTCCTCCAGTCCGTCACTGCTGACGCCGTATTCGAGATACCGTTTGCGCATGAGCACGGACACCGCCACCACCACCGAGACCGCCGACGAGGGGCCCGTGGTGACCTTCGCCGACCTCGGCCTGAGCGACCCGGTGCTCAAGGCCGTCAAGGACATCGGCTACGAGACCCCCTCCGCCATCCAGGAGGCCACGATCCCGACGCTGCTCGAGGGGCGCGACGTCGTCGGCCTCGCGCAGACCGGAACCGGCAAGACCGCGGCGTTCGCGCTGCCGATCCTGTCCCGCATGGAGTCGGGCAGCAAGGTGCCGCAGGCGCTCGTGCTGTCCCCGACCCGCGAACTCGCGCTGCAGGTCTGCGAGGCGTTCGAGCAGTTCGCCTCCCACATGAAGCACGTGCACGTCCTGCCCGTCTACGGCGGCCAGGCGTACGGCGTGCAGCTCTCGGCCCTGCGCCGTGGCGTGGACGTCGTCGTCGGCACGCCCGGTCGCATCATGGACCACATCGCCAAGGGCACGCTCGACCTGTCCGAGCTGAAGTACCTCGTGCTCGACGAGGCCGACGAGATGCTCAAGATGGGCTTCGCCGAGGACGTCGAGACGATCCTCGCCGAGACGCCGGACGACAAGCAGGTCGCGCTGTTCTCCGCGACGATGCCGGCCCAGATCCGTCGCATCTCGCAGCAGTACCTCACCGACCCGGCCGAGATCACGGTCAAGACGAAGACGAAGACCGCCGCGAACATCACGCAGCGGTACCTCATGGTGTCCTACCCGCAGAAGGTCGACGCGCTCACCCGCATCCTCGAGGTCGAGGACTTCGAGGGCATGATCGTCTTCGTCCGCACGAAGAGCGAGACCGAGACGCTCGCCGAGAAGCTCCGGGCCCGCGGGTACGCCGCAGCCGCCATCAGCGGTGACGTCGCCCAGGCGCAGCGCGAGCGCACGGTGAACCAGCTGAAGTCCGGCAAGCTCGACATCTTGGTCGCCACCGACGTCGCCGCCCGCGGCCTCGACGTCGACCGCATCACGCACGTCGTGAACTTCGACATCCCCGTCGACATCGAGTCGTACGTGCACCGCATCGGCCGCACCGGTCGCGCCGGCCGCAAGGGCGACTCGATCAGCTTCGTCACGCCGCGCGAGCGCCGCCTGCTGTCCGCCATCGAGCGGCACACCAAGCAGCCGCTCACGCAGATGCAGCTCCCGACGATCGAGGACGTCAACGAGACGCGCCTGACCCGCTTCGACGACGCCATCACCGCGGCGCTCGAGCAGCAGGACCGGATCACCGCGTTCCGCGACATCATCGCCCACTACGTCGAGCACCACGACGTGCCGGCCGACGACGTCGCAGCGGCGCTCGCGGTCGTGGCGCAGGGTGAGGACCCGCTCCTGCTCGACCCTGCGTCGGACGCGCTCCGCAACCAGGTCGACCGTGACCAGCGCCGGGGTGACCGCCGTGACCGCGACGACGATCGTGGCGCACGTGGTGACCGCGGCGACCGTGCCGACCGGGGTCCGCGCCGGACGCAGCCGATGACCGCGTACCGCATCGAGGTCGGTCGTCGCCACCGTGTCGAGCCGCGCCAGATCGTCGGCGCGCTCGCCAACGAGGGTGGTCTGCGCCGCGACGACTTCGGTGCGATCCAGATCCGCCCGGACTTCTCGATCGTGGAGCTGCCGGCCGACATGGACGGCGGCGTGCTCGACCGTCTGACGGACACCCGGATCAGCGGGAAGCTCATCGAGATCAAGCCGGACCGCCGTGGTGGCGGTGGCGGTGCTCGTCGGTTCGACCGCGACGACCGCGGGCCGCGCAAGCCGCGGTACTGAGCCGCCCGCCGGGCGTACCTGGTCGAAACGGGCGTACCTGGTCGATTCTTCCGACCCGGTACGCCCGTTTCGACTTGCCATCGCGATCGTTTTGGGAAGAACCGCGCACGCACGTCCGGCTTGCGGGATGGCGCACGACGGACCGCACGATCCGCTCCCGATCGCCCCGGAGTCCCCTCGCGGTGGTGCAATTCCTGCAGCCGCGGCGCAGGGATGCCGCGGGGACGACAGGGGATCGATCGTGTACAGAGCAGTACTCACCGTCGCGGCCACCGCGGCGCTGGTGATCGGGGGAGTGACGCCCGCAGTGGCGGCTCCGTCGTCGAGGCTCCCGGGAGCGCCGACGTCCGTCCAGGTCAGCGGGTCCGGGGACGGTGCCGCCGTGACCTGGAGTCCGCCACGGTCCGGCGCGACGCCCACCGGGTGGCGGGTCACCGTCTCGCCGAACACGAACCAGCCCGCACACGGCGTCGACCGGCTGCCCGCGAGCGCCCGCTCGGACCGCTTCGGTTGGATCCGCGCCGGTGTGACCTACTCGTTCTCGGTGCGGGCGACGACCTCGCGCGGCACCGGACCCGAGGTGCGTGTCCGGTACACGGCACCGCGCAGCACGACGGTCGCGCAGTCCCTCTTCGCCCTGGACGGCTCCGGCGCACTGGTGCGCTACCCGACGTCCGGCACGGGAGCTCCCCGCACGGTGACCAGCACCGGGACCGGGTACACCGCGGACGACGTCGGCAACGTGTTCGTCCCCTCGGCCGACCGCACCGCGATCCTGTTCCACCCGGCACGCGGTGGCGCCGCACGGGTCCTCGCGACCGGGCTCCACCTGACGCCGGACCTGCGCTCGGACGTCGCCGGCAACCTGTACTGGGTCGACTCGGTGTCCGGTGCGATCACGAAGCTCGGCCTCAAGGGCGGCTCCGTGACGACCGTGCTGCCCTCGAGCGGCTCCGCGTGGACGGTCGGTCGCGACGGGACCGTCTCGGCCTTCACGGCCACGAGCAACGGGGGCACCGTGGTGACCGCGTCGCCGCAGGGCACCGTGCGGACCCGGACGGTCGCTGCCGCGAACGGCACCGCGATCGGGTACTTCGCCGGACTCCTCGCCGACGGGAAGGGCACGCTCTACGTCAGCTACCGCGCGTTCGGCGGCAGTTTCTACCACGGCTGGTGGTCGCTCGCGGCGGGGTCGTCGACCCTGCAGCAGGTGGACTCCCGACTGGCGTACCAGTACAGCGCGACGAACGACAGTTCGCTGGTGCTCGGGCAGTCGGCCGAGTGGTGCGCCGCGATCGCCGAGCAGGGGCCGCCGAACCCCTGCGTCGCCGACCACACGGTGACGCACCTCTGGTCGCAGGACACGTCCGGTACGACGAAGGACGTCACGACCAGCGGCGTGCTGGCACGGCCGAACGGACTGTGGCTCGGCGCCGCCGACACCGCGGGTGACCTGTTCGTGGACGCCGAGTCCGGACTCTGGCGGATCCCCGCCGCAGGCGGGGCCGCGCAGCGGCTGTCGACGGCGCAGTGGTCGCGGTTGCTGGTGATCTAGCGGCGACCGGCTCGCTGACTGGAGGCGCGGCGCGGGCCCGCCCCGTGCCTCCAGGGCGGTGTACACAGAAACGCACCAAGTGGTGCGGAAATGTGTACACCTAGACGCCGTCCGCCGTGCGGCGGCACACCTCGGCCCACGGCGTCGGCTCGATGCCGAAGTGCGCCCGGGTCTCGGTGTCGTCGACCACGTACGGGGCGGTCCACTGGTAGCTCATCTGGGCGATCTCGCGCATCATCGGCGAGACGAGTCCCATGGCGCGGAGCATCCCCTCCGGCAGCCGTCGGACGGTCACCGGGGGCTTGCCCGCCGCCGCCAGCACCTCGGTGAGGGCCTGCTGCTGCGACCTCGGCGCGTTGCTCGGCACCATCCACGTGCGACCGTGCGCGCTCGGGTCCTCCGCCGCGGCGACGAGCATCCGGGCGACGTCGAGCACGTCCGTGAAGGTGTGCGGCAGGTCGGTCCGGCCGATCATCGACACGGCCTTGCCCTGGAGTGCAGCGGGGAGCACGCGGGTGATGTGCCCGTTCTCGCCGATGCCGCGGCCGACGTAGTCCGAGGCGCGGACCTCGACGGCGCGGAGTCGCCCGGCGTCGTGCGCGGCGAGGGCGTCGGCCCAGAGTCGTGCGCGGAGGATGCCCTTGTGGTCGGTCGCGGCGTCGGGCAGGTCCGGGCGCATCGGCCCGTCGACGGGGCCGTACGGGTAGAGGTTCCCGGTGATCGCGTACACCGCCCCGGTTCGTTCGGCCGCCGTGAGCAGGGAGGCGGCGAGCGGCGGCCAGGTCTGCTCCCACTGCGTGTAGTTCCCCGGGTTCGCGCAGTTGTAGAGGACTGCGGCTCCCTCGGTCGCCCGCGTGAGCGCGTCGGCGTCGGAGGCGTCGAGGGCGACGTGACCCACTGCCTCCAGGCCGGTGTCCCGACCCGATCGCGTGGCGACCGTGACGCGGTCGCCGCGCTCGGCGAGGAGGGCGGCGACGTGACGGCCCACGGGGCCGGCGCCGATGACGACGTGGTGCTGCGACATGACTTCCTGCTTTCGTCGGTTTGCGAGAGCGGTGCTCTCGGAAATCAGCATGCACCGCTCCGGCGACATTTGCAAGAGCACTGCTCTCATTTGTGTGCAGTGCTCTCTCATGGCAGGGTGGGGGGATGGCAGACCGGGCACCGACCGCACGCGAACTCGCTCGTGAGAGCGTGCACGCCAGCATCCTCGCGGCCGCGCGGGCCCGGCTCACCGACGAAGGACCGACCCAGCTGAGCCTGCGCGCGGTCGCGCGCGACGTCGGCATGGTGTCGTCGGCGGTCTACCGCTACTTCCCGAGCCGGGACGACCTGCTCACCGCGCTGCTCATCGCCGACTACGACGAGCTCGGCGCCGCGGTCGAGGCCGCGGACGCCGCCGCCGGCCCCCGCGCCGGAGCCCGCTGGGTCGCCGTGTGCCGCGCGATCCGCACGTGGTCGCTGGCGCACCCCGGCGACTTCGCGCTGCTGTTCGGATCGCCGGTCCCGGGCTACGCCGCGCCGCGCGAGACGGTCGAGCCAGCGTCGCGGACGACGCTCACGATCGTCCGGGTGGTGGCGGACGCGCAGGGTGCGTCCGCGTCTGCGTCCCCGTCCGCGTCGGCCGGGAGGCACGGATCACCGGTTCCGCCCACGGCCGCTCCCGGGGTGGTCGGCGCTGCGGTCGCCGACGGTGTGGCCTCGCTGCACGCGTTCGGCCTGGACCTGCCGGAGGAGCTCCTCCTCCGCACCCTGATGGCGTGGACGACCGTGTTCGGGGTGATCTCGTTCGAGCTGTTCGGGCACTACGTCGGGTCGGTGTCGGACGGCGCCGCCTACTTCGACGAGGTCATCGCCCGACTCGCCGACGACCTCGGGTTCGCCGCCGAGTTCGGCTGACCGTCCCCAGATCGGGGCGCCGGACTGACGAGCGACCCCGTCCTGCGGTAGACAGGTCCCTACGCCCGGATCGCACCCGACGGTCAGGGCGGACGATCGGGCAGCGGCACCTGGAACCGGTGACCGGTCGGCAACCACACCTCGGGCGCGCGCCGCGATCGAGGACCGGCGGATCAGGGAGGCACGCTTGCGACGCAGCACGTTCGGCGACGCCGCGGACGGGGGCACCCGGTGACCGCGCTCGACGTCAGCCGCCAGGACCGCCGACGACTGACGACCGGCACCTCGCGCCGGCGGATCGTCACGGTGCGGACGGTCGCGCTGCTCGCCTCGCTCGCCGGTGTGAACTACGTCGTCTGGCGCTGGGCCGCCTCGGTGAACTGGCACTCGTGGTGGATCGCCGTGCCGCTCATCCTGGCCGAGACCTACAGCGTCATCGACTCGCTGCTCTTCGCGTTCGGCGCGTGGCGACTCCGTGAACGCGGGGAGCCGCCGGCGCCTCCGAGCGACCCCGTGACCGTCGACGTCTTCATCACGACGTACAACGAGCCGGTCGACCTCGTCGTCCGGACGGCCCGCGCGGCGAAGGCGATCACGCACCCGCACACCACGTGGATCCTCGACGACGGCAACCGCCCGGAGATGCGCGAGGCAGCCGAGTCGCTCGGCATCGGGGTGATCACCCGCGGTGCGGACTGGATCGACCGACCCCGGCACGCCAAGGCCGGCAACCTCAACAACGCACTGCTGGCGACGCAGGGCGAGTTCCTGCTCATCCTCGACGCCGATCAGGTGCCGGAACCCTCGATCCTCGACCGGACGCTCGGGTACTTCAAGGACCCTCGGATGGCGCTCGTGCAGACCCCGCAGTGGTTCGAGAACGTGCCGGACGCCGACCTCCTCGGCAGCCAGGCGCCGCTGTTCTACGGCCCGATCCAGCAGTCGAAGGACGGCTGGAACGCCGCGTTCTTCTGCGGGTCGAACGCGATCCTCCGGCGCGAGGCCCTCATGCAGCTCGGGGTGACCCGGTACGTGCGCGAGGTCGAGGCCTCGGTGGCCCGAACCATCAAGACCTCCCGGAAGCTCCTGGCCCGTGCGCGGGAGACCGAGACCGACCCACGGGTGCTCGGTGCCCTGGACGAGGCCGAGGCCGTCGTCGACCGCGCCCGCGACCAGGTGCAGCGCGGCGAACCGCTCGGCGACGTGACGTACGACTTCCAGCGGGGCATCGACGCGATCTCGTACCGGTTCGCCGCGTCGGACCTCGAGTCCGTGCGCAACGACCTGCAGGAACTCGCCGCGATGTCGACGGACGCGAACACCTTCGCGGGCCTCGACGACGCCGCGCTCGACGTGCTCGGCCGCCGCGACGCCTCGCCCGTCGCGGCGATCGAGTCCATCGCGGTGCTGGCCCGCGCGCTCGACGTCAACCGCGACGACGAGGCACAGCCGATCATGCCGCTGGCGACGATCTCCGTCACCGAGGACATGGCGACCGCGATGCGCCTGCACGGCCTCGGCTGGAAGTCCGCGTACCACGACGAGATCCTGGCGAAGGGACTCGCTCCGGAGGACCTGCCGACGATGCTCGTGCAGCGGCTCCGCTGGGCGCAGGGCACCATGCAGGTCTTCTTCCGCGAGAACCCGCTCGTGCAGAAGGGCCTGTCGTGGGGGCAGCGGCTCATGTACTTCTCGACGATGTGGAGCTACCTGTCCGGGTTCGCCGCGATCGTCTACATCGCCGCGCCCGTGCTCTGCCTGTCCTTCGGCGTCGTCCCCGTCCAGGCCTACAGCGTCGACTTCTTCGCCCGGCTCATCCCGTTCCTCGTCCTCAACCAGCTGCTGTTCTGGGTGGTGGCCGCCGGGCGTCCGACCTGGCGCGGGCAGCAGTACTCCCTCGCCCTGTTCCCGGTCTGGATCGAGTCGGTCACGAGCGCGTTCGAGAACGTGTTCCGGGGCAAGCCGCTCGGCTTCCGGGTCACCCCGAAGGTCCGTGACGAGTCCGAGCAGAAGCCGCGGTGGGACCTCGTCAAGCCGCAGCTCATCGCGATGGGGGCGCTCGTCGCCGCGCTCGTCCTCATCGGCATCCGCTACCTGACCGGGCAGGCGTCCGGCATCGCCCCGCTCGTGAACACCGCGTGGGTGGTGTTCGACCTGTTCATCTTCAGCATCGTCATCCGCGCCGTGCTCTACCGCGGACCGGGCACCGTGCAGTCCGAGCACGAGTCGAGCACGGCCGGGGGACCCCTGT
This sequence comes from Curtobacterium pusillum, assembly GCA_002025645.1. Lineage (GTDB taxonomy): Bacteria > Actinomycetota > Actinomycetes > Actinomycetales > Microbacteriaceae > Curtobacterium > Curtobacterium pusillum_A. Next base: position 3,255,810 of record CP018783.1, read on the forward strand.
GAGCGCGGCACGGATCGCGTTCGAGGTCCCGGCGACGGTGGCGTCCCTCGACGAAGTCCAGGACCGCTTCGGCGCGTGGTGGGACACCCTCGGCACCGACGACGTCCGGCTCCGGTTCGGCCTCGAGACCGCCGTCGCCGAGATCGCCGCGAACATCGTCGAGCACACCCGACGCACCGACCAGGAAGCCGGCCGGCGCTACACCGTGGAACTCGACGCGACCGACGACGAGCTCGTCGCCGTGCTCACCGACAACGGGCTGCCGGCCGACGTCGACCTCGCCGCGGTGACGATGGCGGACGTCGACCAGGAGAGCGGTCGTGGCCTCGCCCTCGCGATCGCGGCGCTCGACCGGCTCGAGCACCGACACGAGGGCGGCCACAACGTCTGGACGCTGGCGTGCACTCGGTGATCCGTCGGGCCGTCGCGTTCCTCGTGGTGGTCGCGACCCTGGCGCTCGGTGGCGCGCTCCCCGCCACGGCCGTGCAGGGCACGACGGCGGCAGCGGCGACGCCGGTCTCGGGGAAGACGTGGTTCGGACCGGACATCGACTGGGGTGACGACGCCCCGGACGGGTACGCCGGCCGACTCGGCGCGACGCCGTCGATGTACGGCGTCGAGATCCCGTACCCGCTCGACCGCAGCGCCCGCAAGGAGTTCCTCCGTGCCACTCGGGCCGCGGCGACGCAGGGGGCGGTGCTCGTCGTGAGCTTCGAGCCCGACCAGTCGCTCCGGTCCCTCACCGCGGCGGAAGCCCGGACGGCGAACACCCTGCTCGAGGAGGTCCACCGGCAGTACGACACCCAGGTGCTCGTCCGGTTCGCCCCGCAGATGAACGGCACGTGGGTGCGCTGGGGGCAGCAGCCGACGCAGTTCGTGAAGGCGTTCCGCGCGCTGGCGACCGCCGTGCACGACGGCAGCTCGGACGCGCGCATGGTCTGGTCGCCATCGTACGGTGCGGGCTACCCCTTCGGCGAGTCCGCCGGGCGGCTGCGGGACCTGTCGGCGACCGACGTCGCGAAGCTCGACACGAACGGCGACGGACAGCTCACCGCGGCCGACGACCCGTACGAGCCGTACTGGCCCGGCGACGCGTCCGTCGACTGGGTCGGACTGTCGATGTACTCCTTCGGCAAGGGCAAGGCGACCGAGGCCGCTGGTCGCGACGTCCCGCTCACCCGGAACGACGTCCCCGAGGCCGGCGAGGTGGCCGGACGCTTCGACGAGACCTGGGGGTACGAGCAGCCGCAGTCCGGGAACTTCTACGACCGCTTCGCCGTCGCGGACGACCGGCCGATGCTGCTCGACACCGGCGCCCTGTACGACCACTCGCTCGGCGGTGCCGCCGAACTCCCGGTCAAGCAGGGATGGTGGCGGCAGGTGATCGCCGCGGTGCAGGACCGTCCGCTCATCCGGGGCGTGACGTTCCTCGAGACGAACCGCCGAGAACCCGAGGCCGGCAACCGCGTCGCGGACTGGCGCGACACCGCCGTACCGGGCATCGCGGGCTCGTTCCGCACCGACCTCGAGCGCGCCGGCGACTTCGTCTTCGGGCCGGTGACCGACCGGGTGACACCGCAGGACGGTGCCGCCGCGACCGACCAGCAGTACGACACCGGCGGCGACCAGATGGCGTGGATCGTCTGGCTCGCGGTGGGGCTGGCGGTGGTGTTCCTGCTCAGCGGGGTGTTCGGCCGACTCCTGCCCGGCTGGCGCTACCCGGACGACGGGAAACCCGGGCGCGACCTGCGACTCGACCTGTTCCGCGGCTTCATCATCCTCGCGGTGGTCATCACCCACATCGAGATCGGCGGACCGTACTCGTACATCACACTGCACGCCACGGGTGCGATCACGGGCGCCGAGATGTTCGTGTTCCTGTCCGGCATGGTCCTCGGCATGACGTACCCGTTCGCCATCAAGAAGTTCGGCGAGTGGGCGGCGGCGATCGGGGCGTGGAAGCGCGCGCGGAAGCAGTACCTCGTGACGCTCGGGGTGATCCTCGTCGTCTTCGCGCTGAGCTTCGTGCCGTTCCTGAACACCGACGCGATCACGACCTTCACGGACCGGGGGACCGGCACCGGCGGAGTCGGTGCCGAAGGGCGCGTGTACGACCTCTACCCGAACGCGATGCAGCTGCTCGCCTACCCGCCGCCGTGGTACGCGATCCGGCAGTTCCTGCTGCTGGAGATGGGCCCGTGGCCGTTCAACATCATGGGCCTGTTCGTGGTGCTCAGCCTGTTCATCCCGGCGTTCATGTGGGTGATCCGACGCGGCTTCTGGTGGGCGTTGCTCGTCGTCAGCTGGGCGCTCTACGTGTTCCAGGCGGTCAACCCGGACTTCCGGCCGCTGAACTCGCAGTTCGAGTCGGTGTTCCCGCTGCTCACCTGGCAGGTCGTCTTCACGCACGGACTCGTGCTCGGGTACTACCGACGGCAGATCATCGGCGCCCTGACCGGTCGGCTCGGCAAGGTCCTGGTGGGCATCGGCCTGAGCGGCTACGCGCTGTTCCTGGTCTACGTCTGGGCCGGCAACCAGTACGGGTTCACGCCCGTCCCGTTCCCGGCGTCGATGTACGACCAGCTCTACAACACGGCGTACCAGCGGGTGGACCTGCAGTGGGGGCGCCTGGTCGACATCGCGTTCTTCGCGATCGTGTCGTACGCGATCCTCACGGTGTTCTGGAAGCCGATCGCGAAGACCATCGGCTGGCTCTGGATCCCGATCGGCCAGGCGAGCCTCTACGTGTTCGTCTGGCAGGTGTTCTTCGCGCTGGCGATCGCATCGATCCCGGGCCTCGACTGGGGCAACCCGTGGATCGGCTTCGTCACCCACACGCTGCTGATCCTGCTCGCCTGGTACATGGTGCGGAAGCGGTTCCTCTTCTCGGTCATCCCGCGCTGACGCGCGCAAAACACGGACTGGAGGCGCGGTGCCAGCTGGCACCGCGCCTCCAGTCCGTCTCCGGGTCGCGTCAGCGAGCCGCGACCGCCAACGGGGTCGGGTTCACCGGGTCCGGCGGGACCGGGAGCGACCCGTGGACCTGGTTCTGCGCCTGGCACTGGCTCGTGCAGTTCGTCGCGCCCTGGCTGAGCTCCACGGCGTCCTCACCGAGCACCCCGCCGAGCCGTCCGCCCGGCTGGACCGTCCAGGTGGTGGTCGTCGCGGTCTGCGAGGTCTTCGTCGCCACCTGGGGGCTGTCCTTGCCGAGCAGCATCTGGTGCGCGCCGCTGCCCGAGGCGACCGCGGGGGTCCCGTCCCCGAAGTTGATCTTCCCGGTGTAGGGGTTGGTGAAGTAGAACAGCCCGGCACCGAGCGTGTGCGTGAACGTGACCGGTGCCGCGAACTCGGTCTCCATCTGGAAGATGCCGCCCTGGGCACCGTCCTTCGCCTGGACCTTGAACTTGCCCGCAGCGGTGGCGAAGATCGCGACGAGGGTGTCGTCCTTGACCTCGAGCGACGACAGCTTCGTGCCGGCGAGCTGCGCGGCGGTCAGCGACGGGACCTTCGACGCGAACACGACGGTCGGCTTCGTCACCATCCGTTGCGTGTCCGGGGCGCCGGTGAGCGTGTAGTCGTACACGCCGAGGTCGGCGATGCGGATGTCGAAGCCGTTGTGGAGCCCGCGGACCTTCACGGTGCCGGACACGGCGAGGTCCTTGACCTTGTAGTCCTTGCCCTGGGCGGGGTTGGTCGTCGTGCCGTTGACGGTGACGGCGTAGTCGCCGCCCGTCGAGGTCTTGCCGGATGCGTTCGCCGGGACCACCCCGGTGAGAGCGACCGCGGCGACGATGCCGGCGGTGACCGCGGCGACGATGCCGACGCGCCGTCCGGGGCGCTGGTGCGTGCTGGACATGGTGTGCCTCCTGGTGTGCGGGGGCGAGTACCCCTCGTCACCGATCGTCGCCGCACGGCGGCGCCCGCACCATCGGACCTTGGTACTAGTACCCGTGGTCCCGGCCCCAGAGCGCGGCGCTCGTGCGGTCCGACACCCCGATGCGTCGGAACAGGCTGCCGGCGTGCACCTTCACCGTCCGTTCGGCGATCCCGAGCTCGGTCGCGATCTGTCGGTTCGACAGGCCGCGCGCGATGCGGACGAGCACGTCGCGCTCACGCGGCGGCAGCTGGACCCCGGCGGCGGCGGACGTGCCGTCGGACGCGTGCGACGTCCCACCGGGGAGCAGCGCACGGGCGACCCTGGGGTCGATCGGCGTCTCGTCGCGTGCGGCCGCCCGGACGGCTCGGACGACCTCGTCCGGGGCGGCGTCCTTGAGCAGGTACCCGGTCGCCCCGGCCGCGAGGGCGGCGCGCACCCGTCCGTCGTCGGCGAAGGTCGTGAGCACGAGGACCCGGACCACGGGCATCGCGGCGCGCAGGGCGGCCGTCGCCGGGACACCGCCGGCCCCGGGCATGGACAGGTCCATCACGACGACGTCCGGGGCCACGTCCGGTGCGAGGGCCACGGCCTCCTCGCCGGTGGAGGCCTCTCCGACGACCTGGCAGTCGTCGGTCGCGTCGAGGACGGCACGCAGTCCGCTCCGGACGAGCGCGTGGTCGTCCACGATCAGCACCCTCACCGCAGCGCCTCGGTGTCGCACGGCACGGTCAGCTGCCAGGTCGTCCCGGCACCCGGCGAGGTCTCGAGTGCGAGTGAGCCGCCGGTGTCCTCGGCGATCTCGCGTAGGAGGGTGGTGCCGAGGTGCCCCGGTCGGCCGTCGTCGACTGCCCGTGCCGGATCGAACCCGACGCCGTCGTCGGCCACCTCGACGACCAGTCCGTGGCCCCGGTCGTCCACGGTCACCTGGACGTCCACGACCGACGCGCGTCCGTGCGTGACGGTGTTGGCGACGGCTTCACGCACGAACCGGACGACCGCGAGGAGCGCGGAGGGGGAGGCCTCGACGGACTCCGGGACGTGGACGCTCGTGACCAGCCCGGCGGCGCGGGCACGGGCGCAGACGTCGTCGAGCGCGGCGCCGAGACCATCTCGCTCCGGTGCGGCGGGGCGGATCGCCGCCATCGAGCTCCGGAGCGAGGACACGGCGCTGCGGAGGCTCGCGGCGGCGTCCTGCGTCCCGGGATCGGCCCCGAGCGACAGGGCGAGCCCGGCGATGTCCTGGATCGGGCCGTCGTGCAGCTCGGCGGCCATCCGGCGACGTTCGGCCGACTCGGCGTCGAGCGCGCGTCCGAGGAGCCGCTCGCGCAGGCGCTGTCCCGCGCGGATCCGGACGAGCAGCCAGAGGAGCAGCGGGACCAGGAGCGCCAGCACGACCGCGACGGTGCCGAACGCGAGCGTCGCGAACGCCCCGCGGAGGTCGGCGGCGCGGGCGATGACGTCGTCGTAGCGCTGGTAGGCCTCGAACAGGAGCGGTTCGCCCGACGGGGTGTGGACCGCCTGGTAGGCCTCGAGCAGCGGCCCGTGCCCCCGTTCGTAGCGGTTCTCCGGTTCGGACAGGTCCGACACCTCGGCATCGGACCGATCGGTGCGGAGCGCCTCGAGGTCGTCGTCACCGAGCGGGAAGCGTTCGCCGACGAGTCGTGGTTCGTCGGACCACAAAACGGTGCCGTCGGCGGCCCAGAGCTTCATCCGCACCGCCGACCCGACCCTGAGCTCGCCGGCGACCGCAGCGCTCAACTCGGCACGTGCCGCCGATCGTTCGGCCTCGGTCGCGTCGGGCGCCGCGATCGCGTCCCGCAGCGCCGGCTCCACGACGACACGTGCCAGGCCCGCGGTGTCCGAGGTCGCGTCGCGCACCGCGAACCCCTCGGCGATGCGCTGCGAGACGAGGGCGCCCGCCGTCGCGACGGCGGCACCGCCGACGACGGCGGCGATCACGACACCGACGAGGACGCGCCGCCAGGGCGTCCGGCCGGTCCGGCGGCGCGCGTCGGCGGCGACGAGCACCAGGGGCGTCGCCGCCGCTGGTGTGTCCGACGACCGTTGTCCACGCACACGGCCACCGTAACCGCCCGCCACGCGTCACCGGGCCAGGACGCGCACCCGGCCGCGTGCCTTGGACGCGCGCGCCCGGCGGACGGGAGGCACGGTGCCAGGCCGCACCGTGCCTCCCGTCCGCCCGTCGGTCGCGTTGCTCACGGAGCGGAGCCGGACAGCACGCGCAGCGTCACGCGTCCGCGGGCGCGTGCGTCGCGAGCGCGCCCCGCACCGACCCCCAAGACGCGAGCCGCTCGCGGATCGCCGCGTCCTGCTCCGCCTCGAGCGCAGCGGCGTGCGCCTGCTCGAGCACCTCGTCGATGACGATGCGCCGTCCGGATCGTGCCGAGGCGATCGCGGCGTCCACCATGGTGAGGCTCATGACGTTGCCGTGGACCTCGCCGTCCGGGGTCTCACCGGAGCGGACCGCCCGCACGAACGACGCGAGCGCCCCGGCGATCTCGTTCCCGACGCTCGGCGCGACCGCGGGGGCTCCCGGTGTGCCGTCGAGGTCGCTCCACGGGTCGTGGTCGCCGTCCCACAGCGCCGTGCCCGCTGCTCCGGAGGCACGCCAGTCGCCGTTCCACGAGGTCTCCGCGCCGGGCGCGCACCACGAGCCGTCGTACACGTACCGGACGTCGTCCTCGAAGGTGAAGACCGCTGCGGCCGCGGCGTCGCCCCGGTACCAGGACCACGACGGGTTCCACGACTCGCAGTACACCGACACGGGGTCGCGTTCGAGCACGTAGCGGGCGGAGTCGAACGCGTGGATCGCCATGTCGAGCAGGAGGACGTCGTCCATCTCCTCGCGGAAGCCGCCGAAGTGCGGGGCCTTCGCGAACCGGGTGCTCAGGCCACCGACGGCGCCGAGGTCACGGACGTGCTGCCGGAACGCGACGAGGTGGTCGTTGTACCGCCGCGACTGGGACACCATGAACAGCTTGCCGGTGGCCTCGGCGGCGGCCGCGAGCGACAGGGCCTCGGCGACCGTCTGCGCGGCGGGCTTCTCGCCGAGCACCGGGAGCCCGGCGCGGAGGGCCTCGAGCGTGACCGGGTGGTGGGCGACCGGCACGGTGATGTCGAGCACCGCCTCGGCACCGGTCGCCGCCGCGAGGGCGGTGAGGTCCGTTCCGACGGGGATCGACGGGTCGCCCGCGACGGCGGCTCCGGCGCGTGCGGCGTCGAGGTCGAGGTCGACGATGCCGACCAGCTCGACGTCCGGGTCGGCGGCGACGGTGGCGAGCCAGGCCCGACCCATGCCGCCGGCACCGACCTGGACGACGCGGAGGGGGGTCACGCCTGCGCCCCGGCTTCTGCCGGTTCGTCCACGGGTGCGTCGTCGAACGGGCCGCGGTAGTGCTGCCCGTCGAAGTACTCGCCGAGGTCGTACCGGCGCAGGGTCGGGATCTCCCGTTCGCGCTCCGGCCGGGCCCACTCGGTCGCGTTCGCGATCACGCGGCGGACGTCCTTGTGGTGGTACACCGGGAAGTCCTGGTCGCCGGGGGAGAAGTAGAAGATCTTCCCGAGCCCGCGGCGGTACGTCATGCCGCTCCGGAACACCTCGCCGCCGGTGAAGCCCGAGATGAACACCAGCTCGTCGGGGGTCGGGACGTCGAAGTACTCGCCGTACATCTCCTGCTCGGGGATGACGATCGGGTTCGGGACGCCGCGGGTGATGGGGTGCTGCGGGTTCACGGTCCAGACGAGCTCCTGGTCGTGCTCGCTGCGCCACCGGAGCGTGCAGGTGGTGCCCATCAGCTTGCCGAAGATCTTCGACCAGTGGCCGGAGTGCAGCACCACCAGGCCCATGCCCGACAGCACGTGCTTGTGCACGCGGTCCACCACGGCGTCGTCCACGTCCTGGTGTGCGGCGTGCCCCCACCAGGTGAGGACGTCCGTCTCGGCGAGGACCTCGTCGGTGAGGCCGTGCTCGGGCTCCTGCATCGTGGCGGTCCGGACGACGGCGTCGGGCAGGTTCTCGCGGATGCCGTCGGCGATGGCGCCGTGCATGCCGTCGGGGTAGCGCTCGGCGACGTGCTGCTCGACCTGCTCGTGGACGTTCTCGCCCCAGACGGTGATGCGGAGCGGGGTGGTGGTCATGGTGTGCCTTTCGGTAGAGCGGGACCCTGGCCGGGGGTCGATGGGGCCGGCGGGGTCGGTCACTTGACGGCACCGCCGGTTGCCCCGGCGGCGATGAACTTCTGCGCCACGAGCAGCAGCACGATGGCGGGGACCGACGCCATCACCGCGGCGGCCATGACGGTCGACCAGTCGGCGGTGAAGGTGCCGATGTAGTTGTAGATGCCGAGCGTGATCGGCCGGACGTCGCCGGTGGTGGTGAGCGTCAGGGCGAACAGGAAGTCGCTCCAGGTGAACAGGAACGTGAAGAGCCCGGCGGTGATCAGGGCGTTGGCGCTGATCGGCACGACCACGGAGCGGAACGCACGGAAGTTCCCGGCACCGTCCACCTTCGCGGCCTCGATGATCGACGGCGGGATGTTCTGCATGAACGCCCGCATGATGAGGATCGCGAACGGCACCCCGGCGGTGGAGTCGGCGAGGATCAACCCGGGGATCGTGTTGAGCAGGCCGAGGTCGTTGTAGGCGGCGTACAGCGCGTTCGCCACGACGATGCCCGGGATCATCTGTGAGATGAGGATCCCGAACAGGACCGCCCCGACGCCCTTCACCTTGAACTGCGCGAGGGCGTAGGACGCGGGCGTGGCGATGAGCAGGCTGACGACCACGCTGCCGAGGGCGATCGCGAGGCTCGTGACGAGGGCGCCGCCCTGGTCGGCGATGGCCTGCGCGTACCCGCCGAGCTGCGCGTGGATCGGGAACCAGGCGGCCTCGATCGCGGGGCCGGCCGGCTGCAGCGAGATGTTGATCATCCAGTAGACCGGGAAGAGCATCACGGCGAGGATCAGGATCCCGACGCCGGAGAGCACCCACTGCTTCGGGGTGGTCGGCCGGGTGGGGCGACGGGTGCCGCGGGTCACCACGGCGCGCGTCGCGGTTGCGTCAGTCATCGATGGCCTTCCGGTTGAGACGGAGGTAGACGATCGCGAACAGGGCGGAGATCACGATGAGGATGTTGCTCAGCGCGGCGCCCTGACCGAAGTCGAACTGCTTGAACGACAGGTCGTAGGACTGGGTCGCGATCGTCTGGGTGGCGTTCGCCGGCCCGCCGTTCGTCAACCCGAGGATGATGTCGAGCACCTTGATCGTGTAGACGACCCCGAGCACGAGCGTGACGCTGACGACCGGTCGGAGCATCGGCCAGGTGATCGACCAGAACGCCTTCCACCCGGTCGCCCCGTCGAGCGCGGCGGCCTCGTACAGCTCGGTCGGGATGTCCTGCAGGCCGCCGTAGAGGATCGTCGTGTTGAACGGGATGCCGATCCAGATGTTCACGCCGATCACGGTGATGAGCGCGACCGCCGGGCTGGTGAGCCACGGGACCGAGCCGATGCCGAAGATCCCGAGGAACTGGTTCACGACGCCGGAGTCCTGGTCGAGCATCCACTTCCACACCGCGCTCGAGACGATGAGCGGCAGCAGCCAGGGGAGCAGGAGCAGCGAGCGGAGGAGCCCGGACAGCGGGAAGTTCCGCCGGAAGAACAAGGCGAGGAGCAGCCCGAGGACGAACTGGCCGACGATCGACCCGATCGTGAAGAGTGCGGTGTTGAGCAGTGCGGTGCTGAACAGCTGCGACGACACCACGGAGACGTAGTTCGAGAGCCCGACCCACGGCGCCTCGCCCGTGTAGAAGGTCGAGGTCGTGTAGGCCTGGAAGCTCATCACGATGTTCTTGACGACCGGGTAGCCGAAGAACAGCACGAGGAACACCACGGCCGGCAGCAGGAACAGGAGCTGGGCGATCCGCTCGAAGCGCAGACCGCGGCCCCGGCGGGCGGGCCGCGGGGCGGGAGTGGTGCTCCCGTCCCCGGCGGCCCGCTGCGGGGCGACGTGCGTCGCGGTGGAGGTCATGCTCAGTTGCTCGACTGCGCGTTCTTCAGCGCGTCGGCCGGCGAGTCCTGCCCGGTCAGCGCGGACTGCACGGCGGTGTAGATCTTCGTCGCCGCCTTGGGCCAGTCGGCACCGAGCTCACCGGTGCGGGCACGGGCGTCGGCGACCAGGTCGACGAAGACCTGCTCCTCCGGGACGTCCTTGCCGAACTGCTGCGCGACCTCGGTCTTCGACGGGATCGTGTAGCGGAGCTTGGCCATCGCGAGCTGGTTCTTGGCGTCGTTCATGCAGTCGACGACCTTGGCCGCGACCTGCTGCTTCGCCTTGTCGCCGGTGTTCGGGACGGTCCAGACCTCGCCGCCGAGCGGTGCCACGGCGGTGTCGCTGGCGGACTGCACGGGGATCTGCGCGATCCCGTAGTCGATGCCGGAGTCCTTGAGCGCCGGGATCTGCCACGGGCCGTTGATCATCATCGCGGCCTTGCCGGCCATGAACTGGTCGTTGACGTCGGCCTGGGTCCAGTTCACGACGCTCTTCGACATCGAGCCGTCCTTGACGAGGTCCGTCCAGAGCGACAGCGCCTCGGCGGTCTTCGCGGTGGCGATGTCCTTCTCGTCGCCGCCGTTCGACCACATGAAGGGCAGGAACTGCCAGGTGCCCTCGTAGGTGGCGTTGGCGTCCACGGCGAACCCGTACTCGCCGTTCGTGGTGAGCTTCGCCGAGGCGGTCTTCAGCTCGTCCCACGTCTTCGGCGGGGTGACACCGGCCGCGGCGAGCTTCTTCTTGTCGTAGAACAGCGCGATGGTGTTCACGGTCGGCGCGAGGCCGTAGACCTTGCCCTTGTAGGTGCCGGCCTGCAGCACGCCCTTCGCGTAGCCGTCGGTGGAGATGCCGTAGTCGGTGAGCGGTGAGAGCGCACCCGTCTCGGCGATCTGCTGCAGGTCGGGGTTGTCGAGCATCAGGACGTCGGGCAGCGTCTTCGACGACGCCTGCTGGAGCACCTTCTGGATCAGGGAGGCGCCGGGCACCAGGCTGCGCTTGATCGTGACGTCGTTCTCGGCGCCGCACTTGTCGAGGTAGTCGCCGATCACCTTCTTGTCGTTGCCCTGGTTGTAGTAGTCGAGGACCGTGATGGAGTCCACCTTGCCGCCGGAGCTCGCGGAGGAGCCCCCGGAGCAGCCGGCGAGGACGAGGGGGACGGCCGCCAGCATGGCGACCGCGCTGAGGACCGTGGGCGTCCTGCGGTGTCGAGGCTTCATTGCTTCGCTCTTCTCTGGATGGTTGCCGGGCACGGACGGGCGTGCCGTCCGTGGATCGGGTGCGAACCGGACCAGAAGCGCTCCGTCGCGTCCCGAGTGGCACGAAGCTAGCATCTAAGCGCTTCGACAGTAAAGCGCTTAGACGTACTTTCTCCGGACTCCGCGGCGCTACAGTGAGCGGATCACACGAACGGGAGACGTCATGGCGACGATGCAGCAGGTCGCCGACCGGGCTGGGGTGTCGATCGCCACCGTGTCGTTCGTGGTGAACGGCAACAAGCGCGTGTCGGAGGACACCCGCGCCCGGGTCACCGCCGCGATGCGCGAGCTCGGGTACCGCAACAACGTCGTGGCACGGGCGCTCGCTTCCCGGCGGACGCACATCCTGGCGCTGCTGTTCCCGGTGCTCGAACACCGGCTCGGCCAGACGGCGCTGCAGTTCTTCACGAGCGCCGCCAGCCGTGCCTCGGAGCTCGGGTACCACCTCGTGCTCTGGCCCGCCGCGACCACCGCGGAGGACGTCCGCGACCTCATCTCGGGTGGGCTCGCCGACGGCGTCGTCGTCATGGAGGTCACCATGCACGACCCCCGGATCGAGCAGCTCGCCGCGATGGACGTCCCGTTCGTCGCCATCGGCCGGACCGCGGAGCCGTCGTCGATGTCGTACGTCGACATCGACTTCGAGCGCACCGTGGAGGACGCCCTCGACCACCTCGCCGGCCTCGGACACCGGCGGATCGGGCTCATCGTGGAGGACCTCGACGGCACCGCCATGGCCGACTACGGCCCGAAGGTCCGGTCGGAGGCGGCGTTCCGGGCCTCCGTGGACCGACGGGGCCTGCACGGCACGGTGGTCGCGGCCGGGGCCTCGGCCGAGGGCGGGCGACGGGCCGCGCGGGAGCTCCTCGCGAGCGACCCCGACGTCACGGCGACGATCATCATGAAGGACGACTCGAACTTCGGGCTCGTCAGCGGCCTGATCGCGGCCGGGCGGCGGGTCCCCGAGGACGTCTCGGTCATCGCGATCGTCTCCTCCGACGGTGCCGGTGCTGCGACCGAACCCGTGCTCACGACACTGAACGCCCCGGGGCCGGAGCTCGGGCGGCTCGCGGTGGAGTCCCTGACCGACCGCCTCGAGGGCAGGACGACCGCGCTCACGCACACCCTCATCCCCTGCGCGATCCACCTCGCCGACTCCACGGCCCCCGCGCCCGCCTGACCCGTCGCGAAAGCGACGGTCTGCCGCCGTTCTTCTGCGCACCTCTGTCGTTTTCGCGACACGACCCGCGGCCGGGACCCGGCATCTGTCGCCTTCGCGACACCGTGTCGGCCTGGAGGCGCGTGGCGACCCCGCACCGCGCCTCCGGCCCGTCCGTCCGCCACCCCGCCCACCGGGCGTCCAGGGAGCGTTGGTTGTGTGGATGTACAGGAACGCCACACCACACGTCGAGGAGGACGGATGGCAATCGACCGCAGGCTCTTCCTGCTCGGGGGAGCGGGGGTGCTGCTGCTCGCCGGCTGCTCGACCCGCCCGGAGCGCACCACCGTGGAGGACTGGCCGACCGACCCGCCCGAGGGTGACGTCACGATCAGCTGGTGGGCCGGCCAGGTCGCCTCGAAGGACGGCGGCGACCTCCGGCGGCGACTGATCGCCGAGTTCCAGAAGGAGCACCCGAACATCCGGGTCCGGATCGTCAGCGCCCCGAGCGACACCGACACGAACCGGACGAGCCTGACGACCCAGATCGCGGCGGGGTCGAGCACCCCGGACGTGTACCTCGGCGACGTCGCGTGGCCCGGGCAGTTCGCGAAGAACAAGCTCGCGACGCCCGTGGACCAGCTCGTCGGCGAGGACTTCTTCGACCAGTTCCCCGAGGGCCTGCGCCAGGCGGCGAGCGTCGACGGGACGTACTACATGTTCCCGCTCTACATCGACGAGTCGTTCTTCCTGTACCGCAAGGACCTCCTCGACAAGCACGGCTTCCAGGTGCCCGCCTCTTGGGAGGAGGTGCGCGAGACCGCCGCGAAGCTCGTCGACACCGGGGACGTCAGCTACGGCTTCGCGTTCCAGGGCGACGTGTACGAGGGGCTCACCTGCAACGTCACCGAGTTCGTCGCGGACGCCGGTGGCTCACTGCTCAACGACGACCTGACGAAGCCCGAGACCACGAGCTCCGAGACGAAGCGTGCCTTCGAGTTCATGCGGTCCCTGATCACGGACGGCGCGAGCCCCCGGGCCACCCTGACGTACCAGGAGCAGGACACGAACGACGCGTTCTCGGGCGGCCGGGCGGCGTTCCTCCGCAACTGGTCCTACGCGTGGGGCATCGCGAACGGCCCGGACAGCCGGGTCGCCGGCAAGGTCGGACTCGCCGCACGGCCGACGTTCGACGGATCCGACGAGCACCACTCGACGATCGGCGGGTGGGGGAACTACATCAACCCGCACACGCAGCAGCCCGCGGCGGCGTTGACGTTCGCGAGCTGGATGTCGAGCGAGAACGCGCAGCAGTTCCTCACGCGCGAGGGCGGTGTCCTGCCTGCGCGCAGCGAGTCCCTCGTCAGCGAGGACGCCAAGCGGCAGCAGCGCCCGACGTACGACACCGCCGCGGGGATCACGCTCGTGCCCCGCCCGACCTCGACGGCGTACTACCCGAAGGTCTCGCAGGGCGTGTACCAGAACGGCAACAGCATCCTCGGTGGCCAGACGTCGGTGGACGGCGGCACCAGCGCGATGGCCTCCGCCATCTCGCTCGCACTGCAGGGCGAAGCGCTGTGAGCGCCGGCACCGCGACGCGGGCGTCGACCAGGCCTGGAGGCACGGATCGCCTCGACCCGCCGCCTCGCCTCACCGGACGGTCGCGTCTCGACCGCATCCGCGCGCGGGGCGCGTGGGGCTTCGCGGCCCCGGCGCTCCTGGTCGTGGCGGCGGTCACGATCTTCCCGGTGGTGTACTCGATCGTCCTGAGCTTCGCGGACGTCGAGGTCGGCTACGAGGGCTTCTCGATCCAGTCGTTCGGGCTCGGCAACTACGCGGCGCTGCTGCAGAGCGCCGACTGGTACCGGGCACTGGGCTTCACGGTGCTGTACACACTCGTGACGGTGTCGGTGGAGCTCGTCCTCGGCATGCTCGTCGCCCTCGTGCTCGAGCGGCTCGGCGCCACCCGCGGGTGGATGCTCGCCCTCATGCTCGTCCCGTGGTCGCTCGTCACGATCGTGAACGCGCAGCTCTGGAAGTACGTCTACGACTCCACCTACGGGGTCGCCACGTGGTTCTTCGGCCTGTTCGGCGAGGCGCCCGTGATCCTCGGCGAACCGGTCCCCGCGATCACCGGGCTGATGGTCGCGGACATCTGGAAGACGACGCCGTTCGTGGCGATCATCCTGCTCGCGGGACTCGTGCAGATCTCCGAGGACCACTACGAGGCAGCCGAGCTCGACGGCGCGAGCACGTGGCAGACGTTCTGGCGCGTGGTGCTGCCGCAGCTCACCCCGACGCTCACGATCGCGGTGCTGTTCCGCATCCTGCAGGCGTTCGGCGTGTTCGACCTGCCGTTCGTGCTGACGAACGGCGGACCGGGCACCAGCACCCAGTCGCTCGCGATCATGGGCTACAAGGTCCTGTTCCAGGACATCAACATCGGACCGGGCGCGGCGATCGCGACGTCCACCGCGATCATCGTCGCGGCCGGCTGTCTGCTGTTCCTCCGGGCGTTCCGGAACCAGGCGAAGGGAGGGGACGACTGATGCCCCGTCAACGCGTGCGCCGCGGGTGGCGCAAGTGGGTCAACACCGTCAACGTCAGCGGTGTCGTCATCGCGGTGCTCACCGCGCTGCCGCTGTACTGGCTCGTCACGACGTCGCTCAAGCCGGCGTCCGAGATCTCGCAGTCGCCGCCGACCGCGTGGCCGCAGGCGATCACCTTCGACAACTTCGTGGTGGCCTTCCGCGACAACGCCCTCGGCCAGTACATGGTGAACAGCGTCATCGTGTCGGTGTCCACGACCGTCATCGTGCTCGCGCTGGCGTTCCTCGCCGGGTACGCGCTCGCCGGCCGTTTCATCCGGGGCCGCACGGCGATCATGACCTCGTTGCTCATGCTCTCGGTGTTCCCGGCGATCGCGGTGCTGACGCCGCTGTACCTGCTCGAGCGCAACCTCGGGCTGCTCAACTCGTACCCGGGGCTGATCGTGCCGTACGTCGCGTTCAACCTGCCGTTCGCGATCTGGATCATGCGGAACTACCTGCAGGGCATCCCCTCGACGATCGAGGAGGCTTCCGAGATCGACGGTGCCGGGGCCTGGCGAACGGTGCTGTCCGTGATCCTGCCGATGGCCAAGCCGGGGCTGTTCACGGTCGGGGTGTTCACCTTCACGGCGTCGTGGAGCGAGTTCCTGATGGCGTTGACGTTCAACAGCGAGAACTCGTTCCGGACCATCCCGGTCGGGATCGCCCTGTTCGGCACCCAGTTCACCGTGCCGTTCGCCCAGATCTTCGCGGCGAGCGTCGCGGCGACGGTGCCGATCGTCATCCTCGTGCTGGTGTTCCGCCGGTCGATCGTGTCCGGACTGACGTCGGGCGCCGTCAAGGGCTGAGCAGACCTTGTCGATCCCTCAGGTCTGCGAGAGGATCGACGCACGACGTCGAGCACGACGGCCCGGGACCAACCACCCCGGGCCGTCGTCGCATCCGGTCGACGTCACGGATCAGGAGACACGGCAATGGCTGACACCAGCACACCCGCGCGCGCTCGGCGCCGCACCAACCGCACCAGGGCGTTCGCGATCGCGGCGGGAGGAGCCCTCGTCGTCGGCGGCCTCGGCTACACGCTCGCCTCGTGGACCGACACCGAGTGGGTGTTCGGCGGCAACGGCTCCGGGGGCGGCGGCGTCGGCACGTCGGGCTTCGAGGTGCAGCAGAACGTCACGGCCCCGTTCGCCGCGGCGGGCTTCACCTCGGACGAGACGAACCCGGGCCAGGCGCTCCGGTTCACCGTCGACGCGCTGGCGCTCTCGCCCGGGACCGCGACGTACGCCCCCGTCGCCCTGCGCACCACCGCCGACTCGGTCGCCGGCGACGTGGCCCTCCGCGCTGCCGTCCCCGCCGACGGCGTCACCGTGACGGACGCCGACGACGCACTCTGGGGTGCGCTGCACGTCCGGGTGGCCACGGCGACGAGCACCACGGCCGCCTGCGACGCCACCGCCTTCGCGACCCCGGCGAACGTCATCGCCGACGGGCCGCTCGGCACCACCGCCGCCTCGGCGCCACAGCGGCTCGCCGCCGCCGGGGCCTCGACGCAGCTGTACTGCTTCGAGGTCTCCCTGCCCGCGTCGCCGACCCTGCCGGCGGGCGTGCCGCTCGACGCCCTGCAGGGGAGGACCGCCGCACCGGCGTGGCAGTTCGCCGCCGAGTCCGACTGAGCGCGTCGTGCGCGGCACCACCGCGCCGTCGTCCTCCGCGGAGGACACGGCGCCACCCCGCCGTCTCGTCGAGCGGGTCCGCACGGTCGTCGTGACCGTCGCGGGCGCGATCGGCCTCGCCTGCCTGCTCGGGTGGGTCGCGATCGCCCTGACCGGGTTGTCGTTCGTCGTCGTCACCACCGGCTCGATGGCGCCGACGATCCCCGCGGGCGGCCTCGCGATCACGCACGACGTCCCGGCGACGGAACTGCACGAGGGCGACGTCGTCACCGTGCCCCGACCGGGCTCCGCCCTGCCGGTCACGCACCGGATCGTCGCCGTCGAACCGGTTCCGGGCGAGCCCGGCGCGCGGTCGCTGACGCTCCGCGGCGACGACAACGCCTCGGACGACCGCGACCCGTACGTCGTGCGCGAGGCCGGACTCGTCCTCGCGCACGCACCCACGCTCGGCTCGGTGCTCGTGGCCCTGACGAGTCCGGTCGCCCGCGGGATCGCCGTCGCGGCCGTCGGCGCGCTCGTCGCCTGGGCGTTCTGGCCGGACCGTCGGCGGGGGGACCACGCGTGACCGGGCGGCTCACGTCGTTCGTGGCGCTCGCCGCCGTGATCGTCGGGTGCGCCGGTGCCGGCACGACGGTGGCGGCGGTCGCCGCGACGGACTGGAGGCCCGTGCCCGAGACCGGCACACCGGGTCGCCTCGTGCTGCACACCGGTCCAGAGCCCCGGGCGCTGCCCGACGCGGACGGCGCCACCGAGACGGCGTGGCAGGTACGCACGGAGGTCCGGGTCGCGGGGCCCGTCACGCTCGACCTCGAGGTCCGCAAGGACGGCGCGCTCGCCGAGGCCCCGAGCGGACTCCTCGTCACGGTGTCGTCCTGCGACCGCGCGTGGCAGGACACGGGCGACACCCCGAGCTGCCCCGGTGACGCGGTCGATCTCGTCCGAGCCACGCCGGCCGAGGACTGGGCAGCGACGAGCCCGGTCGTCCGGGTGCCCGATCCCGACGGTGACGGCACGGCGTACCTGCTGGTCCGCTCGTCGCTGGCCGACGCCGCGGACCCCGGGCTCGCCGGACTGACCGGACGCCTCGGCCTCGGGGTCACCGCCCGCGGGGACGACGCCGTCGTGTCCGGGGGACCGGGGGCTCCCGCTCGGGCCCTGGCCTACACCGGCGGTCCGCTCGTCGGTCCGGCACTCGTCGCCCTCGCCGCAGTGCTCGCTGGCCTCGCGCTGCGCTGCCGCCGGAGCGCACGTGCGGCGGAGGTGCGACCGTGACCCCGCGGGGCCGGTCCGCCGTCGCGACGGGCATCGCCCTCGCCGCGGCACTCGTCCTGCCGACCGCCGTCCCGAGCACGGCGTCCTGGACGGACCGGGAGTGGGACACGGGCACCGTCGGGACGTCGACGTTCGACTGCGGTGTGGACTCCGGGTACACCGCCACGGCGTCGAGCCGGTTCCTCAGTGGCTCCCTGGCGGGGGTCGACCTCGACTCGGTCGCCACCGTGCGGGGCGTCGCCGTCGCCAAGACGGGAGCCGCCCCCGCAGCGGTGGAGCCGGCCACGTCCCCGGAGATCGGGAACGCGCGACCGCTCGCGCAGTCCTTCGGCAACCCGCTCGACGTGGGGCTGCTCGGCGACCTGGTCGGCATCGACCTGACCGGGCTCGGCGTCGGGCTGCCGGCGGGGTCGGCCGGCGCGGTGAACCAGGTCGCCACCGCCGCCGGCACCGGGGACGCCGTCGCGGCCGCGGGTCTCGTGGCGGACTCCGGCGGTCTGCTCGTCACCGACACGACGCCGACGAGTGAACTGCCCGAGCCCGCGTCCGTCACGCTCGGGAAGGCGCTGCCGGGGATCGCGGACGTCACCGACGTCGGCCTGGACGTCGGGGCGGTGGGGGCGACCGCCGAGCTCGCGGGGTGCGATGCGATCGAGGATGACCTCTGGG
Source organism: Curtobacterium pusillum (assembly GCA_002025645.1). GTDB lineage: Bacteria > Actinomycetota > Actinomycetes > Actinomycetales > Microbacteriaceae > Curtobacterium > Curtobacterium pusillum_A. Next base: position 3,274,337 of record CP018783.1, read on the forward strand.
GCGGGGTCGTGCAGCAGACGCTCCGCACGAACCTCCGCGCCGCCGTGCAGCAGGCCGTCGCGGCGGGGGAGGAGACCGGTGTCACGCGGGCCTACGGCATCGCGAGCCTCGACCTCCGTGTGGACAGCCCGCTCGTCGGCGCACTCGTCACCGCCGTCGACGACACCGTGGTCCAGCTCGACGCCGCCGTGGGAGCCCTCGGCGGGAGCGACGGCGTGCTCGCGCGGACGATCAACCAGGGCGTCCTCGGCGTCCTCGGCACGCTGACCGGCGGTCTCGGACTCGGTTCGGTCGGCGGCTCCGTCGTGCTCACCGGGCCCGACCTCGGCGCCGCGGTGTCGCCGCTGCTCGCCGAACCCCTGCAGGACGCGGGCGGCACCCTCGTGCTCGACCTGTCCGCCGGGACGATCCGCGTCGATCTGGCGCACCTGCTCGGTGACGACGAGCACGGGCTGAACGACCTGCCGCCGAACCACGAGGTGGTCCTCGACGCGGTCACCCTCGGGGCGCTCGCTGACCGGCTCGGTCAGGTCGTGGATGCGTGGGCGAGCCGGATCACCGCGGCGCTCACGACGGCACTCGGGTCGATCCACCTCCGGATCGCCCTCGCCGCGGACCTCAGCGCGCCACTGCTCGGCGTGCGGGTGCCGATCGCGAAGCTCTCCGTCGGGGTCGACACCGGCATCGCTGCGCTGATGTCCGGCCAGACGAAGCTGACGGTCGGCGTCGACCTGCTCGGCCTGCCGCTCGGCGGGTTGCTCGGCGTCGTCACCGGGCTGGCGACCTCGCTCGTGAACCCGTTGACGCAGGCGGTGGTCGGGACGCTCGCGACGACGCTGTTCGCGCTCGTCGGTTCACTCGGGACGACGATCACGACGACGATCGGCGGACCGGTCGTCACCGTGCTCGCGACGGTGCTGGCCGGGCTCCCCGGGGTGCTCTCGCTCCGGGTGAACGTGCAGGAGGACAGCGCGCCCACCGGTGCGGGCGGGACCCGCGCGGCGACCGGCCGGCACACCGAGACGGCCCTGCGCCTGACCATCGCCGATGCGCTCGCGCCCGGCGGGCTGGCGCGCGTCGACCTGGCCACGGCGACCGTGGGCCCGAACTCGGTGTCCCTGGTGCCGCAGCGTCCGTGACGGACGCGCGCCGTGCCTCCAGGCCGGACCCGGGTGATCCGTCGTCAGCCGCGACGCGGGTCGCGGGCGGTGTCCGTGAAGAAGTCCTCGTACAGGCCGGCGCCGTCCTGCTGCTCGCCGTGCTTCCAGCGCTTGCGCATCAGTCGGAACGTCTCGATGCGGACCGGGTCGACGCCCTGTTGCGACTCGTAGTGGCTCATCGTTCGCTCCCTTCGCCCTCGTACCCCCGATCGGGGGCATCCGTGGACGAAGGTACGGGCGCGCGGGCGGTGCGTCCGGCAAGATAGGTAGGGAAGTTACCTAACTGCGCTTGGTGGACAAATGATCGGGGTGCGGTCGTCGCCGCCCGTACCCTGCCGTCAAGGCGACGGGGCGCCGAACTCGAGCGCCTCGATGACGCGGTCGATGACCCGGACGTACTTCGCCCGCTCGCGATCAGTGAAGGAGGACAACAGCTCGTGCAGGTGCTCGTTCGTGCTGTCCATCGCCGAGGCGTAGGCGCGCTCGGTCTCCGGCGTCAGCTCGATGAATCGGCTCCGACCGTCGTCGGGGTTCGGGACGCGGCAGAGGTGACCCGCGCGCTCGAGTCGGTCGACCGTGCCCGTCACAGCCGGCCCGCTGAGGCCCAGGTGGGACGCGAGGTCCTTCACCCGGACCTTCCGCTCGGCCGCCGCGGCACGGGCCACGAACTGCAGCACCGTCAGGTCGGAGCCGGACACGTCGAGTCGGTCCCGAAGTCGACCGCGCAGCGACCCCATCGCGGCCTCGAGCCGGGTGATGGCCGCGGTCAGGTCGATCTCGCTCACGTGGTCGCCCCCTCGGTGCGGATCGCTTGCGCGACACGATACGCCGCGCTCATCGGGCCAGCGTATCCAGATAACGAGGACGACAGCGGGATGTGGACACCCGAGTCGCGGCGGGGGTGGGCGTGACCGATCAGACGCCGAGTGCGGCCGGGGTGCCGGACGCGATCCGGTTCGAGTTCTCCGGCCACCGTCCCGAGGACGCCGTCCGCGACCTCGCCGGGGTGTACGGAGGGGACGTGGCCGGTGCGGCGCGGTGGGTCGCCCGCGCGACCGACGGCACCTTCGACCACCGCTACACCGCGCTCGGGGACGCCGAGGTGACGATCCGCCGCGCGCAGCTGCACGGGGCGCTCCACGGGGTGGTGCCCGCCGGAGGTGACCTCGTCGTCCTGTGGGTCGGTGCCGGCAGGGTGGAGATCGAGCAGCACGCGCTGCCGCTCGAGGTGCCCGTGCTGCTCCCGGCGGACCAGGAGTTCGCCTTCCGGACGGCCGACCACGACCTGCGGATCGTGCACCTCGACCGCGCGTTCGTCCGCCGGGTCGCGGAACTCCGCGGCGAGGTCGGTGAGCACGCACTGCGCTTCGACGCCCACCGTGAGCTCGGTCTGGAGGCCGCGGAGCGGTGGCGGGAGGCGCTCACCGCACTCGCTCGTGCGTTGCGGGCCGGCGGGACCGAGTCGGCCGCGTGGCAGGAGGCGAAGTCCGCGGCGCTCGAGGTGTTCCTGGACCTGTTCCCGCCGGTGCTCGACGACCTGCCCGCCGTCCTCGGGCGGCCGCGCAACGCACGGCTCCGCGCCGCGGTGGAGTACGTGCACGACCACGCTGCGGAACCCATCACGATCTCGGACCTGTCCGCGGCGTCCGGGCTGAGCGTCCGGTCCGTGCAGGAGTCGTTCCGCCGGGTCTTCGACGTGTCGCCGCTCACGTACCTGCGGCAGGTGCGGCTCGACCGGGTGCGAGCGGAGTTGACCACCGCCGATCCGCAGGCCGGTGCGGTCGGGGACGTCGCGCGACGGTGGGGGTTCGCGCACCTCGGGCGGTTCTCGGCGGCGTACGCGGAGCGGTTCGGGGAGTACCCGAAGGAGACGCTGCGGCGGTCTGTGCACTGAGCCGTCGTCGCGGTCGCGGAGGTCAGGCAGGCGGGGGCGGCGGCGCCGTGCTCGCGCGGACGCGGAGGGTCGTCGGCAGCCGGACGTGGTCGGACGCCGGCTCGCCGCGCAGCATCGTGAGCAGCATCTCGACGGCGCGTGACCCGAGCTCGGCGAGCGGCTGCGCGACGGTGGTCAGCGGCGGGGTCGTGGTCGACGCCTGCGGGACGTCGTCGAACCCGACCACGGACACGTCCTCGGGCACGCGGAGGCCCAGGTCGGCCGCGGCGCGGAGCACACCGACCGCCGAGGAGTCGTTCGCGGCGAACACCGCGGAGGGTCGATCGGGCCCGGCGAGCAGGTCGCGGGCGACCGCGGCGGACTGGTCCTCCTGGTAGCCGCCGTCCCGGACGAGCGATTCGTCGACGGGGAGCCCGGCGGCAGCGAGGGCGCGTCGGTAGCCGGCCTCGCGGAGTTGCGCGGACGCCAGGTCCGGGCGGCCACGGAGGTGCGCGATGCGCGTGTGGCCGAGCGCGACCAGGTGCTCGACCGCCTGGACGGCACCGTCCTCGTTGTCGGCGTCGACCGTGGCGTGGCCCTCCGGACCGGTGTGCGGGTCGATCGCGACGACGGGGATCGACGAGCTCGACAGCGCCGTGGTGGGCGTCACGACGATGGCACCGTCGATGAGCGTTCCGGAGAGCCGCGAGAGCGATCGCCGTTCCCACCCCGGCTGGTCGGCACCCGTCACGAGGCCCGCGTAGGCGAGCAGCTCGTACCCGGTGCCGATGGTGGCACTCGAGACCCCGCGGAGGAGCTCGGTCGAGAACGGTTCGAACTCGGGCACCAGGATGCCGAGGACCCCGGTGCGGGAGCTGCGGAGGCTCCGGGCGACGAGCGAGGTCTCGTAGCCGAGCTGCTCGACGACCTCCTGCACGCGGAGGATCGTCGCCGGTGCGACGCCGTCGCGCTGGTTGATGACCTTCGACACCGTGGGGATCGACACCCCGGCGGCCCGTGCGACGTCCCCGATCGTCACCCGGCCGGCTCCGGGACGCATGCCGAGAGCCGTGTCCATGTGCACACCGTACCGCTGCCTGGGCGCGAAAACGGGCAAAGAAAACGTTATCGATATCGATTGACAAGCCTCGTGCCGACCTGGCACGCTCTCCGCAAGCGGCAGTCGATGTCGCTGCATGTCAACGACGACACTCAGGAGTTCCACGATGACGAGGAAGATCCGTGCCGCGGCAGCCATCGCGCTGATCGGGGTCACAGCACTGGTGGCCGCAGGCTGCTCGGCGGGCAGCGATGCCGCCGGGGGCGACGGCGGGAAGGTCTCGATGACCTTCTGGCACAACTCCACCACCGGACCCGGCAAGGCGTTCTGGGACAAGACCGTCAAGGACTTCGAGGCGAAGAACCCGAACGTCACCATCAAGATCCAGGCGATCCAGAACGAGGACCTGGACGGCAAGCTCCAGACCGCGCTCAACTCCGGATCCGCCCCCGACGTGTTCCTGCAGCGCGGTGGCGGCAAGATGGCCGCCATGGTCGACGCCGGCCAGCTGATGGACATCTCCGGCTCGATCGGCAAGACCGCCAAGAGCGAGATCAGCGACGGCGCGTTCGGCGGGTACGAGCAGGACGGCAAGACGTGGGCCATGCCGGTCGACGTGAACCCCGAGGGCATCTGGTACAGCCAGGACCTCTTCAAGCAGGCCGGCATCGAGGGCACCCCCACGACGATCGACGAGCTGAACGCCGACATCCAGAAGCTCAAGGCCGCGAACATCCAGCCGGTCGCCGTCGGTGCCAAGGACGCCTGGCCGGCCGCGCACTGGTACTACAACTTCGCCCTCCGCGCCTGCAGCGAGAGCACGCTGACGAAGACCGCGAAGGACCTGAAGTTCACCAACGCGTGCTGGACACAGGCGGGCAAGGACACGAAGGCGTTCTTCGACACCAAGCCGTTCAACGACGGCTACCTCACGACCGCGGCGCAGCAGGGCGCGGGCAGCTCGGCCGGTCTCGTCGCGAACCACAAGGCCGCGATGGAGCTCATGGGCGCCTGGGACCCGGGTGTGATCTCATCGCTCACCCCGGACGGCAAGCCGCTCGCCGACCTCGGCTTCTTCCCGTTCCCGGAGGTCTCCGGCGGCAAGGGCGCACCCGGCTCGATGATGGGCGCCGTCGACGGGTACTCGTGCTCGGCGAAGGCCCCCAAGCAGGCCTGCACCGACTTCCTGAACTACATGACGCAGAAGCCCGTGCAGGAGGCCTACTACAAGGCGTTCAACGCGATCCCGGCGAACCAGTCGGCGCAGTCGGTCGTCACCGAGCCCTACCTGAAGACCGTGCTCGAGGCCTACAACAAGGCACCGTTCGTCTCGAACTACCTCGACACCGTCTACGGCCAGAACGTCGGCAACGCCCTCAACACGAGCGTCGTGAACCTGCTCGCCGGCAAGGGATCCGTCGACGACATCGTCAAGACCGTCAACCAGGCCGCAGCGAAGGGCTGACGACACGATGACCACCTCTGTCGCACCGCGTTCCGACGCAGCGCGGTCCGGGGCGGGACGGAACACGGGCGGGGTCGACGGTTCGCCGTCGGCCCCGGCCCGCCGGCCCCGCACGGGCACCGACGTCCGCACCCGCGTCGAGATCGCGGTCCTCGCCGGCCCGGCGACGATCATGTTCGTCGGGTTCGTGATCCTGCCCGTCGCGCTCGCCGCCTACTACGGCTTCTACAAGTGGCAGGGGTACGGCACCCCCACCGACTTCGTCGGCCTGCAGAACTACGCGATCATCTTCACCGACCCGGACTTCCGGGGCGTCCTGCTCCACAATGCGTTCATCGTGATCGGGTCGCTCCTCGTGCAGGGGCCGATCGCGATCGTGCTCGCGCTCCTGCTCAACCAGCGCATCCGGGGTCGCGGACTCATCCGCGTCCTGATCTTCCTGCCGTACGTCATCTCCGAGGTGATCGTCGGCACCGGCTGGAGCCTGATGCTCCAGTCGAGCGGCGCCGTGAACGACCTGCTCCAGGCGGTGGGGCTCGGTGCCCTGCGCGCCGACTGGCTGTCGAACCCGGACATCGCGATCTGGACCCTGCTCGCGATCATCTCGTGGAAGTACATCGGCTTCGCGGTGATCCTGTTCCTCGCGGGCCTGCAGAGCATCCCCGAGGAGCTGTTCGAGGCGGCCCAGCTCGACGGCGCCAGCTACTGGCAGATCCAGCGGCGCATCACCCTGCCGCTCCTCGGCCCGACGGTCCGCATCTGGGCGTTCCTGTCGATCATCGGGTCGCTGCAGCTGTTCGACCTCGTCTACATCATCTGGGGCCAGTACATCGCCGCGACGGCTGGTACCTCGACGATGGCGACGTACATGGTCGCGAACGGCCGCATGTCCGGCAACTACGGGTACGGCAACGCCGTCGCCGTGGTCATCTTCATCATCTCGCTGGCGGTCGCACTCGTCTACCAGCGGTTCGTCCTGCGCCGCGACACCGCCGGCGCCATCACCGAGAAGGCCGACCGATGACCGCCACCGCCTCCATCGTCTCGCCGACCCGGGGTCGCCGTCCCCAGGACTCCGGACCCGTCCGCCGCGAACGGAACCTCGGCACGTACTTCGTCGCCCTGCTGTTCATCGCGGTCTGCGTCGGACCGGTGCTGTACATCGTGCTCGGCGGATTCCGCAGCAACTCGCAGATCACCGCGAGCCCGGCCGGTCTGCCCAGCCCGTGGCAGTTCGGCAACTACCTCTCCGTGCTGTCGAGCGGCGTCTTCTGGCAGCAGCTCGGCAACTCGGTGATCGCCGGCGTCACCACCACGGTCGGCGTCGTCGTGCTCGGCCTCATGGTCAGCTTCGTGATCGCCCGCTACCGGTTCCGCGGGCGGGATGCGCTGTACTCGCTGTTCGCGGCCGGTCTGATGTTCCCGATCACCGTCGCGATCACGCCGCTCTACCTGCTCGTGAAGGACCTCGGTCTGACGAACAGCCTGGCCGGGGTGATCCTGCCGCAGATCGCGTTCGCGCTGCCGACGACGGTGATCATCCTCGTGCCGTTCCTCCGGGCGATCCCGGACGAACTCGAGGAAGCCGCGTCGATCGACGGCGCCAGCCGACTCGGGTTCTTCTTCCGGATGGTCGTGCCGCTGTCGCTGCCCGGCGTCGTCACGGTCGGCATCCTGGCGTTCATCGGCAGCTGGAACAGCTACATCCTGCCGCTGTTCATCCTCAACGACGCGTCGGCGTACACGCTGCCGCTCGGGGTGCAGGCGTTCTCGTCGCAGTACTCCGTCGACACCGCGCGGGTCCTGGCGTTCACGTCGCTGTCGATGATCCCGGCGCTCGTGTTCTTCGCCGTCTTCCAGCGCCGCATCGTCGGCGGCCTGACCGGGGCGGTGAAGGGGTGACGACGGCTGACGCGACGCGGACCGCCGGGGACGACCCGCGCCTCCAGGCCGACGCCGCGCACACGACGGACGCGACCGACACGACCGACGCGACCGACGCGACCGACAGGACGCCCGCGACCCGCGCCACCGCCCTGCTCGCCGCCATGACCCTCGAGGAGAAGACCGCCCAGCTCGTCGGCTACTGGCTCGACCAGAACGGCGTCGTCGCCCCGATGCAGGGCGAGATGACGGCCACGGCGGACGGCCGCACGCTCGCGGACATCACCCGCCACGGCATCGGCCAGTTCACCCGCGTCTACGGCACCCGACCCGTCGAACCGGACGAGCGTGCCGCCTGGCTGTGGGCGGAGCAGCGACGACTCATCCGCGAGACCCGGCTCGGGATCCCCGCGCTCGTCCACGAGGAGTGCCTCACCGGACTCGCCGCCTGGAAGGCCGCCACGTTCCCGACGCCGCTGGCGTGGGGTGCGGCGTTCGACCCGGAGCTCGTCGAGCAGGTCGGTGCCGTGATCGGGCAGTCGATGCGGCAGCTCGGCGTCCACCAGGGGCTCGCGCCCGTGCTCGACGTGGTCCGTGATCCGCGCTGGGGCCGCGTCGACGAGTGCATCGGCGAGGACCCGTACCTGGTCGGGACCGTCGGCACGGCGTACGTCCGGGGGCTGCAGGGTGCCGGCGTGGACGCGACGCTGAAGCACTTCCTCGGCTACTCGGCGTCGCAGGCCGGCCGGAACCACGCACCCGTGCACGCCGGGCCGCGCGAGATCGCGGACGTCTTCCTGCCGCCCTTCGAGATGGCGCTGCGGGACGGTGGCGCGCGGAGCGTCATGAACTCGTACGCCGAGATCGACGGCGTGCCCGTCGCGGCGAACGGCGAGCTCCTGACCGACGTGCTGCGCGATCGGCTCGGGTTCGACGGGACGGTCGTCGCGGACTACTTCTCGGTCGCGTTCCTCGAGGTCATGCACGGCATCGCCGCCGACCGTGGCGAGGCCGCCGCGCTGGCGCTGTCCGCGGGCATCGACGTCGAGCTGCCGACGGGGGACGCGTTCCTGCAGCCGCTCGTCGACCGCGTGCGCGCCGGCCTCGTCGACGAGGCGCTCGTGGACCGGGCCGTGCTCCGGGTCCTCCGGCAGAAGGAGCGGCTCGGGCTGCTCGACCCGTCCGCGTTCGAGGACGAGCCGCCCACCGGCATCGACCTGGACACGCCCCGGCACCGGGCACTCGCGAAGGCGCTGGCGGCTCGGTCGCTCGTCCTGCTGGCGAACCGACCAGTCCCCGGCGGAGCGGACACGGCGGGCGCCGCCGGTACTGCGCCCGTCCTCCCGCTCCGCGCCGACGCGACCGTGGCCCTGATCGGCCCGAACGCCGACCGTGCCGAGGCACTGCAGGGCTGCTACTCCTTCGCCAACCACGTCCTCGCCGCGCACCCGGACCTGCCGCTCGGCTTCGACATCCCGACCGTCCGCGAGGCCCTCACCACCTCGCTCGGATCGTCCGCCGTCCGCTTCGCCACCGGCTGCGCCGTCTCCGGCACGGACCGTTCCGGGTTCGCCGACGCGGTCGCCGTGGCGCAGGCCTCCGACGTCGCCGTGGTGGTCGTCGGCGACCAGGCCGGACTGTTCGGCCGCGGCACCGTCGGCGAGGGCAACGACACCGAGTCCCTCGACCTGCCCGGCGTGCAGCGCGAACTCGTCGAGGCCGTGGTCGCCACGGGCACACCCACCGTCGTGGTGCTGCTGACCGGACGACCGTACGCGATCGGGTGGGCACTCGACGGCGACGCCCAGGGGCCCGACGCGCTGCTGCCGGCAGCCGTCGTCCAGGCGTTCTTCCCCGGCGAGGAGGGCGGCACCGCGATCGCCGACCTCCTCACCGGCGCGGCCTTGCCCTCCGGCCGCCTGCCGGTCTCGCTCCCGCGCGCCGCCGGAGCGCAGCCGTACACGTACCTGCACCCGCGGCTCGGTGGACCGTCCGACGTCACCGCCACGGACTCGACGCCCGTGCGGCCGTTCGGCTTCGGGCTCACGTACACGACCTTCGCGTACGAGGACCTCGTCACCGATCCCACCGTCGGCAGCGACGGCGCGTTCGACGTGTCCGTGACGGTCCGGAACACCGGGGACCGCGCGGGTGACGACGTGGTGCAGCTCTACGGACACGACGTGCACGCCAGCGTCACGCGCCCGGTCGCGCAGCTCCTCGGCTACGCGCGGGTCGCGCTGGCACCGGGGGAGTCGGTGCGGGTGCGGTTCAGCGTGCCGGTCCAGCGGTTCGGCTTCACCGGTCGCGACCTGCGGAAGGTGGTCGAGCCCGGCGGCGTCGAGGTCTGGGTCGCGTCGCACGCCGCGGCGTCACGGCCTGGAGGCGCGGTGCACGCAGACGGGATCGTCGCCGTCGGCAGCGGGTCGGCTCCAGGGCCCGTCCCCGGCTCCGCCACGGACCGCGCGGTGGTCCGCGTCACCGGCCCCGTCCGCGAGGTCGAGGCGTCCGACCGCCGCATCGTCACGTGGGAGTGCGTCTGAGGGGCCGGCGCGGGCGCGTTCAGTGGCTGTGCCTCGTTCAGTGAGCAGAAATGGTCGAGTCCGCTCGGGTGACTCGACCATTTCTGCTCACTCGATGTCGCGTCGGTAGCGCGCGAGCACCAGGCCGTCCGAGGTCGCCTCGGCGCTCAGGAGCGTGAACCGATGCAGTGCGCGGTCGTCGGGAAACAGCCGGGTGCCCCCGCCGAGCACGACCGGGTGCAGCACGAGGAGCAGTTCGTCGACGAGCCCGAGGGGCAGGAGCGACCGGACGAGCGCCCCGCTCCCCATCACCACGAGGTTCCCGTCGAGCTCGTCGCGGAGTCGTGCCACCGCCGCGGGCACGTCCCCGGTCAGCAGGGTCGAGTTCGGCCACGGCAAGGCCGCGTCCGGGTCGGTCGAGGCGACGTACTTCGTGACGCCGTTCAACCCGTCCCGGAACGGTCCGCCCACCGCGTTCCAGTGCCCGAGCAGATCGTCGTAGGTCCGGCGCCCGAACAGCCACGAGAAGTCACTCCCCATGGCCGCGCCCATCGCTCGGCCGATCGCCGGGTCATCGCTCGACGCGGCCCAGCCGCCGTGCCGGAAGTCGCCGCGGGTGTCCTCGTCCGCCCGACCCGGACCCTGCACCACTCCGTCGAGGCTGAGGTGGTTGACCACGATCACGCTCATGCGCGCGACGGTACGCGCGGGCGTCAGAGGATGCCGGTCAGGACTCCGCCGTCCGCTCGGACCGCAGCACCGTTCGTCGCCGAGGACCGTGGGCTCGCCAGGTAGGCCACGAGGTGCGCGATCTCCTCCGGGGTGATGAACCGCTCGAGCAGCGTGGTCCGGTTCTGGCCGATCACCGCGGCCCGGACCGCCTCGGTCGGGACACCCTGCGCCGCAGCGATCGCCTCGACCGTCGAGGCCACCCCGTCCGAGTAGGTCGGGCCGCCGAGCACCGTGTTCACCGTGACGCCGGTGCCGCGGGTGCGCTTCGCGAGGCCGTTCCCGAGCGCCACCACCGCGGCCTTCGTCACGCCGTAGTGGACCATGTCGACCGGCACGTTCACGCCGGACTCGCTGCTGATGAACACGACGCGGCCCCAACCGCGGTCGAGCATCGGGCCGAGGAGCGCGCGGGACAACCGGACGCCGCTCATCAGGTTGACGTCGAGGTACCTGGCCCACTCGTCGTCGTCGACGGCGTCGAAGTCGGCGAGGCCGAACAGCCCGACGTTGTTCACGAGGACGTCGACCTCGGGCAAGGTGTCGATCAGTACCGCAACCTGTTCGGGGTCGGCGAAGTCCGCGGCGGTGCCCGACACCTCCGCGCGGGGGTGTGCGGCCCGGAGTCGTTCCACCGTGGCGTCGACACGGTCTTGGTCGCGCCCGTTCAGCACCACCCGTGCGCCCTCGGCGGCGAGGGCTGCGGCGATCGCGTACCCGATGCCCTGCGTCGATCCGCTGACGAACGCCGTCCTGCCGGTCAGTCCCAGGTCCATGTCCACTCCTGTCGTGTCAGTTCACTTGCTCAGGCAAGTCAATCTATGACGCATCACTTGCTTGAGCAAGTCACGGTGTAGCCTCGACGCATGCCGAACCCCGACCAGGTCACCGCGCTGAGTGCCGAGCAACTCGAGGTCTGGGCCGCGCTGGCGACCGTCCTCGAGCGGCTGCCCACCGCCCTCGACGCGCAGCTCCAGCGCGACAGCGGCCTGACGCACTTCGAGCACGGGGTCCTCTTCGCCCTCGACGCGGCTCCCGACCGGACCCTCCGGATGAGCACCCTCGCCGGGTACGCGAGCTGTACCCTCTCGCGGCTGTCCCGTGCGGTGACCCGGCTCGAGGGGAAGGGGTGGGTCCACCGCGTGGTCGACTCGAGCGACGGTCGGTTCACGCTCGCCGAGCTCACGGCAGCCGGCCACGACCAGGTGGTGGCGTCCACCCCGGCGCACCAGGACCTCGTCCGACGGGTCGTCTTCGACGCCCTCACGCCGGCGCAGGCCCGACAGCTCGGGGTGATCGGCCGCCGCATCGCGGAGGCCGTCGGCGGCGGTCCGGTCTGGACCCCGCCGGCCGACGCGCGGTGAACGCCGGATCGGTGGACTGGAGGCGCGGTGCGGGCTGGCACCGTGCCTCCGGTCCGCCGTCTGGTGGCGTCGCGGACGTCAGGCCGGCGTCGGGGCGACGTACGAGCCGTTCCGGACGTCGTCGAGCAGCGAGCGCTCGGACGGACGCCAGCCGTAGGTCGACTGCGCCTTCGTCGCGAGGAGGTGGGTCGACGTCGTCAGCGTGCGGACGGACGGGCCCATCTGCGCCTCCGCGACCTCGAGCGGGACCGAGACGGCCGGGGTGCCCGTGAGGTCGCCGATCGCCTCGGCGAGCTCTCGGAACGTGAACGGGACGGTGCCGACCGCGTTGTAGGCGCCGGTGACCGGGTGCTCGATCGCCCGAACGTAGAGGTCCGCGAGGTCGTCGACGTGCACCGGGTACCAGGCGTTCGCGCCGTCGCCGATGTACGTGGACGCCCCGTTCCCCGCCGCGGCGTCGATCAGGCCGGTGACGAGCCCGGTGCCCCCGCGGCCGAACACGAGACCGGCGCGGATCGCGATGCCCGCGACCCGGGCATCGCCGAGCACGATCCGCTCCGCCTGTGCCTTGACGGGCTGGGCGCTCACCGCGGGGAGCTCGGCGTCCTCCGTGACGTCGGTCGGGTCGGGGCCGTAGACGAGGCCGGTCGAGGTGTAGACGACGGGCTTCGGAGTCGTCCCCGGCGCGGCAGCGCCGTCGACGAGGGCGGCGACGGCGGCGAGCTCCGTCTGCATCGACTCCTCGGTCGGTGCGTAGTCGGAGGCGGCGTACACGACCGCATCCGCGGCGGCAGCAGCCGATCGCAGCACCGAAGTGTCGGCGATCGATCCGGCGACGGGTTCGGCGCCCGCTGCCCGGAGGCGTTCCGCGCTCTGGTCGGACCGGGCGAGGGCGGTGACGGTGTGGCCGGCAGTGAGGAGGTGTTCGACGAGGACCGAGCCGAAGTAGCCGGTGCCGCCGATGACGAAGATGTTCATGGACGGCACGCTAAACTCTGACATCAGTGTCAAGGTCAAGCGAGAGGCGGCGCGATGCAGATCAGTGACCTGAGCCGGGCCAGCGGGGCGAGCGCCCGGTCGCTGCGGTACTACGAGCAGCTCGGGTTCATCAGCCCCGAGCGCCGGTCGAACGGGTACCGCGAGTACGACGAGTCGGACGTCGAGACGGTCGGCACGATCAAGATGCTGCTCGACCTCGGGCTCCCGACGGCGCTCATCGAGCAGGTCCTGCCGTGCACCCGCGGGACGAAGGTCGAGGACCAGTGTCCGGGGATCATCGACCAGGTCGTCGCGATCCGGGACGACATGGACGCCCGGGCGCAGCGGTTGCTCGCGACGCGGGACGCGCTGTCGGAGTCGTTGTCGCGCGTGGGTCGCTGACCGCGGCGCCGGTCGTCGACGGGTGGCAGGGTGGACCGATGGGGACGATCAGGAACATCGCCGTCGGGTTGCCCGTCCGGGACGGCCACGTGCTGCTCTCCGTCGGGTTCGACCGGGTCCGACAGCTCGGCTTCCACCGGGCGGTCGGGGGCGGGATCGAGTTCGGTGAACTCGCCGTCGAAGCAGTGCACCGGGAGTTCCGCGAGGAGCTCGACGTGGCGATCGAGGACGCTGAACTGCTCGCCGTGCTCGAGAACCGGTTCGAGTTCGAGGGGAACCCGGGGCACGAGGTCGTGCACGTCTTCGCGGTCCGCTCGGCAGCGCTCGACGCGGTACCGCTCGACGCCGACCTCGTGGTGCTCGACGAGGGCAGCCCGGTGCGCTGGGTGCCGTTGGACACCGACGTCCCGGTCTTCCCGTCCGGTGTCCTCGATTTTCTGAGTCAGCGCGCTGAGTCAGAAAATCTGCCCTCCGCGTTCTGAGATCCGTCAGCCCCGCGCCCGTAGGAACGCCACCTGCCGCTCCCAGTGCCGGAAGCCACCACCCTCGTGCCCGTTGTACGGGTAGACCTCGATCTCCTTGTCCGCCGAACCGAGGGCGTTGTAGGCCGCGAAGGTCGTCCGCGGCGGCACGACGTCGTCCATGAGTGCGACGGAGAACAGCGCCGGCGCGGTGATCCCGGCGGCGAAGTGCACCCCGTCGAAGTACGCCGCGGTGTCCCACACGGTGCCGATCGCGTCGCGGTGCACGGACAGGTACTGCGCGAGTTCGCGGTACGGTCCGCCGACCGCGACCGCCGTGCCGTTCTCCCAGTCGCTGAGGAACGGGACGTCGGGCAGCAGTGCGGTGATCGGTCCGACGTGCGCCTCGACGAGGGCGGCCGCGGCGATGGTGATCCCGCCGCCCTGGCTGCCGCCGGTGAGGGCGATGCGGGTCGCGTCGACGCCCGGCAGTGTCCGGACGGCGTCGACGAGCCGGACGGCGTCGGTGTACACGCGCCGGTAGTAGTGGTCGGCGGGCGATCCGATGCCGCTCGTCATCCACCCGCCGATGTGGGGTGCGGAGCCGTGCGGGTCGGGGGTGTCGCCACCGGAACCCCACCCGCTGCCCTGCCCGCGGGTGTCCATCACGACGTGCACGTACCCGGCGAGGGCCCACGAGGCGCGCTCACCGGGCAGCCCCCGCCCGCCGTTGTAGCCGAGGAACTCGACGACGACGGGCAGGGGCTCGGTGGTCCCGACCGGACGGGTGACCCAGGCGCGGACCGGGTCGGCGGCGAAGCCCGGGAACGTGAGGTCCTCGACGACGAGTCCCGTCACCGGGGTCTCCGCGGGGACGACGACGGGGGCGACGCCGGCCCCGGCGGTCCGTGCCGACTCGATGGTCTCCGTCCAGAACGCGTCGAAGTCGGCGGGGCGCCGGACCTCGGGACGGTACGAACGGAGCGCGTCGAGGGGCAGGTCGGTCAGGGGCATGCGGGTTCCTCCGGGTGTGCTGGTGTCAGCGAGCCGCTCCACGGTACTGCGCGAGCACCTCGGGGTGCGGGTCCGCCGGGACGGTCGTCACGTCGGTCACCCAGGTCGGCAGGGCACCGGTGAGTGCCCACGCGGCCTGCTTCGCGGCGCCGGCGGCGACGTACTCACCGGGTTCCGGCACGAGGACGTCCCGGCCGAACACCTGCGCGGCGACGACGCGTACGGCTTCGTTGCGTGCAGCACCGCCGATGAGCAGCAGCCGGTCCACGGTGACACCGGTGCCCTCGACGGCCGCGAGGCCGTCCGCGAGCGCGCACAGCATCCCCTCGACGGCGGCCCGCGCCAGGTGCGCACGGTCCGTCGTCGCGGGCGTCATGCCGAGCAGTGACGCGGTCGCGTCCGGCCGGTTCGGGGTGCGCTCACCGACGAAGTACGGCACGAGGACGAGTCCGTCGGCGCCGGCCGGCGCCTGCAGCGCCAGCTCGCCGAGCTCGCCGTGGTCCACGCCGAGCAGGCCGCCGATCACCTCGAGCACGCGGGCCGCGTTGAGTGTGGTGACGATCGGGAGGCGCGACCCGCCTCCGTCGGCGAAGCCCGCCACCGTGCCGCTCGGGTCGCGCACCTCGGCGTCGGTGACCCCGAAGACCGTGCCGCTCGTGCCGAGGGACACCGCGACGTCACCAGGGCCGAGTCCGAGGCCGAGCGCTGCCCCGGCGTTGTCGCCGAGCCCGGCGCCGACGACGAGCCCGGACGGCGCGGTGGCACCGTTCGGCAGCGGCACGTCGGTGTCGAGGGTTCCCATGGCCGCGTCGTGCTGGACGACGCGCGGCACCACGACGGCATCGGGTGACGGCGCCGTCCCGGCGACCCGCAGCGGACGGCCGAGGGCGCGTTCGAACAGGTCGCCGTCGTAGTCCCGCCGCACCGGGTCCCAGTACGCGGTGCCACTGGCGTCGGAGGCGTCCGTCGCGAGGGCGTCGAGGTCGGGACCGAGCGGGCTCTCGTCCGCCGGACCGTACCCGCGCAGCCGCCACGACAACCAGTCGTGGGGGAGCGCGACCGCGGCGACCCGCGCTGCGTTCGCGGCTTCCGCATCGCGGAGCCACCGCAGCTTGGTACCGGTGAACGACGCGACCGGCACCAGACCCGTGCGGGCGACCCATGCCTCCAGGCCGAGCTCGTCGACCATCTGCGCGGCCGCATCCGCACTGCGCACGTCGTTCCAGAGGAGTGCGTCGCGGACCACGTGACCGTCGGCATCGAGCGCGACCATGCCGTGCTGCTGCCCGGCGATCGCGACGGCGCCGACATCGGCGAGCCCGCCGGCGTCCGCGACGGCGGTGCCGAGTGCGTCCCACCAGTGGCGGGGGTCGACGGAGGTGCCGTCCGGGTGGGACGCGCGTCCCTCCCGGACGACGGCACCGGTGCTCGCGTCACGGACCGTGACCTTGCAGGACTGGGTCGACGAGTCGACCCCGGCGACGAGCTGCTGGCTCAACGAGCGCCCATGAGGTGCTCGATGGCGAGCTGCTGCAGCTTCACGAAGCCGAAGCCCTTGCCGCCGAAGTACGCCTCGGCGTCGAAGTCCTCGTACGCGGAACGGTCTGCGAGGAAGTCGTCGTACGACTCGCCGCTGTTCAGCGTCGGGGTGCTCAGCTCCGGGACCTTGGACGCCTCGAGCGCGGCCTGGACCTCGGGGTCGGCCCGGAACGCCTCGGCACGCTCCTTGAGCAGGAGGTACATCCGCATGTTCGCGGCGGCCGAGTCCCAGACGCCGGAGATGTCCTCGGTGCGGCTCGGCTTGTAGTCGAAGTGACGCGGGCCGTCGTACGCCGGGCCGCCCTGGGGAGCGCCGTGCTCGAGCAGGTCGACGAGCGAGAACGCGTTCTGCAGGTCGCCGTGACCGAACACCAGGTCCTGGTCGTACTTGATCCCGCGCTGACCGTTGAGGTCGATGTGGAAGAGCTTGCCCTGGTAGAGCGCCTGGGCGATGCCGGCCGTGAAGTTCAGGCCCGCCATCTGCTCGTGGCCGACCTCGGGGTTGATGCCGAAGAGCTCCGGACGCTCGAGGGTCTCGGTGAAGGCGATCGCGTGGCCGAGGGTCGGCAGCAGGATGTCGCCGCGGGGCTCGTTCGGCTTCGGCTCGATCGCGAACCGGATGCCGTAGCCCTTGTCCGTGACGTAGTCGGCGAGCAGGTTCACGGCCTCGCGGTAGCGCTCGAGCGCGGCCTGCACGTCCTTCGCGGCGTCGTACTCGGCGCCCTCGCGGCCGCCCCACATCACGAAGGTCTTCGCACCGAGCTCGGCGGCCAGGTCGATGTTGCGGAGGACCTTGCGGAGTGCGAACCGACGCACCTGGCGGTCGTTCGAGGTGAAGCCACCGTCCTTGAACACCGGTGCCGAGAACAGGTTCGTGGTGACCATCGGGACGACGATGCCCGTGGCCTCGAGCGCGCCCTTCAGCCGGTCGATCTGCTTCTGGCGTTCTGCGTCGGTCGAGCCGAACGCGAAGAGGTCGTCGTCGTGGAACGTCAGGCCGTAGGCACCGAGTTCGTCGAGCTTCTCGACGCCCTCGACCACGTCGAGGGCGGGGCGGGTCGGGCCACCGAAGGGGTCGGAGCCGTTGTAACCGATGGTCCAGAGACCGAAGGAGAACTTGTCTGCACGGGTGGGCGTCGTTGCCATGGGGATCACCGTTCGTCGTCGAAACAAAATGTTGCCGCGCCCAACATAAGCGGTAGTGTTGGCTGTGGCAAGGACGTGATCGCAAGGGAGCGAGCGGATGGCACAGGATCGACCACGGGTCGCCATGATCGGGCACGGCTTCATGGGAGCCGCCCACTCACAAGCCTGGCGGACAGCGCCACGGTTCTTCGACCTCGGTGTCGAACCGGAGATGGCGGTGATCGTCGGACGCGATCCGGACCGCACCGAGGCCGCGCGCGTGCAGTACGGCTGGCAGGCCGCCTCCACCGACTGGCGTGCCGTCGTCGCCGACCCCGACATCGACGTCGTGGACGTCGTGTCGCCGGGTTCGTCGCACGTCGAGATCGCGATCGCCGCGCTCGAAGCCGGCAAGCACGTGCTGTGCGAGAAGCCCCTCGCCAACAGCGTCGCCGAGGCCGAGGCGATGACCGCTGCCGCCGCGGCTGCCCGGGCGAACGGCGTCCGCGCGATGGTCGGGTTCAGCTACCGCCGGGTGCCCGCCATCGCGTTCGCGAAGCAGCTCGTGGCGTCCGGCCGGATCGGGACCGTGCGGCAGGTCCGTGCGCTGTACCTGCAGGACTGGCTGGCCGACGCCGACGGCCCGATGACCTGGCGGCTCGACAAGGAGCTCGCCGGGTCCGGAGCGCTCGGTGACATCGGTGCGCACGCGATCGACCTGGTCGAGCACGTCACCGGTGCCTCGCTCACCACGGTGTCGGGGCTGCTCGAGACCTTCGTGACGGAACGGCCGCTGCTCGCCGACGGCGTCGGACTCTCCGGCACGGCGTCGAGCGAGCGCGGGCAGGTCACCGTCGACGACGCCGCGTTCTTCACCGCACGGCTCCGCGGTGGCGCGGCCGACGGTGCGATCGGCACGTTCGAGGCCACGCGCTACGCCACCGGCCGGAAGAACGGTCTGACGCTCGAGATCAGCGGGTCCGACGGTGCGATCCAGTTCGACCTCGAGTCGATGAACGAACTCCGGCTGTACGAGTCGTCGGCACCCGCGGGGGAGCAGGGATTCCGTCGCATCCTCGTCACCGAACCCGAGCACCCCTACATGGCGGCGTGGTGGCCCACCGGACACCTCATCGGGTACGAGCACACGTTCAGCCACCAGGTGAAGGACTTCGTCGAGGCGATCGTCGCGGGCACCGACCCGTCACCGTCGTTCGAGGACGGCCTGCACGTGCAGCGCGTGCTCGACGCCGTCGAACGCAGTGCCGCCGACGGCAGCGCCTGGACGGTGATCTGAGTGACGGAACGCAAGCACGCCCTCGTCGTCCGCGGTGGCTGGGACGGCCACCAGCCCGTCGAGACCACCGACTCGTTCGTGCCGTTCCTGCGCGACAACGGCTTCGACGTGCAGGTGTCGGACTCGACCGCCGTGTACGCCGACGAGTCCGTCATGGCTTCGGTCGACCTGATCGTGCAGGTCGTCACGATGTCGACGATCGCCGACGACGAGTTCGCCGGACTGCAGCGGGCCGTCCTCCGCGGAACCGGACTGGCCGGGTGGCACGGCGGCATCGCGGACGCCTTCCGGAACACCGCCGACTACCTCCACATGATCGGCGGCCAGTTCGCGCACCACGCGGGGAAGCACCCGTCAGAGCGCACCGGCGAACAGTCCGACAACTACATCCCGTACACCGTGCACATCACCGAGGCAGGGCACGAGCACCCGATCACGCAGGGCATCGAGGACTTCGACCTCGTCACCGAGCAGTACTGGGTGCTGAGCGACGAGTACAACGACGTCCTCGCGACCACCACGCAGGAAGCGCGCGACTTCGACGCCTGGAACCGCCCGGTGACGGCGCCGGCGATCTGGACCCGGCAGTGGGGCGAGGGACGCGTGTTCGTGTCCGCGCCCGGGCACCGGCTCGAGGTCGTCGAGTCGCAGCCGCTCCGCACGATCATCGAGAGGGGACTCCTGTGGGCAGCCCGGTGAACGGACCAGCGCTGCGGGTCGGCGTCGTCGGCGTCGGCACCATCAGCCAGCAGTACTTCGAGCACTTCCCGTCCCTGCCGGAGCTCGAGCTCACGGCCGTGGCGGACCTCGACGTCGCACGTGCGGAGTCGGTCGGCGCGGCCCAGGGCGTGCGGGGGACGAGCGTCGACGACCTCCTCGCCGCGGACGACGTCGACGTCGTGCTCAACCTGACGATCCCCGCCGCCCACGCCGAGATCGCCACCCGGGCGCTCGCCGCGGGCAAGCACGTCTACGGCGAGAAGCCGCTCGCGCTCTCGACCGACCAGGCATCGCCGGTGCTCGAACTGGCGAGCCAGGCCGGCCTGCGGGTCGGGAGCGCACCGGACACGGTGCTCGGCACCGGCATCCAGACCGCCCGCGCGGCGATCGACGACGGGCTCGTCGGGACACCAGTCGGGGCGTCGGTCGCCTGGAGCGCACCGGGCCACGAGCTGTGGCACCCGGCACCCGCGTTCTACTACCAGCCGGGCGGCGGACCGCTCCTGGACATGGGGCCGTACTACCTGACCAGCCTCGTCACGTTCTTCGGCCCGGTCGCGCAGGTCAGCGGCAGCAGCACACGGTCGAGTCGCGAGCGGACGATCGCCACCGGACCGAACGCGGGGACCCCGATCCCGGTCGACATCGACACCCACGTCGTGGCGATCCTCGAGCACGAGAGCGGCGTGGTGTCCACGGTGACGGTCTCGTTCGAGGTCTGGGCCACCCGCAGCCCGCTGTTCGAGGTCCACGGCACGGCCGGGACCCTCGGCGTCCCCGACCCGAACCGCTTCGCGGACCCGGTGTCGATCGCCACGGCCGACGACCGCGAGTGGCGCGAGCTGCCGATCGCGGCCGGGTACGCCGACGCCGGGCGCGGCTACGGCCTCGCCGACATGGCGCACGCGATCGCCACCGACCGACCGCACCGGGCCTCGGGCGACCTCGCGTTCCACGTGCTCGAGATCATGGAGGCCGTCCAGACCGCATCCCGCGACCACGTCGTCGTCGACGTCCGGTCCCGACCGGGACGACCGCAGACGGTACCGCTCGGCGCACGACCGGGCACGTGGTGACCGAGCACCGGCCACAGGAGGAAGGAAGCAGCATGACGGACACGACCCGTGCCTCCAGGCAGACGACGCGACCGGTCACCCTGTTCACCGGCCAGTGGGCGGACCTGCCCTTCGAGGAGGTCGCACGCCTCGCCGGCGAGTGGGGGTACGACGGCCTGGAGATCGCCTGCTGGGGCGACCACCTCGACGTCCGCCGCGCCGCGACGGACCCGTCGTACGTCGCCGACCGCAAGGCGGTCCTCGAGCGCAACGGCCTGCAGGTCTGGACCATCGCGAACCACCTCACCGGGCAGGCCGTGTGCGACGACCCCATCGACCAGCGGCACGAGGACATCCTCGCGCCCCACGTTTGGGGCGACGGCGACCCGGAGGGCGTGCGACAGCGTGCCGCCGAGGAACTGCAGTGGACCGCGCGTGCAGCCGCGGCGCTCGGCGTCGACACCGTCACGGGGTTCTCCGGCTCGTCGATCTGGAAGACCGTCGCCGGGTTCCCCCCGGTGCCCCCGTCGATGATCGACGCCGGGTACCAGGACTTCCACGACCGGTGGTCGCCGATCCTCGACGTGTTCGAGGAGGTCGGGGTCCGCTTCGCACTCGAGGTGCACCCGTCCGAGATCGCCTACGACTACTGGACCGCGAAGCGCGCGCTGGAGGTCTTCGCGGACCGGCCGTCGTTCGGGTTCAACTTCGACCCGTCGCACTTCGTGTGGCAGGACCTCGACCCCGCCGCGTTCCTGCTCGACTTCGCCGACCGGGTCTACCACGTGCACTGCAAGGAGTCGGTCAAGCAGCTCGACGGCCGCAACGGACGGCTCTCCTCGCACCTGCCGTGGGGCGACCCCCGGCGCGGTTGGGACTTCGTCACCGCCGGACACGGGGACGTGCCGTGGGAGCGGGTGTTCCGCGTGCTGAACCACATCGGGTACACGGGTCCGACGAGCGTCGAGTGGGAGGACGCCGGGATGGACCGGCTCGTCGGAGGGCCTGAGGCACTCGCGTTCGTGCGGAAGCTCGGGACGATCGCGCCGCCGGAGACATCGTTCGACGCGGCGTTCTCGCGGTCGCGGTGAGCAGCGCGCCCAAGCCGGCGGCGCCGAAGCAGGCGGCGCCCGGCAACGCCGCTCGGGTCCTCCGCATCGTGCACGAGGACGGCCCGGTCACGCGCGCCGAGCTGACCCGCCGCACCGGGCTCAACCGGTCCACGATCCTCGCACTCGTCGGGGAGCTCGTCGACCTCGGACTCGTGCACGAGGAGACCCCGGCGCCGGGCACCCCGGCAGCCGGCGTCGGGCGACCGAGCGGCGTCGTCCGAGCCTCGAGCGACGTGCTCGCCGCGGCGGTCACGGTCGAGATCGACGCGGTCGGCGTCGCACTCGTCGGCCTCGACGGCACCGTGCAGGACCGCGAGGTCGAAGCCCAGCAGACCGTCCCCACCGCAGCGCAGGCGATGGACGCCGTCGCCCGGGTCCTCGCAGTGCTGACCGCCCGAGCCGACCCCGCGGCCCGGATCGTCGGGGTCGGCGTCGCCGTCCCCGGCATCGTCCGCGTCGAGGACGGCACCGTCCGGGACGCCCCGCACCTCGGGTGGCGCGACGAACCCTTCGCCGCGCCCCTCGCCGACCGGATCGGTCTCCCGGTGCGTGCCGCGAACGACGCCAACCTCGGCGCCTGGGCGGAGCGCCTGTACGGCAGCGCCCGCGGCGTCGACGACCTGGTGTACCTCAACGGTGGCGCGAGCGGCATCGGCGGCGGGATCGTCAGCGCCGGCCGACCCTTCAGCGGCGCGGACGGGTACGCGGGGGAGCTCGGCCACACCTTCGTCGCCGCGAACGGCATCCGCTGCCACTGCGGTGCCGTCGGGTGCCTCGAGACCGAGGCCTCGCGGTCAGCCCTCACGCTCGTCACCGGCACGCCCCCGGACGACCTGGCGGCGCTCGCCGTCGCGCTCGCCGCCGGACGCCCGGAGGTCGAGCGGGTCGTCGACCGGCAGGTCACCGCGCTCGCGACGGGGCTCCGCAACGCGATCCACACGGTCGACCCGGAGGTCGTCGTGCTCGGCGGCTTCCTCGGGGCCCTGCTCGGCCACGTCGGGGACCGCATCGAAGCCGACGTCCGTGCCCAGTCCATGCCGGCCATGACCGAGCGGCTCCGGATCGTCCCGGCCGCCCTCGGCACCGACGTCCTGGTTCGCGGTGCCGCCGAGATCGGCTTCCGCGACCTCCTGCTCGACCCGTCATCACCCACCACTGAAGCGAGAACCCCATGACCGACACCCAGCACCAGCGTGTCAGCGTCCTGCTCGGCACACAGGACCTCACCGTCGAGGACCGCACCGTCCCCTCCGTCGACCCCGGCGACGTGCTCGTCCGGGTCGCCGCCGTGGGCGTCTGCGGCTCCGACGTCCACTACTACCGGCAGGGCCGCATCGGCGACTTCGTCGTCGAGGAGCCGCTCGTCCTCGGCCACGAACTGTCCGGCACGATCGCCGCCGTCGGTGAGGGTGTCGACCCGTCCCGCGTCGGCGAGCGCGTGGCGATCGAACCGCAGCGGCCCTGCCACCGGTGTGCGCAGTGCCTCGCCGGGCGCTACAACCTCTGCCCGCACATGCGCTTCTACGCGACGCCGCCCGTCGACGGGGCCTTCGCCGAGTTCGTCACCATCGAGTCCGAGTTCGCGCACACGCTGCCCGACTCGGTGTCGTTCGAGGCCGGAGCCCTGCTCGAACCCCTCTCCGTCGGCATCGCCGCCGTCCGCAAGGCCGGGATCGTCCCCGGCTCGAGCGTGCTCATCGCCGGTGCCGGTCCGATCGGCATCATCTGCGCGCAGGCCGCGAAGGCGTTCGGCGCCTCGCGGATCGTCATCAGCGACCTCGTCCCGGAGCGTCGCGAGCGTGCGCTGTCCTACGGGGCCACCGAGACCGTCGACCCGACCGTGGTGTCCGTCGCGTCCGACCTGCCGCCGTTCGACGCGTTCATCGACGCCAGCGGCGCGCCGCGAGCGGTCTCCGACGGCATCAAGGCCGTCGGACCCGCGGGCGCAGCGGTGCTCGTCGGGCTCGGCAACTCAGAGATGACGCTGCCGGTCGAGCACATCCAGAACCTCGAGGTCACGGTCACCGGGATCTTCCGGTACACCGGCACGTGGCCGGTCGCGATCGAGCTGGTCGCCTCCGGGCAGGTGGACCTCGACTCGCTCGTCACGGGTCGCTTCGGCCTCGACGAGGTCCGCGAGGCCCTCGAGAGCGACACCGACCCCGAGTCCCTCAAGTCGGTCGTCTACCCGGGTGGCGTTCCGTCGGCGACGTGACCGACGGGCGGACTGGAGGCGCGGGGCGGGCCCGCCACGCGCCTCCAGTCCGGTACGTGACCCGGAACGGGGCCACCGGTGCGACACCCGGACGCGCTACGGTTCGCGCATGACGGCTTCCCCCGCGGCTGCAGTGCCGCAGCGCACCGACCGCCGCGCGCTCGTGTCCTGGGCCCTGTGGGACTGGGGGTCCGCGGCGTTCAACGCCGTCGTCACGACCTTCGTGTTCAGCACCTACCTGGCGAGCCGAGCGTTCGTCGACCCGGCGCTCGTCGCCGACACCTCGGCCGCCGGGAAGGCGCTCGTCGAGCGCGAACTCGCCCACAACGCGGCCGTCGTCTCGACGGCCCTGACCATCGCGGGGATCGTCGTCGCGCTGGTCGCCCCGGCGATCGGCCGGCTCGCGGACTCGTCCGGGCACCGCCGTCGCTCGGTCCTCATCGCCACCATCGGCATCGTGCTGTCCATCGCCGGCATGGTCTTCGTCGCGCCGAGCCAGCCGTACCTGCTGCTCGGCGCCGCGCTGCTCGGCATCGGGACGGTCGCGTACGAGATCGCGAGCGTCGGGTACAACGCCATGCTCGGCCAGGTCGCGTCGGGGGAGGAAACAGGGCGGGTCTCGGCGATCGGCTGGGCGGCCGGGTACTTCGGCGGGATCGTGCTGCTCGTCGTGCTGCTCGTGCTGTGCATCCAGGACTTCGGCGGCGGCGACGTCGCGGGACTCCTGCAGCTGCCGGCGACCGTGGCGTCCGGGCAGTGGGACGTCCGCGTCGCGATCGGCATCGCCGCCGTCTGGCTCGCGGTCAGCTCGATCCCGCTGTTCGTCACCGTGCCCGAGGCCGCGCCGGACCCGTCGGTGCGCGGCGGCGGGGTGTTCGGCGCCTACCGGGACCTCGGGCGCGACATCGCGCGGCTGTGGCGAGAGCGGCGCAACGTCCTGGCGTTCCTGCTCGCGAGCGCCGTGTTCCGGGACGGCGTCGGCGCGGTGTTCACCTTCGGCGGGATCGTCGCCGCGCAGGTCTTCGGGTTCAGCCCGTCGCAGGTCATCCTGTTCGCCATCGCCGCGAACGTCGTCGCCGGTGCCGCCACGTTCCTGTCCGGCAGGTTGGACGACCGCTTCGGTTCGCGCGCGATCATCACGGTGTCGCTCGTCGGGCTCGCGGTGTGCGGGATCGGCGTCTTCGCGGTGGGCACGGTGACGGCGGGCTTCTGGGTGCTCGGCCTGACGCTGGCGGTGTTCGTCGGGCCGGTGCAGGCGTCCTCGAGGGCGTACCTCGCGCGGTTGGCGACGCCCGGGCGCGAGGGCGAGCTCTTCGGGCTGTACGCCACCACCGGTCGTGCGGCCTCGTTCCTCGCTCCGGCGCTGTTCGGGATCGCGGTGACGGTCGGCGGCTCGACGCGGTTCGGGATCCTCGGGGTCGTGGTGGTGCTCGTCGCCGGGTTGGTGCTGATGGCGCTGGTGAAGCGGGAGCCCCGGGCGTAGGCCTGCGGTGCCGTTCCGCGCGTAGGAAGCCGATTCGCTCGTAGGAGGCTGATCCGCGCACAGGAGGTCGAAACTTCCGGCCTCCTATGCGCGTTCCTGCCTCCCATCGCATCCGTCATGGGTCGGATCGTCGGTGCAGACCCGGCCTGGAGGCGCGGCTCGGCGCTCCTCCACAGGTGCGGTTCTGCGCACGGCCCGGCACAGAGCCGTGGCTCGGTCGGACTCCGCAGGTCGCGTGCGCCAGGATGGTGGCATGACCGACCAGCGCATCGCCGTCGTCGTCCTCGCCGCCGGGCAGGGCACGCGCATGAAGTCGTCCACCCCGAAGGTGCTGCACCGCCTCGCGGGCCTCCCGCTCATCGCGCACGTGCTCCGGACGGCGTCGTCCCTCGAGCCCGAGCACGTCGCCGTCGTCGTGCGCCACGAACGCGACCGGGTCGCGGCCGAGATCGTCGAGCGTGCCCCGGACGCGATCGTCGTCGACCAGGACGACGTCCCCGGCACCGGGCGTGCGGTCGAGGTCGCCGTGCAGGCGCTGCCCGCGGACTTCGACGGTGCCGTCGTGGTGCTGTCGGGCGACGTGCCGCTGCTCGACGCACCGTCCCTCCGCTCGCTCGTGGACGCCCACGTCGGTGGCCGCAACGGCGCGACGTTCGTCAGTGCCATCGCGCCGGACCCCACCGGGCTCGGACGCATCGTCCGTGACGCCGACGGGGCGTTCGTCGGGGTCGTCGAGCACAAGGACGCGACGGCCGAGCAGTTGACCATCACCGAGGCGAACGCCGGCATCTACGCGTTCGACGTCGCACACCTCCGTGCGGTGCTGCCGTCGCTGACCACCGCGAACGCGCAGGGCGAGAAGTACATCACCGACGCGCCGGCACTCATCGGCGAGCGGGGCGGCCGGATCGACGTCGTCACCCTCACCGACCCCTGGCTCGTCGCCGGCATCAACGACCGCGCGCAGCTGTCCGACGCGGCCCGGGTGCTCAACGAGCGCATCGTCCGCCGCCACCAGCTCGCCGGCGTCACCGTGCAGGACCCGGCGACCACGTGGATCGACCTCGACGTGTCGATCGAGCCCGACGCCGAGATCCTGCCGGGCACGCAGCTCGTGGGCGCGACCGCGATCGCCGCGGGCGCCGTCGTCGGTCCCGACACCACCCTCCGCGACACCGAGGTCGGTGCCGGCGCGGTCGTCAACCGCGTCGACGCGACCCTGGCGGTCATCGGCGACGACGCCTCGGTGGGGCCGTTCGCGTACCTGCGCCCGGGGACCATCCTCGGCGACCAGGGCAAGATCGGCACCTTCGTCGAGACGAAGAACGCGAGGATCGGCCGGGGCAGCAAGGTGCCGCACCTGTCGTACATCGGCGACGCCGAGGTGGGCGAGGACTCGAACATCGGGGCGAACACGATCACCGCGAACTACGACGGCGTGCACAAGCACCGGACCGAGGTCGGGTCGAACGTCCGTACAGGCTCGCACAACGTGTTCGTCGCCCCGGTTAGGATTGGCGACGGGGCGTACACCGGTGCAGGTACAACCGTCCGCAAGGACGTACCGGCCGGTTCGCTGGCCATCAGCTACGCCCCACAGCGCAACACCGACGGTTGGGTCGAGGAACACCGACCCGGCACGCCGGCGGCCGAGGCTGCTCGGCGCGCGCACGGCGAACAGATCTGACGGCTCTCGGGCCGATCGACACGGCCCCGCGGGGTCAGGGAGTGAGCACCGCACTTGTCCGGAATCAAAACGACCGGCCAGAAACGACTCGTCCTCGTCTCAGGACGAGCACACCCGGCGCTCTCGGCCGAGATCGCCGAAGAACTCGGTGTCGAGCTCGTCCCGACCGATGCCCGCACCTTCGCGAACGGGGAGCTCTACGCCCGCTTCGACGAGTCGGTCCGTGGCTGCGACGCCTTCGTCATCCAGTCGCACACCGCGCCGATCAACGAGTGGCTCATGGAGCAGCTCATCATGGTCGACGCGCTGAAGCGTGCCTCGGCGAAGCGCATCACCGTCGTCGCACCCTTCTACCCCTACGCCCGACAGGACAAGAAGGGCCGCGGGCGTGAGCCGATCTCGGCCCGTCTCGTCGCCGACCTGTTCAAGGCCGCGGGCGCCCACCGCATCATGAGCGTCGACCTGCACGCCGCGCAGATCCAGGGCTTCTTCGACGGTCCCGTCGACCACCTGTTCGCGATGCCCGTCCTGCTCCAGCGCTTCCAGGAGATCCTCGACCCGTCGACGCTCACCGTCGTCTCGCCGGACATGGGTCGCGTCCGCGTCGCCGACATCTGGTCCGAGAAGCTCGGCGCACCGCTCGCCATCATCCACAAGCGCCGCGACCCGCTCGTGCCGAACCAGGTCTCCGTGCACGAGATCGTCGGTGACGTCTCCGGCCGCGTGTGCCTGCTCGTCGACGACCTCATCGACACCGGCCGCACGATCGCCAAGGCTGCCGAGGCACTCAAGGCCGCCGGTGCCACCGGTGTCGTGGTCGCCGCGACCCACGCCGTGTTCTCGGACCCGGCGACCGAGCTGCTGCAGAGCGAGTTCATCGACCGGGTGGTCGTCACGGACACCCTGCCCCTGCCGGAGGACAAGCGCTGGGACCGGCTCGAGGTCCTGCCGATCGCTCCGCTCATCGCACGCGCCATCCACGAGGTCTTCGACGACGGGTCGGTCACCTCGATGTTCGATGGTGCTGCTTGACCGCACCCGCACGTGACGCGCTCGCGGCCCGACTCCGGGCCGCGGGCAGCGTCTTCGCCGAGGACGAAGCCGACCTCCTGCTCGAGGCCGGTGATGGCGACCCGGCACGGCTCCGCTCCGTCGTGCAACGGCGTCTCGGTGGTGAGCCGCTGGAGTACGTCCTCGGGTGGGCGGCGTTCGACGGGCACCGAATCCGCGTGACACCGGGGGTGTTCGTTCCCCGTGCCCGCACGACGGTCGTGGTGGAGCAGGCCGCGCGTCGGCTGCAGCGCTACGACCGGGTGGTGGACCTCTGCTGCGGTGCCGGGGCGATCTCGGTGGCGCTGCTCGGACGGGTCGGAGCGCTCGACCTCGTGGCTGCGGACATCGACCCCGATGCCGTTGACGTCGCCGCGGAGAACATCGGCGACCGGGGCATCGTCGTCGCGGGGGACCTCTTCGCGCCGCTGCCGGACCGGTTCCGCGGTGCCGTGGACGTCATCGCGGTGAACGCCCCGTACGTGCCGACCGGGTCGATCGCGATGATGCCGTCGGAGGCCCGCGACCACGAGCACCGCGTCGCGCTCGACGGCGGTGCGGACGGCCTCGACCTGCACCGGCGGATCGCCGCGGGTGCGGGGGAGTGGCTCCGACCCGGTGGCTCCGTCGTCATCGAGGTCTCCGAGGCGCAGGCGGCCGCGTCGTGCGCCCTGTTCGCCGACGCCGGGTTCGACGCCGCCGTCGAGTCCGACGACGAGGTCGACGGCACCTGCATCGTGGCGACCCGCCCCGCCTGAGACGCCGCCGGGCGCGCGAGACGCCGCCTGCCGGACGGGACGCCGCCCAAACCGGCGGTGTGTCGCCCTGGACGCGGTGCCTCGACGACATGACGGTGTCCCGCGAGCCGCACCGCGCCTCCAGGCCGTCGAACTGGAGGCCGCCCGTCAGGCCGCGCGCACCTCGACACTGTGCCACCCCGAGGCACCGTTCGGTGCCGGCGGCCGCTCGACGCTCGTCTGCACCTCGCCGTCGGCGCTCACGGCACGGACCTGGATGCGGTGCGACCCCTTCGTCGGCGTCCACCGGTACACCCACTGCCGCCAGGTGTCGGCGGACACGGAGTCCGCCAGGGTGGCGTCCTGCCACGCGCCGTCGCCCACCCGGACCTGCACGGCCTTGACCCCGGTGTGCGGCTGCCAGGCGACGCCGGCGATGGCGACCGTCGACCCGGCGTCGACCGTCGAACCGGCGCGGGGCGTGTCGATCCGCGACTCGAGCTTGACGGGCCCGCGTTCCGACCAGCCGCGCGGCGTCCAGTAGCCCTGGGCGTCGGCGAAGCGGGTGACCTCGAGTTCGGTGACCCACTTCGTCGCGGACACGTACCCGAACAGTCCAGGCACGACCATCCGGACCGGGAAACCGTGCTCCGGGGGCAGCGGCTCACCGTTCATGCCGACCGCCAGCAGCGCCGCGGTCCCGTCGTCCTGCAGCACGTCGAGGGGTGTCCCGGCGGTGAAGCCGTCGACGCTGCGGGACAGCACCATGTCGGCGCCCGCGCGCGGCCCGGCGCGCTCGAGCAGGTGCCGGATGGGGTAGCCGAGCCACAGCGCGTTGCCGATGAGGTCCCCGCCGACCTCGTTCGAGACGCAGCTCAGGGTGGCGAGGTGCTCCTCGAGCGGCAGGGCGAGGAGGTCGTCCCAGGTCAGCTCGACCTCGTGGTCGACGGCGCCGTGGATCCGCAACCGCCAGTCCGCGGTGTCGACGGAGGGCACCCGCAGCGCGGTGTCGATCCGGTAGAAGTCGGCGTTCGGGGTCACGTAGGGGGTGATGCCGGCGACGTCGAGCGACGCCTCGGCGGGGACGGCAGGCGCCGCGGTCGCGGGCTCCGGCAGTCGGATCGCCCGACGGGCGGCCGCGGCTGCCTGCATGGCCGAGGACCCCAGCCTGGAGGCGGTGCCCACCACGACCGCGAGGGTCGCCGCGGTGACGCCCCAGACCAGGAACGCGCGACGCTCGGTCGACGCCGGGCGCGGTGCGGCGGACGGCACGGCCGCCGCTGCCTCCCACCGGCGGAGCCGCACCGCGAGGAGTCGCAGCACGATGATCGCTGCGGCGACGCCGAGGACCGACGGCGCACCGTCCCACGTCCCGCTGCCGGAGCGGGTGCTGACGGCGACGAGCGACAGGACCCCGCCGACCGCGAACACGAGCGCCCCGAACGGCGGCCGTGCCCGCTCGAGGACGCCGGCGCCGGCGCTGATCACCGCGACGAGGACGGCCATCAGGACGAACAGCGCCACCTTGTCGCCGGTGCCGAACAGGGCGACCATGAGGTCCTTCGCACCCCGCGGGGCGAGGTCGATGACGGCCGACCCGACGGCGACGAGCGGACTCCCTGCACCGCCCAGCGCGAGGGCGCCGAGCTCGGCGGCGGCGAAGAACGCGGCTGCGGCGACGAGGCCCGTGCCGGCCGCGAGGACCATCGGTCGACGGACGGTCCGGGGTGCGGTCTCGACTACGGTCTCGAGGTCAGTGGTCACGGGCCGAGCGTAGGTCGCGGCTGCCGCGCGTGGGCTGACAGTTGCGCGTGTCCGCCCGTTCACGGGGCCAGGCGTGGTTCGGCGCTCGTTCACGGGGCCGGGCGTGGTTCGGCGCCCGTTCACCGGGCCGGGCCAGCCGGTACCGAGCGGGGCGTGCGAGGATCAGGGTGTGCTGAGGCGTCCCGACCGTGTCCCGCGCTTCGGTCGCGCCCGGCGGCGGGAACGCCACCCGATGTCCCCGGCACGACGGCTGATGGTCCTGCGCTGGGTCATCGTCGGCGTGTGGGCAGCGCTCCTCACCGCCAGGATCATCGTCGTGGCCACCACGCCGGACGCCGACCTGACGTACTTCGGGATCGCCGAGGTCGTCGCGATCACGCTCGGCGTCGTCGTGATCGGCGTGGCGGTCGTCCGGGGGCAGTCCATCCGACGCCGCCGCGAGGACGAAGCACTCGCCCTCGCGATCCGTCGCATCGACCCGACGGTGTGGCTCGTCCCCGCTGCCCCGACCCCGGAGCTCCGCACCTCGATCGAGACCATCCGGCCCGAGGTCTCGCTCGGCCACCGCGTCACGTGGGCGTTCGGCGCGACCGAGGCGTCGCTGTGGGAACTCGAGGATCGACGCGCGACCCGGCTGCTCGTGATCCGGTGGAGCCGGATGGTGCACGTCGGACTCGAGGACGTGCAGGGTGACGGCCGGTCGTGGGCGATCGCCATGCACTACGTCCGGCCCGACGACACCACCGCGGTGGCGACGTTCTTCGTCCGGGCGGCCCCGGGGTCGCGGCGGATGCTGGGGCGCGGGCCGCGGCTGGAGCGGCTCGTCGCGGACCTCGCACGGGAGCGCATCGTCGCGTAGCGTCCTGCGGCGGGGCCGCGTAACGTCCTGCGGCGGAACCGCCGGGAAGGCGGAAGGCCCCGCCGATCGGCGAGGCCTTCCCGTGGTGCGGTTGTCGCCGCGGTCTAGTGGGTGGACGGTTCCTGGTCGACCTCGCGGCGGTCGTCGTCGGACCAGAGCGTGTGGAAGGTGCCGTCCTTGTCGATGCGCTGGTAGGTGTGCGCACCGAAGAAGTCGCGCTGCCCCTGGATGAGGGCTGCGGGCAGGCGTTCGGAGGCGAGGGAGTCGAAGTACGACAGCGCCGACGAGAAGCCCGGTGCCGGGATCCCGGAGGCGGCGGCGATCCCGACGATGCGGCGCCAGGCGGCTTCGCCCTCCTGCACGGCGTTCGCGAAGTACGGATCGACCAGCAGGGACTCCAGCGTCGGGTTCTTGTCGTACGCCTCGACGATGCGGTTGAGGAACTGGGCACGGATGATGCAGCCGCCGCGCCAGATCTTCGCGATGTTGCCGAGGTTGATGTCCCAGCCGTACTCCTTGGCCCCGGCGATGATGAGGTCGAAGCCCTGCGCGTAGGCGACGACCTTCGAGGCGTACAGCGCCGCGCGGACGTCGTCGGCGAACCCGTCCGGGACCTCGGCGATGGCGGGGCGGTCCGGGAACGCCTTCTGCACCGCGGCACGCTGGACCGGCTTGGACGACACGGCGCGGGCGAACACCGCTTCGCCGATGCCGGAGACGGGGATGCCGAGGCCGACCGCGTTCTGCACGGTCCAGACGCCGGTGCCCTTGGAGCCGGCCTCGTCACGGATGACGTCGACGAGGGCCTTGCCGGAGTCGGCGTCCTGCTGCTTGAGGACCTCGACGGTGATCTCGATCAGGTACGACTCGAGGTCGCCGCCGTTCCACTCGTCGAACACCTTCACGAGGTCCTCGACGGAGAGGCCACCGACGCGACGGAGCAGGTCGTAGGACTCGGCGATGAGCTGCATGTCGGCGTACTCGATGCCGTTGTGCACCATCTTCACGAAGTGGCCGGCGCCGTCGGTGCCGATGTGGGTGACACAGGGCTCGCCCTCGGCGACCGCGGCGATCGACTTGAGGATCGGGCCGAGGGTCTCCCAGGCCTCCTTCGAGCCGCCGGGCATGATCGACGGGCCCTTCAGCGCGCCCTCTTCACCACCCGAGATGCCGGTGCCGACGAAGTTCAGGCCCTTCTCGCGCAGGTCGTGCTCGCGGCGGATGGTGTCGTGGAAGTTGGCGTTGCCGCCGTCGACGATGATGTCGCCTTCCTCGAACCGTTCGGCCAGCTGCTCGATGACCGCGTCGGTGCCCTTGCCGGCCTGCACCATGATGATCGCGGTGCGCGGCTTGGACAGCGACGCGACGAAGTCGTCGATCGACTCGGACGCGATGAACCCGGCGTCGCTGTGCTCGTTCAGCAGCTCCTCGGTGCGGGCGTAGGTGCGGTTGTAGACCGCGACCGTGTTGCCCTCACGCGACGCGAGGTTGCGCGCGAGGTTCGACCCCATCACCGCCAGACCGACCACGCCGATGTTCGCCTGTCCGTTGTTGTCTGCCACGAAGGTCTCCTTTGTCCTGACGTTCGCCACCAACCTACGGTCCGCGGCTCGGGACCGCACGGGTGTTACGGCAACTGAGGATCAGTGTTCACGCAGACCAATACTGTGGAGGGATGACCGAGAGCGTTGTCCTCCCGCCCGTGCTCGTGATGGGGGTCTCCGGCTCCGGCAAGTCGACGATCGGCCAGGCGCTCGCCGATGCGCTCGCCGAGCGCGGTGACCCGAGCGTGTTCGTCGACGCGGACGACCTGCACCCGGTCGCGAACAAGGAGAAGATGCGTCAGGGCATCCCGCTCACCGACGAGGACCGATGGCCGTGGCTCGACGCCTGCGCCGCCCGGATCGCGTCCGTCGAGGCGTCCGGGAGCCGGTGCGTGATGGCGAACTCGGCGCTCAAGCGCGTCTACCGCGACCGCCTCCGGGAATCGGCTCCCGGCCTCGTCATCGCGTTCCTGGACGGCTCGCACGAGCTCATCGCCGAACGGCAGTCGCACCGGCACCACGAGTACATGCCGACGTCGCTGCTCGACTCGCAGTTCGCCACGCTGGAGCGGCCGGAGCCGGACGAGGCCGCCGTCGCCGTGCCGATCGACGGGTCGGTCGACGACACGGTGACGGCGATCCTCGCGGCGCTGTCGGTCACTTCCGGCTGAGCTCGGAGAGTCGCGAGCGGTACTCCTCGGCGTCGATGTCGCCGCGGGCGAAGCGGTCGGCGAGCACGGACCGAGCGTCAGACCGAGCACGCCAGCTGCCACGGCGGAGGACCCCGAACACCACGAACACGACGAGGAACGCGAAGAAGAAGAACGCGGGGAAGACGAAGAACGGGAACCCGCCGCCGTGCCAGTACGGGGCGGTGGCTGCGATGGTGGTGGTGAGCACGAGGACCTCCTGGGGTCGGTTTCGGTGCCGCTGTCGCGACCGTTCCAGGATCCGGTCTGGAGGCACGGCGCGCGTCCGCCACGGAGCCCCACTTCCGCCTGCTCCCGCGGTCGTAGGGCACGTCCTCCTCAACAGCCGACTACTCCCGGGGGAGTAGTCCACAGGTCGTGCTCCCGCCCGATGCCCCGGGCTGGCGCCGACCCTAGGCTCGAGCCATGGACCGCAGCCCGACCGTCGTCGAACCGGCGGACGTCGACCCCAGCTGGGGCCGGCGTCGACGCTTCGCCCGCGTCGGTCGCGTGCTGCCGGTGGCGTTCCTGCAGATCGTCGGCACGCTCGTCGCGTCCCGCTTCGCGACCTCTGCCGGCGGCGATGGGTCGACCGGTGGGCCGCCGTGGGCACGGCACGCCTTCGGCGGCGCGGTCGAGCCCGTGCTCGTGGGGCCGCTCGCGATCGCCTTGCTCGTGGCGGGCGTCGTCGTGCTCCCGTGGCGGTGGCGATGGCCGCGGGTGGTGGTGCTCGTCACCCTGGCGACCACGATCGGCTACGCCCTGCTGGTGAGCCCGCGCGGGCCGTTCGTCGCGGCCCTCACGATGGCGATGGCGAACGCCTGGCTCCGCGGGCACCGGTGGTGGGTCGCCGTTTCCGGGGCGGTCGCGATCGCCGTTCTCCCGACCGCCGACGCCGTCCTCGGTCGTTCCTCGGTGCTCGACCTGAGCGCCGTGCTGCTGTGCCTTGCTTGGGTCACGGTGACGATCGCCGTGTCCGAGCTCGTCCGGGTCCGCCTCGAGCGCGTCGCCGAACGTCGTCGGCAACGCGCGGAGGCTGACCGTCGCCGTGCCACGGACGAACGGGTCCGGATCGCCCGGGAACTGCACGACTCGGTCGCCCACAGCATGTCGCTCATCAACCTCCAGGCGGGTGTCGCCCTCCACCTCGGCGCCGACCTGCCGGAGCAGACCCGGGACTCCCTTGCCAGTATCCGCGACTCGAGCCGCGAAGCCCTCGTCGAGCTCCGGACGATCCTCGGCGTGCTCCGTTCTGTCGACGGGGCGAACGAGGGTGCGGCCGACGGAGCGGGGTCCGAACGCGCGCCGACCGCGGGCCTCGATCGCGTCGCCGACCTGGTGGAGCGCGCGCGTGCCGCCGGGGTCGACGTCACGCTGACGCTCGACGGTGACAGGGACGGCGTGCACGGCGTCACCGACCGGAACGCGTTCCGCATCGTCCAGGAGTCGGTGACCAACGTGATGAAGCACGCCCCGGGGCACCGAGCGACGGTGGCGATCTCGATCGGGCCGGACGTCGTCGACCTCATCGTCGAGGACCGCCCCGTACGGCCGCAGTCGATCGGCGCCCCGTCGACCGAGCCTCTCGCGTCGACCGGCAACGGGATCATCGGGATGCGCGAACGTGCGAACGCCGTCGACGGCACCCTGTCCGCCGGACCGACGACCGACGGCGGCTGGCGGGTGGCAGCGCGCCTCCCGGTCGTCGGCACCGAACCGGAGGACGCCGGATGACCACCGATCCCACCACTCCCGACACGATCCGCGTGCTCCTCGTCGACGACCAGGTGCTCGTCCGCGCCGGACTCCGGGCGCTCGTCGACGCCGAACCCGGGATGACCGTGGTCGGCGAGGCGGGCGACGGCGACACCGCGGTGGACGTCGCCCGGCGGGAACACCCCGACGTCGTGCTGATGGACATCCGGATGCCGGGCAGCGACGGCCTCGCGGCGACGCAGCGGATCTCGGCCGACCCCGACCTCGCCGGCGTGCACGTCGTCATCCTCACGACCTTCGAAGAGGACGACTACGTGTTCGAGGCGATCCGCGGTGGTGCCGCCGGGTTCCTCGTGAAGGACACCGAGCCCGCCGAACTCCTCCGGGCGATCCGGACCGTCGTCGCGGGGGAGTCCCTGCTCTCTCCTCGGGCGACCCGTTCCCTGGTCGAGGCGTACGCCACCCACGCCAAGCCGTCGTCCCTCGCACCGGAGCTCGGCGTCCTGACCGACCGGGAGCGTCAGGTCATGCAGCTCGTCGCGGTGGGGATGACGAACGCCGAGATCGCCGAGCAGCTGTTCGTGAGCCCGATGACCACGAAGACCCACGTGTCCCGGGCGATGATCAAGCTCGGCGCCCGCGATCGCGCCCAGCTCGTCGTCTTCGCCTACGAGACCGGCCTCGTGACCCCGGGTTGGCGCCCGTGATCCCGCGCTACGCTGCCACGGTGACTTCGAAGATCGCGCATCTCGACGACCTCGTGGATGCCGCACTGCGGGACTTCTCGGAAGCGCTCGAACAACTCGGATGCTCGAGCCCCTCCGATACGGTCGACGCCACGCAGCCCTGATCGGACCTGTGGCAACGGACGGCAACGGCTGCCGGACCGCGGTACCCCGAGTTGCATGGACCCCATGTCGTTCACCGGATTCGGCGTCGTCGCCGGGGCAGAACTGACCGAGGCCGTCCGTCGTGCGGGGGCCGATCACGTGGAGCCGACGATCGCCGGCAACCTGGCGATCCGGCCGGACGGTGACGACGGCGGCTGGGCGCGCAACGACGTCTACGCCGGTGACCGATTCCCGTCGTTCGCAATCCTCGTCCCCGGAGGCCTCCCGCTCCTGACCGCAGACCCCGCCGCCGTCCGGGGCTACTTCGACGCCGTCCTCCCGATCGTCCGCTCGGTCGCTGACCGCGGCGCGAAGATCGTGTTCGGTTCGGGAACGGCCCGCACAGCGCCCGACGGCATGCCCCGGACCGAGGCCCACCGCCGTTTCGCCGAGGTGCTCCGCACGGCCCGGGACGCCGCCGCGGCGAACGATATGCGCATCGTGCTCGAACCGCTGAGCCGGTCGGAGACGAACGTCCTGAACTCGTTCGCCGAGGCCGTCCGGTTCCTGGACGACGCGGCCATCGACGGTGTGGACGTCGTCGCGGACCTCTTCCACATCCGGAACGAGGGGGAGTCACTCGACGTCCTCCGCGAGCACGGCGCCCGCATCGGCCACGTGCACGTCAGCGATCGGGACCGGCTGCCGCTCGGGGCCGAGGGTGGCGACGACGTGTGGCGCGACTTCCTCACAGCCGTGCACGACGGCGGCTACCGCGGCTCGGTCTCGCTGGAGTGCAACTGGTCCCGGGACACCGCAGCCGCCGAGGCCGAGATACGTCGCTCCCTCGACCTCCTGCGGCGAGCACACGCCGCGCTCGTGTGAGGCCGGACCCGCACGGTGCGAGGTTCCGCGCGCGGTGCGACCGAGATCACCTCGCACACTGCGCGGAACCTCGCACACTGCGGACCAGCGCCCGCACCCGCGCTCAGAGCTTGAACGTCGCCTTCGGGATGTCCGACACGATGCGCTGCGCGGTACGGACGGCGTCCTCCTCGGACAGCTCGTGCGTAACGACGAGCGACGCCAGGTACGCAGCGTCCGCCCGGCGGGCCATGTCGTGCCGCGCCGGGATCGAGCAGTACGCCCGGGTGTCGTCGATGAACCCCGAGGTCTTCGTGAACGACGCCGAGTCCGTGATGGCGGCCCGGTACCGTCCGATCGCCGCGGGGGTGTCGATGAACCACCAGGGAGCGCCGGCGTACACGGCGGGGTAGAACCCGGCGAGCGGGCCGATCTCGCGGGAGAACACGGTCTCGTCGACGGTGAAGAGCACGAGGTGGAAGCCGGGCGCGGTGCCGAAGGACTCCAGCAGGGGTCGCAGCGGCTCGGTGAACGACCCGACCGCGGGCAGGTCGTGCCCGGTGTCCGGCCCGAAGCGCTCGAGCGTCGGCGCGTGGTGGTTCCGGTGCACCCCGGGGTGGAGCTGCATGACGAGGCCGTCCTCGACGCTCATCTCGGCCCAGCGGTAGAGCATGTCGTGCCGGTACACGACGGCCTCCGCGGCGGTCACGCCTTCCGGACCCGAAAGCGCGGCCGCGTGGATCCGCGAGCGCTCCGTCGCCGACAACGGTGCCGATCCGGCGTCGAGCACTCC
Source organism: Curtobacterium pusillum (assembly GCA_002025645.1). Lineage (GTDB taxonomy): Bacteria > Actinomycetota > Actinomycetes > Actinomycetales > Microbacteriaceae > Curtobacterium > Curtobacterium pusillum_A. Next base: position 3,312,328 of record CP018783.1, read on the forward strand.
GGTGTCGGTGGCCGTCGCGCCGTGCTGGATGAAGTACTGGCGACGTGCGCGCAGAGCCGCCAACAGCCCGTCGTGGGTTCCCGTGTCGATGCCGGCGGCCTCACCGATCGACGCGACCACGTGCCTCCAGTCCGGTCCCGACGGGTCGAACACGGCGTCCGCGCGGAACGTGGGGACCACCCGGCCGGTGAAGGTGGGGTCCGCCGCGAGCCGCGCGTGCGCGGCGAGGTCCGCGGTGGGGGCGTCGGTGGTCGCGAGGACCTCGATGCCGAAGGCGTCGAACAGGGCGCGCGGACGGAACGCCGGCGAGGCCAGCAGGCCCGCGATGTGGTCGTACTGCGCGTCCGCGTTCGCGGCCGACGGCTGCTCCGTCAGCCCGAAGACGTTGTGCAGCTCCGTCTCGAACCAGTAGCGGACGGGGGTCCCGAGGAAGTCGTCCCAGTGCTCGGCCAGGTTCCGCCAGATGGACCTGCCTGGAGGCACGGTGCCGGTTCCGGACAGGTCGACGCGACCCAGCGCCTCCAGTCCGACACCGTTCGCGTGCAGGAGCCGCAGGACGTAGTGGTCCGGCGTGATGAGCAGCGACGCGGGGTCCTCGAACGGCTGGTCGTCCGCGATGAGCGAGGCGTCGACGTGGCCGTGGGGGGAGATGATCGGCGCGTCCTTGACGGCGTCGTAGACCGTGCGGGCGACCGCGCGCGCTCCCGGGTCGGCGGCGAAGAGCCGGTCGGGGTGCGGGGCGAGCGGGGTGGCGGTGCTGGTACGGGTCATCGTCGACTCCTTCAGGACGGGTACGGGGCGGGCGCGGGGCCGGTGGACTCGCGCACGGTCAGGTGGGTGGGCAGGGCGACGGCGCCGCTCATGTGCTCACCGGGCAGTTCCTCGGCGGGGATCGCGCCGAGTCGGCCGAGCAGCATGCGGATCGCGACCCGGCCGGCACGCTCGATGGGCGACGTCATGGTGGTGAGCGGCGGGTTGCAGAAGTCGGCTCCGAAGATGTCGTCGCAGCCGACGATGCTCATGTCCTCGGGGACGCGGACGCCGCGCTCCCGGAGCCGGGCGAGCATGCCGATCGCGATGAGGTCGTTGAAGGCGATGCAGGCGGTCGCCCCGGCGTGCACGGCGGCGTCGGCGGCGGCCGCTCCGGAGTCGACGAACGGCGCGTGCGGTCCGACGCGGGCGACCCGTACGCCGAGCCGCTTGGCGACGCGCACGAGTGCCTTCCAGCGGCGCTCGTTCGACCACGAGCTGTCCGGACCGGCGACGTAGAGGATGTCCCGGTGTCCGAGCGACACCAGGTGCTGTACGGCCTGCTCGACCCCGCCGGGGGTGTCGATCAGGACGGACGGGACCCCGGCGGGCCGGCGGTTCACGACGACGAGCGGGGTGCGTTCGGCGAACCGGGCGATCTGTGCGTCGGAGAGTCGCGACGCGGTGAGCACGGCGCCGTCGGCCTTCCCGGCGATCGCGCTGAGGGCGGCCATCTCGGCGTCGGCGGACTCCTCGGTGTCGACGAGCAGTTGCGTCCACCCGGCGCCGGCGAGCTGGTGCTGGGTGCCACGGATGACGTCGAAGTAGAAGGGGTTCGTGATGTCGGACACCAGGACGGCGACCGCACGGGTCCGCCCGGACGTGAGCGCCCGCGCCTGCGAGTTCGGGACGTAACCGAGTTCGCGGGCCGCCTGCTGGATGCGCTGCTGCGTGGTGTGGTTGACCCGGTCGGGGAGGGACAGCGCGCGGGACACGGTCGACGGGGCCACACCGGTCGCGTCGGCGATGTCGCGGATGGTCACCCGCCGGGCGGTGTCGGTGTCGGTCACGTGTCCTCCGTCTACGTCGGCGCCGCGGTGCGCCGATGCAGTGAACGTAGGCCGATCTGGCAACAAGTGGCAACCGGTTGCCGGATGTTGCCATGACGGGAACAGTGGTGTCACGCCGGGGGCACGACCACCCGGCACCCGGGACGCAGCGTCGCTCCCGGGTGGAGGTCTCGAGGAGGAAACCCCCGCATGAGCACAGGAAGACTCAGGACACGCACCCTGATCGGTGCCGTGGCCGTGGTCGCCCTCACCGCGCTGTCCCTGCAGGGGTGCGCCGTGGTGAACGGCAGCGGTGACGACCCGAACACCCTCCGCGTCATGATGGGCGCGGACACCACCTACCCCAAGGAACGCAAGCAGTGGCAGCAGGACGTCGCCGCCGAGTTCGAGCGCACCACCGGGGCGAAGGTCCAGTGGGAGACGTACTCCTCCGCGCAGGAGGAGCTGACCGCCATCCAGACGAGCGTCATCTCCGGGCAGGGCCCCGACGTGTACGCCATCGGCAGCACGTTCACCCCCACCGCCTACGCCACCGGCGCCTTCGTCGAGATGGACGCGAAGGACTGGAAGGCGGTCGGCGGCAAGGACCAGTTCGACCCGGCGTCCTTCGGCATCTCGGGTCCGAGCAGCTCGAAGCAGATCGGGATCCCGTTCGCCAGCCGTCCGTTCGTGATGGCCGTGAACAAGGACCTGCTCGCCGATGCAGGGATCACCGAGATGCCGACGACGTGGGACCAGCTCACCGCGGACGCGAAGGCCACCACCACGGGTGACCGGCACGGCCTGGCGATCGCCTACGCGGACGGCTTCGACCCGTGGAAGTTCGTCTGGGGCATGGCACAGAACGCCGGGAACACCATCGTGTCGAAGAGCGGCAAGGCCGAGATCGACACGAAGGCCGTCGAGAACGCCTACCGCACCTACTTCGACTGGGTCACGAAGGACGGCGTCGTCGACAAGGCCGCGATCGGGTGGAACAACGCCCAGGCCCTCGCGCAGTTCACCGAGGGCAAGGCCGCGTTCTTCCCGATGACGACGACCACCGCGATCAACTCGTTCAAGAACACGCCCGTCGACGGCAAGTACGAGTTCGCCCTGCTGCCGACGGTCCCACCGGGAGCAAGTGAACGGCCGGCTGACGGCATCGAGGCCGCGAGCATCCTCTCCGGCGACAACTGGGTGGTGGCGGACTACGGCACGAAGCAGGACCTGTCGTTCGACTTCATCAAGCAGCTCAGCACGCCGAAGGCGCAGCTCGAGTACTACAAGCTCTTCGGCAACCTGCCGACGAACACCGACGCCGCGGCCCAGCTCGCGGCGGCGAACCCGCAGCTCAAGCCGATCATCGACGCCGGGAAGCTCTCGAAGCCGACCGCCTTCACCGGTGCCTGGTCGGACATCCAGCTCTCGCTCGTGGACGTCGTCGTCCAGTCCATCCCGTCGCTGAAGAGCGGCGAGGTGACCGACGACCAGCTCCGGAAGCGGCTGCAGGACGCCCAGAAGGACGCCCAGTCCACGCTCGACCGGCAGAAGAACGGAGGCCTGTGATGACGCAGGTCCAGACACCCGCGCCGCGCGCGGCCGAGCAGCACGGCCGCGAGGTCCGTCCGCACGGGAAGACCCCGCTGTACAAGCGTGAGCGTCCGCTCTGGATGCTCCTGCCCGGCGGCGTCCTCATGCTCGCCGTCATCGTCGTGCCGCTCCTGGTGGGCGTGTACATCGCGATGCTCGACCTCGACCAGTACACGCTGCGCCAGTGGTTCAGCGCCCCGTTCATCGGGTTCGCGAACTTCGCCGAGGCCTTCACCGACTCGCCGCTGCTCCACTCGATCTGGATCTCGGTGTCGCTGTCGGTGCTCGTCACCGCGGTCACCGTGCCGATCGGGGTCGCCGCGGCGATCTCCACCCAGAACCGGTTCCCCGGCCGCGGACTCGTCCGGTCGATCTACCTCATCCCGTACGTGCTCCCGGCGTTCGTCGTCGGCACGTTCTTCCGGACCATGCTCCAGCCGCAGGGCGTCGTGAACTCGATCCTGCACACCGACGTGCTCTGGCTGAACGGCTCGGCGTCGTACTGGGCGCTCGCCGGCGTGATGATCTGGACGAGCTGGCCGTTCGTCTACCTGCTCTCCCTCGCCGGACTGCAGGCCGTCGACAACGAGGTGCACGAGGCCGCCGCGCTCGACGGGGTGACCTGGTGGGCGAAGCTGCGCTACATCATCTTCCCGTACCTGCGCGGACCGCTGTCGCTCGCGATCATCATCTCGATCCTGCACAACATCAACAACTTCACCCTGCCGTTCGTGCTCTTCGGCATCCCGCTGCCGTCGAGCGTCGAGGTGATGCCCGTCCTGACGTACATCGCGAGCTTCCAGTCGTTCCGCTTCGGCCTGTCCGCGGCGATGGCGATCTGCTCCCTGGTGATCGTCGCCATCCCGCTGTTCGTCTACCTCCGGGCCGTCAAGCTCGACACCGGTGACGACGCCGGACCCAACCGGAAGCAGCGCCGTGCCGACCGGCGCACCCTCGCCGCAGCGACCCCGGCCGCTGCCGCCGACATCGACGGAGCCCGAGCATGAGCGCCTTCACCACCTCGACGCGGACCCGCCCCACCGCGACGCTGACCGAGAGCATCACCGCCGGCGACCGCGGCCGTCGGCACAAGCGCCCCTACGACACGGACGTCACCCGGCTGCTGCCGCGTTGGCTGCTCGTGACCGTGATCGCCGTCATCATCGCGTTCATCGCGGTGCCGGTGCTCTACATCCTGTTCGGCTCGGTGAACTCCGACGTCGCGGTCGCCCGCGGTGAGTACTTCCCCTCCGAGTTCACGCTGTCCAACTACGTCAACATCTGGTCGACGGTCGCGCTCGGGTCCGGACTGGTCAACAGCATCCTGACCGCCGGTGCCGTCGCCGTCGCGAGCGCCGCGCTCGCCGTGTCGACCGCGTACGTGCTCGTCCGCTTCCGGTTCCTCGGGCGCCTGACGTTCCTCCGCGGACTCCTCGCGCTGCAGTCCATCCCGGGCACCCTGCTGCTCCTGCCCGTGTTCGTGGTGTTCTCGAACATCGCCAGCGCGACGGGTGTGCAGATCATCGGGACGCGCTGGGGCCTGTTCGTCACGTACCTGACGTTCGCCCTGCCGTTCTCGACCTGGGTGATGGTCACGTACCTCCGCGGCCTGCCGAAGGAGCTCGAGGAAGCAGCCCGCATCGACGGTGCGTCCTCGACGAAGATCCTCACGAAGATCGTCCTGCCGCTGTCGTGGCCGGGCATCGTCGTGTCGGCGATCTTCGCGTTCCTGCTCGGCTGGAACGACGTCCTGTTCTCGACGATCATGACGACCCCGAACACCCGCACGGTGGCGGTCGTCCTGCAGGTCCTCGGCACCACGCAGGAGGGCGGTGCCGTCCCGATCTACGGCCAGATGATGGCCGCCTCGATCGTCTGCGCGGTCCCGGTCGTCGCCCTCTACCTGATCTTCCAGCGCTACCTGGTCGGCGGTCTCACCGCCGGCTCCGTCAAGTAGCGCTGTGGAGTCCGCGGACTTGTCCACAGACCGACTGGAGGCGCGGTGCCAGCCCGCCCCGCGCCTCCAGACTGCCTTCATGAAGGGAATGCAATGACCCAGCTCAGTTGGGAGCTCTCCGGCTTCGGCGACGAGATCGACGCCGATCCCGCGATCCAGGTCGCGGTCCTCCAGGCGCTGGGCGCCAGCGCCATCGAGGTCCGCAGCGCCTGGGGCGTGAACGTCGTCGACCTCGACGAGGACCAGCGCGCCGGCCTCCACCGCCTGTTCGAGGAACGCGGGCAGACCGTCTCCGCGATCGCCTCACCGATCGGCAAGGTCGCCGTCGACGAGCCCGTCGAGCACGAGGTCGAACGACTCGGCCGGGCGATCGCCGCCGCGCACGCGCTCGGCACCACGAACATCCGGATCTTCTCGTTCTACTTCGAGGGACGCCAGCCCGATGCCGTCCGCGACGACGTCCTCGTCCGGATGCGTGCCCTCGCCGACCTCGCCGAGCGCGAGGGCGTCACGCTGCTGCACGAGAACGAGAAGGACATCTACGGCGACGTCCCCGAGCGCGTGCTCGACATCGTCGAGAGCGTCGGGTCCTCGGCGCTCCGCCTGGCGTGGGACAACGCGAACTACGTGCAGTGCGGCGTCAAGCCGTTCACCGACGGCTGGGCCCGGCTCGCGCCCTACGTCGACTACCTGCAGGTCAAGGACGCCCTCGCCGCCGACTCCTCCGTGGTGCCCGCGGGCGAGGGCGACGGCGAGCTCCTGGATACGCTCACCGCGCTCCGCGACGCCGGGTACTCCGGCTACGCCTCGCTCGAGCCGCACCTCAGCGACTTCACCCACCTCGGCGGGTTCTCCGGTCCCGCGGCCTTCGGTCGCGCCGGCCGCGCCTTCCGGACCCTCACCGACCAGATCGGAGTCACCCTGCGATGACCACCCCACTGAAGTTGGCAGTCGTCGGCGCCGGCGTCATCGGACGCCACCACGCCAAGGTCGCCGTCCGCCACCCGGACCTGCAGGTCGTCGCCCTCGTCGACGCCGTCCCCGCCGCGGCCACGAGCGCCGCCGACGAGATCGAGGCGATGGGCGTCCCCCGTCCGACCACCACCGAGACCATCGAGGAAGCGATCGCGCAGACCGACATCGACGTCGTCGCGATCTGCTCACCGTCCGGCATGCACGTGCAGCTGGCGGAGGCCGCCCTGGCCGCCGGCAAGCACGTCGTCATCGAGAAGCCGCTCGACACCACGATGCCCCGGGCCCGGCAGATCGCCGCGCTCGCCGCCTCCGCCCGCTCGCGCGGCCTCGTCACGAGCGTCATCAGCCAGCACCGCTTCGACCCGGCCTCTGCAGCCGTCGCCGCAGCCGCCCACGACGGCGGCTTCGGCACGGTGACCTCGGGCCTGGCGAGCGTCGCCTGGTACCGGTCGCAGGGCTACTACGACTCCGGCGACTGGCGCGGCACCTGGGCGCTCGACGGCGGCGGTGCGGTGATGAACCAGGGCGTGCACACCGTCGACCTGCTCGTCTGGGCACTCGGTCGACCGGTGGAGATCTCGGCGCAGACCGGGCTGCTCGCACACGACCGCATCGAGGTCGAGGACACCGCCGTCGCCACCGTCCGGTTCGCCGGCGGGGCGCTCGGGGTCATCCACTGCACGACCGCGGCGTACCCGGGCCTCTCGGCGCGCTACGCGGTGTACGGCACGCACGGGTCCGCGATCGTCGACGACGACCGGCTCGCGTACTTCCACATCGCCCCCGACAGCGCGACGCTCGAGTCCGCCTCGACGACCTCGAACGCCTCCGCGGTCGAGGGCGCGGTCGACCAGAAGGACCAGGTCGTCCCGCCGGAGCACGTCGTCGGCGGCCCGGCCGAACCCGACCACTTCGCCGCCGGACACGGGCGGCAGTACACCGACATCGTCGCCGCGATCCGCGATGGCCGTGACCCCGGCGTGACCGTCGACGCAGCCCTCGTGTCCCTCGCCACCGTCCGCGGCCTCTACGTCAGCGCGACGCTCGGCAAGCCCGTCCGGATCGACGACGTGATCGAGGGCGCGTACGACGACGTCGTCCCCGTCGTCGGCGCACACGCAGCAGAAGGAGCCACACGATGAAGTTCTCCGTGTTCACCGCGTCCACCCCCGACTGGACCCCGTCGCAGGCCGCCTCGACGCTGGCCGAACAGGGCTGGGACGGCATCGAGTGGCGCATCGTCGACGACCGCCCTGCCGACGGCGCCGAGGTGCCCGGCGGTCGGTCGTTCTGGGCCGGCAACAACTCGACGTGGCAGTTCACCGGCATCGAGGACCAGGTCGGCGAGATCGCCCGGATCACCGACGCAGCCGGGCTGGAGTACTCCGGCATCGGCGGGTACCAGCAGGCCTCGAACCGCGACGGCGTCGACACGATGCTGCGCGTGACGAGCGAGCTCGGTGCCCGCCAGGTCCGGGTCTCGATGCCGATGTACCGGCAGGAGAAGGAGCGCACGGGGGAGACCTACGCGCAGATCTTCGACCGCACCCGCACCGACCTCGAGTGGGCGGTGGCCCGTGCGACGGAACTCGGGGTGAAGGCCCTCGTCGAGCTGCACCACATGACGATCACGCCCTCGGCGTCGGCGGCGCTCCGGCTCGTCGACGGACTCGACCCCGCGCACGTCGGGGTCATCCACGACCTCGGGAACCTCGTGATCGAGGGGCAGGAGGACCACCTTGCCGCGTTCGAGCTCCTCGGCCCGTACCTCGCGCACGCCCACGTGAAGAACGCCCGCTGGGTCGACACCGGTGACACCCGGGCCGACGGCAGCACCGTCTGGCAGAACGAGTGGGCGCCGCTCCGTACCGGCCAGGCGTCGGTGTCCGAGTACCTCGACGCCCTGCGCCAGGTCGGCTACGACGGCTGGGTCACCATCGAGGACTTCTCCACCGACCTCCCGCTCGAGGCACGCACCGCCGACAACCTCGCCTACCTCAAGTCCCTGGTCCCGGTGTCGGCATGACCGACCGCCGCCCCGGCATCGTCCACCTCGGGGTGGGTGCGTTCGCGCGCGCCCACCTCGCCTGGTACACGCAGCACGCGGGGGAGTGGGGCATCACCGCCTTCACGGGCCGGTCGCCGGCCGTCGCCGACGCGCTGGTGGCGCAGGACTGCCGGTACACGCTCGTCACGCGTGCGGCATCGGGTGACGACGCTGCCCTCATCGACGCGATCGTGGCGGCGCACCCGGGCAGCGACGACGCGGCCTGGAGGCACGTGGTCGCCTCCCCGGAGACGACCGTCGTCACGCTGACGGTCACCGAGCAGGGCTACCGGTCCGGTTCCGACGTCCCGGCCCGCCTGGTCGCGGGGCTCGACGCACGGCGTGCCGCCGGCTCCGGTCGGATCGCGCTGATCAGCCTCGACAACCTGACCCACAACGGCGAGGTCCTGCGCGAGGCCGTGCTCGGTGCCACCGCCGATCCCGAACTGCGCTCGTGGATCGAGACGAACGTGTCGTTCCCGTCGTCGATGGTGGACCGGATCACCCCCGCCACGACCGAGGCCGACGTCGCGGACCTCGCCGCGCTGCCGGGTGCGCTCGCCGGCGACCGGGTGCCGGTGGTCACCGAGCCGTTCTCGGAGTGGGTGCTCGAGGACGCCTTCGACGGCATCGACCGACCCGCGTGGCAGACCGCCGGCGTCCGCGTCGTCGACGACGTCACCCCGTACGAGCAGCGGAAGCTCTGGCTCCTGAACGGCTCGCACTCCCTGCTCGCGTACCTCGGCCTGCAGCTCGGCCACGAGACGGTCGCCTCCGCGATGGAGGACCCGGTCTGCCGCGCCGCCGTCGAACAGCTCTGGGACGAAGCTGCCCTCGAACTCCCGCTGCCCGCGGCCGAGATCACCGCGGCACGCGACGCGCTGGTCGACCGGTTCGCGAACCCCCGCATCCGGCACACCCTGCGGCAGATCGCGTCCGGCGGATCCGAGAAGCTCCCTGTCCGGGTCGTCGACGTGCTCCGGCACCGGCTCGCCCGGGACCCGTCCGCCGGCATCGGCCCCGGAGCCGCCACCGCAATCGCCGCGTGGTGGCTGCACGTCACCGACCAACCCGAGTTCGTGGACGACGCCGGAGCGCCCGGGGCAGACTCGGACGTGCACGACGTGCTGCGCGTCATCGCCCCCGACCTCGACACCGAAGCGACGGTGACGGCGGTGACGGCCGCCGCCGACCGCATCCGTGCCAGCACCACCACCCGCACCGACGAAGGAGTCCCCGCATGACCGACACGACCACGAACCCCGCGGCCCCGGTGCCGGGTGCGGCGGACACGGGTGCCGCGAGCGACCCGACCGCCGGGCGTCCGGACACGTGGGCGTCCACCGACCGCGGCCAGCTCATCGAGCGTGCCGAGGTCATCGTGACCAGCCCGAACCGGAACTTCGTCACGCTGAAGATCACGACCGTCGACGGGGTCACGGGCCTCGGTGACGCCACGTTGAACGGACGGGAGCTCGCCGCCGCCGCGTACCTGTCCGAGCACGTCGTCCCGCTCCTCATCGGGCGAGACGCCAGCCGCATCGAGGACGCCTGGCAGTTCCTCTACCGGTCGTCGTACTGGCGTCGCGGTCCGGTCACGATGGCCGCGATCGCCGCCGTCGACATGGCGCTCTGGGACATCAAGGGCAAGGTCGCCGGGATGCCCGTGTACCAGTTGCTCGGCGGGGCCTCCCGCACCGGGCTGATGGCGTACGGGCACGCGTCGGGCAAGGAACTGCCGGAGCTGTTCGACTCCATCCGGGAGCACCAGGCGGAGGGGTACCGGTCGATCCGCGTGCAGACGGGCGTGCCGGGCCTCGAGTCCATCTACGGCATCGCGTCGAACAAGACCACGGCAGGCAACGACGGCGTCCGGTACGACTTCGAGCCGGCGCAGCGTGGAGCGTTCCCGGCGATGGAGGACTGGGACACCCGGGCGTACCTGCGGCACGTGCCGACCGTGTTCGAAGCCGTCCGCAACGAGTTCGGCCCCGAACTGCCCCTGCTGCACGACGGCCACCACCGGATGACCCCGCTGCAGGCCGCGAAGCTCGGCAAGTCGCTCGAGCCGTACGACCTGTTCTGGCTCGAGGACTGCACCCCCGCCGAGAACCAGGAAGCGCTGAAGCTCGTCCGACAGCACACCACCACGCCGCTCGCGATCGGTGAGGTCTTCAACACGATCTGGGACTTCAAGGACATCATCCGCGACCAGCTCATCGACTACGTCCGCGGTGCCGTCACGCACATGGGCGGCATCAGCCCGCTGAAGAAGACGATGGACTACGCGGCGATGTACCAGATCAAGTCCGGGTTCCACGGGCCGACCGACATCTCCCCGGTGGGCCTCGCGGCGCAGATGCACCTCGGGCTCGCGATCCACAACTTCGGCATCCAGGAGTACATGCAGCACGGGCCGAAGACGAACCAGGTGTTCCGGCAGACGTTCACCTTCACCGACGGGTACCTGCACCCGGGCGACGAGCCGGGCCTCGGCGTCTCGCTCGACGTCGACGAAGCGGGCAAGTACCCGTACGAACAGGCCTACCTGCCGTTCAACCGGCTCGCCGACGGAACCGTCCACGACTGGTAGCGGGCAAACTGGGCCGCATGGGGTTCGCGGACGTGGCGAGGGAACTGCTCCTCGTCGCGCCCGCGGACTTCGTGGCCGAGCGGACCGCGCGGCAGCGGGCGGCCCGGAAGGACGACCGCGAGCTCGCGACGGCGATCGGTGCGCTCCGGAAGCCGGCACCGGCCGCGTGGGTGATCGACCTGCTGGCGAGCGAGAGCGCGCTCGACGACGCCGTCGATCTCGGACCCGCGCTGCGGAAGGCTCAGGCGGACGCCGACCCGGCGGAGATCGCGACACTCCGGCGGCAGCGGTCCGGCGTCGTCGGAGCACTCGCCCAGGCCGGTGCCGACCTCGCCGAGCAGGCTGGGCACCCGGTGACGACGGCGGTGCTCGACCAGGTGCGCGCGACGATCGAGGCGGCGATGGCGGATCCGCACGCCGGAGCCGCCGTCCGGTCGGGGCTGCTCGTCCGGCCGCTCGAGAGCGTGGGGTTCGACGACGTCGACCTCGACGGCGCACTCGCGGATCCCGACGCGGTGCCGGACGCCTGGTCCGGCAGCGACGCGCCACCGATCCCCATCGAGGACGCGCGCCGATCCCGGAAGGCGAGCCGCGCCTCCAGGCCCGCTCCTGCACGGGAACCGAAGCCGGCGCCGCAACGCGAGCCGAAGACCGATCCGGCGGCGGAGCGCCGCGCTGCCCGCGAGGCCGAAGCCGAGGCGCGCACGGCCTCCCGCGAGGCAGATGCCGCGCTCGACCGCGCGGAGAGTGATCTCGAAGCCGCGGAAGACCGTCGCGCCGAGCTCGAACGCGCCCTCGCAGAGGCGACGGCCGAGGTCGAACGCCTCGAGCGCGGCCGCGACGAGGCCGAAGCGGCGAGCGACCGCGCACGCGAGGCGTTCACCGCAGCACGCAAGGGGCGCCGGGCCTAGAGCGAGATCTGCATCCCGTCCTGCGCCCGGTCGGAGACGAGCGTGCCCGTTCCTTCCCACAACGGTCGAAGTAGCAAGCGGAATCGCGCGTACCAGGTCGAAAGAAACTGCTGAGTACGCCCGGAAAGACCAGGTACGCACGAAACGACCCACAACGCGCGGAACGACCCACCACGCGCGGAACGGCCCACTACGCCCGGAACGGCCCCACCGCCCGCATCGTTACGCAACAGTTGTCGTTCTTGACGCCGAGCGTTGGAGCGGTCTAATGTCGGGCACCATGCTTCGGGCCGGCGATGGTCCGCCGGGGATCGGCACGCGCAGCACCCGCAGCAGCAGTCGCACGCCGCAGCACGCCGCCCCGGGTTCAGGACCCACATCATCGCCGACGATCGACCACCCGCAGCCACTGCGCGGGTGGCGTCACGGTGCGCGGCGCACCCCGGAGAATGCCGCGATGGGGGTCGAGCACTCCGGGGGCCCACCAGGAGAGACGACACATGTCGGAACCTCGCACCAACCGAACCAGCACCCTGACCCCGCCGAACGGCGTCACCGCACCCGTGGCCGGACCCGCCGCGCCGACACAGCGCACCCCGTTCCTCGCCCGCCTCGGTATTCCGCACCCACTGCGCTGGGGCTTCCTCGGCGTGCTCGTCTTCATGACCGGCGACGGCATCGAGTCGAACTTCATCTCGCCGCACATCGCCGGGGTCCTCGGGAGCGGCGGGGCCGACAGCGCCGCCATGGTCATCGGCATCTACGGCGTCGCGGTCCTCGTCGCGTCGTACTTCGCCGGCGTCCTGTCGGAGCTCTGGGGTCCACGTCGCGTCATGACCATCGGCGCGGTGCTCTGGGTCGTGTTCCAGGTCGCGTTCCTCGCGGCGCTGCCCACGGCGTCGGTCGGACTCATCGCGCTGACGTACTTCCTCCGCGGCCTCGGCTTCCCGCTGTTCGCGTTCTCGTTCCTCTGCTGGATCAACCACACCGTCGCCCGGGAGCGGAACGCCACCGCCGTCGGCTGGTTCTACGTCGTGTTCACCGGCGGCCTGCCGACGCTCGGCTCGCTCATCGCCATCGGCACGATCCCCGCGTTCGGCGGGGGATCGCTCGGTGAGACCTGGTCGATGGCGGCGTCGCTCGTGTTCGTCGTCGCCGGCTGGCTGATCGTCCGCTTCGGCGTGCACGAGTCCACCGGCCTCGGCCGGATCGCCCCGCGTGAGCACTCCGCGGCCCGGGTCATCGCGTCCGGCATCGAGGTCTGCATCCGTCGCCCCAAGGTGCTCCTGGCCGTGGTGATCCGGCTGGTCAACACGGCGCCGGAGTTCGGAATGTTCGTGATCATGCCGGCGATCATCGGCACCGAGCTCGGCTGGGGTCAGTCGAAGTGGCTGACGATGACCGTGATCGTCTACGCGGGCAACATCCTCTTCAACGCGTTCTTCGGCGCGCTCGGCGACCGCATCGGCTGGATCCGCACCGTGAAGTGGTTCGGCATCGCGGCCTCCGCGGTGGGGCTCCTCGCCTGGTGGTACGTGCCGCACCTCGTGCCCGCGGGCTCCGAGTGGGGCTTCTGGCTGGCGACGGCTGCCGGCACGGTGTTCGGCATCATGCTCGCCGGCTTCACCCCGATGGGCGCGATCGTCCCGGCCTTCGCGGGCGAGGAGCGTCGCGGCCCGGCGATGGCGATGTACGCCACCGCGGCCGGCGGCGCGACCTTCCTCGGCAACGCCGTCGTCAGTGCGGTCCTGCCCTGGGGCGGCCCTGGTGGCGTCGTGTGGACCTTCGTCCTCCTGTACGTCCTCGCGTTCGTGGTCCTGTGCTTCCTCAAGGTGCCGAAGGGCGCGGAGGCCGCCGGCCACTAGGCGACCCACCCCTGGCCTGGAGGCGCGGGGCGGCCCCGCCACGCGCCTCCAGGCCGACCTGTCCCCACGTCCAGGGCGTGGACCGACACGCCCGGACCGGTGCTGCTAGACTCGGTGACTGACTTCGGCGAGGGCCGCGCATGCGCGGCCGTGATCGACGCGGTGGGAGAGCCGGCCCAGTCCTGGGAGCGTTCCTCACGCGTGTACGCGTTCGAGTTGCAACACCACAGACCCCCACGATGCCGGCACCCCGGTGTCGCCCCCGAGACCAGGAGACATCATGGCCGACTACACCAAGCTCGCAGCGGAAGTCCGCACCAAGTTCGGCAAGGGCGCTGCTCGCAAGCTCCGTGCCGCCGACAAGATCCCCGCGGTCGTCTACGGCCACGGCACCGAGCCGAAGCACATCACCCTCCCGGGTCACGAGACCATGCTGCTCGTCCGTACCGCCAACGCGGTCGTCGACCTCGACATCGAGGGTGCGGCCCAGCTCGCCCTCGTCAAGGACGTCCAGCGTGACCCGGTGCGCCAGATCATCGAGCACATCGACCTCGTGGTCCTCCGACGCGGCGAGAAGGTCACGGTCGACGTGCCCGTCGTCGTCGAGGGCGAGTCCTTCTCCGGCACCATCCACGTGCAGGACCTCAACACGGTCTCGCTGCTCGTGCTCGCGACCGACATCCCCGAGCACGTCGTGGTCGACGTCGAGGGCCTCGAGGACGGCACGCAGATCCACGCCTCGCAGCTCACCCTGCCCGAGGGCGCCGAGCTCGAGACCGACGCCGAGGCCCTCGTCGTCGCGATCGTCACCCCGCGTGGCACCGCTGACGACGACGCCGCCGACGAGGCAGCTGCCGAGGCCGGCGCCGAAGCCGGTGCCGAGGGCGGCTCCGCCCCGGTCGACGGCGAGTAACACCCCCTTCGCGGACACCTGGTCGACGCTGTGGCACTGTGCTGATGAACACCGGCACCCTGATCGTGGTCGGGCTCGGGAACCCCGGGCCCGGCTACGCGGGGAACCGTCACAACGTCGGCCAGATGGTCCTCGACGAACTCGCCGCCCGGATGGGCGCGACGTTCAAGAAGCACAAGACGCCGAACCAGGTCGCCGAGGGGCGCCTGGTCCCCGGCGGCCCGAAGCTCGTGCTCGCCAAGCCGGGGTCGTTCATGAACACCTCCGGTGGTCCGGTCTCGAGCGTGCTCGGCTTCTACAGCGCCACGCCGGAGTCGCTCGTCGTCGTGCACGACGAGCTCGACCTGCCGTTCGACACCGTGCGGCTCAAGGGCAGTGGCGGTCACGGCGGGCACAACGGCCTGCGCGACATCATCAAGGCGACCGGGACGAACGAGTTCACCCGCGTGCGGATCGGCATCGGCCGGCCCCCGGGGCGACAGGACCCCGCCGACTACGTGCTGCGTGACTTCTCGCCGACCGAGAAGAAGACGCTGCCGAACCTGCTGGCCGACGGCGCGGACGCCGTCGAGGCGATCGCGGAACTCGGTCTCCTCGCCGCGCAGCAGCGGGTGCACGCCCCGTCCTGATCGTTGTCGGTCGTGGCCGGTACCATCTCCTGAGTGACGATCTCGGGCATCATCCCTGCGCTCTCGCGCGCCTCCGCGTTCGATCGCGTCCTCCGCACCGCGAACCGCGACGCCGACTTCTCGGTCGTCGACGGCCTGCGCGTGCCGCTGCTGGGCGCGCTCCTGGCCGAGCGGAACGGGCCGCAGTGCCTCTTCGTGGTCACGGCCACCGGGCGCGAGGCCGAAGCGGTCCGCGACGCACTCGGCAGCTACCTGCCCGACGCCGAGGTCCTCGAGTTCCCGGCGTGGGAGACCCTGCCGCACGAACGGCTCAGCCCGAGCGCGCAGACCGTGGGCACGCGCATCGCGACGCTCCGGAAGCTCGCCGCGTGGCAGGACGCCGCAGCGGGGGAGCGCCGCACCACCGTCGTCGTGGCCAGCGTCCGCGCGGCGCTGCAGCCGATCGCGGGCAACCTGACCTCGCTCGCCCCGGTCGTGCTGCGGACGGAGTCCCGGGGCAACGACCTCGGCACGATCGCCGGGCAGCTCGTCGACATGGCGTACGCCCGGGTCGACCTGGTCACCCGCCGTGGTGAGTTCGCGGTCCGCGGTGGCATCCTCGACGTCTTCCCCCCGACGGCGGACCACCCCGTCCGCGTCGACTTCTTCGGCGACGAGATCGAGGCGATCAAGGCCTTCTCCGTGGCGGACCAGCGCACCACGGACGACGAGCTCGGCACGGTCGAGCTGACGGCCTCGCGCGAACTCCTGCTGAGCGAGGACGTCCGGCAGCGCGCCCGCGAGATGCTGCACGAGTTCCCGAACCTGTCCCAGATGCTCGCGAAGATCGCCGAGGGCATCCCGGTCGAGGGCATGGAGTCCCTCGCACCCGCCCTCGTGCAGGACCTCGTGCCCGTCACGCACTACCTGCCGACCGACGCCGTCATCACCGTGCTCGGGCCGGAGCGGGTCAGCGGGCGCGCGCACAGCCTCGCCGAGACGAACACCGAGTTCCTGCAGGCCGCATGGAGCGCCGCGGTCGCCGGTGCCCAGGCGCCGATCGACCTCGACGCCGGCAACTTCCTCTCGGTGCAGCAGCTCAAGAACGGCCGCGGGCAGCGCACCTGGTGGACGGTGTCGCCGTTCGACTCCGGGTTGGACGAGGGCGACTCCGAGCGCGTCCTCACCGATGCCGAGGCAGTGGCCGAGGCCGGGGACTACATCCGCGTCCGGGCCGAGGCCGTCCCGAGCTTCGCCGGCAGTGCCGACGGGGCGATCGCGCACGTCAAGCAGCTCACCGACGACGGATGGGCCGTCGTGGTGACCGCCCAGGGCCAGGGGCTCGTAGAACGGGCGGTGCAGGTGCTCGCCGACGCCGGCGTCGCAGCCCGTGCCGAAGCCCTCACCGCGCCTCCCGAGCCCGGCGTCGCCATCGTCACGACCGCCACCGTCGAGCACGGCTTCGCCACCCCGGATCCGCGCATCGCGGTCCTCAGCGAGGCCGAGTTCTACGGTCGCAGCGTCCAGCAGGGCGCCCGCACGGTCAAGAAGCTCGCGAGCCGGCGGAAGAACGTCGTCGACCCGCTGCAGCTCAAGCCGGGCGACGTCGTCGTGCACGCCACGCACGGCATCGGCAAGTTCGTCGAGCTCGTCTCGCGCGAGGTGTCCAGCGGCGGCCGCAACGCCGTGAAGACGCAGCGCGAGTACCTCGTGCTCGAGTACGCGCCGTCGAAGCGCGGCTACCCGGGCGACAAGCTGTTCGTGCCCACCGACCAGCTCGACCAGCTCTCGCGGTACGTCGGTGGCGAGTCCCCGACCCTGTCGAAGATGGGCGGCAGCGACTGGTCCGCGGCGAAGAGCAAGGCGCGGAAGGCCGTCCGCGACATCGCCGTCGACCTCGTGAAGCTGTACTCGGCGCGAATGGCGTCGAAGGGGCACGCGTTCGGTCCGGACACCCCGTGGCAGCGCGAGCTGGAGGAAGCGTTCCCGTTCGCCGAGACCGCCGACCAGCTGACCACCATCGACGAGATCAAGCGCGACATGGAGCGGCCGATCCCGATGGACCGCCTGCTCTCCGGCGACGTCGGCTACGGCAAGACCGAGGTCGCGATCCGCGCCGCGTTCAAGGCCGTGCAGGACGGCAAGCAGGTCGCCGTGCTCGTGCCCACGACGCTGCTCGTCCGCCAGCACATGGAGACCTTCCAGGAGCGCTTCGCCGGATTCCCGGTGCACCTGCGCGCGCTGAGCCGCTTCCAGACCGAGAAGGAGTCGAAGGAGACCATCGCGGGCCTCGCCGACGGCACCGTCGACATCGTCATCGGCACCCACCGGATCCTGTCGCAGAACATCCAGTTCAAGGACGTCGGCCTCGTCATCATCGACGAGGAACAGCGGTTCGGCGTCGAGCACAAGGACCAGCTCAAGAAGCTCAAGACGAACGTCGACGTCCTGGCGATGTCGGCGACCCCGATCCCGCGCTCGCTCGAGATGGCGGTGACCGGCATCCGCGAGATGTCCACGCTCGCCACCCCACCCGAGGACCGGCACCCGATCCTCACGTTCGTCGGACCCCAGTCGGACCTGCAGGTCGCCGCCGCGATCCGCCGCGAACTCCTGCGCGAGGGCCAGGTGTTCTACGTGCACAACCGCGTCAAGGACATCCAGTCGGTCGCGGCGCACCTGGCCGAGATCGTGCCGGACGCCCGGATCGCCGTCGCCCACGGGCAGATGTCCGAGTCGACGCTCGAGCAGGTCATGGTCGACTTCTGGGAGCGCCGGTTCGACGTCCTCGTGTCGACCACGATCGTCGAGACCGGCCTCGACATCGCGAACGCCAACACGCTCATCATCGACAAGGCCGACAAGTACGGGCTGTCGCAGCTGCACCAGCTGCGCGGTCGTGTCGGTCGTGGCCGGGAGCGCGGCTACGCCTACTTCCTCTACGACGCCGACAAGCCGCTGTCCGAGACCGCGCAGGACCGCCTCGAGACCATCGCGGCGAACAACGAGCTCGGCGCGGGCATGCAGGTCGCCATGAAGGACCTCGAGCTCCGCGGCGCGGGCAACCTGCTCGGGGGCGAGCAGTCCGGACACATCGCGGGCGTCGGGTTCGACCTCTACCTCCGCATGATCGGCGAAGCCGTCTCGCAGTTCCGCGGGGACGTCGCCGAGGGGCAGACCGAGCTCAGGCTCGAGATCCCCGTCGACGCCCACATCCCCGAGGACTACGTCGAGTCCGAACGGCTCCGGCTCGAGGCGTACCAGAAGCTCTCCGCCGCCTCCGCCCCCGCGGCGCAGGCGGAGGGGATCGACATGGTGCTCGACGAGCTCACCGACCGCTACGGGCAGCCGCCGCAGCCGGTGCTCACCCTGGTCGAGGTCTCGCGGCTCCGGCGGATGGCGCAGCAGGTCGGCCTGTCCGACGTCGTCGTGATGGGATCGAACCTGCGGGTCGCGGGCAAGGAGCTCCCGGACTCGGCGCAGGTGCGGCTCAAGCGGATGTTCCCGGGCGCTCGGTGGTTCCCGCAGCAGGACGCCGCGAGCATCCCGCTGCCGAAACCGCACGGCGAGACGCTGCCGGACGACGCCCTCATCCAGTGGGTCGAGAGCATCCTGACGGCGGTGTACGGGGCGTCGAAGGCGCCCGCCGAGACGCCGGCCGCGTAGCGCGCGCGGGCCGTGGAACGCGCCTGACGACGGACTGGAGGCGCGGTGCGGGCTCGCACCGCGCCTCCAGTCCGTTGGTGCGCGCGTCCACGGCGCGCGATCCTGTCGAGGGCGCGTGGTGGCGTGGACGTCGTGCGACATCTCCGACATCGTGCGACATCTCCGACGTCGTGCGACATCGGAGATGTCGCAGCCGCGCGTTCGCAACGGCCCGCGTCCGCAAGGAGCGACTTCGTCGCCGTCGTACGACAGCGACGAAGTCGTACTGAGTCGGCGGACCACCCGTCCCGCCGCACGCACCCCGCACGCACCGCGCGGGGCGGACTACTCGGTGGCCTCGGCCTCGGAGAGCTCCCGCCGTGCCCGGTACCGTCGCGCCCGGAGGCTGACCACGACGGCCGACGCGACGATCGCGATGCCCGAGCCGACCAGGACCGCGAGCACGCCCTCGTCGAGGATCTCCTCGTTCGCGGCGAACGCCAGCTCGTTCATGAGCAACGACACCGTGAAGCCGATGCCGCCGAGGACACCGACCGTGACGATCGACCAGAAGGACAGCGTCGACCGCCCGGGGGCCCGGAAGATCCGCGTCGCGACCGCCCCGAACAGCGTGATGCCGATCACCTTGCCGACCGGAAGCGCGAGCACGACGGCCCAGAACGTGGGGGAGAGTTCGCCGATGCCCACTGCCGGCACGACGACGGCAGCCGAGGCGAACGCGAACAACGGCAGCACGATCGCGTTGGACCACGGCTCGACGTTCCCGTGCAGGGTGTGGCCGGGGCGGCGGGGCAGGGTGAGACCCAGGGCGACGCCGGCGATCGTCGCGTGCACGCCCGAGTGGTAGACGAGCAACCACGTCAGGAGTCCGAGCACCACCATGCCCGCGATGACCCACGCCTGGCCGGGTCGACCGGGGCGCAGGGCCTTGCCGAGCAGCCAGAACGCCGCGAGCACCACGACCGCACCGGCGAGCGCGAGGAAGTCGGTGTCGTGGGCGAACACCACGGCGATGATGACGATCGCGATGAGGTCGTCGAGCACCGCGAGGGCGAGCAGGAACACCCGGAGCGTCGAGGGCAGCCCGCGGCCGAACATCGCGAGGACGCCGAGGGCGAAGGCGATGTCCGTCGCGGTGGGGATCGGCCAGCCGTGCCCGTACGGGGTGCCGGCCGTCACGGCGAGGTACACGCCGGCCGGGACCACCACACCGCCGACCGCGGCGATGGCGGGGATGACCGCGGTCTTCGGGTTGGACAGCTCACCGGCGACGAGCTCGTGCTTCAGCTCGATCGCGACGAGCAGGAAGAACACCGCGAGCAGGCCGTCGCTGATCCAGTGCGACACCGAGAGGTCGAGGCCGACCGCACCCCACGGGGCGTGGACGTGCAGGACGTGCTCGAGTCCGGGGCCGAGCGGCGAGTTCGCCACTGCCAGACCGAGCAGGGCCGCAGCGAGCAGGGCGATGGCGCTGAACCGAGGGGAGCGGAAGAGTGCGGACATGGAGCTCCGTCGTTCGGGATCGGGTGTTGGTCCGTCGACCAGACTTCCCGACACGCCACGTCCAGTATACCGGCCACGTGCAGCCGCCGTCCAGGCATCCGGGCGTGACACGATGACGACATGACCGCCGTCTCGGACCTCGTCGAAGTCGTCGACCGCCTGCTCGCACCGTCCGGCGGGTGCGTGTGGAACCGGGCGCAGACGCACGCCACGCTCGCGCGGTACGCCGTCGAGGAGTCGTACGAACTCGTCGACGCGATCGACGACGGCGACCCGGACGAACTGCGTGAGGAGCTCGGCGACGTGCTCTACCAGGTCGTGCTGCACGCGGGTCTCGCGGAGTCGTTCGACCTCGAGGACGTTGCAGCCGGTGCCCGCGACAAGATGGTCCGCCGCCACCCGCACGTGTTCGGTGACGAGCACGCGGACACCGTCGAGGAGGTCGTCCGGGTCTGGCGCGCGGCGAAGGCGGCGGAGAAGTCCTCTCGGCGGAGCCTGTTCGACGGGGTGCCGCGGGCGATGCCACCGCTCGAGCGCGCGGTGAAGCTGCTGGAGCGCCTGGAGGAACGTGGGGACGCCGCCACGGTGGTCGCGACGGTCGTGGCGGACGTCCAGGACGACGTGGTCCCGTCGGACCGTCCGCTCGCGGATGACGCCGGCTCGGGGGCCGTCGACCGGTCGTGGGGCGCGGCACTGCTCGCGTCGGTCGCGGCGGCGCGGGACGCCGGGATCGATCCGATCGCGAGCCTCCGTGCTGCGGTCTCCGACCTGGAAGCGGCTGGTCGCGCGGACGACTGATCGGGGGAGGAGTGCCGCCCGCGCGCATCGCGGCAGCGCGACGTTCGGGTCCGCGGACGGCGAGAGAGTGCGGGCGCCCTCCCAACCCGAAAAAAGGAGGACGCCCGCGAGCGGGCAGACGACACCGCCAGGGACAGTGGTGTCGGCAGGGAAACCCGCTCGAACCGCGGGGCACACTGCAGCACGTTGCCCACGCGATCGGTCCGACGAATGGATCAGGCACCCGCCGTACCGAGGTTCTGGATTCAGAATATCATCTGGTCAGGAGGTGCGCAACCCCGAGTTGCCCGTCTGCCAGAATTGCCGCATGGCTTCGACCGTGACGGCACCCCGTGGCATGCGTGACTTCCTCCCCGCGGACAAGGCGCGGCGCGAGCACGTGCTCGGTGTGATCCGCGGCGTGTACGCCCGGCACGGGTTCGACGAGATCGAGACCCCCGTCGTCGAGGACGCCGCACGCCTGCACTCGGGCCTCGGCGGCGACAACGAGAAGTTGGCGTTCGCGGTCATGAAACGCGGGCTCTCCACCGAGGACCTCCAGCGCGCGGAGGCACCGCTCGACCTCGCCGACCTCGGACTCCGGTTCGACCTCACCGTGCCGCTGGCCCGGTTCTACGCCTCGCACCGCGCCGAGCTGCCGTCGGTGTTCCGATCCGTGCAGATCGCGCCGGTCTGGCGTGCCGAGCGCCCGCAGAAGGGTCGCTACCGCCAGTTCGTGCAGTGCGACATCGACATCCTCGGTGAACCAGGGCAGCTCGCTGAGATCGAGCTCATCCGGGCCACGACGGCGGCGCTCGACGCCCTGGGGATCGCCGGCACCACGATCCGGATCAACGACCGCCGGGTCCTGCTGGCACTCCTCGCCTCGTGGGGGATCACCGAGCCGGCCGCCGCGGACCGGGCGCTCATCACGATCGACAAGCTCGACAAGATCGGCCCGGACGGCGTCGCGGCGGAACTGCGGGAGACCGTCGGCGCCGAGCTGCCCGGGCTCGAGGACACGATCCGCGCGCTCGAGTCCGCCGACTGGGACTCGGTCGCGGGTGCCGAGTGGCTCGACGTCGACGCGTTCGAGGACCTGCTGCGCCTGCGGTCGGCGCTCCCAGGGGTCGACCTGCGCTTCGACCCGACGCTGGTCCGGGGGATGGGGTACTACACCGGGACGATCTTCGAGGTGGCGCACCCGGACTTCGGCTACAGCCTCGGCGGCGGTGGCCGGTACGACGGCATGATCGGCCGGTTCCTCGGCCAGGACGTGCCCGCGGTCGGGTTCTCGCTCGGCTTCGAGCGCCTGGTGGACCTCGTCACGCTGCCCGAGTCCGCGGAGTCCGACGCCGTCGTGCTCGTGTACGACAAGGACGTCGACCCCGTCCGCCTCGCCGCGCTCAAGGCCGAGGCGCTCGAGTCGCACCGCCGTGTCCGGCTCGAACGACGGACCAAGAACACGAAGAACCTGCTCGCCGGACTCGTCGCGCAGGGCTTCGACGCGTTCGCCTCCGTCCGTGCCGACACCGCGACGCTCGAGGGTGTGGAGTTCCGCCCGCTGGCGTGAGTTCTGCACAGCGGGCGTCATGCGCGCCTGGCGTTCACCCGGCGTCGGTAGGATCGATCCCGCAATCACCACAACCGAACGTGTAGGGAGTACCCCGTGGCCGTGATCGATGCCGTAGGAGCACGCGAAGTCCTCGATTCCCGAGGCAACCCGACGGTCGAGGTCGAGGTACTCCTCGACGACGGCGTCGTGTCCCGCGCGCTCGTCCCCTCCGGTGCCTCCACCGGTGCGTTCGAGGCGTACGAACTCCGTGACGGAGACAAGGCCCGCTACGGCGGCAAGGGCGTCCTCAAGGCCGTCGACGCCGTCCTCGACGAGATCGGCCCGGCGCTCGAGGGCTTCGACGCCACCGACCAGCGCCTCGTCGACGCCGCGCTCATCGAGCTCGACGGCACCGAGAACAAGTCCCGCCTCGGCGCGAACTCGATCCTCGGCGCCTCGCTCGCCGTGGCTCGTGCCGCCGCCGACTCGGCCGACCTGCCGCTGTTCCGCTACCTCGGTGGCCCGAACGCGCACACGCTGCCCGTGCCGCTGATGAACGTCGTCAACGGTGGTGCGCACGCCGACACCAACGTCGACATCCAGGAGTTCTTCCTGGTGCCCTACGGCGCCGAGTCCTTCTCCGAGGCACTCCGCTGGGGTGTCGAGACCTACCACGCCCTCAAGGGCGAGCTGAAGAAGCAGGGCCTGGCGACCGGCCTCGGCGACGAGGGCGGCTTCGCGCCGGAGCTCGCGTCGAACCGTGCCGCGCTCGACTTCCTCCTCGCCGCGATCGAGAAGGCCGGCTTCACCCCGGGCAAGGACATCGCCCTGGGCCTCGACGTCGCCTCGACCGAGTTCTTCAACGACGGCAAGTACTCGTTCGAGGGCAAGCAGCTCTCGAGCGAAGAGTTCACGGCGTACTTCGCGGAGCTCGTCCGCGACTACCCGCTCGCCACGATCGAGGACCCGCTGGCCGAGGACGACTGGGCCGGCTGGACCCACCTGACCGCCGAGCTCGGCGACAAGGTGCAGATCGTCGGTGACGACCTGTTCGTCACGAACCCGAAGCGTCTGCAGCGGGGCATCGACGAGAAGGCCGCGAACTCCATCCTCGTCAAGGTGAACCAGATCGGCACCCTGACCGAGACCCTCGACGCCGTGTCCCTGGCGCACCGCCACGGCCTCACGTCGATCCTGTCGCACCGCTCCGGCGAGACCGAGGACACCACCATCGCCGACATCGCGGTGGCGGTCGACGGCGGCCAGATCAAGACCGGCGCCCCGGCCCGTTCGGACCGCGTCGCGAAGTACAACCAGCTGCTCCGCATCGAGGAAGAGCTCGGCGACGCCGCGGTCTACGCGGGGCGCTCGGCCTTCCCGCGCTCGGCCGCCCTGTAGTCAGCGCACCCCACGAGACGCCGTCCTCCTCCGGGAGGGCGGCGTCTCGTCGTGTGCGCGGGGCTGCGCGCCCGGTCGCGCGACATGCCGCTCGCAGGACGTCGAGGTCGCACGACGTGCCGCTCGCGCCGGGCGCGGGCGACAGATCGTGCGACCTGGGCGACGCGCGCGCGGCGTGTGGCGCGACCTCGGGGCGGAGGCGAGCGACGTGGCGGAGGCGAGTCGCGCCTCCAGGCCGCCTGAGAGGGCACCGAACGGCCGCGCGCCGACCGCCCGACCCAGCCCGGCCGGGTTATCGTCGGACCGTGCCCAGCCAGAAGCCCCGCGTCCGCCGCGTCCCCGTGGCCATGCCGGAGGGCGGCACGTCCGACCAGCCGTGGTACCGCTCGATCCGGTTCTCCGGCTTCAGTCTGCTCATGCTGGTCATCATCGTGCTGTTCGTCGTGGTCCTCGCCCCGTCGCTCCGGACGCTCATCCAGCAGCAGGAGCAGATCGCCCAGCAGCAGCGCGAGGTCGCGAGCCAGAAGGCCGACGTCGCGCAGAAGAAGAAGGACGTCGCCCGCTGGGACGACCCGGCGTACATCGAGGCGCAGGCGCGCGACCGGCTGCTCTACGTGTACCCGGGCGAGGAGAGTTACCTCGTCATGGGCGCAGAGGACACGAAGGCCGACGGGCAGCCGACCACCGACTCCGGCACGCCCGTGAGCTCGACCGTGCAGACGCCGAAGGTCGACTGGGTGCAGGCGATGCTCTCGTCCGTGCTGACCTCGGGGCTCACCGACGAGACCACACAGGACCTCGTCGCGCCGGACGTCTCCGGCACCGGTGACACCAAGTAGGACCTGACGCGGGACTCCGGTAGGCTCACGTTCCCGTGACGACCCCTCCCTTCGACCCGCCCTCCGACCGCGACGTCCAGGTCGTGTCGGCGCAGCTCGGCCGACCGGCGCGTGACGTCATCGGGATCGCGGCACGCTGCGTCTGTGGCAACCCCACGGTCGTCTCCACGAAGCCCCGTCTGTCGAACGGCACCCCGTTCCCGACGTTCTACTACCTGTGCCACCCCGCGGCCACCGCTGCGGTCAGCACCCTCGAGGCGAATCAGGTCATGCCGGAGCTGGCAGCCCTGCTCGAGGACGACACCACAGCGGCCGCGTACCTCGCGGCCCACGAGTCCTACCTGGCCGATCGCGAGTCGATCGAGCACGTCGACGAGATCGACGGCATCAGCGCCGGTGGCATGCCCACCCGCGTGAAGTGCCTGCACGCCCTCGTCGGTCACGCCCTCGCCGCCGGACCCGGCGTCAACCCCATCGGTGACCTCGCGCTCGAGCGCGCGGACTGGTCGCCCTCCCGGTGTGAGTGCCGGGCGTATGATGGCGGTGCAGACGCTGGAGTCGGGGCGGGTGGCGGCGAAGTCTGACTCGACTCCGAAACCCCCACCCAAGGAGATCATCCCCCGTGCCCAAGATCCTCGTCGTCGGCGGCGGTTACGCCGGCTTCTACACCGCCTGGAAGCTCGAGAAGCACCTTCGCCAGGGCGAAGCCGAGGTCGTGATGGTGGACCCGCTGCCGTACATGACGTACCAGCCGTTCCTCCCCGAGGTCGCCGCCGGTTCCATCGAGCCGCGCCACGCGATCGTCTCGCACCGTCGCCACCTCAAGAAGACGCGCGTCGTCACCGCGAAGGTCACGAAGGTCGACCACGCCACCAAGACGGCGACCATCACCCCGGCCGAGGGCGAGGCGTGGGAGGAGTCCTACGACCAGATCGTCATGACCGCGGGTGCGGTCTCGCGTACCTTCCCGATCCCGGGCGTCGCGGACGAGGCCATCGGCCTCAAGACCATCGAAGAGGCCGCGGCGATCCGCGACAAGATCCTCACGAACTTCCACAAGGCCGCGAACCTGCCGGCCGGTCCCGAACGCGACCGCCTGCTGACCGTCGTGGTCGTCGGTGGTGGCTTCGCCGGCATCGAGGTGTTCGCCGAGCTCCGCTCCTTCGTCACCGACCTGCTGAAGAGCTACCCGCAGCTGTCCTTCGACGACACGCACTTCCACCTGGTGGAGGCCATGGGCCGCATCATGCCCGAGGTCTCCCTCGAGACCTCGCACTGGGTGCTCAAGAACCTCGCGCAGCGCGGTGCCACGGTGCACCTCGAGACCCAGCTGGCCTCCGCGGTCGGTGGCGTCTGCGAGCTCAAGACCACCGACGGCGCCATCGAGAAGATCGAGTCCGACCTCATCATCTGGACCGCCGGCGTCATGGCGAACCCGATGGTCAAGGGCACCGACTTCCCGCTCGAGCAGCGTGGACGCATCCGCGTGCAGCCCGACCTCCGCGTCGTCGACGACAACGGCGTGATCGCCGATGCGTGGGCCTGCGGTGACGTCGCGGCCGTCCCGGACCTCACGGGTGGTGGCGTCGGCGGCTTCTGCGTGCCGAACGCCCAGCACGCGGTCCGCCAGGCGAAGCAGCTCGCGAAGAACCTCGTCGGCACCCTCCGCGGCGAGGCGACGAACGACTACAAGCACGAGAACCTCGGCGCCGTCGCGGGCCTCGGTCTCGGCATCGGTGTCTTCCAGTCGGGCAAGTTCGCGATGAAGGGCTTCCTCGCGTGGGGCGCCCACCGTGGCTACCACGGCATGGCGATGCCGTCGTGGGAGCGCAAGTGGCGCGTCATCGGCGACTGGGTCGGTGGCTTCTTCCTCGGCCGCGACATCGCGTCGCTCGACGACCGCGAGACCCCGCGCGCCGCGTTCGAGGCGTTCGCGTCCCGCCCGAAGCCCGCTGCCGAGGCGCCTGCCGCTCCGGCCGCCGCGCAGGCTCCCGCTGAGGGTCAGCCCGCCGGGACCGCTGGTCCGGCCTACGGCGAGCCCGCGAAGGACGTCTCCAACGACGCCGAGCCGGTGAAGGCCGAGGCCTCGGCCGACGCCAAGTAACGACACGCTCCACACGAGGCGGTCACCCCTGAGGGGTGGCCGCCTCGTTGCGTCTCGGCTGTCGGTAGGCTGTTGCGGCCCGCCCCCGTGGCCCAATCGGTAGAGGCATGCGACTTAAAATCGCCGAGTTGTGGGTTCGAGTCCCACCGGGGGTACCGAGACTCGGCCTGAGCGACAGTTCTCGCGCTCCGACGCGCGAGAAGCGTCGCCTGGCGCGAGACTCGGCCTCGCGCCGCCCCGGCACTACCATCGAGACTCGTGGTCGGAATCGGAAGCGCACTCGCGAACCTGCGGAACGCCATCAACCGGCCCGAGGCCCACGTCGAGGTCGTCGACGGTGAGACCGTCCCGGTCGGGATGCTGCTCGGCACGCTCGGCGCCCTGCTCCTCGACGCCGGCAGCTCCGTCACCGACGTCCGATCGGCGCTCGAGAAGGCGCGTGACGCCGCCGGCGTCGGACCGACCCTCGCGGTCGGGGTCCTGCCCGCGCTGGTGATGGTGAGCGAGGTCGCCACCGGTGCCGCCACGATCGTGAACGCCGAGGGCGTCGAGCTGTCGTCGCGGCAGGCTGCCCGGGCGAACCGGCTCGTCCTCGGCCTCGAGAGCGGCTCCATCGCCCTCGCCGAGATCCCCGCACGCGTCCGAGCCATCCGCGCCGGGACCGTGCCGCCGCCCGCGCTGCCGTGGATCCTCGGCAACGCCCTGACCTCCGCCGGCCTCGCGGTCGTGTTCCGCTGCCCGTGGTGGGCGATCCTCGTCGCCCTCGGTGTCGGTGCACTCGTCGGCGTGATCGGCCTCGTGCTCCGTCGCTTCCGCGAGGCCGTCGCGATCATCCCCTTCCTCGCGGCGTTCGCGTCGACGACGATCGTCGGGCTCGTCGCCGCCGGCACCGGGTTCGACCACGTCCCGCTGTTCGCGGTGTGCGCCCCGGTCGCGGTGTTCGTGCCGGGAGCGCTCATCACGAACGCCCTGCTCGAGCTCACCGCCGCGGACATCGTCACCGGGTCGTCGAGGCTCGTCCAGGGGCTCATCATGCTCGGCTTCATGGCGGCGGGGATCGCCGCGGGCAGCGCCCTGACCGGGCTGCACGTCGACCCGTCCTCGGCGGCCCTCGTCGGCGAGGTCGCCGGCGTCGGCACGGACCGCGGCGGATGGGAGGCCGTGCCGTCCTACTGGGTCTCGTGGGTCGCCGTCGCGGGGCTCGCCGTCGGCCTCGGTCTGGTGTTCCGCTCGGGCTGGCGACTGACCCTCGTGTCCATCGCGGTCATGGTGACCGCCTACGCGCTCGTGAGCGGGACCACTCCGCTGTGGGGGAGCGTCGTCGCGACCGGGGCGACCGCTGCACTGCTCTTCGTGGCGACGCGTCTGCTGGAGCGGCTCGTCCCGGCGATCCCGGCGACCGTGTCGTTCTTCCCGGCGTTCCTGCTGCTCGTGCCGGGAACGGTGGGCCTGGTGGCCGTCGCGACGTTCGACCCGGTGGCGTTGGCGACCCCGCTCGCGACCTTCGTCAGCTTGTGCATCGGCACGAAGATCGGCGGCCTGCTGCCCGGCCTGTTCGCGCGCAACGCGCCGCACCGTGGGGTGGACGCGACCAGCTGACGGCCTGGAGGCGCGTGGCGGGGCCGCCCCGCGCCTCCAGGCCGTCACCCGGTCACCTGTCGGGCGCTACGGCTCGATGAACAGACCGGCCGCCTGGTCGTCCGCGGCCGTCGCCTTGGCGACGTAGTGCACCTTCTTGCCGGTCGCGTTGTAGGGCAGCTCGGTGACGAACCGGTACTTCCGCGGCCGCTTGTAGCGGGCGAGTCCGGGGTGCGTGCCGGTCCACTCCTCGAGGGCGGCGGCAGCGGCCGTGTCGTCCTCGGGCAGCCGGCCGGGCGCGCGCACGACGTAGGCGGTCACGACCTCGCCCCAGCGTTCGTCGGGGACGCCGACCACGATCGAGTCGGCGACGCCCGGGTGCTCCTGCAGGGCTGCCTCGACCTGCACGGGGTGGACGTTCTCGCCCCCGGAGATGATCATGTCGTCCTTGCGGCCGACGATGGTCACGCGCTCGTGCTCGTCCCACGTCGCGAGGTCGCCCGGGTAGAACCAGCCGTTCGCGAACTTCTCCGCCTCGAGACCCGGGTTCCGGTACGAGTAGCCCGACTTCACCGTGCGGACCGCGAACTCGCCGATCTCGGTGCCGTCCTTCGGCACCGTGTCGCTCGGGTCGGCCAGCCTGTCCTCGTACACCCGGACCACGGCGACGTCGTCGTCCGTGCTCGCGCGTCCGGTGGAGCCGGCGCCGTCGGGGAAGTCCTCGGGGCGGAGGAACGTGTTCCAGAAGGTCTCGGTCGTGCCGTACCCGTTGAAGATCCGCGGCGACAGGAGCTCCTGGTAGCGGAGCGCTGCGGCGCGGTCGAGTGGGGCGCCCATCGTGACGATGCCGTGCAGGGACGACAGGTCGCGCGGCCGTGCCTCTTGCGCGTTCGCGAGCTGCACGAGGTTCGGTGGGGCACCGATGAGGAAGGTGAGGCGCTCGGTCTCGACGAGGTCGAGCACCCGGTCGGCGTCGAAGTGCCGGAGCGTTGTGAGTTCGGCGCCCACGTAGAACACCGGGTTCGGGCCGCCGGAGTACAGGCCGCCGCGGTGGAACAGCGGGGACATGTTCAGGGTCTTGTCGAACGGGCTGAGTGGGAAGTGCATGATGACGTCGTGCGCGCTGAGCACCTCGACGAGGCTCGGGAGCGGTACGGGCTTCGGGCGCCCGGTGGTGCCGCTCGTGTAGAGCCGGGTCGTCTCGTCGTAGGTGCTGCGCGGTTCGGTGGCGGCGAGCTCGTCGGCGGTGACGAGCTCGGCACCGAGGACCTCGGCGAAGGGGACCGCGCCGTCGTCCGACGCGTCGCCGACCACGACCACGTGCTCGGGAGCGTGCGGGGCGCTGGCGAGTGCGGCCCGGATGTCGTCCGTGCGGGCCGCGTCGTGCACGAGGACGACGGGCGCGGAGTCCTCGATGATGAACGCGACCTCGTCGGGGGCGAGCCGGAAGTTGGTGGGGGAGAACACCGCTCCGATGCGGTGGCACGCCAGGTACAGGATCGCGAACTCGGGGGAGTTGAACAGCTCCACCATGACGACGGAGCCGCGACCGACCCCGTGCCGGGACAGCCAGCCAGCCACCCGGTCGACGTCCGCGCCGAGCTCGGCGTAGGTCCACGTCCGGCCGCTGTCGGGTTCGCGCAGGGCCGCGCGGTCGGCGAAGCGGTGGGTGTTGCGGGCGAAGCCGTTCGCGTACGTGTAACTGGTCTGGAAGACCTCGCGGAACCGCGTCGGGTCGTAGTCGGATCGGGTCTCGGTCATCGTCGCTCCCTGAAGCGGTCGGGGTGCACCGCGCACCGTTCGCCAGCGTATCCGCCGGACGCGCCTTGGGGAGTGGTCGCCGCGGAGGGGTCCGGGCAGCGCGTCAGGCGCGGCTGTCCGCTCGGGCCCCGCGGGCCACCACGGTGCTCCCGACAGCTGCGACGGTGCAGAGCGCCCCGATGACGGCCAGGGCGACGGGGGAGACGTGGGTGCCGGCCGTTCCGGAGTACACCGCCGCGGCCAGTGCGACGGCGACCGCCGCGATCGCGACGTAGCGACCCCGGGACTGCGTGAGCAACGCGTGACCGGCCGACCCGGTGAGCGGGAGCAGGGTGGCCACCACCGCACCGAGGCCACCGACGCACAGGGTGATCGCGAACTCGGACACGAACGAGACCCAGAAGCCGGACCCCGGCGTCAGCGAGTGCAGCACCCACCCGGCGGCCGCGACGACGAGCAGGGCGACCGACCGCCAGGTCGCGCTCCGAGCGCCCGCGACGATCGACGACCCGAGCCGGAGTGCCGCGGTGTCGAGGTCGGGGCGGCCGACCGGGACCAGCACGACACCGACGATCACCGCCGGCGACAGGTCGAACGACCGGGTCACGGCGCAGGCGACCAGTGCCGCGAGGACCAGCCACGGCGACACCCGGAACCCGATCGTGTGGCGGTCGGACCCGGCTGCCCACCGCGCGGCGAGGACGACCGCGGCGGTGAGGACGCCTGCCCCGAGCAGGACGGCGATCGCCAGGCGGACGTACCGGGCCTCGAGTGAGACGCCCACACCGAGGACGGTGCAGAGCCCGACGACGGCCACGGCGATGGCGATCGAGACCCACGTCGGCAGGGCGTCGTCGCCGCGGCGCCGCTCGTCACGGGGACGGTTCCGTCCGAGCACTCCGGCGAACGGGATGCGGACCCGGCCCTGGACGGTGCCGGCGACGAGCGCGAGCGGGCCGGCGATGAGCACGAGGAACCCGGCCGCGACCGCCGTGGCCACGAGGACGGTCCGCCACGAGAACACCGTCTGGATCGTCGGGACCGTCGTGTCGTACGTGGTGGACGCCGTCCAGTCGCCGGCCGGTCCGGACCAGTCGAGTCCGGCGTGACCGGAGCCCGGACCGGTGCCGCCGACGCTGCCTGTTGTGCCGTTCGACGTGCCGCCGGTGCCACCGGCGCCCGTGCCGGCGTCCGAGCCTGGGCCCCCCGCCGCGCCGGTCGATGTGGCGTCGCCGTCGGGGGAGCCGGCTCCGGTGCCGTTCCCGGACGCCGTCCCGGTGGCGCTCGTCGTCGCGGAGGCGCTCCCCGACCCGGGCGAGCCGAGGCCACTCGACGAGCCGGTCGGTCCGCCGGACGACCCGGACCCCTGGGGGACCCGTACCCGCACGGCCGCCGATGACCGGGAGAAGTTGCCGGCGGCGTCCTGCTGCGTCGCGGTGATGCTCCGCGTGCCGCCGAGCAGCGTCGACCCGGCGGTCGAGCACGACCACCGGCCCGAGGCCGGGACGTCCGTGCGGCAGACCGGTGCACGGTCGACGTACACGGTCAGGACCGCTCCGGGTTCACCGGTACCGGACACCGTGGCGGGCTGGGCGCCCACCCGGTCCCCGGTCGCCGGGGCGGTGATGCGCGGGGCGGCAGGAGCGGTGCGGTCGAGCGTGATCGTCACCGGCGCCGATGCCGCGCTGCGCAGGTCGGACCGGTAGCCCGCGGCGGTGCTCGCGGTCTGGGTCGCGGTGACGACGGGGCGTGCGTCACCACCGGCACCGGGCGTGGCGCCGCCGAGCGAGATCGTCCACCGGCCGTCGCGGCCGACGGTCGCGGTCCGGTCGGTCGTCGAGCTGGACACCGAGAGGGTCACCGTGGCACCGGCGTACCCGGTGCCGGAGACCGGTCCGTTGGTGGGGCGGTCGGTCGTGACGGTCGGCGGGACCACGATGTCCGACGCCGGGGCGCTGGCGGACCCGACCCCGGCGTTCGTGCGGTCCTGGACGGTGAAGACCTGCTGCGGCCCGGAGCGGACGGCGGCGACGCACGACCACGAGCCGTCGTCGCGCACGGTCGTCGAGCACCCTGCAGTCCCGGTCGCGACGGGACCGGTGACCCGGACGGAGTGTCCGGCCGTCCCCGTCCCGTGGAACCGGGCGGTGCTGCTCGTGATGTCACCGGGGTCGGCGATCGTCGGGCGCACCGGCCGTCCGGTCGGCGGCGTGGTGGGCGGCGCAGGCGTGAGCTGGTTCTGGGGCACCGGGGTCGACGTCGGCGCGGTCGTCTCCGCGACGGCGACGGACGGATTGGAAGTCGTGTCGGCGACAGCCGGGGCAGCGACCACGGTGAGCAGTCCGGCGACCAGGGCGGCCGCGAACGCCGCGAGCACGGTGAAGCGGGTACGCCGAACGTGGCCGTCGCCCCCGACTGCCAGTCCGTCCACGTTCTCCCGCAGCGTGTTCATCCGCCTCCATCCCACGTGATCGAACGGCTGCGGTCAATACGCCGAACGGATGATGTCCGCCGACCGGGCGACACGCCGTCGAGCCCGAACGCGCGGTGTGTGCGACTCGGGAATCGGCCGTGAACCGGCGGCACGGACGAGAGCACCCGTGCCTGCTCGGTACAATCGATCCCGGCCGTTCTGCGGTCCCCGAAGCACCGCGGATCCCGACGCGCAAAGGAGTACGACCTCATGGACACCGGACTCATCACGACGCTGATCGTCGTCGGAGTGGTGGTGGTCCTCCTCGTGATCATCGGGATCTACCTCTGGGTCACGTACAACTCGCTCGTCACACTGAAGGTGCGCGTCGACGAGGCGTGGAGCGACATCTCCGTCCAGCTCAAGCGGCGGGCCGACCTCATCCCGACCATCGTCGAGACGGTGAAGGGCTACGCCACCCACGAGAAGTCCGTCTTCGACGACGTCACGAAGGCGCGCTCCGAGACGCTCAGTGCCGGGGACGCCTCGACGGCCTCCGCGGCCGAGGGGCACATGCAGAAGGCCCTGAAGAGCGTCTTCGCCGTGGCCGAGGGGTACCCGCAACTGCAGTCGAGTCAGAACTTCCTGCAGCTGCAGTCCGAGCTCGTCGACACCGAGGACAAGATCCAGTCCGCCCGACGCTTCTACAACGGCGGCGTCCGCGAGCTCAACACGAAGATCCGTGTCTTCCCGAACTCCTCGTTCGCGAAGAGCCGTGGCTTCACCGAGGCATCGTTCTTCGAGACCGCCGAGCCCGCGGCCATCGCCGAACCGCCGCGCGTCCAGTTCTGATCCACCCGTCGTCGTCCTGACGTGTACAGCGCCATCGCGCGGAACAAGCGCAACACCGTCCTGATCGTCCTCGTCTTCCTGCTGATCATCGGGGCGCTCGGCTTCCTCGGCGGGTACCTCGCCGGCAACGTCTCCATCGGCGTGATCGTGCTCGTCGTGGCGCTCGGGTACGCGGTCCTGCAGTACTTCCTCGCCGGCAGGCAGGCCACGGCGATCGCGGGCGGCATCGAGATCGACCGGAACACCGAGCCGCGGCTCTGGCGGACCGTCGAGAACCTCGCGATCGCGACGGGTATGCCGATGCCGCGCGTCTTCGTCATCGAGGACCCGTCGCCGAACGCCTTCGCCACCGGCCGCGACCCGGACCACGCCATCGTCGCGGCCACCACCGGCCTGCTCGCGATCATGGACGACCAGGAGCTGCAGGGCGTCATGGCGCACGAGCTCGGCCACGTCCGGAACTACGACATCCGGGTCTCGACCATGGTGTTCGGGCTCGTCGTCGCGGTCGGTCTCATCGCTGACGTGCTCCTGCGCATCTCGATCTTCAGCGGCCTCGCCGGTGGGCGGAACCGCAACAACGACAACGGCGGCGGGAACAACCCGATCCTGCTCATCGCGGGCATCGTGGCCGTCATCGTCGCGCCGATCGCGGCCGCGGGCGTCCAGGCCGCGGTGTCGCGACAGCGCGAGTACCTCGCCGACGCGACCGGCGCGATGACGACCCGGCACCCGGAAGGACTGGCCCGCGCGCTCGAGAAGCTCGGCGCGTACGGGCGGCCGATGCAGACACAGAACTCGTCGATGGCGCACCTCTGGATCGCGGATCCGATGCGTCCGGGCGTGATGGAGCGCCTGTTCTCGACGCACCCGCCGCTGCAGGACCGCATCGCGCGGCTGCGTGGCAGCCTCGACCGCTTCTGACGGCGGCGTCTCGCGCGGTCGAGACGACGCGTGGCGCGAGTGCCCGAGTGCGCGACGGCCTGGAGACACGGGGTGCGCCCGCCCCGCGCCTCCATGCAGTCAGACGGCCGGTTCCAGGGCCGCGGTCGCCTCGGCATCGTCCGCCGCGACGTGCGGCACGAGCGCGACGCCGAGCGCTCCCGCGACGGCCGCGGCGGCCGTGCCGCGGTCGGTGACCTCCACCCCGTCGAGGCCCTGCCACGCCGCGGTCCGACGCAGGGTGTCGGCCAGTCGGCCGGCGTCGAGCCGTTCGCCAGGCTCCTGCCACGCCGTCCGCACGCGGAGCACCCCGCGCTGCCGATCGCTCTTCAGGTCGATGCGCCCGACGAGCCGGTCGTCCTGCAGCACCGGCAGCACGTAGTACCCGAACACCCGCTTCGGCGCGGGCGTGTAGATCTCGATCCGGTAGTGGAACCCGTACATCCGCTCGGCCCGTCGTCGGAACCAGACGACGGGGTCGAACGGGCTGAGGACGGCGTCGGCGGTCAGACGGCGGGGGACCCGTGCGTCGGCGTGCAGCCAGGCGCGGTCGCCCCAGCCGTCGACGGTCACCGGGACGAGCTCCCCGGCGGCGACGAGCTCGGCGATCGCTGCGGCGGTGTCGTCGGATCGGAGCCGGAAGTAGTCGGCGATGTCGGCACGGGTGCCGATCCCGAGCGCTCGGGCGGAGCGGCGGACGAGCTCCCGGATCGCTTCGGGGCGTGCAGGTGCAGTCTCGAGGGTCCCCGCAGGCAGGACCTGCTCAGGCAGGGCGTACACCCGTTCGAACCCGGACCGGCCGGCGCTCACGACGTCGCCCCAGCGAAACATCTGCTCGAGCCCGAGCTTCACGTCGCTCCAGCCCCACCACGGCCCGCGGCGGACGTTCGACTCGTGCTCGACCGCGCTCGCCGGCATCGGTCCCTCGGCCCGGAGCAGCGCCTGGAGTTCGCGGCGGACGCCCTCGGTCCGGGTGACGCTCTCGACCCGGGTCGGCCAGGAGTCCCGGTCACGCAGAGCGTCCATCCGCCACCGGAAGAGCGGGAGGTCGGTGCGGTCGACGAAGGCGGCCTCGTGTGCCCAGTACTCGGCGTAGGGGCCGCGCTTCCCCATGGTCAAGCGGTCGAGCGTCGACTTGTCGTACGCGCCCAGTCGGGCGAAGAGCGGAAGGTAGTGGCTCCGCTCGAAGACGTTGACGGAGTCGATCTGGAGCAGGCCGAGCCGGGCGAACCCGGCGTTCAGTGCCCGGGTCGAGACGGTGTCGGCCGGCGGCTGGCCGAACCCCTGGGCGGCCAGCGCGACACGACGGGCCTCGGCAGCGGAGAGCGTGGTCCTGACCATGCGCGCGACGCTACCGACAGCCGCCGACAGCGCCCGTACCCCGGCGTATGCCGCATCTGGTACCTGTCGGTCAGCACATCGATACACTCCAGGAATGGCATGGGGCAGAAAGCAGCAACCGACGCATCCCGACCCCGTGGTCGAGGGCTCGGTCCCGATGGGCATGCGGATCGCGGGTGCGTGGTCGTGGCGGATCCTCGTCGTCATCGGCGTGATCGCGGTCTTCATCTGGCTGATGACGATCTTCAGTCAGATCCTCATCCCGTTCCTCGTCGGCATCGTCGTGTCCGCGCTGCTCGTGCCGATCTCGAACTGGATGCAGCGGCACCACGTGCCGAAGTGGCTGGCCGTCGTGATCAGCCTGCTCGGCGGGCTCGCGGCCATCGGCGCGCTCGTGTGGCTCGTCGTCGACCAGATCATCGCCTCGTACCCGTCGCTCCGTGACCGGACCGTCGACCAGTACGCGAACATCAAGGACCTCGTCCTGAACTCCGGCCTCGGGATCACGCAGAGCGACGTCAACGGCTGGCTGGACGACGGCACGAAGTGGCTGCAGGACAACTCGGCGTCGATCCTGTCCGGGGTCGCGAGCGCGGGCTCGGGTGCCACGCACGTGTTCGAGGCGCTCTTCATCATCCTGTTCACCACGATCTTCCTGCTCATCGACGGCAAGAACGTGTGGCGCTGGGCAGTCCGGCTCTTCCCCAAGAAGGCGCGTGCGACCGTCGACGGCGCGGGCGTCGCCGGGTGGATCACCCTCACGAGCTTCATCCGGGTGCAGATCTTCGTCGCGTTCGTCGACGCGGTCGGCATCGGCCTCGGTGCGTTCATCGTCGGACTGTTTTTCGGTGGGATGCCGCTCGTCATCCCGATCGCCGCGTTCGTCTTCCTCGGCGCGTTCATCCCGGTGGTCGGTGCGATCGTCACCGGCTTCCTCGCCGTCTTCGTCGCGTTGATCTTCAACGGGCCGGTCGCCGCGGTGCTCGTGCTCGCCGTCGTCCTGCTCGTGCAGCAGATCGAGGGGCACATCCTCCAGCCGCTCGTGATGGGCAACGCCGTCAAGGTGCACCCGCTCGCCGTCGTCCTCGGCGTCACGGCGGCATCCGGGCTCGCGGGCATCGCCGGGGCGTTCTTCGCCGTCCCGCTGATCGCCACCGTGAACACCATGGTCATGACGATCGCGAGCGGCCGGTGGCGCGGACTCGACTCCGAGCACGTGCTCGAAGCGACCCCGAAGCGCGGCCAGCACGGGCAACTCCAGCTCCGCCGGGGCCGTCGCCACAAGGTCGGCGACCCGGTCCCCGCGCCGGGCAGCAAGCCGGAACCCACCGCGGCTGAGGGCACTGCCAGCACCAACTGACGTCACGGGTTCGTCACGAGCGGTCCGACCGAGGATGATGGGACGGTGACCGACACGACTACGCCGCTGATCCCCACGCTCGACGACATCGAGAAGGCGCGCGAGACGATCGCCGGGGTCGCTCGGGTCACGCCGATGGAGACGTCGCAGTTCCTCGCGGAGCTGCTCGGATCACCGGTGCACCTCAAGTGCGAGAACCTGCAGCGGACCGGTGCGTACAAGGTCCGCGGCGCGTACAACCGCCTGTCGACCCTCACCGCGGAGCAGCGTGCCGCGGGCGTCGTCGCAGCCAGCGCCGGCAACCACGCCCAGGGCGTCGCCCTCGCCGCCCGTGAGCTCGGCATCCCGGCGACGATCTTCACGCCGGTCGGGGTCGCGCTGCCGAAGCTGCAGGCCACGCGGCACTACGGCGCCGAGGTGGTCCTCCGTGGACACTCCGTCGAAGAGGCCCTCAGCGCCGCCAAGGACTTCGCAGCCCGGACCGGTGCGGTCTTCATCCCGCCGTTCGACCACCCCGCCGTGATCGCCGGCCAGGGCACGCTCGGCCTCGAGATCCTCGACCAGGTCCCCGACGCCGACACCGTCATCGTGCCGATCGGTGGCGGCGGGGTCATCGCCGGCATCGCCCTCGCGGTGAAGGGCGTCGCGGAGCGCCTCGGGCGCCCGATCCGCGTGATCGGCGTCCAGGCCGAGAACGCTGCCGCCTACCCGAGCTCGCTCGAGGCCGGCGAGCCGGTCACGGTCACCACGAAGCCGACGATCGCGGACGGCATCGCCGTGGCGCGCCCCGGCGACCTGAACTTCCCGATCATCCGCGACCTCGTCGACGACATCGTCACGGTGTCCGACGACGACGTCGCCCGTGCTCTGCTCGTGCTGCTCGAGCGCGCCAAGCTCGTCGTCGAGCCCGCCGGCGCGGTCGGCGTCGCGGCGATCATGTCCGGCGCCGTCCGCGACACGGGACGCACCGTCGTGCTGCTGAGCGGCGGCAACATCGACCCGCTCATGATGGAGCGCGTGATCACCCGCGGTCTCGTCGCAGCGTCGCGCTACATCGGCATCCGGATCATGCTGCCGGACCGTCCGGGCCAGCTCGCCCGTGTCTCCCAGGTCATCTCCGACGCCGGCGCGAACGTCGTCGAGGTGCTGCACACCCGCCACGGCCAGGGCCTCGTGATCAACGAGGTCGCGCTCGACCTCTCGATCGAGGCGCGCGGCCCGGAGCACGCGCAGGAGGTCATCCACCGGCTGCGCGAGGTGGGCTTCCGACCGGAGCTACTGGAGCACTGATTCCAGACCAGCACTGAGACCAGACCCCAGGACGGACTGGAGGCGCGGTGCCAGCTGGCACCGCGCCTCCAGTCCGTCTGCGGTCGCCCGCAGGGCACGCGACCTACGGGACGTAGCGCTCGACGTTCGTCACCTCGACGGCGATCTCCTTGCCGTTCGGCGCGGTGTACGTGGTCTTGGCCCCGGGACGGAGGCCGACGATCGCGGCGCCCACCGGGCTGACGGGGCTGTAGACAGTGAGGTCCGAGCCCTCGCCCACGATCTCGCGGTTGCCGACGAGGAAGGTCGACTCGTCACCGGCGATGACCGCAGTGACGACGGTGCCGGGCTCGACGGTGCCGTCGAAGTCCGCTTCGCCGACGGTGGCGTTCTTGAGGAGTTCGGTGAGCTGACGGATGCGGGCCTCGATCTTGCCCTGCTCGTCCTTCGCGGCGTGGTAGCCGCCGTTCTCCTTGAGGTCGCCTTCTTCGCGAGCGGCCTCGATGCGGTCCGCGATCTCCTGACGACCAGCACCGGAGAGCGTCGCGAGCTCGGCCGTGAGGCGGTCGTGTGCCTCCTGGGTCAGCCAGGTGACCTGCGTGTCGTTGCTCATCGTGAATCCCTTCAGCAAAGAACAAGACCGGCCGGTGTGGCCGGTCTTGTCCGCGAATCACAGCAGTCTAGGGAACCCAGCAGTCGTGGATCAACCCGGTGACGCCGCGGGACACGGTCTTCACAGGCGTGCTGACGCTCCGGGTGCGCTGGTCGATCGCGGGGACCCGGATCTCCTTCCAGCCGACGATCGTGTACGACTTGTCGAGCACCTGCACGGCGCACTTCGCAGCCGTCCCGGGGTCGACCGAGATCTGCGAGTGCACCACGGTCTCGTGGTCGGAGACGACCTGGTACCCGATGTCGTCGGTGTCGAGGCCGTGGCTGGTCTGCGCCGGGCCCGCCCAGATCACCCAGACGATGAAGACGAGGGCGACCGCGGCTGCGGCGACGATCCCGATGAGGCGCGTCCGACGGGCGCGTCCGGGGGTGCGGCCGTAGCGGTCGTCCAGCGTCGCGGTGGTGCTGGCGGACGGCTGAGGTGCCGGTGGGTGCTGCGGTTCGGACAGTTCGGGGCTCCCGGGGTGATTATCCTGATCCCAGGGTAGTTCACGTGTCGCTGTGCGCTGCCCGCGTCCGCCGCACGACCGAGTGAGGATCCCCACGTGCCGTACCGCCTGATGGCCGTCCACGCCCACCCCGACGACGAGTCGAGCAAGGGAGCGGCGACCGCGGCGAAGTACGCGGCCGAGGGCAACCAGGTCCTCGTGGTCTCCTGCACGGGCGGTGAGGCGGGGGACATCCTCAACGACCAGCTCGGCGAACCCGCCACGAGTCGTGCGCACCGGGACATGGCCGGCTACCGACGCACCGAGATGGCCGCAGCCCAGGCGGCGCTCGGCATCGACCACGTCTGGCTCGGCTACCACGACTCCGGACTGCCGGACGCCGAGAAGGGCGAGACGGTCCGTCCGGGCACGTTCTCCACGGTGCCGCTCGAGTACTCGACCGAGGCGCTCGTCCGCGTGATCCGTCGCTTCCGGCCGCACGTGCTCGTCACCTACGACGAGAACGGCGGCTACCCCCACCCCGACCACATCCGGACGCACGAGGTCTCCGTGGCGGCCTGGACCGCCGCCGCCGACCCGGGGGCGTACCCGTCCGCCGGGCCCGCGTGGTCGATCGCGAAGCTCTACTACGAGCGCACCATGAACCCGCGCCGCTTCCGGACGGTCTTCGAGGCCCTGCAGGAACGCGACCCGGACAGCCCTGCCGTCGAGCAGCTCCGCGAGTGGGTCGAGCGGTTCGCCGACCGACCGGACCTCGCGACCACCCACGTCGACGTGCACGAGTACTTCGACGCCCGCGACGCCGCGCTCCGGGCGCACGCGAGTCAGGTGCCCCCGGACAGCGCCTTCTTCTACTGGCCGAACGACCTCCTCGCGACGGTGTGGCCGACCGAGGACTACCAGCTCGTCGAGGCACGCGTGCCCACGTCGACGCCGGAGTCCGATCTGTTCGCGGGGATCCCTGCCGACAAGGACACCACTGCGTGAGCACCATCACGGCGGTACTCGCCGCCACCCCCAGCCCGAGCCCGACCTCGACCGTCCCCGACGTGGACGTGACGCCGGGCGTCGCGGGCTTCATCGCGATCGCGCTCGTCGCCGTCGTGACGATCCTGCTCGTCATCGACATGACCCGGCGCATCCGTCGGACCCGTTACCGGTCCGAGATCCGGGAGCGGCTCGAGGCCGAGGCGAACGGCACGGCCGACCGCACTGCCACGGACGAGCCGGAGCGTCGCGCGGCCGAGAACGGCCGGGCCGACGTGCGCGACGACACCGAGCGCGGGTAGGCGCGTCAGCGGACCGGGTGCAGGGCCACCAGGAGCACACCGACCCACTGCGCGCCGAAGGCGACGACGGTGAGGGCGTGGAAGACCTCGTGGAACCCGAACACCGTCGGTGACGGGTTCGGGCGCTTGAAGCCGTACACGAGCGCCCCGAGGATGTACGCGACGCCGCCGGACAGGATCAGCACGGTCATCGGGACGCTGGCGGCGAAGAACTGCGGCAGCAGCCCGAGCGCCGCGCAGCCGAGCACGAGGTAGATCGGCACGTACAGCCACCGCGGCGCCCCGATCCAGAGCACCCGGAACGCGATGCCGAGCGCCGCTCCGGACCACATCACCCAGAGGACGACGACCATCAGCGTGTGCGGCAGCGCGCAGATCGCCACCGGGGTGTAGGTGCCGGCGATGAGCAGCAGGATGTTGGTGTGGTCGATGCGCTT
Organism: Curtobacterium pusillum; assembly: GCA_002025645.1. GTDB lineage: Bacteria > Actinomycetota > Actinomycetes > Actinomycetales > Microbacteriaceae > Curtobacterium > Curtobacterium pusillum_A. Next base: position 3,353,794 of record CP018783.1, read on the forward strand.
CAGCACGGCCTTGACCGTCGGCCCCCACGGGAACCGGTGGTAGGTCGCCGAGACGCCGAACATCGCGAGCGAGGTCGCCATGAACACGGCGCTGCCGACCTTCGCGGTGGGGGACCCGGAGAGGGCGATCAGCACGATGCCCATCGCGATGGCGAACGGGAACGCACCGAGGTGGATCCACCCGCGCCAGGCCGGTCGGGGTTCCGGAGCGGTGCTCGCAGCCTCTTCGGTGAAGGGGACGTGGGGGAGCGTCCCGGTGTCGTTCTCGGCCTGCATGGTCCGACCGTAGGGGCCGTTGCCGAACGAACGCCGAACACGCCCTTCCGAGGTGCGGTGCACTATGTTCGTTCCGTGACCGGCACGGTGGGATGGGCAGGACGAGGGATCCTCTACCGCGCCTACCAGAGCCGCATCCGTCGGCAGATCGACGATGCGGCGAAGCCGAAGCACGTCGCCATGATCGTGGACGGCAACCGGCGCTGGGCAAAGCAGCTCGGGCTCGAGTCCGCCGCACACGGTCACCGGGCCGGCGCCGCGAAGATCCCCGAGTTCCTGACCTGGTGCGACGACCTCGGGATCGAGGTCGTGACGCTCTACCTGCTCTCGTCCGACAACCTCACGGGCCGCGGCGGCGAGGAACTCGAGCAGCTCGTCGGCATCATCGCCGACCTGGCCGGCACGCTCGCCGACCACCGCGATTGGCGGGTGCAGCACGTCGGATCGAACGAGGGACTGCCCACCGCGCTCGTCGACGCCCTCGCAGAGGCCGAGGCCCGATCGGCGGACCACACCGGGCTGCACATCAACCTCGCGGTCGGGTACGGCGGACGCCGGGAGATCGCGGACGCCATGCGCAGCATCGTGCAGGCGCACGGCGAGGGCGGCGGCACGCTCGACACCCTGGCCGAGGTGCTCACCCCGGAGCTCATCGGCGACCACCTCTACACACAGGGGCAGCCCGACCCCGACCTGGTCATCCGGACCTCGGGGGAGCAGCGGCTGTCCGACTTCATGCTGTGGCAGAGCGCTCACAGCGAGTTCTACTTCGTCGAGGCGTTCTACCCGGACCTGCGCGAGGTCGACTTCCTCCGCGCGGTCCGCGACTTCGGGTTGCGCTCCCGGCGCTTCGGCGGCTGACGCACGCCGTTCCCCGCGCTGGTGCGCCTGGCGTGCGTCGATCCCAGTAGACTCACAGGGTTTTCGTCCCATGGAAGGTTGCCCCTGTGAACATCGACGAGTACGCCGCAGGCTTCGCTGAGGAGCCCGGCTACCTCGACCACGCCGCGTTCGGTCCCGTGCAGACCGCGGTCCTCGAGGAGCAGCGTGTCCTCGGCACGATCCAGGAGCACATGCGCTTCGGCGCCATGGAGACGCTCGACGAACAGGACGCCCGGGTCCGCACCGTCGCCGCGCGTCTGGTCGGCCGCCGCGAGGACCAGGTCGTCTCGCAGACCGCCACCACGCCCGGCCTGCTGCACACCGCGTTCGGCCTGACCGGCGGTGTCCTGGTCGCTGCGGACGAGTACCCGTCGATGCCGCTCGCCCTCGCCAGCGCCGCCTCGGCAACCGGCGGCCGCGTGCAGCCCGTCGTCGTCGAGTCCGGTGCCGGGTGGATGACGCCGTCGCTCATCGAGTCGCGGCTGTCGGACGACATCACGGCCGTGGCCGTCTCGCTCGTCGACTGGCAGACCGGGTACCTCGCCGACCTCGCCGCCATCCGAGAGGTCATCGGCGAACGCCTGCTCATCGTCGACGCGATCCAGGGCTTCGGCGTCGTCGACGCCCCGTACGAGCTCGCCGACGTCGTCGCGACCGGCGGCCAGAAGTGGTTGCACGCCGGATGGGGGACCGGGTTCACGGCCTTCAGCGACCGTGCCCTGAACCGTCTGCGTCCGGCGCTGTCCGGTCCGCACGGCACGACCGGCTGGCCGACCGAGGTCCCCTCCGTCCGCCCGGGCGCCGCCGGCTTCCAGATGACGCGCATCGACCCCGTCGCCCAGGCCCGGATGGCCGTGTCGCTCGACCGGCTCACGGCCGTCGGGGTCGCCGCCGTCCAGGAACGCGTGGCCGACCGGGTCGAGCGGGTGTTCGACATCGCCGACGAGTTCGGGCTGTCCGTCGAGTCCAGCCGCGACCCGCGGGAGCGCGCCGGCATCGTGGTGCTGCGGCCGCCGCAGGGGCGCCTCACGGCGCTGTCCGCCGCGTTCCACAACCACGGGGTCACCGCGACGACGCGGCTCGGCGTCGCGCGGGTGTCGGTCTTCGCGTCCACGACGGACGAGACGCTCGACATGTTCCGCGACGCCTGCCTGTCGTACGCCACGATGCAGTAGCGGCTGCGCCGCCGCCTCGGCGTCCGTGCCGCCAAGGCGACAGATTCCCGCGGCAGTTCCGCGGGACTCTGTCGCTCCGGCGAGTGGGGCAGAGGAGCCGGCTGCGCCGCGTCGGACTGGAGGCGCGGGGCGGCCTGGCACCGCGCCTCCAGTCCGACAGGCGGCAGCGTTGTTCACGTGACCGTAACTCGGGAAACCGCGTGTCGCTGGTGTCGTGTCGGGGGTCGGACGTAGCTTGTCCCCATCGGGCACCGCGCCCGATCGAAGCGGCCACAGTCGGTGCTTCGGGACCCGCTCCACGGCCGCGTTCGAGGACATGGACCGGGCCGAGCGCGGCCCGGGGATGGAGTGGTCGTGACCTCTCAGAACGTCTCTCGCGGAACACAGCAGCAGCACACCGCGGACTCGTCCACATCGGTCGCCCAGCGCACGTACGTGCTCGACACCTCGGTGCTCCTCAGCGATCCGCGGGCACTGTTCCGCTTCGCGGAGCACGCGGTCGTCCTGCCCGTCGTGGTCGTCAGTGAACTGGAGTCCAAGCGCAACGACCCGGAGATCGGGTACTTCGCCCGGCAGGCGCTCCGGCTCCTCGACGAGCTGCGGATCGAACACGAACGGCTCGACTTCCCGATCGCGATCGGCGACGGCGGCTCGTTCCGGGTCGAGCTGAACCACTCCAACCAGTCCGTCCTGCCGTCCGGGCTGCAGCTCGGCGACAACGACTCGCGGATCCTCGCGGTCGCCTCCAACCTGAAGAACGACGGGCTCGACGTGGTCGTCGTCTCGAAGGACCTGCCCCTGCGCGTCAAGGCGTCCTCGATCGGCATGGCGGCGGAGGAGTACCGCGCTGAACTCGCGGTCGACTCGGGCTACACCGGCATCACCGACCTGCAGGTGTCCGGCGAGCAGATGTCCGACCTGTACGAGAAGGAGGAGATCCGGTCCTCACAGCTCGACGGCGTCCCGGTCAACACCGGGGTCGTCATCCACTCGGAGCGTGGTTCGGCCCTCGGTCGAGTGCACACCGCCGGAGCGGTGGCGCTCGTGCGCGGCGACCGTGAGGTCTTCGGCCTCCGCGGCCGCTCCGCCGAACAGCGACTCGCCATCGACGCGTTGCTCGACCCGGAGATCGGCATCGTGTCGCTCGGCGGCAGCGCCGGCACGGGCAAGTCGGCGCTCGCGCTCTGCGCCGGACTCGAGGCCGTGCTCGAACGGCAGCAGCACAAGAAGATCATGGTGTTCCGCCCGCTGTACGCCGTGGGTGGGCAGGAGCTCGGGTACCTGCCGGGCGACGCGTCCGAGAAGATGAACCCGTGGGCACAGGCCGTGTACGACACGCTCGGTGCCCTGGTGTCGGACAACGTCCTCGACGAGGTCGTGGAGCGCGGCATGCTCGAGGTGCTCCCGCTGACGCACATCCGTGGGCGTTCCCTGCACGATGCGTTCGTGATCGTCGACGAGGCGCAGTCCCTCGAGCGCAACGTCCTGCTCACGATGCTGTCCCGGATCGGTCAGAACTCCCGCGTGGTCCTCACGCACGACGTCGCCCAGCGCGACAACCTGCGGGTGGGTCGGCACGACGGCGTCGCCTCGGTCATCGAGCGGCTGAAGGGGCACCCGCTGTTCGCCCACGTGACGCTGACGCGTTCGGAGCGGTCCGCGATCGCCGCGCTGGTGACGGAGATGCTCGACTCGCCCGACCTGGTGTAGGCGCGGCAGGCGGCGTCAGGCGAGTCTCGGCCTGAGCGACAGTTCTCGCGTTGATCAGCGCGAGAACTGTCGCTGGGCTCGAGTCTCGGTGCGGCGTCAGTTCGGGTGGGTCATCGACAGGACGTCCAGGGCACTGTCGAGCTGTTCCTCGGTGACCTCGCCGCGCTCCACGTGGCCGAGGGCGATGACGGCCTCGCGCACGGTGATGCCCTCGGCGACGGCGAACTTCGCGACCTTCGCCGCGGCCTCGTACCCGATCACGCGGTTGAGCGGCGTGACGATGGACGGCGACGACTCCGCGAACGCGCGGGCGCGATCGAGGTTCGCCTGCAGCCCGTCGATCGTCTTGTCGGCGAGGACCCGAGAGCTGTTCGCCAGCAGGCGGATCGACTCGAGGAGGGCCGTTCCCATCACCGGGATCGCGACGTTCAGCTCGAACGCACCGGAGGCACCGGCCCAGGCGATCGTGGCGTCGTTGCCGATCACACGCGCGGCGACCATCAGGGTGGCCTCGGGGATGACCGGGTTGACCTTGCCGGGCATGATCGACGATCCCGGCTGGAGGTCCGGGATGTGGAGCTCGCCGAGGCCGGTGTTCGGCCCCGAGCCCATCCAGCGGAGGTCGTTGTTGATCTTCGTCAGGCTGACCGCGATGACCTTGAGCGCACCGGACGCCTCGACGAGGGCATCCCGCGCGCCCTGGGCCTCGAAGTGGTCGAGCGCCTCGGTGATCGGCAGGTCGGTGTCGTTCGCGAGCTGGGCGATCACCCGCTGCGGGAAGCCCTTCGGGGTGTTGATGCCCGTGCCGACCGCGGTGCCGCCGAGCGGGACCTCGGCCACGCGGGGGAGCGTCGCGTTGACCCGCTCGATGCCGAGGCGGACCTGGCGCGCGTACCCGCCGAACTCCTGCCCGAGGGTGACCGGGGTGGCGTCCATCAGGTGCGTGCGGCCGGACTTCACGGCGTCGGCCCAGAGCGTCGCCTTCGCCTCGAGCGACTCGGCGAGGTGCTCCAGCGCGGGGACGAGCGTGCGGAGGAGGGCCTCGGTCACGGCGACGTGGACGGACGTCGGGAAGACGTCGTTCGAGGACTGCGAGGCGTTCACATGGTCGTTCGGGTGCACGGCCGAACCGGCGATCTCGGACGCCAGGGTCGCCAGGACCTCGTTCATGTTCATGTTCGACGAGGTGCCACTGCCGGTCTGGTAGACGTCCACCGGGAACTGGTCGTGGTGCGCTCCGCCGATGATCGCGTCGGCGGCCTTCGCCACGGCGTCGGCCACCGCGGGGTCGACGATGCCGAGCTCGCCGTTGACGATCGCCGCGGCGCGCTTGATCCGGGCGAGGGCCACGATCTGCGCCGACTCGAGACCACTGCCCGAGATCGGGAAGTTCTCGACCGCACGCTGTGTCTGCGCCCGGTAGAGCGCCGACTTCGGCACCCGGACCTCGCCCATGGTGTCGTGCTCGATGCGGTAGTCGCCGTCGCCGTCGCCGTCGGTCACGGTGGTCGCGGTGGTGTCGGTCACGTCGTCGTGGTCCTTCCTGGAGTGCTCGCCGGCCGCGGTCGCGCCGGCTCGTGTGGTGTCCGGGCGGCGGGGTCCCCGCCGGTGCCCGTGACGGTCGTCGTGGCGGTCGGTCAGGCCTGGCCCACGACGGTGTCGATGGTGACCTCGCCCGTGGTGAGGTCGTAGGTCGCCCCGACGACGGCCAATCTACCCTCGGCGATGGCGTCGGACACCGCGCCGGAGCGTTCGATCACCTGACGCAGGGTGGCTTCGAGGTGGGCGGCGCCGACGGATTCCTGGGGGACGTCGGCGTCGGTGGCACGCACGCGCTCGACGCTCGGGGCGATGGCGTCGACCAGGGCCTGCAGGTGCGGCGCCGGGACCGGCTCGCCGGAACGGGCGGCCGCGACGGCGCCGCACTTCGTGTGCCGGAGCACGACCACGAGCGGGGTGCCGAGCGCGACGACCGCGAACTCGATCGAGCCGAGCACGACGTCGTCGACGATCTGCCCGGCGTTGCGGATGGCGAAGAGGTCACCGATGCCGGCGTCGAACACGTGCTCGAACGGCACGCGCGAGTCCGAGCAGCCGAGGACCGTGGCGAACGGTGCCTGCGATCCGGCGAGCTCCGAGCGACGGTCCGGGTCGATGCGGCCGGTCCGGCGCTTGTCCGCGGCGAACCGGGCGTTGCCGTCGACGAGGAGACGCAGGGCGTCGGACGGGGTGGCGGCGGCGCGGTCGGGCATGGGGCTCCTCGGGTGGTGGTCTTCGGGGGACGTGCTGCGGGTGCTGCGGATGGGTCCGGTCGTCAGGTCAGTCCGCGAACTGCTTGCTGACGGCTGCTGCGACGGTTCGGAACGAAGACTGGTCGGCGGTGCCGGACAGGACGATGGTGTTCGACCCGAACGTCGACACGAGCGAGTACGCCTGGTTGCCCGCGTCGTTGCCCTCGGCCCGGCGGTCGTACACGGTCCACTTCGTGCCCGCGATCGTGCGGGAGCCCGTGGCCGCGTGCTGGTCGAGCTGGTTCGACACCCAGGTGTCGTTCGCCCTGATGCCCTGCTGCAGCCCGATGTACTGCTTGTCGGGCGTGATCAGTCCGACGGTCCAGACGCTCACCCCGTCGGTGGTCTTGTCCTTGTAGTCGGCGCGGTTGGACGAGTACGTGTCGGGCAGGACAGGTGCCGCCAGGGTCACGCCTGGGACCTTCGCCTGGGACGCGACCTTCTGGTAGTCGACGTTGCGGTCGACGACGGTGGTGTTCGGTCGGACCACGACGGCGACCAGGAACAGCACGATCCCGAGCGACGCGATGAGCGCGATGACGAGGTTGAACGCCGTCTGGTGCTGCCGGCGCGCGGTGCGGGCTGCGTCCTTGCGGGCCCAGGTCTCCTCCGCCGTCTCGGGACGACCGAGCTCGGCGACGATCGGGCGGCCGTCGGGGTCGGTCATCGGGCGGCCCCGTCCTCGGTCTCGGAGGCGGCACGGGCGGCGTCGAGGCGGGCACGTGCGCCGACCAGCCACTCCTCGCACCGGGCGGCGAGGGACTCGCCCCGCTCCCACAGCGACAGCGACCGTTCGAGCGTCGCCGAACCCTGCTCGAGCTCGGCGACGACGCGCACGAGTTCGTCGCGCGCGGCTTCGTAGCTCAGCGACTGGACGTCGGCCTGCTCGGGTTCCTGCTGGGATGACACACCCCGATCCTACCGAGGGTCCACCGACGTGCGGTCCGCGCGCGCAACCTGTGGACAGCCGTGCGGCGAGTAGGTTCGCGTGCATGACGGACCTCCCCGACGGCGCGACCTGGTACCCGGCCCCGGCGGCCTCGGCGGCCTCGGCGGCCTCGGCGGCCTCGGCCTCGGCCCCGGACCCCGCGCCCGCCCGACCCGCCCTCGCCCTCGTCCTGCCCGGGGGCGGCTACCACGGGCACGCCGCCCACGAGGGGGAGGGCTACGCACGGTGGCTCAACGCCATCGGCGTCTCCGCCGTCGTCTTCGAGTACCCGGTCGCCCCGCACCGGCACCCAGACGCCGTGGTGGCGACCAGGACGCTCCTCCGGGCCCTGCGCGCCGGGCGGTTCACGGGCCTCCCGTCCGACCCACACGTCCTGCTGGTCGGCTCGTCCGCGGGCGGCCACCTCGCCGCCCTCGTCTCGAGCGCACCGACGCCCGACGAACGCGCCGTGTCGGACGTCGACGACCGACCCGACCTCGCGCTGCTCTGCTACCCGGTGGTGTCGATGACCGACCACCAGCACCGGGGGAGCGCCGACAACCTGCTCGGGAAGGGCGCGACGGTGTGGGCGCAGGGCGCGCTCGACACCGAACTCATGGTCGACGCCTCGACCCCGCCGACGTTCCTCTGGCACACCGCCGAGGACCCAGCGGTGCACGTCACGCACTCGCTCCTGTACGGGCAGGCGCTCGCGCGGCGGGCGGTGCCGTTCGAGCTGCACGTCTTCGAACGCGGGGCGCACGGGATCGGGCTCGCCGAGGGCACGGGGACCGCGGAGGCGTGGCCGAGCGTCGCCGAGGCCTGGCTGCGCGACCACGGGTGGTGACGACAGCCGGACGGGTCAGACCCCGTCCGGACCCGGCCCGTCCGGCTCGAGCGTCCCCGTGGCCGTCCCGGCACCGAGCGTCACCTGCACCGGCGTCGCACCGACGAGGTCCTCGGAACTGCGCACCACGCCACCGTCCGACGTCTGCACGATCGCGTAGCCACGGCGCAGGGTGTCCCGCGGCGACAGCGCCCGGAGCCGCGCCGTGAGGTGCCCGACCTCGGAGTGGGAGCGTTCGAGCCGACGGTCCAGGAGCTCCCGGGCGCGGGAGAGGTCGCGCGCGACCTCTTCGGCACGGGTGTCGACGAGCCACGCGGTGGACGCGAGGGCCGGTCGGGAGCGCAACGACGCGATGCGGTCCGCCTCGACCGAGAGCGTGTGCGACAGCCGGAGTCCGAGCCGGGCACGCGCCGCCCGGACGTTCGCGAGTTCCTCTGCCACGTCCGGCACGACCCGCTTCGCGGCGTCCGTCGGGGTGGAGGCACGGAGGTCAGCGACCTCGTCGAGGATCGGCCGGTCGGCCTCGTGCCCGATCGCCGAGACGATCGGCGTGCTCGCGGCCGCGGCGGTCCGGACGAGTCCCTCGTCGCTGAAGCCGAGCAGGTTCTGGAAGTCGCCGCCACCGCGCGCGACGATGATCACGTCGACCTCGGGGTCGGCGTCGAGTTCGAGGATCGCCGCGGTGACCTCGCTGACGGCCCGCTCGCCCTGCACCGCGGTGTGGACCGTGCGGAACTCGACCTGGGGCCACCGGAGCTGCGCGTTGCGCTTGACGTCCTTCTCGGCGTCGGAGTCCTTGCCCGTGATCAGGCCGATGCGGTGCGGCAGGAACGGCAGGCGCTTCTTGCGGGCGGGGTCGAACAGGCCCTCTTCGCCGAGGGTCCGTCGGAGTCGTTCGAGTCGTTCGAGCAGGTCCCCGAGCCCGACGTGCTTCATCTCGACGACCTGCATCGTCAGCGAGCCGCCCTTGACCCAGTAGTTCGGCTTGACGGCGGCGACGACACGATCGCCCTGCTTGATGTCCGCCGGCACCCGGGAGCGCACGCTCGACCAGATGGAGAACGACACCGTCGCGTCGACCTCGACGTCCTTGAGCTTGCCGTAGACGTTGCCGCCGGCGACGTTCCACTGGGTGATCTCGCCCTCGACCCAGGCGGTGCCGAGCCGGTCGATCCAGTCCCGCAGCTTCGCGCCGAGCAGCGCGACGGGCCACGGGTTGTCGGCCGTCGGGGGTCCCTGTTCGATCGCCATGGCCCCATGCTGCCGCATCCCGGCGACAACCAGGCCCCGCCCCCGCCCGCGACGCCCGGGCGAGCGCCCGCGACACCCTCCCCGTGTGCGCACGGGGACACCCAGGCCGCGCCCGCTCCCGGCACCTATCATCGGGGACGTGACGATCACCAACGGCCACTCGGTCCCGCTCGCCCCGCCGCGGGTCCTCGCGGCGCGCGGCCGGCTGCGGGACGACCCGGTCGCCGGCACGAAGAAGGTCCTGCTCGCCGCGCCCCGCGGCTACTGCGCCGGGGTCGACCGTGCCGTCGTGGCCGTCGAGAAGGCGCTCGAGCAGTACGGCGAGCCCGTCTACGTCCGCAAGCAGATCGTCCACAACGTCCACGTCGTCTCGACGCTCGAGCAGCGCGGAGCGGTCTTCGTCGACGACGTCGCCGAGGTCCCCCGTGGCTCGCACGTCGTCTTCAGCGCGCACGGCGTCTCGCCCGCGGTGGTGGCCGGCGCCGCCGACCGCGACCTGCACGCCATCGACGCGACGTGCCCGCTCGTCACGAAGGTCCACCGCGAGGCCACGCGCTTCGCCAAGGCCGAGCGCACCATCATCCTCATCGGGCACGCCGGCCACGAAGAGGTCGAGGGCACCATGGGCCACGCCCCCGAGCGCACGATCCTGGTCAACGGACCGGAGGACGTCGCCGCGCTCGAGGTCCCGGACCCGGACAACCTCGTCTGGCTGTCGCAGACCACGCTGAGCGTCGACGAGACGATGGAGACCGTCCGCCTGCTGCGCGAGAAGTTCCCCGCGATCGAGAACCCGCCGTCGGACGACATCTGCTATGCCACCCAGAACCGTCAGGTCGCGATCAAGAAGGTCGCCCCCGGGGCCGACCTCGTGATCGTGGTCGGTTCGGCGAACTCGTCGAACAGCGTCCGCCTGGTCGAGGTCGCGCTCGAGCACGGCGCCCGGGCCGCGCACCGGGTCGACTACGCGTCCGAGATCCAGCAGGACTGGCTCGACGGCGTCCGCACGGTGGGCGTCACGAGCGGGGCGTCCGTCCCCGAGGAACTCGTCGCCGAGGTCCTCGACCAGCTCGCCGACGCCGGTTACGGCACCGTGGAGGAAGTCGTCACCGCACACGAAGACCTCATGTTCTCGCTCCCGAAGGAGCTCCGCACCGACGCGGCCGGCAACCCGACGCGCGCGCTCGGCGGGCGTCGCTCGTGAGCGGCGGGACGGACGGCTGGTCGGCGGTGCCGGCCCGCGAACCGGGTCACGTCGCCGACACGGCAGACGGCCTGGAGGCACGGCGCACCCCCGCAACGTCGGCCGCCGGTGCGCAGGACGGTCGCGTCCACGGCCGCCCGGCACCCCAGTACGGCGAGTACGCCCCGGAGGGCTGGGTGAACCCCGTCGTCGAGCACGAACGACGCGAGCAGCAACCGCGTTCGCCTGAGCCCGCTGCGGCGACGGAGGCTCCGGCCCGCGCGACCCCGGCCGCCGGACGCTTCGGTGCGTCGCCGCTCGACTTCGTGCTGACCGTCGGCCTGCTCGTGATCGGCCTCTGGTCCGTCATCGAGTCGCTGTCCGTGGGAACGACGGCGTCCACCATCCGGACCGTCGTAGAACAGCAGTACACCGACCTGTCGAACCCCGCAGCGCTGTCGTCCGCCGTGCTCGTGCGGGCGGTCGTGCTCGTCGTCGTGTTCGTGTTCGTGGCCTGGTGGTCGATCCGTCGGCTCCGTACCCGGCGGTGGACGTTCTGGGTGCCGCTGGTGGGCGGGGTCGTCGCGACCGTGCTCGGCATGGTCCCGGTGATGGTCGTCATCTTCCAGGACCCGCAGTTCGCCGCCTACCTGCAGCGGATGGCGACGGGCGGCTGACCGACGGCCCCTACCCGGCCAGGGCTCAGCCGGCCAGGAAGGCGGCGACGGCGCCGTGCAGGGCCGCGAGGTCGTCGACGTGCACGAGCTCCCGGACCGAGTGCATCGACAGCAGCCCGACGCCGATGTCGATCGTCGGGATCCCCAGCCGGGTCGCCGCGATCGGGCCGATGGTCGAGCCACCGGGGATCGTGTTCACGTTGACGAACGGCTGCCACGGTGCACCGGCCGCCTCGCACGCGGCGGCCCAGACGGCCTCGCCCTTCGCCTCGGTCATGTAGCGCTGGTTCGCACTGATCTTCAGCAGCGGGCCACCACCCGGGCGTGGACGGTTCGTCGGGTCGTGCTTCTCCGGCTGGTTCGGGTGGACCAGGTGGCCGGCGTCGCTCGAGAGCAGCCACGAGGCACGGAACGCCCGCGCGGCCTCGGAGCGGGTGGCACCGAGGCCTTCCTGCACGCGACCGAGCACGTCCTCGAGGAACGGTCCACCGGCACCGGACGGCGTCGAGGAACCGATCTCCTCGTGGTCGAACGCGGCGAACACCGGGATGTGGTCGCCGTCGGTCGGCGCGGCGACGATCCCACGGATGCCGGCGTGCACGCTCGTGAGGTTGTCCATCCGGCCGGAGGCGAGGAACTCGCGGTCGATGCCGATCCGGGCGGGCGGCTGCGTGTCGGCGAGGAAGAGGTCCCACGACACCGCGTCCGCGCCCACGCGAGCACGGAGCCAGTCGACGACCGGGGTCCCGCCGGCGTCACCGTCGACCCCGACCACCGGCAGGGTGTGCCGCTGCCGGTCGATCTCCTTGCCGTCGTTCACCCCGCGGTCGAGGTGGATCGCGAGGTTCGGGATCCGGGCGACGGCGTCGGTCGACACCAGGCGGACCGTGCCGTCGGCGTCGACCACCCGGCCGGCGATCCGGAGGTCCCGGTCGAACCACGTGGACAGCAGTGCTCCGCCGTAGACCTCGACGTTGAGCTGCTCCCAGCCACCCGTGCGGACGCCGGGGTTCGGCTTGATGCGGAACCCGGGGGAGTCGGTGTGCGCGCCGAGGATGCGGAACGGGGTCGTGCCCGTGGCGCCGGACGGCAGCCGCCAGGCGATGACCGCGCCGTCGCGGACCACCACGAACGCGCCGGCCTCGGTCGGCCACGCGTCGAGTTCGGACAGCTCGGTGAACCCTGCCTCGACGAGTCGGTCCCGTGCCGCGGCCGCCGCGTGGAACGCGGTGGGGGACTCGGTGACGTACTGGGCGAACTCGGAGGCGATGGCGTCGGCGGTCACCCGCCCATCGTGGCACGCGGTGGAGGCGACCGGACGCAGCACGGGGCGCGTCCGTCGGACGCGCCCCGTTCCTCCAGGCAGTTGCCGGAGGCGTCAGCCCTTGGCGTGGCCGGCCGAGCCGAGGACCTTCGCGGCCTCGACCACGCGAGCCGCCATGGCGGTCTCGGCGACCTTGCCCCAGGCGCGGGGGTCGTACTGCTTCTTGTTGCCGACCTCGCCGTCGATCTTCAGGACGCCCTCGTAGTTCGTGAACATCGAGCCCGCGATCGAGCGCGTGAACGCGTACTGCGTGTCGGTGTCGATGTTCATCTTGATGACGCCGTTGCGGACGGCCTCGTGGATCTCGTCGTCGGTCGAACCCGAGCCGCCGTGGAACACGAGGTCGAGGGGGTTCTCGCCGGTGCCGTGCTTGGCGGCGACGGATGCCTGGATCTCGCCGAGGAGCTCAGGGCGGAGCTTCACGTTGCCCGGCTTGTAGACGCCGTGCACGTTGCCGAACGTCAGCGCGGCGATCCAGCGGCCCTTGTCGCCGAGGCCGAGCGCGTCGACGACCTTCTCGACGTCACCGGGGGTCGTGTAGAGCGCGTCGTTGGTGCCCTCGTGCTCGACGCCGTCCTCTTCGCCGCCGACGACGCCGATCTCGACCTCGAGGATCGCGTTGATGTTCCGCGTCTTCTCGATCATGGTCTTCGCGATCTCGATGTTCTCGTCGAGCGGCACGGCCGAGCCGTCCCACATGTGCGACTGGAAGATCGGGTTGCGGCCGGCGCGGACCTCTTCCTCGCTCGCCGCGATGAGCGGGAGGACGAAGCCGTCGAGGGCGTCCTTCGGGCAGTGGTCGGTGTGCAGGGCGACGGTGATGTCGTAGTTCTTCGCGACCTCGTGGGCGAACTTCGCCATCGCGAGGGCACCGGCGGCACGGTTCTTCACGGTGTGGCCGGCGAAGTAGTCGGCGCCACCGGTGGTGACCTGGAGGATGCCGTCCGAGCCCGCCTCGGCGAGGCCCTGGAGGACCGCGTTGATGGTCTGGGACGACGACACGTTGACGGCGGGGTACGCGAACTTGCCGGCCTTCGCTCGTTCGATCATCTCGGCGTACTGTTCCGGCGTTGCGATGGGCACTGGGATCTCCTTCGACGTGGTGGTGTCCGGTCCGAGCCTAGTCAGCCCCACCGGAGTGTGACCCGGACGGACGTCGGGGCAGCCGTCGGTAGGCTGGAGGCTGTGACTCCCACCACTGAGACCGGCTCCCTGTTCCTCCAGCCCGACCGCAACCTGGCGCTCGAGCTCGTGCGTGCGACGGAGGCAGCGGCGATCCGTGCGCAGCCGTGGGTCGGGCGTGGTGAGAAGAACCTCGCGGACGGTGCCGCCGTCGACGCGATGCGGAAGTTCCTCGGCACGGTGAACTTCGACGGTGTCGTCGTCATCGGTGAGGGCGAGAAGGACAACGCCCCGATGCTCTACAACGGCGAGCACGTCGGCAACGGGCACGGTCCGGCCTGCGACATCGCCGTGGACCCGATCGACGGGACCTCGCTCACCGCCGCCGGCCGCCAGAACGCCATCTCGGTGATGGCCGTCTCGGACCGCGGCTCGATGTACGACCCGTCCGCCGTGTTCTACATGGACAAGATCGCCGCCGGTCCCGAGGGCCGTGGCGTCCTCGACCTCGAGAAGCCGATCGGCGACAACATCCGTGCGCTCGCGAAGGCGAAGGGCAAGGACCTCGAGGACATGCAGATCGCCGTCCTCGACCGACCCCGCCACGACGAACTCATCCGTGCGATCCGTGCGACCGGCGCCGGCACCCGACTGCTGCTCGACGGTGACGTCGCCGGCGGCATCGCGGCGGCACTGCCCGGGTCGACGATCGACATGTGCGTCGGTGTCGGCGGTACCCCGGAGGGCATCATCACCGCGTGCGCGATCAAGGCGCTCGGTGGTGTGATCCTCGGCAAGCTCCAGCCGAAGGACGACGAGGAGCGCGAGAAGGCGATCGCCGCCGGACACGACCTCGACAAGGTCCTCGACCAGGACGACCTCGTCACGGGCGACAACACGTTCTTCGTCGCCACCGGTGTCACCGACGGCGTGCTCGTCGACGGTGTCCGCCGGTCGCGCGGTGTCATCCACACGGACTCGCTCGTGCTGCGGTCCCGCTCGAACACCATCCGCCGCATCCAGGCGGACCACCGCGCGGAGAAGTGGTTCTGATCCGCTGAGCCGGCCGTGATCCGGACGAATCGCGCCCCGATGTGAACACTGCGCCCCGTCGCGACGGGGCGCAGTGTTCGTTCGGGGGCGCAATCGTGCGGGCCGTCAGTCGCGGTCGGACGCGGCGACGAGCTCCGGGGCGGTGAGCAGCCGCGGCTCGTCCTCGATCGTGGCTGGGTCGGCGATGACCTTCGACTCGTCGAGCAGTGACAGGCGCCGGGCACTCGGGAGCACCTGCCGTTCGAGCGACCCCACGAACCGGTTGTAGTCGACGACGGACCCCCGGATCGACCGGCCGAGCTTGTCGACGTGCTGCGCCATCGTGGCCAGACGACCGTGGAGTTCGCGCGAGATCGTGAAGAGCTCGCGGGCCTCCTGCGTGACAACGTCCTGCTGCCACGAGAACGCCACGGTCTTGAGCACGGACCAGAGCGTCACGGGTGAGGCCAGGGCGACACGTTTGCGGAAGGCGTGGTCGAGCAGCCCCGGGTCGGCGGCGAGGGCGCTCGCGATGAGGGACTCCGACGGGATGAACGCCACGGTCAGCTCGGGGGAGGCGTCGTACCCGGACCAGTACTCCCGCGCGGCCAGGGCGTCGACGTGCGCCCGGAGCGCCTTGACGTGCTGCTGGAGGAGCTGGTCGCGGTGGGCACCCTCGGCACCCGTGGCGCTCGCCGGGATCTCGGCGGCCTGCAGGTAGGCGCTGAACGGCACCTTGGCGTCGACGGCGAGGCTCTTGCCCCCGGGCAGGTGCACGATCATGTCGGGGCGGGCGGCGCCGGCGGACGTCGTCACGGAGGACTGCACGTCGAAGTCGACCCGTTCGAGCAGCCCCGCGGCCTCGACCACGTTGCGCAGCTGCGTCTCGCCCCAGACCCCGCGCGTGCTGTTGGCGGAGAGGGCGCTCGCGAGGGTCTCGGCCGTGGCGCGCAGGCGCTCCTCGGACTCGGCGGCGGAGCGGAGCTGCGCGGACAGGGTGCCGTACTGCTCGCTGCGGGCCTGCTCGAGCTCGGCGATCTTGGCGCGCATGACGTCGAGCGTCTGGGCGACCGGGCTGAGGGCGGAGAGCACCTTCGACTCGTTCTCGTTGCGCGCCGTGTCGGCTCCGTGCATGCGCTGCACGAGGTGCTCCAACTCGGCACTGCGGCGCTCGAGGGAGTCGACCTGCCGCCGGTACTGCGCGTCCTGCGCGTCGAGCCGTTCCTCGGCGTCACGGCGCGCGGCGTCGAGCTGCCCGCGCAGTGCCTCCGCCGTGGCGCGGGCCGACGCGGCGTCCGAACCGGCGCGGGAGCGGGCGAGCGACCAGGCGACCACGGCGCCGACGGCGACGCCGATCACGAGACCGATGACCAGGGCGAGGATCTGCATGTCGTGACCTTGGCAGGACCCACCGACACCGCGCCTCCAGCCCGTCGGAATCCATGTCATGACATTAGGGCAAACAAGGTGTACAGTCGTGATCGTCCGCCGATGAAGCCGCACGGAAGGTCCACCACGTCGCATGACGAACCGAGCTCCCCACGCCTACGACGTGATCACCATGGGTCGCGTGAGCGTCGACATCTACCCCCAGCAGACGGGCCCGCTCGAGGACGTCTCGACGTTCTCGAAGTCCGTCGGCGGCAGCGCCACGAACGTCGCGATCGCCGCGGCCCGCCACGGTGCCGACGCAGCCGTCATCACCCGCACGGGCAACGACCCGTTCGGCCGCTACATCGCCCGCACCCTGCCGGAGTTCGGCGTCGCGAACGACTTCGTCGAGACCGTCGAGGGGCTGAACACCCCCGTCGCGTTCTGCGAGATCTTCCCGCCGGACGACTTCCCGCTGTACTTCTACCGGGCGCCCAAGGCCCCGGACCTGATGATCACCGCGAAGTCCCTGCCCCTGCACGAGATCGAGCGGGCGAAGATCTTCTGGACCACGGTCACCGGCCTCAGCGAGGAGCCGAGCCGCCAGGCGCACCACACGGCGTTCGAAGCCCGCAGCGCCTCCACGAGCACGAGCAAGCTCCACACCGTGCTGGACCTGGACTACCGGTCGATGTTCTGGTCCTCACCGGAAGCCGCCACCCGCGAGGTCGCCGTCGCGCTGGAGCACGCCACCGTCGCCGTCGGCAACCGCGAGGAGTGCGAGGTCGCCGTCGGTGAGACCGACCCGGTGCGCGCCGCCGACGCCCTGCTCGAACGGGGCGTCGAGATCGCCATCGTGAAGCAGGGGCCGAAGGGCGTCCTGGCGAAGACCCGCGACGAGTTCGTCGAGTTCCGCCCGCACCACATCGACGTCGTGAACGGCCTCGGGTCGGGCGACGGCTTCGGCGGCGCGCTGACCCACGGCCTGCTGCAGGGCTGGGGCCTCGAGCGGATCCTCGCCTTCTGCAACGCCGCCGGCGCCATCGTCGCGACCCGGTTCGAGTGCTCCACGGCCATGCCGACCAGTGACGAGATCGACGCCTTCATCCAGTCGAACCCGGCCGAAGGCACCAACCACGACACCGAGGAGAAGGTCGATGCCTGAGATCAGCACCGCTGACTTCGCCCGGCTGCGGGACATCCGCGCCGGACAGCCCGACCTCGTGCGGGCCACGCTCGACGCCCGCCGCAAGCGCAGCCTGCTCGCCGACGACGGCAAGCTCTTCATCGTCGCCGCCGACCACCCGGCCCGCGGTGCCCTGGCGGTCCGGAACGACGAGTCCGCCATGGCCGACCGCTACGACCTGCTCGAGCGGCTCGTCACGGCCCTCGGTCGCCCCGGTGTCGACGGTGTCCTCGGGACGCCGGACATCCTCGAGGACCTGGCGCTGCTCGGTGCCCTCGACGGCAAGGTCGTCGTCGGCTCGATGAACCGCGGCGGTCTGCGCGGTGCGGCGTTCGAGATGGACGACCGCTACACGGCGTACTCGGCGCAGGCCATCAAGGACTCCGGGCTCGACTTCGCCAAGCTGCTGGTGCGCATCGCCCTCGAGGACTCGGGCACCGCGCCGACGCTCGAGGCCACGGCCCGCGCCGTCAGCGAGGCCGCCGCACTCCAGCTCCCGATCATGCTCGAGCCGTTCATGTCCGCGTGGCAGGACGGCCGGGTCGTGAACGACCTGACCGCCGACGCCGTCATCACCTCGATGGCGATCGCCGCCGGCCTGGGGGAGTCGAGTGCCTACAGCTGGCTGAAGATCCCGGTCGTCGACGACATGGAGCGTGTGATGGCCGCGACGACGCTGCCGACCCTGCTGCTCGGCGGGGACCCGTCGTCCCGCCCGCTCGAGACCTACGCCAAGTGGGCCGACGCCCTCGCACTCCCCGGGGTGCGCGGACTGGTCGTCGGCCGCACCCTGCTCTACCCGCCGGACGGCGACGTCGCCGCCGCGGTGGACGTCGCCGCGGGCCTCGTCCACACAGCCGGCGCCACGCACGAAGAAGCCACCACACTCGAAGGAAGCAACGCATGACCATCACGGAGACCACCACCTCCACCGTCGGCCACTGGATCGACGGCAAGCGCGTCGAGTCCGTGTCGGGCAACACCGCGCCCGTGTACGACCCCGCGCTCGGCGTCGCGACGAAGCAGGTCGCCCTGGCGAACGAGGACGAGATCCAGGCCGCCATCGCGAGCGCCAAGGCCGCGTTCCCGGCGTGGAGCAACCTCTCGCTGACCAAGCGCCAGCAGATCCTGTTCTCGTTCCGCGAGATCCTCAACCGCGACAAGGGCGAGCTCGCCGAGATCATCACGAGCGAGCACGGCAAGGTCATCGACGACGCCCTCGGCGAGATCGCCCGTGGGCAGGAGGTCGTGGAGCTCGCGACGAACATCCCGAGCCTGCTCAAGGGTGAGTTCAGCGACCAGGTGTCGACCGGCATCGACGTGTACTCGATCCGACAGCCGCTCGGCGTCGTGGGCATCATCAGCCCGTTCAACTTCCCGGCCATGGTGCCGCTGTGGTTCCTGCCGATCGCGATCGCCGCGGGCAACACCGTCGTGCTCAAGCCGAGCGAGAAGGACCCGAGCGCCGCCATCTGGCTCGCCGAGAAGTTCTCGGAGGCCGGTCTGCCCGACGGGGTCTTCAACGTGCTGAACGGCGACAAGCTGAGCGTCGACGGGCTGCTCACCAGCCCCGACGTCGAGTCGATCTCGTTCGTCGGTTCCACCCCGATCGCGCAGTACGTCTACGAGACCGGCACCAAGCACGGCAAGCGCGTGCAGGCCCTCGGCGGTGCGAAGAACCACATGCTCGTGCTGCCGGACGCCGACCTCGACCTCGTCGCGGACAACGCGATCAACGCGGGCTTCGGGTCCGCCGGTGAGCGCTGCATGGCGATCTCGGTCGTCGTCGCCGTCGAGCCGGTCGCCGACGAGCTCATCGAGAAGATCAAGGACCGCGCAGCGACCCTGCGCATCGGCGACGGTCGTCGCGGGTGCGACATGGGCCCGCTCGTCACGAAGCAGCACCGTGACAAGGTCGCCTCGTACATCGAGGTCGCAGAGCAGGACGGTGCGGTGGTTGTGGTGGACGGCCGCACCGTCCGACCCGACGGCGACGAGAACGGCTTCTGGCTGGGCCCGACGCTGATCGACCAGGTGCCCACCACCAGCCGTGTCTACACCGAGGAGATCTTCGGTCCGGTGCTCAGCGTCGTCCGCGTCGCCACCTACGAAGAGGGCCTCGAGCTCATCAACAGCGGGGCGTACGGCAACGGCACCGCCATCTTCACCAACGACGGCGGCGCCGCCCGTCGCTTCCAGCGTGACGTGCAGGTCGGCATGATCGGCATCAACGTGCCGATCCCCGTCCCGGTCGCGTACTACTCGTTCGGTGGCTGGAAGAACTCGCTGTTCGGCGACCACAAGGCGTACGGCGCCGACGGCGTGAGCTTCTTCACCCGCCAGAAGGCGATCACGAGCCGCTGGCTCGACCCGTCGCACGGCGGCATCAACCTCGGCTTCCCGTCGAACAACTGACGCGGACGACAGCGATGACGCACGACGAGACGACGCACGACGCGTGGTTCAACCCGGCGGGTTCCCGCCCCGAGGCGGGCTGGACCGACGTGGTCGACGGACGCATCGAGGGGTGGGCGCACACCGGTCTGCGGACCGGCGCGTTGACCGACGGGGGTGAGCTGCGCCTCCCGGCCGCTGCCGTGGAGCGCATGGTCGTGCCGCTCTCGGGGAGCTTCCACGTCGCGTGGACGGGCGCCGAGACCGGCGAGCAGGCCCTGGAGGGACGTGGCGGGGTCTTCGACGGACCCACCGACGTCCTGTACCTGGGTTCCGGCCTGGAGGCGCGGATCACCGGAGCGGGACGGGTCGCGGTCGCCGAGGCGCCCACCGACGTCGTCAAGCCGGTCGGGTACATCGCGAAGGGCGACGTGCCCGTGGAACTCCGCGGCGCCGGACAGTCCAGCCGGCAGGTGCACAACTTCGGCACCCCGGCAGGGCTCGACGCGGTGAAGCTCCTGGTGTGCGAGGTGATCACGCCGGCCGGCAACTGGTCGTCGTACCCGCCGCACAAGCACGACACGAACGTGCCCGGCGAGGAGTCGAACCTCGAGGAGATCTACTACTACGAGTCCGCAGTGGCCCGTGGGGTGGACGCCCCCGAGTCGGCCGATCCGTTCGCGCTGCACCGGACGTACGCGTCGGACGACCGTGCGATCGACGAGTTCCGCGAGGTCCGCACCGGTGACATCGCGTTGGTGCCGTACGGCTGGCACGGTCCCGCCGTCGCGGCCCCCGGCTACGACATGTACTACCTCAACGTGATGGCCGGGCCCGACCCGGAGCGCGTCTGGAACATCACCGACGACCCGGCCCACGGCTGGGTCCGCCAGGTGTGGGAGAGCGAGCAGCTCGACCCGCGCCTGCCCTACGAAAGGACGCACGCGTGACCACCACCACGCGCGAAGTCGGCGCGACGCGCCGGATGACCGTCGGCCAGGCACTCGTCGAGTTCCTGGCCAACCAGTGGACCGTCGACGGCGACGTCCGCGAACGCACGATCCCCGGGATCTTCGGCATCTTCGGGCACGGCAACGTCGCCGGCGTCGGCCAGGCCATCAAGCAGCTCCACGTCGAGCAGCCCGGTCTGCTGCCGTACCACCAGGCCCGCAACGAGCAGGCGATGGTGCACGAGGCGGTCGGGTTCGCCCGCATGCACCGCCGCCGTGCCACCTTCGCCGCGACGGCGTCGGTCGGCCCCGGTGCCGCGAACATGCTCACCGCCGCGGCCCTCGCGACGACGAACCGCCTGCCCGCGCTGCTGCTGCCGTCGGACACCTTCGCCACGCGCACGACCGACCCCGTGCTGCAGCAGATCGAGCTGCCGCACGACACCTCGCTGCAGGTGACCGACGCGTTCCGTCCGCTGTCCCGCTACTTCGACCGCGTCGAGCGCCCCGAGCAGCTCTTCTCGATCGCCCTCGCCGCGATGCGTGTCCTGACCGACCCGGCCGAGACCGGTGCCGTGACGATCGCGCTCCCGGAGGACGTGCAGGCCGAGGAGTTCGACGTCCCCGTCGCCTTCCTGCAGCCGCGCGAGTGGCACATCCGCCGGCCGCTGCCCGAGCACGGGCCGCTGGCGCGTGCGGTGGCGGCGATCCGGGCGGCGGAGCGTCCCGTCGTCGTCGCGGGCGGTGGGGTGCTGTACTCCGACGCCGCCGACGAACTGGCGGCGTTCGTGGAGGCCACCGGCATCCCGGTCGGCACCTCGCAGGCCGGCGGCGGCTCGCTCGTCTGGGACCACCCGCAGTACCTCGGTGGCATCGGTGCGACCGGCACCGCCGCCGCGAACGCGATCGCGGCGCAGGCCGACGTCGTCATCGGGATCGGCACGCGGTACAGCGACTTCACGACCGCGTCGCGGACCGCGTTCCAGAACCCGGACGTCACGTTCGTCAACGTGAACGTCGCTGCGTTCGACGCGTACAAGCACGGTTCGCAGCTGCCGCTGATCGCGGACGCCCGGGAGGCACTGGTCGCCCTGACCGCGTCGCTCACGGCCGCCGGGTCGTCGCCTGCAGAGCCCGCGTACCTCGTCGGCGCCGCGTACGCCGCCGAGATCGCATCCCAGAAGGCCGCGTGGGACGCGGCGGTGGACGCCGCGTTCGCGCCGTCTGGCCTCGCTCTGCCCGGTCAGCCCGAGATCATCGGCGCCGTGCAGTCGGTGACCGATCCCCGCGACGTCGTCATCCAGGCCGCGGGCTCCCTGCCGGGGGACCTGCACAAGCTCTGGCGGGTGCGGGACGAACTCGGTTACCACGTCGAGTACGCGTTCTCGTGCATGGGCTACGAGATCGCCGGTGGCATCGGCGTCCGCCGGGGCGCCCCGGACCGCGACGCGATCGTCATGGTCGGCGACGGCAGCTACCTCATGCTGCACACCGAGCTCGTGACGGCCGTGGCCGAGGGCATCAAGATCGTCGTCGTCCTCATCCAGAACAACGGCTACGCGTCGATCGGGCACCTGTCCGAGACCGTCGGGTCCGAGCGCTACGGCACGAAGTACCGCTACCTGGACGAGACCGGCTCGTTCGAGGGCGACGACGTCCTGCCCGTCGACCTCGCCGCGAACGCCCGCTCGTACGGCGTCGACGTGATCGAGGTCCAGCCCGGACCGAACGCGATCGAGGACCTCAAGGCCGCGGTGCGCCAGGCGAAGGCGAACGACCACACCACGCTCGTGCACGTCCACTCCGACCCGCTCGTCTACGCCCCGGACGGTGACGGCTGGTGGGACGTCCCCGTCGCCCAGACCTCGACGCTGCCGAGCACGCAGCAGGCCCGTGCCGAGTACGAGCAGCAGGTCGCGGCACAGCGGCCCCTGCTCGGCTGAACACCCTCCACCACCACCGCAGAAGGACGACGACGTCATGACCGACACCGCCACCGCCACCGACGCCATCCGGATCGGCACCGCCCCCGACTCGTGGGGCGTCTGGTTCCCGGACGACCCGAAGCAGGTCCCGTGGCAGCGCTTCCTCGACGAGGCGACCGCGGCCGGCTACAAGTGGATCGAGCTCGGGCCGTACGGTTACCTGCCGACCGATCCCTCGCAGCTGCGCGACGAGCTGGAGTCCCGCGGGCTCCAGCTGTCCGCCGGCACCGTCTTCACCGGGTTCCACAAGGGCGACGACCAGTTCCAGCGCGCCTGGGACCAGGCGGTGAAGGTCGCCGGCCTCGCCGCTGCGCTCGGCGCCGAGCACCTCGTCACCATCCCGGACCTGTGGCGCTCCGACGCCACCGAAGAGGTGCTGGAGTCGCGCACGCTGACCGACGAGCAGTGGCAGCGCCTCGGCAAGGGACACGACCAGCTCGGCAAGGCGCTGCTCGAGGAGTTCGGCGTGCACCAGCAGTTCCACACGCACGCCGACAGCCACGTCGGCACGTACACGGAGACCGTGCGCTTCCTGTCCGAGACGGACCCGGCGTACACGAACCTCTGCCTCGACACCGGCCACTTCGCGTACTACGGCGGCGACAACCTCACGCTCATCGCCGAGCACCCCGAGCGCATCGGCTACCTGCACCTCAAGCAGGTCGACACCGACCTGCTCCCCGACGTGCTGAAGAACGACGTGCCGTTCGCCACCGCCGTCTCGCAGGGGATCATGACCGAGCCGCCGCACGGCACGCCCGAGCTCGCGCCGATCATCGAGGCCGTCGCGACGATCAACCCGGACGTCTTCGGCATCGTCGAGCAGGACATGTACGGCTGCTCCGTCGACGCTCCCGGCCCGATCGCCGAGCGGACGTTCCAGCACATCTTCGGCTCGACCTCCGCCGCCCGCGCGCTCTGACCCGGCGTCCGTCCACCACCACTTCGTCATCCCAGGAGAACCCAGCATGAGCACCACCGAGAACCTCCGCGTCGCCGTCGTCGGAGCGGGCGCGATGGGCAGCGACCACGTGCGTCGCATCACCTCGACCATCGCCGGCGCGGACGTCGTCGCGATCGTCGACCCCGACACCGCCCGGGCGACCGCGGCCGCAGCGAAGGCCCCTGGTGCGATCACCGCGTCGTCGTTCGAGGAGGCGCTCGACGCCACCCCGGTCGACGCCGTGATCGTCGCGACCCCGGGCTTCCTGCACGAGCCCGTCCTCGTGCCGGCCATCGAGCGTGGCCTCGCGGTGCTGTGCGAGAAGCCGCTGACCACGAGCGCCGAGGACTCGCTGCGCATCGTCGAGCTCGAGCAGGCGAAGTCCGACCGCCCGAAGATCCAGGTCGGGTTCATGCGCCGCTTCGACAAGGGCTACCAGGAGCTCCGTGCGTTGCGCGAGTCCGGCTCGAACGGTGCCCTGCTCGCCCTGCACCACGCGCACCGCAACCCGACGACCCCGCCGAACTTCAGCGAGTCGATGCTCATCCACGACTCGGTGATCCACGAGATCGACATCATCCCGTTCATCACGGGCGAGCCGATCACGAGCGTCGAGGTCAAGAAGCCCCGCAAGAACTCCCTGGCACCGGCCGACCTGCCCGAGCCGCAGTTCGTCCTGTTCACCACCGAGTCGGGCACGATGGCGATCGTCGAGATCAACGTCAACGCCCAGTTCGGCTACCAGGTCACGACCGACGCGGTGTTCGAGTCCGGCGTCGCGTACATCGGCCGCGAGACCTCGCTCAACCTGGTGTCGCAGGGCGTCTCCGGCCAGGGCGTCACCCCGTCGTTCGTCGAGCGCTTCGGCGCCGCCTACGACGAGGAGGTCCAGCGCTGGGTCGACGCGGCGACGGACGGCGGCATCGACGGGCCGAGCGCCTGGGACGGCTACACGGCGTCCGTCGTCGCCGAGGTCGCCGTGCGCGCGCAGCAGACCGGTGCGCTCGAGCAGGTGGAGTACGCCACCACCAAGCCCGCGTTCTACGAGACGGCCTGATCGATGCCGAAGATCGCACTCGACCCCACGCCGTTCCACCACGACCTGTCGCTGCTGGAGTTCCCGCAGAAGGTCGCGGACCTCGGCTACGAGTACCTCCAGCTCACCCCGCAC
Organism: Curtobacterium pusillum; assembly: GCA_002025645.1. GTDB lineage: Bacteria > Actinomycetota > Actinomycetes > Actinomycetales > Microbacteriaceae > Curtobacterium > Curtobacterium pusillum_A. The sequence continues at coordinate 3,378,492 of CP018783.1, forward strand.
AAGGACTTCATCCCCTTCTACCGGCACCCGAAGGCCGACGACGACCTCGTCGACGCCTTCGCCGCGGCGTGCCGGAACGCCGGTGTCCAGGTCGCGTCGGTCCTGCCGGTCCTCCGGTGGTCCGGCCCCGACCGTGACGCCCGCGAGGCCGCGGTGACGAAGTGGAAGCGGGTCATCGAGATCACGAAGCGCCTCGGTGTGGACACGATCAACACCGAGTTCTCCGGTCGTCCCGAGCGCCCCGAGGAGTCCGAGGACGCCTTCTACCGGTCGATGGAGGAGCTCCTGCCGATCATCGAGGACTCCGGGATCCGCGTGCTCATCGACCCGCACCCGGACGACTTCGTCGAGGACGGCCTCGAGGCACTGCGGGTCATCCGCGGCCTGAACTCGAAGAACGTCGGGTTCGTCTACGTCGCCTGCCACACGTTCCACTACGGCGGCAACATGGACGAGATCATCGACGCCGCGGGCGACTCGCTGCAGTTGATCCACGTCGCCGACGCCTACGATCACCGTCGTTCGCACGGCCTGCGCTACATCACGAACCCGCCCGGCAACCCCGTGCGCGTGCACCAGCACCTGCCGGTCGGTCAGGCGGACGTCGACTTCGCTGCCTTCTGGGCCGCGCTCGACCGGGTCGGCTTCTCCGCTCGCGAGGACACCGTCGCCGTCTCGAGCGTCTTCGCCGAGGACGAGAACGCCGACGAGGTCTCGCGCTTCCAGCTCGACACGATCACGAAGGGACTCACCCGATGACCACGACCCTCGAGACGTCGGCCACCACGACCGACGCCGACACCCGCCCCGTCACCCTGCAGGCGGCGTCGCAGACGGTGACCGCGCTCTGGAACGACTCGGCGGACCCGCACGAGCTGTCCACCGCCATCCACGAGTACGGCGCCGTCGGTGCGACCTGCAACCCGGTGATCGCGTACACCTGCATCAAGCAGGACCCCGAGACCTGGGTGCCGCGCATCCGCGAGATCGCCGCCGAGCACCCGACCGCGGGGGAGTCCTGGATCGGCTGGAAGGCCGTCGAGGAGCTCTCGATCGCCGCGGCCGAGCAGCTGCTGCCGGCGTTCGAGGCGTCGGGTGGCCGCAACGGTCGACTGAGCATGCAGACCGACCCGCGCTTCCACCGCGACCAGGACGCGCTCGTCGAGCAGGCCGTGCGGTTCTCGCAGCTCGCGCCGAACATCATCGTGAAGATCCCCGCGACGAAGGTCGGCATCGCCGCGATCGAGGAAGCGGCCTACCGCGGTGTCTCGATCAACGCGACCGTGTCGTTCACCGTGCCGCAGGTCGTCGCCGTGGGCGAGGCCATCGAACGCGCCCTCGACCGCCGCGCCGCCGACGGGCTGCCGGAGCAGGAGTTCGGGCACGTCGTCACGCTGATGGCCGGCCGGTTCGACGACTGGGTGAAGACCGTCGTCAAGCGCGACCACGTCATGGTCGACCCCGGCATCCTCGAGTGGGCCGGCGTCGCCGCGGTCAAGAACGCGTACCGGGTCTTCCAGGAGCGCGGCTTCCGGTCGCGCGTGCTCGTCGCGGCCTTCCGGAACGCGCTGCAGTGGTCCGAGTTCCAGGGCGGCGACCTGGTCGTCTCGCCGCCGTTCCAGTGGTCGAAGGACATCAACGCCAACGCGTTCCCGTTCCGTCCTGACGCCATCCACGACGAGGTCCCGGCAGCGGTCATCGAGGCGCTCCGTGCCGCGACGCCCGAGTTCGCCCGCGGCTACGACGTCGACGGCATGACGATCGACGAGTTCGACCGCTTCGGGGCGACGGTCACGACGCTGCGGCAGTTCCTCGACGCGGACGCCCAGCTGGACGCGCTGGTGCGCGACATCATCGTGCCGGCTGCGTAGTCTGCCGCGACCACACGTCGGACGGGAGGCGGGGTGCCAGCTGGCACCGCGCCTCCCGTCTGCTCTTTCCAGCGTTCGCCATCCATGTTAGGTTGTCAGGACAAAGTCCCGAACTGCAGGAGGCACCATGCCGCTCGTCCGTATCGACCTCGCCACCGGCCGCACCCCCGAGGCGGTGCGCGCCATCGCCGACGCGATCCACACCGCGATCGTCGACGTCTACGGGATCCCCGTGCGCGACCGGTTCCAGGTGATCACCGAGCACCCGGCGCAGCAGATCATCGCCGAGGACGCCGGGCTCGGGTTCGAGCGGACCGACGGGGTCGTCATGATCCAGGTCTTCACCCAGCGCGGACGGACCGACGAGGCGAAGACGACGCTGTACGCGGCGATCCACGACGCCCTCGCCGCGATCGGTGTCGCATCGGAGGACGTCTTCATCGGCTACGTCGAGAACGGGCCGCAGGACTGGTCCTTCGGGTTCGGACGGGCGCAGTACGTGACGGGCGAGCTGGGTGTGCCCGCGTCCGTTCCCGCCTGATCGCCTACTTGTCGACCAGCGTGACCTCGAACGAGTAGCGGTCGGGGCGGTAGCAGTGCACGCCGTACTCGACCGCTCGTCCCGAGGCGTCGTACGCGGTCCGGCTCATCGTGAGGACGGGGTCGCCGTCCTCGATCTCGAGCAGGCCGGCCTCTTCGTCGGTCACCGCGCGGGCGCCGATCCGCTGCTTCGCGACCCGCATCGTCACGCCGCGGCCGCGGAGCAGCTGGTACAGCCCGTGGTCCTGCAGGTCCTGGTCGGTGATCTCGAGGAACTCCGGCGGCAGGTAGTTCTCGAGGATCGCCATCGGGACGTCCTCGGCGAACCGCACGCGCCGGATGTGCGCCACGGTCGTGCCCGGGGTGAGCCCGAGTGCTTCGGCCACGACGTCGGACGCGGGGACGTCGTTGCGCTCGAGCAGCTTCGTCGCCGGCGCCTGCGATCCCTGCGCGAGGTCGTCGTACAGGCTCGTCAGCTCGACCTTGCGCGTCACCGGGCCGTGCACGACCTGCGTACCGATGCCGCGGCGCCGGACGAGCAGGCCCTTGTCGACGAGGTCCTGGATCGCACGGCGGATCGTCGGGCGGGAGAGCCCGAGTCGTTCACCGAGCGCGATCTCGTTCTCGAGCCGTGCACCGGGCGGCATCGCGCCGGAGCGGATCGCCTCCTCGATGCGGGAGGCGACCTGGAAGTACAGGGGCATCGGACCCGACCGGTCCAGGTCCATGAACAGGTCGGACGGCAGCTGGCCTTCGTTGGTCATCGCGGTCCTTCGGAGTGCGGGGTTCGGCGTCGGTGCCGAGGGAATGTCGTGACAATACCACCGGGGGTGCTCGACGCCGGGGAGCCCACTCCCGTCAGTGGGCGTCCGCCTCGACCGTGCGCTTGAGGTTCGCGAGCCCCCGCTCGAAGTCGGGTCAGCTGGCTCAGTCGGCGAAGATCATCGGGCGGTTCGACAGCGGGGGCTGGCTCGCCTGCTTCGGCTTCTCGGCGCGGGGCCGGACCGGCGCGATGCGCACGCGCGTGGCCGCTCCGAGGGCCTCGACCGTCCCGACACCGTGGAAGCCGGCGGCGTGCACGACGATGGCCGCGCAGGCCTCGGCGTCGGCGGCGGCGTCGTGGTGCTGGAAGCCCTCGTACCCCGCGGCGCGCGCGGCCATCGGCAGGCGGTAGGAATCGAGCGTGTAGGTCTTCCGCGCGACCTGCAGCGAGCACATCGAGTGGTGCTCGGCCAGGGCGATGCCCGTCGCCGAGCAGCCGCCCGCGATCACGCCCATGTCGAAGCGGGCGTTGTGCGCGACGAGGACGTCCCCCTCGGCGAACGCGACGATGTCCGGGTACTGCTGCTCCCACGCCTTCGCGCCGACGACGTCGCCGGCGACGATGCCGTGGATGCGGGTGTTCCACTCGAGGAAGTCGTCGTGGCCGAACGGCGGGCGGATGAACCACGAGGCCCGTTCGACGACCTTCCCCGCACGGACCTTGACGAGTCCGACCGAGCAGGCGCTGGCGGGCGAGCTGTTCGCGGTCTCGAAGTCGATCGCGGTGAAGTTCAACGGCACGTTCCCGATGGTCGCACGCGGCGCCGACATCGCCGGAAGCCGCGTCGGCGTTGCGCCCGTGCCGGCTCCGTGTGGCAGGTGCCGGCGCTGCCGTGCCGCGGAAGACGGGGGATCAGCCGCGGCGCACCCGACGTGAGCGGCGTCGACGACGTGCGGTGAGCCTCCAGGTCGCCGACAGGCGCTTCCGTGCCCGCACGTGGTGCGGGTACGCGAGCGTGCCGACCAGCTCGAACGCGACGGCCGCGGCGTCGATCCGCCAGCGCGGAGGGACGGACGCGACGTGCGCCGCGAAGCCGTCGGCGAAGTCCGACGTGACGGGCGGGAACGCGATGTCCGCGGGTGGCTCGACCATGCGGAACTCGTCCTCTTCGTCGTGGTCGATCGCCGTGTCGTCCGGGTCGTACTCCACCAGGACGTCGGCCTCGAGCTCGGCCAGGGCCTCGTGCAAGGCGATCAGATCCGCGGGTGGGAGTTCCTCCAACGCGGCGATCGTCTCCGCGGCGAAGTACCGCCGTTGCCCCCGTGCGTCGAGCCCCATCGAGTGCACACCGTGTCGGTCACGTTCGAACCACATCGACGTCCTCCATCCGTGTCGTCCGGACCACGCTGCCACCCGGGCGCTCCACGTGTGCTGTTCTCCGGGCGGGAGCACCTCTACGCTGCCCACATGGGGGACCCTCGCGACCTGGACGAGCTACTGGCCGGCGCCGACGTCGTGGACGCGCCGTCGCACACCGTGCGTCGCATGGTCGGGCTGGGGGTCGCCCTGGTGGGCATCGCGGTCGCCGTCGCCGTCGGGCTCACCTCCGGGGCGTACGCGGTGCTCGGCGCGGTGCTCCGCGCGGCCTTCGGTCGCTGGGGCGAGCTGTTCTGAGCGTGGCCGGCACGGCGGCCTGGAGGCGCGGCGCCGCTCCGGCGTGCGGCCGCCGGTAGGCTGTACTCCCGTGGCACTCACCATCGGAATCGTCGGTCTCCCGAACGTCGGCAAGTCGACCCTGTTCAACGCCCTGACCAAGAACCAGGTCCTCGCCGCGAACTACCCGTTCGCGACGATCGAGCCGAACGTCGGCGTGGTGAACCTGCCCGACCCGCGCCTCGACCAGCTCGCCGAGCTGTTCCACTCCGAGAAGACCGTCCCCGCCCCGGTGTCGTTCGTCGACATCGCCGGCATCGTCAAGGGTGCGAGCGAGGGTGAGGGGCTCGGCAACAAGTTCCTCGCGAACATCCGCGAGGCCGACGCCATCGCGCAGGTCGTCCGCGGCTTCACGGACGACGACGTCGTGCACGTGGCGAACAAGGTCTCCCCGAAGGACGACCTCGAGGTCATCAACACCGAGCTGATCCTCGCCGACCTCGAGACCATCGAGAAGGCCCTGCCCCGGTACGAGAAGACCGTGAAGCTCAAGCAGGCCGAGCCGATCGTGCTCGAGACCGCGCAGGAGGCGAAGGCCGCGCTCGAGGCAGGCACGCTGCTGTCCGCCACCTCGATCGACCTGACCCCGATCGCCGAGCTCGGACTCCTGTCGGCCAAGCCGTTCATCTTCGTCTTCAACGTCGACGAGGCGATCCTCACCGACGACGCCCGCAAGGCCGAGCTCGCGGCGCTCGTCGCCCCCGCCCAGGCGGTGTTCCTCGACGCGCAGGTCGAGTCCGAGCTGATCGAGCTCGACCCGGCCGACGCCGCCGAGCTCCTCGAGTCGACCGGGCAGACCGAGTCCGGCCTCGACCAGCTCGCCCGCATCGGCTTCGACACCCTCGGGCTGCAGACCTACCTGACTGCCGGGCCGAAGGAAGCGCGTGCGTGGACGATCGGCAAGGGGTGGAAGGCTCCCCAGGCGGCCGGCGTGATCCACACCGACTTCGAGAAGGGCTTCATCAAGGCCGAGGTCATCTCCTTCGAGGACCTGGTCGCGACCGGCTCCATCGCCGAGGCCCGTTCCGCCGGCAAGGCGCGGATCGAGGGCAAGGACTACGTCATGCAGGACGGCGACGTGGTGGAGTTCCGCTTCAACAACTGAGCGGAGCACCCGTCGTGCAGGACCACTTCGGCGTCTACGGCGCCTGGCTGCAGGACGGCCGGCTGGTCACCGTCGAGAAGGCCCGCGGACCGTACACGGGGTGGTTCGACCTGCCCGGTGGCTCGCCCGAACCGGGGGAATCGGCCGATCAGACCCTCCGGCGCGAACTCGTCGAGGAGTGCGGCGTCGCGGTCGCGGCGATCGAGTCCTGGCACGAGTTCGATGTCCACGTGGATCGTGCGAGCGACGGTTCGGTGATCGACTTCCGGCATCGTGGACGGATCGCACTCGTCCGGGTCGTCGGGCCGGTGCGGCCGATCGTAGACGTCGAGGACGTCGCTCGGGTGGTCCTCCTCGCCCTCGACTCGAGTGCCTCGGTCACCCCGGCCGTCCGCCTCGCCCGCACGCTGCTCGAGGGCGGCCCGCTGCGCTGATGCCCGGTGCGTCCGCGTCCGGTACCCGACCGGCATCCGGCACACTGTCGACGAACATCGACGAGAGGTGGCAAGAGGTGGCTGACGCACAGGCCGGGTGGTACGACGACGGATCAGGCACGATGCGGTGGTGGGACGGCACGAACTGGACACAGAACGTGCAACCCGCTGCGCCGCCCACGGGTGGCCTCGGTGGCGTGATCGATCGGATCGCGGCCGAAGCCGCGTCCGGTGGCCAGCCACGACCGGCGCCTGCAGGGATGAGCTACGTCGTCCTGCAGGTCGTCCTCAAGGAGAAGTTCTTCGGGACCGGTTCCGGGAACCTCACCGAGCTCGAGAAGGCCATCAACGCGCAGGCAGCGCTCGGCTACCGGCTCCACACGATCACCACGTCCTCCTCGGGCAGCACCGGTTTCGGCGGTGGCGACCGAATCCAGGCGACGATGGTGTTCGAGCGCCTCGTATGAGCGCGGCGGCGCGTTAGATTGACGTCAGCGCACCGCCGAGGAGGCCCCATGTCGTACGTCGTCGACTTCGTGAACGTGTCCACCACCGGGTTGGAGTCCTCGCCGGTCGCCGACGCCCTCGCGGGACTCCGTGCCAACGAGGCCCGGTACTTCAAGAACAAGTACGACCACGTCTTCACGACCCATCCGGCCGCCGACGTCCCTGACCTGGTCGACTACGTCGCGCGGGTGCTCCAGGAAGAACGCGGGCTCGTGATCGCATCGCCGCCGCTCGAGGCGACGGAGGCCTTGGTGGACGGCGTCCGCTGGACGTACGTGTTCTACGAATCCGGGCTCGCGATCAACGTGCTCTACACGCTCGAGCCGGGCGGGAAGCGGGCGGTCGGCTTCAAGCTGTCCGACGGCATGGAGGTGCCGGAGGAGCTCGCGGACAAGTTCAAGTTCGCGCGACAGAAGTCGAAGCTCGCCGGCACGATCCGCGGGTCGTTCTTCGTCGTCAAGGGCGAGTACTGACCGGTCGTCCCCTCGCTGCCCCGCCTGTGCATTCCAAATGTTCGCGGTGGTCCCGACTGCTGCGCGATCATCGGGTGACGGCGATGGAGAGGACGGGGCTTGCACGATGACGACGAGGATCATGAGTGCGCTCCTGCACGGAGCGTGTGTCGGGATGTCTGGCGACACCACGAGGCTGCGAGCGATGCGGACACTCCTGACAGAGCAGCGGAAGACCGCGAGCAACCGATCTCCCGCGAAGACGGCGAAAGCGACGTCTTCGCGGTAGCCGCCGCCGAACTGTTCAGCGGTCCCATTGCTTCTCCGCGAGCACTCCGTGACTACGAGCTCGTGGTCGGAGGGTCCGCTCGGCAGCTCATTGACTGCCACCTCCGTTCGGAAGCAGTCGCGGCGGACGCGATCGAACGCGTGAGCCGCGCAGAGTCGGAAGCAGTGGTCATCGGTGTCATCGGTGCACAAGTACTGACGGTCGGTGCGCTCGTGGCCGCGGTCGTCCTGATCTCCGTGGGGTCGACGGCCGCGGGGCTGATCGCGATCGTGCCCGGAGTCCTGGCGGCGGCGTCACAGCTCGTCGCTGCCGCACGTCGCCGCTCCTGACGTCGCGGATTGGCCATCGAAACGCGCTTCTTGTGCCCACGCGCACCGGTCGCCCCATCTGGTCAGCCGACGATCGCGATGATGACCGCCGGGATTCGGTGCTCGATGACGTCCCAGACGATCTCCTTCCGGGCCTTCCGGTAGTCGTGCGACAGGATGTTCCGTGTCCGGCGGACGGCGGTGAGCGACAGGCCCTGGGGGAGCATTGCTGCCCGTGCGTCAGGAAGTCGCCCGAGAAGGTCATCGAAATGGATGACGACGGCTTCCGCTGCTCGGTAAGTGAGGCTCCGCGGTGCGTCGAACGATTCCCGACCGTGTTCGACGATCATCGAGCACTCCCCGAGCAGATCGAGGAACGCCGTCTCGAGCGCAGGCCAGCGCTCGTCTTGGGCGACGTCGTCTGCGTCGACTCGTGGTCGAGGAGTGAAGTGTGGTTCGGACGTCACAGTGGGACCGCTTCGTCCAGCACGTGTCGGAAGTGCTCGTCGTCTTCGAGATCATCAGTGAGCAGGTCGACATCGAACCCGGTGATCGCTTCGACTTCGTGGGCGAACCCACCCAGGTCGAACAATGAAGCGCCGGGGGCGAGGGAGACGAGCAGGTCGATGTCGCTGTTCTCGTTGTCCTGACCTCGGATCGCGGACCCGAACACGCGCACGTTCGAGAGATGGAATCGGCTCGCTTCGTCGCGGATGTCGTCGGCGTAGATCGCCAGCGGGATGCTCGGACGGGTTCGGGCCGCGGTCATGATGCGGTCGAGTGACTCGGGACGCGGTTGCTTGCGCCCGCTCTCGTAGGCGGAGATCGTCGGCTGCTGCATCCCGGCCGCGGCGGCGAGGCTGCTCTGTGACATGCCGACGTCCTCGCGGGCAGCCCGGATGAGCTCGGCTGCGCGTTCGATTCGCATCCTCGACCTCCTATAGCTCCCGACTATAGCGCCGGATTGGCCACCGAACGCGCTTCTTGTGCCCACGCGCATCGCCCGCACCTACCGTCGGTTGCTAGGAGGAAACGTGAAGTACATCCACTACGACGGCAGCCTGATCCTGACAGGGGACCTGATCGCCGACGCTGTCGCGGACTACGCAGCGGTCCTCGGTGCGAACGGCCGGACGGACACGGTCTCGATCCCGTCCGTCGCGGACGACGGGTCCGTGACCCGGACGACGGTGCTCGTGGGCCCGGCGAGCGAACTGACCGTGAGCACGGCACCGGACGACGAACTCGAACCCGAGGACCACGGGTTCATCCGCAACCTGCGTGATGCCGCGGTCCGGGCCGGCGCGGAGCGACCACTCGACGTCGACGGCGGGCAGCGGTTCGTGGGGGCGGACGACCCTGACCTCCCCGACGATCCCGACGCGAGCGGGCCGGACCGCCCCTGAGACGACGAATGCCGCCGAGCACTGCTCGGCGGCATTCGTGTGTTGAGCGTGGGGCTCAGGCAGCGAGTGCGAGATCGCCCGTGCGGACGGACTGCGCCTGCACGAGCGTGCGGCTCGCTTCGCCGCGCCACGAGCGGCCGGGCACGGTCCAGCCGGCCTCACCGTCGATGTCCACGCGGGACCCACGGGTGATGAAGCGACCGAGGTCGTCGGCCGGGATGCGGACGAGGTACTCGCGCTGCGAGCGCTCGTCGCGCACACCGAACTCGGCGATGCGGTCGGGGGAGACGGTCGGCGCCGCGAGGGCGGTGCCGATGATGGTGATTCGTTCGTTGCTGGTCATGGTGTTGCGGTACTTCCTGGTCATTCGGCGCCCAGGGCCTCGGTGTCGGCGGACGGCTGAGTCCGGCGCGACGCGTCGAGTGCGGGGCGCGCACGTCGAGCTTCGACGTGCAGCTCGTCCGTTCGGATCGAGCGGTGGTCTCGTGGGAATGCGATTCGGGTGAATCGGCTTCGAGACGGGTCGGTGTGCGCGAGTCAGATGGGTTCGCTGCAGTGCACCAAATGAACACTCTAGCCGACGGTGGCCGAATTGTCCAGGAACGATGTCCAACGGGTCCCGCCGGCGGCGACGTTCCCCGAACCGTCGAGTCTGGCAGCGGACGAGGAGGGCTTGCGACCGGCCTGCTCGTGGATCGACCCGTCGAAGGCCTCGGAGAAGTCGAGTCGAGGGACGGCATCGGTGACGGCACGGAGGTCCGACGCGTCCCACCGAGCGAACCCGACCCCGGAGACGTCGAGCGACGTCGCGACCTCGAGCAGGTGCCCCTCGGCGTCGAGAGCGGGGTCGACGGACGTCCACATGTGCCGTTCGATCACCTCGCCGACCCGGCGGGCCCGAGAAGCGTCCCAGCCCGCCCCGAGCGCGAACACCGAGCCGACGGCGCCTCCGGCGTCCTCGAACGGCACCGCGTGCGCGTCGAAGGACGGGGTCACGCCGAGGTCGTGCAGCATCGTCGCGACGAACAGCAGCTCACGATCGGGGTCGAGGTCGATCGTCGGCGCGAGCAGGGACGCCCACGCCCACGAGCGCAGGCAGTGGTTCACCAGCGCCGGCGAGGACCACGCCCGCACGACGTCGAGCGCTCGCGCGGCCACGGGCGAGGGCGGTGCGAGCAGTGCGTCGACGTCCAGGGTCATGGCACGAACGTAGCGGAGGTGACCGACAGACGGACTGGAGGCACGGAGCCAGCTGGCACCGCGCCTCCAGTCCGTCTGGTGGTTCAGTTCAGGGTCGGGGTGTCCTCCGGCACGACGCCACCGCCGTACAGGTCGGTCGCCAGGTCACGGAGTGCGCGCAGCGCGACGCGCTGCGTCAGCGGGCCGTACGAGATGCGGGCGACCCCGAGTGCCTCGTACTCGGCAGCGGGGAGTGCTCCCGGCAGGCCGATGACGGAGAGCTTTCCGCGACCGAGTCCCTCGACGAGCCGCTCGACCACGTCACGCTGGATGGCTCCCGGCACGAAGACCAGTGCGGCGCCGTTGTCCAGGAAGGCCTTCCCGCGGGCGATCGCGTCGGCGATGCTCTCGTCGATCGGTCGGTCCCCGCCGCGGGCGATGGCGTCGGTGCGGGCGTTCAGCTGGAAGTCGATGCCCTCGGCCTGGGCGGCGGCGGTGATGGCGGCCACGCGGGCGACGGCCTCGTCGAACGGTCGGAGGCGGTCCTCCACGTTCGCGCCCACGATCCCGGACCCGATCGCGCGGCGGATCGTCTCCGCCGGGTCCTCGTAGCCGTCGTCCAGGTCGGCGGTGACGGGCAGGTCGGTGGCGGCGGCGACTGTGGCAGCACCCGCGAGGGCGAGGTCCAGCGGCATCCCGCCGTCGTCGTACCCGTGGCTCGCGGCGATCGAGTGCCCCGCGGTGGCGATCGCCTTCGTCTCGGGCAGGTCACTGACGACCTTGGCGCTGATCGCGTCCCAGACGTTGACGACCCGGAGGATCTCGGGTGCTTCGTGCAGCTGCTTGAGTGTGGTCGCCTTGTCGGCGGTGCTCGTGCTCATGACGCCGACAGTAGGCCGACGGGGCGGCCCCCGGCCGACACCCGGCCCGCAGACGACGCGAGATGACGTCCGGACTCGCGCCGCGCCTTCAGTCCGATGCATGCTGGGACGCATGGCGCACGACGAGGAGGACCCGGTCGGCACGCTCCGCGGGGTCCGCACGAGCATCAAGTGGACGCGCTACGCGCCCGACGTGCTGCCCCTGTTCGTCGCCGAGATGGACCACGAGGTCGCGCCGGCGATCCGGCAGGCGCTCATCGAGCGGGTGCAGCAGTCCGACCTCGGGTACCTCGACGGCCCCGGGCCGCTCGCGCCCGCGTTCGCCGCGTTCGCGAAGGACCGCTGGGACTGGGACGTCGACCCGGCACGCGTCTACCTGGCGACGGACGTCAGCGTCGGCATCGTCGAGTCCCTGCGGCTCGCGCTGCCGGACGGTGGCCGGGTCGCGATCACGCCGCCGGTGTACCCGCCGTTCTTCGAGCTCGTCGAAGAGGCCCGATGTCAGGTCGAGGAGGTCCCGCTGCTCGAGCAGTGGGGCGTCTACCGGCTCGACCTCGAGGGCCTCGAGCGCGCCTTCGCCAGCGGCGTCGGCGTGTTCCTGCTCTGCAACCCGCACAACCCCGTCGGCCTCGTGCACGACCGCGCCGACCTCCTGGCGCTCGCTGAGCTCGCGGCGCGCTACGACGTGCTCGTCATCAGCGACGAGATCCACGCGCCCCTGACCCACCCCGGCGTCCAGTTCACGCCGTTCGCCGCCATCGCCGAGCCGGCCGGGGCCCGCAGCGTGTGCGTGACGAGTGCGAGCAAGGGATGGAACCTCGCGGGTGTGAAGTGCTCGGTCATCGTCGCCGGGGACGCGCGCACCGCCTCGCTGCTCGACACCCTGTGGGAGGAAGTCGCCTGCCGCACGAGCATCCTCGGGCTGCACGCGAACCTCGCGGCCTTCACGCTGGCGACGGACTGGCTGGACGACGTGGTCGCGCGGATCGTCGCGAACGAACGGTTGCTCGGTTCCCTGCTCGCGGAGCACCTGCCCGGCGTCGTGTACACCCGGCCCCGCGCCGGGTACCTCGCCTGGCTCGACTTCCGCGGCATCGGGCTCGGTGACGACCCGGCGGTGCCGCTCCGCGAGAACGCGTACGTCGCGCTCAACTCCGGCCTCGGGTTCGGGTCGCAGGGGCGCGGGTTCGCGCGCCTCAACCTGGCCTGCTCGCCGGACACGCTGCGCGAGGCGGTGCTGCGGATCGCGGCGGCCTACCCGTCGAGTGCGCAGGAGGGGCTGGTCTGGCACGTCGCGTGAGCGGGTGCCCGGCCTTCTGACTGGAGGCGCGGGGTGCCTCAGGCGCGTCGGCCCACGTCGCGAGACCGAATCGTCAGTCGTCGACGTACTGGTTGCGACCGACGACGCGGATGCGCAGGTCGTCGGTGCGGTCCATCGCGAGGAACTCCCGGGACACGAACCCGACGGACGGCCACCGCGTGACCTCGGTCACCAGGATCCCGTCGATGAACACCTGCCACGCGCCGCGCTCTCGGACGGCCTGGACCTCGTACGTCGCCATGCCGCGAGCGTACCGGCTCAGCCGACCCGCTTCGCGTAGTAGCGCACGGTCGGGACCTCGCCCGAGGGCTTGCTCCAGTCCGCGGGACCACGACCGGTCATGCACCAGCCGCGACGTTCGTAGAGGCGCCACGCCTCGGGTGTCTCCTCGGTGACGTCGAGTCGCATGTGCGTGCCGGGTGCTGCGGCCTCGGCGGCGGCGAGCAGTGCGTCGGCGATGCCCTTGCCTCGGTGCGAGGGATCGACGAACAGCCGGGTGACCTCGGCCATCCGACCGGGTGCCGGAACGGCGACGCCGACGTGACCAACGACCTGGTCGTCGTGGATCGCGACCCAGGCGCCCAGGAGGCCGTCAGGGGAGATCCAGTCGCGCGGAGCGTCCGGCCAGGTGCTGGGGTAGCCGGCGCCGTGGACGCGCCAGAGCACCTCGACCAGGGGGTCGAGGTCGGTCTCGGCGCGCTCGTGGATCCGCATCTCATCGGACGCTATCGGACGCCGGGGGCGGTCCGTCACGTTTCCGCGCGAACTGGTGCGCCGCTGGCGCGGGTGGGTGCTGCTCAGTCGAGGTCGAGCGCCATGTGCACGTCGGCGCGGGCGTAGGGGCTCGGGGCGACCTCGTCGTGCCCGAGGTGTCGGAAGCCGAACGCCTCGTACAGGTGCACGGCGCTGGCGAGCTGGGCGTTGCTCTCGAGGACGACCCGGTGCGCGCCGAGGGCCCGGGCCCGGTCGAGCGCCACGGCGATGAGCTTCCGGCCGGTGCCGTGGCCCTGGTGTTCGGGGGAGACCGCCATCTTGACGAGTTCGAACACCCCGGGTGTGACCGGGGCGATGCCGACGCAGCCGATGACCGGACCGTCCTGGCCGAGTCGTGCGACGAACGCGGCACCGCCGGGCTCGACGACCTGGCCGAGCGGGTCACCGAGGAGCTTGCGGTCCTCGTCCTCCAGCGTGAAGAACCGGCTGATCCAGGCTTCGTTGAGGACCCGGAATGCCTCGGCGTCGGCGGTCGAGGCGATGTCGGTGATGGTGAGGGCGTCGGCGGTGGTCGCATCGGGCATGCACCCATCCTCGACCGCCCGTCGAGCGGCGTCCAATACTCGTTCACGCCGATCGATACGCTGTGTGCATGGATCGGGCACCAGATGTCGACCTCCGCCAGCTGCGGGCGTTCGTCGCCGTGGCCGACGAGCTGCACTTCGGACGGGCCGCCGCACGCCTCCGGATCGCCCAGCCCGCACTGTCGCAGCAGATCCGGCGGACGGAGCGCGAGCTCGGCGTCGACCTGTTCACCCGGACGAGTCGCAGCGTCGCGCTCACCCCGGCGGGACGCGTGTTGCAGGGTCGGGCGCGGTCGCTCCTGGAACAGGCCCGCCGTGACCTCGACGAGACGGTGCGTGTGGGTCGGGGCGAGGCCGGCCGGCTCGACGTCGGCTTCGTCGTCTCGGCGCTGCCGCTCGGTCCCATCGAACGGGTGCAGGCGTTCCGGGAGCGCTACCCGCTCGTGCGCGTGGAACTCACCGAGGGGTACTCGTCCACGCTGCTGGCACGGATCGTCCGCGGCGAGCTCGACCTGGCGATCGTGCGGGACCCCGATCCCGACCCGGCCGTGCGCTTCCTGCCGTTCCGCAGCGAGCGGTTCGTCGCCGCCGTCCCGCACGGGCACCGGCTCGCCGATCGGACGTCGATCCGCGGACCCGAGCTGCTCGACGACCCGTTCGTGTTCTTCCCGGCAGCGGCCGGTTCGGTCGCGACGGAGCGCAACCTGGCGCCGGTCGTCTCCGGGGCGCGCCGACCCACCGTCGTGCAGGAGGCCACGACCTGGGCCACCGTCCTGCACCTCGTCGGTGCGGGCCTCGGGGTTACGGTCGCCCCGGAGAGCGCCACCCTGGCAGCGCCGGACTCGGTCGTCCTGCTGCCGCTCGAGGTCGACGACCACCGGAGCGAGCTCGTTTGGGCGGCCCGTGCCGACGACGACCGCGAGATCCTGCGGAACTTCGTCGCCGCCACTGAGTGAGCCGGATCAGCCGAGGGGCAGCACCGGTGCACGCTGGTCGCCAAGCTCGTCGGTGCGCCACGGCCGAGCG
Organism: Curtobacterium pusillum; assembly: GCA_002025645.1. Classification (GTDB taxonomy): domain Bacteria; phylum Actinomycetota; class Actinomycetes; order Actinomycetales; family Microbacteriaceae; genus Curtobacterium; species Curtobacterium pusillum_A. Next base: position 3,393,585 of record CP018783.1, read on the forward strand.
CCGCGGAGGGTCAGCCCGAGCTGCACGAGCACGAAGCCCACGTGCGGTTCGACGTCCGGGTCCCACGGTCCTTCGACCCCGAGTCCGAAGGCGCCGAGTTCGTCGTCTGCCTCGTCGCGCAGCGTGAGCCGCCACCGTCCGTCCCCGAGTTCCTCGACGACGGCCCACCGTGCGGTGCTGAACCGACTCATGCGGTCCTGGCGATGTCCTCGGTGAAGTTCCGGACACGCTGCAGCAGTGCCTCGCCCCGCATCGCGATCGTCGCCGGCGGGTTGAGGTGCGGCGGCGCCGTCCGGATCAGCATCGAGCAGCCGAGGTCCTCGCAGATGTAGGAGCCGATCGTGTTGCCGTTCCGCCCGGACTCGCCGCCGCGTGCCGCCGAGAACAGGCGCACCTGCGTCGCGGGCTGCGGGGAGTGGCAGAAGGAGCACATCGCGGCGATGCCGGGACGCAGAGAACCCCCGGCGGAGCGCACGACGATGCCCACGGGACGCTCGTCGATCCAGGACACGATGTACCCACGGCGGGCGGCCTGGGGGTCGCGCCAGCCGAGGAACTCGCGCTCGTCCCAGAGCATCTCGTGCAGGCCCGGGATGGGCAGCTGGGCGAGTTCGTCCGGGGTGGCGTTGACGAACGACGAACGGATGTCTGCTTCGGTCAGTGGCTTCACGGTCCGATCACCCTATTCCTCGCCTCCGACAGATGCGCCCTCAGGACGACAGCCTGGAGGCACGGATCGCCCCGAGCGCGCTCGTCCCGTCCGCCACCAGGACGGCCCGGCGCAGCGCGTCCCGCCCGACGCGGCGGGCGGCCGCGTCGTCGGCCGCGAACTCCACGAGGACGCGCGTCGACCGCGCCATGGCGCGTGCGCCCGGGATCCACGGGACCGCACGTTCGATCGATTCGGCGACCCCGACCGCGACCGCGTGGCGCTGGGTCAGGTGCGCTCGCTCGTGGGCGACCACTGCCTCCAGTTCGTCCGTCCGCAGTCGGTCCGTGAGCCCGGTGCTCACGAGCACGCCGCCGGACCTGCCGGGGACCGCGCACGCCAGTGCGTGCTCGGCCTCGACGACCGCGACCGGTGTGCCGTCGATCTCGCGGTGGGGTGCCGCGCCGGAGCGCATGGCCTCGCGGACGGCGTCGTGCTCCGGGCCGGGGCGGACGCGCACCGCGATGACGAAGGCGAGCACCGCGAGCAGTGCGACGCCGATGTTGAGGCCGTGGGTGGGGGAGTCGCCGAGCCGGAACGGGTCGGTGATCGGCCTATTCGCGAGGACCACGAGGGCGATGCCGGCGACGAAGCCGACCACGCCGAGGAGCACGGCGACGGACCACGCCACGAGTGCGGTTCGGGGGCGGTCGATCGTCCACGCCGAGCGGGTCAGGAACCGGGGCGCGAGGACCACGACCGCGAGGGCGAGCGCGATGAGGACGACTCCGGTGACGACCACGGCAGAGTGTCCGTCAGGAGCGCGCTCGGGCGTCGAGGGCGCGGCGGAGGACGTCGAGGTCGTCGGATGCGAGGGAGCCCGTGAACTGCAGGAGGGCGGCTTCGCGGTCGGTCGCGGCCGCGAGGGCGTTCGACATCAGGGACGCGGTCTGTTCCTCCCTGCTGTTCGTCGCGCGGAAGGTCAGCGGGGCGTCGTCGTGGTGCTGCCGCTCCACCTGGCCCTTGCGCCCGAGCCGGTCGAGCACGGTGAGCACGGTCGTCAGTGCCGGGCGGGGTTCCGGGAAGGCGTCGAGCACCTGCCGAGCACTGAGTCCTTCATGGGCACTGAACCCGGTCTCGGCGGACCAGAGCGCGTCGAGCACCGCTTGCTCGAGTTGCCCACGGGGGCGCGATCGCTGTCCTGCCACCCGGGCATTCTACGAGATGTCGAAGCGCGGCACACGACACATGCCCGTAACGCGGGCTGGGTATGCTCGTGCGCGGACAACTGAACACCGGCCGCTCATCCGTCGCGGGAGACGTCGCGCGGTGCCCCTGGCACCGGATCGACACCGAAGGAGCAATCCCCCCGCCAATCTCTCAGGTCCAACACCGCAGCGGACAGGCCACTCTGAAAAGCAGACGCTCGGTCGTCTCGCCCACGGTGAAAGCCGCCGGACCTCACGGGCCGCGGTGAAACTCTCAGGCACATGACAGAGGGGGAGTTCCACCCGACGACGGTCGTCGGGCCCTGTCGATGCCAGGAGAACTCCGCCATGAGTCCGTCCCCACTGCGCTCCTCCCCGCTGGAACCCGCGCACGAAGCCGCCGGTGCGGCCTTCACCGACTTCGCCGGGTACCGCATGCCGGTGCGCTACTCGTCCGACCTCGCGGAGCACCACGCGGTGCGCGACGCTGCGGGGGTGTTCGACCTCTCGCACATGGCGGAGATCGGTGTCACCGGCGCCGGGGCCGTCCCGTTCCTCGACCACGCGCTCGCCGGGTCGTTCGGTGCGATGACCGTCGGACGGGCGAAGTACTCGCTGCTCCTGGCGGAGGACGGCGGGATCCTCGACGACCTCGTGGTCTACCGCACCGACGAGGACGTCTTCCTCGTCGTCGCGAACGCGTCCAACCGCCAGGTGGCGGTCGACGCCCTGACGGCCCGTGCCGACGGCTTCGACGTCGTGGTCTCCGACGACTCGGACAGCACCGCACTCGTCGCGATCCAGGGCCCCGCGGCCGCGGGGACGCTCGACGCCCTCGTCGTCGCCGACCGCCTGCAGCCGGAGTCCCCGCTCGACGAGCTCCGGTACTACCGGGTCCTGCACGCCGTGTTCGACGGGTCCGACGTCCTCGTCGCCCGCACCGGGTACACCGGCGAGGACGGCTTCGAGGTCTACTGCGACCCGTCCGTGGCGAACGCGCTCTGGGACGCCCTGCTCGAGGCCGGTGCCGATCGTGGCGTCGTCCCAGCCGGACTCGCCGCCCGCGACACCCTGCGGCTCGAGGCCGGCATGCCGCTCTACGGACACGAGCTCGGCACCGACGTGCGCCCGGCGCAGGCGGGGCTCGGACGGGTCGTCGCGCAGGACGGTGACTTCGTCGGGGCCGACGGCGTGGCACCCGCCACCGACGCGCGCGTGCTCGTGGGTCTCGTCACCGAGGGCCGTCGTGCGCCGCGGGCCGGGTACGACGTCGTGCACGAGGGCGTCGTCGTCGGCACCGTCACCTCCGGAGCGCTCTCGCCGACGCTCGGACACCCGGTCGCGATGGCGTTCGTCGACCCGGCGCTCGCCACCGAGGGACAACTCCTCCACATCGACGTCCGCGGCACGGCCATCCCCAGCACCGTCACCGCGTTCCCCTTCTACCGCCGCCCTCAGAAAGGCTGATCTCGTGACCGACCAGACCGCACTCCAGTACACCGCCGACCACGAGTGGCTCCTCGTCGAGGGCGACACCGTCACCGTCGGCATCACCGACCACGCCGCCGAGCAGCTCGGTGACGTCGTCTACGTCGAGCTCCCCGCCGTGGGCACCGCGACGACCGCCGGCGAGCAGATCGGCGAGATCGAGTCGACCAAGAGCGTCGGTGAGCTGTTCGCCCCGATCGAGGGCGAGGTCGTCGCCGTGAACGACGCCGTCGTCGACGCGCCGGACACCGTCAACCAGGACCCGTTCGGCGCCGGCTGGCTCGTGAAGATCAAGGTCGACGGCACCTCGTTCCCCGAGGACCTCATGGACCACGACGCGTACCGGGCGTCCATCGCATGACCGGCGACCTCCAGAACCTCCAGACGTCGTTCGCCGACCGGCACATCGGCACCACGCCGGCCGACCAGCAGACGATGCTCGACGCCGTCGGGCACGCGTCGCTCGACGCCCTCGTCCGTGCGGCGATCCCGGAGTCGATCCACGCCGACCCGGTGATGCACTCGTCCATCCCGGCCGCCGTCGGCGAGACCGAGGCGCTCGCCGAACTCCGCGCGAAGGCCGGACGCAACACCGTCCGCCGCGGCATGATCGGCCTCGGCTACCACGGCACCCACACGCCAGCGGTGATCCAGCGGAACGTGCTCGAGAACCCCAGCTGGTACACGGCCTACACGCCGTACCAGCCGGAGATCTCGCAGGGCCGGCTCGAAGCACTCATCAACTTCCAGACGATGGTCTCCGACCTGACGGGCATGGCCACGGCCGGCGCCTCGATGCTCGACGAGGGCACGGCGGTGGTCGAGGGCATGCTCCTCGCCCGCCGCGCCTCCAAGGTCAAGGGCGACGCGTTCCTCGTCGACACCGACCTCCTCCCGCAGACCCGTGCGCTGCTCGACCACCGGGCCGAGGCCGTCGGCATCACCCTGCGTGAGTTCGAGGCCGCTGCCGGACCGAGCGACGAGCAGCTCGACGGTGCCTTCGGCGTCGTCCTGCAGTACCCGGGTGCCTCCGGTCGGATCGTGGACCCGTCCAGCACCATCGAGCGCGTCCACGCCGGCGGCGGCATCGCGGTCGTCGCGGCGGACCTCCTCGCGATGACGCTCCTCGCCAGCCCCGGTGACCTCGGCGCCGACGTCGCCGTGGGCACGAGCCAGCGCTTCGGCGTCCCGCTCGGCTTCGGCGGCCCGCACGCCGGGTACCTCGCCGTCCGCGCGGGGCTCGAGCGGCAGCTGCCCGGTCGCCTGGTCGGGGTGTCCTTCGACGCCGACGGCGCGATGGCCTACCGCCTCAGCCTGCAGACCCGCGAACAGCACATCCGACGCGAGAAGGCGACGAGCAACATCTGCACCGCGCAGGTCCTGCTCGCCGTCATGGCCTCGATGTACGCCGTCTACCACGGGCCCGAGGGGCTGCGCTTCATCGCCGACCGGGTCGCCCGGACGACGTCGGCGCTCGCCGCGTTCGCTCGTGACGCCGGCATCCAGGTGGTGCACGACGCGTTCTTCGACACGCTCACCCTGCGGGCCACCGGTCGCGCCGGGGCCGTCGTCGCAGCAGCGCAGGACGCCGACTTCCTGCTGCACCAGGTGGACGAGGACGTGTTCCAGCTCTCGGTCGACGAGACCACCACGCCCGACGACGTCGCCCGCCTGGCGGGCGTGTTCGGGGCGGTGGACGTGACCGTCCCGGCGACGGAGGTCGCCGTGCGTGACGCCGCCACGGGCCTCCCGTCCGCCCTCGCTCGCCAGAGCGAGTACCTGACGCACCCGGTGTTCAGCGCGCACCGCAGCGAGACCCGCATGATGCGGTACCTCAAGCACCTCGCCGACAAGGACTACGCGCTCGACCGCGGCATGATCCCGCTCGGCAGCTGCACGATGAAGCTCAACGCGGCGACGGAGATGGCGGCCGTGACGTGGCCGGAGTTCGCGAACGTGCACCCGTTCGCGCCGCGCGAGGACGTCGAGGGGTACCTCGACATGATCGGCGACCTCGAGACCTGGCTGGCCGAGGTCACCGGGTACGACACCGTCTCGCTGCAGCCGAACGCCGGCAGCCAGGGTGAGCTCGCCGGACTCCTCGCGATCCGCGGCTACCACCGGTCACGCGGCGACGAGTCCCGGACGGTGTGCCTCATCCCGTCGAGCGCGCACGGCACGAACGCGGCGTCCGCCGTCCTCGCGGGCATGAAGGTCGTCGTCGTGGCCTGCGACGAGAACGGCAACGTCGACCTCGACGACCTCCGCGCGAAGACGGCGCAGCACGGCGAGCAGCTCGCCGCGCTGATGATCACGTACCCGTCCACGCACGGTGTCTACGAGCACGACATCCGCGAGGTCTGCGACGCCGTGCACGACGCCGGCGGTCAGGTCTACGTCGACGGGGCGAACCTGAACGCGCTGCTCGGGCACGCCCGCTTCGGCGACTTCGGCGGCGACGTCTCGCACCTCAACCTGCACAAGACGTTCTGCATCCCGCACGGTGGCGGCGGACCCGGCGTGGGACCGGTCGCGGCGAAGTCGCACCTCGCGCCGTTCCTGCCCGGACACCCGTTCGCGCAGCAGGCGGACCGGCGCACGGGCGCGACGAGCGCCGAGGTCGACGACCGCCTGGCGCACGCCGGCGGCCCCGTCAGCGCGGCACCGTACGGCAGCCCGAGCATCCTGCCGATCACCTGGACCTACGTCCGGATGATGGGGCTCGAGGGCCTCACCCGTGCGACCGAGGCCGCGGTGCTCGGCGCGAACTACATCGCGGCACGGCTGCGCGACGCGTTCCCGGTGCTCTACACGGGCGAGGACGGCCTCGTCGCGCACGAGTGCATCCTCGACCTCCGCCCGCTGCGCGACACCACCGGCATCACCGTGGACGACGTCGCGAAGCGTCTGGTCGACTACGGCTTCCACGCGCCGACGATGTCGTTCCCCGTCGCAGGCACGCTCATGGTCGAACCGACCGAGAGCGAGGACCTGGCCGAGCTCGACCGGTTCGTCGACGCGATGCTCGCCATCCGCGCCGAGGCCTCCGCGGTCGAACGGGGCGAGTGGCCGGCGGACGACAACCCGCTCGTGCACGCCCCGCACACGGCGTCGTCGGTGATCTCGGGGGAGTGGGCGCACGCCTACACCCGTGAGCAGGCCGTCTACCCGCTCCCGGGCATCAGCGCCCGGAAGTACTGGCCGCCGGTGCGACGGATCGACCAGGCCTACGGCGACCGCAACCTGGTCTGCGCCTGCCCGCCGGTGGAGGCGTTCGCGTAACGCCCCGCGTCCTCGACGCACCAGCAGGACGACGGGAGGCCCGTGGCGGATCCGCCACGGGCCTCCCGTCGTCCGTCCCGGCTACGCGGCCGGCGTGACGGGCAGGTGCTGCGCCCACCATGCGAGGACGTGCTCGAACCGCTGCACCCGGTGCCAGGGGCGACCGGACCGCGAGAGCTCGTGGCCCTCACCCGGGAACACCAGGAACGAGGCGTCGACGCCCGCGCGCTTGAGCGCCACGAACTGCCGGTGGCCCTGCTCGATGGGGCAGCGCCAGTCCTCTTCCGAGTGCGCGACCATGAACGGGATCGTCACCTGGTGGGCGTACGACAACGGGCTGCGTCGACGCTGTTCCTCCGGGTCCGCGCCGACGTAGGCGTCCGCGAAGAACCAGCCGATGTCGGAGCTGCCGGCGAACGAGTCCCAGGCGTTGACGGCCCGCTCGCTCCAGGCGGCGACGAAGCGCTCGCCGTGGTGCGCCGCGACCCAGCTCGTCATGAAGCCGCCGTACGAGCCGCCCATGATGCCGACGCGGGTCGCGTCGAGGTCGGGCCGCTCGAGTGCCGCGTCGAGCAGGGCGAGCACGTCGTCGACGTCGACGGTTCCCATCGCGCCGATGACCGCGCGGCCGTGCTCGAGGCCGTAGCCGCCGGAACCGCGCGGGTTGCCGATGACGACCGCGTAGCCAGCGCTGGCGTAGACCTGCGCCTCGTCGAAGAACGCCCAGGTGTCCTGGCCGAACGGGCCGCCGTGCACCACCCGGAGCACGGGGTGCGGGCCGTCGCCCTCGGGCAGGACCACCCAGCCGTGCACGGGGGTGCCGTCGGGGGAGGTGCCGGTGAGCTCCTCGATGCGGCGGACGCCAGGGGCCGCGGCGTCGGTGCGGAGCGGCGCGGCGTAGTCGGTGAGGACGGTGGCATCGGCGCCGGCTGTGCCGGCGTCTCCGTCGTTTCGGTCCGTGAGGTCGACCACGTGGACCTCGCCGGGGGACGTCGGGGTGCCGGCTGTCGCGACGAGCACGTCCCCGTCCACGTCGAAGCCCGAGACGACCACGTGGCCGCCGAGCACCGTCGGGAGCTCGTCGAGCTGCAGCGGCGCGGGCGCGCCGGTCGGGACCCGGCGGATCCCGACGGTACCGCGGTCGAGGACGGCGATCAGGACGTCGTCGCCGTGCACCACCGGCGTCCCCGCGACGTCGACGGTCTCGCGTGCGGTCAGGCGGACCGGGTCGCTGCCGTGCTCCGCGGCCCAGAGGCCCTCGGGCTCGCCGACCAGGCGGCCGTCGAGGTGGGACGCGCCGGTGTAGTAGACGGTGCCGTCCGGGGTCGCCGTGGCGGAGCTGACCGAGCCCTCGGTGCGGATCGCGAGGGCGATCGTGCCGTCGGCAGCATCGACGCGGTACAGGTCGTCGTCGTGCGTCTCGCGGGCTCCGAGGTCGCGCGGTGCGACGACGAGCAGTGCGCTGCCGTCCGGGTACCAGACCGGCGCGGAGACGGAGCACGGGGCGCTCGTCAGCGCGGAGTCGACGAGCGGGGCGTCGCGGTCGGTGACGTCCACCACCACCAGCTGCTGCGGCTTGTCGAGCAGGTACCCGGTGCCGTTGACGTGGAAGTCCAGTCGGGTGATGAGGCGCGGGGCCTCGGCGTTCGGAGCCGGTCGGCGGTCGCTGCCCGACACGGCCGAGCCGTAGCGGCCCGGCTCGGGGAAGCGTGCCGTGACGGCGATGCGCGTGGAGTCGGGCGACCAGACGGGCGTCCCGGCGCCGAGGGGTAGTGCGGTGACGACACGGGCCTCGCCACCGTCGACCGGCGCGACGGCGACCTGGGGGCGGTCCTTCTCGTCGGTGCGGAGGAAGGCCAGCCACCGGCCGTCGGGGGAGAGCACCGGTGACGAGTCGTGGTCACCGGCGGACCAGCGGACGGGACCGTCAGCGGTCACCCGCTCGATCGTGCTGCGGTAGGCGTCCTGCTCGAGGTCCGGGCGCGAGACTGCGACGAAGGCCGCTCCTCCGCTCCGGGGATCGCCGCTGACGGTGGGGGAGGACGGGACGTGGAGGTGGGGGATGTCGTTCGCGAGCACGTGTTCACGCTACGGCCAGACTCGGTCCGGCGTCCCTCGAACCTGCCGCGAGACGTTCCCCGAGCGTTCATCGACTCCGGGGTGCATTGCAAGACTGTTCAGAATCCATTGCAGCGTCAAGCGCACGCGTTGCGTATGGCACCGTAGTGGCGCAAATATTCACAGTCTCACGCAACGATCTGCCGCGCACGTTTCCGGTGTGTAACAACTTCTCCGGAGATTTTGAGGGCCCTCCGACACGCACCTATGGTTCTTGCGAACGCGCCGTGGAGGCATGCCTCCTGCACGTTCGATCACATTCCATCAGGAGGATCACAGAGTGAACATCACCAAGAAGCGGGGACGCCAGCTGCTCGGCGTCGTCGCCCTGGCCGGGGCGGCAGCAATCGCCCTCGCCGGCTGCACCACCTCTCCGAGTGCCAACGAGTCCGGTTCGGCGTCGAACAAGACCATCACCATCGCGCAGGTGAACGAGGTCACGTCGTTCAACTACAACACCCCCCAGGGCAACCTGGACATGAACGGCATGCTCAACTACATGACGCAGCCGCAGTTCGTGACCCTGGGTTCGGACTACAAGATCACGCCGAACACCGACCTCGGCACGGTCAAGAAGCTCAGCGACGACCCGCTCAAGGTCAAGTACACGCTGAACAAGGACGCGAAGTGGTCCGACGGCAAGGCCATCACCTCTGACGACCTCCTCCTCGGCTGGGCGCAGGCCTCGGGGTACTACGACTCCGACACCCAGGACGCCGACGGCAAGGTGACGAGCGGTACCCAGTACTTCTCGCTCGCCGCCGCGTCGCCGTTCCAGACGGACTACCCGACCGACATCACCAAGACGTCGATCACCCTCACGTACAAGAAGCCGTACGTCGACTGGAACCTCGTCAACCCGATCCAGTTCCCGGCGCACGTCGTCGCGGACGAGGCGGGCACGACCACCGACGACCTGCTCAAGGCGCTCAAGGACACCCCGGCCGGTGACACCGCGAACCCGGCCCCGGCGAACTCGACGCTGAAGAAGGTCGCCGACTTCGTCAACACGGGCTACGACAAGACCAGCCTGCCGAGCGACAAGAAGCTGCTCGTCTCGGGTGGCCCGCTCATGGTGTCCGCCTGGACCCCGAAGCAGTCGATGACCTTCGTGCCGAACCCGGAGTACACCGGCGACCACAAGGTGAACTTCGGCAAGCTCGTCGTCCGCTTCATCGGTGACGCCAACGCCCAGGTCACGGCCCTCCAGAACGGCGAGGTCGACGCGATCCAGCCGCAGGCATCCGCCGACACCGTCAAGGCCCTCGACGCCGCTTCCGGCGTCAAGGTCATCGACGGCGCCCAGGTCGCCTACGACCACCTCGACCTGAACTTCGGCTCGTCCGTGTTCAAGGACGAGAACGTCCGCAAGGCCTTCCTCCTCACGATCCCGCGTGACCAGATCCTCAAGTCGATCGTCACCCCGATCCAGAAGGACGCCAAGGTCCTCGACTCGCAGCTCTACCTGCCGGGCCAGGACGGCTACGACGAGGCCGTGAAGTCGAACGACTCCGACGAGTACTCGAAGGTCGACATCGACCAGGCGAAGAAGCTCCTGAACGGTGCAACCCCGACCGTCAAGATCCTCTACAACACCGAGAACCCGAACCGCGTGGACACGTTCCAGGCGATCCAGTCCTCGGCTGCCAAGGCCGGCATCAAGGTCGTCGACGGCGGCTCGCCCGACTGGTCCTCGCTCCTCGCGGGCGGCGACTACGACGCGTCGATCTTCGGTTGGGTCAACCCGGGTGCTGGCAACGCCGCGATCCCGCAGCTCTTCCAGACCAACAACGAGGGCAACTACAACAAGTTCGCCAACGAAGAGGCCTCGAAGCTCGCTGTCGAGACGCAGACGACGCTGGACGAGTCGAAGCTCGACGACATGAAGCAGCAGATCGACAAGATCGCCTTCGACCAGGCCTACGGCCTGCCGCTGTTCCAGAGCCCGGGGCTGTTCGCCACGAGCTCCCAGCTGAAGGGTGTCAAGTACTTCGGCGGCCAGACGGGCATCGTCTGGAACGTCTGGGACTGGACCAAGTGATCCTGACCGGTCGCTGATCAGCACCACACACGAGGGGGCGCCGGACTCGACGAGTCCGGCGCCCTCCCGTGAGCCGGGACCCTGCCCGGCCCCCACCCTCCGCCGGAGACCCCGGCACCCACCGCCGCACGCCGTCGACGAAGACCGCGTGGCGGGACCCAGTACTCTTGCTGCTCGGGCCGCCCGATCGGACGACCAGCAGTACGATCCACCACACCGGAGAGGCACCCATCGCCCATGGTGAGTTTCATCGCGAGACGGATCCTCGTCTCGGTCCTCATCCTCATCGCTGCATCGTTCATCATGTACAACCTGGCGGCGATCGCGGGAAACCCGCTGCAGGACCTCCAGAGCAGCAACTCGCCGAACCGTGACCAGCTCATCGCTGCACGGACCGCGGCACAGCACCTCGACGTCATCCCGCCGCTCCGCTGGGGCCTCTGGATCACGGGCGTCGGCAAGTGCGTCATCGGTCAGTGCGACCTCGGCACGACGTTCAACAACCAGCCGGTCGCCGAGCTCCTGCCGCAGGCCGTCGGTTCGACGATCCAGCTGGTGACGTTCTCGTTCATCCTGGCGATCATCTTCGGCATCGGCCTCGGCGTCGTCACCGCCCTCCGCGTCTACTCGGGCTTCGACTACTCGATCACGCTGGTCAGCTTCTTCCTGTACTCGCTGCCGTCCTTCCTGATGGCCGTGCTCCTGAAGTCGTTCATCGCGCTCGACTACAACAACTTCCTCGTCGACCCGAAGATCCCACCGGTCAACCTCGTGGTCATCGCGATAGTCGTCGGCCTGGTCATCCAGCTCGTCGTCGGCGGGATCCTGAAGCGTCGGCTCGTGGTCGGTGCGATCAGCGCCGTCGTGACCGCGGGCATGCTGCTCCTCATGCAGGCGACCGGGTGGTTCACCAACCCGTCGCTCGGCCCGGTCTTCGTGATCCTGTTCAGCGCCGGCATCGGCCTGGCCATGGTCGCGCTGCTCGCCGGCACGAAGAACCGTCGGGCATGGCTCGTCGCGGGCATCAACGTGCTCGTCGCGATCATCTGCTACTTCGCGCTGCAGGGACTGCTCAACGTGTCGTCCGGAGCGACGATCTTCATCCTCGCGGTGGTCACCGTCCTGGTCGGGCTGGCGTCCGGCTGGTTCGTCGGTGGCCACGACCGCGGCCTGATGATGCGCATCGGTGCGCTGACCGCGTTCCTGAGCGCCGGTGTCATCCTGCTCGACCGCTTCATGCGCTCGTGGATCGACTACACGCAGAACTACGTGTCCCGTCCGATCGCGACCGTCGGTTCGCAGACGCCCGGGCTCACCGGTGACTTCTGGATCAACGGGATCGACACGTACACGCACCTGCTGCTCCCGACGATCTCGCTCCTGCTCATCAGCTTCGCGAGCTACACGCGGTACTCCCGCTCGGGCATGCTCGAGGTCCTCGACCAGGACTACGTCCGCACCGCCCGCGCGAAGGGCCTGCCGGAGCGCACCGTCATCGTGCGCCACGCGCTCCGCAACATGCTGATCCCGATCGCGACCCTCGTGGCGACCGACATCGGCGCGCTGCTCGGTGGCGCGATCATCACCGAGCGCGTCTTCGCCATCTCCGGCATGGGCAGCCTGTTCAACAGCGGGTTGTCGATCACGGACGTGAACCCGGTGATGGGGTACTTCCTCGTCATCGCGATCACCGCGATCGCGTTCAACTTCCTCGCCGACCTCGCCTACTCGGCCCTCGACCCGCGGGTGCGTGTCCGATGACCGCGACGACGGGACCGACGACCCTGCACTCCCAGGAGGGAACCCGATGAGCACCATCCAGGGCGGCGCACCGCTCGAACCCAACATCGGCGACGGCACGGGCGTCGGGAACACCCCGGACTCCCACGAGAAGCAGCTCGGCGAGAGCCAGGGACGGATCATCCTCCGTCGCTTCCTCGCCAACCGCCTCGCGGTCATCGCGCTGATCGTCTACGTCCTCGTGCTGGTCTTCGCCGTGTCCGCGGTCGGCCTCGGTCCGATCCCGGGCTGGTGGCACTACTCGTACAAGGCGCTCGAGGACCTGCAGAACGGCGGCGCTCCGACCTCGGACCACCCGTTCGGTCAGGACCGCATCGGCAAGGACTACTTCGCCCTGACGATGCGCGGCATCCAGAACTCGGTGCTCGTCATGATCGTGATCGGCGTCTTCGCGACGATCATCGGTGTCGTCGTCGGCGCCATCGCGGGCTACTTCCGCGGCACGGTCGACGCGGTGCTCATGCGCATCACCGACATCTTCATCGTCATCCCGGCGATCGTGATCGGCGCCGTGGTCGGCAAGACCGCCAACGGTCTCGGCGCGTGGGGTCTGGCGCTCCTGCTCGGCCTGGTGTCCTGGATGGTCATCGCCCGTCTGGTGCGTGCCGAGTTCCTGTCGCTCCGCGAACGCGAGTTCGTCGAGGCGGCCCGGGTCGCCGGTGCCTCGGACGGCCGGATCATCTTCCGGCACATCCTGCCGAACGCGATTGGCGTGATCATCGTCTCCGCGACGCTGCTCATCGCCTCTGCGATCCTGCTCGAGACGGCCCTGAGCTACCTCGGCTACGGCATCAAGGCGCCGGACTCGTCGCTCGGTCTGCTCATCAGCCAGAACCAGTCGGCGTTCCAGACGCGTCCGTACCTGTTCTGGTGGCCCGCGTCGTTCATCGTGCTGCTCGCGCTCTGCGTGAACTTCATCGGTGACGGCCTGCGCGATGCGTTCGACCCGCGCTCGAAGCGGTTCAGCCTCCGCAAGACGCGCGAGCCGGAGAACACGTCCGGCTCGGAGATGATCAGCGCGTGACGTCCCCCCGGGTCCTAGCGAGCCGCGATGGCGAACCAGCCACCGACGGCGGTCGCCGCGAGCAGCGCGATCGACGCCCAGTGCAGCGTGACCGGCACGCGCACGGTGTCCGCCGTGCCGAGCTCGATGGCGCCGCGCTCGCGCAGGTCGTCCCAACGGTGGCGGATCAGGTACGCCGCGTCGCCGGACGCCGTGGACAGCAGGTCGCCCGCGCGGCGGTTGCCGTCCCCGGTGTCGGGCACGACGTTGCCGTGACGCTGGTTCTGCCGGCGGGCCAGCGCGACGCCGGCTCGACCGGGGGCCGGGGCCGCCCAGACGGCGATCTTGCGGTTCGGCGTGACGAGCGTCAGGGCGAAGCGCGTGTCGACGTGCACGAGCGCCGCCCAGGGCACCCGGACGGTGTGGAAGACGTTGACGACCTCGATGCCGTCGTCGCCGACCGTCAGTCGCGGACGCCAGAGCGCCACCCAGCCGAGCAGGACGCCGAAGGCCGTCGGCACGAGGGCGAGGACGCGGTCCTGCCAGGTCGTGTCGTTCAGCACCGTCGTGACGAAGAGCAGGGCCACGATCAGCCACAGGGCGATCGCGAGTCCGCGGTTGAACTGGGACACGAACACATCGCGCGTCGTCGGGGTGGCAGGCATGCCTCCATCGTCGCAGGTCGGAGCCGTCGCTCCGGACGCCTGCAGCCCCGGCGTCAGCGTTCCACCATCACCACCCACGCGGTCGCCACGAGCGGCCGGGAAAGGACCGGACGTCGTTGAGCACGCCCGCCTCCGCGGCCACCACCCCGGCCGCCACCAGCACCCCCGTCGTCAAGGTCTCCGGGCTCGACGTCGACTTCGCGGTCGACGACGTCTGGACCCCCGCCGTCAAGAAGCTCTCGTACGAGATCCGCTCCGGTGAGGTCCTCGCGCTCGTGGGCGAGTCCGGCTCCGGCAAGTCCGTGAGCTCGATGTCGATCCTCGGCCTGCTGCCGCGGAACGCCCGCGTGAACGGGTCGATCGAGTTCAACGGCACCGAGCTCCTCGGCCTCCGCTCGGCCCAGCTGCGCGAGTACCGCGGCAAGGAGATCGCGGTGATCTTCCAGGAGCCGATGACGGCCCTCAACCCGGTTTTCACCGTCGGGTCGCAGATCGTCGAGACGCTCCGCATCCACTACGGCATCTCGCCGAGCGAGGCGAAGACCCGCGCCATCGAGCTCCTCACCCTGGTGGAGATGCCCGACCCGCAGAAGGCGTTCGACTCGTACCCGCACCAGCTCTCGGGCGGTCAGCGGCAGCGCGCCATGATCGCGCAGTCGATCTCCTGCGACCCGAAGCTCCTCATCGCCGACGAGCCCACGACGGCCCTCGACGTCACGGTGCAGGCCGAGATCCTCGACCTCATCCGCGACCTCGCCGGCAAGCTCGGCAGCGCGGTCCTGCTCATCACGCACGACATGGGCGTGGTCGCGGACCTCGCCGACCGCATCGTCGTCATGAAGCAGGGTGTGGCCGTCGAGACCGGCAGCGTGCGCGACGTCTTCGCCGCCCCGCAGCACGAGTACACGCAGACCCTGCTCGACGCCGTGCCCCGGCTCGGCCAGGCGGGCGACGTCGTGATCGACCTCACGGAGACGCTCGAGTCCGTCGTCGAACAGGAGAACCAGGACACCTCCGTGCAGGTGGGGGAGACCCTGCTGCACACCGACGTCGTCCAGACGCTCGGCCCTGCGGTGCTCGAGTTCAAGGACGTCGTCATCGAGTACCCGGGTCGCGGGCGCGTCAAGGCCTTCCGTGCCATCGACGGCGTCGACCTGACGGTGCACGAGGGCGAGGTCGTCGGCCTGGTGGGCGAGTCCGGTTCCGGCAAGTCGACCCTCGGCCGCGCGGCGATCGGCCTCCTGCCGATCACGTCGGGTGGCCTCGAGGTCACGGGCGTCGACCTCTCGAAGCCGACCCGGTCGCTCGTGCGTCAGGTGCACCAGAACGCCGGCATCGTGTTCCAGGACCCGTCGTCGTCGCTCAACCCGCGCATGACGATCGGGCAGTCCATCGGTGAGCCGCTGCTGCTCGGCAAGGGCATGAAGGGTCGCGAGCTCGAGCGCGAGGTCGAGAACCTGCTCGAGGCGGTTCGTCTCCCCACCGCGTACTCGACCCGCTTCCCGCACGAGCTCTCCGGTGGGCAGAAGCAGCGCATCGGCATCGCCCGCGCGCTCGCCCTGCGCCCGAAGCTGCTCATTGCGGACGAGCCGACGTCGGCCCTCGACGTGTCGGTGCAGGCCACCGTCCTCGAGCTGCTCAAGGACCTGCAGCGCGAGTTCGCCTTCGCCTGCCTGTTCGTGACGCACGACCTCGCGGTCATCGACGTCCTCGCCGACCGGATCGCGGTGCTCCACCACGGCCACCTCGCCGAGGTCGGCACGCGCGACCAGATCCTCCGCGACCCGCAGGACCCGTACACGCAGCGACTCATCGCCGCGGTGCCCCTGCCGGACCCGGACGTCCAGCGCGAGCGTCGCGAGCTGCGCCGGCAGATCCTCGCCGCCGGCTCGGACGAGTAGCCGCCGCCGGCCCCGAACGACATCCCCGACGTCCCACGACGTCGGGGATGTCGTGTTCCGCGCGCACGTTCTTTCCCAGAACGGGTGCGGTGGGAAGCGGAAACGGGCGGATCCGTCAGTCACGCGGGGCGCGGCAGCGGCCTGGAGGCAAGGTGCGGCCCCGCCGCGCACGTTCTGTCCCATGACGGGTGCGGTAGGAAGCGGATTCGCGCGTGGTGAGCAGGAACGAACGGCCTCCTACGCGCGAAACAGCCTCCTACGCGCGAAACGGCCTCCTCCGCGCGGAACGGCCCACAGACGCCCCGCGGGCTGCGGTCAGAGCTGCGCAGCCGCCAGGGTCGCGGCGACGCCGAGCACGATCATCGCGACGACGGTCCAGCCGTGCACGCGGTGGGTGATCGGCGCAGCCGTCACCGTCGCCGGGGGTGGGCCGTCCTGCGGCGGCGGGGCGGGCACGAAGACCCGCATGCGCTCGGCCGCAGCGTCGACGTCGAGGTGATCCGCGCCTCCAGGCCGCCCGTCGACCACGGCGCTGAGCCGTGCCGACCTGCGGGTCGCGAGCCAGGTGCGGCGGACGCCCTCGCTCGAGACGACCTCGATGCCGTACTTGGTGCGGACCTCGGTGACCCGCCGCCAGGCGTAGGTGCTCGTGCGTCGGACGTCGACGACGCGGAGGTGCTCCGGGGTGAGCTCGTAGCGCGGGCGCCACAGCACGGCCCAGGCGACGAACGCGACGAAGATGCTCGGCACGGGTGTGAGCCAGGGACTCCCGCCGCTGATCAGCGCGAGCGGGACGAGGGCGACGGACGCGACCCAGAGGACGACGGCGAGCGTGCGCATGCCGGGGGCGAGGATCGTGGTCACGCCGAAGAGCGTACGAGACGCGGTGACGAGATGCCTCCCCGGAGACGTCCGGGGAGCGGGTGTGACACACCGGCGCGTATCTCCGGACGACCCGATTCTCCGGGGAGGCAGATCCTGTGTGGACCTCTCGTCCCAGCAATGTTCCTCGGCCCCCAGTTCGGGTGTCAATACCCCACGGGAATTGTTTCCGGAGATCGACACGCTGATCCTGCTGTAATTGAATGCGCGCGCATCGAGGGTGCGCTCACGCGACGAGGAGCTCGATCTGCGCCCGGATCGTCTCGGCCTTCGGGAAGCGCAGACCGACCAGTCCGACGTGTCGCCAGCGGATCACCCCGTCGGGTCCGATGACGAACACGGACCGGCGGAGGCCGATGCCTGGGACCTGCACGCCGTAGGCGCGGATGACCTCGCCGGAGGTGTCGCTGAGCAGCGGGAAGGTGAGCGAGGAGCCGCGGGCGAAGTCCTCGTGGGAGTCGAGCGCCTGCGGGCTGACACCCCACACGACCGCACCGAGGTCGCCGAAGTCGTCGAGCTCTTCCTGGTAGCTGCAGAGCTGCGCCGTGCAGACGGGGGAGGCGTCGCCCGGGTAGAACGCGAGCACGAGGGTCCGGCCGATCTCGGCGGACAGCGAGTACTCGTCGTCGAGGCGGGTCCCGTCACGCACGATCATGCCGGGCAGGGAGAAGCCCGGCGCTGGATCGCCGATCTCGGGGATGCTCATGTGCTCACGGTAGGGCCGCGTGATCGGCGGGGCGGCGCGCCGCGCTGTGGGTTCGCTGTGGGTCCGGTCAGCGGAAGAGCTGCGGGAACGCGTGGGCGACCCACGGGTACCCGACGAACACGACGGCGTCGAGCAGGCAGTGTGTGATGACGAGGGGGAGCAGGCGACCCCACTTCGTGTAGATCCACCCGAAGACGACCCCCATCACGGCGTTGCCGACGAACGCGCCGAAGCCCTGGTAGAGGTGGTAGCTGCCGCGCAGGACGGCGGTCGACAGGATGACCTGCCACCGGCCCCACCCGAGGCCCCCGAGTCGTTCGTACAGGTACCCGACGACGATCACTTCCTCCTGCAACCCGGAGCGGATCGCCGAGAGCAGCAGGACGGGGATCGTCCACCAGTACGAGTCGAGCGCTGCCGGGTTCACGTCCACGGTGATGCCGAGCGCCCGGCCGACGAAGTACAGCGCCAGGCCGGGGACCCCGATGCACAGGGCGATCAGCGCAGCGCCGCCGAGGTCCGGCTTCACGCGGAACCGGTCGATGCCCAGCCTGGCGAGGTGCGGGCGTGTGGTGCTCCACAGCAGGAAGCACACGAGCGCGACCGGTGCCAGGTCAACGGCGATGCCGACCAGCTGTCGCGCGAAGTCGACGTACTGCACGGTCGTCGTCGACGTGTTGAGGGCCGTCGACTGGTCGCCGAGGGAGGTCGTCTGCGACAGGTCGTCGATGATCTGGAGCACCGAGTAGAGGGCGCTGCCGCCCAGCGAGAGCATGAGGACGATCGTGATCTCGGTCCACGTTCGCCGTCGGCTCATCGGCTGTACTCCTGTCGGTTGCGAACTACCGGTAGACTGGCGTGTCGGGCGTTCTGCCCGCGGGCGTGGCGCCGATGCTGCCGGCCCGACTCTTCCCAAGAAATTGAAGGATGTCCTGTATGGCGCTCGCCACCCGGTCCGACCTGCGCAACGTCGCCATCGTGGCACACGTCGACCACGGCAAGACCACGCTCGTCGACGCGATGCTCACGCAGACCAACTCGTTCGACGCCCACTTCGAGGGCGAAGACCGGATGATGGACTCGAACGACCTCGAGCGCGAGAAGGGCATCACCATCCTCGCGAAGAACACGTCGGTGCTCTACAACGGCAAGCACGCGACGGAGTTCGGCTCGGACGGCCCGATCACGATCAACGTGATCGACACCCCGGGTCACGCCGACTTCGGTGGTGAGGTCGAGCGCGGCCTCTCCATGGTCGACGGTGTCGTGCTGCTCGTCGACGCGTCCGAGGGTCCGCTGCCCCAGACCCGCTTCGTGCTCCGCAAGGCGCTCGCGGCGAAGCTCCCGGTGATCCTGCTCGTCAACAAGACGGACCGCCCGGACTCCCGCATCGACGAGGTCGTCTCCGAGTCGCAGGACCTGCTCCTCGGTCTCGCCTCCGACCTGTCGGACGAGGTCGACGACCTCGACCTCGACGCGATCCTCGACGTCCCCGTGGTGTACGCCTCGGGTCGTGCGGGTGCCGCCAGCCGCAACAAGCCGGCCGACGGTTCGCTGCCGGACAACGACGACCTCGAGCCGCTGTTCGAGGCGATCCTGCAGCACGTCCCCGCACCGAAGTACGACGACGAGCACCCGCTGCAGGCGCACGTCACGAACCTCGACGCGTCGCCGTTCCTCGGTCGCCTCGCGCTGCTCCGCATCTTCCACGGCACGATGAAGAAGGGTCAGACGGTCGCGTGGGTCAAGCACGACGGCACCGTCGCGAACGCCCGCATCACCGAGCTCCTCGTCACCAAGGCGCTCGAGCGCTACCCGGCCGAGTCGGCGGGCCCCGGTGACATCGTCGCCGTCGCCGGCTTCGACACGATCACCATCGGTGAGACCCTGACCGACCCCGAGGACGTCCGTCCGCTGCCGACCATCACGGTCGACGACCCGGCGATCTCGATGACGATCGGCACGAACACCAGCCCGCTCGTCGGCAAGGTCAAGGGTCACAAGCTGACGGCGCGCATGGTCAAGGACCGCCTCGACCGCGAGCTCATCGGCAACGTCTCGCTCAAGGTCCTCGACATCGGTCGCCCGGACGCGTGGGAGGTCCAGGGTCGCGGCGAGCTCGCGCTGGCCATCCTCGTCGAGCAGATGCGTCGCGAGGGCTTCGAGCTCACGGTCGGCAAGCCGCAGGTCGTCACCCGGCGTGACGAGAACGGCAAGCTCCAGGAGCCGTACGAGCACATGACGATCGACACGCCGGAGGAGCATCTCGGCGCGATCACGCAGCTCATGGCCGCGCGCAAGGGTCGCATGGAGAACATGACGAACCACGGCACCGGCTGGATCCGCATGGAGTTCATCGTGCCGTCGCGTGGCCTCATCGGCTTCCGCACGTCGTTCCTCACCGAGACCCGCGGCACCGGCATCGCCAACGCGATCTCGCACGGCTACGACGAGTGGGCCGGCCCGATCCAGACCCGCATCAACGGCTCGATCGTGTCCGACCGCTCCGGTGTAGTCACGCCGTTCGCCATCACGAACCTCCAGGAGCGGATGACGTTCTTCGTCAACCCCACCGAAGAGGTCTACGAGGGCATGGTCATCGGCGAGAACTCGCGCGCCGACGACATGGACGTCAACATCACGAAGGAGAAGAAGCTCACGAACATGCGTTCGGCGAACGCCGACTCCTTCGAGTCGATGACGCCGTCGCGCCAGCTGTCGCTCGAGGAGTGCCTCGAGTTCGCTCGTGAGGACGAGTGCGTCGAGGTCACCCCCGACGCCGTGCGCATCCGCAAGGTGGAGCTCGACGCGCAGGCTCGCCAGCGCGCCTACGCTCGCCTGAAGCGCCAGGACGCGTAAGCGGAACGCGTCGCTGCGCGACGCACGCTGACCACCGAGAGGAGGTCGGGGGCTACGGTGGTTGCCGTGACTCTCGACCTCCTCTCGCTGTACCAGGACCTCCACGCACACCCCGAGCTCGGCTTCCAGGAGCACCGCACGGCGGGCATCGTCGCCGCGAAGCTCGAGGAGATCGGTGGGATCGAGGTGACGACGGGCGTCGGCCAGACCGGCGTCGTGGGCGTGCTGTCGAACGGCGAGGGCCCCGTGGTGTGGCTCCGCGCCGACATGGACGGCCTGCCGGTGCAGGAGCGCACCGGCCTGTCCTACGCGAGCGAGCACCGCGGCACCGACGAAGAGGGCAACGACGTCCCGACGATGCACGCCTGCGGCCACGACATCCACGTGACCTGGCTGCTCGGCACCCTCGAGCGCCTCGCCGCCACCACCGCCGACTGGAACGGCACGGTCGTCGCCGTGTTCCAGCCCGCTGAAGAGGTCATCTCCGGCGCTCGGTCGATGGTCGAGGACGGCCTCGTCGACCGCTTCCCGAAGCCCGACGTCGTCCTCGGGCAGCACTCCGCGCCAGCACCCGTCGGCATCGTCGCGGTGGGCAGCGGCCCGGTGATGGCCTCGAGCGACCGCCTCACGGTGACCTTCAACGGCCGGGGTGCGCACGGTTCGGCCCCGCAGGCATCCCTCGACCCGATCGTCACGGCCGCGTCCGCCGTGGTCCGCCTGCAGACGGTGGTCTCGCGCGAGGTCTCGCCGAGCGACGCCGGCGTCGTCACCGTGGGCAGCTTCCACTCCGGCACCCGCGCGAACATCATCCCGGACCAGGCCGTCATCGAGATCTCGACGCGTGCCCGCAACGAGGAGACCCGCGCCCGGATCATCGCGTCGATCGAGCGCATCGTCCGTGCCGAGAGCGAGGCGGGCGGGTTGCCCGAGCCGACCGTCGTGCGCTCGCCCGGCGCCGAGGTCACGGTGAACGACCCCGAGCAGGCGCAGGTCGTGCTCGACGCGATCCGTGCCGAGGTGCCCGGTGCCCGCGACCTCGAGATCGGGCTCGCGATGGCCTCCGAGGACGTCGGACAGCTCGCGACGGCCAGCGGCGCACCGCTCGTCTACTGGTTCACGGGCATCACCGACCCGGAGCTCTTCCGCCGCGGCGAGGACATCCCGAGCAACCACTCGCCGTTCTACGCGCCGCAGGCCGAGACGGCGATCCCGGTCGGCGTCGACGCCCTCGTGGCGGCGACGCGCGCGTACGTCGCCTGACGCAGGCAGTCCCGCTCAGGCCGGTCTGGAGGCGCGGCGCGACCCCGTCGCGCACGTGACGTTCCCAGGGGACTCACGCCGTGCCTCCCGGCTGGCCCTCTAGGGTGCTGCGCATGCGCACCCCCACACGCACCCTGATCGCCGCCGTCGCCGCCGGCATCGCCCTCGCCGGCCTGGCCGGCTGCTCGTCCGACGCCGTCAAGCAGGCGACGGACCTCGGGTCCTCGGTGGCGTCGAGCGTCGCCGACGGGGTCAAGGGGATCGACGGCAAGGCGATCCAGGACGGCATGGCCTCGGTCGCCGGCGGGATCGACGGTGGGCTCGACACGGCGCTCAAGGGCACGAACGTGACCTCCGACGGCAAGGTGCCGGAGGGCTTCCCGACGAAGGACGTCCCGCTCGTCGACGGCACCGTGCTCGGGGGCGGCGCGGGGCCGAACGGCTCCGGCTGGGTCGCCCAGGTGCGCGCGTCGTCGGTGGACGACTTCGCCACCGCCGACCAGCAGCTCACCGACGCCGGGTTCACGGAGTCGGCGAAGCGCGCGGACTCGTCGAGTGCGTTCGGGATGTTCCGGAGTGACGCGTACCGGGTCGTCCTGACCTTCTCCGACGGCGCGGACGGCGTGACCGCGACGTACATCGTGACGCCCCGCTAGTCGCCCAGCCCGTACGCTGGGACCCGATGTCGAAGGTCGCTGCCACCCGCCCCGAACGCGTGCTGTTCGTGCACGCCCACCCCGACGACGAGACGCTCTCGTCGGGCGGGACCATCGCAACGCTGCTCGAACTGGGTGCCGAGGTCACCGTGCTCACCGCGACGCGGGGTGAACGCGGCGAGATGCTCACGCCGCGGCTCGCGCCGTTGTTCGGGGACGGGCCCCGTGTCGCCGCGCACCGCGAGACCGAGATCGCCGGCGCGCTGGCCGCCCTCGGGGGACCGGCGCACCTGTGGCTCGGCGGGGCGGGCGCCCGCCCGACCGACCTGCCGGAGCGGCGCTACACCGACTCCGGGATGCAGTGGGGACCGGACGGCCGCGCGATCGCCGCCGACGACGCCCCGGCCGATTCGCTGACGGCTGCGGACCTCGGCGAGGTCGTCGACGACATCCGGGCCGCGATCCGGTCCACCGCCGCCGACGCCGTGGTCAGCTACGCCGACGACGGCGGGTACGGCCACCCGGACCACGTCCGCGTCCACCACGCCGCCCGGTACGCCGCCACGGCCGAGGAACTGCCCTTCTCGATGATCGTCGACCCGACGACGACCGAGGCCGACGTCACGGTCGACGTCCTGCCCGTCCGAGCGAAGCTCCGAGCCGCCGTCGAGCAGTACCGCTCGCAGGTGACCGTCGACCCGGTGGACCCCGCCGACCCGACCGCACTGTCGTGGGTGATGCCGCACGGCGTCCGTCACCACGCCCCCGCGGTGGAGGCGTTCCGGCACGCCGACGCCCCCGCGGCACCGGCCCCGCAGACCTACGCCGAGATGTCCGGGCAGGGGAGGGTGACCGCCGTCGTGGTCGCCCTCGTGCTCGGACTCGTCGCCGGTGGCCTCGGCACGGTCACCCACCAGCAGACCCTCGACGCGTTCCCGATCGGCATGGTCCTCACCTCGCTGATCGTGATCGGCCTGACCGTCGGCATCCGGCTCCTGTACCGGTCGCGGGCGATGGTCGCTGCTGTCGGGCTCGGGATCATCCTGGCGACCCAGGTGCTCGTGTCCGTCGGCGGGCAGAGCTCGCCCCTCGTGCTCGCGAACACCGCGGGGTACGTGTGGACGTTCGGGCCGGCCGTGGTCGCCGCCCTCGTGCTGGCGTGGCCGGACCTGTCCGGGCTGCGGTCCGGTGCGCGCGCGAGTGCCGGTACCGATGCCGGCACCGGCTCGCGGTCAGGGGATCCCGCACGCCGCGAGTAGACTCGACAACGCTCAGTCCGAAGGGAGCACCCCAGCCGTGACGTACGTGATCGCCCAGCCCTGTGTCGACGTCAAGGACCGCGCCTGCATCGATGAATGCCCGGTCGACTGCATCTACGAGGGCGACCGGTCGCTGTACATCCACCCCGACGAGTGCGTCGACTGCGGTGCGTGCGAGCCGGTCTGCCCGGTCGAGGCGATCTACTACGAGGACGACCTCCCCGACGAGTGGGCCGACTACTACAAGGCCAACGTCGAGTTCTTCGAAGAGGTGGGCTCGCCCGGCGGTGCCGCGAAGGTCGGTGTGATCCACAAGGACCACCCGGTCGTCATGGCCGAACCGCCCCGCGGCTGAACCGGAGCTCGCACGTGGCGCTCGACCTCCCCGACTTCCCCTGGGACCAGCTGGTCCCGTTCAAGCAGCAGGCCGCAGCCTACGAGGGCGGCATCGTCGACCTCAGCGTCGGCTCTCCCGTCGACCCGACGCCCGCGGTCGTCCGGACGGCGCTGGCCGAGGCGACCGACGCGCACGCCTACCCGCAGGTGGCCGGCACGCCCGCCCTGCGCGAGGCGATCGCCGCCTGGTACGGCCGTCGCCAGGGCGTGACGCTGACGCCCGACCAGGTGCTGCCGACGATCGGCTCGAAGGAGTTCATCGCCGGACTGGCGCTCTGGCTCGGCATCGGGCGCGGCGACACCGTGGTGTTCCCCGCGGCCGCGTACCCGACGTACGAGCTCGGTGCAGCGCTGGTCGGCGCGACGGCCCTGGCGTCCGACGACCCCGCGGCGTGGCCGGACTCGACGAAGCTCGTCTGGCTGAACTCGCCGGGCAACCCCGACGGCCGCGTGCTCTCGATCGAGGACCTCCGGGTCGCCGTGGCCCGCGCCCGGGAGCTCGGCGCCGTGATCGTCGGCGACGAGTGCTACGCCGAACTCGGGTGGGTCGCACCGTACGACACCACGCCGACCCCGACGATCCTCGACCCCCGCGTGGTGGGCGACTCGCTCGACGGCGTCCTCAGCGTGTACTCGCTGTCGAAGCAGTCGAACCTCGCCGGCTACCGGGCCGCCTTCGTCGCTGGCGACGAAAAGGTCCTCGCCGACGTCCTCGCCGTCCGGAAGCACACCGGCATGATGCCGCCGCTCCCCGTGCAGGAGGCCATGATCGTCGCCCTCGCCGACGAGACCCACGTGCAGCAGCAGAAGGCGCGCTACCGGGCCCGCCGGAACATGCTCCGACGGGCACTCGAAGGCGCCGGGTTCCGGATCGACCACAGCGAGGCCGGCCTGTACCTCTGGGCCACCCGCGGCGAACCCGCACTGGACACCGTGGCGTGGCTGGCCGCGCGCGGCATCCTGGTCGCCCCTGGAACCTTCTACGGTTCGGCGGGGTCCGAGCACGTGCGCGTGGCACTCACGGCGACCGACGAGCGCATCGCCGCAGCCGCCCAGCGCCTGGCGAGTGCCCAGCGTCTGGCTTCCGCCTGAGCCTTCCGCCCTGCGCGCAATCCGTGGTTCCCACCAAGTCCTGAGGCTCGATGTGTGCACGACCGACAGTGGGCGCGATTAGGCTGTCATCGTGACTGACACTGCCAATGACGCTCAGAAGACGGCCACACCGCCCACCACGCCCGTCCCCGTGAGTCCCGCCGCCGAGCAGACGACGGAGACCGCGACGCTGACGTACCCGGGCGGCACGGCGGAGTTCCCGATCCTGCCGAGCGTCGACGGTGCGTCCACCATCGACATCTCGACGTTCAAGAAGCAGACCGGGATGAACACGCTCGACTACGGGTTCGTGAACACCGGGTCGACGAAGAGCGCCATCACCTACATCGACGGCGACCAGGGCATCCTGCGGTACCGCGGCTACCCGATCGACCAGGTCGCCTCGAACTGCACCTTCCTCGAGGTCGCCTGGCTCCTCATCTACGGCGAGCTGCCGAACGAGGCCGAGCTGGCCGACTTCGACGCCCGCATCCGTCGGCACACGCTGCTGCACGAGGACCTCCGTCGCCTGTTCGACGCCCTCCCGCACTCGGCGCACCCGATGTCCGTCCTCTCCAGCGCCGTCAGCGCCCTGTCGACGTACTACGAGGACGACATGGACGTCGACGATCCGGAGAAGGTCGAACTGCAGACGGTCCGCCTGCTCGCCAAGCTCCCGGTCATCGCCGCGTACGCGCACAAGAAGGCCATCGGACAGGCCTTCCTGTACCCGGACAACTCGCTGTCGTTCGTCGACAACTTCCTGCGCCTGAACTTCGGCACCATGGCCGAGACCTACGTGCCGAACCCGGTGCTGTCCAAGGCGCTCGAGCGACTGCTGATCCTGCACGAGGACCACGAGCAGAACGCCTCCACGGCGACCGTCCGCCTGGTCGGCTCGACGAAGGCGAACATGTTCGCCTCGATCTCCGCGGGCATCAACGCCCTGTACGGCCCGCTGCACGGCGGTGCGAACGAGGCCGTCCTCGAGATGCTCCAGCAGATCAAGGACTCCGGCGAGCCGGTGCAGCGCTTCGTCGAGCGGGTGAAGAACAAGGAGCGCGGGGTGAAGCTCATGGGCTTCGGACACCGCGTCTACAAGAACTACGACCCGCGCGCCAAGCTCGTCAAGGAGTCCGCGCACGAGGTGCTCGAGGCGCTGGGCGTGCAGGACGACCTGCTCGACATCGCGATGGAGCTCGAGGGCATCGCGCTCGAGGACGAGTACTTCGTCAGCCGCAAGCTCTACCCGAACGTCGACTTCTACACGGGCATCATCTACAAGGCGATGGGCTTCCCACCGCGGATGTTCACGGTCCTGTTCGCCATCGGGCGGCTGCCCGGCTGGATCGCCCAGTGGCGCGAGTTGAACAACGACCCGCTGAACAAGATCGGCCGCCCGCAGCAGCTGTACGTCGGACACCCGGAGCGCGACCTCCCCGCGCGCTGACACGCGGCGCGCTGCGCGCTTGCGCGCTGTGCGCTTGGTGAGCAGAAGTGGTCGGGTCCCGAGACAGGACCCGACCACTTCTGCTCACGGTGTGCGGACTGGAGGCGCGGGGCGGCCTGGCACCGTGCCTCCAGTCCGGCGCATCACGCGTGGAGTGCGGTGTTGAGCTGGATGCCCTCGCCCTTGCGCTGGAGTGCCTCGACCGCGCCCGTGACCGAGTTGCGGCGGAAGAGGACGTTCGGGGTGCCGGAGAGCTCCGCGGCCTTGACGGTCTTCGGGGTGCCGTCCGGGTTCGGTGCCGCACCGACCAGGACGACCTTCGTACCGGCCGTCACGTAGAGGCCGGCCTCGACCACGGAGTCGTCGCCGAGCGAGATGCCGAGCCCGGCGTTCGCGCCGAGGAGCGCACGTTCGCCGAGGGACACGCGGTGGGTCCCGCCGCCGGACAGCGTGCCCATGATGGACGCGCCGCCGCCGATGTCCGTGCCGTTCCCGACGACGACGCCCTGCGAGACCCGGCCCTCGATCATGGCGTCCCCGAGGGTGCCGGCGTTGAAGTTCACGAAGCCCTCGTGCATGACCGTCGTGCCCGGGGCGAGGTGCGCGCCGAGACGGACCCGGTTCGCGTCGCCGATGCGGACCCGGTCCGGCACGACGTAGTCGACCAGGCGGGGGAACTTGTCGATGGCGTGCACGGCGATGCCCGCGCGCTGCAGACCCGGACGCAGGCGCGTGAGGGAGTCGGGGTGCACGGGGCCGGCGTTCGTCCACGCGACGATCGGCAGGTGCGCGAAGACGCCGTCGAGGTTGATCTCGTTCGGGCGCACGCGCAGGTGGCTCAGGAGGTGCAGACGCAGGTACGCGTCCTCGGTGCTGATCGGCGCCGCGTCGATGGTGACCTCGGTCGTGACGGCCTCGGTGCGGACGTCGCGGCGGGGGTCGTCGCCGACGTGCGCCTGCAGTTCGGCGGGGAAGGCCGCATCAGTCGGCAGCGAGCCGAGGTGGGTCTCCGGGTACCAGGTGTCCAGCGTGGTGCCGTCGGCGGCGATCGTCGCGAGGCCGTGGCCCCAGGCGGTGGTCGGGCGGTCGGTGGCAGCGGTCGTGTCGGTCACCGGACCAGGGTACTCAAGGGTCGGCCGGTAGGCTTCCCGCATGCCGGAGCAGCTCGACCTCACCGCCTCGTCCATCGACATCACCCGTGCCATCTGCGACATCGAGTCGGTGTCCGGCAACGAGGGACCGCTCGCCGACGCGATCGAAGCGGCCCTCGCGCCGCTCCCGCACCTCGAGGTGGTCCGCGACGGCGACGCCATCGTCGCGCGCACGAACCTCGGCCGGGACCGCCGCGTCGTCATCGCCGGACACATCGACACCGTGCCGCTGAACGACAACCTGCCGACCGAGTTCCGCACCGCCGACGACGGCACCGAGATCCTCTGGGGACGCGGCACCGTCGACATGAAGGCCGGCGTCGCCGTGCAGCTGAAGCTCGCGTACGACCTCGCCGCGCCGAGCGTCGACGTCACGTGGGTGTTCTACGACCACGAAGAGGTGAGCGACTCGCTCAACGGCCTCGGTCGTCTGGCCCGGACGCGTCCCGAGCTCCTCGCGGGCGACTTCGCCATCCTGGGGGAGCCCTCCGGTGCGCAGATCGAGGGCGGCTGCAACGGCAACCTCCGCGCCGAGATCCGGACCTTCGGCAAGCGGTCGCACAGTGCCCGGAGCTGGATCGGCGACAACGCGATCCACAAGGCTGCGCCGATCCTGGCCACCCTCGCCGCGTACGAGCCCCGCACCGTCACGGTCGACGGACTCGAGTACCGCGAGGGCCTCAACGCCGTCGGCATCTCCGGTGGCATCGCC
This sequence comes from Curtobacterium pusillum, assembly GCA_002025645.1. Lineage (GTDB taxonomy): Bacteria > Actinomycetota > Actinomycetes > Actinomycetales > Microbacteriaceae > Curtobacterium > Curtobacterium pusillum_A. Next base: position 3,422,163 of record CP018783.1, read on the forward strand.
GGCAACGTCATCCCCGACGAGGCCATGGTGCACGTCAACTACCGCTTCGCCCCCTCACGCAGCGCGGACGAGGCCGTCGCCCACATCCGCGAGCTCTTCGACGGCTACGACGTGCAGATCGTCGACCTCGCCGCCGGTGCCCGTCCTGGGCTCGACGCTGCGCTCGCGCAGGACTTCGTCGCCGCTGTCGGCGGCCCCGCGCCCCGCCCGAAGTACGGCTGGACCGACGTTGCCCGCTTCTCCGCCCTCGGGGTCCCCGCCGTCAACTACGGTCCGGGCGAGCCCGTGTTCGCGCACCACGACGACGAGCAGGTCCCCGTCGACCAGATCACCTCGGTCGAGGACGGTCTGCGTCGGTGGCTGACGGCCTGACGACGGCCGGGTCCACCCGGCTGAGCCCCGCCCGCGCCCGGTGGCACGCCCGCTACCGGGTCGTGCCGTGGTGGGTGCGGATCACGGTCGTCTACGTGCTCGCGCGGGTCGTGACGGGGGTGATGCTCTCGGCGTTCGCGAGCGTGCAGGCCGCGAACTCCTTCACGGTGCAGCGCCCGGGGCTGCTGTCGTTCTCGTCGATCTGGGACGGCGCCTGGTACCGCGTCATCGCGGCGAGCGGGTACCCGTCGACGCTGCCGGTGGACGCCGCCGGGCACGTGACGGAGAACGCGTGGGCGTTCATGCCGGCGTACCCGTTCCTGGTGCGCGGACTGATGGCGTTGACCGGGGCGTCGTTCGAGCTCGTCGCGGTGTCGGTCTCGCTCCTGTTCGGCTGGGGTGCCGCGCTCGTCTTCCGACGGTTGATGGGCAAGTTCCTCGACCCGGCGCGGGCGACGTTCGCCACCGTGCTGTTCTGCGTCGCGCCCGTGGCCGTGATGTTCCAGGTCGCCTACGCCGAGTCGATGGGGATGTTCCTGCTCCTCGTCGCCCTCGTCCTGATGGTGGAACGCCGCTGGTGGACGATGCTCCCCGTCGTGCTGCTGCTCGGGATGACCAGGCCGACGGGACTCGCCTTCGCGTTCCTGGTCGTGCTGTTCCTCGGCGCCTGGTTCGTCCGCCCGGCGTGGGTCCGCGAGCCCGAACCGCTGACCGTGCGACGGTTCGTGCCGCCCGTCGTGGTGGCCGTCGTCTCCGGGCTCGTCGGGCTCGCGTGGCCGGCGATCGCGTGGGCGGTCACCGGGGTACCGAAGGCCTACACCGACACGGAGCTCGCCTGGCGCTCGTCGTACATCGGCTGGAAGGAGCTCGTGCCGTTCGCCCCGTGGATCCAGGGGTTCGGGTGGTGGTTCCGGCAGCCGGCCGGCGGGATCCTGCTCGCCGTGGTGGTGGTCGGGTTCGCGGCGTTCGTGTTCATGCCGGCGGCGCGGCGGATCGGCCTCGAGCTCCGGCTCTGGGGCGTCGCGTACGGCGTCTACTTGATGGCGGTGTTCTTCCCGCAGTCGAGCACCTGGCGCATCCTGCTGCCGATCGCGCCGCTGCTCGGGATCGTCGCACTGCCGCGGTCACGGGTGTACCGCGTGGCGGTCGTCGTCGTGTGCCTCGCCCTGCAGTGGGTGTGGCTGTACTACTGCTGGTGGGTGGACGGCTACGACTGGACGCCGCCGTGATCGGTGTTCGGCCCGGCCGGCAGCGCTGACGGCGCCGGGTCCTCCGGGCGCCACGCTGCCGCGGCCGTGACCATGGAGTTGACGGTGGCGATGAACGGCACCGCGAAGAACGCCCCGACCACCCCGGCGATCGTCGTGCCCGCCGTCACGCCGAGCACGACGCCGAGGGGGTGGACCTTGACCGCGCTGCCGGTGAGGAACGGGTGCAGCACGTGGCTCTCCAGCTGCTGCACGAGCACGACGATGCCGAGCATCACGAGCGCCGGCACCCAGCCGTTGAACACCAGGGCGATCAGGACGGCGACCGTCCCGGCGACGATCGCGCCCACCACGGGGACGAACGCTCCGAGGAACACGATCACGCCGATCGGGATCGCCAGCGGGATCTGCAGGGCGAGCGCGCCGATCACGACACCGAGGGCATCGGTGACGGCGACGACGAGCTGGACCCGGATGAAGCTCGTGAGGGTCTTCCACCCGGCCTGCCCCGCGACCTCGAGCCGACGGTGGGCGCGACGGGGGAACAGCCGCACCACCCAGGCCCAGATCCGCTGTCCGTCGATGAGCACGAAGAGCGTCGTGAACACGATGATGAACAGCCCTTCGAGGGCGTGCACGGCCCCGGACCCGGCTTCCTGGAACCCGGAGAGGATCGACGACGCGTGCGACTGCAGGTAGCTCGTGCCCTCGGACACCCACCGGTTCAGCTCCGACGCGGTGATGCCGAACGGCTGGCTGTCCAGCAGGGACTGCAGCGACCGCACCGTGTGGTGGAGCCGCTGCTCGAGCGACGGCAGGTCGTAGCGGATCTGGGCCGTCACGACGAGCGTGATCGCTCCGATCACCAGCACGATCGTCACGAAGCACGACAGCACCGCCGTCCACTTCGGCCAGCGGTGCCGCTGCAGGAAGGCGGACATCGGTGCGAGCAGGGCGCAGAGCAGCAGGGCGACCAGGAACGGCACCACGATGTCCTGCAGCAGGACCACGAGGGCGATGACCACGGCCAGCGCCGCGCCGACGACGAGCAGGCGCCACGAGAACGCGCCGGCGACGCGCATGCCGATCGGGACGGCCTCGTCCGCAGGGTCGACGGCGGCCCCGCCGGCACGGTCGATCGGCTTCGGACGGCGCGTGGAGCGGATGTTCGGCACACGCCAAGGTTAGGAATCCGAGCCGCGAGAACGACCCGATTCGCCACCCCCAACCTGGGCGGTTTCGCAGTTCCCCCATCGATACGAGATAATGAGCGGGCATGTACTGCGCGAAAGGGGACATCTGATGGCAGCCATGAAGCCGAGGACCGGTGACGGGCCGATGGAGGCTGTTAAGGAGGGTCGACTCATCATCGTGCGGGTTCCGCTCGAAGGTGGAGGCCGCCTGGTCGTCTCGGTCAACGATGCCGAGGCAAAGGAACTCCACGACGCACTCGCCGAGGTCGTCTCGGCCTAGTACGTCGAAGCACCGAACGGGGGAGCCCGGAGCGCGTACGCTCCGGGCTTCTTCGCGCCCGCCGCGGCGCTGTCAGTACCGTCCGGCAGGATGAACGGGTGCCACGGACCCGCCTGCCGATCCGCCGCGTCGAGGAGTACGCGCCGGACCCCCTGCCGCGCGATCAGTGGCCCGGGACCCTCGCGCCCGTTCGGCAGCTGCTCGACGACGGCCTCGACCTCGATCCCGTGACGGTGTTCGTCGGCGACAACGGCGTCGGCAAGTCGACCCTGGTCGAGGCGATCGCCCTCGCGTTCGGGATGGGGCCCGAGGGCGGTTCGACGATGTCCGGCCACACCACCCGCGCGACCGAGTCGCAGCTCTGGGAACACCTCGTGCTCGTGCGGGAGCCGGGCGCCGCGAAGGGTGGGTTCTTCCTGCGCGCCGAGACGATGCACGGGCTCTTCACGTTCCTCGAGGAACACCCGGGTCCCCGACCCGAGCCGGTCTTCCACGAGCGCAGTCACGGCGAGTCGTTCCTGGACTTCGTGATCGACCGCTCGCAGTGGCCCGGGCTCTGGATCCTCGACGAGCCCGAGTCGGCGCTGTCGTTCTCCGGCTGCCTGGCCCTCATCGGCCTGCTGCAGTCCATTGTCGAGAGCGGCCTCGGCCAGGTCGTGCTGTCGACGCACTCACCGGTGCTCGCGGCGTTCCCGGGGGCGACCATCCACGAGGTCGGGGAGTGGGGCATCCGCCGCACCACCTGGGGCGAGCTGGACCTGGTGCGCAACCAACGGGCGTTCCTGGAGTCGCCGGAGCGCTACCTGCGCCACCTCGACTGATCGACTACGCGGACACCTTCGTCATCTGCAGCAGTCCGTCGCCCGCCGGCGACAACGCGCTGATGACCGCACCCGAGGTCGACACCTCGGTCAGCAGCAGCCGGAAGTCGGTGGTCGCCCTGTCCCGCTTCACCGGGTCGGCGACCCGGCCACGCCAGAGTGCGTGCGGCACCAGGACGGTCCCGCCGAGGCGCGCGAGCCGCAGCCCGTGCTCGACGTACTCGATGACGTGCTCGGGGTCGGCGTCGACGAGCACGACGTCGTACGAGGCCTCGTTCATGCGCGGCAGCACCTGGTTCGCGCGGCCGGGGATCAGCCGGATGCGGGCGGGTGCGGTGCCGGCGGCGATGTAGGCGTCGCGAGCGTACTGCTGGTGGTCGACCTCGACGTCGATCGTGGTGAGCGTCGCGGTCGGCGCGCCGCCGAGCAGGTACAGCCCGGAGACGCCGAGTCCGGTGCCGATCTCGATGATGCTCGTCGCCCGCGATGCGGCGGCGACGACGCCGATCTGCGCACCGATGGCGGGGGAGATCGCCTCCACCCCGAGCTCGAGGGAGTGCTCACGAGCACGGGCGATCACCTCGGACTCCGAGACGATGTCCTCGGCGAACTTCCAGTTCGACTCTTTCTCTGACACGCACACTCCGTTCGGATGACAACTCTACGGGTGCGGCGCAGTGCGGACGGGTTACGCTCGTACCGTGTTCGACGGCTTCGAGAAGTTCCTGGTGATCGGGATCATCGGCGTCCTCCTGCTCGGACCGCAGCGGCTGCCGATGTACGCCCAGAAGCTCGCCGAGTTCGTCAAGGCCGTCCGTCGCTTCGCCGACACCGCGAAGGACCGGATGCGCGAGGAGATGGGCCCCGAGTTCGACGAGGTCGACTGGCAGAAGCTCGACCCGCGGCAGTACGACCCACGTCGGATCATCCGCGATGCGCTGCTCGACTCCGGCGGCAGTGCGGCGGCGGTGCAGACCGCGCAGGTCACCGCCTCCAACGTGCGCGCGACGGCACCGGTGGTGCCCCTCGCCATCGGCGAGGCCGCGCCCTTCGACGCCGAAGCGACCTGACGAGGGCGACCCACGCCCGTCACGTGACCGCATGACGGACTGGAGGTGGGCCCCGCCAGCCGGTACCGGCGCACCGCGCCAGCGGGGTGACGGCCGTGACTGGAGGGACGGTGCCAGCTGGCACCGCGCCTCCAGTCCGCCGGTGGTGGCGACTACTTCAGGTCGGCGATGAAGCGGTCCGTCCAGGCCAGGGCCGGCGCGCTCGGGACCGAGCTGCAGGTGGACATCGCCGTGGTGGAGGAGCACGGGGTGTCGCGGTCGAGGGACCAGTAGTGGATCCCGGCGAGTCCGTTCGCCTTGGCGTACGCGGACAGGGTGTCGACGTCAGCAAGGGTGAAGACCTCGTCGGTGGCGTCGTTCACGCCGATCATCGGGGTGACCTCGATCTTCGACGGTGCGATGCCGTAGGTGTGCTCGAGGTTTGTGACGGCCTGGATCGAGGACTTGCCCATCTCGCAGGTCGAGCCGGACAGGACGCAGTTCGCGGTCGTCGCACGGCCGAAGTCCATCGTCATGAGGTTGACCGTGTAGTTCGTCAGCGTCGACGCCTTGATCGCCTTGACCGTGGCGTCACCGGTGCTGTTCAGGCCGCCGAAGCTCCCGTCGCTGGCGGCGAGGGTCGCGAGGGTGAACGAGAAGCGGAGGCCCGGGTACTTCGACTGGGCGAGGGCCGCGGCGTTCACGAGGTTCTGGACGTCGGCGGCGGACTGCCCGCTCTCGATGTCGAAGTCGACGCCGATCATGTGCGGGGTGGCGTACCGGGCGATGAAGCTCTGCAGCGCCGTGCCGGAGCACTTGAAGGAGCCCGCTGCGCCGCCGGTGCTCACGATGTAGTTCACGCCCGCGGCGTCGAGCTTCGGGATGTTGGCGTTCGCGAACGCATCTGCGGCGACACCGCCCCAGTTCTCGCTGCCGCAGGTGCCGGTCGCGAAGGCGAGAGTGATCGCCTTGAGGCCGGGCTCGCGGGTGGACACCAGGCTGTTGCTCGACCCGACGACCGGGATGCGCGTGCCGGTGACGGCGGTGTTCATGACGTTCGTGTTCCAGTCGAGGTTCACGGTGACGTCCTTGTACGGGCTGAACACCAGCCCGCTGGCGGTGCCCCCGCTGCCGCCCGTGCCCGGGGTCGTGGTGCCCCCGCCGGGGGTGGTCGTGCCGCCACCACCCGTGCCGGTGCAGGCGCCGGTGGAGGTCCAGGGCTGCCCGCTCCCCGTCGCGCCGGAGTGCGTCGCGGGGTCGTCGCCCTGCGTCCACCAGTTCGCGGTGTAGTTCGTGCCGTTCTCGCTGACCGCGGCGCCGCCGGTGTAGGCGGTGCCGGCGCTCCAGGCCGTGGCGCACGACGGGGTCGCGGCCAGTGCTGGTGCTGCGGCGAGCGATCCCCCTGCGATCGTCGCCACGACGGCGGCCACGAGGCCGATCCGTACCCGGGTGTTCTGCTGCACGCGGTTCTCCTGTCCTCGGCCGGACGTCGTCGTCCGGCGGATGGAACCCCTGCGACCTGATTTCGCAGGAGCATTGTGGAATACCCCTGCATATTGCTCTCGGGTGGAACGACCTGTCCATGAACGAACGTACAGGTGCGGGATCAGTCCTTCGTCGCGACGATCGTGAACGTGGTCGGCAGCCGGTCCCGATCGGCGGCGGGCCAGGCCCAGGAGCCGTCGCCGGTGTCCTCCATCCGCGGGCTGAAGCGCCACGGCAGCGTCGTCCCCTCGTCGAGCTGGCGGAGACGCAGCCCGGCACCGAGCAGCGCGTTCACGATCTCGGACAGCGGGTGCGGCCACTCGTACGTGCGGGTGTTCGCCACGGTCCCGTCGCCCGCGTAGGTCCCGGCGTCGTCCCACTGCTGCGCGGTGCCGTCGGGGAAGTACCGGTACCGGGTGACGAGCTCGTCGGCGGACTCGTCGAGCGCGTACAGCGCCGGGTGGCCGTCGCGGATGAAGAACACCCCGCCCGGCCGGAGCAACGCGGCGACCTGCGCGGCCCACCGGTCGAGGTCGGCGAGCCAGCAGATCGTGCCGATGCTCGTGTAGACCAGGTCGAAGTCCCCGACCACCGCGGCCCGGGCGTCGAGGACGTCCGTCTCGACCCAGGCGACGTCGAGGCCCAGCCGTGCGGCGAGCCCAGCGGCGGAGGCGAGCGCGGCGGGGGAGAAGTCGACGCCGGTGACGTGGGCACCCTCGCGGGCGAGGGACACGGTGTCGGTGCCGATGTGGCACTGCAGGTGGCAGACGTCGAGGCCGAGCATGGAACCGGACGGCAGCCAGGGCGCGAGTGCCGGCAGGTCGTCGCGGACGACGGTGGAGCGGTGCTCCGGGTCAGCGAGTTCGTCGATCTCGTAGGCACCCTCGTGGATCGGCACGCGGTCGTCCCAGTTCGCGCGGTTGGTGTCGCGGGCGTGGTCCCAGTCGACGTCGACGTGATCCGTGCTCATGCACCCGACCCTACGACAGCCTCGAACCGACCCTACGACAGCGTCAACCCCAGCTTCCGCCCGGCGAGCCCACGTCCCATCGTCGTGATCCGCTCCGCGATCGCCGCCAGGGCCACGGCCGCCGGGTCGTCCGGCGCCGCGAGGACCACCGGCACCCCGGCGTCCCCGCCCTCGCGCAGCGGCACGGACAACGGCACGCTGCCGAGCACCGGCACCGGAACGTCCTGGTCGCGGGACAACCGACGGGCGGTCTCCGCCCCACCGCCCTCGCCGAACAGGTGCAGGACGCTGCCGTCGGGCTGCACGAGCCCCGCCATGTTCTCGATGACGCCGACCACGCGCTGCCCGGTCTGCCGCGCGACGATCCCGCTCCGTTCGGCCACGTCGGCGGCGGCCGCCTGCGGGGTGGTCACGACCAGGACCTCGGCGTGCGGGAGCAGCTGGCCGACCGAGATCGCCACGTCCCCGGTGCCGGGCGGCAGGTCGAGCAGCAGCACGTCGAGGTCGCCGAACCACACGTCGGTCAGGAACTGCGACACGGTCCGGTGCAGCATCGGCCCGCGCCAGGACACCGCGGTCGAGGCGTCGTCGACGAACATGCCGATCGACACGACCTTCACGTCGTGGGCCACCGGCGGCAGGATCATGCTGTCCACCCGGGTGGGGCGCGGCGCCACGCCGTTCGCGTCGGTGAGGCCCATCAGCCCGGGGATGCTGAAGCCGTGGACGTCGACGTCCACGATGCCCACCCGCTGGCCACGTGCTGCGAGCGCGACGGCCAGGTTCGCGGTGACGGTCGACTTCCCGACGCCGCCCTTGCCGCTCGTGACGGCGATCACCCGGGTGAGCGAATCCGGCGTGAACTGCACGCCCTTCGGCCGGCCGGCGCGGAGCCGTTCGGTCAGCGCGGCGCGGGTCGCCGGGGCCATGACCGACACGTCGACCGTCACGGTGGACACGCCGTCCACGGAACCGGCGGCGGCGCGCACGTCGCGCTCGATGGTGTCGGCGGCGGGGCACCCCACGATCGTGAGCTGCAGGTCGACGCGCACCGTGCCTCCAGGCTGCACGTCGACACCACGGATCATGTCGAGCTCCGTGACGGGCCGGCGGATCTCGGGGTCGATCACGCGGCCGAGCGCAGCGAGGACGGCGGAGCCGAGCCGTTCGTCGGGGGAGACGGCCTCAGCCACGGGCGGTGCTGCCGGACTCGTCCGCGAAGCCGGCGTCCTCCGAGTCGCGACGGTCGAGCTCCTCGAGCAGCGACCGGATCTCGGCGCGGATGAAGTCCTTCGACGCCATGTCCCGCATCGCCAGGCGCAGTGCCACGACCTCGCGGGCCAGGTACTCGGTGTCCGCCAGGTTCCGCTCGGCGCGCTGACGGTCCTGCTCGAACTGCACGCGGTCGCGGTCGTCCTGCCGGTTCTGGGCGAGCAGGATCAGTGGCGCCGCGTACGAGGCCTGCAGGGAGAGCACGAGAGTCAGGGCCGTGAAGCCGATCGCCGCCGAGTCGAACTGCCACGACTTCGGGGCGAGGGTGTTGTAGCCCATCCAGACGACGCAGAACAGGGTCAGGCCGACGAGGAACCACGGCGTGCCCATGGCGCGGGCGATGCCCTCGGTGGCGCGGCCGAAGGCGTCGCCGCGGCCTCTGCGGCGGGTCGGCAGGACGCGGGTGCGCATGCCCTTGGGCGAATCGAGTCGAGCGTCGGTGCGCTCGCGATCGCGGCGGTTCTCATCCGTTCGGGCCACGGGTGGTCCTCCTTCCCGTCGTCACGGGCGTCTTGCGCGGGCGTTGGCGTGGGAGCGGTGAGGGTTCTCCCTCGCCCTGACTTCGCCAGTCGTCCGGCAGGACGTGGTCGAGGACATCGTCGATCGTCACCACCCCGACGAGTCGGTGGGCGTCGTCGACCACGGGGACGGACAGCAGGTTGTAGGTCGCCATGATGCGGGTGACCTCGGCGGCACTCGCGTCGACCCGGACCGGTTCGGTCTGCTGGTCGATCAGGGTGCCCAGTCGTTCGTTCGGCGGGTACCGCAGCATCCGCTGGAAGTGGACGAGTCCGAGGAACCGGCCGGTGGGCGGCTCGTACGGCGGCAGCGTGACGCAGACCGCCGCGCCGAGCACCGGGGCGAGTTCGTGGCGCCGCACGAGCGCGAGACCCTCGGCCACCGTGGCGTCCGCGGAGACGATCACCGGCTCGGTCGTCATGAGGCCACCCGCCGTGTCCGGCTCGTACTCGAGGAGCATGCGGACGTCCTGCGCCTCCTCCGGCTCCATGAGCTCGAGGAGGGCCTCGCTCCGTTCGTCGGAGAACTGCGCGAGCACGTCGGCCGCGTCGTCCGGCTGCATGTGGTCGAGGACGTCGGCGGCGCGGGAGTCGGTGAGCCGGGTGAGGATCTCGATCCGCTCCTGGTCGGGCATCTCCTCGAGCACGTCGGCCAGTCGGTCGTCGGGGAGCTCCTCGGCGACCTCGAACCGTCGTTCCTCGGGCAGGTCGAGCAGCGTCGACGCGAGGTCGGCGGGCAGCAGGTCGGAGTAGGCGGCGATGACGTGCTCGGCGGACTGGGCCTCGCCGGGGAGCTCGTCCTCGGTGACCTCGTTCCAGGTCGCGAAGGTCGTCGGGCCCTTGCCGAACGGCGACGGCGTGGTCTTCGGCTTGCGGAGGAAGAGCTGGGAGACCTCCCAGTCGCCCTGCCCGCGGTCCTCGATCGCGACGTCCTCGATGGTGGCGCGGATGCGCTCCTTCTTGATGAGGACCTTGCGACCGAGCATCTCGGCGATCACGCGCACCTCGCCACCGCGCTGCTCGAAGCGGCGCATGTTGACGATGCCCGTGGTGATGACCTGTCCGGCGCCGATCGAGGTGATCCGGCCGATGCTCACGAAGATGCGGCGTTTGCCCGGCACCTCGACGATGAGTCCGACGACGTGCGGTGCGTCGACGCGGCGGTACACGACGAGGACGTCGCGCACCCTGCCGACGCGGTCGCCCGCGGGGTCGAAGACGGAGCACCCGGCGAGGCGGGCGACGAAGACCTTCGTGGCGCTCACCCGACCCAGCGTAGTCGCTGTGCATGGGGGTTCTTCCCTGTGTGTGCACGTGCGATTGCAAGGTGTTCGGTGAATGATGGCTGGGTGAGCAATCAGAGCCCCTTCGCCGGCAGGACCGCCCAGGCCTTCCCGACGCTGCCCAAGGGCGACGTCCTCGGCACCTACGACAGCTACCCCGACGCCCAGCGCGTCGTGGCGAAGCTCGCCGAGGCCGACTTCCCCGTCAACCAGCTCTCGATCGTCGGCAACGACCTCAAGACCGTCGAGCGGGTCACGGGCAAGATGACCTACGGCCGCGCCGCCATCGCCGGTGCGCTGTCCGGGCTCTGGCTCGGCATCTTCTTCGGCATCGTGCTCACCCTGTTCTCGCCGAGCGCTGGCGGGCTCATCCTCGCCGCGGCCATCATCGGCGCCGCGTTCGGCATGCTCTACGGCATCGTCTCCTTCGCGATCACCAAGCGGCAGCGGGACTTCACGAGCGTGCACCAGGTGCTCGCCACGAACTACCAGATCGTCGTCGAGCCGCAGCTCGTGGGCCAGGCCCGTCGCATCCTCGGCGAGGCCGGGCTCGCCCCCGCCACGCACTGGAACCCGGGGACGCCGGGTGCACCGGGCCCGCAGAGCGGCCCGGGAGCCGGTTTCCACGGCCAGTCGCCGCAGCAGCCGTGGCGTCCGGGTCCGGCCGGTGGGCAGGTCCCGCCCCAGCAGTCGCCGTACGGCGGGCACGCGACACCCCACCAGCAGCCTGGAGGCACGCAGCAGCCCGGCACGTCGGCCTCGGGTCCGCAGACGGGTGCGCCCTCGGGCACGCCGCGCTATGGCACGAACGACGGGCCCCGGTACGGGGAGACGCCGTCCACGGCGCCGTCCTCGTCCGAGACTCCGGCGGCCGTGCCGCAGCCTCGGCCGGACGAGCCGCCGCGCTACGGCGAGCGGGTGACGGGGGCGACGCCGACGTCCGCGCCGTCCGCGTCCTCGGACGAGTCGAAGGACGACGAGTCCCGCTGACCCCGAGGCGGACGAGGTCGGCGAGGTCGCGCGACGCGCCACTCACGTCCGCTGAGGTCGCACGAACGGCCGCTCCCCGTCGCGGGGAGCGGCCGTTCTCGCGACCTCGGCACCCGCCTGGGGGCGCCCGGGGCGGACGGGTTACAGGACCTTCGAGTAGCAGATGGAGGTCGGCACCCCGACGTACGGGCCGAAGTTCGCGATGCGGCCGAAACCCTCGCGCTCGTAGAACCCGATCGCGCGCTTCTGCTCGTTGCCCGTCTCGAGCACGAGCGCGGGTGAGCCGAGGTCGAGTGCGGCCTCCTCCAGCCGACGCAGCAGCGCCGCGGCGACACCTGCGCCCCGGGACTCCGGTCGGACGTACATCCGCTTGATCTCGGTGATGCCGTCCTGCACGATCCGCAGACCGCCGCAGCCGAGCGGGGTCCCGTCCTCGTCGCGCGCGAGGAAGAACACCGCGATCGACTCGGCCGTGGGCTTCTCGCCAGGCTCGGTGTCGCCGCCGTACGCACGGTCGATCTCCAGGCGCTGCGCGGCACGGAGCCGCTGCGCGTCCGGGGAGTCGAAGTGCTCGACGTCGATCGAGAACGCGCCCTCGCTGGGGCTGGGGGAGACCTCCGGTGTCGTCACCCGCTCAGGCTAGCGGCCGGAGCGGGCGATCCACCCCTCCACTTCCGAGGGGGTCCGGGGGATACCGACCGACAGGTTCTCGGCGCCGTCCTCGGTCACCAGGATGTCGTCCTCGATGCGCACGCCGATGCCACGGAACTCCTCGGGCACGGTGAGGTCGTCCTGCTGGAAGTACAGGCCGGGTTCGATCGTGAAGACCATGCCGGGCTGCACGATGCCGTCGATGTACATCTCGCGGCGGGCCTTGGCGCAGTCGTGCACGTCGAGGCCGAGGTGGTGGCTCGTGCCGTGCACCATGTACCGGCGGTGGAACTGGTTGTCCTGCTGGAGCGATTCCTCGGCGGTGCCGGGCAGGAAGCCCCACTCGGCGGTCTTCCGGGCGATGACCTCCATCGCGGTGGCGTGCACCTGCCGGAAGGTGATGCCGGGCTTGACGATCGCGAACGCCGCGTCGGCGGCTTCGAGCACGGCTTCGTACACCAGACGCTGGACGTCGGTGAAGGTGCCGCTGACGGGGAGCGTGCGCGTGATGTCGGCCGTGTAGAACGAGTCGACCTCGACACCGGCGTCGATGAGGATCAGGTCACCCGGCTCGACGGCACCGTCGTTGCGGGTCCAGTGCAGGATGCAGGCGTGGTGGCCCGACGCGGCGATCGTGTCGTAGCCCACGGTGTTGCCGTCGGCCCGGGCACGGCGGTTGAAGGTGCCCTCGACGATGCGCTCGCCACGGGGGTGCGCCAGGACCGCGTCGAAGTCGGCGATGACGTCGTCGAACCCGGCCTTGGTGGCGTTCACGGCCTTGCGGAGCTCGTTGACCTCGTACGCGTCCTTCACCAGGCGGAGCTCGGAGAGGTCCCGCGCGAGGGCGTCGTCTGTCGCGGGCACCCCGTCGGTCTCGGGCGCGCCGCCGACCGGGTTGCCCAGGCGCTCGTCGAGCGCACGGGTGAGGTCGGTGTCGGCGTCACGGACGAGCAGCGCCGAGGCGTCGAGCCCGGCGGTCACGGTGTCGAACGTGCCGAGGTCGGCCGTCGCGAGCCCGAGGTCCGCAGCGACCTCGTCGAGGGAGGGGCGCGGCCCGACCCAGAACTCACCGATCTCGGGGTTCGCGTAGAACTCCTCGGAGTCGCGGCCCGCGGTGGCGCGGAAGTAGAGCGTTGCGTCGTGCCCGGAGCCGTTCGGCGTCATCACGAGCACGGAGCCGACGACGGTGTCTGTGCCCCAGCCGGTGAGGTGCGCGAACGTGGAGTGCGGGCGGAACGGGTAGTCGCAGTCGTTCGAGCGGACCTTGGCCTGGCCCGCCGGCACGACGATGGTGCGACCGGGGTGCAGCTCGGAGACCTTCGCGCGGCGCTCGGCGGCGAAGGCGGCCTGCTCGCGGGGCGCGGGCAGCGGACGGTCACGATCGGCCCACTGCGAGCCGATGTAGTCCTTGAACGTCGAGGATCCGGGAGTCGTGGAACGGTTGCTCGTCGCGCGGGGAGTGGTGTCGGACATGCCCCCATCATCGCACCGCCCGACGGCGGACGGCCTGTGCGCCCGCTCACCTGTGGATACCATTGGCCACGTGCCCGATCCGTTCATCGACCTGCACGCGCACTCGAGCGTCTCCGACGGCACCGAGCGACCCGCGGACCTCGTCCGGGCGGCAGCAGCCGCCGGACTGGACGCCGTCGCGCTGACGGACCACGACACGACGGCGGGCTGGGCGGAGGCGACCGCGACCGCGCGCGACCTGCCGCTGACGCTCCTCCCGGGCCTCGAACTCAGCACCCGCGTGGGGTACCGCAGCGTCCACGTCCTCGGCTACCTCGTCGACCCCGAGCACCCGGGGCTCGTCGCCGAGACCGAGCGCATCCGTGACGGCCGGCTGTCCCGGGCCCGCCGCATGGTCGACCGCATCGGCCGCGACCACCCGATCACCTGGGACGACGTCATCGCCCAGGCCAGCGAGGGCGCGACGATCGGTCGCCCGCACATCGCCGACGCGCTCGTCGCCCGCGGCCTCGAGTCCGATCGCAGTGCGGCGTTCCGCGGGATCCTGCACCCGGCCTCCGGGTACTACGAACCGCACGAGGCACCGACCCCGCTCCGGGGCGTCGAACTCATCCGAGAGGCCGGCGGCGTGCCCGTGATCGCACACCCGGCCGCGTCGTCCCGCGGCATCGTCATCGACGAACCGGCCCTCCGCGAGCTCGTCGAGGCCGGACTCGGCGGCCTCGAGGTCGACCACCGCGAGAACCTCGCCCACGGCAAGCGCACCCTGCTCGACTGGGCAGCGCGCTACGACCTGTTCGTCACCGGTTCGAGCGACTACCACGGCACCGGCAAGCCGAACCGGCTCGGCGAGCACCGCACGGCCCTCGCCGCGTTCGACGCCATCCGCGCCGAGGCGACGGGCAGCGAGCCCGTCGTCGGCACCGGCTCACGCCTGGCCTGACCCGAGTCTCGGGCAGCGCGGCTCGCTGGGCGGGGACGACGAAGGGCCCGTCGCGTCAGCGACGGACCCTTCGTCCTGGAGGCGCTACTCGCCGTCCGACGTGCCCTGCGGTGCCGAGGCGGTCGCCTCGGACGACCCGGTGCCGGCCCCGCGACGACGGCGACGCCGGCGACGCTTCGCCGCTCCGTCGCCGGACGCGGCCTCGGTGCCCTCGGCACCAGCGGACTGCGGAGCCGCCGACTCGGAGGCCGGGGCCTGCGAGGCGGGCTGGTCCGTGCCTCCAGACCGGGTGCGGGTGCGAGGCGGACGCGAGCCGCTGCGCGGACGGTCGCTCGTCTTCTTGTCGGCGGGGCCACCGGCCGAGGCCGCGTGCGCGGACGCACCGGGGAGACGGCCCTTGGTGCCCTTCGGGATGTCGAGTTCCTCGAAGAGGTGCGGCGACGACGAGTAGGTCTCCACGGGCTCGGGGATGCCGAACTCGAGGGCCTTGTCGATCAGCGTCCACTTGTGCAGGTCGTCCCAGTCGACGAACGTGACCGCGATGCCCGTCTTGCCGGCACGGCCGGTGCGGCCGGCGCGGTGCAGGTAGGTGTCCGGGTCGTCCGGAATCGTGTGGTTGATGACGTGCGTCACGTCGTCCACGTCGATGCCGCGGGCCGCGACGTCGGTCGCGATGAGCACGTCGCGCTTGCCGGCCTTGAACGCGGCCATGGCGCGCTCGCGCTGCTCCTGGTTGAGGTCGCCGTGGACCGCTGCGGCGTTGAAGCCGCGGTCCTTCAGTTCCTCGACGAGCTTCGCCGCGGCACGCTTCGTGCGCGTGAAGATGACGGTCTTGCCGCGACCCTCGGCCTGCAGGATGCGGGCGATGACCTCGTCCTTGTCGAGCGAGTGCGCGCGGTAGATGAGGTGCTTGATGTTGGCCTGCATGAGGCCCTCGTCCGGGTCGGTCGCGCGGATGTGCACCGGGCGGCTCATGAACCGGCGGGCGAGCGCGACGATCGGCGCGGGCATCGTGGCCGAGAACAGCATGGTGTGCCGCACCTCGGGGATGGCCTGGAAGATCCGCTCGATGTCCGAGAGGAACCCGAGGTCGAGCATGCGGTCGGCCTCGTCGAGCACCACCTCCTGCACGTGCGACAGGTCGAGGAGCCGCTGGCGCTGCAGGTCGATGAGACGACCGGGCGTGCCGACGACGATCTGGGCGCCGGCCTTGAGCTGCTCGATCTGGCCCTCGTACGCCTTGCCGCCGTAGATCGACACGATGGTCGTCGGGCGGTTCGAGGTGGCGAGCTCGAGGTCCTCGGTGACCTGGACCGCGAGCTCACGGGTGGGGACGACCACGAGGGCCTTCACACCGGGTGCCGGGTCGGCGCCGAGTCGCTGGATCAGGGGGAGGCCGAAGCCGAAGGTCTTGCCGGTACCCGTCTTGGCCTGGCCGATGATGTCCTGGCCGGTGAGGGCGAGCGGGATCGTCTGCTGCTGGATCGGGAAGGGCTCGAGGATGCCCTTCGTCGCGAGCGCGTCGACGATGTCCTGCTCGATGGAGAGGTCTGCGAAAGTCAAAGAATCACCTTAGTTCTGGTGGAAGTCCCGACCAGTCTACCGGCGGGCCGGTCGGGCGGGGGTGCGGGGTCCTTCCCGCTATGCTCGTCGGGTGGTGTCGTGGTGGAACCGGAAGCGCGCGGCGGAGCTCGCGTCCGCGTGGCTCGCGTCGCGGAACCCGCGGAACGCGTCGCCCGTGGAACGCCTGCAGCTGGACGACGTCAGCCCCGAGCTCGACGTCTACCTCGGCCAGGCCGCGTACCTCGAGCTGTCGCTCTACGAGACGATGGGCCGCGCCGGAGCCGGTGCCCCCACCCTGTCCGGACGCCTCGTCACCGGTGTGCTGGCGACGACCGCCCTCGAACGGCACCGGACCATCGTCGCCGAGATCGAACGCACCGGCGGTGACCCGGCGGCGCTGATGGCCCCCCACCGCGAGGCGATCGACCTGTTCCTCGAGCGGACCAGCGGCGCCGACTGGTACGAGTCGATGCTCACCGGCTACGTCACCGCCGGCATCCTCAACGACCTGTTCGGCTCGTTGCTCCGGTCCCTGCCCGCCGAGGTCAGGCAGCGCCTGAAGACCGTGTTCGACGCGCGTGAGGAAGCCGCAGTCGTCGAGGAACTGTCCGCACGCATCGCCGACGACCCGTCCGTCGGGTCGCGTCTGGCGATGTGGGGCCGACGGCTCGTCGGGGACACCCTGCTCGTCGCCCGCTCGGCGCTGGCGTCCCACGCCCGTGAGGACCAGGAGCGCCTCGAGCCGGTCTGGACCGAGCTCATCGCCGCGCACACGCGCCGCATGGACGCGCTGGGTCTGACGGCCTGACGCGCGGGCGGGCCGGCATCGGCCCTGGTGTCAGGCGCCCTGCGCCTTGACCTGCTCGTAGTACGCGGTGTCCGCAGCGGTGCGGCGCTTGCCGAGCACCCACTCCGCGACGAGGGCGACGACACCAGCACCGACCAGGGTGACGACCCAGATCCAGGTCGCGTCGTACTGCCAACCGATCCAGGTCAGGGCCTCCCACAGGACGGCGGCGACGATGCCGCCGACCGCCGGCCCGAGCAGGGAGCCGCGGCTGGAGCGCCAGGGCACGATGACGTGCGCGACGGCCCCGACGATCAGGCCGCCGAGGACCGCGAAGAGCAGTTCCACGTCGTCAGGCGACGAAGCCGATGCGACGGGCCTCTTCCGCGCCGACCTCGACGTACGCGAGCGAGGCGACGGGGACGATGAACCGACGGCCCTTCTCATCCTGCAGGGAGAGGTGCGTCGACTTCGCGTCGAGGGCCTGCGAGACGGCCTGCTCGATCTCGTCGGCGGTCTGGGCGGTCTCGAACGCGATCTCGCGCGGGCTGTTGGTGATGCCGATCTTGATGTCCACGAGCACAGCGTATCCGAGCGGTCCACGGGGACATCGGACGTTCGCCGCAGGCGCACTGGTCGGGATGCTGCGCGGTGTCGGTCGTGGCGAGTGCTCCGTGTCGGTCGTGGCTGCCGCCCGGTGTCGGTCGCGGCGGTTACCGTACGAGGGTGCCCCAGACGACCCTGACACCCGCTCCCGAGGCCGTCGGTGTCGCACGGGCACTGGTGTCGGATCCATCCCAGGCGGCGGTGCTCGAGCTGCCGGACGACCGGCACGCTGCCGTCATCGGTGCCCCGGGGACCGGCAAGACCACGACTCTCGCGCGACTCGTCGCCGCACGGCTCACCCGTGCCGACGCGATCTCGCCCGACGGCCACGCCACCGTCCTCGCGCTGACCTCCGCGCGCACGGCGGCGACCGCGCTCCGGGACCGCCTCGCGTCCTCGGTGGAGCGCGTCATGCCGGGGGCGCTCGCCCGGACCGTGAACTCCCTCGCGTTCCAGGTCGTCGCGCACGCGGCGGCGGTGCAGGGGCAGGAGTCCCCGACGCTCCTCACCGGTGGCGAGCAGGACCGGATCATCGCCGACCTGCTCGAGGGGCACGAACTCGACGGCACCGGTCCGGAATGGCCCGCCCCGATCACCGAGGTCGTCCGGGAGCGCGCCGGGTTCCGTACCGCGCTCCGCGACGTGATGATGCGTGCCGTCGCCGCCGGGGTCGAACCCGAGGACATGCGCGAACTCGGGGACGACACCGGCCGGCCGGAGTGGCGTGCCGTCGGGGACTTCGTCGACGAGTACCGCGCCGCGGTGACGTCCTTCCGTGCCACGAGCCTCGACGCCGCCGAACTCGTCGCCTACGCCACCGCCGCGGTCCTGCGCGGCCAGGTGCCCGCGAGCGTCGCCGCCCTCCGGCTCGTCGTGGTCGACGACACCCAGGAGCTGGTGGAGGGGGAGATCGCCCTGCTCGGCGCCCTCGCCCGGTCCGGCGTGCAGGTCGTCGCGTTCGGCGACCCGGACATCGCTGCCTCGGCGTTCCGCGGCGCCGAGCCCGACGTCCTGGGGCGGTTGGCGGTGCGGCTCGGCGTCGACCGGGTGGACGAGCTCGTGCTCACGACGGTGCACCGGCACGCCGAACCCATCCGCACGCTCGTCTCGGGCATCACCGGGCGCATCGGCGCAGCGGCAGCCGGACGCCAACGGACCGCCACGGCCACCACGACGGACGCCCGGCCGGACGCGGTCGTGCACCTCGAGGGGGCGAGCCGGGCGGCGCTCGTCGTGGCGGTCGCTCGTCGACTCCGCGAGCACCGCCTGCTCGACGGGGTCCCGTGGCACCGGATGGCCGTCGTGACCCGCAGCGGCGCCGCGATCCCCGAGCTCGTCCGCGCACTCTCGGTCGCCGAGGTCCCCGCGACCGCCGGCGCCGCTCCCGTCCGGCCCCGTGACGACACCGCCGCCCGCGCGCTGCTCGACGCGGCTGCGGTGTCCCTCGGGGTGCTCCCGCTCGACGCCGTGCTCGCGACGGCGTTCGCGACCGGGCCCCTCGGTGGTCTCGACACCCTCGCGATGCGGCGGCTCCGGCTCGCCCTGCGGCGGGAGGAGCTCGCCGGGGGCGGGACCCGGACCGCCGACGAACTCCTGGTGGACGCGCTCGGGGCACCCGAACGCCTCGCCACCGTGGACGCCGGCTTCGCCCGCCGCGCGACCCGCCTGGCCCGCAGCCTCGTGCAGGCCCGGACGGACGCCGACGCGGGCTCCAGCATCGAGGAGATCCTCTGGGGCCTCTGGGAACGCAGTGGGCTCGCGGGCACCTGGGGCGGGCAGTCCGCGGCCGGGGGCGTCGGCGCCGCCGAGGCCGACCGGCACCTCGACGCCGTGGTCGGGCTGTTCACCGCGGCGAAGCGCTTCGTCGAGCGCACGCCGGACGCCCCCGCCCGGGTGTTCGTCGACGACCTGCTCGGCGCCGACCTGCCCGAGGACTCGATCGGCCCGGACCGCACGGCCGGACGGGTCCGCGTGCTCACTCCCTCGGCCACGATCGGGCTCGAGTGCGACGTCGTCGTCGTGCTCGGGCTGCAGGACGGCGTCTGGCCGAACACCCGGGTCCGGGGCAGCCTGCTCGACCCGGACGGACTCGTCCGCGCCGCGGCCGGGATCGACCAGACGACGATCGACGACCGTGCCGCCGTGATCGCGGACGAGCTCCGGCTGTTCGCCCGCGCGGTGTCCCGGGCGACCACCCAGGTCGTCATCGGCACGGTCGCCAACGACGACGAGGCCCCGTCCCCGTTCGTCCGGCTCGTCCCGGTGCCGCCCGACCGGCAGCCGACCGTGCACCCGCTGTCCCTCCGTGGCCTCGCCGGTTCACTGCGTCGCCGGGTGGTGGCGTCGGGTGACCACGAGGCCGCGTCCGCCCTCGCCCGCCTCGCCGAGGCCGAGGTGCCGGGTGCCGCACCGGACGACTGGTACGGACTGGCCGAGCCCTCGACCGAGGACCCGCTCGTCGACCTCGCCGCGGCTCCCGAGCCCGCGGAGGACGGCGGGGAACCCGTGCCCCCGACGGTGTCCGTGTCGCCGTCCCGCATCGGCACCTACGAGGAGTGCCCCGTCCACTGGTTCGTGCAGACCTTCGGCGGCAGCGCCCCGAGCCCCGCGATGGGCATCGGGACGATCGTGCACGCGGCGATGGAGCACGCGACCGAGGTCGACGTCGAGTCGCTCTGGCAGCACGTCGAGGGTCGCTGGGACGAGCTGACCTTCGAGTCGCCGTGGGTCGCCGACCGCGAGCGCGCCCGCACCCGCCGGATGATCGAGGGGCTCAGCGACTACCTCCGGACCTTCGCGAGCGCCGGGCGACAGCTGCTCGGTGCGGAGACCTCCTTCGCCCTCGTGACCGGTCCGGCCCGGATGCGCGGCAGCATCGACCGGATCGAGGTCGACCCCGACGGCCGGGTCAGCGTGGTCGACCTGAAGACCGGACGATCGATGCCGAGCGAGAAGAACGACATGCCCGAGCACCCGCAGCTCGGCGCGTACCAGCTCGCAGTCGAGGACGGCGCTGTCGAGGGCGTCCCGGCCGGCTCCGAGATGGCCGATGCCCGGCTCGTCTTCGTGCAGAACCCCCGCGGTGGACACGCCTACTCCGAGCGGACGCAGCACGCCTTCGACGACGACGCCCGCGACGCCTACCGGCAGCGCCTGCACACCGTCGCGACGGGCATGGCCGGCCGGACGTTCCTGGCGAACGTCGACGACCACTGCGAGAAGGCCCGCACGGGCGTCGAGTGCCGGATCCACGTCGTGGGAGAGGTGACCTGGTGACCGGGGAACAGGTGCTGCAGCCCTCCGACGACGTCCTGGTCGAGGCCCCTCGCCACGACGCGGACACGATCGCCGACGCCCTCGGTCGTCCGCGGCCCACCGCGCAGCAGCGCGCCGTCATCGAGTCGCCGCTCACCCCGGCGCTCGTCGTCGCGGGTGCCGGCAGCGGGAAGACCGAGACGATGGCGTCCCGCGTCGTGTGGCTGCTCGCGAACGGCATGGTGCGTCCGGACGGCATCCTCGGCCTGACCTTCACCCGCAAGGCGGCTGGGGAGCTCTCGGTCCGGATCAACGACCGGATCCGCGCGCTCGAGGACGTCGGTCTGCTCGACGCCGGCGATGCGTTCGAGGCACCGACGGTGTCGACCTACAACGCGTTCGCCAACTCGGTCTTCCGCGAGAACGCCCTGCTCGTCGGACGCGACGGCGAGTCCCAGGTCCTCACCGAGCCGTCCGCCTGGCAGCTCGCGCGCCGGGTCGTCGTCGCCGCGCGGGACGACCGGCTGGCAGGACTCGACCGCGACGTCGACACCGTCACCGCGGCCGTCGTCGCGCTCGCCGGAGCGGTGTCCGAGCACCTCGTCGAGCCCGAGCGGCTGCGGCGGTTCGCGATCGAGTTCGCCGGGGTCCTCGAACTGCCGGGCAACAACCGCGGTGCGCCGTACAAGGCGATCACCGACGCCGTCGCCGCGATCGGTGCGCTCGAGCCGCTGGTCGACCTGGTCGAGGAGTTCCGGCGGCAGAAGGTGGACCGCGGTTTCGTCGAGTTCTCCGACCAGATCGCGCTCGCGCTGGCCGCCGCCGAGTCCGCGCCCCGCGTGGTCACCGACCTGCGCCAGCGGTACGGTGTCGTGCTCCTCGACGAGTACCAGGACACCTCGGTCGTGCAGACGCGCTTCCTCGCGCGGCTGTTCCGCGGGCACCCGGTGATGGCGGTGGGCGACCCGCACCAGTCCATCTACGGGTTCCGCGGCGCGAGCGCGGCGAACCTCGCGCGCTTCCCGCGGGACTTCGCCGACGACAGCGCCGGTGGCGAGCGGCCCGTCACCTTCGCGCTCTCGACGAGCTGGCGGAACCCGGTCGACGTCCTCGCCGGGGCGAACGCCGTCGTCGCGCCGCTGTCCGAGGCGTCCGAGGTCGACGTCGAACGGCTCGAACCACGCCCCGGGGCCGACGCCGGCACGGTGCACGCGGTGTTCCCGGAGACCCTCCCGGAGGAAGCCGCCGCCGTCGCACGGTGGTTCGCCGACCGCCGCGCCGCAGACCCGAAGGGCTCGATGGCCCTGCTCCTGCGCTCCCGGAAGGACCTCGCCGCCTTCACCGGTGCGCTCGGGGACCACCGCGTGCCGTACCACGTGCTCGGGACCGGCGGGCTGCTCCAGCGGCCGGAGATCGTCGACCTCGTGGCGTGCCTCCGCGTGCTGCACGACCCGGCCGCGGGCAACGACCTCATCCGCGTGCTCGCCGGTGCCCGGTGGCGGATCGGTGCCGCCGACATCGCCGCACTGCACGCCCTGGCCCGCTGGTTGTTCGGACGCGACCACACCCAGCAGCGGTTGGACGACGACCTGACCGCGGCGTTCCGGGCCTCGGTCGCCGCGGGGGAGCACGGCTCGATCGTCGACGCGCTCGACTTCGTCGCCACCGCCCCGGACGAGCACGGCGCCCTCGCGGACATCAGCGAGATCGGGCGCCGACGGATGCGCGAGCTCGGGAAGCAACTCGCCGCCCTGCGGTCACGGGCCGGCGGAGACCTGGTCGACTTCGTCACGCTGGTCGTCCAGGAGATGCGGCTCGACATCGAGGTCGCGGCGCACGAGCAGGGCAGCGGCGCCTTCCTCGACGCCTTCATCGACGAGCTCGCCGGCTTCGTCACCACCGACGACCGCGCCGACCTCGGCGCGTTCCTCGGCTGGATCGACGCGGCCGCTCGACGCGACGACATGGGCCCACGGTCCGAGGAACCCGAGGCCGGCACCGTGCAGATCCTGACGATCCACGGGTCGAAGGGTCTCGAGTGGGACGCCGTGGCGGTGCCGCGGATGGTCGAGGGCGGGCTGCCGGCACGTCCGCAGGAGGGCTCCTCGGGGTGGATCGGCTTCGGGCGCCTGCCGTACGAGTTCCGCGGCGACGCCGACGAGCTCCCACGGTTGGACTGGCGCGGACACGACTCGCAGAAGGACGTCACCCTCGCGATCGACGCCTACAAGGAGCAGGTCAAGGCCCGCAACGAGGACGAGGAACGCCGTCTGACCTACGTCGCGCTCACCCGCGCGAAGCACGACCTGCTCGTCACCGGGTCGTTCTGGGCTGGTGGCGTCCGGCCGACCGCGCCGAGCCGGTACCTCCACGACCTGGTCGAGGCGGGCGTGGTCGACGGTGCCGCCGTGCCGGAGGCGACCGAGCACGAGGAGAACCCCCTCGGCGACGCCGGCGCGACGCAGTCCTGGCCGCACGTGCCGTTCGGACACCGCGCCGCGCGGGTGGTCGCCGCCGCCGACCGCGTCCGGAACGCCAACCCCGGCGCGTCCGGACGCTTCGCCGCGGACATCGACCTGCTGCTCGCCGAACGCACCGCGAACCGGTCCGCCCGGCACACCGTCGTCGTCCCGCACCGGGTGCCGGCATCCGGCTTCAAGGACTACCTCTCCGCTCCGGACACCGTCGCCGAACGGCTCCGCCGACCGATGCCGGAGCGGCCGTACCGGGCGACGCGCCTGGGAACCCTGTTCCACCAGTGGGTCGAGCAGCGGGCGCGGAGCGGCGGCTCGCTCGAGACCCTCGACGCGTGGGACGGCGAGCTCGACCTGGACCCCGAGGACGTGGTCGACGCCGCCGCCGAGCCGGTCGTGAGCGACGACGACGCCCGCCGGCTGGCCGACTTCCAGGCGACCTTCGCCCGGTCACGCTGGGCCGGTCTGACCCCGATCGAGGTCGAGCGGGAGATCCACATCCCGTTCCTCGGCCACAGCGTCGTCTGCAAGCTCGACGCCGTCTACGAGATCGACGGACGGGCCGAGGTGGTGGACTGGAAGACGGGCAAGGCGCCGACGGGCAGTGACGACCTGGCGAAGCGGCAGCTGCAGCTCGCGCTGTACCGGGTGGCGTACGCCGAGTTCACCGGGCGGCCCCTCGACGAGGTCGACGCGGTGTTCTACTTCGTCGCCGACGACCTCGAGGTCCGTCCGACCGAACTGCTCGACCGTGCCGGGCTCGAGCAGGCGTGGCGCGACGCGATCGGCTGACGACGCGACCGGCTGTCGGCCGCGACCGGCGGGACGGAGCCGCACCGTGCCTCCAGGCAGGCAGTCCGTCAGCGTGACGCGACGCGCGCGCTCAGCCGTGTCGACGTTCGGTCGACGACAGCAGCTGCTCGACCTCGCCGATCTCCATTGTCTCGGGGGAGACCGACTGCAGCGGCGCCGCACTCGGCGTCTGCACCGCGTCGACCAGCCGGTGCATCATCGCGACCGCGTCGTCGACGACCTCGGTGCTCTTCGCCTGCACGCCGTGCAGCAGCCACTGCGCCGTCTCGAGCTCGTGGTGGACCCGGGCGCGCTGCGCGAGCTGCCGGTCGCGACCGCCGCCGTTCGCCTCGTACGCGCTGAGGACGGTGTCGAACGCGTCCTTCCGGCCGGAGAGCACCCAGGCGAGGTCCTTCGCCGGGTCACCGAGCCGCAGCTCGCCCCAGTCGATGACCCCGGAGACCGCGTCACCCTCGACCAGGATCGTCTCGGTGCCGAGCGAGCCGTGCACCACCGTCGGCGTGAACTGCCACAGCTGCTGGTCGCGCGCGGCACCCTCCCACCGTTCCTTCAGCGCCGCGGGCACGAGCTTCGTGGCGACCGCCCGGTCCATCACGGAGACGGCGGAGCGGAGCACCTCGAACGGCGTGAGGGACGGCAGACCGGCGTCGGTGACGAAGCTCGTCGGCAGCTGGTGGATGGCCGCGACGGCACGGCCGACGCTCGTGGCGAGCTCTGGTCGCTTGACGAGCGCCTGCATGGTCGGGTGCGACCCCGGCAGGTAGGTGGTGACGATGGCACGGGTCGACCCGATCGGCGCCTGTCCGCGGTACTCGGCCACGGCGAACGGGAGGCGCGTGCGGATCCCGGCGCTCAGCGCGCGGATCGCGACGAGGTCGGCTGACTGCCGCGCCTCGGCACGCTGGTTGCGCGGACGGCGGATGGCCGTCTTGACGCCGTCGGCGTCGCGGAGGACAGCCGACTCGTAGTCCCCGGACGCGGCCGAGCCGAGCGTGCGCGTGCCCGTGACGAGGAGGCCTGAGACGGCCGTCGTCGCCAACGCGGCTAGAGTGAACTGGGATCCCGCCATGCCCCTCAGGGTAGGTCCGCAGCAGGTGGACGAGCGTGCGCCACGCTGGCCCCGTCCCGTACCGATCGACCCGAGGAGCCCCCTGCCGTGACCGTCGAGTTCGCCGCCCGGCTCCCCCTGTCCCGCAACGACCTCGACCGCGACGCCGAGTTCCGCACGACGCCCGACGTCGAACGCGTGCTGCGGGACGACCCGTCGACCCGGTACCTGCCCGTCCGCGGTTCGGAGATGCTCCGGAACGCCGACGGCACGTTGCGGTTCGTGACCGCGTCCGACGTCAGCGAGGGGACGGTCACGCTGTACCTCGGTCGTGCCGTGTCGGACGCTCCCGATGCGCCCGCCGGCACCCGGTTCGTGGCCGCCTTCGTCGACGCCGCCACCGCCGACGCGATCGAACCCGACGACGGCGCGTGGGAGAGCCTGCGCATGTTCGGCACCGAGCTCTCGCCGCGCGACCAGGGCCTCGCGGTCGAGGCCGTCGCGATGGCGAACTGGCACGCGGTGCACGGGTTCTCGCCCCGGACCGGTTCCGCGACCGACGTCGTCACCGGCGGCTGGGTGCGCCGCGACCCCGAGGGGCACGAGCACTTCCCGCGCACCGACGCCGCGATCATCGTCGGCGTGACCGACGCCGACGACCGCATCCTGCTCGGCTCGAACGCGGCGTGGGATTCGAACCGCTACTCCCTGCTCGCGGGCTTCGTCGAACCGGGGGAGTCCCTCGAGGACGCCGTCCGTCGCGAGGTCTGGGAGGAGTCCGGCGTCCGCGTCGAGGAGCCCGAGTACCTCGGCTCGCAGCCGTGGCCGTTCCCCGCGTCGCTCATGCTCGGGTTCCGCGCCCGGGCGGTGGACGGGGACCCGACGACCGCGCGGCCCGACGGCGTGGAGATCCTCGACGTGCGCTGGTTCTCGCGGGACGAGATCCGGGAGCGTGCCGGCGACACCCTGCTGCTGCCGGGCAGGACGTCGATCGCCCGCGCCATCATCGAGGAGTGGTACGGCGGGCCGCTGGACCTGCCGTGAGCGAAGTGGCCCCGGAGGTTCGCCCGCCGTCGCCGGACGAACTCCTCGCCGCGCTCGACGCCGAACAGCGCACCGTCGCCCGGACCCTGCTCGGCCCGGTGGCGGTCCTGGCGGGTGCCGGCACCGGCAAGACCCGCGCGATCACCCACCGCATCGCGTACGGCGTCGCGACGGGCACCTACGCGCCGAACCACGTCCTGGCGCTGACCTTCACCACGCGCGCCGCCGGAGAGTTGCGGTCGCGGCTGCGGTCGCTCGGCGCGGGCACCGTGCAGGCACGGACCTTCCACGCCGCGGCGATGGCGCAGCTCAGCTACTTCTGGCCGGACACCGTCGGCGGGCACGCCCCACGCATCGTCGAGTCGAAGGGACGGATGATCGCGCACGCGGCCGACACGGTCGGGCTGCGCGTCGACACCCCGACGCTCCGCGACCTGGCGGGCGAGCTCGAGTGGCGCAAGGTCCAGATGCTCTCCTACGACGAGTACGAGGCAGCGGCGGCCGACCGGGTGATGCCGCGGGACACCTCGCCGCGCCGGGTCCTGGACCTCATGCGCGCCTACGAGCAGCTGAAGGACGACCGCCGGCAGCTCGACTTCGAGGACGTCCTGCTCGCCACCCTCGGGATGGTGGAGTCGGAGCCGCGGGTGGCCTCGTACGTCCGACAGCAGTACCGGTTCTTCGTCGTCGACGAGTACCAGGACGTCTCGCCGGTGCAGCACGACCTGCTCCGGGCCTGGCTCGGCGGCCGCGACGACCTGTGCGTCGTCGGTGACGCCAGCCAGACCATCTACTCGTTCGCGGGAGCCTCGAGTCGGTACCTGCTCGGCTTCGGGTCGGAGTTCCCGCGCGGGTCCGTACTGCGCCTCGAACGGAACTACCGGTCGACGCGGGAGGTCGTGCACGCCGCGAACTCCCTGATGCGCGGGCAACCCGGTGCGCTCGACCTCGTCGCGCAGACCACGGAGCCGGGTCCGGAGCCCGAGGTGCTGGCTTGCGTGCACGACGGTGACGAAGCCCAGACGGTGGCGCGCACCATCGCGTCCCTGGTCGCCGACCCGGCCTCACCCGCGTCGTACGGGGACGTCGCGGTGCTGTACCGCGTCGGTGCCCAGGCCGCGGCGATCGAGTCGGCGCTCGGCCGAGCCGGCATCCCGTACCGTGTCCAGGGCGGCACCCGGTTCTTCGACCGGCCCGAGGTGAAGCTCGCGGTGCACCACATGCGCGGCGAGGCCGTCCGGCAGACCGACGACGAACTCACCCGGCGGGTCGGCCTCGTGCTGCAGGTCAGCGGGTGGACGCCGACGCCGCCCGAGGGCACCGGCGCGGTGCGGGACCAGTGGGACGCGCTCCAGGCGATCATGGGCCTCGCCGAGGACGCCCCCGCTGGTACGACCATGCAGCAGTTCACCCAGGACCTCGTCGACCGCGCGGCGACGCACCACGAACCCGAGCTCGACGCCGTCACCCTCGCCACGCTGCACTCGTCGAAGGGCCTCGAGTGGCCGCACGTCGTGGTCATCGGTGCCGCCGAGGGGCTGCTGCCGATCTCGCACGCGACGACCGACGCCGAGGTCGACGAGGAACGCCGGCTGTTCTACGTCGGCCTGACCCGGGCCCGTCGTTCGGTGACGATCACGTGGTCCGGACAGGGTTCCACGCGTGGGGGAGCCCGGGTGGCGAGTCGCTTCCTGGCAGCGCTCGGCACGCGCACCGCGGATGGAGCCGCACCGGCTGACGGCTGACCGACAGGTCGTCGCGGTCGAACACCAACTGCTCGAGCCCCGGCTTCTGCGTGACGAGCGGCAACCGCTCGAGCAGCATCCGGATCGTGGCCGCCGCCACCGCCGCGGTCCGGTACGGGGACAGCGGTGGCGCCGGACGACCCCACACCTGCGCCGCGATCGCCGGCCACGACGGGTCGTCGTCGGCGTGGGCGTACTCGACGCACTGGAGGCACGGGCCGGCACCCGGGACGACGAACGGTCCGACCCGCACCCGGCCGTCACCCACCACGACCGACAGGTGCGGAACGCCACGTCGGGTCCACGCGGCACGGAGCGCCGGGTCCACCACGTGGTCGGCGACCACGACCGCCAGACGCGGATCCTGCTCCGGGACGACGACCGGGCCGCCGCGGGGCGCCGACGTGCGGGCGACGGTGACACCCTCGCCCGCGAGCAGGTCGGCGACCGTGTCCGCCAACGGACCGGCGCCGTGCACCTCGACGCGGGACAGCGGCTCGGGCAGCACGTCGACGACTGCGGGGGACGCCGCCCCGAGCACCCGTGCGGCGACGTCCGGCGCGCACCCGGTCGCCGCGGCCAGGCCGGACAGTGCCTCGCGCCCCGTCTCACGACGGAGCGCGCACAGGAACCGTTCCTCGCCCGTGGTCGGGACGGCGACCACGGCGCGCGGCGGATCGACCCCGAGCTGGACCGTCGTCGGGTCGCGCCAGACGAACTCGAGCGCCGGATCGATGCGGATGCCCATGCCCCCACGCTGGCGGACGGCGCCGCGGCGTGGGGAAGGGGTCCCGGATCTGTGGAGAACTACTTCGGCGTGTCGCCGCCGTCGGCGTCGCCCTTGTCGGCGTCGCCCTCGTCGACGTTCCCGGACTCGTCCTCTCGCGGCCGGTCGCCCGTCGCGTCGTTGAGGAGGTCCTCGAGCGCCTTGTCGAACTCGTCGTCCTCGGCGGACTGCCCAGGGTTCTTGAGCCGCGCGACGAAGGCGTCCGGCGCGTCGATGTCGTCCGAGGTCGGGACCGCGTCGAAGTGCGACCAGAGCGCGTCGCGCTGCTCGGTGCCGAGCTCGTCGGTCACCCGCTGCCACATCGCGGCAGCCTCGCGGAGACGACGGGGGCGGAGTTCGAGACCGACGAGCGTGGCGAAGGCCGACTCCGCCGGGCCGCCGGCAGCACGACGGCGCCGGACCATCTCAGCGATCGCGCCGGACTTCGGCAGGCGTTCGGTCGCCGCCGCGGTCACGGTGTCGACCCAGCCCTCGACGAGCGCGAGCATGGTCTCGAGGCGCGCGAGCGCTGCCTCTTGTTCCTCGGTCCGCGGTGGGATGAGCGCGCCGGACGCGAGCGCGTCGCGGAGCTGCTCCTGGTTCGTCGGGTCGATCTCGGACGCGAGCTCCTCGACGCGGTCGAACGGGATGTGGATGCCCCGCGCGTAGTCGGTGATCGACGAGATGATGTGCAGCCGGAGCCAGCGCGCGGAGCGGAACAGCCGGGCGTGCGCGAGCTCTCGGACCGCCAGGTAGATGCGGACCTCGTCCTCGGGGACGTCGAGGCCCTCGGCGAACTCGGCCACGTTCTGCGGCAGGAGCGCGGCGACCTGCTCGTCGAGGAGCGGCACACCGACGTCGCCGCCGGACACGACCTCCTTCGAGAGCTGACCGACGACCTGGCCGAGCTGGATCGCGAACAGCGCGCCACCGACGCCCCGCATCGCCTTGGAGACGTCGCCGAGCATCGCCTTGAGCTGCTCCGGCGCCCGCTGCTCGATCGCCTCGGTCAGGGCGTTCGAGATGCTCAGCGCCACGGGTTCGGCGATCTGGGCCCACACCGGGGTGGTCGCCTTCGCCCACTGCTCACGCGTGTACAGGCTCGGGGTCGCGGTGAGTTCGGCGACGGTGGTGGCCTCGTCCAGCCAGAGCGCGGCGACCTGGAACGCCTGGTCCGCTGCCTGCGAGGTCGCGGGGTCGACCGGGTGCCCGCCCTCCCGCGCGATGGCCGTGGCCCGCTCCGAGGCGACCGAGAAGTCGATGCCGTCCCCGCCCGACTGCGCGGCTCGCTGCAGCTGGCTCATCAGGTTCGCCACGAAGGCCGGGTCGTTCGGCAGGCCGGCGGCACCGGCGAGCTGCGACGGGTCGATCTGGCCCTCGCCGGACAGGAGCTTGCGGAGCATCTCCTGGAAGTCGTCGTCCGGCCCCGGCTGCGGTTCATCAGGCATGACGACTACGCTAATCGCTGCTCACGGGGCCGCACCTGGGACGCCCCCGTGGGAACGCCCGAACCGCTGCGCCGAGGGCGAACAGCCCGCCCTGGAAGGACGTTGTGTGACCCTCTTCGCCGCCGAGCCCCGTCGTCGTTCCCGATCCCGGACCGTCGGGTGGGCGTTCGTGATCGGGGCCGTGGTCCTCGGGCTGCTCGCGACCTTCCTGCCGAGCCCGTACCTCATCGAGGTACCCGGACCCGTGTACAACACGATCGGGACGCAGAAGCAGGGCACGGGCAAGGACGCGAAGGACGTCAAGCTCATCCAGGTCGACGGACACCCGACCTACCCGACTGCAGGCGCGCTCGACATGCTCACCGTGGGGATCCAGGGCGACGCCACCAACCGGCCGTCCTGGACCAGCGTCATCCGCGCGCTGTTCACCAGGTCCGAGGCGGTGATCCCGGCGTCCGCGATCTACCCGGAGGGCGTGACCACCGACCAGGTGAACCAGCAGGACACCGCGGACATGCAGGCCTCGCAGCAGTCCGCGGTCGCCGCCGCCCTCATCCAGCAGGGCTACGAACTGCCCACCGACCTCGAGGTCGGCACCGTCCAGAAGGACTCCGCCGCGGACGGCGTCATCGAGAAGGGCGACGTCATCCGCTCGTTCGACGGGACCTCCCTCACCGAGAACGCGGACGCCACATCGCTCCGGGAGCTCGTCGCGAAGCACGGCACGTCCGATCCGGCGAAGGTCGTCATCGAACGCGACGGCACTGAGAAGACCGTGGAACTCACGCCGCGGAACGAGCAGGGAACGGCCCTCATCGGCGTCGGCGTCACCGAGCAGTACGACTTCCCGTTCCGCGTCTCCATCAAGCTCCAGGACGTCGGCGGCCCCTCGGCCGGCATGATGTTCGCCCTCGGGATCATCGACGAGATCACGCCGGGCAAGCTCAACGGCGGCAAGCACGTCGCGGGCACCGGCACCATCACGGCCGACGGCGAGGTCGGTGCGATCGGCGGCATCCGGCAGAAGATGTACGGCGCCAAGGACGCCGGCGCGACCGTCTTCCTCGCACCGGCCGACAACTGCGACGAGGTCGTCGGTCACGTGCCGTCCGGACTCGACGTCTACAAGGTGGGCACCCTCGACCAGGCGGTCACGGACCTCCAGACCATCGCCTCCGGGAAGAGCACCGCGAAGCTCGCGCGGTGCACGTCGTAGGGCCGGCCACGCGCTCCACGCGACGTCCGCGGACGTCGCGATCCGTGCCTCCAGGCAGTCGTCCTGGAGGCGCGACGCGCCTTCCTGAGTCTCCGTACAGTTTCAGACGTGCTCGGGCCACATAGGATCGATGCACTGACGGCCCGCCGCGCCGGGCCCGCCGGTTCGACACGTCTGGAGCACATCAAGTGACGACAACCTCGTCCACCTCGGGGCGGCGTTCGCCGCGGGTCCCGATCGTGGTCACGATCATCGTGCTGGCCGCACTGGTGATCGCCTTCTTCATCTTCGCGAGCCTGTACACCGACTACGCGTGGTTCGCGCAGCTCGGCTTCCAGCAGGTCCTGACCACGCGGTGGATCGCCGGGACGTTGATGTTCCTCGCCGGGTTCCTCGGGATGGCGGTGCCCGTGTACGCGAGCATCGCGATCGCGTTCCGGTTCCGGCCGGTCTACGCGAAGCTCAACTCGCAGCTCGACCGCTACCAGCAGGTCATCGAGCCGCTGCGTCGTGCCGTGATGATCGGCATCCCGGTCGTCCTCGGCATCTTCGCCGGGCTGTCGACCGCGGGGCGCTGGAGCATGGTGCTCGAGTACTTCAACCGGACGCCGTTCGGCAAGACCGACCCGCAGTTCGGACTCGACATCGGGTTCTACGTGTTCGAGCTGCCGTTCTGGCGCGCGATCGTGGCGTACTCGTCGGCCGTCGTGCTCATCGCGGGTCTCGCCGCACTCGCCGCCTGCTACCTGTACGGCGCCATGCGCTTCGGTGGCCGTGAAGTCCGCATCTCGAAGGCCGCACGGATCCAGCTCGCCGTCACGGCTGCGGTCTACATCGCGCTGCAGGCGGTCAGCCTCTGGCTCGACCAGTACGCCGCGCTGACGAAGTCGAACTCGCTCATCACGGGTGCCCAGTACACCGAGGTGAACGCCGTCATCCCGGGCCGCGAGATCATGGCCGGCATCGCGGCGATCGTCGCGATCCTGTTCATCGTCACCGCGGTCATCGGCCGCTGGCGCATCTCGATCGTCGGCACCGGGCTGCTGCTCGTCGCGGCGATCGTCATCGGTGGCATCTACCCCTGGATCGTCCAGCGACTGCAGGTGAAGCCGTCCGAGCGCACGTTCGAGTCGGCGTACATCGAGCGGAACATCAAGGCCACCCGTGACGCGTACGGCGTCTCCGGGGTGCAGGAGAAGAACTACGACGCGACGACCGAGGCCAGCTCCGGCGCCCTGGCACAGGACGCCCAGACCACGGCGAACATCCGTCTGATCGACCCGAAGATCGTCTCCGACACGTTCAGCCAGCTGCAGCAGTACCGGCAGTACTACCAGTTCCCGAAGGAACTCGACGTCGACCGCTACGACGTCAAGGGCGAGACCGAGGACACCGTGATCGCGGTCCGCGACATCGACCTCGACGGGCTGAGCTCGCAGGCGAACACGCCGTACAACCGGGCGTTCGTCTACACGCACGGCTACGGCGTCACCGCGGCCTTCGGCAACCAGCGTGCCAGCGACGGCAAGCCGGTCTTCCTCGAGTCGGGCATCCCGTCGAACGGCGCCCTCGGGGACTTCCAGCAGCGCGTGTACTTCGGCGAGACCTCGCCGGCGTACTCGATCGTCGGTGCGCCGAAGGGCTCGAAGAACGTCGAGCTCGACTACCCGTCCGGCTCCGACGACGACAACGGCGGCAACGCCACGACGACGTACGCCGGCAACGGCGGACCGAGCCTCGGCAACTTCTTCAACCGGCTCGTCTACGCGGCGAAGTTCCAGTCCGAGCAGATCCTGCTGTCGGACGCGGTCAACCAGGACTCGCAGATCCTGTACGACCGCGACCCGATCTCCCGCGTGCAGAAGGTGGCGCCGTACCTGACGCTCGACAGCGACGCGTACCCGGCCATCGTCGACCACCGCATCCAGTGGGTCGTCGACGGCTACACGACGAGCGACGCGTACCCGTACTCGCAGAGCCAGAGCCTGTCGGACAGCATCGCCGGCTCCGAGTCCTCGGCGTACCGGACCGACCAGGTGAACTACATCCGGAACTCGGTGAAGGCCACGGTCGACGCGTACACGGGCAAGGTGACCCTGTACTCCTGGGACACCAAGGACCCGGTGCTCAAGACCTGGGAGAAGATCTTCCCGACCGCGGTCAAGCCCGTGTCCTCGATGAGCGCGGAACTCCTCGACCACGTCCGGTACCCGACCGACCTGTTCAAGGTGCAGCGGTCGATCCTCGGCACCTACCACGTCACCAACGCGAACTCGTTCTACTCGGGTGACGACGCGTGGAACACGCCACAGGAACCGACGTCGGGCACGAACGACTCGTCCGACACCGCCGACACGTCGACGACCACGAACTCGGGCACGAACGCGCTCGGGGCGACCACGACGACCACCAGGGCGAACCTGCAGGACCCGTACTACCTCACGATGAAGGTGCCGGGCCAAGGGACCGCGTACACGTTGTACACGACGTACATACCCCAGCAGTCGGCCGGCTCGAACAACCGCAACGTGCTCACCGGGTACCTCGCGGTGGACTCCGACGCGGGCGGTGCTGGAAAGGGCAAGAAGGCGTCCGGCTACGGCAAGCTCACGCTGTTGACGATGCCGAAGACGGACAACATCCCGGGTCCGGCGCAGGTGCAGAACCTGTTCAACTCGGACACCACGGTGTCGCAGGAGCTGAACATCCTGAAGCGGGGCAACTCGACCGTCAAGCAGGGCAACCTGCTGACGCTCCCGGTCGGTGGCGGGTTCCTCTACGTCCAGCCCGTGTACGTCCAGTCGACGTCGAGCGGTTCGTACCCGCTGCTGCAGAAGGTCCTCGTGGCGTTCGGCGACAAGATCGCGTTCGAGGACACCCTCGACGAGGCCCTCAACAGCCTCTTCGGCGGTGACTCGGGTGCCGCTGCCGGTGACCAGGGCGCTGCCGGTGGCTCCTCGGGCTCCTCGGGATCTGACTCCGGGTCGTCGTCCGGGTCCGACTCCGGGTCGTCGTCGGGCTCCGACTCCGGCTCATCCGCGGGTTCGGGTTCGTCGTCCGACTCGGGGACGGACAACGCGGCGCTGCAGAAGGCCCTGAACGACGCCAAGCAGGCGCTGCAGGACCGTCAGGACGCCTACGCGGACAACGACCTGGTCGCCGCTGCCGAGGCCGACCAGCGCCTGCAGGAAGCGATCCAGGCCGCCACCGAGGCCGAGAGCGGGAACTAGACACACCGTGGCGGGGCACTCGATTTGTGCCCCGCCACGGCCCCGTGTAGGCTTATCAACGTGCCGCGGGGTGGAGCAGTTCGGTAGCTCGCTGGGCTCATAACCCAGAGGTCGTAGGTTCAAATCCTGCCCCCGCAACCAAGCGTCACAGAGAAGGCCCCGGTCCAGTCGGACCGGGGCCTTCTTCGTGCGTCCGGGGTCCTGGCTCGTGCTGGCCGGTGGGGCCGGGTCTCGCCTGCGCGTCCGGCGGCTACGCTCGGCGCATGGGCACCCTGACGATCGCCGCGGCGCAGTTCGCACCCGTGGACGACCCCGCCGCCAACCTCGAGACCGTCCGCTCCGCGGCGGTGGATGCTGTTTCGCGGGGTGCCGACCTGCTCGTCACGCCCGAGTACACCTCGTACTTCACCGCCGAGATCGACGACCGGTTCGTCGCCGCAGCGCAGCCCCTCGACGGCCCGTTCGTCAGCGGCCTGCAGACCATCGCCCGCGACACCGGGATCGCACTCGTGGTCGGAGTCGCCGAGAGCGGTCCGGCCGACCGCTTCCGGAACACCCTCGTCGCAGTGCTGCCCGACGGCTCGATCGCCGCGGCGTACCGGAAGGTGCACCTCTACGACGCCTTCGGATCCCGGGAGTCCGACCGCATCGAGTCCGGTGACCCCGCGCAGCTCGCGGTGTTCGAGCTCGGTGGTGTTCGGCTCGGCCTGGAGACCTGCTACGACCTGCGCTTCCCCGAGGTCACCCGTCGCCTCGCCGCACCGGAGCACGGTGCCGCCGACGTCGTGGTGCTCCCCGCCGAGTGGGTCCGGGGCCCGGGCAAGGAACACCACTGGCGCACCCTGTTGACCGCGCGGGCGATCGAGAACACCGTGTGGGTGGTGGGCGTCGGGCAGACCCCGCCGATCGGCATCGGGGGATCGGTCGTGCTGGACCCGTCCGGGGTCGCTGTCGCTGCGGCCGGTGCGGTCCCGGGGATGCTCGTCGCGACGATCGACACGGCGGTGACCGAGACGGTCCGGCAGACGAACCCTTCCCTGGCGCTGCGGCGCTACGAGGTCACGCTGCGCGACTGACGCGTCGGTGTCGGCGTCCGGGCGGTAGACGTCCGTCCGTCCGTCCGCGAGCGGGCGGAATGTGTGCCCTGCGGCGGATGAGGGGGACGTACTTCGCCCGCTCGCGGTCGGCGAGCGTCGGGTCCGTCCGGCGTTCGTCGCGAGCGGGCGGAATGTGTGCCGTTCGGCGGGTGAGGGGGACGTGTTTCGCCCGCTCGCGCAGGGCCGGGGGCCGGGGCATGGGCCCCGGGGCGGCGCGCCCCGGGGCGTCAAGCGTGCGGGGTGAGGCCTGCCAGGCGGGCAGCCGCGTCCTCGAGCACCGAGCGGCGCTTGCAGAACGCGAACCGGACGAGCGAGCGGTACCCGGCGGCGTGGTCCGGCCGGACGAACGCCGACACGGGAACGCCGACGACGCCGGCGAGCTCGGGCAGCTGCAGGCAGAACTCGCGGGCGTCGTCGTACCCGAGCGCTGCGGCATCGGCGATGACGAAGTAGCCACCGTCCGGCCGCATGACGTCGAAGCCGGCGGCGCCGAGACCGGCGGCGAGCAGATCGTGCTTCGCCGAGAGCTCCGCCGCGATCCCAGCGAACACCGAGTCGGGCAGCCGAAGTCCGGCGGCGACCGCGGGTTGGAACGGAGCGCCGTTCACGAACGTCAGGAACTGCTTCACGGACGTGATGGCGTCGACCAGCGCCGGGGGAGCCGTGAGCCAGCCGATCTTCCAGCCCGTGGTGCTGAAGGTCTTCCCAGCGCTCGAGATGGTGACGGTGCGGTCGGCAGCGCCGGGAAGGGTGGCGATCGGCACGTGCGGTACGTCGAACGTCAGGTGCTCGTAGACCTCGTCCGTGACGATCAGTGCGTCGTACTGCTCGGCGAGCTCGACGATCGTCGCGAGTACCTCGTCGGGGAGCACCCGCCCGGTCGGGTTGTGCGGCGTGTTCACCAGCACGACCCGGGTGCGGTCCGAGAACGCGGCGCGGAGCGTGTCCTCGTCGGGCAGGAAATCGGGAGCCGTCAGCGGGACGGTCACGTGCGTTCCTCCGGCCAGCCGGATGAGCGCGCCGTAGGCGTCGTAGAACGGTTCGAAGGTCACGACTTCATCCCCGGGTTCGACGAACGCGAGGAGGGTCGCGGCGAGGGCCTCGGTCGCCCCGGCCGTGGCGAGGACCTGCCGGTCAGGGTCGACCTCGAGGCCGTACCACCGCGCCTGGTGCTCGCTGACGGCCAAGCGCAGGTCCGGCGTTCCGCGTCCGGGCGGGTACTGGTTGACGCCGTCCCGGATCGCGGCGACGGCGGCGTCGAGGACCTCGACGGGGCCGTCCTCGTCCGGGAAGCCCTGCCCGAGGTTGATCGCACCGGTCGCGGCGGCGAGGGCGCTCATCTCGGCGAACACGGTCGGCGCGGGGACGCCGTCGGGTCCGAGGAGCATCGCTCCCTCGGCTGCTCGCAACCAGGGTCCTGCCTGCTGCATGTGGTTCCCTCCGAGGTGTCGACCGCGCCGTGCGGTGCCGAACGCACCCAACCTACTGGCGGACCGACGCACCATCCGAGCGCTCGCCCACAGCCCACGCATAAGATCGCCATAGGTCGCTCGCAGCGTCAGCAGGAGCAGCGCTCAGGTGTGTCCGACAGACTGCACGAGCTTGAAAGGAGCACGTCCAGCATGACCGACACCACGCCCCACGGGCAGGACGACGACTTCCGTCCGGACGACACGGCCGCACAGGCCGCATCCGAGGACGCCGCGACGAACGACTCCGAGCACACGACCGCCGCTCCGGCGAGTGACGCGCGAGCGGACCACACCGACGTGATCGACGCCGCTCCCGCGAACGAGACCGACGTCATCGCCGCGTCGAACGATCACCCGACCGACCGGTACACGGCTCCGTACCCGACGGTCGCGCCGGAGATGCCGGCCCCGACCGACGGCCCGGCGCAGACGAGCGAGTACGGCCAGACGGGCCAGTACGGCCAGACGGCCCAGTACGGCCAGACGAGCCAGTACGGCCAGGGTAGCCAGGCGACCGGTGGGTACGGCCAGCACGCGACCCCGTACGGCACCGACCAGGCGTCGCACGGTCAGTACGGCCAGCCGCAGCAGCAGAACCAGCCGCCGAGCCCGTACGGCCAGGGCCAGTACGGCCAGAGTCAGTACGGCCAGGGCCAGTACGGCCAGCCCCAGTCCACCTCCGGCCAGCCGCAGCAGCCCCGCTACGGCGAGTACGCCCAGCCCACCTCCGCCCCCGCATCGGCCTCCGAGTACGCCGG
The DNA here is from genome assembly GCA_002025645.1 of Curtobacterium pusillum. GTDB lineage: Bacteria > Actinomycetota > Actinomycetes > Actinomycetales > Microbacteriaceae > Curtobacterium > Curtobacterium pusillum_A. The sequence goes on from CP018783.1 coordinate 3,459,993, forward strand.
GTACGCCGGTGCACCCTCGGCGCAGGCCCCCATCTCGGCCACCAGCTCCTTCGGCGACGTCGACGGCTCCAACCAGCGCAACGGCCACTACTTCGGCGCCGCCGCGACCGGTGCGGCCGCCGGCGCAGGAGCGGGTTCAGGCGCAGGCGCAGGCACCACGACGCGCACGAAGGACGGCCGCGGACGCCTCGTCCTCCCGATCGTCGCCGGCCTCGTCGTCGCGGGACTCGTCGGCGGCGGCGCCGGGTGGCTCGCCGGCTCGAGCCAGGGCGGCGGCACCGTCGTCGGTTCCTCGAACTCCCAGAGCGGCGGGAACCTGACGGTCAACGACTACAACAACGCGACGGTCGTCACGGCCGTGGCCGCCCAGGCGACCCCGTCGGTCGTGACGATCAACGTGTCGTCGAGCAGCGAGGCCGGCACCGGTTCGGGCGTCGTGTTCAGCAAGGACGGCTACATCGTCACGAACACCCACGTGGTGACGCTGGACGGTGACAGCTCGAACGGTTCGATCACGGTCACGACCTCGGACGGCAAGATCTACCCCGCGAAGCTCGTCGGCACGGACCCGACCGTGGACCTCGCGGTCATCAAGATCGACGCCACCGACATGAAGCCGATCAGCTTCGCGGACTCGTCCGACCTCAACGTCGGTGACACCGCGGTCGCGATCGGTGCGCCGCTCGGCCTGTCGAACACCGTCACCGACGGCATCGTCTCGACGCTCAGCCGCAGCATCCAGGTGACGTCGAGCGCTCCCAGCGAGGGCGGCGACTCGAACGAGGGCGGCAACGGCAGCAGCGGTGGCCCCTTCGACTTCTGGGGCAACGGCGACAACGGCAGCAGCTCGTCCTCGAACACCACGGTCTCGCTCCCGGTCATCCAGACCGACGCCTCGATCAACCCGGGCAACTCCGGCGGTGCGCTGCTCGACTCCAAGGGCAAGCTGATCGGCATCAACGTGGCGATCGCGAGTGCGAGCAGCTCGTCGGACTCGTCGAGCCAGTCCGGCAGCATCGGCGTCGGCTTCTCGATCCCCTCCAACCTCGTCAAGCGCGTGGCGAACGAGATCAAGGAGAACGGCTCGGCGACGCACGGTCTGCTCGGCGCGACGGTCGGCGACGCCGCCGAGGACGCCAAGGCCACCCAGATGGGCGGGCTGATCAAGTCCGTCTCGTCCGGCGGCGCGGCGGCGAAGGCCGGTCTGCAGAAGGGCGACGTGGTCACCAAGATCGGTTCGGCGACGGTCTCCGACGCCACCGACCTGACGGCGCAGGTCCGCTACTTCGCGGGTGGCGCCAAGACGACCATCACCTACATCCGTGGCGGCGAGACCCGCGAGACGGACGTCACGCTCGGTACCTACAAGGGCTGACGCGCGTCAGCGGAACGCAACGACACGACGGCCTGGAGGCGCGGTGCGAGCTGGCACCGCGCCTCCAGGCCGTCTCCCGGTTGCGTCCTTGATAGGCTCAGGGTCGCTCTGCGGGGCGGCACCGTCCGCGGTGCGTCCCGTGCACCCAGCCAGGACCCCGAGGTACGCATGCAGACAGACGGACACCCCCTGCCGGGCGTCTCGTACGTGATGCCCGTCCTCAACGAGGTGACCGAGGTCCGCGCGGCCGTCCAGAGCCTGCTCGACCAGGACTACGCCGGCCCGTTCGAGGTCATCCTCGCGCTCGGCCCGTCGATCGACGGCACGAACGAACTCGTGGCCGAGATGAGCGCCGCCGATCCCCGCATCCGGGCGATCGAGAACCCCGTCGGGTCCACGCCCGCCGGCCTGAACGTGGCGATCCGCGCGTCGGTGCACCCCGTCGTCGTCCGCGTCGACGCGCACTCGGTGCTGCCGCAGGACTACACGCGGATCGCGGTGCGGGTGCTGCAGGAGTCCGGGGCGGACAACGTGGGCGGCATCATGCACGCCGAGGGCCGCACGCCGTTCGAGCGGGCCGTGGCGCTCGCCTACGGCAGCAGGGTCGGACTGGGCGGAACGCCGCACCACGTCGGCGGCCAGGCCGGACCGGCCGAGACCGCCTACCTCGGTGTGTTCCGGCGCGACCGCCTGTTCGAGGTCGGGCTGTTCGACGAGGGCATCAAGCGCGGCCAGGACTGGGAGCTCAACCGGCGGCTCCGGCAGACCGGCGGCACGGTGTGGTTCACGCCTGAGCTCGTCGTCACCTACCGTCCGCGACCCAGTCTGAAGCGGCTCGTGCGGCAGTTCGTCGCGACCGGGTTGTGGCGTGGTGAGCTCGCCCGCCGGTTCCCGGCGAACAACGGCCTGCGGTACTTCGTCCCGCCGGCGATGGTCGCCGCGATGGCGCTCGGCATCGTCGCGGGCATCGTCGGCATCATCGGCGCCGCACTCGGCTCCGGGGCGGCCTGGGCGCTGCTCGGGTTCGTCGTGCCCGCGGTCTACATCGTCTTCGTCGTCCTGGGGGCCGTCGCGGTCGCCCGGCGGTCGGGGCTGCCGACCCTGCTCTGGCTCCTCGTGGTGCTGCCCTGCATCCACGTGGGCTGGGGCCTCGGCTTCATCATCGGCTTCCTCACCCGGACGTCCGAGCTGACCACGCACACGGGACGGTGACCTGACCTCTTGACCGATGACACGACCGGCCGCGGGAACACCCGCCCCACTTCGATCGCCGAGCTCCGTGCCGTCGCCCAGCCGGACGAGGTCCGGTCGCGGGCGAACGCCGAGCACTGGACGGCGTCGCTGTACCTGCGGGACGTCTCGCCGTACCTGACGTGGCTGCTCCTGAAGACCCGGGTCAGCGCCAACCAGGTGACCGGACTGATGATCCTGGTCGGGTGGAGCATCGCCGCTGCCCTGCTCATCCCGGGCATCTGGGGTGCGGCGCTCGCGCTCGTCCTCGGCCAGCTGCAGATGCTCGTCGACTGCAGCGACGGCGAGGTCGCCCGGTGGCGGGGGACCCGGTCGCCGGCCGGCGTGTTCCTCGACAAGGTGGGGCACTACACGACCGAGGGGCTCATCCCGATCGCACTCGGCGTCCGTGCCGCGACGTGGCCGATCCACGGTGCCGACTGGATGTGGACGACGATCGGCTGCGGGTTGGGGCTCGTCATCGTGCTGAACAAGGCGCTGAACGACATGGTGCACGTCGCCCGCGCGAACGCCGGCCTCGACAAGCTCGTCGACCGTCGCGACGCGGGCACCGCACCGTCCGGGCGTCGGCTCGCGACCCTGCGCCGTGCCGCACGGTTCCTGCCGTTCCACCGGCTGTACCACTCGGTCGAGCTGAGCATCCTGGCGTTCGTCTTCGCGCTGCTGGCACTCGTGATCGGGCACCCGCTGGCCGACCGCATCCTGGTGGGCGCGCTGCTGCCGCTCGCGGTGATCGCCACGTTCGGGCACTTCCTCGCGATCATCTCGTCGAAGCGGGTCCGCGCGTGACGCCCGGGACCGTCCGGCGCCACGCGGTCCCGCACCGCGACCGGCCACGTGTCGCCGTCGTGAGCCTGTCACAGGGCACCCGCCCGGACGACCTCCGCCGGGGACTCGAGAGCGTGCTCGCGCAGCAGGGCGTCGAGCTCGACGTCGTGTGCGTCGGCAACGGCTGGGAGCCCGAGGGTCTGCCGGAGGGCGTCCGTGCGCTGGCGCTGCCCGAGAACGTCGGGATCCCAGCCGGACGCAATGCGGGGGTCGAGGTGGTCGACGGCGACTACGTGTTCTTCCTCGACGACGACGCCTCCGTGCCGTCCGAGACCTTCCTGCGGGACGCGATCGGGCTGTTCGAACGGGACCCCTCGCTCGGACTCGTGCAACCACGGGTGGTCGACCCGACCGGAGCCGCGAACCCCACCCGCTGGATCCCCCGGATCCGCAAGGGCGAGCCGGACCACTCGTCGCCGGTGTTCTCGGTGTGGGAGGGCGCCGTCGTGCTGCCGATGGACGTGTACCGCGCAACCGGCGGCTGGGGAGCCGAGTACTTCTACGCGCACGAGGGCATCGAGCTCGCCTGGCGTGTGTGGGACGCCGGACGACGGACCTGGTACGCCGGGGACCTCGTCGCGCACCACCCCGCGATCGACCCGGCACGCCACACCGAGTACTACCGACTGAACGCCCGGAACCGCGTCTGGCTGGCCCGCCGCAACCTGCCCGTCGTGCTCCGCCCGCTGTACGTCGGGTCGTGGGCCGCGATCCAGGTCGCGCGCTGGTGGCGGCACCCGCGCCGCCTGGCGACCTGGTTCGGCGGCATCCGGGAGGGCTGGACCTCGGACTGCGGCCCCGCACACGTCATGGGGTGGCTGACCATCGGCCGCATGACGCTCGCCGGTCGCCCACCGATCGTCTGACCCGACCACCACGAACCGTCCGCCGACACCGGGAGAGGGACCATGCCGATCATCCGCGACGTGCGCACCGCCGTGCGACTGGCCGAGCGACTGCTCAAGTCGCGTCGGAGCCGTCGTGCGCTCGCGCGTCGGCTGCCCAGCGCGCCGACCCCCGCCCCCGGCACGATCGAGACCGCGGTGTACTTCGCCGACGGCCCGGTGAACATGTACCAGGTCCGCCAGTGGTACGCCCCGCTCGCCGAGCTCGCGGCCACGCACCCGGTGGCGATCGTGTCGCGCAGTCCGGGGACGATGCTGACGCTGCTCGAGGAGTCGCCGGTGCCGGTGGTCTACGCGCGGCAGGTCGTCGACCTCGAACGGTTCGTCGACGAGCAGGCACCCAAGATCGTCCTGTACGTCAACCAGAACGCCCGCAACTTCCAGATGATGCGGTACGGGCGCATGTGGCACGTCTTCGTCAACCACGGCGAGAGCGACAAGATGTACATGACGACGAACCAGTTCAAGGCGTACGACTACGCCCTGATCGCCGGCGACGCCGCTCGTGACCGCCTCTCCGACGCCCTGTGGGACTACGACCTCGACGCCCGCGCGATCGCCATCGGACGCCCGCAAGCCGACCACTTCGCGGGTGCAGCTCCCTACCCGGAGGACGACCGCACCGTCGTGCTCTACGCGCCGACGTGGGAGGGCGACCGGGCAGCGGCCGCCTACGGGTCGATCGCGACCCACGGCACCATGATCGCCGAGCGCGTCCTGGCGTCTCCCGCGCACCGCCTGGTGTACCGACCGCACCCGCGCAGCGGGGTCCGTGACGCCGCCTACAAGGCCGCCCACGAGCGCATCGTCGCGGCGATCGCCAGCGCCAACGCCGCTGACCCGCGCGCGCACCACGTGTACGACGACGGGGCGGAGCTCGGCTGGCAGCTCGCCGGTGCCGACGTCGCCATCACCGACATCAGCGCGATGATCTACGACCGCCTGGCCGTCGGGAAGCCGCTCATCGTGACCCGGCCGGAGTCCCCGGAAGCGGACGTCGACGAGCGAGGCTACCTCGGCGACGCCAACTGGCTGACCGCGGCCGACGCGGGAGACGTGGTCGCTCGGGTCGACGCCGCAGCCAACGACGACGCCGAGCTCGCGAAGCTGCAGCACTGGGTGCAGCGGTACTTCGGTGACACGACGCCGGGTGCCGCGACGGCGCGGTTCCACGGTGCGATCGAACGGCTGCTCGACCGCTGGCGTTCGGTCGCTGCGACGCGGAACGAGCGCTGACGGCGACTGCGACGCCGGCCCGGCGCCGTCAGACAGCACGGCCGTCGGCGACGAGGGACATCCGCCAGAGGTACTCGGACCGGTCCGGACGGCGCCACCGGACGACCACGACGCCGGTGTCGTCCGCGGCAGCGCCGAACACCGCGATCGTGAGCGCACGGCCCGGGTCGAGTCGGCGTACGGCGAGCGGTGGGCAGTACCCGTTGCCGAGGTGGGTGAGGGTGAGACCGTCGACGGGTTCGTCGCCGGTGTTCACCAGGTCGTAGCGACGTGGTGCGAGGGATCGGTCGATCGTGAACGGGACCGCGTAGGCAGTCGGTGTCGGGTGGTGCATGCCGTCACGGTAGGGGGAGGGTCCGACGTTCGGGGCTGTGTTCTGCCGGGGGAGCGGACGGCTGTGGAGCGTGGGCTCGGGGGCCGGGTTGTTGAGGGGGAGTGGGTGCTCAGACGCCGTAGTCGGCGGAGTACCGCGCGAGGGCTTCCTCGATCGTGCCGTCGAGCTGCAGGTGCCCCTTGTCGAGGTAGAGTCCGCGATCGCAGAACCGCCGCAGGTCCTTGTCGCTGTGCGAGACGAAGAACAGGGTCCGGCCGCCGGCCAGGAGTTCCTCGATCCGCTTGTAGCACTTCTCGCGGAACGCCTTGTCGCCGACGGCGAGCACCTCGTCCACCAGGATGACCGGTTCGTCGAGCCGCGAGATCACCGCGAACGCGATGCGCACCTTCATGCCGCTGGACAGGTGCTTGTACGGGGTGTCGACGAAGTCACCGATCTCGGCGAAGTCGATGATCTCGTCGAACGCGTCGCGGATCTCCGCGCGGGACATGCCGTGCAGCCCCGCTGTGAGGAAGACGTTGTCGCGGACCGAGAGGTCACCGACGAAGCCGCCCGTGATCTCGATGAGGGGAGCGACGCCGGCTCCGACGTGGACGCGGCCCTCGTCGGGGAGCATCACCTGCGCCACGAGCTTGAGCAGCGTCGACTTGCCCTGGCCGTTCCGCCCGACGACCCCGATCGCCTCGCCCGGACGGACGTCGAAGGTCACACCCCGCAGCGCCCAGAACTCGTCGGCGCGCTTCCGGCGGTTGCTGCCGGCGAAGAGGTCCTTGAAGCTCCTGCTGGCGCGGCGGTTGCGCTTGAACCGGATCCCGGCGTCGCGTACCGAGATCACGGGTGCGACGGTCGTGTTCCGTCCGGTCTGCTCGGTGGCGGTCATCACAGCTCCTTCAGGACGCGGTGCTCGCTGCGTCGGAAGACGACCGTCCCGATCCCGATGACCAGCACGGTCACGACGACCGACACCGCGACCTCGAACCAGTCCAGCTGGGACGGGAAGAACGCCGAGCGGTAGATGCCGAAGATGCCGCTCAGGGGGTTGAACGCCGCCAGGTCGTGCAACCGGTCCGGCAGGGCCTGGGTGCTGTAGATGATGGGCGATGCGTAGAACAGGAAGCGCAGCACGAGCTTCACGGCGCGTTCGAGGTCACGGAAGAAGACGACGAGCGGCGCCACGATCAGGCCGAGCCCGTACACGAGTCCGCACTGCAGCACGATCGCGAGGGGGTACAGCGCGAGTTCCCAGTGCACCTGGGCGCCGGTCGCGATCGCGAAGACGGCGAGCACCGGCAGGCTCAGCAGGAACTCGATGCCCTTCGACGCGTTGACCCGGGCGACCCAGATGCTCCGGGGGATCGTCGTCGACCGGATGAGCTTGGTCTCCTTGATGAACGCACGGGTCGAGTCGGAGACGGCCCCGGTGAACCACATCCACGGCAGCAGTGCCGAGAGCAGGAACACGATGTAGGGCTCTTCGCCGACCTTGCCGCGGTGGAACACCTGGGTGAAGACGAACCAGTAGATCGCCGACATCACCAGCGGATCGAGGATCGACCAGAAGTACCCCAGCGCCGACGTCGAGTAGCGGACACGGAGGTCGCGGACGGTCAGCAGCCAGAGGGCATGACGATAGCGCCGACCGGCGCTCCGGGAGGCCGCGGGTGCGGCAGCCGCGGGCGCGGTCGGCGCACTCGCTGTGGTCACGGTTTCCCTTCGGGCGGAACCGCCGAGGGGGTCCTGACGGTGGTTCAGGCGAACAGGTTGTTCGCGCGCTCGAGGTCCTCGGCGAAGTCGATCTCGACGGCGTACATGTCGGAGATATCGATCGGGCTCCAGAGTAGCCCGTCCTCGGCGATGGCAGCCTCGATGCCGCCCTCGAAGTACTCCTGGTCGTCGACGCGGCCGAGCTGGCGGATGAGCGCCTGCTTGTCGGCGGACGAGACGTAGTTGATGCCGACCGCTTCGCCGAGACCGCCCACGACCTGCTTCGACAGCTTGTGGATGAAGCCCTCGGCGTCGACCGTGTACTTGACCTCTTCGTCGGAGACCTTGTCGGTGTTGACGCTGACGAACGAGCGGTCCTCGTCGATCATGTCCGCGGCACGCACGAGCGCACGCGGGTCGAAGACGACGTCACCGTTCATCCAGAGGACCCCGCCCTTGCCCGTGGCCTTCAGCGCACGGAGGAGGCTCTTCGAGGTGTTCGTGGAGTCGTAGGACTCGTTGTAGACGAAGTTCGCGTCGGGGAAGGCCTCGACGATGTACTCCGACTTGTAGCCGACGACGATCGTCACGCGGGCGCTCGAACCGAACGCGGCGCGGATGTTGTCGAACTGCTGCTGCATGATGGTGCGGCCGTCGCTGAGTTCGGTGAGCGGCTTCGGCAGGCTGCGCCCGAGGCGGCTGCCCATCCCCGCTGCGAGGATCACGATCTGCGTGGTCATGCTGGTCCCTTCTGGTGTCCGCCCGCGCGCCCTGGGGCACGGGCGGGCCTGGTCGAGTCTGCTCGCGGAAGGTCCGAGTTGTCCGTGAAGCACGCTGTCTCTGCGGTCATTCGCAGGGAAGGGCATCACGGATTCGCCGGCCGGAGCAGGTTTCCAAGTGGTGAACACTTCGTCGTGCCCTGGTGAATGATACGGAACGTGCCTCCCTCGGGGTACGTCTGCGAGTGCTTCGTGCTCAATTCGTGACACTGTGTCCGGCGGTTCCCCGCTGTCCGGAGAGCGTTGGTACGGTTGGGCCGTGGCAGCTGGAGCAACGGATGACGACGACGTGTACAGCACGTCGGACGCTGCCTGGCTGACCGAAGCCGACGAGGCCGACACGGCGCACACCGACGACGCCGGGCGGGACGACGCCGAGCAGGACGACATGGGGGACGGGGATGCGCGCGACGCCTCCGCTGAGGACGCGATGACCGACGACACGACGGTCACGGAGACGACGAGCACGGACGACGCGAGCACGGACACCGCGGAGTCGGACGGCGCAGCCGCGACGCCGCAGGCCGCCGCGACCACCGGTCGCCGTCCCGGCAAGCCGCGCGGCGGCAAGGGACGCGCCACGCGCCCGACGCAGGCCGCGGGGACGACCGGCGCCGTGCCTCCAGGCCAGGAGACCGAGGAAGACGTCGACGCGTCGGACGAGCCCGCCCCCAAGGCGAAGAAGCGCCCCGCCTCGACGAAGCGCCCCGCCGCCGGCCCCAAGCAGCCGACGCAGCCCGTCGTGCTGCGCGCCAGCGGCCTCGTGAAGCGCTACGGCCAGACCCTCGCGGTGGACGAGGTCGACCTCGAGATCCGCCAGGGCTCGATCTTCGGCGTCGTCGGCCCGAACGGCGCCGGCAAGACGACCACCCTGTCGATCGTGACCGGTCTGCTCCGCCCCGACGCGGGCACCGTGACCGTGCTCGACCACGACGTCTGGGCCGACCCGACCGCCGCCAAGCGCGACCTCGGCGTCCTGCCCGACCGGCTGCGGCTGTTCGACCGGCTCACCGGCGCGCAGCTCCTCTACTACTCGGCGACCCTCCGCGGGCTCGACGGCGCCACCGCCCGGAAACGCAGCGCCGACCTGGCCGAGGCGTTCGGCCTGGGCGAGGCGCTCGGTCGTCAGGTCGCGGACTACTCCGTGGGCATGGCGAAGAAGATCGCCCTCGCGGCGACGCTCATCCACTCGCCCCGGGTGCTCGTGCTCGACGAACCGTTCGAGTCCGTCGACCCGGTGAGCGCAGCGACCATCACCGAGATCCTCCGCCGGTACACGCGTGGGGGTGGGACGGTGGTGCTCTCCAGCCACTCGATGGAGCTCGTGCAGCGCACCTGCGACTCCGTCGCCATCATCGTCGGCGGCCGCGTCCTGGCCTCCGGCACGATGGCGCAGGTCCGCGGGCGCAAGAGCCTCGAGGACAAGTTCGTCGAACTCGCGGGCGGCCGCGTCGTGGCGGAGAGCATGGAATGGTTGCACAGCTTCTCCGGCTGAGGGCCGACCTGCTCGCGGGGGAGGTCCGCGGCAGCGCCCGCCGGTCCGTCCTCGTCGTGCTCGGCAGCCTCGCCGGCCTGCTCGCCGCGGTGTTCGTGGCGGTCGAGATCGTCGGACTCCGGTCCGCCGCGCCCGAGGTGGCGCGCGCGGTCATCGTCCCCGTGGGCACCCTCATCTCCTTCGCGTTCACGGTCGTGCCGCTCGTCGTCGGCCGCAGTGACCAGTTCGATCCGCGCCGGTTCACCGTGTTCGGGATCGGTCGGCGCGACCTGGCCGTGGGCCTCGGCGTCGCCGGTCTCGTGGGTGTCCCCGTCGTCGCGGTGGCGATCGTCGCCGTCGCGCAGTCGGTCACGTGGATGCGCGGTGCAGGCGCCGGTGTCCTCGGCGTCGTCGGTGGTCTGCTCGCGATCGCGACGTGCGCGCTCCTCGTCCGGGTGGGCTGCGCGGTCGGCGCGGCGCTCATCGGTCCGCACCGTTCGCGGGACGCCGGGTGGCTCGTCGCGCTGCTGATCGTGGTGCTCGGCATCCCGACCGCGTCGCTGCTGCTCCGGGTCGACTGGCTCGACCCGGCGGGCACCGAGATGCAGCGCATCGCCGACGTCGCCGGCTGGACCCCGTGGGGTGCGGCCTGGGCGGTCCCCGCCGACGTCGCGAACGGCCTGGTCGGCGAGGGCATCGCCAAGCTCCTGATCGCCGTCGTCGTCGTGGCCCTGCTCGGATGGGCGTGGTGGGCCGTCGTCGGGCGTGCGCTCGAAACCGTGGACGGACGCGCCACGGCTCGCCGGTACCGCGGGCTCGGCTGGTTCGACCGGCTCGGTTCGACGCCCGTGGGCGCGGTCGCCGCGCGCGCACTCACGTACTGGGTGCGCGATCCCCGCTACCGCGCGTCGTACCTCATCATCGTGTTCGTCCCGGTCGTCGTGATCCCGCTCGGAGTCGCCGGTGTCCCGTGGCACTGGACCGCACTCGTGCCGCTGCCGCTGATGGCGCTCATCGCCGGGTTCCTGCCGCACAACGACGTCTCGTACGACAACACCGCCGTGTGGCTGCACGTCGCCTCGGGGGCCCCGGGCTGGAGCGACCGCCTCGGTCGGCTCGTCCCCGTGCTCGCGGTCGGCATCCCCGCGATCGTCCTCGGGTCGTGGTTCTCCGCGTGGTTGTTCGGCGACTGGACCGCGTTCCCGGTGCTCATCGGGGTGAGTGCGAGCGCGCTGTTGTCCGGCCTCGGACTCTCCAGCGTCGTGTCCGTGCTGCTGCCCTACCCGACCGTCCGCCCGGGCGACCACCCCTTCCAGCAGCCGCAGGCCGCCGGCGCGCTCGCCTCGGTGGCGCAGTCGTCGATGGTGGTCGGGATCGTCGTGTGCTCGGTGCCCGCGGCGTGGATGGCGGTGCTCGCGTTCGTGGACGGCCCGTCGCCGTGGGGCGTCCTGACCCTCGTGGTCGGTGTCGTGGTCGGCGTGGTCGTCCTCGCGGCCGGCGTCGTCGCCGGTGGTCGGCTCTTCGACCGCCACGGGCCGGACCTGTTGGCCGCAGCGCAACGCAACTGACCGGGTCGCGCCCGACGCGACCACGAGACGGCCTGGAGGCGCGTGGCGGCCCCGCCCCGCGCCTCCAGGCCGTTACGCGGTCGCGGTCGCGAGCCGCACCCGCCATCGCACCGTCGCGGTGCGCCGCGCACCGTCGTACCCTTGGTGCATGAGCATGACGGAACCAGGCGGCGGCCTCGACGTGATGGACCGGGAGCTCGAGAAGCTCCTCGAAGACGAAGCGATCGAGCCCGGCGACCACGAGCGGTTCTCGCACTACGTCAAGAAGGACAAGATCCTGCAGTCGGCCCTCAGCGGCAAGCCCGTGAAGGCCCTCTGCGGCAAGAAGTGGATCCCCGGCCGCGACCCCGAGAAGTTCCCGGTGTGCCCGGACTGCAAGGCCATCTACGAGAAGATGAAGGCCGAGTAGCCCGGCTCAGATCACCAGCGTCGGGATCGCCGGGTCACCGCGACCGATGCGCGCGGCGTCCGCCGGCAGTTCGGCCTTGGCGAGCTTGTGGTGCGCGCGTGCCGCCTCGACGCCCTGCACGCCCAGGAACTCCTGGTGGACCTCGCCGTTCGTCACGACGGGGACGAGCAACGGGCGCTCGTCGGGTCCGACCTGCCCCGTGGTGAGGACCACCTCGGCCGTGGCGATCCCGTTCCGCAGCCGACGCCCGGCCTCCTTCCGGCCGCCGAGCGACGCCTTGTCGGCGGACTTCTTCGCGACCGGGACCCAGTCGCCGCCGTCCTCCTTGTGGGCGACCAGCTTGAACACCATCCCCGCGGCGGGGTGCCCGGAGCCGGACACGACCGAGGTCCCGACGCCGTAGGAGTCGACGGGTGCCGCACGGAGCGCGGCGATCGTGTACTCGTCGAGGTCGTTCGTCACCGTGATCTTCGTGTCCGTGGCACCGAGCCGGTCGAGCTGTGCGCGTACCGACGCCACGACGGACGGCAGATCGCCGCTGTCGATGCGGACGGCGCCGAGCTTGCCCTCGGTCAACCGGACGGCGGTGTCGACGGCTGCCTCGATGTCGTACGTGTCGACGAGCAGCGTCGTGCCCGTTCCGAGGGCGTCGAGCTGCGAGCGGAACGCAGCCTCCTCGGAGTCGTGCAGGAGCGTGAAGGCGTGCGCCGCGGTGCCCATCGTGGGGATTCCCCAGGTGCGCCCGGCCTCGAGGTTGCTCGTCGCACCGAACCCGGCGATGTACGCGGCGCGGGCGGCGGCCACGGCGTTCCACTCACCGGTCCGCCGGGAGCCCATCTCGGCAAGAGGACGCTTGTCGGCCGCTGACACCATGCGCGCCGCGGCGGAGGCGATCGCGGAGTCGGCGTTGAAGATGCTCAGCGCGAGCGTCTCGAGCACCACGGCCTCGGCGAAGGTCCCCTCGACCTGGAGCACGGGGGAGTTCGGGAAGAAGACCTCGCCCTCGCGGTAGGCGCGGACGTCGCCGGTGAAGCGGTAGTCGGCGAGGTACGCGGCCGTCCCGGCGTCGATGACGTCGCGGTCGCGCAGGAAGCCGATCTCCTCGTCGCCGAACCGAAAGTCGGTCAGTGCCGTGAGGAACCGACCGAGGCCCGCGACCACGCCGTAGCGCCGGCCGTCGGGGAGCCTGCGGGCGAAGACCTCGAAGACGCAGCGGCGGTCGGCCGTGCCGTCCTTGAGGGCCGCATCGACCATGGTCAGTTCGTACTGGTCCGTGAGGAGCGCGCTGGTCACCTCTCCGACACTACTGTCGCGGCCTCCGGGAGGCGCGGATTGCGTCGTCGGGCGCGCGAGCGGGCGGAATGCGTCCCGTCCGCGCGTTGCGGGGGACGTACTTCGCCCGCTCGCGTGGGCTGGGCAGTGGAGGTGGCCGCCTGGAGGCGCGGGCCGGCCCCGCGAGTCGGGTCGCGCCTCCAGGCAGTCGGGTTCACCGCGTCGGCGCGAGCGGGCGGAATGCGTCCCGTCCGCGTGTTGCGGGGGACGTACTTCGCCCGCTCGCGTGGGACCGGCGCGGCGCGCACCCCGGCGAGCGGGCGGAATGCGTCCCGTCCGCGGGCTGATGAGGACGTACTTCGCCCGCTCGCGTGGACGTGGACGTGGACGCGGACGCGGGCGCGGCGGGGCGGCGCGGGCCGACGGCCTGGAGGAACGGCGCCGGTCCGGCGGATCCGGTCGCGTTCCGCGGGGCGCGAGCCCACTGCATCCGCGCGAGCGGGCGGAAGACGCTCAGCGGGCGCGCTGCGGCGGACGCATTCCGCCCGCTCGCGTCGGTACGCTGGTCACCGTGACGGATGCACCGATCGGAGTCTTCGACAGCGGGGTCGGCGGGCTCACGGTGGCCCGCGCGATCATCGACCAGCTGCCGCGCGAGAGCATCCGGTACGTCGGGGACACCCTCCACTCGCCGTACGGCCCGAAGCCGATCGCCGACGTCCGCCGGTACGCGCTCGAGGTCATGGACGACCTCGTCGACCAGGGCGTGAAGGCCCTCGTGATCGCGTGCAACACGGCATCGTCCGCCGTGCTCCGGGACGCCCGCGAACGGTACGAGCAGGCGTACGGCATCCCCGTGGTCGAGGTCATCCAGCCCGCAGCCCGCGCCGCCGTGAAGCAGACCCGCACCGGGCGCATCGGGGTGATCGGCACCGTCGGCACCATCGCGTCCCGGTCGTACGAGGACGCCTTCGCCGTCGCCTCGGACGTCACCCTCACCCTGGCGGCCTGCCCCCGGTTCGTGGAGTTCGTCGAGACGGGCGACACGTCGTCGCCGGCCCTCCGCACCGTCGCCGAGCAGTACCTCGCCCCGATCCGCCAGGCGGACGTCGACACGCTCGTGCTCGGCTGCACCCACTACCCCCTCATGTCCGCCGCGATCCAGTACGTGATGGGGCCGGACGTGACCCTCGTCTCCAGCGCCGAGGAGACCGCCAATGACGTGTACCGGCGACTCGTCGAGCACGGGCTCGAGCGCACCACCCCGGAGCCGCCCACGTACTCGTTCGAGGCGACCGGCGACGACAAGAACGGCTTCATCCGACTCGCCCGACGCTTCCTCGGCCCCGAGGTCTCCAGCGTCGGCCACCTCCAGACCGGGGCCATCACGCTGCCCCGCATCGAAAGGACCCCATGAGCGACATGCTCCGCATCGACGGCCGCACCGCGACCGACCACCGTCCCGTCACGATCGAGCGGGGGTGGAGCACGCAGGCCGAGGGCAGCGCGCTCATCTCGTTCGGCAACACCCGGGTGCTCTGCACCGCGTCCTTCACGAACGGCGTCCCGCGCTGGCTCGCCGGCAAGGGCACCGGCTGGGTCACCGCCGAGTACTCGATGCTGCCCCGCTCGACGAACGAGCGCATGCAGCGCGAGTCGATCAAGGGCAAGGTCGGCGGCCGCACGCACGAGATCTCCCGCCTGATCGGCCGGTCGCTCCGCGCGGTCATCGACACGAAGGGCCTCGGCGAGAACACCCTCGTCATCGACTGCGACGTCCTGCAGGCCGACGGAGGCACCCGGACCGCGTCGATCACCGGCGCGTACGTGGCGATGGTCGACGCGATCGAGTGGGGTCGCGAGAAGGGCTTCATCGGCAAGAAGGCCACGCCGCTCACCGACAGCGTGCAGGCGATCTCGGTCGGCATCGTCAAGGGCGAGCCGATGCTCGACCTGGCCTACACCGAGGACTCGGCGGCCGACACCGACATGAACATCGTCACGACCGGGTCCGGCAAGTTCATCGAGGTGCAGGGCACCGCCGAGCACGCGCCGTTCGACCGCGACGAGCTGAACACGCTGCTCGACCTCGGGCTCGCCGGCAACCAGTCCCTCGCCGCCATCCAGCGCGAGGTGCTGGGGCTGTGACCGGCACCGTCGTCCTCGCGACGCACAACCAGGGCAAGGTCGTCGAGCTGCGCGAGATCCTCGGGTCGGCGTTGGGTGAGGGCGTCGAACTCGTCGGCTACGACGGTCCCGAACCGGTCGAGGACGGCGACACCTACGCGGCGAACGCCCTCATCAAGGCGCGTGCCGCGGTCGCGCACACCGGGCTGCCGGCGCTCGCCGACGACTCCGGGATCGCGGTGGACGCCCTCGGCGGCGCGCCCGGGATCCACTCGGCCCGGTACGCCGGCACCCGCGTGGACGCGGACAACATCGCGCTGTTGCTGCGGAACCTCGAGGGCGTCGTCGAGCGCACGGCGGCCTTCGTCTGCGCCGCGGCGTTCGTGACGCCCGACGGCACCGAGCACGTGTTCGAGGCCGTGTGGAACGGCGAGGTGACGACCGAACCGATCGGCGACGGCGGGCACGGGTACGACCCGGTGTTCCGACCGGACGACGCCGACCGGACCTCGGCGGAGCTCACGCGCGACGAGAAGAACCAGCTGAGCCACCGCAGCAAGGCCTTCCGGGGCATCGCTCCGATCGTGCGGGAGCACTTCGGCGTCTGACGCCGCGGGCGTCGCGCCGTGACCGGCAGACAGACGGGAGGCGCGGTGCCAGCTGGCACCGCGCCTCCTGTCCGTCGGGTGGGGACCGTCAGTGCTGCGGTTCGGTCCCCGCGTCGGCCTCCGTCGTGCGCTTGGCCTTGCGGGCGTTGCGGAAGTACGTCAGCGCCATCGGCACGACCGTGACGACGACGGCCGCCAGCAGGATGATGTCGATGTACTCGCGGACGATGTGCGCCACGAACGGGATGTGCCCGATGAAGTAGCCGAGGAACGTGACGCCGACGCCCCAGATCACGGCGCCGATCGCGTTGTACAACGAGTACTTCTTGTAGTTCATGCGTCCGACGCCGGCCGCGATCGGCAGGAACGTCCGGACCACGGGAACGAAGCGGGCGAGGATGACCGCGAGGGGACCGAAGCGGTGGAAGAAGGCGTTGGTGCGGTCGACGTTGGCCTTGGAGAACAGGCCGCTCTCCTTGCGCTCGAAGATCGGCGGGCCGGCCTTCTTGCCGATGTAGTAGCCGAGTTCGCCGCCGAGGAACGCGGACGCGGCGATCATCAGTGCCGCGATCCAGACCGGGATCCCGCCGATCTCGCCGCCGCGGTCGAAGGCGAACAGGCCCGTGATCACCAGCAGGCTGTCGCCCGGGAAGATGAACCCGACGAGCAGCCCGGTCTCGGCGAAGATGATGGCGCACACCACGAACACGGCGATGGCGCCGAAGTTGTCGAGGATGTACTGCGGATCCAGCCAGGGGATCAGGGCGAGTGCGACGGAGTGCATGGTTCTTCCGGTCGTGGTGGCGGGGTCACGGGGAGGACTCCCGCGTGACGAGGGTACCGTCCGGGGGTTGCGACCCCATCCCTCGCGGGTATGACTTCCCCCGATGGTGCGGGCAGGGTGCGGGGAACCGTGCGGAAGGAGGGACTCGAACCCTCACGCCTGGGGCACAGGAACCTAAATCCTGCGTGTCTACCGATTCCACCACTCCCGCGAGCAGCGGCAGTCTACCGAGCGCGGGCCGACGTGCCGGACGCGATCCGTGCCTCCAGGCCGCCCTGCGCAGCGCCGCCGCGCCGCTGCGCGTCAGCGCAACCGACGGGGGAGGTACCGCGGGACGTACCGCAGCAGGATGCCCGCGCCGACCAGGCCGAGCACGCCCATCACCCCGCTCGCCACCGCGATCGACGCGACGGCAGTGACCCCCGAGATCACCAGCGGCGCAGCCGCCTGCCCGAAGTCGCCGGTGAACCGCCACGCGCCGAGGAAGGGCGCCGGGTGGTCCCGCGGCGCGAGGTCCGCCCCGAGCGTCATGAGGATGCCGGAGCCGACGCCGTTGGCGAGCGACATGCCCATCGCGATCGCGACGAACCAGCCCACCCGGGCGTCGAGGTGCCCGGACCACGCGAGCAGGAAGTAGCTCACGCTCAGGCCGAGCATGCAGGGGAGCGCGCTCGCCAGGCGGCCCCAGCGGTCCATGATCTGGCCGCTCGTGTAGAAGAGCGCGAAGTCGACCGCGCCGGCGATGCCGATGACGAGGGCGGCGGTCGAGTCGTCGAGTCCGACGCTGACGGCCCAGAGCGGCAGGATGACCTGCCGTCCGGCGCGGAGTGCGCCGATCAGGCCGGCGCCGCTGCCGAGCCGGAGCAGGACGGCCCGGTTCGCGCGGATGGTGCGGAAGAGGCCGTGTGCCTCCTCTTGCACGAACTGCGCGCCGGTGTCGGTGGGCGGCTCGGTCGGGCGGCCCGCGTCCGTCGTCGTGCTGGGTGACGGCCTGGGCCCACGCCGCCGGTTCCCGGACGACGCGCCAGCGGCGTCCGGGCCGTGCCGGTGGGGAGAGGCGCGGGGCGGCCTGCGGAAGCCGCGTGCGCCCGTCGCGGGGTCGCGCAGGACGAGCAGTACCACCGCTGCCAGGAGGCAGCAGACGATGTGGATCCAGAAGGCGCTCTGCGTGGTGCCGGTCAGGTGCACGACGCCGGCGGCGATGAACGGGCCGACGAAGTAGCCGAAGCGGAACACGCCACCGAGGCTCGACAGGGCACGGGCCCGGATGGCGAGCGGGATCGCGGTCGTCATGTACGCGTGCCGGGCGAGGGCGAAGACGGCCGTGGAGACACCGACGAGGAACACGCCGAGCGCCAGGACCCAGGCGTTCGGCGCCACGGTGCAGACCAGGAGCCCGACGACGGAGACGGCCGCTGCGCCGATCATCGCGTTCCGCTCGCCGATCCGCGCGACGACGACTCCGGACGGCACGTCCCCGATGAGCTCGCCGACGAGGATGAGGGCCGCGACGAAGCCCGCGAACGCCAGGCTGGCCCCGAGGGAGCTCGCCGCGATCGGGATGATCGGGATGATGGCGCCCTCGCCGATCGCGAAGAGGGCTGCGGGCAGGAAGCCGGACAGCAGCACCGCCCGGAAGTCGAAGGCGGGGGTCTCGGAGGTCATCGCTCGTGCAAGGGTACGCGGCTCGCTTACCCTGGTTGCATGCGAGTACTTGCAGCGATGAGCGGTGGCGTCGACTCGGCGGTGGCCGCCGCCCGGGCCGTCGACGCCGGACACGACGTCGTCGGCGTCCACCTCGCACTGAGCCGGATGCCGGGCACACTGCGCACCGGCAGCCGTGGGTGCTGCACGATCGAGGACTCGATGGACGCCCAGCGCGCCGCGTCCGCGCTCGGCATCCCGTACTACGTCTGGGACTTCTCGGCGCGGTTCAAGGAGGACGTCGTCGACGACTTCGTGGCCGAGTACCAGGCCGGGCGCACGCCGAACCCCTGCATGCGGTGCAACGAGCGGATCAAGTTCGCGGCGTTGCTCGAGAAGGCGCTCGCCCTCGGGTTCGACGCGGTCTGCACCGGCCACTACGCCTCGATCGTCACCGGTCCGGACGGCGCCCGCGAGCTGCACCGGTCGGCGGCGTGGGCGAAGGACCAGTCGTACGTCCTCGGCGTCCTGACCGCGGAGCAGCTCCAGCACGCGATGTTCCCGCTCGGGGCGACCCCGTCGAAGGACGAGGTCCGGGCCGAGGCAGCCGCGCGTGGGCTCACCGTCGCGCAGAAGCCCGACTCGTACGACATCTGCTTCATCCCCGACGGCGACACCCGCGGCTGGCTCGCCGACCGGGTGGGCACGACCCCCGGTGACGTCGTCGAGCGGGACGGCACGGTCGTCGGCTCGCACGACGGGGCGACCGGCTACACGGTCGGGCAGCGGCGGGGGCTCGCGCTGGGTCGGCCCGCCGCCGACGGCAAGCCGCGCTTCGTGCTCGAGATCCGCCCGAAGGACAACACCGTCGTCGTCGGCCCGAAGGCGGCGCTCGACGTCACCTCGATGTCGGGCTCCCGGTTCACGTGGGCCGGCACCGCCCCGGCGGACCCGTCCGTGCCGTTCGCGTGCGACGTGCAGATCCGGGCGCACGCCGACCCGGTGCCCGCGACCGCGCGGGTGACCGACGGGCAGCTCGTCATCGATGTCGACGAGCCGCTCTCCGGTGTCGCACCGGGGCAGACCGCGGTGGTCTACGTCGGGACCCGTGTGCTCGGGCAGTGCACGATCGACGCGACGGTGTCGGCGGTGCCCGTCTCCGCCTGACGTCCGGGGTCGGTGGTCCACGGTAGAACTGATGCCATGAGCGACACGACGTTCGAGACCCTGGCCCCGTCCGATCTCGACGGTGCCCAGGCCCAGCGGGAGGTCGAACGGCTCCGCGTCCGGATCAACGAGCTCCGCGACCAGTACTACGAGGGCAACGGCTCGACGGCGTCGGACGGCGACTACGACGCGCTCGTGCACCGGCTCGACGCGATCGAGCAGCGCTTCCCCGACCTCCTCACCGAGGACAGCCCGACGCAGACGGTCGGCGGGCAGGCACAGACCGTCCAGTTCGCGCCGGTCGAGCACGCCGAGCGCATGCTGAGCCTCGACAACGTCTTCAGCCCCGACGAACTCACCGACTGGGCGGTCAAGGTCCAGCGCGACGCCGGAGCCGAGCGCGTCCGGTTCCTCACCGAGCTGAAGATCGACGGGCTCGCGATCAACCTCCGCTACGAGAACGGTCGGCTCGTGTCAGCGGCCACCCGCGGCGACGGCGTCGTGGGCGAGGACGTGACCGGCAACGTCCGCACGATGGGCACCATCCCGGACCGCCTGTCCGGCTCCGGCCACCCGCCCATCGTCGAGGTCCGTGGCGAGATCTTCTTCCCGGTCGAGCAGTTCGACGAGCTGAACGCCAAGCAGCGCGACGCGGGGGAGCGCGTCTTCGCGAACCCGCGCAACGCCGCCGCCGGGTCCCTCCGCCAGAAGGAAGAGGGCAAGTCCGAGGCGAAGCGCGAGCTCATGGTGGACCGGCTGCGGCGACTCCGCATGCTCGTGCACGGCATCGGTGCCTGGCCCGTCCGGGAACTCGAGCGCGACACCGACGTCCGCGCCCAGTCCGAGGTCTACGAGCTCCTGCAGAACTGGGGGCTACCGACGAGCACGCACTACCGGGTCTTCGACTCCATCGACGAGGTCCTGGGGTTCGTCAAGGACTACGGCGAGCGACGAGCCTCGGTGGAGCACCAGATCGACGGCATCGTCATCAAGGTCGACGACCTCGCCCTGCACGAGGAACTCGGGTCGACCTCGCGCGCTCCCCGCTGGGCGATCGCGTACAAGTACCCGCCGGAAGAGGTCCACACGAAGCTCCTCGACGTGGTCGTCAGCGTCGGCCGCACCGGTCGGGCGACGCCGTTCGCGGTGATGGCCCCGGCCGAGGTCGCGGGATCGGTCGTGCGACAGGCGACCCTGCACAACCAGCAGGTCGTCAAGGCGAAGGGTGTCCTCATCGGCGACACCGTCGTCCTGCGGAAGGCCGGCGACGTCATCCCCGAGGTGCTCGGTCCGGTCGTCGAACTCCGGGACGGCAGTGAGCGCGAGTTCGTCATGCCGGTGGACTGCCCCGAGTGCGGCACCCCCCTCGCCCCTGCGAAGGAGGGCGACATCGACCTCCGCTGCCCGAACGCGAAGAGCTGCCCGGCGCAGGTCCGCGGCCGCGTCGAGCACATCGCGTCGCGCGGGTCGCTCGACATCGAGGGCCTGGGCGAGGTCGCCGCGGCGGCACTCACCCAGCCGCTGTTCCCGGAGCAGCCCCCGCTCGTGACGGAGGCCGGTCTGTTCGACCTGACGATGGAGGACATCGTCCCGATCGAGGTGATCGTCCGCGACGCCGAGACCGGCATGGAGAAGACCACCGACGACGGTGCGCCGAAGCGGGTCACCCCGTTCAGCCGGGCGCGCAAGAAGACCGACCCGCCCTTCGACCCGGAGGCCCGCGGCGCGGACCACACGGGCGAGCCGAGCCGGTACCCCTCGAAGAACGCGTTCGAGATGCTCGCGAACATCGACGCCGCCAAGACGAAGCCGCTGTGGCGGATCATGGTCGGCCTGAGCATCCGCCACGTCGGTCCCGTCGCTGCCCGGGCACTGGCGAACCACTTCGGGTCGCTCGACGCGATCCGAGCGGCCTCGCGCGAGGAACTCGCGGCGGTGGACGGTGTCGGCGGGATCATCGCCGATGCCCTGCTCGCCTGGTTCGAGGTCGACTGGCACCGCGAGATCATCGACCGCTGGACGGTCGCCGGCGTGCAGTTCACGACACCGGGCCACCCCGGCCCGGGCGCGGCGAACGAGGAGGGCGGGGTCCTCACCGGCCTGACGGTCGTGGCGACCGGTTCGCTGGAGGGGTACAGCCGAGAGGGCGCGCAGGAGGCGATCATCGCCGCGGGGGGCAAGGCAGCCTCGAGCGTCAGCAAGAAGACCGACTTCGTCGCGGCCGGACCGGGTGCCGGTTCGAAGCTCGCGAAGGCGGAACAGCTCGGCCTGCGCATCATCGACGCCGAGCAGTTCCGGTTGCTCGTGACGGAGGGGCCGAGCGCCCTCGGCGAGCCCGAGGCCGACACGCCGGAGAGCTGAGCGGGACTCCGAAGCACGTCGCGCGACTGTCCGCACGCCGCGGCGCGCCTCGTGACGCACCCAGTTCAGGGGTCAAGTTGCATCCCGCACACCCTCCGAGGGCCATTCTCCTTACACTCGACAGAGCATCACCTGTCGCCTGCAGGGAGACGACAGGACGGCCTTCCCGGGGGAGACCCGATTGCTGCTCATCGCCGCGGCTCTGCTCACCGCCTCGATGCACTCGTTCGGAGTGGTCGAGGCCCCCGTCGCGCCCGCTCCGCACTCGACGGTCGTCGTCGCCGCGGTGGCGAAGGTACCTGAGGAGAATTCAGTACCCCGGCCGGTCATGACCGGGGTACAGATCACGGTGAACGACCTGGCGGTGGCGCACGGGCGCACGTTCCTCACCGACCTGACCGAGCTGGGCCGCTCCGACCTCCTGCAGGCCGGTCGGGACCGTCGCGTGCTCGCCACGGCGCAGGACGCACCGCCGACCGCGGCCGAGGTCACCACGTGGTGGGCGGGACTCGGTGCAGAGGACCGCCAGCGGCTCGAGACCTTCGCACCGTCGGTGGTCGGGAACCTCGACGGCGTCCCGTACGCGGTTCGCGACCGGGCGAACCGCGCGGTGCTCACGACCGGGCTGGCGGACCCCGCGGCGCCGGCAGCTCGCGCGGCGATGCTCGGACAGGTGCGGGACTCGTTGCGGCACGACGTGGGTGCTCCGGACCGGTACCTCATCACCCTCGACACCCGCGGGTCCGGCCGCGCGGCGATCGCCATCGGCGACCTCGACACCGCAGCCGACGTCACGGTCGTGGTGCCCGGCATGTTCTTCACCGTCACGGGCCAGATGCCGGACTTCACGAACACCGCGAACGACCTGTACAGCGAGCAGGCAACGCTCGCCGGCATCGCCGCACCGGGCTCGGGCAGCGGCGTCGCCGTGGTGGCCTGGATGGGGTACCGCACACCGGACCTGTCCAACATCCTGTCGCTCGGACTCGCGAAGACCGGGGCGGCGCGGCTCGAACGTGCCGTCGACGGCGTCCGGCAGGTCCGGGACGGCGACGAGCCCCGCGTGAACATCGTCGCCCATTCGTACGGTTCGACCACCGCCCTGATGGCACTGGCCTCCGGCAAGATGCGCGCCGACACCCTGACGGTCCTCGGCTCCCCGGGAAGCGACGTGCAGCACGCGGGCGACCTCGCTGTGCAGCGCGACCAGGTCTTCGTCGGCGACGCCCACAGCGACCCGATCGCCGGGTCCGGGTACTTCGGCACCGACCCCGGGTCCGCGGCGTTCGGGTCGACGCTGCTCGACCTCGCCGGGGGAGCCGACGCGCAGGACGCCGGTGACGTGTTCCGACGTCCGGTCGGACACAACGACTACCTCAAGCCCGGCACGGCCTCGCTGCACGACGTGGCACTCATCGCGGTCGGGCGGGGCGACCTCGTCCGCGAGCAGGTGCGTCGCGGCGAGGGCGGCCGGGACGGTGTGCCGCAGTCGCCGGACATGTACCTCGTCCGACCGCAGGACCTGCAGCAGCGCGACTGACCGAGCCTGGGTGGCAACCTGAACACCGGTGCAGCCTCGACTCGTTCCACGGCAGAACCAGTACAGACCGCCCCCATACGGTGCGGTGCATGCGTGTGGTGCGATGGCCTGGTGCTCTCCTGACGTTCGTCGCGATGTCGGCGCTGGCCGGCATGCTCGTCGCCGTCGCGGTCACGCCGGGGGTGGCGGTCGCGGGTGAGAGCACGTCCGGTGCGGTCTCCTTCTTCGAGGACCTGCCCAGCTACCTCGACATCCAGACCCCGCAGCAGGTGTCCTCGGTGTACGCGACGAAGGGCGGGCAGCAGGTCAAGATCGCGTCCTTCTACGCCGAGAACCGCACGACCGTCGCCTCGAGCGCGATGGCGAAGTCCCTCAAGCAGGCGGCCATCGACACCGAGGACCCGCGCTTCTACGACGAGGGCGGCATCGACGTCGTCGGCACCCTGCGTGGCGCTGCCGCGACCGTGGTCGGCGGGGACGTGCAGGGCGGTTCGAGCATCACGCAGCAGTACGTGAAGAACGTCCTCGTCCAGCAGTGCGAGGAGCTCACCGGCAAGAACGCGGCCGACACCGAGAAGAAGATCGCCGCGTGCTACCAGGATGCCGCCGGGGTCACCCCGCAGCGCAAGCTGCAGGAGATGCGGTACGCGATCGCCGTCAACAAGAAGTACTCGAAGGACCAGATCCTCACCGGGTACCTCAACCTCGTCGGACTCGGTGGCCGGGTCTACGGCGCCGAGGCCGGTGCCGAGTACTACTTCGGCGTGCACGCCAAGGACCTGTCGCTCGTGCAGTCCGCGACCCTCGTCGCGATCCTGAACAACCCCTCGAACCTGCGGATCGACCAGCCCTCCGACGCCGACAACGGCACCGCGAACGGGTACGCGGCGACGAAGGACCGCCGCGACTACGTGCTCCAGCGGATGTACGTGCACCACGACATCACCAAGGCGCAGCTCGACGCGGCGAAGGCGACGCCGGTCACGCCGAAGATCACCGCAACCGCCAACGGCTGCTCGTCGGCCGCGACCGGGTACGACGCCGGCTACTTCTGCGACTACGTGCGCGACCAGGTCCTGCAGGACCCCGCGTTCGGCAAGACCGCCGCCGAACGCATCGCGACGCTCGACACCAAGGGGCTCGAGATCCACACCTCGCTCGACCTCGACCTGCAGGCGCAGGCCCAGACCGCACTGTCGACCTACGTCCCCGCGACCATGGCGGGCGTCGACGTCGGCGGCTCGAACGTCACGGTCGAACCCGGCACCGGACGGATCCTGTCGATGGTGCAGAACACCGCGTACACGCAGGGCGACAACGCGGCGGCCGGATCCACGGCGGTGAACTACAGCGCCGACAGCGGCTACGGCAACTCGGGCGGCTTCCAGACCGGCTCCACGTACAAGGTGTTCACGCTGGCGGAGTGGCTCGCCACGGGACACACCCTGTCCGAGTCCGTCTCGACGAGCGAGCACACGTTCGAGAACTCCGAGTTCACGAACTCCTGCCAGAACGTCAGCGGCGGGACCTGGCCCGTGTCCAACGCCGAGAGCGTGCCCGCGTCGATGACCGTCCAGGCGGCGACCTCGGAGTCGATCAACACGGCGTACGCCCAGATGGGCAAGCAGCTCGACCTCTGCAAGATCGCGCAGCTCGCCCAGTCGATGGGCATCCACCCGGCGTCGGGCGGCCAGCTGACGCAGACACCGTCATCGATCCTCGGCGTGAACGACCTCTCGCCGATCGACCTGGCCGAGGCCTACGCCGGGTTCGCCAACGGCGGCGTCGTCTGCACCCCGACCGCGATCGACTCCGTGACCGAGTCGGACGGCACGAAGATCACCCCGTCGCCGTCGTCCTGCACGCAGGGCGTCTCGGCCGACGTCGCAGGCACCGTCGACTACGCGCTCCAGGGCGTCCTGACCGGCGCCGGCACGGCCGCGAGCGCGAACCCGGGCGACAGCACCCCGAAGTTCGCGAAGACCGGCACGACCGACGGCGACGTGCAGAACTGGCTCGTGGCGTCGTCCACCAAGTACACGAACGCGACCTGGATCGGCAACGTGCAGGGGGGCGTCAGCCTGGCGAACTGGCCGTTCCTGCAGGGCACGACCGGGTACAGCGCGAAGTTCGGGGTCGGGAAGTCGATGATGTCCTACCTCGACCAGACGGTCGGCGGGGGAGCGTTGCCCGCGCCGAACCAGGCGATGATCGGCCAGGCGAGCCACGCGTCGACCCAGTCGTCGGCACAGAGCACCGGCACCGGCACCGGCACCGGCACCGGCACCGGCACCGGCCAGTCGACGCAGTCGCAGCAGCAGAGTCAGCAGCAGTCTCCACAGAAGCAGCAGGGGAAGCAGAAGGGGAAGTGACGCACCAATAGACTGGTGGGCATTCCACGAACCGATCGACGGAGCACCATGCCTGACATCACGAGCGAGCAGGTCGCCCACCTGGCGAACCTCGCGCGTATCGCACTCACGCCCGACGAGATCGAGAAGCTGACCGGGGAGCTGTCGCACATCGTCGAGAGCGTCGCCAAGGTCGCCGAGGTCGCGACCCCCGACGTCCCCGCGACGAGCCACCCCGTGCCGCTCGGCAACGTCACCCGACCCGACGTGGTCGGGCCGACGCTGACGCAGGAGCAGGCGCTCTCCGGGGCGCCGGACTCCGACGGCGAGCGGTTCCGCGTGACGGCCATCCTCGGCGAAGAACAGTAGGGCGAAGAACAGTGACCGACGACATCACGAAGCTCAGCGCCGCGGCGCTCGCCGACGCCCTCGTGGCGCGCGACGTCTCGAGCGTCGAGGCCACGCGGGCCCACCTCGACCGCATCCAGGCGGTGGACGGCGACGTCCACGCCTTCCTGCACGTCAACCAGAACGCCATCGCCGCGGCGAAGTCGATCGACTCCCGCCGTGCCGCGGGCGACGACCTCGGTCCGCTCGCCGGCGTGCCGATCGCGGTGAAGGACGTCCTGTGCACGCAGGACATGCCCACCACCTCCGGCTCGAAGATCCTCGAGGGCTGGGTGCCGCCGTACGACGCCACCCCGGTCGCGAAGCTCCGCGCCGCCGGTCTCGTGCCGCTCGGCAAGACCAACATGGACGAGTTCGCCATGGGCTCGACGACCGAGTTCTCGGCGTACGGCCCGACCCACAACCCGTGGGACCTCGACCGGATCCCCGGCGGTTCCGGCGGTGGCTCGGCCGCCGCGGTCGCCGCGCACGAGGCACCGCTCGCCCTCGGCTCCGACACCGGCGGCTCGATCCGCCAGCCGGGTGCGGTCACGGGCACCGTCGGCGTGAAGCCCACCTACGGCGGTGTCAGCCGCTACGGTGCGATCGCCCTGGCGTCCAGCCTCGACCAGATCGGCCCGGTCTCGCGCACCGTCCTCGACGCCGCGCTCCTGCACGACGTCATCGGCGGGCACGACCCGAAGGACTCCACGAGCATCCCGGACGCCTGGCCCTCGATGGCCGCCGCTGCGCGCGAGGGGCTGCAGGCCGACACGCTGCGCGGCCTCAAGGTCGGTGTCGTGAAGGAGCTCGCCGGGGGTGAGGGCTTCCAGGCCGGCGTCACCCAGCGCTTCCAGGAGACCGTCGCGATCCTCGAGTCCGCGGGTGCCGAGGTCGTCGAGATCGACGCACCCTCGTTCGCCTACGCGATCAGCGCCTACTACCTCATCCTCCCGGCCGAGGCGTCGTCGAACCTGGCGAAGTTCGACTCGGTGCGCTTCGGCCTCCGCGTCACGCCGGAGAACGGCGCCACCGTCGAGGACGTCATGGCGGCCACGCGCGAAGCCGGCTTCGGTCCCGAGGTCAAGCGCCGCATCATCCTCGGCACCTACGCCCTGAGCGCCGGGTACTACGACGCGTACTACGGCTCGGCGCAGAAGGTCCGCACGCTCGTGCAGCGCGACTTCGCGGCCGCGTTCGAGCAGGTCGACCTGCTCGTCAGCCCGTCTGCCCCGACGACCGCGTTCCCGATCGGCGAGCGCATCGACGACCCGCTCGCGATGTACCTCAACGACCTCACGACGATCCCGGCGAACCTCGCGGGTGTCCCCGGCATGAGCATCCCGAACGGCCTCGCGCCGGAGGACGGCCTGCCGACGGGTGTGCAGCTCATGGCACCGCAGCGTGAGGACGCCCGCCTCTACCGGTACGGCGCCGCACTCGAGCGACTGCTCGAGCAGCAGTGGGGTCGACCGCTCATCGACAGCATCCCGGACCTCGACCAGAGTCAGCAGTCCGCTGCGCAGGAAGGTGTGATCTGATGGCGCAGAAGGACGCGCTGATGGACTTCGACGAGGCACTCCGGCTGTACGAGCCGGTCCTCGGCTTCGAGGTCCACGTCGAACTCGCGACGAAGACCAAGATGTTCTCGGACGCACCGAACTTCTTCGGTGGCGAGCCAAACACGAACGTGACCCCGGTCGACCTCGGGCTGCCCGGGTCGCTGCCGGTCGTGAACGCCCAGGCCGTGCGCTACTCGATCCAGCTCGGGCTCGCGCTCGGCTGCTCGATCGCCGAGTCCTCGCGGTTCGCCCGGAAGAACTACTACTACCCGGACAACCCGAAGAACTACCAGATCTCCCAGTTCGACGAGCCGATCGCGTACGAGGGTGAGGTCGAGGTCGAACTGGCTGACGGCACGATCTTCAACGTGCCGATCGAGCGCGCCCACATGGAGGAGGACGCCGGCAAGCTCACCCACGTGGGTGGTGCCACCGGCCGCATCCAGGGTGCCGAGTACTCGCTCGTCGACTACAACCGCGCCGGCGTCCCGCTGGTCGAGATCGTCACGAAGCCGATCTTCGGCACCGAGGAGCGCGCCCCGGAGCTCGGCGCCGCGTACGTGCAGGTCATCCGTGACCTCGTCCGTGCGCTCGGCGTCTCCGAGGCCCGCATGGAGCGCGGCAACCTCCGCTGCGACGCGAACATCTCGCTGCGCCCCCGCGGGCAGGAGAAGCTCGGCACCCGCACCGAGACGAAGAACGTGAACTCGTTCCGTGCCGTCGAGCGCGCCATCCGCTACGAGATCCAGCGTCAGGCCGCGATCCTCGCCGCGGGCGGTTCGATCACGCAGGAGACCCGGCACTGGCACGAGGACACCGGCCGCACCTCGGCCGGCCGTCCGAAGTCGGACGCCGACGACTACCGCTACTTCCCGGAGCCCGACCTGCTCCCCGTGGTGCCGGACCCCGCCGTGATCGAAGAGCTCCGAGCGTCGCTGCCGGAGGCCCCGGTCGCGCGTCGCCGTCGCCTCAAGGGTGACTGGGGCTTCACCGACCTCGAGTTCCAGGACGTCGTGAACGGCGGTCTGCTGGACGAGCTCGAGGGCACGGTCGCCGCGGGTGCCGCACCGCAGGCCGCCCGCAAGTGGTGGACCGGTGAGATCAGCCGCGTCGCGAACGCGCAGGACGCGGCCGCTGGCGACCTCGTGTCGCCGACGCACGTCGCGGAGCTCATCGCGCTCGTCGAGTCCGGTGACCTCACCGACCGCCTGGCGCGCCAGGTGCTCGAGGGCGTCATCGCGGGCGAGGGCTCGCCGGCGCAGGTCGTCGAGTCCCGTGGGCTGAAGGTGGTCTCGGACGACTCGGCACTCACCGCCGCCGTCGACGAGGCACTGGCCGGCCAGCCCGACGTGCTCGCGAAGATCAAGGACGGCAAGGTCCAGGCCGCCGGTGCGATCATCGGTGCCGTCATGAAGGCGATGAAGGGGCAGGCGGACGCCGCCCGCGTCCGCGAGCTGGTGCTGGAGCGCGCGCAGCAGTCGTAGTCACGGTGGTGCGGACAGGAGGCACGGGGCGGTTCCGCCTCGTGCCTCCTGCTGATCCTGGGGACGCGTCAGCGATCCGGTGACAAGATGGGTCGTGACCGCAACGATCCGCGCCATCGGTACCGCCGTCCCCGCGACGACGCTCGACCAGGGCCGCGTGCGCGACCTCTTCTCCTCGCAGCCCGGCCTCGGCCGGCTCGGCAGCCGACTGGTGCCGGCGGCGTTCGACGCCTCCGCGGTGGACCACCGGCACACCGTCCTCGACGAGCTCGACTCCTCGCGGTCGGGCGGTGCCTTCCGGGACGACGACGGCACCCTGCGGTCCCCGACGACCGGGGCGCGCAACGACCGCTACCGCGAACTCGCACCGCCGCTGTTCGTCGCCGCCGCCCGCGACGCCGTCGAGCGAGCGGGCGTGGCACCGGAGCGGATCACGCACCTCGTCACCGTGTCCTGCACCGGCTTCACGCAGCCGGGTCCCGACATCGACGTGGTCGAGCAGCTCGGACTCCCCGCCGGCGTCTTCCGCCACCACATCGGCTTCATGGGGTGCTGTGCGGCCTTCCCCGCGCTGCGGATCGCCGCCGCGTTCGCCGAGGCCGACCCGGACGCCGTGGTCCTCGTCGTCTGCGCCGAGCTGTGCACGCTGCACGTCCGTGCGTCCGACGACCCGGACCAGATCGTCGCGAACAGCGTCTTCGGTGACGGAGCCGCCGCGGCCGTCGTGGCGTCCGACGGCGCCGGGCTCCGGCTCGAGGGCTTCGCGACCGCGGTCGTCCCGGAGGGTGCGTCCGAGATGGCATGGAACATCGGCGACGAGGGGTTCGAGATGGTCCTGTCGACGGCGGTCCCCAAGCTCGTCGGCGCGCACGTCCCCGGCGCCGTCGCACCGCTGCTCGCACACGTCGGCGCGCCCGCGGACGTCCCGGTGTGGGCGGTCCACCCCGGTGGACGCGCGATCCTCGACCGGACGCAGGAGGCCCTCGGGCTCCCCGACACCGCGATGGTCTCGAGCCGTCGGGTGCTCCGCGAGCACGGCAACATGTCCAGCGCGACGGTCCTCTTCGTGCTGCGCGACGCGGTCGACGCCGGCCTCGAGGACGGCAGCGGCGTCGTCGCCCTCGCCTTCGGCCCCGGGCTCACCGTCGAGTCGGCGCGCCTGACCGCGGTGCGGACCGAGGCCTCGCCGGCGGTCGAACCGGAGCGGGTGCCGGTCGTGACCACGGGAGCGGCGTGAGCGGGCGGGACGGAGCCGAGGCGCGCCTCCAGGCCGTGGACCTGCGCACCCGCGCGCTCGACCTGACCGAACTCATGGACGACCCCGACTGCGACCCCCGCGCGCTGGAGCGCACCTTCCGTCGCTTCGCGCTCGTGAACGCACTCGTCAGCGGGTGGCGGGCGGCCTGGCGGACGCACGTCGTGCCCGCGTTGCCCGCGAACGGCCGGGGGCGGATCCTCGACCTCGGGTGCGGCGGCGGCGATCTCGCCCGCGCACTCGTGCGCTGGGCCGCGGCGGATGGGTTCGAGGTCGAGGTCGTCGGTGCCGACCCCGACGCCCGAGCCATTGACGCCGCGCAGCGCTCCACCCCACGCGGCGTCACCTTCCGACAGCAGTCCAGCCAGGAGCTCGTCGCCGCGGGGGAGCGGTTCGACGTCGTGGTGTCGAATCATGTGCTGCACCACCTCGGCGACGAGGAGCGGCGCGGGTTCCTCGCCGACTCGGAGTCACTGGCCGGCAGCCGGAGCCTGCACTCCGACATCCGGCGCTCCACCGAGGCCTACCGCCTGTACGCGATCGGGTCGGCGCTCGTCGCGGCGGGCACCTTCGTGCGCGTCGACGGGCTGCGCTCGATCCGCCGGTCGTTCACGCTGCCGGAGCTCCGGGACGCGCTGCCCACCGGGTGGCGGGCGGAGCGGGCGGCGCCGCACCGGGTCCTCGCCATCCGGGACGCCTGACACCCGACGCCGGATGCCCGGGTCCGACGCGCTAGCGTCGAGTCCATGGCCTCGACACCGCTGCACCGCGTCGCGGTCCTCGTGCTCGACGGGGCGAAACCCCTCGACGTCGGGATCCCCGCGCAGGTGTTCTCCAACCGGCCGAGCATGCCGTACGAGGTTCGGGTGTGCGGCCCACGGGTCGGTCGGATCACGGGTGGGGACGGACTCGCGTACGCGGTCGACCACGGACTGGACGCCCTCGAGTGGGCGCAGACGGTGTTCGTGCCGGGGTACCGGTTCCCCGCGGACACACCACCGCCTGCGGACGTGGTGGCCGCCCTCGCCCGGGCGCACGAGCGGGGTGTGCGGATCGCCGCGATCTCCACGGGGGCGTTCGCGCTCGCGGCTGCCGGGCTGCTCGACGGACGTCGGGCGACGACGCACTGGCACTACACGCGGGTGCTCAGGGACCGCTACCCCGAGGTCGACGTCGACGAGGACGTCCTGTTCGTGGACGCCGGCTCGGTGCTCACGAGTGCCGGGGCCGCGAGCGGGATCGACCTGTGCCTGCACATCGTGCGCCAGGACCACGGCGTCGCGCTCTCGAACCACGTCGCCCGGCGCCTCGTCAGCGCGCCGTACCGGAGCGGCGGGCAGGCGCAGTACGTACCGCGGAGCATGCCCGAACCCCTCGGTGACGTGTTCGCCGCCACGCGGGAGTGGGCGCTCCGGCACCTGGCCGACCCGCTCACGCTCGAGGTGCTCGCCCGGAACGCCCGGGTCTCGCCGCGCACGTTCTCGCGTCGCTTCGCGGAGGACACCGGGTACACGCCGATGCAGTGGGTGCTCCGCGCCCGGGTCGACCTCGCCCGTGAGCTGCTGGAGCGCTCGGACCTGTCGATCGACCAGGTCGCCGAGCGCGCCGGCCTCGGGTCGGACGCGAACCTGCGGACGCACTTCCGGCGGATCCTCGGCACGTCGCCGACCGAGTACCGACGCACCTTCCAGGACTGACGCGACCCGCGCCCTGTTGGCGAGATCCTTTCGGAGGATGGCTTCCCTGCCACTGGAGCCGCGCCTCCAGGCCGATGAGCATGGACCGCGGAACGAAAGGAAGTCCGCATGACCCGCATCGCCATCAACGGCTTCGGCCGCATCGGCCGCAACACCCTCCGTGCGCTCCTCGCGCGCGGGGGAGACGACCTCGAGGTCGTCGCCGTCAACGACCTGACCGCACCCGACACCCTCGCCCACCTGTTCCGGTACGACTCCGCGCTCGGCCCGTTCGCCGGCACCGTCGAGGTCGACGGCGACACGCTCGTGATCGACGGACGACGCGTCCGCGTCCTGGCGTCCCGCGAACCGGCGGAGCTGCCGTGGGCCGAGCTCGGCGTCGAGGTCGTCCTCGAGTCCACCGGGCGGTTCACGGCACGCGACGCCGCTGCCGGACACCTCACCGCCGGCGCCCGCCGGGTCCTCATCAGCGCGCCGGCGACCGGGGCCGACGCCACGATCGCCTACGGCGTGAACACCGACGTGTTCGACCCGGCGGCGCACACCGTCGTCTCGAACGCCTCGTGCACGACGAACGCGCTCGCGCCGCTGGCGTCGGTGCTGGACGACCTCGCGGGCATCGAGCACGGGTTCATGACGACCGTGCACGCGTACACGCAGGAGCAGAACCTGCAGGACGGGCCGCACCGCGACCTCCGTCGTGCGCGTGCTGCCGGGGTGAACATCGTGCCGACGTCGACCGGTGCCGCGAAGGCCATCGGGCTCGTGCTGCCGCGACTGTCCGGGAAGCTGTCCGGCGACGCGATCCGGGTGCCCGTGCCGGTCGGGTCGATCGTCGAGCTGAACACCGTGGTGTCGCGGGACGTCACGGTCGAGGAGGTCAACGAGGCCTACCGTGCCGCTGCGGCCGGTCCGCTCGCCGGGGTGCTGGCGTTCACGGCGGACCCGATCGTGTCGACGGACATTACGGGGCGGCCGGAGTCGAGCGTGTTCGACTCGCTGCTCACCCGCGTCGACGAGGGTCGTCACGTGAAGGTCGTCGCCTGGTACGACAACGAGTGGGGGTTCTCGAACCGCGTGGTCGACACGCTGGGGATGCTGGCGCGCGCGTAGGGCGGCCGTGGCGCGGAAGCGACACTGCGGCGGGTCTGCCCGTCGATCGAGCCGCGAAAGCGACAGTGTGCCGCCGATGATCGGCGGCACACTGTCGCTTTCGCATGGCGGGAGAGAGGGGACCGGCGGCGCCGCGCCGCGCCGCCCGCGTCAGCGGATGAGCGCCGTCGTGCTCGCGAAGGAACGGGAGCGCACGGCCTCGCGGTAGCGGTCGAGTGCGGCCTCGTCAGCACCGACCGACTCCAGCGCCGCCAGCCCCGCGCCGAGCACCGGGGGATCGGTCACCCAGGTCGGGACGGCCCCTGGTACCCGCTCCGCGAGCCCCGCCACCACCCCGTCCACGAGCAACGGGTGCCGAGCGGCGAGCACCCCGCCGCCGAGCACGACGGGGACCGGGTGGGCGGTCGACCCGCCGAGACCGAGCCGCTCGAGCGCCACTCCCGCGAGCAGGACGATCTCCTCCGCCTGGCGCTCCACGACGCTCCGGGCCACCACGTCGCCGGCTCCGGCCACGTCGAAGAGCACCGGGCACAGTCGGTTGAACACCCGCTGGTCGAGGCGGCCGAAGTGAATGGCCTCGGTGACCTCGCGGACGCTGCGGAGTCCGAGCGCCGCCGGCACCGCGTCGACCAGTGCCGTCGCCGGTCCGCGGCCGTCGTCGGCCCGGGCGGCGTGCCACAGCGCCCGGTTGCCGAGGTAGGCCCCGCCGCCCCAGTCGCCGGAGACGTCGCCGATGGCAGGGAACCGGGCGGTGGTGCCGTCGGCCCGTACGGCGAGCGCGTTGATGCCCGTCCCGCAGACCACGGCGGCTGCGTCCGGCGACAGGGTTCCCGCCCGCAACAGGGCGAACAGGTCGTTGTCGAGGACGTGCGGTGCACCGCCGTCGGACTCCCAGTGCGCGAGCGCCGTGGTGGCCGCGACGAGCTCGTCGTGCAGGTCGAGCCCGGCCAGGTACACGTGCGTCGTCCGGATCCGACGGTCGCCGAGCTCGTCGACGACCCGGGAACGGACGTCGTCGAGGATCGGTCCGGCGACGTCCCACCCGCGGGTCTGCGGGTTCGATCCCGGTCCGCGTGCGTGCCCGACGATCGAGCCGTCGAGTGCGATGGCGACGACGTCGGTCTTGCTCCCGCCGCCGTCGACGGCGAGGACGACGTCGCTCGGGTGCGGGGGGACCGTCGCCGGCGGCCGTTCGACCCGGGCGGTGCCCGACGGACCCCGGCTCAGCCCACCCACGTCAACTGCTCCGATCGCGTCCACGGCAGGTGCTCCGCGTTCGCGGCCAGGAGCAGGTCGGTGAGCTTCTCGGCCTTGTCGACCTGTCCGACGAGGGGGTGTGCCCACATTGCCCGGAGCACGCGGTCGCGGCCACCGTGGACGGCTGCGTCGAGGGCGAGGCGTTCGTACCCGGCGACGTGCGACACGAGGCCGACCATGTCCGGGGCGAGCGGCGAGACCGGAAGCGGGGTGATCGCCTGGCGGGTGACGCGCGCCGGGACCTCGATCACGTGGTCGTCGGGCAGGAACGGGAACGTGCCGTCGTTCCGGACGTTGAGGACCTGCACGTCGCCGCGGTCGCCGAGGATCGAGGACAGCACGTCGATGGCGGCCTCGGAGTAGTACGCACCTCCCCGCTGCTCCAGTTCGACCGGCTTCGTGACGACGGACTCGTCGGCGTACTTGGTCAGCAGTGCCGACTCGGTCTCCATCACGGCCTCGGCGCGGGTGCGCTCGTGGAGCTGTTCCTCGAGCACGACGTCGTGGCTGTAGAAGTAGCGCAGGTAGTACGAGGGGACGGCGTGCTGCAGGCGGATGAGGTCGGCGGGCATGTGCACGCTCTCCGCCATCCGGTCGAGGGCACCGGTGTCGGCGGCGAGCAACTCGGACAGCACGTCACGCTCACCGGAGGCGTCCGTGACGTGCACGCCGCGTTCCCACGTGAGGTGGTTGAGGCCGACGTGGTCGAGCCGGACGGCTGACGGGTCGACCTGGAACTCCTTCGCGAAGCGCCGCTGGAACCCGATCGCGACGTTGCAGAGCCCGACTGCGCGGTGGCCGGCCTCGAGCAGGGCACGGGTGACGATGCCGACCGGGTTCGTGAAGTCCACGATCCAGGCATCCGGCTTCGCGTGCTTCCGGACGAGCTCCGCGTACTCGAGCACGACCGGCACGGTGCGGAGCGCCTTCGCGAACCCGCCGGGGCCGGTGGTCTCCTGCCCGATGCAGCACGCCTCGTGCGGCCAGGTCTCGTCTTGCTGCCGGGCGGCCTGGCCGCCGATCCGGAGCTGGAACATGACGGCGTCGGCGTCCGAGACCCCGGCCACCACGTCGTCGGTGACGTGGACCGTGCCGGGGTGGCCGGCGTGCGCGAACATCCGCTTGGCGACACCGCCGACGAGTTCGCGTCGGACGGGATCGGGGTCGACGAGCCAGAGCTCGTCGATGGGCAGCTGGTCGCGGAGCCGGGCGAAGCCGTCCACGAGTTCGGGGGTGTAGGTGGATCCGCCACCGATGACTGCGAGTTTCACTGTGGTGCTATCCCTTCACGCCGGTGAGCGCGATGCCCTCGACGAATGCCTTCTGTGCGAAGAAGAAGATGACGACGACGGGGACCATGACGACGACGGTCATCGCCATCGTCATCGACCAGTCGGTGCCGTGCTGGCCCCGGAACGTCGCGAGTCCGTACGCCACCGGCCAGGCGGCCTGGTTCTCGGACGCGTACAGGAGCGGGCCGTAGTAGTCGTTCCAGGAGTGGAAGAACATGAAGATCGCCGCCGACGCGATGCCCGGCCGCGCCATCGGCACGACGACCCGCCACAGCACGCCCCACTCACTGCAGCCGTCCATCCGGGCGGCGTCGCCGTACTCCTTCGGGATGGTCATGAAGAACTGGCGGAGCAGGAAGATGCTGAACGCGTCGCCGAGCAGGTTCGGCAGGATGAGCGGCCAGAGCGTGCCGGTGAGGTGGAGCTGGGACCACATCACGTAGACCGGCACCGCGGTGACCTGCGGGGGCAGGAGCATCGCGACGATGATCACGGTGAAGATGAGGTTCGCGCCCTTGAACTTGATCTGGGCCAGGGCGTACGCCG
This sequence comes from Curtobacterium pusillum, assembly GCA_002025645.1. Lineage (GTDB taxonomy): Bacteria > Actinomycetota > Actinomycetes > Actinomycetales > Microbacteriaceae > Curtobacterium > Curtobacterium pusillum_A. Next base: position 3,496,303 of record CP018783.1, read on the forward strand.
CCGGCACGGAGCTCAGGAGCATGAACGCGGTGGCGAGCACGGCGTACATCGACGAGTTGCCGAACCACTGCGCGAGCGGCAGCTCGGTGAACACCCTGGCGTAGTTCGAGAAGTCGAACGGGCGCGGCAGGATCGACGCCGTCAGGGCCTGGTTGCTCGACATGAGCGAGGTCAGGATGACGAACACGATCGGCGCGATGGTCAGGACGCCGAGCGCGACGAGTGCGGCGTGCTCGGCGATCCAGACGAGCAGGCTGCGACGCGGACCGCGGGCGGAGCCGGGCGCCGCTCCGCGGGGAGCCCGGGCGAGCGGGGACTGGGACACGGCGGTCATCAGGACTCCTCGGGTCGGAAGACGGAGATGCGGCGCATCGTGAGGACGAGCACCACGGCGGTGACCACGAACAGCACCACGGCCATCGCGGACGCGTAGCCGAACTGGAAGTTCGCGAAGCCGTGCTGGTAGAGCAGCTCGGTGTAGGTGAGCAGCGACGTGCCCGGGTAGCCGAGCTGCGCCGCGGTCCCACCGCCGATCGTCGCCTTGCCGCTGGCGACACCCGACGCGACTGCGGCCTCGGTGAAGTACTGCAGGGCCGCGATCACCCCCGTGACGGCAGCGAACCCGATGACCGGCGCGATCGTCGGCAGCGTGATGTGCCGCACCTGCTGGACGCCGTTCGCACCGTCGAGCGACGCGGCCTCGTACAGGTCGCGCGGCACGTCGAGGAGCGACGCCAGGAAGATGATCATGATGTCGCCCATCACCCAGACGCCCATGATCACGAGCGAGGGCTTCGACCACGCGGGGTCGTTGAACCACAGGGGGCCGTCGATGCCGAACACCCGGAGGATCTGGTTCACGGGGCCGGTGCCGGGGTTGAACAGGAACACGAACGCGACGACGCTCGCGACCGGCGGCACCAGGGCGGGCAGGTAGAACAGCGTCCGCCAGAACCCGGTCGCCGTCTTCGCGCGGCTCAGCAGCCCGGCCACCAGGAGCCCGCAGACGATCCGGACCGGCACGAGGATGACCACGAACCACAGGGTGTTGATGACCGCGGGCCAGATCTGCGGGTCCTGCGTGAACAGGAACTTGTAGTTCAGCAGCCCGACGAACTCGGGTTCCTGCAGCTGGTTGTAGCGCGTGAAGGAGTAGAAGATCGATGCGACGAGCGGGTACGCGAAGAAGATCACGAGGCCCGCCACAGCCGGGGCCAGCATCGTCAGGGCGACCAGACGACGGCGGGACTCGGCGGAGCGGCGCCGACGTGGCCGGCTCCCAGGGGCCGTCGAACGCGACCCGACGCTGGCCGGCGGCCGGGAGGCGCGGGTGGGCCGCGCCTCCAGGCTGCCGGTTTCAGGGGTGGTGACGTCCGTCATGGTCACGGACCAGCCAGCTGGTTGGCGTTGTCGATGTCCGAGTCGAGCTTCTTGAGCTTGGCGTCGAGGTCGCCGCCGTTCTGCTGGTACGCCTGCCAGAACTTCGTGAACGTGCCGATGTAGGCGGCGCCGTCCGCGGTGCCCGGCGAGGTCATGGTGTCCTTGTTGCCGGCGACGTCGACGAAGGTCTTGTAGTTCTCGTCGACCTCGAGCTTCGGCGACTGCAGGGCCGAGGTGAGCGTCGGGATGTTCTTCAGCCCGTTGCCCATCGTGACCTGCGCGTCGGTGTTCGTCGACAGGTACTTCAGCAGCGCCCAGGCCAGCTCGGGGTGCTTCGACCCCTTCGCGATGCCCGCCACGTTGCCCGCGATGTACGTCGAGCCGTAGTTGCCGAGACCATCCATCACCGGGGTCGGTGCGGTGCCGTAGTCGAGGTCCGGCTTCTGGTCCTTGATGAAGGCGGTGCGGTACTCGCCGTCGATCTGCATCGCGACCTGACCGGTCTGGAACGCGTTGTCGGCGGCGAACTCCTGCCCGAGCCCCGAGGTGAAGGCCTTGAGCTTGTCGTAGCCGATCTCGTCGACGAAGCCCTTCTGCCAGGTGATGAGCTTCTTCCACGCGTCGGAGGTGCCGATCACGCTGTTGCCCTTCTTGTCGAGCCACGATCCGTCGACCATCGGGGCCCAGTGCTCGGGGGAGTTCTCGTAGAAGTCGATGAGCGGGTTGAAGCCGAGCTGCTTGATCGAGCCGTCGGCGTTGTACGTGGTGAGCTTCAGCGCGTCGGCCTTGAGCTCGTCGAGCGTCTTCGGCGGCGTCGTGATGCCCGCCTTCGCCAGGAGCGGCTTGTTGTACATCAGAGCACTCACGTCGGCGAGGGCCGGCAGGGTGCAGCGGGTGCCCTTGTACTGCGTGTACGACTGCACGGCCTTCGGGATGTCGGACAGGTCGACCTTGTCGCGCTCGACGTACGGCGACAGGTCACGGAAGGCGCCCGACGAGCAGAAGCTGCCCACGATCGCCGTCGAGTAGGACAGTCCGACGTCGATGTTCTGCCCAGACGAGATCGCCTTCTGGAGCTTCTCGTCGTCCTGGCCGGCGTGGATGTCGACGGTGACGCCGGGGTTCGCCTTCTCGAAGCCGGCGACGGCGCTCTTCACGACACCGGCTTCACGCCCGGTGAAGAAGTGCCACAGCGACACGGTGCCCTTGAGCTCCTTCGGTGCGGTCTTGTCGATGGCGTCGGCGCTGCTCCCGGAGCTGCAGCCGGCGACGACGAGCGCACCGACGGCGGCGATGGCCGTGGCGGTGAGGATCCTCGTGGCGGATCGTTTGGCGGAGGGGTGCATCAGTACTCGCTCTCTGGTCTCGATTCGGCGGCTGCGTTTCCGGGCGCGCCGAAGAGCCCTGGGACAGGGCCGGGTGGTGGTGCCTCGAGTGGTGCGGGTGGAACTCCGCTGGGCGGAGCGGCTCAGGGGCGCTCGGCGGGGTCCGGTGCTGGCGCATCGTCGCTGATGCGTTCGAGCCGGTCCGCGAGCGCGGTGCGGACGACGTCGATGAGGACGTGCCGCGCACCGTGCAGGACGGGGGTGTCGGGGACGCCGGGTGCCACCACGGCGGTGGACCAGCGTGTGCGGGTCCGGAGCCAGGCGGTCACGGCGGCGGCCAGGGCGGGTCCACCCGCGATCCCGGTCGGGCCGTGCAGCACGACCGTCTCGGGATCGGCGACGGCGAGGGCGGGGAGCACGTTGTGCCCCACGCGCTCGCCGAGGGCGGTGGTGAAGGGGTGCTGCTCGGGGAGCCCGGGCAGCTGCGGGAGCACCTGGCGCCAGTCGGCTGCGGTGCCGTCCGGTGCCGTGATCCCGTGCTCGGCGGCCAGGGCGATGATCGCGGACTCGGAGATGAGGTCCGCGACGATCGTGGCCATCGGGTCGATGGAGCGTGCGTCGGCGGGCACGCTGAGGTAGCCGATCTCACCCGCGGCACCGGATGCGCCGGTGTGCAGGTGGCCGTGCAGGTCGAGGGCCATGCCGAGGCCCTCCGCCATCCAGAACAGGGCGAACGACCCGGGAGCCCGTCCGGCGCCCATGTTCCGCTCGGCGATCGCCGCGAGGTTGGCGTCGTTCTCGATGACAACCCGGACGCCGAGTGCAGCGGACAGGGTCGTCGAGACCTGGTCGCGCGGCCAGCCGGGCAGCCCGTCGGTGAAGATGAGGGTGTCGGTTGCGTGGTCGACACTCGCCTGGACCCCGACGGCGACCGCGGTGACGAGGTCCGGGTCGACGCCGGCGGCCGCAGCGGCCCGGCTGACGGCAGCGGCGACGATGTCCTCGCCGGGGGCGCGCATCTCGTGCTCGTCCATCCGGTGCTCGGCGACCGGGTACGAGCGGCCGGTGGCGTCGACGACCGTCGACCGGACGTCGATGAGCTGGACGTCCACGGCGACGGCGAGGTCGCGGTCGGTCGTCGCCTCGTACACGACGGCGCTCGGGCCCCGGCGACCGGTCTGGGTCGCGGTGCCGGCTTCGTGGATGAGGTCGGCGGCCTCGAGTCGGCGGATGATCTCGGCAGCGGTGGGCTTGCTCAGGCCGGTGCGCTGGGCGATCTCGTTGCGGGTGAGCGGGCCGTCGTCGAGCAGGAGTTCGAGGGCCGCACGGTCGTTGAGGACACGCAGGAGGCCGGGCTGGCCGGGGGTGCGTCCTCGTGTGGTCATGTCGAGGACTGTAACGGACAACCTTCTTTACTGAAAGGTTTGTTTACCGATTCGAAACACGCGTTCCGCTCCGCGAAACGTGCGGCGGCGGGACGGAGCCGAGACGGGCCCGGACGCAACCACCACGGGCCTGGAGGCGCGGTGCGGGCCGGCACCGCGCCTCCAGGCCCGTGGGGTGGTCGCGTGTGCGCCCTACGGGCGCAGCAGCACCTTGATCGCACGACGCTCGTCCATCGCGCGGTACGCCTCGGCGGTCTCGTCCAGGGGCAGCTCGAGGTCGAACACCCGACCCGGCTCGATTGCACCCGAGAGCACGTCCGGCAGCAGCTCGGGGATGTACTTCCGCGCCGGGGCCATGCCGCCCGCGATCGTGATGTTCGTGTCGAAGAGGTACCGCGTGCCGATGGTCGGCACCCCGTGCGGGACCCCGACGAAGCCGAGGTTGCCGCCCGCGCGGACGGAGTGCAGCGCCTGGTCCATGCTCTCCTCGGTGCCGACGGCCTCGACCGCGCAGTCGGCCAGGTTGCCGCCGAGCAGGGCCTTGACGGCGGCGATGCCGTCCGCGCCGCGCTCCGCGACGATGTCGGTCGCGCCGAACTCCCGGGCGAGCGCCTGTCGGTCGGCGTGCCGGCTCATCGCGATGATGCGCTCGGCGCCGAGCCGCTTCGACGCGAGGACGGCGGAGAGCCCGACGGCGCCGTCGCCCACGACGACGACGGTCTTGCCGGGGCCGACGGCTGCGGACACCGCGGCGTGGTGCCCTGTCGAGAACACGTCCGACAGGGTCAGCAGCGACGGCACGAGCGCCGGGTCGACCGGGCCGGGGACCGCGACCAGCGTGGCTTCGGCATCGGGGATGCGGACGTACTCGGCCTGGGCGCCGCCGACCGGGTCGCCGTAGGCGTCCTTCCCGCCGAAGCCGGACAGGTGGTCGCAGCCCGTGGTCATGCCGTTGCGGCAGGCCTGGCAGGTGCCCTCGTTCATGGTGAAGGGGGAGATGACGAAGTCACCGACGTGCAGGTCCGTGACGTCGTCGCCGACCGCGACGACGGTCCCGACGAGTTCGTGCCCGATCGGGTGCGGCTCCTTCGTCTTCGTGACGCCGCGGTACGGCCACAGGTCGGAGCCGCACACGCACGCCGCGACGACCTCGACGACGACGTCCTTCGGCGTGATGAGGTCGGGCTGGTCGCGGTCCTCGACACGGATGTCGTTCGGGGCGTGGATGATCGCTGCGCGCAAGGGGAGCCTTCCGTCGAGATGGTGGGGGATCGGCCGGTCGACGTCGTCCGGAGCCCTCTCGACAGTACCCTCGTGCGGGTGGACGACGACCGGTACGGCGGGGACGTGCTCTCGGGGGACTGGCGCTCCCGCGGGGTGAAGAAGGTGCGGCAGGTGCCGCTCGAACGCGACATGGTGCTCGAGGACCCGGACTCCGGGTGGGCGGGTGCCGTCGTGGGGCTCGAGGCGGGCAACATCGCACTCGAGGACTGGAAGGGCCGCACGCGCTCCTTCCCCTTCACGGGGCAGTTCCTGCTCGAGGGGGAGCTCGTCACACTGGGACGCCCGCAGGCGCCGGTCGGGCGGTCTGCCGCGGCAGGGCGCGCCGCGTCCGGTCCGCACGGGACCGCAGCCGGGAGGCCCGGGGCCGCGCCCGCCGTCCGGCACGCGTCCGACGGTGGTCGCCTCCGCACCGCGTCCGGATCGTTCGCGGTGGAGTCGCAGCGTGCCCGGGTGGCGCTGCCCTCCCGGATCATGGTCGAGGGCAAGCACGACGCCGAGCTCGTCGAGAAGGTCTGGGGAGCCGACCTCCGCGTCGAGGGCGTCGTCGTCGAGGAGCTCTCCGGCGTCGACAACCTGGCCGCGGTCCTCGACGACTTCCAGCCCTCGCGCGACCGCCGGGTCGGCGTGCTCGTCGACCACCTCGTGCCCGGCTCGAAGGAGTCCCGGTTCGCGTCCGCCGTGATGCAGGGGAAGTGGGTCGCGCACGTGCTCGTCGTCGGGCACCCGTTCGTCGACGTCTGGCAGTCCGTGAAGCCCGCCCGCGTCGGACTGCAGGCGTGGCCGACGATCCCGCGGTCCATCGAGTGGAAGAAGGGCATCTGCCAGGCGCTCGGGTGGCCGCACGCCGAGCAGGCCGACATCGCCCGCGCCTGGCAGCGGATCCTCGGGCAGGTGCGGACCTTCGCCGACCTGGAGCCGCAGTTACTCGGTCGCGTCGAGGAGCTCATCGACTTCGTGACGGAGCCGAAGGCCTGACGCGGGGCGGCGCGCGCGCCGCGCGCGGCTCGCTGCGCGCCGCGCGCTCGCGCCGCGCGCTCGCGCCGCGCGCTCGCGCCGCGCGCTCGCTCGCTTCGCACGGTGCGAGGCGCGCGCCCGCCGTGTTGCAGTGTGCGAGGTTCCGCGCAGTGTGGGACCCGCACGACCCCGCACCGTGCCCGGAACCTCGCACACTGCGTCGCGCGTGGCTCGCGCCTCGCACGATGCGAGACGCCCCGCGCGACCCCGCACCGCGCCCGGAACCTCGCACACTGCGTCGCGCGTGGCTCGCGCCTCGCACGATGCGAGACGCCCCGCCGGCCCGCGCCCCCGGAAATCCGGGGGGATCCCGGGCGTGGCGCATACCCTGGAGGCATGGACGGCATCGACGGACGCGTGCGCGGCGCCGTCGACGTCTGGCTCCGCTGGCTCCCGCGGTGGCAGATCGGCACGGCTCGACCCCGCACGCGCATCTGCCGCAAGTGCACGGGCTCGCCGATCGCCACCGCCGCCGGGTTCGGCCCGGACGTCCCGCACGCCGTCCAGCACGCCCTGATCGGCCGCATCTCGACCATCGTCGAGGACGCGGTCGACGACTACACCGCCCGGAACCTGCCCTTGCTCCAGCGCGAACTCGAGCGGGCCGCCGCACGGAAGCGGCACGCCGGGTACCAGCCGACCGAGGGCCTGCAGCCGGAGTTCCAGGGGCTCGACGTCGATCCCGAACCGTCGCCCGGTGAGCCCTTCCTGTTCACGCTCGGCGAGCTGACCGGCACCGGCGCGGGCGAGCAGGTTCCTCGTGAGCCGCTGTCGGACGAGGCGAAGTCGGCGCTCCGCCACGAGATCGAGCTGTCCGACGAGTGCGCCCAGGCCACCGGGGCCGCGGTCTGCCTGGCACTCATCGACCACCGACCGCGGATCGCCGAGGCCGTCGAACGCCTGGTCGAACCCCAGATCGAGGCGCTCGTGTCGGACATGTTCCGAGGGTTCGACGGACCAGAGGCCCCGCGCGCCGGACTCTTCTGACGGGTCAGCGCACGGTGCGCCGGCGCGTCCCGCGGAGGACCAGTCGGGCGATCCCGCGCCACCCGAGCAGGAACACCCCGAGCACGATCGTCGCGACGATCACGAACGAGATCGGCAGGGGGTTGCCGTCCACGTCGCCCTGCCCCGTGGCGACACGGATGGCCAGCCCGATGAAGACGGTCAGTATCCACACCACGACACCGGTCGGCCAGAAGCGCAGCGGTCGGGCCCACGCACCACTCGTGACGTAGCCGACGGCCCAGCCCGCGAGGAACGGGTACGCAGTCGTCCACAGCGCGAGGGCGGAGTTCGTCTCACCGTGCGAGGAGCGCCCGATCAGGGCGAACAGGACGATGAGCACGACGTCGATCACGGCTGCGAGCCAGCCCCAGGTGCGTTCGGTCACACCCCATTCTCGCAGCCGACGACCGCCCCGGATTCCGTGCGGCGCCCCTGTGGACGGTTCGCGATCGTCCACAGGTCGCCCGTCGGTGGTCGCACCGTGCGACGCCACCACGACGATCGACCGATGACCGAGTCGCCTGCCTTCCCCAACGTCCCCGACTGCCCCTGGCACGTCGTCAACGACGACCATCCCGACGTCGCCCGCGTCCTGCGAGCGCGCGCCCGCGCCGGGGAACTCCGACGGATCGCGCACGGCCGGTACGTCCCCGTCGAGGCGTGGGACGGTCTCCGACCGGAGCAGCGTCACCACGTCCTGGTCAGGTCCCTCGTCGACCGGATCCGGCCGCGCTTCGTCGTGTCGCACCTGTCGGCGGCCGCGGTGCTCGGCGTGCCGTTCCTCCACCCGTGGCCGGGACGCGTCCACCTGATCCGACCGGGTGAGGACGCACGCACCACGAGCGCGACCTGCATCGTGCACGCCGATCTCGACCCGACGATGCGCGGCACCTGGCGCTTCCGTTCGGACGACCTGCGGGTGACGAACTCCGAGCGCACCGCGGTCGACCTCGCGATGACCCTGCCGTTCCTCGACGGTGTGGTCGCCCTCGATCGCCTGCTGCGGCTCGGCGCTGACGTGCAGACCATCCAGGACGGCATCGAGCGCCGTTCCCCTCGCGGCCGTCGCCGTGCCCTCCGCGCGCTGGCCTTCGCGGACGGAGCAGCGGACACACCCGGGGAGTCCGTCGCTCGCGTGCGGCTCGACGAGTACGGCGCGCCGCCCCCGGTGACGCAACACCGGTTCCGGGAGCGCGGGCACCCCGACATCGTCGTCGACCTCTGGCTGCCGGACACCGGCGTCGCGATCGAGTTCGACGGCGAGGTGAAGTACCGCGACCGGGCGCTCCGCGCCGGCGCATCTCCCGAGGACGTCGTGATCGCGGAGAAGTACCGCGAGGACCGCCTGCGGGCGTTCGACGAGGTCCGCCAGGTCGTCCGGCTCTCGTGGGGTGACCTCTGGAGTGAGACGTCGTTCCGTGGGAAGCTCCGCCGCGCGCGGGTCCCGATGCGGCACTGACCCCGCACGGTGCGAGGTGACGACCCGAGCCGTGCGAGGTTCGGCGCAGTGTGCGAGGGAGCGCAGCTCCCACACTGCGCGGAACCTCGCACACTGCGGAATCCGTGAGCGCAGCCGGCCGTTCACTCGCAGGCCACCTGCGGTTCGTCGCGGGTCACCAGGATGGGCCGATGACGTCGACCATGCGCGCGCCCGTCACGTCCGTCACGACACGGGCAGCGGCCGGGAGGCACGGCGTGCGTCCGCCACGTCTCGTCGCCCACCGCGGTGCGCCGCGCGTCCGGCGCGAGAACACCCTGCCGGCGGTCGCGGTCGCGGAGGCCCTCGGCGCGGAGACCGTCGAGGTCGACGTCCGGCGGACGGCCGACGGCGTCGCGGTCCTGCTGCACGACGAGACCCTCGGGCGGATGTGGGGCGACGCCCGCCGGGTGTGCGACGTCGACTGGTGCGACGTCGCCCGGCTCGGGAACGGCCTCGACCGCATCCCGCGCCTCGACGCCGTGCTCGAACGCCTCGACGGCTGCCGCTCGACCCTGCTCGTCGACGTCGTGGACCCGGCGGACGCCGTCGTCGCTGCCCGGACCGTCGCGGGACACCGCGGCATGACGGGCGTCGCATGGCGCGGCACCCCCGCTGCGATGGCCGCCGTCCGTACCGAGCTGCCCGACGCGGACGTCTGGCTCGCGTGGGAGTCGCTCGTCCCACCGACCGCGGCCGACCTCGAGACGCTGGCGCCCTCCACGCTCGACCTCGACGTCGTGTTCCTCACCCCGCGGACCGTCGAGGCAGCGCACGCCCTCGGTCTCCGCGTCGCCGTCCGGGTCGTCGACGACGCCGAGCCCGCGCTCTGGGCTGCCCGCATCGGGGTCGACTCGGTCACGACGAACGACGTCGCGACGGTCCGTGCCGCGCTGGCCGAGGCCGAACGGGACGGCTGGCCCGAGCGCGAGCGTGAGCCCACCGAGACGGAGGTCGCCTCGCGCGCTCAGGCCCTCGCGCACCGGATCGCGCACGAGGTGATCGCCTTCACCCGGGAGCACCCGGTGGGCGAGGTCACGACCAAGGGGCACCCGGCAGACCTCGTCACCGACGTCGACCGGCTCGTCGAACAGCTCGTCCGTTCCCGGGTCCGGACGGTGTTCCCGACGCACGGGTTCACCGGGGAGGAGTACGGCGACGCCCCCGGTGACCGGCACCGGTGGTACCTCGACCCCGTCGACGGCACCACGAACCTGGCGAACGGCGTCCCGTGGACCTCGATGTCGCTCTGCCTCACCCGCTCCGGACGCCCGGTCGTCGGTGTCGTCGCCGATCCCTGGCGCGGCGAGGTGCTCGAGGCACGGCGCGGGCACGGCGCCACACTGCGGGACCGGACACTCCACCTCGACGACGCGCCGCGTGCGCTCGCCGGCGCCGTGGTGGGCACGGAGCTCGACGGAAACCGACCGTGGCCGGGGTTCGTCGCCTTCCTCGAGGCCCTCGCCGATCGCTCCTGCACGCTGCGTGTCCAGGGCTCCGGGACGCTCACGATCGCCCAGGTCGCCGCGGGGCGGGGCATCGGCGGGTGCGTGCCGGCGTTCGACCCGGTGGACCACGGCGCAGCCGTGCTGCTCGTGCACGAAGCCCGCGGGGTGGTCCTCACCCGCGGTGGCCCGGTCGACGGCTTCCCGCCGGTGGGGGAGCCGTTCCTCGTGGCGCACCCCGGCGCAGCGGACGAGCTGCACGCCGTGTGGACGGCGGCGCTCGCGCGCTAGGCCTGGGCGATCCGGACCATGTTGCCGGCGGGGTCCCGCACGGCGGCGTCGCGGACGCCCCAGAACTGGTCGGTCGGCTCCTGCAGCACCTCGGCGTCGGGGCTCGCCGTGATGCGGTCGAACGTCGCGTCGAGGTCCGTCACGCGGAGCTGCAGCATGGAGAGGCCGCCCTTCGCGAGCAGCGCGGCGATCGCGTCGCCGTCCTCCTGCGACCGGCCGGCGTGCGGCTCGGAGAGCACGAGCTCGAGGTCCGCGTGGTCGTCGCTCACGAGGGTCACCCACCGGAACCCGACGTTCTCGACGGTGTTGCGGACGGTGAAGCCGAGGACGTCGCCGTAGAACGCCACGGCGGCGTCGATGTCGTCGGCGAGCACGTGCACGCCACTGATCTGGATCGTCATGGCAGCGACACTAGGACCGCTGTGCGTCCCCGCGCTTCTCCGATCCTGCTCGGACCGGCCGGGTGACGACCATCGTGTGGCAGCTCCACTGCCCGGCGAGGTCGTCGTGGTCGGCGGCGCGGTACTGCGTGGGGGTCATCCCGGCGAGTTCCGTGAACCGCGACGAGAACGACCCGAGGCTCGTCGCGCCGACGGCCATGCAGACCTCGGTCACGCTGAGGTCGGTGCTGCGGAACAGCGCCTGCGCCCGCTCGATCCGCCGGGTCATCAGGTAGGCGTACGGCGTCTCACCGTAGGCAGCGCGGAACCGGCGGCTGAAGTGCGCGGCCGACATGAACGCCGCCGCGGCGAGGGACGGCACGTCGAGGGGTTCGGCGTACTCGCGGTCCATCCGACTGCGGGCACGACGCAGCCGTCGGAGTTCGTCGAGGTCCGCTGCCATGCCCACATCCTGCACGACCGGCTCACGGAGGACTCTGTGCGGGCGTACAGTCAGCGGTCGTCCGTGCTCCCTACTGTGGCGGCATGGGATTCCTCGACCGCTTGCTCGGACGTCCGGACCGCGACCAGAACGGCGCCGCACGGTCCGGTGCGGCACAGAACCAGTGGGGGCAGCCGCAGTACGGCCAGCAGCCCCAGTACGGCCAGCAGTCGTACCACCAGCCCGCGCAGGCGCCCGGCCCGGCGGCGACCTCCGACGACGAGCGCGCGGTCGAGCGCTACCGCTACCTGCTCCGGACCGCCCCGCCGGAGCGCATCGAGGAGGTCCACGCCGAGGCGTTCGCGACCCTGACGCCCGAGCAACGCCGGATGGTCTACGACGAGTTCACCCGCACGGCACCCGCGGGGGAGGCCCCGCGCGGCGACGACCCGCGCTCGCTCGCCCAGGCGGCGACCCGGTCCGAGATCCGGCAGCCCGGGTTCATGGAGCGCTCGCTCGGCGGCGTCCGTGGCGTCGGCGGTGCTGGAGCGCGATCGGGGCCGTCCTTCGGCAGCATGATCGGCGCCTCGATCCTCGGCACCGTGGCGGGCTACGTCATCGGTTCGGCGATCATGAGCGCCTTCCTGCCGGACCCGGGATCGTTCGACGGCGGTACCGATGCTGCGGGTGACGGTGGTTCGGAGGACACTGGTGCCGACTCCGCTGACGCCGGCGCGTCCGACGGCGGTGGGGTCGAGAGCGCGGGCTGGGGCGACGGCGGATCCGATTTCGGCGGTGGCTTCGGTGACTTCGGCGGTGACTTCGACGTGTGACGTGTCGGAGCTCCGACCGACCTACTGATATTCTCCTGGTCGACAAAGGAGCGACATGGCCATCATCGAAGCCTCCGGGCTGACGAAGACCTACCGTTCGAAGTCCGGGCCGGTCCACGCACTCGCGGGACTCGACCTCTCCGTGCCGCAGGGCACCGTGAAGGCGCTGCTCGGACCGAACGGTGCCGGCAAGACCACGACCGTCAAGGTCCTGACCACCCTCATCACGCCGGACGCCGGCACCGCGACCATCGACGGGATCGACGTCATCGCGGACCCCCAGGCCACGCGTCGGTCGATCGGGGTGTCCGGGCAGTACGCCGCGGTCGACGAGAACCTCACGGGGTTCGAGAACCTCGAGATGATCGGCCGCCTGTACCACCTGGGCCGCCGGACAGCGCGGGACCGCGCGCGCGAGCTCATCGACGTGTTCGACCTGTCCGAGGCCGGCGACCGGCCCGTGAAGGGGTTCTCCGGTGGCATGCGCCGCCGGATCGACCTCGCCGGTGCGCTCGTGATGAACCCCCGCGTGCTGTTCCTCGACGAACCGACCACCGGCCTCGACCCCCGCAGCCGGCTGGCGCTCTGGGGCATCATCGAGGGCCTCGTGGCCGACGGCACCACCGTGCTGCTCACCACGCAGTACCTGGAGGAAGCCGACCAGCTCGCCGACGACATCGCGGTGATCGACGGCGGGACCGTCATCGCCGAAGGCACCTCCGACCACCTCAAGGCGCAGGTCGGCGGACACCGGGTGGTCGTGACCCTGGTCGACCAGACGGACGGTGACGCCGCGACGACCGTTCTTCGTCGGTACGGCACCGGCGACGTCGAGGTCTCCGGCGACGGCCGCACCCGTGCCGTCGCGGTGGACGCCGGCCCGTCGGCGCTCCAGCGAGTCCTCGCCGACCTGGGCGAGGCGGGCATCGACCTCCACGACGCCGGCATGCGCCGACCCACCCTGGACGACGTGTTCCTCCGGCTCACCGGGCACGCCGCGACCGACGACGACGGCGATCCGGACGACACCGCCACGAAGGACAAGAAGCGCAAGCAGGACAAGCAGAAGGAGACGGCACGATGAGCGCCACCACCACGGCGCTCGGTCGGCAGCTGCCGGTCGTCGTCACCTCGCCCGCCGCGGTCTGGTTCGAGGACGGCTGGACCGTCACGAAGCGGAACCTCATCAAGATCAAGCGGTCGCCGGACATGCTCGTGTTCGCTGTCCTGCAGCCGATCATGTTCGTCCTGCTGTTCAGCCAGGTCTACGGCGGCGCGATCGCGGTCGAGGGCACGGACTACACGCAGTTCCTGATGGCCGGGATCTTCGCCCAGACCGTGGTGTTCGGCGCGACGTTCTCCGGGTCCGCCATGGCGCAGGACCTCAAGGAGGGGCTGATCGACCGGTTCCGCACGTTGCCGATGTCGGCGTCCGCGGTGCTGGTCGGGCGGACGAACTCCGACCTCGTGCTCAACGGGATCTCGATGGCGATCATGATGCTCACCGGCCTCGCGGTCGGGTGGCGCGTGAACTCCTCGCCGCTGGAGTTCCTCGCCGGCATCGGCCTGCTGCTGCTGTTCAGCTACGCGTTCAGCTGGGTGATGGCCCTGCTCGGCATGAGCGTGAAGACGCCGGAGGTCATCAACAACGCCTCGTTCATGATCCTGTTCCCGCTGACGTTCATCTCGAACGCGTTCGTGCCGAGCGACACCCTGCCGCTGGTGCTGCGGGTGTTCGCGGAGTGGAACCCGGTGTCGTCGCTCGTGCAGGCCGCACGTGAGCTGTTCGGCAACGTCGGCTCGGCTCCCGTGCCGGACATCTGGACGATGCAGCACCCGATCGTGACGGTCCTCATCGGCATCGCCGTGATGCTCGTCGTCTTCGTGCCCTGGGCGGTCAACAAGTACACCCGCATCAGCGCGAAGTAGGGACCGACCGGGTCAGAGCAGTTTCCGCTGGAGCGCCCACGCCGTCAGCTCGTGCCGGTTCGAGAGCTGCAGCTTCCGCAGCACCTTCGAGACGTGGGTCTCCACGGTCTTCACCGAGATGAACAGGTCGCCCGCGACCTCCTTGTAGGCGTACCCGCGGGCGATCAGCCGCATGACCTCCTGCTCGCGGGCGGACAGGCGGTCGAGTTCGGTGTCGACCTGCGCGGTCTCGCCGCTCACGGCACCGAACGCGTCGAGCACGAAGCCGGCCAGCCGCGGGGAGAACACCGCGTCACCCTCGGCGACACGGTCGATCGCCTCGGCGACGTCGGCCTCCGAGGAGCTCTTCGTGATGTACCCGCGGGCACCGGCCCGGATCACCCGGACGACGTCCTCCGCCGCGTCCGAGACGCTCAGCGCGAGGAACCGCGTCTCCGGGTGGTCGGGGGCGGACCGGGTGATCACCTCGGCGCCGCCGCCTCCGGCTCCGCCGGGCAGGTGCACGTCGAGCAGGACGACCCGCGGTGCGGTCGCCGCCACGAGATCGACCGCCTCGTCGACGGTGGCCGCTTCACCGACGACCTGGAGGCGCGGTGGCAGTCCGGCACGCACGCCGGCTCGGAAGATGGAGTGGTCGTCGACGATGGCGACCGTCAGCGGTCCGGCTTGCGGTTGCGGGGCGGGGTCGGTCACGAGGGCTCCTTCGTCGGTTGCCCCTCGGCGGGGCCCGCGGGCGGGTGGTCGTCGGCGCGGAGCGGCAGCGTGAGCCGGACCTCGGTGCCGGTGCGACCCGGCCCCGGTCCGATCACGGCGGTGCCGCCGAGCCGGTCCATCCGACCGATGATCGACTCGCGGACGCCGTAGCGGCCCTCGGGGATCGTGTCCACGTCGAAGCCCGGTCCGCGGTCGCCGACGCTGACCTCGACCCGGTCGTTCGCGGTCTCGGCGTAGACGCTCACGGTGCCGCCGGCGTGCCGGGCGGCGTTGCGGACGGCCTCGCGTGCGGCGGCGACGAGTCCCTCGGGCAGGTCGGTGCGGGCGGGGCCGATCGCGATGACCTCGACCCGCGCCGGGTACTCCGTCTCGACCTCGGCGGCGACCGCACGGAGCTGGGCGCCGAGGTCGCTCGCCGGCTCCGCCTGCTCGGTGAAGAGCCACGACCGGAGTTCCCGCTCCTGGGCGCGTGCGAGCCGGGCGGCGTCGGAGCCCGGCTCAGCCCGCTGCTGGATGAGCGCGAGGGTCTGCAGCACGGAGTCGTGGAGGTGCGCGGCCATCTCGGCCCGCTCGACGTCGCGGACCCGGGCGGCGCGTTCCTCGGCGAGGTCCCGCACGAGCCGGACGACCCACGGGGCGACGACGACGGCGACGCCGAGCAGCACGGCGGCCGCCGCGGTGAGCACGGTCCACACGTTCGGGTGCGTGCTCGACGTGAAGAAGAGCAGGATGCCGAGCACGACGAGCACCAGCGCGCCGAGTGCACGGACGACGAGCGCCGAGGACCCGGCCGCGCGGACGTTGCGGAGCGCGTCGAGCTGCCGCCACGCCAGGGCTGCTCCCGTCGCGACGACGATCCCGGGCACGACGAACTCGAGCGGGACGTCGACGCCGAGGCGGGAGGCGACCATCGCTCCGCCCGCCGTGAGCAGGGCGATGCCGAGGAGGATCTCCACGACCGGCGCTCGGCGCTCGTGCTGCTCGGCGTCGGAGCCGCTCTCGACGGACGGCCGGGTGAGCATGGCCTTGAGGGACGTCGGTGTCGCCGGACCCTGGCTCGGCGTCGTCGCCCAGAGCCAGGCGTAGAGCAGGACCCCGGCCCCGCCGCACACGGCGAGGACCGCGGTCGCCAGGCGCACCGCGCCGACTGGCAGCCCGGTGTGGGCAGCGAAGCCGCCGCAGACGCCACCGACGACCCGGAGGGCCGGGCGGGACATCGTGGCGGTCGGCATGGGCCAATCCTGGCACCCTGCGTCGCCCGAACGTCGGCTCGGGGTCGGTGATCAGGGGACGATCAGGGTGAACCCCGATGGTGCCGGGCGAGCGCTGCCGCGATGCTGGTGGCCATGACACAACAGGACACCGGCGGCCCCGCGTCGGCGACACGGTTCTTCGACTGGATCCGGGGCATCCGCGTCACCCGTTCCGACGACCGCTGGCTCGCCGGCGTGTGCGGCGCCGTCGCCGACCGGACGGGCCTCGACCCGCTCGTCGTCCGAGGCGTCGCGATCGTCGTGGCGCTCCTCGGCGGCCCGGTGTTCCTCGCCTACGCGGCGGGGTGGGCGCTGCTGCCGGACTCGTCCGGACGGATCCACGTCGAGCGGATGATCCGCGGCGTGCTCGACCCGGCGCTCATCGCCATCGGTGTCCTCGTCGTGCTGACCTTCGTGCCGGCCGTCCAGGGCATCTGGTGGCGGGGTGTCCCGGTCGCGTGGGGGATGCCCGGCTGGCTCTCCGCCACGCTCGGCACCGCGTGGACCATCGCCCTCGTGGGCTGCGCGGTGTGGCTCGTGGTGGTCCTGGCGCGCCGGGGCTCGCAGCCTTCCCGCACCGACGGGGCCGACGCCGCCGGTGCCGGGGCGCGACGCGACTTCTGGACGAGCGCCGACGAGCCCGTGCCGACGGCGGGTCCCGTGCCGGCGGGCGCGACCGCGGGGGGAGGAACCGACCCCTCCGGGTCCGCGACGTCCGCGACGGACGCGGGTCGTGCCTCCTGGCAGTGGGCGGCCCCGACCAGCGCGGCGGACCGTCACCGTCAGCACGTCGACCGGATGCGTGCCGAGCGCGAACGCGCCGCGGAACGACGTGCGAAGCGGGCCGAGCGGCTCCCCGGTGCGGCGTTCGTCGCGGTGAGCGTCGGGCTCGCGCTCGTCGCCGGCGCCGGCGTCGCGGTCTGGGCGCAGCAGACCGACCTGCCGGTCCCGGTGCTCGGGATCGCGGCCGCCGTCGCGGTGCTCGCGGTCGCGACCATCGTGGCGGGCGTGCGCGGACGGGAGAGCGGCGGACTCGGACTGTTCGCGACCATCGGGGTCGTCGCACTCGTGGTCACGGGTGTGCTGCCCGGCGGGACGCAGGTCACGGTCATCGGCGGGACGACGTGGCGGGTGGACGACGTCGGGCAGGGCGCCGAGCGGAACTACGCGATGGTGGTCGGGGGACCCACGCTCGACCTGCGCGGGCTCGGCGAGTCCGACGGCGGCGGGACGGTGAACCTCTGGCTCGGCGCCGGGGGAGCCGAGGTGCTGCTGCCGACCGATGCGCCCGTCCGTGTGCAGGTGAGCGGCGTCGGGTACGGGGTCGACCTCCAACCGGACGACGACGCGGACGACAGCCTCGGCGGCGTGCTCGGCACGACGACCGTGGAGAACCGGGCAGCGCGATCGGCGGACGCTGCGGACATCACGACCGTGCACGTGTGGGTCGTCGGCGGTGGCGTCGACGTCCCGCGCGGCCTGGCCGTCGACCAGTGAGGAACGAGACGATGACGAACGACGAGACCACCCCCGTTGACCAGACCACCCCGGCCGGCCAGACCACCCCGGTCGGCCAGACCACCCCGGTCGAGCAGACCACCCCGGCGCCCCGCCCGCGTCGCACCCCGCGCTTCGGCACGGTCTTCTGGGGCGTCGTCCTCCTGGTCTTCGCCGCGGCGATGGCCGTGACCGCCCTGCCGTGGTTCGACGTCGACCCGACGACGCTCCTGCTCGGCGCCTGCCTGGCGGCCGGGGTCCTGCTCGTGGTGGCCGGTGTCGCCGCGGTGATCGCGAGACCACGGCGCTGAGACGGCCTACGATCGTCTCCGTGACCGCGACTGACTCCGAGCGGGCCGCGGAACGCGACGCGACCGAGCCGTCCCCCGACCGCTCCACCCGGGTGCGCCGGTGGATGCTGCAGGGATCCGACCAGGGCGCCTCGCACCAGGGGCCGCACCAGGTCGAGGTCGAGAAGACCCACTCGTGGTGGCGGGTGATGTGCCTGACCGGCGTGGACTACTTCTCGACGCTCGGGTACCAGCCCGCGATCGCCGCCCTGGCCGCCGGGCTCCTCTCACCGATCGCGACGATCGTCCTCGTGCTCGTGACGCTCTTCGGCGCGCTGCCCGTCTACCGCCGGGTGGCCCAGGACAGCTTCCGTGGCGCCGGGTCGATCATGATGCTCGAGAAGCTCCTGCCCTGGTGGGCCGGCAAGCTCTTCGTGCTCGTGCTGCTCGGGTTCGCGGTGACGGACTTCATGATCACGATGACCCTGTCGGCGGCGGACGCCACGGCGCACATCGCCGAGAACCCGTACACGCCGCACTGGTTCACCGAGATCCCGGTGCCGCTCACCCTGGCGCTGCTCCTGCTGCTCGGCATCGTGTTCCTCCGCGGCTTCAAGGAGGCGATCGGCATCGCGGTCGCGCTCGTCGGGGTGTTCCTCGCCCTCAACGCGATCGTCGTCGTGGTCGCCCTGTGGCACGTGTTCGAGCACCCGATGGTGGCGAGCGACTGGTGGAGCGGCCTCACGGCGCAGCACAGCAACCCGCTCGTGATGATCGGCATCGCCCTCGTCGTGTTCCCCAAGCTCGCCCTCGGCCTGTCCGGGTTCGAGACCGGGGTCGCGGTCATGCCGCAGGTGCGCGGCGACGCCTCGGACGACACGAGCGCCCGACCGGAGGGCCGGATCCGCGGCACGAAGCGGCTGCTGACCGTCGCCGCGGTCATCATGAGCTCGTTCCTCATCACCTCGTCGATCGTGACGACGTTCCTCATCCCGCAGCACGAGTTCCAACCCGGGGGCGGGGCGAACGGTCGAGCGCTGGCGTACCTCGCGCACCAGTACCTCGGTGGCGTGTTCGGCTCGGTCTACGACTTCTCGACCGTCGCGATCCTGTGGTTCGCCGGCGCGAGCGCGATGGCGGGTCTGCTCAACCTCGTGCCCCGCTTCCTGCCCCGCTACGGCATGGCACCGCAGTGGGCGCGCGCGACCCGACCGCTCGTCATCATCTTCACGCTCATCGCCTTCGTCATCACGATCGTCTTCCAGGCGAACGTCGACGCGCAGGGTGGCGCCTACGCCACCGGCGTGCTCGTCCTCATCACGAGCGCCGCCGTCGCGGTGACCCTGTCGGCCCGGCGCAAGCAGCAGAAGAAGCGCACCATCGGCTTCGGGATCGTGACGGTCGTGTTCGTCTACACGACCGTCGCGAACGTCATCGAGCGGCCCGACGGCGTCCGGATCGCCGCGATCTTCATCGTCGCGATCGTCGTCGTCTCGCTGGTCTCCCGCGTCCGTCGGTCCTTCGAGCTCCGCGCGTCGTCGATCGAGCTGGACGCCACCGCACGGCAGTTCATCGAGGCCGACGCCGACCAGTTCAGCTCGGTCTGCATCATCGCGAACGAGCCGGGTGCCGGCACCGCCGAGGCCTACCGGTCGAAGGGCCGAGAGGAACGCCGCGACTCCGGCATCCCCGCCCGCGTGCCGACGATGTTCCTCGAGGTGCTGCCCGCCGACTCCTCGGACTTCGAGGAGGACCTCGTGGTCGAGGGGCACGTGATCCACGGCCACCGCGTGCTCAAGGTCCGCTCCGGGAACGTGCCGAACACCATCGCGTCGACCCTCCTGGCGATCCGGGACATCGCCGGCGTCGTCCCGAGCATCTACTTCGAGTGGAACGAGGGCAGCCCGATCCGCAACGCGATCCGCTTCGTGTTCACCGGTGTCGGCGACGTCGCCCCCGTCACCCGTGAGGTCCTCCGCGAAGCCGAACCCGACGTGAACCGCCGACCGAGCGTCCACGTGTCGTGACGGGCGGGGCGGACGCGAGTCGTGCCTCCAGGCCGGTCGGCGGGATCGCGGCGGTCGTCGTCGCCGCTGCCGTCTGGGGGACCACCGGGACCGCGACGCACTTCGCGCCGGGCGTGCCGGCCTTCGTCTTCGGTGCGGTGACCTTCGGGCTCGGCGGCATCGTGCTCGCCCTCGGTGCCGGTCGCGGCAGCCTCCGTGCGGTCGCCGACCCGGCGACCAGGCGCTGGGTCCTGCTCGGCGCGGCATCGCTCGTCGTGTACGCGGTCGCGTTCTACGCGGCCCTCGCCGACGCGGGCGTCGCGCTGGGCACGACCGTGGCCATCGGGTCGTCCCCGGTGTTCGCAGGACTCGTCGAATGGGCGGCGGACGGGAGGCGCGTCACGCGCAGGTGGGTCGTCGCCACCCTGGTGAGCGTGGTCGGCATGGTCGTCGTGACGCTCGCGCGGTCGGAGGGGTCAGGGTCGGCCGGCTCCGGGCCGGACGCCTCGCTCCTGCTCGGGCTCGGGAGCGCGTTGCTCGCCGGTCTGACGTACGCGTCGTACTCGTGGGCGGTCGCCCGCGGCATGCACGCGGTGTCCGGTCCGGTCGCGCTGCCGGGAGGTGCGTCCGTGGCCGATCGTGCGTCCCTGCCGGGTGAGCGCGGGCTCGTGGGCGCGGTGTTCGGACTCGCAGCGGTCCCGCTCGTCGTCCTCGCCGTCGTGGGCGGGCACGCCTCGCTCGGGGTCGCGTCGAACTGGCCGGTGTTCGTGTACCTGGCGCTCGTGCCGACGGTGCTCGGGCACTCGCTGTACGCGGTCGGGCTGCGGTCCGTGAGCGCCTCGGTCGCGACGCTGCTCTCGTTGTTCGAGCCCGTCGTGGCGGCGGTCCTCGCCGTGCTGGTGGTGGGCGAGCACCTCGGAGCCGGCGGGTGGGTCGGCATCGGGCTGGTGGTCGTCGGACTGGCCGTGCTGGCCGTGCCGTCACGGCCGGGGACGGCTAGTCGCCGATGATCTGGTCGCGCACCTTCCGCCGCAGCACCTTGCCGATCATCGAGCGGGGCAGGTCCTGCACCACGACGACCCGGCGCGGCACCTTGTAGGCCGCCAGGTGGTCCCGCGACCAGGCGCGGAGCGCATCCGCGTCGAAGGTCGCCGGGTCCTTCGGCACCACGGCGGCGACGACCTGCTCGTTGCCGGCCTGGGTGATGCCGACGACCGCGACCTCCTTGACGCTGGGGTGCTTGAGGAGGGCGTCCTCGACCTCCGACGGGGAGACGTTGAAGCCGCCCGTGATGATGAGCTCCTTGAGGCGGTCGACGATCCGGACGTACCCGTCGGCGCCGATCGCCACGACGTCACCCGTGCGGAACCACCCGTCGGACGTGAAGACCTCGTCGGTCGCCTCGGCCTTGCCCCAGTAGCCGCGGAACACCTGGGGCCCGCGGACCTGGAGTTCGCCGGGCTCGTCGGTGCCGAGCACCTTCGTCGGGTCGTCGGGGTCGGCCACCCGTGCCTCGGTGGAGGACAGCGGCAGCCCGATCGACCCGAGCCGACGGTCGGGGGAGACCGGGTTCGCCATCAACACCGGGGAGCACTCGGACAGCCCGTAGCCCTCGACGAGGTAGCCGCCGGTGCGGGCCTCCCACGGTTCGACGACGTCGGCCGACAGCGGCATGGCGCCGGAGATGCCGATCTCGATGCCCTCGAGCGAGACCTTCGCCGAGTCCGCCGCGTGCTGCAGTCGGGCGTAGATCGGGGGCACGGCCGGCAGGAACGTCGGCGGGTGCTTCTTCATCGCCGCGAGGACGAGCGCCGGGTCGAACGCCGGGAAGAGCACCAGGCGCGAGGCCATGCTCATCGCGAAGGTCAGGCACAGCGTCAGGCCGTAGGCGTGGAACATCGGGAGGACCGCGTACACGACGTTGTCGCCGCGGCGGATCTGCGGCACCCACGCCCGGGCCTGGGCCGCGTTCGCGATCAGGTTCCGGTGCGTCAGCACGGCGCCCTTCGGGACACCCGTCGTGCCGGACGTGTACTGGATGAGCGCGGTGTCGTCGGTCGTCGGCCGCGGGTGCCGCTTCGACAGCTTCCGGGTCGACACGAGGTCGTCCCACTTCGTCGTCCCACGGACCTTCGTGGTCAGCTTGGCGCGGGACTCACGGGCCTTCGCGACCGGCAGCGACAGGGCGATCCGGGTGCCGCGCGGCATCGCCCGGGTGAGGTCCACCGAGACGATCGCGTCGAGCTTCACGTCGGCGGGGAAGTCCTGCAGCGTCGCGACGGACTTGTCCCACGCGATCGCGACCTTCGCGCCGTGGTCCTCGAACTGGTGGCGGAGCTCCCGTGGCGTGTACAGCGGGTTGTGCTCGACCACGATCGCCCCGAGCCGGAGCACGGCGTAGAAGGCGACGATGTGCTGCGGGCAGTTCGGCAGGACGATCGCCACCCGGTCACCGGCCGAGACGCCCAGCTTGCGGAGCCCGTTCGCGGCACGGCTGATCTGCTCCTGCAGCTCCGCGTACGTCGTCGTGCGCTTGAAGAACTCCAGCGCGACCTGCTTCGGGAAGCGCCTGGCGGACTCCTCCACGATGTCGGAGAGGGAACCCGTGGGCTCCTCGATGTCGTGCGGGACCCCCGGGGCGTACGAGGCAAGCCAGGGACGAGGCGTGTCGATGCTCACGCGACCCAACCTAGCGGGCCACCCGGGCAGCCGCTGGGAGGGTGCGCCACCCCGACGCCGAGCGCGCTGTCAGGGGCAGGACGGACGATGGCCGCATGCCGTCCGTCGCCGATGCCTTCCGCTCCCGTCTCAACGACACGTTCACCGGGGGCGCCACGGAGCGCCCGGCCTGGATCGACGAGCTCGAACAGGGCACCGACGCCGGCTACTTCGGACCCGGTTCCGCCACCTGGTCGGTGCACGGCGGTCGGCAGACGATCCTCGCCGGGGTCCGCGCGCTCCTCGTCCAGGCACTGCACCCCGGGGCGCTCGCCGGCGTCGCCGACCACTCCCGCTACCGCGAGGACCCGTTCGGACGCCTCGCCGGCACGATCCGGTGGATCTACACGGTGTCGCACGGGGACACCGCGGCGGCCGACGGCGCGAGCGCGTGGGTGCGGAAACTGCACGAGCGGGTCCGCGGGGAGTACGTCGACGGCCACGGTGTGACGAAGCCGTACGCCGCGAACGACCCGGACCTCGCCCGGTGGGTGCACCTCGCCTTCACGGACGCCTTCCTCCGCAGCGCACAGCTCTGGGGTGAACCCATCCCGGGAGGCGCCGACGCCTACGTCCGGGAGTGGGCGATCGCCGGACGGCTCATGGGCGTCGCGGATGCACCGGAGTCGGACGCCGAGCTCCGCGAGCAGATGAACGGGTACCTCGACCGAGGCGAACTCGCCGTGACCGCCCGCACGCTCGACGTCGTCCGCTTCATCAAGGACCCACCGCTCGCCTCCATGCTGCGGCCCGGGTACCGCGCGCTCTTCGGTGGCGCGGTCGCGTCGCTCGACCCGCGGCACCGCTCGATGCTGCGGCTGCGGACGCCGGCCGTGGGGCCGGTCGAGTTCCCGGTGAAGCGGACCGCCGGGCTCGTGCTGGACGGCATCGGTGCCGTGCTCGGTCACCAACCCGGGACGGAGCGCGCGGCGCTCGTCCGGATCGCGCGGCTGGACAGCGCGCGCGGGGCTCCGGAAGCGACCGTCTGAGGCCTGGAGGCGCGGTGCCAGCTGGCACCGCGCCTCCAGGCCGTCTGGTGGGTGCGTCAGAAACCGGACGGCACCCGGGGCGTGTACGCGGACTCGAGTCGCGTCACCTCGTCGTCCGTGAGCGTGATCGCCGTGGCTGCCACCGCGTCGTCGATGTGGTGCTCCTTCGTCGCGCCGACGATCGGGGCGCTCACCGCGGGCTGCCGCATCACCCAGGCCAGGGCGATCTGCGCCATGCTCGCCTCGTGGGCCTCGGCGACCTGCTGCACCGCGTCGACGATCGCGCGGTTCGCGTCCTCGTCCTGCCGGTAGAGGGTCTTGCCGAACTCGTCGGTGTCCGCCCGGCTCCCGGAACCCTGCGCGTCCCACGGTCGGGTGAGCTTGCCGCGGGCGAGGGGGCTCCACGGGATCACGCCGACGCCGGTGTGCGCGCAGAAGGGGTGCATCTCGCGCTCCTCCTCGCGTTCGAGGAGGTTGTACTGGTCCTGCATGCTCACGAACCGCGTCCAACCGTGCCGCTCGGCGACGTGCTGCATCTCGGCGAACTGCCACGCCCACATGCTGCTCGCGCCGATGTAGCGGGCCTTGCCGGCCTTCACGACGTCGTGCAGGGCCTCCATCGTCTCCTCGACCGGGGTGTGCGGGTCGAAACGGTGGATCTGGTACAGGTCGACGTAGTCCGTGCCGAGCCGGGTCAGCGACGCGTCGATCTCGTGCATGATCGCGGCGCGGGACAGCCCGGCGCCGTTCCGGCCCGGTCGCATCCTGCCGTTGACCTTCGTGAGGACCTGGACGTCCTCGCGCGGGGCGAGCTCCTTGAGGAGGGTGCCGGTGATCTCCTCGCTGGAGCCGTCGGAGTACACGTTCGCGGTGTCGAAGGTCGTGATGCCGGCCTCGAACGCGCGGCGGACGAAGGGGCGTGCCTCGTCGATGCCGACGCTCCAGGGGTGGGCGCCGCGGTCGGGGTCGCCGTAGGACATCATGCCGAGGACGACGCTGCTGATCTCGAGGCCGGTGGCGCCGAGGCGGGTGGTCGCGGTCGCTGGTGTCGTTTCCGTTTCCGTTTGCGTCTGCCTACTGCCCGAGCGGGCGTTTTCGGCCGGGCTCGAGCGGGCGTTTTCGGTCGCGCTCGAGCGGGCGTTTTCGGCCGCGCTCATGCAGTCACCCTGGCATCGCGGCCTGTGACGGCGAGGAGGCGGACCTGGAGCGGAGCGTCCTCGCCGACCTCGACGGGGGCTGCGTAGAGGCCGGTGGCCGCGAGGTCCTCGATCTGCGGCTCGAAGTACTCCCACACGGCGCGCACGAGCTCGTCCGGCAGTGACTCGTCGCTCCCCGTCGCGCGGGCGAGGTCCCACGTGTGGATCGTGATGTCGCTCGTCTGCTCCGTGAGGTACTCGCCGGCGGGCACGACGTCCGTGCTGAGGTGCACCGGGACGTCAGCGGGCGTTTTCCGCCAGGCTTCGGTCGCTGCCGTGGCGAACTTCGCCCACTCGGCGGCGAGGTCGTCGCCGATCGACTCGAGGTCCGCTTCGGCCTGGGCGTAGTCGCACCCCGTGAGGAGCTTCGGGATCCAGCGCTGCTCGTCGACGACGTGCTGCACGAGGTCGCGGGTGGTCCACTCGGAGTCGGGAGTGGAGGCGTCCCAGTCCGTCACGGCGGCGACGCGGCGGCCGAACTCGGCTGCCGCGAGGGCCTGCAACGCGATCCAGTCGGTGGCCATGGTGGTGCTCCTGTTCGTGAGGTGCGTCGTGCGCGTGTTCGGTTTCGGGGTGGCTCTTGCTTTTGCTCTTGCTCTTGCTCGTTCGGCGTCGGGGTGTCCGGCGCGCGAGCGGGTCTTTCCTGCAACCGCCCGTCGGTGACGTCGATTCCCCGAGCCGGCGAGCGGGCGAAGTACGCGGGCGTGTCCTCACGCTACTGCTCGCGCGGGTCGCCGCGCGGGCGAAGTACATCCGCTTCTGTCGGAGACCGAACGCTTTCCGCCCGCTCGCGCGTCCCCGGGCGCGCATCCGCTGGGTTGTGCGCTCCCGTCGGTCCGGCTGCGATCCCTGGAGCTTCGTCGGCGCGAGCGGGCGAAGTACACGGTGGAAAGGCGGGATCGGCTACCGATTCCGCCCGCTCGCCCGGCCGGCTGTGAGGTCGAGCGACTGCCGCCCGAGTGCGTCCGTGACATCCCGGGAAGCCGGGCGTCGAGCGGGTCAATTCGTGTGCGTTCAGGCCCGAGGGCGTGTGTGTTTCGCCCGCTCGCGCGCGGCGAGGCCCCCCCCGCTCGCGCGCGGCGAGGCCGCCCCCCCGCTCGCGCGCGGCGAGGCCGCCCCCCCCGCTCGCGCGCGGCGAGGCCGCCCCCGCCCCCGCCCGCCCTCGCCCCCGAACGGGGCGGACCAGCGCGCAGGCGCGGCGGACACGGCGAACGGCCCGGCTCCTGGGGAGGAGCCGGGCCGTTCGTCTCGGGTGCTGCAGGGTGCTGCGGTTCGGTGCCCTCAGGTCATGCGCGTCGCACGGACCTGGGGATCGAGGAGTCCGTCGGGCGTCAGGCTGCCTGGAGGACGAACTGGACGTCGAGGTTGATCGTGACGTCGTTGCCGAGCGTGAAGCCGCCGGCCTCGAGCGCTGCGTTCCAGTTCACGCCGAACTCGGTGCGGTCGATCTTCGTCGTCGCCTCGGCGCCGAACTTGACCTGGCCGTAGCCGTCGGTCGTGAAGCCACCGAGCTCGGCCTTGAGGATGACCGGCTTGGTGACGCCGCGCAGGGTGAGGTCACCGGCGATGTGCAGGTCGTCGCCCTTGGCCTCGATGCCCGTCGAGCGGAAGGTGAGCTGCGGGTGCTCCTCGGTGAGGAAGAAGTCGCTCGTCTTGAGGTGCTGGTCGCGCTGCTCCTGGCCGGTGTTGATCGACGCGACGTCGATGTTCGCCTCGACGGTCGACTCGAGCGGGTTCTCGGCGGTGACGACGGTGGCGTCGAACGTCTCGAACTTGCCCTTGACCTTGCTGATGGCGAGGTGGCGGACCGAGAAGGTGACCTCGGAGTGGGTGGGGTCGATCTTCCAGGTGCCGGTCTGGTAGCCGGGGATGGTGGTGGCGGTGAGCGTCATGGTGACTCCTTCGAAGCTGTGGTCTGCGTTCCCGAGCAGGCGTCGGACGGAACCCCAGTTCCATGCGCCTGCATCGAAGCTGATGCTAGCCCATTGTGCACTCGTTTGGTTGAAGCGTCAACCAATGTTCATCTCAATGTCGCGAGCCGACGTCTCGGACGCGTGTCGTGCCTCCCGGTCGACGCCCCGTCGATCAGGTGACGGACCCGCGAGACGAACACCTCGACGCCCGCGCCGACGTCGTCGGCGGTGGCGCGGACAAGCCACCATCCGACGTCCTTCAGGTGTTCGCCGCGGGTGAGGTCCTTGCGGAACGTGCGATCGTCCGTGCGGCGCAGGTCGCTCTCGTACTCGATCGCCACCCGGGCCGCCGGGTACGCGAGGTCGACACACGCGACCCAGCGGCCAGCGACGACGACGTCGTGGTTCAGCTCGGGCTGGGGGAGGCCCCGCCGCGTCAACGCCAATCGGAGGCGTGTCTCGCCTGGGGAGCGCGAGCCCGGGCGGATCTCCTCCAGCGCTGCGCGGACCCGGCGGATGCCCCGCGCGCCGCGGTAGCGACGGGCCGCTGCGACGAGTTCATCCCGATCGCACCAGCCGAGCCACCCGACGAGTGCGTCGCCGACCACGATCAACTCGTCGCGGCTGAGGAGCGTTGCCAGAGCGATGAACGTGTCGGCCGGATGCGTGAGGGCTGCTGTCCCCGAGTGGACGATGTGGACGCGTCCGCGGCGTGCGCGATGCCCGACCGTCCCGCGAACCCGGATTGCCTGGTCGGTTCCGAGGGTCGTCACGTGGATACGGGGATCGCGTTCGAGTCGACGCGGGAGCGGGATGCCGAGGATCGCCGCAGCCGTGGTGTGGCTGAACGCCTGGTCGGGGCGCAGGCGGGGGAGGACCGCACGTGCGCGTTGCTCGTGGGTGGTCGGGCGCGTCCACGCACGGATGCCGTGGAACGGGCGGAGGAGTGCGCGAGTCCGGAGGCGGCCGGCGCTGACGCCGCGGTGGAGGGCCTCACGGACGCGGAACGGGCGGCCCCGGAGGGCCATCGGGAACGTCGCCTCGAGCTGCATGGGGACAGCGTTGCGGGGATGGCCGCCAGGCGGGGCGCCCGCGGGTCGATCTGTGGACGAAGCCGAGCGGAGCGGGATTGTGGAGGAACGGCCCGGCCTGGAGGCGCGGGGCGAGCGGGTGGAAAGCGTCCGGTTCCGGGGCGGTCGCGTGGGTATACCGCCCGCTCGCGGTCAGGACGGCCAAGAACGCCGAGCCCAGCCTCCAGCCCCGGTCCGCGCGTGGCCCGCGCGCGCCGTGCGGCAGGTACTCGCACGGCCCCTCAGGGCGTCCGGGGGACCGGTAGCGTCGACACCATGGAATTCAGGTACCTGGGCAACTCCGGACTCAAGATCTCCGAGATCACCTACGGCAACTGGCTGACGCACGGTTCGCAGGTCGAGAACGACGTCGCCACCCAGTGCGTACGGGCAGCGCTCGACGCCGGCATCACGACGTTCGACACGGCCGACACGTACGCCAACACGAAGGCCGAGACGGTCCTCGGCGAAGCACTCAAGGGCGAGCGTCGTCAGTCGCTGGAGATCTTCACGAAGGTCTACTGGCCGACCGGTCCGAAGGGCCACAACGACACCGGCCTCAGCCGGAAGCACATCATGGAGTCGATCGACGGCTCGCTCGAGCGGCTGCAGACGGACTACGTTGACCTCTACCAGGCGCACCGCTACGACCACGAGACCCCCCTCGAGGAGACGATGCAGGCCTTCGCCGACGTCGTCCGCCAGGGCAAGGCGCTCTACATCGGCGTCAGCGAGTGGAACGCCGAGCAGATCCGTGCCGGAGCCGCCCTCGCGAAGGAACTCGGCTTCCAGCTCATCTCGAACCAGCCCCAGTACTCGATGCTGTGGCGGGTCATCGAGGGCGAGGTCGTCCCGGCCTCGAAGCAGCTCGGTCTGTCGCAGATCGTCTGGTCGCCCATCGCCCAGGGCGTGCTCACCGGCAAGTACAAGCCCGGTCAGCCGCTCCCCGAGGGCTCGCGCGCCACGGACGAGAAGGGCGGCGCCGACATGATCAAGCGGTTCATGCGCGACGAGGTCCTCGAGGCCGTCCAGCGCCTCCAGCCCGTCGCCGACCAGGCCGGGCTCACGCTCGCGCAGCTCGCGATCGCGTGGACGCTCCAGAACGAGAACGTCGCGAGTGCGATCGTCGGCGCCTCGCGTCCGGAGCAGGTCACCGACAACGTGAAGGCCGCGGGCGTCACGCTCGACGCCGACGCGCTCGCCGCGATCGACGCGGCCCTGGGGGACATCCCGGAACGCGACGCGTCGAAGACGGTCAGCCCGGCGTCGCGCCCCGCGTAGACGCGACCAGCCCCGGACTGGAGGCGCGGTGCCAGCTGGCACCGCGCCTCCAGTCCGTCGTGGGGTCGCGTCCACCGCGACCCGCATGTGAACAGCAGGTGTCGCGAAACTGGCAGAAGCCTCCGTAAGCCTGTACCCCTCCCAAACCGCACCCCCACGTCCCCCGAATCGGGGGCATGACCCGAACCGATACCCCCGTTGTGGTGTCATCCGCCACCGGAGCGGTGCCCGTCCCGCCGCGCGCGACCCTCGCGCGGCTGGTGACCCTCGCCCGCCAGCTGGTCTCCTTCGGGAGCATCGGCGCCGTCTGCTTCGTCATCGACCTCGGCGTCTACAACCTCCTCCGCGCGACCGTGATGCCCGACGGGCCCATCGCCGCGAAGATCGTCTCCGCCGTCGTGTCCACGGCCGTCGCCTGGGTCGGCAACCGGTTCATCACCTTCCGCGCCGAACGCCAGACGGGCCGGCGCGAGACCCTCCGCGAAGGGCTCCTCTTCGCGGCCACGAACCTCATCGGCCTCGGCATCGCCGCCGCCTGCCTGTTCGTCTCGCACTACGTCCTCGGATTCACCTCCACCCTCGCCGACAACGTCGCCGGCAACGGGGTGGGTCTCGTGCTCGGCACCGCGTTCCGGTTCGCCGCGTACAAGGCCCTCGTCTTCCGTTCCACCGACGCTCACGCGAAGGAGCTCGCCGAATGACCATCTCCGCCACGCTGCTGACGGCCGCCGGGCCGCTGCTCCAGCCCAACGAGGGGACCGCTCCGTCGGGCGTCCCGAACCGGGGCACGACCGACGTGCCGACGGGAGGCTCGGGTCAGATCTCGCAGGGAGCCTGGTCGCTGGGCGAGTGGATCGGGTACTCGACCCTCGTCGCCGTGTCCGTGCTGCTCACGATCATCGCGCTCACCACCCTCTGGTGGATGCTGCACGCATGGCGGTCGCGGGACGCGCTGAAGTCGACGAGCTTCAGCCAGAGCCCGCGCCCGGCCGCGCACCGGTTCACGCTGCTCGTGCCCGGCCGCCACGAGCAGGACGTCATGGGCGAGACGCTCGACATGCTCGCCAAGCAGGACCACCCCGACTTCGAGATCATCGCGATCGTCGGCGAGGACGACCCCGAGACGGACGCCGTCGTGCGTGCCGCCGCGGCCCGCCACCCCTCGCTGATCCGCGTCGTGGTGGACGACACGGCGCCGAAGAACAAGCCGAAGGCGATGAACCTCGCGCTGCAGTACGCCACTGGTGACATCGTCGGCGTGTTCGACGCCGAGGACGAGGTCTACCCGCGCCTGCTGTCCCTGGTGGACTCGCGCTTCCAGGAGACCGACGCCGACGTGGTGCAGGGCGGCGTGCAGCTCATGAACTTCAAGTCGAGCTGGTGGTCGCTCCGCAACGTGCTCGAGTACTACTTCTGGTTCCGCTCGCGTCTGCACTTCCACGCCGGCTCGAAGTTCATCCCGCTCGGCGGCAACACCGTCTTCGTCACCCGATCGCGGCTCGAGTGGTCCAACGGGTGGGACGCGCACTGCCTCGCCGAGGACTGCGAGCTCGGCGTCCGGCTCTCCGCCGACGGCGCCAAGGTCGTCGTCGCGTACAGCCCCGAGGCCGTCACCCGTGAGGAGACCCCGCCCACCTTCGCCTCCCTGCTCAAGCAGCGGACCCGGTGGAACCAGGGCTTCCTGCAGGTGCTCGGCAAGGGGGAGTGGAAGAAGCTGCCGAGTTTCCGACAGCGGTTCTTCGCGCGCTACATGCTGACGATGCCGTTCATCCAGGCGGCCACCGGGCTCCTCATCCCGCTGAGCGTCGTGATGATCCTGTTCGTCAAGGTGCCGACGGCGATCGCCCTCGTCTCCTTCGTGCCGCTCGCGCCGACGCTGATGCTCCTCGCGGTCGAGGTCGTCGGCCTCAACGAGTTCGGTCGGATCTACGGCGAACGAGTGCGGGTGCGCGACTACGTGAAGCTCGTGCTCGGCCTCGTGCCCTACCAGGTGTTCCTCGCCGCTGCCGCCGTCCGGGCCGTCGTCCGGCACGCCAAGGGGCAGAACGGGTGGGAGAAGACGGAGCACACCGGGCAGCACCGGACGGCTGGGCAGCCGGCCGAGGTCGTGGGGTTCGCGAACGCCGTCACGACCGACAGCTCGGACGAGCGTGAGCTCGCCGGTTCGACCACTGGAGGGACCCGATGACCGCCAGCATCACCAACACGACCGGCATCCCGATCCGTGGTGCCGTCGCGGGCCAGCGCTCCGGCGTCGGCGCCTGGTTCCGTCGGCACGCCGCGAGCCTCGGCTGGCTGCTGCCCGTCCTCGCCGTCACGGTCGTCGTGCAGGCGTGGAACATGTCCGGCACGCCGCAGCGCATCGACGACGAGGGGACGTACACCGCGCAGGCGTGGGCGATCGCACACCTCGGCGAGATCACGCACTACACGTACTGGTACGACCACCCGCCGCTCGGGTGGTTCCAGATCGCCGGGTACACCTCGCTGACCGGGGCGTTCGCGCGCTACCCGTTCGCCGTCGAGGCCGGCCGTGAGGCGATGGTCTTCTTCGCCGCCGTGTCGAGCATCCTGCTGTTCGTCCTCGCCCGCCGTCTCGGCACGGGCCGGGCGACCGCGGCCGCCGCAGGCCTCGTCTTCGCCCTGTCGCCGCTCGCACTGCAGTACCACCGCACCGTGTACATCGACAACGTCGCGACGCCCTGGCTCCTCGCCGCGTTCGTCCTCGTGCTGAGCCGACGTCAGCAGCTGGCCGGGTTCGCCGGGGCTGCCGCGTGCCTCGGGATCGCCGTGCTCTCCAAGGAGACGTACCTGCTCGCGCTGCCGTTCCTCATCTGGATCGCGGTGCGCCGGGCCGACAAGAGCACCCGCCGGTACACGCTGAGCGTCGCCGGGGCCGTGCTCGCCGTGATCGGCGGCGGCTACCTGCTGCTCGCCGCGGTGAAGGGCGAGCTCCTGCCCGGGACCGGACGGGTCAGCCTGTTCGAGGGCATCACCTACCAGCTCGGGTCCCGAGCGGCCTCGGGGTCGGTGTTCGACTCGGGGAGCCTCGCGAACGAGGCCGCCTCCCAGTGGTGGGCCCTCGACCCCGTGTTCATCGTGCTCGGGTCCGTGGCCGCCGTCGTCGGGCTCTTCCTGCGCCGGGTCCGCCCGATCGCCGCGATGCTCGTGTTCCTGCTGCTCATGATGTTCCGGCCGAACGGGTACCTGCCCGTGCCGTACGTCATCATGCTCATCCCGTTCGCGGCGCTGCTCGTGGCGTACACCGCCGAACGCGCCGTCCTCGCGATCGCCGGGCGCACCCGGACCCGCACGCGCCTCGGCGGAGCCACCCGCCGTGGCCTCGGCATCACCTGGCTGGCGGCCACCACCGCGGCGCTCGTCGTGGCGGTCCCGCTCTGGGGCGGCCAGCTGCGCGGGTTCGTGCTCGGCAACCTCGACCTGCCGATGCAGCAGGCCGAGGAGTGGGTGGGCGACAACGTGCCGAAGTCCTCCCGGCTGCTCGTCGACGACGCCATGTGGGTCGACCTCGTGCAGGACGGCTTCGCCCGGAACAACGTCGTCTGGTACTACAAGCTCGACACCGACGCCGCGGTCGAACGCCAGTCGCCGAACGGGTGGAAGGACGCGGACTACGTCGTCACGACTGACTCCATGCGGACCGGCGGCAACTCGTCGTCCGACATCCGGCAGGCGATCGAGAACTCGACGTCCGTCGCCGCGTTCGGCACCGGGAACCAGCGGGTCGACGTCCGTCGGATCCACTCCGAGGGCACGACCGCCGCGAACGCTGCGATCACCCGCGCGACCGACCTCCGCAAGACGATGGGCACCCAGCTCGCCGCGAACCCGGCACTCCGGGCGGACGGCGGGACGAAGTCGCAGTTCCGTGCCGGCCAGGTCGACTCGCGGGCGATGATCGCGCTCGGCCAGGTGCTCGCCGACCGGGCGATCGGTGTCGACCGCTTCACGCCGCTCGAGGGGGAGACCGGGCAGCCGTTCCGCCGGGTGGTCCTCGACGCGTCGGACGCCTCGGCTGCCGCACGGGTCGCCGCCACGCTCGACGCGATGTCCGACGCCTTCCGCCCCGCCTCGGTGGAGCGCGACGGCTCGGAGCTCACCGTCACGTACCTGCCCGCCGACCCCACCACGACCGCGACGAGCGCCACGTGACCGCCCCCGGTCGCGAGCGGGCGAAACACGCGGGGTCCCGCCTCGGATCCGGACCGGAAAGGCCCGCTCGCGCGGACATCGTCGGGAGTCGGGGGAGCGCGTCCCGCGAGTGGGCGGAACACGCGGGGTCCCGCCCCGGATCCGAACCGGAAAGGCCCGCTCGCGCGGAGGCTCGCGCGGACGCAGACGCTCGCGGCAGGACCGAAACCCAGCAGCACCAGACCCGAACCACGACCAGAAGGAGCACCACCATGCCCACACCTCGTCGCACCCGCACCCGCACCCTCGCGGTCGGAGCCCTCGCCGCGAGCCTCGTGGCCGCCGCCGTCGGCCTCGCCCCGCAGGCGGCAACCGCAGCCACCGCCGCCGCCCCCGCAGCCACCACGAGCGACGAGGGCTGGCTCCGCGTCGGCCACCTCTCCCCGGACACGAAGGGCGTCGACGTCGAACTGTCGAGCCTCTCCGGCGGCACGAAGGTGTTCGAGCTCGACGACGTCACCTACGGCCAGGTCAGCCCGTACCAGGAGCTCCCGGTCGGCACCTACGTCCTCTCGATGCGCGCCGCGAACGCGCCCGACTCGACGCCCGTGATCTCCACCGACGTCACGGTCGACAAGGGCGACGCGAGCACCGTCGTCGCCTACGGCAAGAACGACTCCCTGAAGACGACGGCGTTCACGGACGACCTGCAGCAGCCGGGCGACGGCAAGGCGAAGCTCCGGCTCGTCCAGGCCGCGACGACCGCGAAGAAGGTCGACGTGAGCACCTCCGAGGGCACCGCCGTCGCCGAGGGGGCCGCGTTCGGCACCGCCACGAAGTACGCCACCGTCGACGCCGGCAAGTGGACGCTGGACGTCTCGGGCAGTGGGCAGCAGGGCACCACGAAGGTCGACCTGGCCGGCAACACCGTCTCGACGCTGTTCGTGCTCGACGACAGCAAGGGCGACCTCACGGTCGTCCCGGTCACGGACGCTGCGGCCACGGCCTCGACACCGTCCGGCGGCGTGCAGACCGGTGGCGGCGGCGCAGCCGCCGACCCGACCACGCAGGCGGTCCACGCGGCCATCGCGACCCTCCGTTCGCTGTTCCGCTGACGCACCGGCCTGGAGGCACGGATCACCGCAGCCGATCCGCTCACGTGATCCGTTCCTCCAGTCCGACCCCCGCACCCACTCAGGAAGGCAGGCCGCATGACCCGCAGGACCTGGATCCCCGTGACCGCCGCCGCCGCGCTGGTCGTCGCCGTCGGCATCGCGCTCGTCGCGGTGCGCCCGTGGGGCGACCCCGCGCCGCAGGCCGGAGGTGCGTCGACCCCGACGTCCTCCGCGGCACCGGACGCGGCGCGCTCGCCGGAGCAGCTGCGGACGGACTTCCTCGACCGGTACGTCCGCGACGGCCGCGTCGTCCGCACCGACCAGGGCGGCGACACCGTCAGCGAGGGGCAGGCCTACGGGTTGCTCATCGCCTACGCGAACGGTGACCGGAAGACGTTCGACGAGATCTGGTCGTGGACGAAGCGGCACCTGCTGACCGACGACGACCTGCTCGCCTGGCGGTGGACGCCCGACGAGGGCGTCGCCGACGGGCAGTCCGCGAGCGACGCCGACCTCGACGCCGCGCGGGCCCTCGTGCTCGCCGGTTCGGAGTGGGGCGAGTCGCGGTACACGGCGGCGGGGAAGACCATGGCGTCCGCGATCCTCGAGCACGAGACCGCGACGACCGACCTCGGCACGATCCTGCTCCCGGGGCCGTGGGCCGACTCGGAGCCGTACCGGTACGACGCCTCGTACGCATCACCCGCGGCGTTCGAGGTCCTCGCGAAGGCGACGGGCGACGACCGCTGGACGGCGCTGTCGGCGGGGTCCCGTGCGGTCACCGGGGCGGTGCTCGACGAGTCCGACCTGCCGAGTGACTGGTCGCAGGTGCACGCCGACGGCAGCGTCGACCCGATGCCGGCGACCGGTGGCGACGGACGCGTGCTGTACGGCTACGACGCGATGCGGATGCCGCTCCGGTACGCCGAGGGGTGTGCGGCGGCGGACCGGTCCCTCGCGGGGTCGATCGCGCCGACGCTCCGGCGGAGCACGCAGCTCGCGGCGCAGCTCGACCTCGGCGGCACGGCCGTGACCGGGGACACGAGTGCCCTGGCGTACGTGGCCCGGGCCGCGGCGGAGCAGGCGGCGGGGCAGTCCTCCGCGGCGACCACCGACCTGCGCCGGGCGGACCGGACGGCCGCGACCACGCCGACGTACTACGGGGACGCGTGGGCGGCGCTCGGCGCGACCATGCTGACGTCGGACGTGCTCGGCGGGTGCGGGACCTCGGCGGGAGGGGCGTCGTGACCGGCGGGCTGCGGCTCTCGCGTCGCGGAGCGCTCGTCGCGGGGGTCGTCGCGGGCGTGCTCGTCGTCGGCGGGGTGGCCGGGGTGGCCGTCGCGACGACGAACGGGTCGGCCCAACCGACCGCGGCGGCGTCCGCTTCCGCCTCTGCTCCAGCTTCCGGTTCCGCTTCCGGTTCCGCTGCGGGGAACAGCGGCACCGCGGGGTTCCAGGACCCGGCCGCGCCCGCCGACCGTTCCGACGCGACCCCGGTCAGCGTGGCCATCCCGGCCATCGGGGTGTCGTCCTCCCTCGAGGACCTCCACCGCGGTGCCGCCGGCGAGCTCGACCCGCCGAAGGACTGGGACAGCGCCGGCTGGTTCAGCGACGGCATCGTCCCCGGACAGGTCGGCCCCGCCGTCATCGCCGGGCACGTCGACAGCCCCACCGCCGCGGCCGTGTTCTTCCGGCTCGACGAACTGGTCGCCGGCGACGAGGTCCACGTCGCCATGTCCGACGGCACCACCCGGACCTTCACGGTCGACCGATCGGAGCGCGCCGCGAAGTCCGCGTTCCCGACGAGCGACGTCTACGGCACCACACCCACCCCGCAGCTGCGACTCATCACCTGCGACGGCACGTTCGACACGGCCACAGGGCACTACACGGACAATCTGATCGTGTTCGCAGACCTCTCGTCGGATTGACGCAGCACCCGACCGATATCTTCGATGTCAAGCGCAAGGAGCATCATGAGCACGACCTTGGTCATCATCCCGACCTACGACGAGGCGGAGAACGTCCGACCCATCGTCACGCGCACACTCGCCGCCACCGACGACACCGTGCACGTGCTCGTCGTGGACGACAACTCCCCGGACGGCACCGGCGACATCGCCGACGCGATCGCCCGCGAGACCGACCGGGTCCACGTGATGCACCGCACCGTCAAGGACGGCCTCGGCGGCGCGTACCTCGCCGGCTTCGCCTGGGGTCTCGAGCACGGCTACGACAAGCTCGTCGAGATGGACGCGGACGGCTCGCACCACCCCGAGTACCTGCCCTGGATGATCGAGCTGGCGGACACGAACGACCTCGTCCTCGGGTCCCGCTGGATCAAGCACGGCAAGGTCGAGAACTGGCCGTGGTACCGCGAGATGCTCTCCCGCGGCGGCAACCTCTACACGCGCCTCGCCCTCGGCATCGCCGTGCGGGACGCGACCGGCGGCTTCCGGGTGTTCACCTCCCGGGCGTTCGAGCGCATCGACCTGGCCGGTGTCGCGTCGAAGGGGTACTGCTTCCAGGTGGACCTCTGCTGGCGTGCCCTCGAGGCAGGCCTGCGCGTCGTCGAGACACCCATCACCTTCACCGAACGCGAGTTCGGCGTCTCGAAGATGAGCGGCAACATCGTCCGCGAGAGCCTCACGCTCGTCACGAAGTGGGGCATCGACCGGCGGCTGCGCGAAGCGCGCTCCCTGGTCAAGGACCACCGCCGGCTGCCGTCCGTGCGGGCGAACGCGCACGCGGTCGCCGACCACGCGGCCTGACGGCCCGACGGCGGTGCCGCGAAAGCGACTCCGTGCGGATCCGCGTGGCGTTCCTGGCGGCAGCGCGACAATCTGCCGGAGGATCGCCGCGGGAATCTGTCGCTTTCGCGAGGGGCCGCGGGCAGACGAACGGCCCGCGGCGGACTCGCCACGGGCCGTTCTGCCAGCGCTGGTCAGCGCAGGACGACCACGCCTCGGCCGGTGAAGCGCACGCAGTCCGTCGCGACCTCGGCCTTGCCGAAGCGGTAGAGCTCCTCGCCGGTGGCGCCGGGGACGGGGACCTCGGCGGCGTCGTCGAGGAAGTTCACCACGACGTGCACCGGTCGGACGTCGGGTCCGAGCAACCCCCGCGTGAGCACGAGCCAGCGGCGGTCCTCGCTGAACCGCACGGCGTTCGCCTCGTACCGCGGGTCGACGAACGCCTGGTCCGTGCGGCGCAGCGCGACGAGCACCCGGTAGGCACGGAGGATCCGCGCCCCTCGGTCGGAGTCCACGTCCGCCCAGTCCAGCTTCGAGTTCGTGAACGTCGACGGGTCCTGCGGGTCCGGCACGGCGGACTCGTCCCACCCGTGCTCCGCGAACTCCCGGATGCGGCCCTCGGCGGTCGCCTTGCCGAGCTCGGGCTCCGGGTGCGAGGTGAAGAACTGCCACGGCGTCGTCGCGGCGAACTCCTCGCCCATGAACAGCATCGGCGTGAACGGCCCGAGCAGGGTGAGGGCCGCGGCGATCACGAGCCCCTCGTCGCTCACGGTCGCGGCCAGGCGGTCGCCCGCGGCACGGTTGCCGATCTGGTCGTGGTTCTGGTTCGCCACGACGAGCGCGGTCGCGGGGGAGGTCCCGCGGTCGATCGGCCGCCCGTGCCGCTTCCGCCGGAACGACGACCAGGTGCCGTCGTGGAAGAACCCGTGGTCGAGGACCTTCGCCAGCGCCGACAGCGGGGCGAAGTCGGCGTAGTAGCCGTTCGTCTCGCCCGTGAGCGCCACGTGCACCGCGTGGTGGAAGTCGTCCGACCACTGCCCGGCGAGGCCGTACCCCGAGGCCTCCTGCGGGCGGAACATGACCGGGTCGTTGAGGTCCGACTCCGCGACGAGCGACAGCGGCCGCCCGACGAAGGCCGAGAACGCGTCGGTCTCCGAGGCCATGTCCTGCAGCACGTGCGGCCGGGTGGTGTCCCGGATCGCGTGCACCGCGTCGAGCCGGAGCCCGTCGACGTGGTGGTCCCGGAACCACATCCGGACGTTGTCGAGCACGTACCGGCGGACCTCGGGGTGCTCGACGTTGACGGAGTCGCCCCACGTGTTCGCGAGTCCCTGCACCAGGTACGGGCCGTACAGGGGGAGGTAGTTGCCGCTCGGTCCGAGGTGGTTGTAGACGACGTCCTGGATGACGCCGAGACCCAGCGCGTGCGCGCGGTCGACGAACCGGTCGTAGGCGTCCGGGCCGCCGTAGGGGGCGTGCACCGCGAACCACGCGACCCCGTCGTAGCCCCAGTTCCACTCGCCGTTCACGCCGTTGACCGGCAGGAGCTCGACGAACTCCACGCCGAGCTCGACGAGGTGCTCGAGCTTGGCGGCCGCGGCGTCGAGCGTGCCCTCGGGCGTGTAGGTGCCGACGTGCATCTCGTAGACGACGCCCCCGCGCGCCGGGCGCCCGGTCCAGGCCTCGTCGGTCCACGAGAACCGTTCGGGGTCGACGACCTCGGACGGGCCGTGGACGCCCTCGGGCTGGTACCGGCTGCGCGGATCCGGCCGCACGGCGTCGTCGTCGCCGAGGCGGAACCCGTAGCGGGCGCCGACGACGGGGACGACCGCGTCGGTGGTCCACCAGTCGTCGTCCCCGCGGGTGAGCGGGTACTCGGTGCCGTCGACGACCAGGCGGACGCGCTCCGGCGTCGGGGCCCAGACGGCGTAGCGGTCGGGTGCGGTCATGCGTGGCCCTCCAGGATGTCGATCTCGGCCTGCGCGTCGGACTCGGTGACCGGCGTGGTGGCGGACGTTGCTCCGCCTTCCGCTTCGGTCGAGGCCTCCGTGCCGTGGTCGGTCGGCTCGACGACGTGCGCCGGGACGAGCAACGCGACCGGGTAGTCGGTGAGGAGCTCGGCGAGCGCGATGCCCCGACCCGCCGGGACGCTCCGACCGGTGAGCAGGTCGACGCGGTCCAGCGGAACGGCGTGCACGAGCGTGTCGCCCCAACCGCCGACCCGCTCGAGTCCGATCGGGAGTCGTGTCGCGATCGTCACGGCACCACCGCGGTCGAACGCGAGCACGTGGTCCGCCGCGCTGCCCGTCGCCTCGAGCGCCAGGTACCTGCTGAAGAGCTCGGGGTGGTCCCGCCGGAGACGGAGCGCACGGCTGGTCACGAGGAGCTTCGCCGCCCCGTCGATGCCGATGGCCGGCAGGTGCTCGGGACCGTCGTCGTCCGGGCCGTCGAGTTCCGCCAGGACGTGCCGTCGCTCGGTGTAGTCCACGGGGCGACGGTTGTCCGGGTCGACGAGCGAGCGGTCCCAGGACTCGGTGCCCTGGTAGACGTCGGGGACGCCGGGTGCCGTCAGCTGGACGAGCTTCTGCCCGAGCCCGTTCGACCACCCGGCAGCGTCGATCCGCTCGTCGAGGGCGTCGAGCACGGCGACCACGGCGGGGTCGTCGAACGCGGCGTCGACGAGCGCGTGCATCCGGCGTTCGAAGTCCTCGTCCGGCTCGGTCCACGTGGTGCTGTCGCCGGCCTCGCGCGAGGCCTTCTCGGCGTAGGCGTGCAGGCGCTCCCGGTTGGCCGGACGGGCGCCCACGATCGCCTGCCAGAGCAGGTCGGCCAGCACGGCGTCGTCGAGGGGCGCGAGCGACTGCAGCCGCTCCAGGGTGCTCGACCACTCCGTGCCGAGCTCGGCCAGGACGGCGATGCGGGCGCGGGTGTCCTCGCTGCGCTTCGTGTCGTGCGTGGTCAGCGTGGTCATGGTGTGCGGCCAGCTGCCGAGTCGGTCGCGCTGTGCCTGGTGGAACTGCTCGACGGACACCGAGAACACGCTCGGGTCGCCGCCGACCTCGCTCAGCGACGTCAACCGCGAGGTCCGGTAGAACGCGGTGTCCTCCACGCCCTTCGCCATCACCATGCCGCTGGTCTGCTGGAGGCGGATCGCGGCGGCGTTCGTCGGGTCGACGAGTGCAGGCGCGATGCGGTCGATCACCGGGTCGAGTTCCGGACGGCTCGACGCTGCACGTTCGAGGGCGTCGATGAGGTGGTGCGCTCCCTCGGGCAGGTAGGTGCGGTACACGTCGAAGGACGCCACGACCTCTGCCACGGCGTCGACGATCGTCGCGTGGTCGACGTCCGGCGCGACCGGACCGAGCAGTCGGGCGAGACGTTCGACCTCGCTGCCGAGGATCCCGTCGGCGATGCCACGGCGGGTGTCGTGCGTCAGCTGCTGCCAGTCGGACGGCTCGGCACCGGACGCCGCAGTGAGTGCCGGCTCTCCGGCCGGGTCGACGAACACCCGGTCGAGCACGCCGAGCGCGTCGTACCCGGTCGTGCCGTCGACGGGCCACGACGACGGCAGCTGTTCGCCCGGTTCGAGGATCTTCTCGACGAGCGTGTACGCCCCACCGGTCAGCGCGGCGAGGTCCTGCAGGTACCCGGCGGGGTCGTACAGGCCGTCCGGGTGGTCGATCCGCAGGCCGTCGGCGATCCCGTCGCGGAACCAGCCGCCGATCGTGTGGTGCGACGCCGCGAAGACCTCGGGTTCCTCGACCCGGATCGCCGCCAGGGTGTTCACCGCGAAGAACCTGCGGTAGTTCAGCTCGTGGTCGGCCCGCTTCCAGTGCACGAACTCGTAGTGCTGGCGGGCGTGGACGTCCGCCACGGAGTCGCCGTCGTGCGCGGTTCCGGGAGCCGTCGGGTAGGCGGTGTCGCCGAGGTACAGGCGGCCGTCGCGCAGCTCGACGCCGTCGAGCAGGCGGTCGTCGAGCACCGGCACGCGGAGCTTGCCGTCACCGGCGGCCCAGTCGACGTCGAAGGCCCAGGCCACGGGGGAGCCCTGCCCGAGTTCGAGCAGGGACCACCACCACGGGTTCGCCTCCGGCGTCGCGACGCCCACGTGGTTCGGGACGACGTCGATCAGGACGCCGAGCCCCGCAGCGTGCGCCGCGTCCGCCAGGGCCCGGAGGGCAGCGTCGCCACCGCGCTCCGTGTCGACGTGGGAGTGGTCGACGACGTCGTAGCCGTGCTGGGACCCGGGCTCCGCCTGGAGCACTGGCGAGAGGTACAGCCAGTCCGCCCCGAGGTCCCGCACGTAGTCGACGACGTCCGTCGCGGCGGCGAGGTCGAAGTCCGGCGTGACCTGCAGCCGGTACGTCGACGCCGGAACACGCCGCGCGGTCACTGCTGGCCGCCGCTGGTGTCGGACGGAGCCGTCGCCCCAGCGGGGTTCGCCGGCGTCACGGCGTCCTGCGGCGCGACGGTGGCGGGGCGCGAGGAGTCGGTGTCGACGGACGTGACCGTGACCTCGTGGTCGGGTTCGGCGCGGAGCACGATCATCGACCGTGCCGGGACGTCGAGCGGCGTGCCGGCCTCGATGACCTCGTCACGGGCACCCGGTTCGGCGGTGTCGATCCGGACGGTCCAGCCCGGCGAGTACTCCTCCGGCGGGAGGGTGAACGTCACGGTGTCGTCGTGGGCGTTGAAGTACGTGATGAACCCGACGTCCGTGACCCGGTCGCCGCGGGAGTCCCGCCCACGGATCCCGTTGCCGTTCAGGTACATGCCGACGCTCTTGCCGAACCCGGAGTCCCAGTCCTCGGGCTCCATGGCATCGCCGGAGGGGGTGAGCCACACGACGTCCGGCAGCGGCTCGCCCTCGCCACGACGGACCGGACGGCCGTTGAAGTACCGGGTCCGGCGGAACGTCGGGTGGTCGTGCCGCAGCTTGACGACGTCGGCGGTGAACTGCACGAGGTCGTCGTCGGCGGTCTCCCAGTCGATCCAGCTCAGCTCGGAGTCCTGCGCGTAGACGTTGTTGTTGCCCGACTGCGAGCGGCCGAGCTCGTCGCCGTGCGCGATCATCGGCACACCCTGGCTGAGCAGGAGCGTCGCGAGGAAGTTCCGTCGACGCTGCAGGCGCAGGGCGTTCACGGCCTGATCGTCGGTCGGGCCCTCGGCACCGGAGTTCCAGGACCGGTTGTGGCTCTCGCCGTCGTTGTTGTCCTCGCCGTTGGCCTCGTTGTGCTTCTCGTTGTAGGCGACGAGGTCGTACAGCGTGAAGCCGTCGTGCGCGGTGATGAAGTTGATGCTCGCCTTGGGCGTGCGGCCGTCGTGCTCGTAGAGGTCGGCCGAGCCGGAGATCCGGGACGCGAACTCGCCGAGCGTCGAGGACTCGCCGCGCCAGAAGTCACGGACGGTGTCGCGGTACTTGCCGTTCCACTCCGACCACT
Organism: Curtobacterium pusillum; assembly: GCA_002025645.1. GTDB lineage: Bacteria > Actinomycetota > Actinomycetes > Actinomycetales > Microbacteriaceae > Curtobacterium > Curtobacterium pusillum_A. The sequence goes on from CP018783.1 coordinate 3,538,881, forward strand.
GCGGCGGGAAGTTGCCGACCTGGTACCCGCCGGGTCCGACGTCCCACGGCTCGGCGATGAGCTTCACCTGCGACACGATCGGGTCCTGCTGCACGAGCTCGAAGAAGGCCGACAGGCGGTCGACCTCGTAGAACTCACGGGCGAGCGCGGACGCGAGGTCGAAGCGGAAGCCGTCGACGTGCATCTCGGTCACCCAGTAGCGGAGCGAGTCCATGATGAGCTGCAGCGAGTGCGGGTGCCCGACGTTGAGCGAGTTCCCCGTGCCCGTGTAGTCCATGTAGTAGCGCTTGTCGTCGTCGACCAGGCGGTAGTACGCCGCGTTGTCGATGCCGCGGAACGACAGTGTCGGACCGAGGTGGTTGCCCTCGGCCGTGTGGTTGTAGACGACGTCGAGGACGACCTCGATGCCGGCACGGTGCAGCTCGCGCACCATCGTCTTGAACTCCTGCACCTGCTGCCCCTGGTCGCCGGACGACGAGTAGTGGGAGTGCGGCGCGAAGAACCCGATGGTGTTGTAGCCCCAGTAGTTCGACAGCCCCTTGTCCTGCAGGGTCGAGTCGTTCACGAACTGGTGCACCGGCATGAGCTCGAGCGTCGTGATGCCGAGGCGCTTGAGGTGCTCGATGACGGCCGGGTGCGCAACGCCAGCGTAGGTGCCGCGCTGTTCCTCCGGCACGTCGGGGTGGGTCTCGGTGAGGCCCTTGACGTGCGCCTCGTAGATCACCGTCTCGCCGTAGGGGGTCCGCGGTGCGCGGTCGCCCTGCCAGTCGAAGAACGGGTTGATGACGACGCCCTTCATCATGTGGGACGCCGAGTCGTCGTCGTTGGTCGAGTCGGGGTCGCCGAACGTGTACGAGAACAGCGACTGGTCCCAGTCGATGTCCCCGCTGGTCGCCTTGGCGTACGGGTCGAGCAGGAGCTTGTGCGGGTTCGCGCGCGATCCCTTGGTGGGGTCGTACTCGCCGTGCACGCGGAAGCCGTACTCCTGTCCGGGTCCGACGTTCGGGAGGTACGCGTGCCACACGTACGCATCGACCTCGACGAGGTCGATGCACAGTTCGGTGGTGCCGCCCTCGCCGTCGTCGTCGAAGAGACAGAGTTCGACGCGCTCGGCGACCTCACTGAAGAGCGCGAAGTTCGTTCCGCTCCCGTCGTAGGTCGCCCCGAGCGGGTACGGGTTGCCGGGCCAGGTGTGCAAACGGTCCTCCAGGTGTGGGTTGCGCCAACATATCGGTGGGACCCGTCCGCGTCCGCAGACAAGCCCCAGCAGTGGACGGTTCCGGCGCGCCGTCGCCTGTGGAGGAACGGACGAGTAGCCTCGCGCGCATGGCCAACATCGTCACGCAGATCGCAGAGAAGGTCCGCCCCGTGGGCGTGTCCACCAACTACGGGGAGCCGGTCGAGGTCGGCGACCAGACCCTCATCCCGGTGTCCCTCGGCTGGTTCGGGTTCGGCGGTGGCGGCGACGGCGACGAGAACGGCGGCGGTGGCGGCGGAGCCGTCTCGGTGCCGATCGGCGCCTACGTGCGCCGCCCCGGCAAGGACCTCGAGTTCGAGCCGAACCTGATCTCGCTCCTCGCGGTGAGCGTGCCCGTGATCTGGGTGACCGGCACCGTCCTGCGCAAGCTGGTGCGGGTCCTGAAGAAGTAGCGGTCGAGGGCCGGGAGGCGCGGGGCGGGCCCGCCCCGCGCCTCCAGGCCGTCATCCGGTCGCGATCCGTCATCTGGACGCGACCGCGTCTAGACTGACGGGACACACACGGGAGTCCGGGATCGCCGGGCTGAGAGGGAGCGAGTGGCGCTCCGACCGTCGAACCTGATCCGGATCATGCCGGCGCAGGGAGGAGTCCAGGACCATGTCCACACGCACGTCAACTGCTGTTCCGTCCACCCCCGTCAGGCGCTCGCTGCGCTGGCGGGTGGTCGACATCGTCGTCGCGAGCGTCCTCGCCGTCGCGATCGGTGTCGTCTTCAAGCTCTGGGAGTTCGGCTACGAGCCGATCAGCGCCGTCGCGGCACTCGTGCTGCCCGGCACGCAGGCGCTCTTCGGCGGGGTGTGGCTGCTCGCCGGGCCCGTCGTCGCGATCATCGTCCGGAAGCCGGGCGCCGCGCTCTACGCCGAGATGGTCGCGGCCTCGGTCGAGGCGCTGCTCGGCACACAGTGGGGGTGGCTGACGCTCGAGGCCGGGCTCGTCCAGGGCCTCGGCGCCGAGATCGTCCTCGCCCTGTTCCTCTACCGGGTCTACCGGTTGCCGGTCGTCGTGCTCGCCGGTGCCGTGGCCGGGCTCGCGCTCGGCCTGAACGACACGTTCCTCTGGTACGCCGGACTCGACGTCGCGTTCAAGGTCGTCTACGTCGTGTCCGCGATCGTGTCCGGTGCGGTGATCGCCGGCGTCGGTTCGTGGTTCATCGTCCGAGCGCTCGCCGCGACTGGTGTGCTGTCCTCGTTCGCCGCCGGCCGTGAGCACTCCAGGCGCGGGACCCGCGCCGTCGCGTGACCACCGCAGCCGCGCGGATCACCTTCTCCGACTGGGGGTGGCGGTACGCGGAACGTGACGCCTGGGCGGTCCGGGGCGTCGACCTGACCGTCGAACCGGGGGAGCGCGTGGCGATCGTCGGACCCTCCGGGGCCGGCAAGTCGACGCTGCTCCGGGCGGTCGCGGGCGTGCTGCCCGACGAACCCGACCCCGACGACGACACCGCCGCGGCCGTCCAGGGCACGGTCCTGGTCGACGGCGCCGAACCCAGCGCGGTCCGCGGGCGCGTCGGCCTCGTCATGCAGGACCCCGAGGCACACACGGTGATGTCCCGAGTCGGTGACGACGTCGCGTTCGGCTGCGAGAACGCCGGCGTCCCGCGGGACGAGATCTGGCCGCGGGTGCGGTCGGCCCTCGACGTCGTCGGGCTCGACCTGGCGCTCGACCGGTCCACCACGATGCTGTCCGGCGGGCAGCGGCAGCGGCTCGCGCTCGCCGGCGTGCTCGCCATGCGTCCGGGAGCCCTCGTGCTCGACGAACCGTGCGCCAACCTCGACCCGTCCGGGGTGGTGCAGGTGCACGACGCCGTCCGGGCGCTGCTCGACGAGACCGGGTGCTCGCTGCTCGTCGTCGAACACCGCATCGGCACCTGGCTCGACCTGGTCGACCGACTCGTGCTGCTCGAACCGGCGGGCGGGGTCGTCGCGGACGGTGCTCCGGCCGAGGTCCTCGCGGCGCACGGTCCGGCCCTCACCGCGGCCGGGGTGTGGGTGCCCGGCTCGGAGCCGGCGCGCGGTTCGGCCCGCCGGGGCACTCGCACGCCCGCGGGGGCCGGGCTGCTCGAGGCGCGGGGACTCGGGACCGCCCGGGCCAAGCGGCAGCGGGTCGGGAGCGGGATCGACCTCGACGTCCGGGCAGGTCGGGTGCTCGCGGTCACCGGGCCGAACGGCATCGGCAAGTCGACGCTCGGCCTCACGCTCGCCGGACTCCTCCGCCCCGCCGACGGTGTGCTCCGTGCCACCCCTACGCTTGCGGAGGGCGCCGGCGACGTCCCCGCGGCGTGGACCAGTCGGCAGTTGGCCGCCCGGATCGGCACCGTGTTCCAGGACCCCGAGCACCAGTTCGTCGCCCGCACCGTGCGGGAGGAACTCGCCGTCGGCCCCCGGGCACTCGGCACCGCGGACGTCGACGAGCGGGTCGACGAGCTCCTCGACGCGTTCGGCCTCGCGCACCTCGCCGACGCCAACCCCTTCACGCTGTCCGGCGGCGAGCAGCGGCGGCTGGCGATCGGGACGGTCATCGCCTCGCGGCCGCCCGTCGTCGTGCTCGACGAGCCGACCTCGGGGCAGGACCGCGCCACCTGGCAGGCCGTGGTCGACCGGCTCGGCGACCTCGCCGACACCGGAACCGCGATCGTGGCGGTGACGCACGACCAGGACCTGGTGCGCGCGCTCGACGCCGACGAGGTCGTGCTCGGGGCAGCGGGGGCGCAACCCGTCCTGCGCGACCCGGCCACGGGGGTTCGACGGTGACCGCCCCGGGGACGGCGGCCGGTCTGCCCGGGCGATCCGTGCCTCCAGACCGTGTCCGCGGGGTCCGCGCGGTCCAGCCGGTGGCGTCGCTGCTGGGCGTCCTCGCGCTCGGCGTGTGCCTCGTGCTGAGCCTCGACGTCGTGTCCGCGGCCGTCGCGCTCGTGCTCGAGGCCCTGCTCCTGCCGCTCCTGCGGATCCCGCCGCGCACGCTGTTGCTGCGGACGTCACCGGTGCTGGTCGCCGTGCCGTTGACCGCTGTGAGCATCGTGCTCTACGGCCGGCCGTCCGGGCGTTCCTGGTTCGACCTCGGGTTCGCGCACGTCACCGACGGGTCGCTCGAACTCGCGCTCGCCACGGCGCTGCGCGTGCTGGCGGTCGGGCTACCGGCGGTGGCGTTGTTCGTCCGTGTCGACCCGACGGACCTCGCGGACGGGCTCGCACAGCTGCTGCGGCTGCCGGCCCGGTTCGTGCTCGGTGCGCTCGCGGCGATCCGGATGATGACGCTCCTCGGGGACGACTGGCGGCAGCTCGGCATGGCCCGACGTGCGCGTGGCGTCGCCGACACCGGGCGGCTGCGGCGGGGGGCGTCGATGGCGTTCGCGCTGCTCGTGCTGGCGCTCCGGCGCGCGACGACGTTGGCGGTGGCGATGGAGTCGCGAGGGTTCGGCGCTCCCGGTCGGCGGACGTGGGCGCGGACGGCCCGGTTCGCGGGGCCGGAATGGGCGATGGTCGGCGTGCTCGTCGGTGTCGGGCTCGTGTCGATCGCGGTCGCCGTGGGTGCGGGGACGTGGCGTGCTTGAGGTCGAGGGGCTCGCCGCTGCGGCAGCGGGCGTCGCGACGGCATCGGGTGCGCGGCTCGTGGTGCTCGTCGACGGGCGGTCCGGCACGGGCAAGACCACGCTCGGCGGTTCCCTGGCCGACCGGCTCGGTGCGCAGATCGTCCACCTCGACGACGTCTACCCCGGGTGGGACGGACTGCAGGCCGCCGCGCGGGCCGTGGTGACGGACGTCCTGGGGGAGCCGTCGGGCTACCGGCGCTGGGACTGGGCGGCTTCGCGTCCGGCCGAGTGGGTGGCGGTGGACCCGGCGGGGCCGATCGTCATCGAGGGGTGCGGTGCGCTGGCCCGCGCCTCGGCGCCGCTCGCGTCCCTGCGGGTGTGGCTCGAGGCCGACGACCACACCCGGTGGGCGCGGGCGATCGGTCGCGACGGTGACTCCTTCGCGCGCGAGTGGGACCGGTGGGCTGCGCAGGAGGCGGCGTTCATCGCGACGGAGCAGCCGGCCGCGCTGGCGGACGTGGTGCTGCGGACCTGAGCGCTGCCATACTGGCGCGGTGACGATGGCGCAGCCCGTCATCGGGCGTGAGCGGGAGACCGCGGTCCTCCGGGATGCCCTCCGTGACGTGGCCGACGGCGGTTCCGCGTTCGTGGTCGACGGCGAAGCGGGCATCGGCAAGTCGTCGCTGGTCGCCGAGGCGATCGCGTCCGCGGACGCACGGGGCGTGCGGACGATCACGACCACCGGCACCATGGCCGAGTCGGCTGAGCCGTACGCCGCGCTGCACATGCTCCTCTACCCGTTGCGCGCCGGCATCGCCGACCTGCCGGGACCACAGCGACGCGCGTTGGACGTGGCGTTCGGGGTCGTGAACGGTGTCCAGCCGTCGCCGCTCCTCGCCGGGCTCGCGGCACTCACCCTGCTCTCCGACGCGGCCGCGGACCGCCCGCTCCTGGTCGTCGCCGAGGACCTGCACTGGATCGACGCGCCGTCCGAGTGGGCGCTCCGGATGATGGCCCGCCGTGTCGGCGAGGACCCGATCGTCATGATCATGACGACCAGGAACACCGACCTGACGGAGACCCCGGGCCTCCAGCGTCTGCACCTCGCACCGCTCGACGACTCGGCGGCAGGTGCCCTGCTCGACGGGATCCCCGGAGCACCAAGGGGGCAGGCTCGACGAGACCTCGTGCTCCGCGCCGAGGGCAACCCCCTGGCGCTGTACGAACTCGGACGGTCGGCGTCGGCGGACGGCGCCCGTGAGCGGCCCGTCGTGGGTCGGGTCGAGCGGGAGTTCGCCGGACGGTACGCCGAGCTGGACCAGTCCGTCCGGTTGGCGATCCTCGCCGTGGCGCTCTCCGGGGGCAGCAGCGCCGAGGAAGCGGCGCGGGTGGCGGCTCGGGCGATCGGCAGGTTCCCGGCGCCGACGTGGACGGAGCAGGCGTCGGCGTCCTCGCTCCTCGAGTGGGTGCCTCCGCGTGCGATCCGGTTCCGGCACCCGCTCGTGCAGTCGGCCGTCCTCGCAACGGCGCCGGCGTCCGCGCGCACCGCGGTCCTCCGGTCGCTCGTGCTCGAACACGAGGGCGACCCGGCCCGGACGATCTGGTGGCGTGCCGAGCTCGCCACCGGCCCCGACGATCCCCTCGCCGACGAGATCGCCGCGCTCGGCGACGGACGGAACGCGATGTCCGACCCGTTCGCCGCGAGCCGGGCGTACGAGCGTGCGGCCGAACTGACGTCGGACGTGGCCAGACGGGTCGAGCGGCGCATCCTCGCGGCGGAGCTCGCCGGGCTGTCCGGCAGGATCTCGGACGCGTCGATCCTGGTGCAGCGAGCACGCGACGAGGCGCCCGACCGGCTGCTCGCGGCGCGCGCGGCGTGGGTCGCCGAGACCCTGCCCACCGGCAGGACGGGGCTCGCCGTGGGGGACCTCAGACCGGCGCTGCACGCGGTCTCCGAGATGCAGGCGGCAGGAGGGGTCGAACACGCCACGGCTGCGCTGCTGTACCTCGCGGCCATCGCGTGGGACCACACCGCCGAGGCGAACCCGGGGGACCCGATGCTCGTCGTCATCGAGTCGCTCTCGCTCCCGGACGACGATCCTCGGGCGGTCCTGCTGGCCGCCCGGACCGAGCCGGTGGCTCGCGGGGACCGCGTGCTGGAACTCGCGCTCGCGTCGGCTCCGGCGGCCACGGACGAGGAGTCCGCCTGGCTCCTCGGGTACGCCCTGAACCTCGTCGGTGAGATCGACACCGCCCGCGTCCTGCTCGACCGCGCCCTCGCCGGCATGCGGGCACGAGGCGAGCTGCGGACGTTCCCGCAAGCGCTCATGGGCACCTCGATGACGACGTACCTCGCCGGCGACGTCGCGGGCGCCCGTGTCCTCGCGGAGCAGGCCGCATCGCTCGGTCGTGACCTCGGAGACGCCGGGTTCGCCGCCGCGGCACGCTGCGCGCTCGCGTGGTTCGACGCACTCGACGGAGCGCAGCCGGACGTCGAGCGCATCGCCGGCGGGACCGCCGCGGGAGCCCAGGTCCTCCGCTCCAGTGCGATGCGTGCGACGCTCCTCGGCGCCGCCGGGGCAGCGTTCCTCGTCTCGGGGCGCGCGGTGGACGCACTCGAGCGGCTCCGGTGCCTCTTCGATGCCGACCACGACGCCTTCAACCCGTCGTTCGCCGTCATGACCTCGCACGACTACGTCGACGCCGCGTTGGAATCGGGCAACCGTGCGGACGCCGAGCAGCGGTTGGCCGACCTCGAGCAGCTCCACGCCCGCTGGCACGCGCCCATGGTCCGCACGGCCGTCGACTACGCACGGCTCGCGCTCGCTCCGGACGACGAACTCGAGCCGGCGTGGGCGACCCTGCAGCACGACCGCTGGCCGATGCCGTACCTGCGGGCCCGCGCACTCCTCCGGCTGGGTCGCCGTCTACGCCGTGCGGGCCGGAACGACACCGCTCGAGCCGTCCTGCACGCCGCCCTCGAGGGGTTCGAGGCCATGCCGGCGCCGGCGTGGGCCGATCGTGCGCGGGACGCGCTCCGGGCCACCGGCGAGCGACTGCCCGCCTCCGGTCGCCGCAGCGTCGAGCTCCTCACCCCGCAGGAGCTCCGCGTCTGCGAGCTCGCTGCGCGCGGGATGAGCAACCGGGCCATCGGCGAGCACCTGTTCGTGTCCCCGAGGACGGTGGGCGCCCACCTGTACGCGGCGTTCCAGAAGCTCGGGATCTCGACGAGGCGGCAGCTGCCAGCGGTCCTGGCGACGGCGACCTCGCCGTCCGCTGCGCCGTCCGCTGTGCCGTCCGCTGTGCCGTCCGCCGCGCGGTCGGTCGGCGACTAGGTCATCCTCGGGGACATCTCGGTCATCGTGACCGATGTGCCCCGCCGGCCCCCGGCTCTACCGTCACGGACGGGAGCACACGCTCCCACCAACGACACAGGTCCACGGCGCCGGCCACGGACCGGGAAGCGACGCACCGTGCCCGGATCACCCACCATCGTCCTCGTCCACGGAGCCTTCGCCGACGCCGCCAGCTGGGCGCCCGTCACGAAGCTCCTCCTCGACCAGGGCCACGAGGTCCTCGTCCCGCCGGTGTTCAACCGCAGCCTGTCCGGCGACGCCGCCTACATCAAGTCCTTCGTCGAGCAGATCGACGGACCGGTCCTGCTCGCCGGGCACTCCTACGGGGGCGCGATCCTCACAGTCGCGGGCGTCGCGGAGAACGTCGTGGGTCTCGTCTTCGTCGCCGCCTACGCCCTCGAGGAGGGCGAGAGCCTCGGCGCACTCCAGGGCGGGTTCCCCGACAGCGACCTCGCCGCGAACCTCGTCTACGCGCCGTACCCCGTCGAGGGCGCCGAGCCCGGCACCGACGTCTCGGTGGCCATCGACGCCTTCCCTGCGGTGTTCGCGGGCGGTCTCGACCTCGAGGCGGCGAAGGTCCTCGCGGTCTCGCAGCGCCCGCTGTCCGCCGTGGCGTTCGGCGAGCCCGCGTCCGTCGCCGCGTGGAAGACCAAGCCGTCCTGGGGCATCGTCTCCAGCGCCGACCGCACCATCAACCCGGACGTCGAGCGCTTCGGCTACCAGCGCGCCGGCGTCCGCAGGGTGATCGAGATCGACGGACCGCACCTGGTGATGCAGACGCACCCCGCGGAGGTCGCGGCGTTCATCACCGACGCCGTCGCCGAACTCGGCTGACCACCCACCGACCACCACGACCGAACAACCACAACAGGAGCGAGCAACCATGGGTTACGTGACCACCGACGACGGTGCAGAGATCTACTTCAAGGACTGGGGCTCCGCCGACGCGCAGCCGATCGTCTTCCACCACGGCTGGCCGCTGTCCTCGGACGACTGGGACGCGCAGATGCTGTACTTCCTGGCCGAGGGCTTCCGGGTGATCGCATCCGACCGGCGCGGGCACGGGCGTTCGTCCCAGATCGGCAGCGGCCACGACATGGACCACTACGCCAGCGACGTGTCGGCCGTCGTCGAGCACCTCGACCTGCGCGACGCGATCCACATCGGCCACTCCACCGGCGGCGGCCAGGTCGCCCGCTACGTCGCGAAGTACGGCCAGCCGCAGGGCCGGGTCGCGAAGGCCGTCCTTGTGTCCGCCGTGCCGCCGCTGATGGTCAAGACCGATGCGAACCCCGACGGCACCGACATCTCGGTCTTCGACGGGTTCCGCGCCGCACTCGCCGCCAATCGCGCCGAGTTCTTCCAGGCCGTCGCTTCCGGTCCGTTCTACGGCTTCAACCGTGACGGCGTGACGCCGTCGGAGCCGGTCATCGCGAACTGGTGGCGTCAGGGCATGACGGGCAGTGCCGTCGCGCACTACGAGGGCATCAAGGCGTTCTCGGAGACGGACCAGACCGAGGACCTGCGGGCGATCACCGTGCCCGTCCTCGTGCTGCAGGGTGACGACGACCAGGTCGTGCCCTACCGGGACGCCGCCCTGAAGCAGGCCGAACTGCTCAGCGACTCGACGCTCAAGATCTACGAGGGGTATCCGCACGGCATGCTGACGACCCACGCGGACGTCATCAACCCCGACATCCTCGCGTTCATCCGCAGCTGACGGTCGATGCACACGCCGGGGCGCGGTCAGCTGTGGCCGCGTCCCGGTGAGCAGGTCTCGTGCCCCGTGCCAGCGCTCACCGGGTGTCCAGACACATTCGCCCTGCCATGATGAGCGCGTGCCCGTCGACCTCGATCCCGCGCTCGTCCCCGAGCTCCTCGTGACGGACCTGGACGCCAGCCTGGCGTTCTGGGTGCAGCTCTGTGGCTTCACCGTTCGCTACGCACGACCCGACGAGGGCTTCGCCTACCTGACCCTCGGTGCCGCACACGTGATGCTCGATCAGTCGGGAACGGGGCGTGACTGGATCACCGGCCCGCTCGAGCATCCCCTCGGCCGCGGGATCAACTTCCAGATCACGGTGCCGGACGCCTCGGCGATCGCCGCGACACTCGAACGTGCCGGGGTCACGCTCTTCATGCAGCTCGAGACGAAGTGGTACCGGGTCGACGACGAGGAAGCCGGTGTCCGGCAGTTCTGTGTGAGCGATCCGGACGGGTACCTCCTCCGCTTCGCGTCGTCCGTGGGGCGACGCCCGGCGGTCCGGTAGCCAGTACCGTCGGACATGATCAGCGGGGCTGCACGACCACGACCGAACCGCCCGCCCCGGCCCGGTCGAGACCACCCACCGCGACGACCTTGGGCCACTCCTCGCCGTCGAACAGGACGTACCGGAGCCCCGAGGGCAGGTCAGGCCCGTGGTCGTCCGTGACGATGACGCCCTGCAGCCCCACGAGGTGTCCGGAGCCGCTCGCGTAGTGCACCCGGTCACCGACGACGGGCAGGATGACGGTGTCCGCCTCCGGCTCGTCGGTGTCGCGTTCGATCACCGAGGGCGCGGACATCGCGAGCGCCACCCCACCCCAGGTGACGGGGGAGATCCGTGTTGCCCCCGTTCCGTCCCGCGCAGTGCGCAAGGTGCGGAGCCGTCGTTCGTCGTGCTCGATCATCGGGTCGCCTTCGGGTCGGCTTCTCGCAGCCTCGGGTCAGGCCGTTCCCCGGACCGTACTGCCGCTCGGGCGTGGGTTGCGAGGGTTCCTCGATGACTTTGCGGGAAGCAGCAACGCTGCGGCGACACGGCTGTCGAGTGAGCCTGTCCTCCGGCGGTGAACTGTTCCGGAGCTGGCCGACCCGTTACCGTGAGCGCATGAGCGACCAGCAGCAGCGGCGGAACCCCTGGTGGGCGGTTGCCCTCGTGTTCGTGTTCGGCGGGTTCCTGTCCCTCGTCGCCGGCAGGATGCTGCCGTGGCAGGACCAGGACCGCCGGGATCCCGACTACTGACCCGGGCGCCCGAGTCTCGCGCGCGCTCTCCCGAGTCTCGCGTGAGCCGACAGTTCTCGGGCTTCGGAGTGCGAGAACCGTCGCTCAGCCCGAGACTCGGCCCGCCGAGTCGGCCGCGTCGGCCGCGTCGGCCGCGCCGGCCGTGCCGGCCGCGGCCGCCGCCCTCCGCGCCGCCGCCACCGGGTCCACCGCGAACACCGCCGCCACGATCGAGAGCACCGCGTACACCCCGAGGTACCCGCACAGGATCCACGGCGAGCCCCCACCGAGCTCGACGAACACGGCCGCGAGCAACGGCGTCAGCCCCACCGAGAAGATCGACCCGATCTGGTACCCGAGCGACATCCCCGAGTAGCGCCGACCGGTCGGGAACTGCTCGGCGAACCAGGCTGCCTGCGGTCCGTAGATGCTGTCGTGGAACACGCACATCCCGATCAGGGCGACGAGCGGCAGGAGCACGAGCGGGCCGGCGTCGAGGAACGCGAAGAACGGCCAGATGAGCACCGCGATCCCCACGGCCGACCAGATCGTCAGCACGCGCCGGCCGACCCGGTCGGAGAGCCAGCCCCAGAACGGCGTCGACACGAGCGACACCGCGGAGATGACGAGCACGGCCTGGAGCCCGGCTGAAGCACCCGAAGGCCCCCGCACCGAGCCGAGGTACGTCAGCGAGTACGTCGTCAGGATCGAGTAGAGCGCCGGCTGCACGAGCCGCAGTCCGGCGGCGACGAGGATCGACCGCGGGTGGCGCCGGATCGCCTGCCAGACGGGGAACCGCTCGATGTTCCCGGAGGCGCGGAGCTCCTGGAACACGGGCGCGTCCTGCACGCCGAGCCGGATCACGAGCCCGACGGCGACGATCACCGCGGAGAACAGGAACGGCAGCCGCCAGCCCCAGGCCAGGAACACCTCGGTGCCGAGCAGCGTCCGCACGAGGGTGAAGACACCGGTCGCGAGCAGCATCCCGCCGGCCGAACCCATCTGCGTGAACGCACCGAACAGGCCGCGGTGCCGGGCGGGCGCGTGCTCGACGGAGAGCAGCGCGGAGCCGCCCCACTCCGCCCCCGCGGCGACGCCCTGCAGCAGCCGGAGGAACACCAGCGCGACGACGGCACCGACGCCGATGGTCGCCGCCGAGGGGACGACACCGATCAGCGTCGACGCGATCCCCATCAGCACGAGCGACGCGACGAGCAGCTTCTTCCGCCCGATCCGGTCGCCCAGGTGGCCGGCGATGATCCCGCCGAGCGGGCGTGCGACGAAGCCGACGCCGTAGGTCGCGAACGACGCGATGACCCCGACGGCCGGGGTCACGGAGGGGAAGAAGGTGGGCGCGAAGACGAGCGCTGACGCGGTCGCGTACAGGTAGAAGTCGTAGTACTCGACGGTCGTGCCGACGAAGGACGCCAGGGCGACACGACGGCGGGTCGCGTTGGTGGACGGTGCGGTGGAACGGACTGGAGGCGCGGCTGCGGTTGTCGGGTTCGGCACCCTCAGGAGCATGGTCGGGTCCGGCACCGCGGGGAACACCCCGCGTAACGCGAGGTCACGTCATGGCCTCCCGTGACGCCACGACGGGGAACATGGAGCGCATGAGCGATGCACCGAACCGTCCGCTGCGCTTCGCGGCCTTCGTCATGAACACGACGTCGCACATCCAGCACGGCCTCTGGCGACACCCCGACGCCCGCCAGACGGACTTCGACGACGTGACGCTGTGGACCGACCTCGCGAAGACGCTCGAGCGTGGGAAGTTCGACGCGATGTTCTTCGCGGACGTCGTCGGCACGTACGGCCCGGCGCGCGGGGACTACTCGACGAACCTCCGCGAGGGGCTCCAGATCCCCTCGAACGACCCGTCGGTGCTGCTGTCCGCACTCGCCGTGTCCACGGAGCACCTCGGGCTCGCCTTCACCTCGAGCGTCATCCAGTCGCACCCGTTCGACTTCGCCCGCAAGGTCTCCACGCTCGACCACATCACCCGCGGCCGGATCGGCTGGAACGTCGTCACGAGCGCGCTCGACAGCGCCGCCCGGAACTTCGGACAGGACCGCCTCGAGGAGCACGACGAACGCTACGTCTGGGCCGAGGAGTACCTCGAGGTCTGCGCGAAGCTCTGGGAGGGCTCGTGGGAGGACGGCGCCGTCCTGAAGGACCCGGTGCTCGGCTACGCGGACCCGGCGAAGGTGCACCGCATCGACCACCACGGCAAGCGCTACGACGTGCAGGGTCCACACCTGTCGGCGCCGTCGCCGCAGCGGTCGCCCGTGCTCTTCCAGGCGGGTTCCTCGCCAGCCGGCCGTGCCTTCGCCGCGCGGAACGCCGAGGCCCAGTTCATCCTCACCTCGAACCGGGACGCCACCGAGCAGCTCATCCGCGAGACCCGCGACCTCGCCGAGGCAGCCGGGCGGCAGCGGGACGACATCGCCTTCTTCCTCGGGCTGACGTTCGTCACCGGGTCCACCGAGGCCGAGGCGAAGGCCAAGGAAGCGGAGATCGACGAGTACCTCGCGGCCGACGGGTTCCTGGTGCACTCGAACCTCGGCTTCGACCCGGACACCGGGGAACCCCTCGACCCCGACACCCCGTTGTCCGAGGTCCGCACGCACGCCGGGCAGTCGCACCTGCAGTGGCTCCGCGAGGCCGCCGGCGACCGCGAGCCCACGATCGCCGACCTCGCCCGACTCTCCGCCAAGCTCCGCGCCCGGGTCGTCGGGACGCCCGAGCAGATCGCCGACGAGCTCGCCGACTGGCAGCGCGCCGGCGTCGACGGCGTGAACGTCATCAACTGGACGCTCCCCGGGTCCTACGAGGAGTTCGTCGACCACATCGCGCCGACCCTGCAGGAGCGCGGACTCATGCAGTCCGAGTACCGCCAGGGCACCCTGCGCGAGAAGCTCTTCGGGCACGCGCAGCTGCCGGACACCCACCCGGCGCGGCGCTGGCGCGGTGCGTTCTCCGGTGGCGCGAGCGGTCCTGCGGACGCGGCCCGGGCCGTGGAGGCGACCGCATGACGGCGGCGACGACGACCGACGGGCGCGGAACGGGCCTCCCGGCCGACCGCCTGGCCACGCTGCGGGCGCGCTTCGCACCCGTGATCGCGACCATCCGCGACGGCGCGGTCGAGCGTGAGCTCGCCTCCGGCACCCCCGGTGACCGGCCGATGCCGCACGACGAGGTCCGCGCGCTCGCCGACGCCGGCTTCGGACGGCTGCGCGTGCCGGAGGACCGCGGCGGGTTCGGCGTGACCCTGGTCGAACTCGTGCACCTGATCGCGGACCTCGCGGCGGCCGACTCGAACATCGCGCACCTGTGGCGTGGACACTTCGGGTACACCGAACTCGTGCTGCTCCGGCCGTCGTCGGCGGAACGGGACGAGTGGCTGCAGCGGATCGTCGACGGGGCGATCGTCGGGAACGCGACCTCGGAGCGGACCGGGACGACGCTGGCCGACATCTCGACGACGGTGACGCCTGCTGGTGATTCCCTGCGTCTCGACGGGCGGAAGTTCTACTCGACGGGCACGCTCTACGCCGACTGGATCTACCTGGCGGCGGACCGCTCGGGCGACCGCGTCACGTTCGCCGTGCCGGTCGACGCGCCGGGCGTGACGAGCGTCGACGACTGGGACGGGTTCGGCCAGCGGCTGACCGCATCCGGCACGACCGTCTTCGAGGGCGTGCCGGTCGACCCCGCCGTCGTGTCGGCGTACAAGGACGCGCCGCTGTCGCACATCCAGGCCTTCTACCAGCTGTACCTGCTGGCCGTGCTCGCGGGGATCGGGCAGGCCGTGTCCGACGACGCCGTCGCCTTCGTCCGGCCGCGGACCCGGACGTACATCCACGCCAACGCCGCCCGCCCCGGTGACGACCCGCAGGTGCTCGCCGTGCTCGGACGGCTGTCGGCGGGTGCGTTCACCGCTCGGTCGCTGGTCGTCGCCGCGGCCGGGATGCTCGACGAGGTCGTGGCGACGAACGTGCCAGGGTCCGGCGTCGACCACGCCCTGCTCGACGCTGCGGAGAACGCCGTCTACCAGGCACAGATCGAGATCGGGCCGCGGGTGCTCCGGTCGGCGTCCGAGCTGTTCGAGGTCGGTGGGGCCTCGGCGGCCGACCGCACCCGGGCGCTCGACCGGCACTGGCGGAACGCGCGGGTCGTGGCGTCACACAACCCGGCGGTCTACAAGGAGCGGCTCGTGGGGGAGTACGCGCTGCACGGCCGGGGGCCGGTGGACGCGTGGGAGAAGTACCACGAGGTAGGGCCGACGCGGTTCTGAGGGCGGCGGCGCGGGCGGGCTGCGGCGCGGGAAGGCGGCGGCGCCGTGCGCGGTGCGAGGCCGCGCTTGCCGCCGGCTACGCCCAGCCGAGCTCGTGGAGTCGCTCGTCGTCGATGCCGTAGAAGTGCCCGATCTCGTGGACGAGCGTGGTGTGCACCTCGTCCTTGAGCTCCTCGAGCGTGTCGCACTCGGCGAGGTGCTGCTTCCGGAACACCACGATCCGGTCCGGGAGCTCCCCGAAGCCGTACTGCCCGCGCTCGGTCGCCGCGATGCCGTCGTACACGCCGAACAGGTCGGACCCGTCCTCCGGTTCGTCCTCGACGACGAACACCACGTTGTCGAGCCCGTCGACCATCTCGTCGGGGAGCAGGTCGAGTTCGTCGGTCACGAGCTGCTCGAAGTCGTCGAGGGACATCTCCATCACGCAGGGATCGTCCCACACGGCGCTGATCACTCGCGGCGAAGCCGCTCGGTGCCGGAGGCGCCCAGACGAACACTGAGGGAGAGCCCCGGTTGCGTCACACGCAACAGGACTCTCCCTCGACTGGGGTGAATAACGGGTCTCGAACCCGCGACCTCCTAGACCACAACCAGGCGCTCTACCAACTGAGCTATATCCACCATGTTCGGACCGGCTGACCGGCGCGACCACTCAATAGTAGTACATGCTGCGGCCCGGTCGGACCACGTGTGTCGTCACTCGGCTGCGGGCTGCCCGAGGCGCGGTGCCCACTTCTCGACGACCTCGGCCTGGACAGCACGGACGTCATCCGTCGTCGGCCCGGGCTCGGCGACGAAGCCCGCGCGGCGGTAGTACTCGAGCTCGCGGATCGACTCGAGGATGTCCGCGAGGGCACGGTGGCCGCCGTGCTTCTCCGGGGCGTTGAAGTACACCCGCGGGAACCAGCGTCGGCAGAGTTCCTTGATGCTCGACACGTCGACGCTGCGGTAGTGCAGGTGTCCGTCGACGCGGGGCATGTACTTCGACAGGAACGCCCGGTCGGTGCCGATCGTGTTGCCGGCCAGGGGAGCGGTGCCCTCGGCCGGGACGTGCTGGAGGATGTACTCGAGCACCTGGTACTCGGCGTCAGCCAGGCTCACGCCGTTCGGGATCTCCTCGATGAGTCCAGAGGTCGTGTGCATGTTCGTCACGAACTTGTTCATGTTGTCCAGCGCCGACTGGTCGGGCTTGATCACGATGTCGAACCCGGGGTGCACGGGGACGAGGTCGAAGTCGGTGATGACCACGGCCACCTCGACGAGTTCGTCGACCTCGAGGTCGAGGCCCGTCATCTCGCAGTCGATCCAGACGAGGCGGTCGTTCGCAGTTGCCATGGTGTCGATCCTATTCCGCGGGGCGGTCTGCTCCGTCGCGGGCGCCGCGAGCCTCCAGCGAGCGGGCGGAACACGCACTGTTCGCGCGGCGGTCGGCCCGCATTTCACCCGCTCGCGCGCTGGGTCTGGGCCGGTGCGCCGCGAGCGGGCGGAACGCGCGCCGTTCGCGCGTCGGCCGGGCCATATTTCGCCCGCTCGGCAGCCTGGCGGGTCGGGAGCTCGCGAGCGGGCGGAACGCGCGCCGTTCGCGCGTCGGCCGGGCCGCATTTCGCCCGCTCGGCAGCGTGGCGGCCCCGGAGCCCGCGAGCGGGCGGAATCCGCTCCCTGCGACGCGTGCGCGGGACCGGTTCCGCCCGCTCGCGGTGGGTGGGCTGCCGTGGTCGTGACCGCCTGGAGGCGCGGTGCCGGTCCCGGGACCGGCACCGCGCCTCCAGGCCGTCACCTCCACTTCGCGAACGGGCGGAATCTGGCGGGCTGGGGACCTGGACGGGACGTACTTCGCCCGCTCGCGGAGCGAGCGGGCGAGCCGGGTGAGCGGGGCGAACGGATGTGTGCGGCGCTAGGCCATCTCGCCGGCGCCGATGGCCTCGGCCTCGACGCGCTCCGGCTCGGCACCGTCGTCGACCCGGCGCAGCACCTTCGTGGTGCACACCACGACGACGAACGCGACGGCGACGGACAGCCCGGCGAACACGTACGCGGCCGAGGGGGCGTAGGCGTCGGCGAGGAGTGTGGCCACGGGCGGGGCGATCGCACCACCGATGAAGCGCACGGCGGAGTAGGCGCTCGAGGCGACGGAGCGGGGGAGGTCGGTGGCCTCCATGACGCACTCGGTCAGCACCGTGTTGAGGACACCGAGCACGAGGCCGCCGATGATCACGCAGATGATCAGGCCGACCTGGCTGTTCACGACCACGGCCGCGGCGAACAGGTCGAGCGCGAGCAGTGGGAGGGCGATCTTGAGCACGGTCGTCCGGCGGAGGCGGGCGGTGAGCATCGGGGCGACCCACACCGAGGTGATCGCGAGGCCGACGCCCCAGCCGAAGAACGTGAAGCCGATGCCGAGCGCACCGAAGCCGAGCGGGAACGGGGTGTAGGCGAGCAGGACGAAGAAGCCGATGTTGTAGAACAGCGCGGTCGCGGCGAGGGCGGCGAGCGCCGGGCGGCCGAGCGCCCGGAACGGTGCGGAGAGCTTCGTCGGGGTGGGCTTCTCGAGGTTCTTCGTCTTGAGGAGCGTGACGATGGCGATGAACGCGATGGCCATCAGCGTGGTGACGCCGAAGAACGGGCCGCGCCAGCTCACCGATCCGAGCAGGCCGCCGACGAGGGGGCCGACGGCGATGCCGAGCCCGAGTGCTGCCTCGTACAGGATGATCGCGGACGCGGTGCCGCCGGAGGCTGCCCCGACGATCGTCGCGAGTGCGGTGGAGATGAAGAGCGCGTTGCCGAGACCCCAGCCGGCGCGGAAGTCGATGATCGTCCAGACGCTGTTCGACGTCGCCGCGAGCACCGAGAACAGCACGATCAGGGCGAGTCCGATGAGCAGGGTGTTCTTCGCGCCGATGCGGCTCGAGACCCAGCTGGTGAAGAACATCGCGACGCCCGTGACGGCGAGGTAGCTCGTGAAGAGGAGCTCGGTCTGCGCCGGGGTCGCCTTCAGCGAGACGGCGATCGCGGGGAGGATCGGGTCGACGAGGCCGATGCCCATGAATGCGACGACGCAGGCGAAGGCGATCGCCCACACTGCTGACGACTGCTTGAGGATGCTGCCGGACTGGCCGGCTGGTGCGTGGGCGTTCACGCGAGGGTCTCCGTTCTGGTGGTGGTGGAGGTGCGCGAGGCGATGAGGGCGGCCGCGGTGTGCAGGGCGTCCCAGTCGTCGTCGTCGAGGTCGGCGAACATCGGGCCGACCGTGCGGGTCATGGTGGCGCGCCACTCGGCGAGTCGGGCGCGGCCGGCCTCGGTCAGCTCGATGAGCTGCCCGCGGGAGTCATCGGGGTCGACGCTGCGGGTGATGAGTCCGTCGGCGGTCATGCCGGTGACGAGCCGGGTCATGGTGGGCTGCGCGACGCGGGAGGCGGCAGCGAGTTCGCCGAGACGGAGCGGCTGGTCGGTCTCGAGGATGCCGAGCGTGCGCCAGACGGCGGCGGACGTGGTGTTGCCCGTCGCCTGGGCTGCGGTGCGGATGAGGCGGTTCACCGAGACGAGGAGTGTCTCGATGGTCTGCTCACGACTCGTTTCCATAGCAAAACTATATAGCGGAGCTATGAATGAGTCAACAGGCGTCTCCTGGTAGAAGGGATACATGAGCGACATCACCATCCACGAAGGCGACGAGTACACCGCGATCTTCCACGGCGGACCCTTCGACGGCACGACCGACACCCGCACCGCGACGAGCGACGCGCTGGACGACGAGGTCACGGTGTTCGCCGACGTCGAGGGCCTGCAGACCGCGTTCACCTACCGCATGACGAAGTCCCGCCAGGTGCTCGACCAGACCTCCGCCGAGTTCGAGTACGTGCCGGGGGAGTCCGACCCGGTGGACGACCTCGCCGACCGTGGCGACCGCAGCGGCGAGTTCGACCGCGAGTAGCCCCACCGACCGGGAGTAGATCCCCGCACCCCCGCGTTGCACGATCACATGCAGCTCGACCTCTGGACGTCTTCCTTCTGCGCCCCGTGCTCCGCCGCCCGCCGGGTGTCGGCCGAGGCGTCGGAGCTCGTCCCCGGACTGCACGTGACCGAGCGCGACGTGGCGAACCACCCGGACCAGGCAGAGGACCTCGGCATCCGGTCGACCCCCACGATCATCGTGCGGCGGGACGACGGTGCCGAGGTCTTCCGCTCACCGGGGGTCCCGACCCGTGACCAACTGCTCCTCGCGATCGCCAAGGCGGTCTGACACGTCCGACCGGCGCGGCCCGTCCGACCGGCGCGGCCCGTCCGACCGGTGCGAGCCGTCCCGCTGACTCGTCGGGGCGAGCACGACCGGCGCCTCCGCCGGACGGACGACCCGCAGGACCCGCCGGCCGAGGCGCTTCGCGGCACGGACCGGTGCCCCGATCACGAGTGCGACGGTGCCGAGCACGCTCCGGTCGTCCGGCCCGAGGGCGTTCTTCCGCTCCCACGCCCGCCGGAGTTCCCCACCACGACTCCGCCGCGCCGCCGGTCGGTCGACGAGTCCACCCGCATCGCGGAGCGCCATCAACGCCTCGGTCCGCGCTGCCCAGTCGTTCTCGGACTCCGGGTGGAAGTGGTTGTCGTGCATCCACTCCGCCCGCACGGTGCCGAAGCGGCCGTCGACGAGGTCGCGGGCGTCGCCCTCCAGGCCGCTGCCGACGAACACCTCGTTGATGAGGTGCCGTCCGGTGCCGAAGTCCGTGAGCGTCAGGGCCGGGACACCCCGGGCGGCGGCCTCGAGCACGGCCGTCGAGCTGATCGTCACGAGGGCCACGGCTCGGTCGAGGTGCTCGGACATCGGCCCGCTCTCGACCACGAGGTTCGTCGGTGCACCAGCCGGCACGAGGTCCGGGTACGGGTCCTGCTCGCGGTGCGTCTGCTGCTCCCCGGCGGCGGCGCGGACCTTGATCACCACGCGCCACGACGGGTGCTCGCGGGCTGCCTCGACCAGCCAGCCGACGACGCGCTCGCGCTCGGCGCGTTCTGCGGGGACGCTCGGCTGGGCGGCGAAGACGACGGAGTCGCGCGGGCCCGGACGGTAAGGCCCTGGTGTGGTCGGCCGAGCGAACGGCAGCGTCGCGAGCGCGAAGTGCGGGTCGACGCCGCCCTCGTCGGCGAGCTCCTCGTACGCGCGTACCTCGCGGTGACTGTGCAGTACGAACAGGTCGGCCCGGGCACGGAAGAACACGCCCTTCCACTTCGCCGGGTACGAGATCCCCGGCAGCCCCGTCACGAGCACCGGCCGCCGCCGGACCCGACGGAGCACCTCGTCGATGACGAGTTCCGCGACCGGGCCGATCACCGACACGAGCACGGCGTCCGGCGGGTCCTGCCGGAGCCGCTCGACGATCGCGTCGACGTGCAGCGGTGCCGGCGGAGCAGCCGCGAGGTGCGCCAGCCGGTCGTCGAGGCCCCGGAACGCGGACCGCAGCTGCGCGCGACTCGCGGACCGCGGCGTCGCGACGGTCAGCAGCTCCAGGTCCCAGTGCGCGGGTGCGGTGGCGAGCAGGTGGGCACCCCACTTCGCGAACGAGTCGGTGTCGACCAGGCCGACCACGCGTCGGGCGCGTGGCGCCGTACCGGACTGGAGGCGCGCCTCCAGTCCGCCCGTCGGCTCGCCCTCGTCGGCCGTCACGTCCAGACCGCCGCCCGTCACGCTCCGACGCGGCGCAGCTTCGCGAGCGGTGCCCGCTCGCCGGGCATGACCCGCTTGACGCCGTCGCCGATCGCCGTCTCGATGATGCGCACGTCGCGCGCCAGCGTCTGCAGCCCGTGCGGCTCGAGCGAGGCGGCGTGGTCGGAGCCCCACATCGTGCGGTCGAGGGTGATGTGCCGCTCCACCGCGGTGGCACCGAGGGCGACCGCCGCGATCGAGATCTGCAGGCCGGGCTCGTGGCCCGAGTAGCCGACCGGCACGCCCGCGTAGCGGCTCGCGAGGGTGTCGATCATCCGGAGGTTCGCCTCCTCGGGCGGGAGCGGGTACGTCGACGTGGCGTGCAGCAGCACGAGGCGCTCGGTGCCGAGGGCCTCCACCGCACGGTCGATCTGCTCCAGCGTCGACATGCCCGTCGACAGGATCACGGGCTTGCCGGTCGCGGCGACGGCGGACAGCAGCCCGAGGTCGGTCACCGATGCAGAGGCGATCTTGTACGCGACGACGTTCAGGTCCTCGAGGAAGTCCACCGACGGCTCGTCCCACGGCGACGCGAACCAGTCGAGCCCGCGCATCGTGGCGTGGTCGCCGATCTCGATGTACTGGTCGCGGTCGAACTCCACCCGGTGGCGGTACTCCAGGTACGTCATCTCGCCCCACGGCGTCGACCGGGGCGTGCTCTTCATGTGCTCCGGCGTGGAGATCGCCGGCGTGCGCTTCTGGAACTTCACCGCCTGCAGCCCGGCGTCGGCCGCGACGTCGATGAGCCGCTTCGCGATGTCGACGTCGCCGTTGTGGTTGAGGCCGATCTCGCCGATCAGGTAGGCGGGGTGGCCCGCGCCGATCGTGGACGTGCCGATGGTGACCGTCATGGTGCTCCGTTCAGGACAGGGTCGAGGTGCGGCGCGAGGGCTTCGGCGACCGCGAGGTCACCGGGGTCGTCGATGTCGATCGCGCCGCGGGGGTCGACGACGACGAGTTCCACCCGACCGTGGAAGCGGTGGCGGTGCTGCCGGAAGGCCGCGGTCCGGAACGCGTAGAAGGCTCCGGTCTCGCGGTACTCCGGCTCGCGGTCCTGGCGGCGGGGACGGACCGCGGCGTCGTGGTTCACAGCGCGGGCGGTGCCGTCCTCGGCGATGCGCCAGAGGAAGGCGTGCGACGGTGCCGCCGCGAACACCGAGTCCGCGTGGCCGTCCCGCACGCGTGCGACGGCGGTGTCGAGGTCCGACGGGTCGGTGAACGGCGACGTGGCCTGCAGGAACACGACGACCTCGAGCTCCTCGCCCCCTGCCGCCAGTTCGTCGAGGACGTGCAGCAGCGCCGACTCCGACGAGGCCTCGTCACCCGCCAGCTCGGTCGGCCGTCGGACCACCCGGGCGCCGGCGAGCGCGGCCTCGGCGGCGATCGCGTCACCGTCGGTCGAGACCACCACGGCGTCGATCGACGTCGCGCCCAGCGCCGCCTCCACAGCACGGCGGACCAGGGACCGGCCGGCGACCGCACGGAGGTTCTTCCCCGGGATCCCCTTCGACCCGGCACGGGCGGGGACGACCGCGACGACGGAACCGGTGGAGCGCATGTCCGGACGCTACGAAGCGCCGGTGACCCGGAAGCGAACACCAGGCAGACGCACGCCGAACCGTTCCGGAACCCGCCCTGCGGAGCCGACCCGTGCCTCCCGGCAGTTGCACAGCGGTACCAACGGATGCCGAAAGCCGGTGCGATGACGCTGGGACCATGAGCGCCACGTCCCGCACACCCGTCGTCCAGCGAGCACGCTGGGAACGCCCGGCGTTCCTGGGTCTGCTCCTCGCCACCGGGGTGCTCTACATCGTGAACCTCGGGGCGAACGGGTACGCGAACGCGTTCTACTCGGCCGCCGTGCAGGCCGGCAGCACGAACTGGGAGGCGTTCTTCTACGGGTCCTCGGACGCCGGCAACTCGATCACCGTCGACAAGCCGCCCGCGTTCCTGTGGGTCATGGAGCTGTCCGTGCGGCTGTTCGGCCTCAACTCGTGGGCGATCCTGGTCCCCGAGGCACTCATGGGCGTCGGCGCCGTCGCGCTGCTGTACGTCATCGTGCGGCGACGGTTCTCGGCCGGATCGGCCCTGATCGCCGGAGCCGCGCTCGCGACGACCCCGGTGGCAACGCTCATGTTCCGGTTCAACAACCCGGACGCGCTGCTCACCCTGCTCATGGTGCTGTCGCTCTGGCTCGTCCTGCGCGGCATCGAGAGCGGGCGCGTGCGGTGGGTCGTGCTCGCCGGGGTGGCCGTCGGCATCGCGTTCCTGACGAAGCAGCTCCAGGGGTTCCTGATCCTGCCCGTGCTCGTCGGTGTGTACCTGTACTGCTCGTCGCTGCCGTTCGTGAAGCGCGTGGTGCACCTGCTGTGGGCGGCGCTCGCCGTGGTCGTGGCCGGGGGTTGGTGGGTGGCGATCGTCGAGCTCGTGCCGACCTCCGCGCGGCCGTACGTCGGCGGGTCGCAGACGAACTCGTTCCTCGAGCTGACCTTCGGGTACAACGGCCTCGGGCGCGTGACCGGCGACGAGACCGGCAGTGTCACGGGCGGTGGCGGGGGCGGTACCGCGGGAGCCGGCTCGTGGGGTGCCACCGGGCTCCTCCGGCTGTTCGGCTCGGAGTTCGCCGGGCAGATCACCTGGCTGCTGCCGACCGCGCTCGTCCTGCTCGTGGCGTCGCTCGTCGCCCTCGGGTTCCGGCAGCGGACCTCGGCTGGGCTCGCCACGGTGCTCGCGCTCGGCGGCGCGCTGCTGCTCACCGCGCTGGTGTTCAGCTTCATGGGCGGGATCTTCCACCCGTACTACACGGTCGCCCTCGCTCCGTACATCGCCGGGCTCGTGGGGATCGGGGCCGGGCTGCTGTGGGAGCGACGCGGGTCGTGGTGGTGGCGGGGGACCGCGGCGTTCGCGGTGGTGGTGACCGTGGTGTGGCAGTGGCAGCTGCTGACGGCGGCGTCGGGGTGGCAGCCGTGGATCCGGTGGGTGGTGCTCGTCGTCGGGGTGGTGACGGCGGTGGCTGTGCTCGTTCCGGTGCGGCGGGTCGCCGTGGGTGGCGATTGGGGGGATGTCCCTCCGCTCGATGTTCGTTCGCTCGATGTGGCGGGCGCTCGTCGGGAGCGGGGGCTGCCCGCACGGTGGGCTCGGCCCGTCGGCGGCGTGGTCGTCGTGGGCGCGCTCGTCACGGGACTGCTCGGTCCGACGGCGTACTCGATCGACACGGTGACGACGGCGCACACGGGGTCGTTGCCGTCGGCGGGGCCGAGCGTGGCGGGGGCAGGGTTCGGCGGCGGCGGCGGTGGCGGTGGCCGGGGCGGCTTCGGAGGTCCCGGGGGCGCGGGCCGGGGCTTCGGCGCTGGCGGTGGAGGGCCGGCTGGCGGTGGTGCGGCGGGCGGTGGTTCGGCCGGCGGTCCGGGCGGGTTCGGTGGGCAGGGCGAGGGCGGCCGTGGTGGCTTCGGTGGGGGCGGCGCCGGCAGCCTGCTGGGCGGGTCGACCGACGTGGCGTCCGCGCTGCGGAAGGCGCTGCTCGAGGACGCGTCCGACTACCGGTGGGTGGCCGCCGCGATCGGTTCGAACAGTGCGGCGACGTACCAGCTCGCCACGGGGGAGTCCGTGATGCCGATCGGTGGGTTCAACGGGTCCGACCCGTCACCGACCCTCGCGGAGTTCAAGGAGTACGTGGCCGCGGGCGAGATCCACTACTTCATCGCCGGGAGCGTCGGACGGTCGAACGGTGGCAGCGACGCCGCCTCGGAGATCTCCGCGTGGGTGGAGTCGAACTTCACCGCGACGACGATCGGGGGCGTGACCGTCTACGACCTGACGGCCGGGTGACGCCGGGGCCGTGCCGTGCTGCCGAGACGTCACGGCGTGGCGCCCGACCGAGACGCCGCCGTGCTGCCGAGACGCCGCCGTCCGGCCGAGACGCCGCCGTACGGGGCGGTGTCTCGCGTGAGCGCCGGCGTCCGACGGGACGGGCGGCGTCGCTCCCGACCGAGACACCGCGGGCGACGCACGACGCCGGGTTAGGGTCGAGGGATGCTCGGCGCCGACGACCCCCTCGATCCGACCCCTCGGCGCATCCTGGTCGCCGGCACGACCGGCGTCGGGAAGACCACGACGGCCGGACGCATCGGTGCCGTGCTCGGCGTGCCGCACACCGAGATCGACTCCCTGTTCCACGGCCCGGACTGGGAACCGCGGGAGACGTTCGTCGCGGACGTCGAGGCGTACACGAGCGAACCGGCCTGGGTCACGGAGTGGCAGTACACGCCGGTGCGGGCGCTGCTGGCCGAGCGAGCGGACACCCTGGTCTGGATCGACCTGCCGACACCGGTGGCGCTGTGGCGGCTGCTCCGCCGGACGCTCCGGCGACGACTGCGGCGCGTCGAGCTCTGGAACGGCAACGTCGAGCCGTCGCTCTGGACGTTCTTCACCGACCAGGGGCACATCTTGCGGTGGGGCATCCAGACGCGCAACGTCTCGCGGCGTCGTGTCCCCGAACTCGTCACGTCGGCGCCGCACCTGCGGATCGTGCACCTGCGCTCGCAGCGGGAGGTCGACCGGTTCGTGCAGCACCTCGGCGGAGGCCGCGGATAGAATCGTGGCCGTCCGCCTCCGTAGCTCAGTGGATAGAGCAGGTGGTTTCTACCCACCGTGCCGCGGGTTCGATTCCTGCCGGGGGCACACACGACGAAGGCCGCCGTCCCGAGGGGCGGCGGCCTTCGTGCTGGAGGCGGGGACTACTCGTCGTCCTCTGCGGCACGACGACGGAGCTCGCTCGCGCTGATCGGCTGCGTGTACGGCGCCTCGGAGGTCTCGTTCGCGTCGGTCGGCTCGGCCGGTGCATCGGCGATGCGTGTCGGCACCGAGGTCGTGCTCGGACCGCTCGGCGACTCGGCCTTCCGGCCGTCGGCGGCAGGCGCACGGTTGACGTGCGCATCGGCCGAGGTCGGCTTCGCGACGGGCGGCGGCACCGAACCGGGGGTGCGGCTCGCCGGGGAGATCGGAGCGGCCGGGCTCTGCTTCGCCCCGGCAGCGCGTGCGTCGTCCACTGCGTCCGCGTTGTCGGCGTCGGAGTCCTTGCCGACCGGTGAACCGAGCGTCGGGCGGACCGGCGCCCCGGACAGCGGCGTGGTCGCACCGTCGCCGTAGGCACGCGTCGTGTTGGCGTCCGAGATCGGCGTGGTGGCGTTGGTGCCGTTCGTGTCGGAGATCGGCGTCGTGGCGTTCGGGTCGACCGGAGTCGCGCCACGGGCGGTGCCGCCTCGGGTGACCGAGAAGCCGGCACCGGCACCTGCACCTGCGCCCGCTCCCGCGGCGGCGGGAGCAGCCGGAGCAGCCGACCCCGTACCGGCCGCAGCCGACGGGGCGGACGAGGTCGGGCCTCCGGGTCGCTGCGGAGCAGGCCGGAGCGAGCTCGTGGTCGGGGTGGGCCGCTCGGCTGCCGGAGCCGGCGTCGTCGCGGGCGCGGCCGTGTCGGCCGTGGCGGCCTGGTCGGCGTTCCAGTCCTGCTGGCGCTTGATGAGGTCGGCGTCGGGATCCGGGGAGTCGAACTTCCAGCGCTCGAGGTCGCTCTTGAACAGCTTCCGGGCACGGCCGGGGCGCGCCTGCCACTCGAGGAGCCGGTCGCGGAACTCGGCGAGCGACTGGTCGGCCTGGAAGCTGAAGGTCGACGAGTTCTTCTTGATGTCGGCGATCTCGTGCTGCGTCCAGTTGGCCGCGAGCGGAGCGCCGGCGACCGGGAGGAGGCGGAGGCGGATGTCGGCGTCCTCGGCCAGGTGGTCGGCGTAGGCGCGCTCGTCGTGCCCGAGCGATCCCCACGCCGCGGCCTTGCGCGCCGCGGAGACGATGCCCGCGACGGCGGCGTTGCGTGCCTCGCGCTCCTGCATCGCGACGACGCGCTTCGTCGCCCCGCGGCCGATGAGTGCCGCGATGACGCCGGCGACGATGATCGCGACGAAGGGGATGAGTGCTCCGGAGATCACTCGCCAGCCGTCGTCCGACGAGATCCAGTCGGTCAGGTCGTTCCACCAGTCCATGCGCGCACCATACTCACGGAACGGTCAGGCATCGGGGAGGTCGGTCGGCGTTCCGTGCATCCGACCGGAGATGATTCCAATGTGGAACATCATCACCCCCAGCGCAGGCAGTCCACGGCGTCGTCGGCGGACCACACGTTCGGGAACTCGACGAACCGGCGCTCGGTCGACACGTACCGCCGGGCGCGGTACGCGGTCCCGCCGGCCACGTCGACCCGGTCCACGTAACCGACGATCTCCCCGTTCGCGCGGGTCACGCGGCTCAGGTCGTCGCGGACGTCGAGGATCCTGAGGTCACCGCGCGACCAGGCGACGGGCACGGTGCGGATCCGCAGAGCGGGTTCGGTCGTCGTGTGCATCGTGGTGCCTCCGGTTCGTCGTGCGCTTCGTCGTCCTGGGATGGACGCTACGGCGCACCACCGACACGCCGGGCGCCGACCACCCTGTTGGGGAACGACGACACCACCAGGAGCGTTGTGGAGGAGGATGCCGCGATCGCGGCTCGCTCGAAGCCCCGGAAGGTAGGTTGAGTCCATGACCACGTTCGTGCTCGCAGGTGGATGTTTCTGGTGTCTCGACGCCGTGTACCGCACGCTCCAGGGTGTGCAGGACGTGGTGTCCGGCTACATCGGCGGTGGGGTGGAGAACCCCTCCTACGAGCTGGTCTGCACCGGGACGACCGGTCACGCCGAGGCCGTCGCCGTCACCTTCGACGAGACGGTGATCCCCGCGGAGGTGATCCTCGACGTGTTCTTCACGCTGCACGACCCGCGGCAGCTGAACCGGCAGGGCGCCGACGTCGGCACCCAGTACCGGTCGGCGATGTTCCCGGCCGACGACGACCAGAAGGCCCTGTTCGAGCGTGCGATCGAGCGCGCTTCGGACATCTGGGACGGTGGCATCGTGACCACGATCGAGCCGATGGGTACGTTCTACCGTGCGGAGGAGTACCACCAGGACTTCTTCGCGAAGAACCCCGGCCAGGGCTACTGCCTCGCGGTGGCGCTGCCGAAGGTGAACAAGGTCCGCAAGGCCTACAGTCAGTACATCCTGGCGTCCTGACAGTCGGACGTCGGGGCCACGAGGAGGTGGTCGAACGATGACGAACAACACCGGGACCTGGGTAGCGGTCGGACCGGCGGGAGCGGTGGGCAGCATCCACCGTGCCGACGGCGGCTTCCGGGTCGAGCTCTACGGTCACCGCGGCTCCGGCGGGACGTACCCGTCGCTCGAGTCCGCGAAGGGTGCGGTCCACGCGGCGCTCGGACCACTTGCCGACCGGCCCGAGTTCCGAGCGCACTGACCGGTCCGGACTGGAGGCACGGGGGACTTCTCCTCCACAGCTCACCTTTCCGAGACATCCAGTCACAGATCGAGCCCCGGGGTGCTTCCGCACCCCGGGGCTCGATGACGATCGACCCATGAACGACACCATCACCGTCTGCGGGATCATCGCCACCGAGCCACGTCACCTCGTGACCGACACCGGCATCGCCATCACGAGCATGCGGCTCGCCTCACCGTCGCGACGCTGGGACCGCGCCACGTCCACCTGGACCAACGGCGCGACCAACTGGTACACCGTCACGGCCTTCCGCTCCCTCGCCGCCAACGTCCACCGCTCGCTGAAGAAGGGCGACCGCATCGTCGTCGCCGGGCGGATCCGCATCCGGACCTGGGAGCGCGACGGTCGCGGCGGCACGTCGGTGGAGATCGACGCCGAGGGACTCGGGCACGACCTCGCGTGGGGCATCAGCAACTGGGTCCGCGTGCCTCGGCACACGGGGGAGTCGACGGCACCTCCCGGAGCCGCGCCGGTCGTCGACATGCGGACCGGTGAGATCGGCGCCGTCCCGGGCGCGGCCACCGACGACGAGCTCCCCGACGAGTCAGCCCCTGAGCACCCCGACGACGGCACGCCGGATCTCCACGACGTCGGATCTGCCGACCACGACGCCCTCGGGTACGCGGTCACCGCCGACCCGGACGGGCCGGACCCGGACGGCGCTCACCTGGACAGTGCTCACCCCGGCGTGCGGGAAGCCGCGTGACGGGTCGCGGTCGCGTGGTCCGTGGGTCACCAACGCTGGGTGATCATCGCGATCCCCGCGACCTCGGTGGTGTCCCAGTTGCCGCCCTTGGGCAGCCCGCTCACACGGCCGTCCACCCAGAACGTCGCGCCCTGGACCGCCGGCGAGTTGGTCTGCCGTGCCTTCAGCCCGTGGAACGAGAAGTTCGGGTTCCAGGTGCCCTGCAGGCCGCTCACGCCCGGCTTGTTCCGGACGGTGATCTTCACGTCGCGCATCGAGGAGTGCACGACGTCGCCGTTCAGGCGGCCGTTCCCCTCGACGTTGAAGAAGAGTCGGCCCTTCAAGGTCAGGCCGACCGCGGCGATCGTGTGGCCGTTCGCGAAGAACGTGCCGACGTTGTTCGGGTAGAACCGCAGGCCGACGGGTGTCACGTTGTGGGTGGCCGGGCCGAGGTAGCCGTACGAGAACTTCCCGTTCTGCACCCGCTCCCAGATGAACCGCGGCGCGCCCTTGCTCACGGTGGAGCCCTTGTCGGACTGGATCCCCACCGAGAACGCGTTGTTGTAGGCGTCGTGGACGTTGATGTACGACGAGTACCCGGTGCCGGACCCGCCCTCGGTGATGTTCGCCGTGTACTCGACGAGCGGGGTGCCGTGCGGCGCGACCGTCGCGGCCGAGGCCGTGGCACCCGTGGGCGCGATGGCGCCGACGACGAGTGCGATCGCCCCGATGACGGGGAGCGTGATGCGGTGGAGCCGTGTCCTGGACATGTCCCTGGTCCTGATCCTGATCTGCGTGCGCCTGATCCGCGCACGTGCGACGAGGCCTCTGGTGGAAGGCGAGGCCACGGTACGTCGAAGTCGGCGAGCGCAACAGCCCCCGTGCGCGTTCCGGCGCGCGGGTGCTGTCGGTAGACTCATCTCGATATGGCTGAGTACATCTACCAGATGGTCCGCGCCCGCAAGGCGGTCGGCGACAAGCTGATCCTCGACGACGTCACGATGTCGTTCCTCCCCGGCGCCAAGATCGGCGTCGTCGGACCGAACGGTGCGGGCAAGTCGACGATCCTGAAGATCATGGCGGGTCTCGACCAGCCGTCCAACGGCGAGGCGAAGCTCACCCCGGGCTTCACCGTCGGCATCCTCATGCAGGAACCCGAGCTCGACGAGTCGAAGACCGTGCTCGAGAACGTGCAGGAAGGCGTCGGCGAGATCCACGCCAAGGTCACCCGCTTCAACGAGATCTCCGCGTTGATGGCGGAGCCGGACGCCGACTTCGACGCCCTCCTCGCCGAGATGGGCACCCTGCAGGAAGAGATCGACGCGGCCGACGCGTGGGACCTCGACTCGCAGCTCGAGCAGGCCATGGCCGCACTCCAGTGCCCGCCCGGGGACGAGCTCGTCACGCACCTCTCCGGTGGCGAGAAGCGTCGCGTCGCGCTCTGCAAGCTCCTGCTGCAGAAGCCCGACCTGCTCCTCCTCGACGAGCCCACCAACCACCTCGACGCCGAGTCTGTCCTCTGGCTCGAGCAGCACCTGCAGCAGTACCACGGTGCCGTCCTGGCCGTGACCCACGACCGGTACTTCCTCGACCACGTCGCCGAGTGGATCGCCGAGGTCGACCGCGGTCGTCTCTACCCGTACGAGGGCAACTACTCGACGTACCTCGAGAAGAAGCGCGCCCGACTCGAGGTCCAGGGCAAGAAGGACGCCAAGCTCGCGAAGCGCCTGTCGTCCGAGCTCGACTGGGTCCGCAGCAACACGAAGGGTCGCCAGGCGAAGTCGAAGGCCCGTCTGGCCCGCTACGAGGAGATGGTCACGGAGGCCGAGCGCACGCGCAAGCTCGACTTCGAGGAGATCGTCATCCCCGTGGGTCCGCGTCTGGGCTCGCAGGTCATCGACGCCGAGAAGCTGCACAAGCAGTTCGGCGAGCGCGTCATCATCGAGGACCTGTCGTTCACGCTGCCCCGCAACGGCATCGTGGGCGTGATCGGCCCGAACGGCGTCGGCAAGACCACGCTCTTCAAGACGATCGTCGGTCTCGAGCCCCTCGACGGCGGAACGCTGAAGATCGGTGAGACGGTCGACATCTCCTACGTCGACCAGAGCCGTGGCGGCATCGACCCGAACAAGAACCTGTGGGAGGTCGTGTCCGACGGGCTCGACTACATCCAGGTCGGCAAGACCGAGATCCCGTCGCGTGCGTACGTCTCGCAGTTCGGGTTCAAGGGCCCGGACCAGCAGAAGCGTGCCGGCATCCTGTCCGGTGGTGAGCGCAACCGTCTCAACCTGGCGCTCACGCTGAAGCAGGGCGGCAACCTGCTCCTGCTCGACGAGCCGACGAACGACCTGGACGTCGAGACGCTGGGCAGCCTCGAGAACGCACTGCTCGAGTACCCGGGCTGCGCCGTGGTCATCACCCACGACCGGTGGTTCCTCGACCGCATCGCGACGCACATCCTCGCGTGGGAGGGCCTGAACGAGGACGGCACCCCGAACTGGTACTGGTTCGAGGGCAACTTCGAGGCCTACGAGGAGAACAAGATCGAGCGCCTCGGCGCCGAGGCCGCGAAGCCGGGCCGGGCGACGTACCGCAAGCTCACCCGCGACTGACCGTGGCGCGACTGCACGCTCCCATCCGCATGCGGTGGAGCGACATCGACGCCTACGGTCACGTCAACAACTCCGCGATGCTGCGTCTCCTGGAGGAGGCGCGCATCGTGGGGTTCTGGGGGCCCGACCCGGACGAGTTCGCATCGGACGGGTCCATCCCGGAGCCGATCATCGACGGTCGTCCGGGTTCCGGGACGATGACGGTGATCGCGGGCCAGCGGTTGGAGTACCTGGCGTCGATCCCGTACTTCCGGCAGCCGCTCGACATCCAGATGTGGATCGGGCGGATCGGGGGCGCGAGCATCGACGTCTCGTACGAGGTGTGGTCACCGGTCGGGCACGATCCCGCGGTGCTCTACACCCGTGCGACCACGGCGCTCGTGATGGTCGACGCTTCCAGCAACCGGCCGCGGCGGCTCGCCGAGGCAGAGCGTGCGGCGTGCGCGCCGTACACCGAGCCAGCGGTCGAGTTCTCCCGCCCGTAGGCCGGACGGGCCAGACGCACGACCGGGCGTGCCAGACGCACGACCGGGCACGGCGTCAGCGCGGGATGCGCATCATCCCCTCCTGCGCGACCGACGCCAGCAGCCGACCGTCCCGCGCGAACATCCGGCCGAACGCGAGTCCCCGACCGCCCTGTGCGCTCGGGGACTCCTGCGTGTAGAGCACCCACTCGTCGGCACGTCCGTCGCGGTGCCACCACATGGCGTGGTCGAGGCTCGCGCTCTTCACTCCTGGTGTTCCCCAGGCGACACCGTGCCGACGCATGATCGGCTCGAGGATGGACAGGTCGCTCGCGTACCCGAGGACCGCACGGTGCAGCGCCGGGTCCTCCGGCAGGTCGCCCTCCACGCGGAACCAGACGGCCTGGTGCGGCACGTGCTCGCCCTGCACGTCGACGAACACGGGCCCCTCGACGTGCCGGAGGTCGATCGAGCGCTCGGCCCAGGCCCGTGCGACCGGGTGGTCGATCGCGGAGAGGATCGACGCCGCCGACGGCAGGGACTCCGGCGCGGGGACGTCGACGGGGAACGGGTCCTGGTGCTCGACGCCCTCGTCGGGCCGTTGGAACGACGCGATCATCGAGAAGATCGGGACGCCGCGTTGGTACGCCTGGACCCGGCGGGCGGCGAAGGACCGGCCGTCGTGGATGCGCTCCACGCCGAACGTGATCGGGACGTCGATGTCACCGGGGCGGAGGAAGTACCCGTGCATCGAGTGGATGTCCCGGTCCTCGATGGTGGCCTGCGCGGCGACGATGCACTGCGCGAGGACCTGACCGCCGAAGACCCGCCCGCCGGGGGACCAGTGGCTCGCGCCGGTGAGGATCGTCTCGCCCGTGCTCGCGCCGGTGTCCTCGAGTCGGAGGGTGCTGAGGAAGTCCGGTTCGCGGTTCACACGAGCAGTCTACGAACGCCGCCGCGCGGGAGCGGGCGGCACCACCGAGCGCGCGACGGCCCACGCGACGACGGCGAGCAGCGCGCCGACGACGCTGCACACCCAGGCACTCAGCAGGTTGGTCCACAGCGACGGCGCGGCCACCCAGAACAGGAAGTTCGCGGTCGTCGCTCCGCCCAGCCCGAGCAGGACCGCGATGCGCCGCTCCATGCTCGGGACGGCCAGTGCCGTGGTGACGACGAGGACCGAGACGATGAGGTTCGCGAGCAGGAGCACCATGCACGCCAGCGTCGTCGGCGCGCATCGGCGTGTGCCCGGCACCGGCCGGGAACGGACCGTGAGGTCGCCCAGCCCCCGCTGACAGCGGCGCCCGGTAGGATCCGTGGTGACATGGGCACCTTGTTCACGCTTCCCGACGCAGCCTCCCTCGGAGACCTCCGCACCTACCTCGGACGGGCCGCCCGCATCGAGGACGGATCCGTCCGCCTCATCGCCGACTCGGGCGTCCTGGCGGTGTACACCGCGATCCTCTACCCGATCGGCCTGCTCGACGAACTCCCGACGGTCCTCGGGCTCCGGACGTTCTCGCTCGCGCAGCCGGCCACGATCGACGCCGTCGTGCCGCTCGCGTCGCTCCAGGAACGCCTGCGTCTGCTGGCCGAGGCGCACGACGCCGAGCACGCCGAGGGTGCCGACCCGACCCGTGCCACCCCGATCGAGGTCGAGCTCCCGCACGAGGTCCACACCGTGACGTGGGCGGCCATCTCCCCGCCCCGTGGTGGATGGGTGCCGCTGCCGGACGTCTCGCCGGAGCACCTCCGCCGAGCAGCACGGGACGGCATCGCCGAGGTCGCCGACGCCGTGCCGTCGAACGCGGGCGAGGCGATCGTCCGGAAGATCCGCGCCGAGGTGTGGGGCCGTCCGGTCGCGGGCATCGAGCACGTGCCGGCCGGCGCCGGGTTCGCGGGGGAGAGCCTCGGATTCCTGGGGCACGATCCCGTCCGGCTCTTCGAGACCGGCCCGTGGAGCCGCCTGACGACCAGCCGCGGGCACGTCCTCGTGAAGCGTCGTGCCTGGACCCTCACCCTCTAGGCAGCGTCCGCCGAACGCAGCGTGGTTGGCTGGTGGCATGCACGTCTTCCTCACCGGCGCCTCCGGCTACATCGGCTCCTCCGTCCTCCGTGCCCTCGTCGCCCACGGGCACGAGGCCACTGCCCTCGTCCGGACGGACGAGAAAGCGCAGGCGGTCCGCGACGCCGGCGGTCGAGCGCTCGTCGGGGACGTGACCGACACCGACGTGGTCCGCCGTCTGGCACACGAGGCCGACGCGGTCGTGCACACCGCGTCGGCACAGGGTGTGGACGCGTCCTTCATCGCCACCGTCCTCGAGGCGCTCCAGGGCACCCCGAAGCCCTTCGTGCACACCGGTGGGATCTTCACCTTCGGCGACTCGACGGACATCTCGGAGCAGTCGCCCGCGTCGCCGCCGGCGATGACCGCGTGGCGTGGTCCGAACGAGGCCGTCGTCCGTGCGAGCGACGTCCGCACGACGATCGTCGCCCCGGGCATCGTCTACGGGCGCGGCGCCGGCATCCCCGCGATGTTCGTCGGAGACGGCGAGCACGAGGTCCGGCTCGTCGGTGACGGTTCGCAGCGGTGGTCGACCGTGCACATCGACGACCTCGGCGAGCTCTACGTCCTCGCGCTGCACCGCGGTGAGCAGGACGGCTACGTCCTCGCGGCGACCGGGGACAACCCGACGGTCCGCGAGATCGCGGAGGCCGGTGCTCACGGCTCGCCCGTGGTCGCCGAGAGCGTCGACGCCAGCCGGGAACGCCTCGGCGCCGTCTACGCCGACGCCCTGCTCATGCACCAGGAAGCCTCCGGCGCGCACGCGCGCGCCGCCTTCGGGTGGAACCCGACCCGCCCGTCCCTGCTCGACGACCTGGCAGACGGGTCCTACGTCCGCTGACGTGACCGGGAGACGGACTGGAGGCACGTGGCGGCGCCGCCACGTGCCTCCAGTCCGTCACCGATCACGTCGAGGACGCGTGCCGACGGTCCGTCAGTCGAACGTGTTCGTCATCGCGTGCGCAGCACGGTCGAGGTAGGCCCAGAGCTCGGCCTCGTCGAGCGGCGCGAGACCGAGCGACTCGACGGCGTCGCGCATGTGGTGGAGCCAGCGCTCCCGCGCCTCGGACGTGATGCGGAACGGCATGTGGCGCATCCGCAGGCGCGGGTGGCCGCGCTCCTCGCTGTACGTGCCGGGGCCGCCCCAGTACTGCTGGAGGAACGCGGAGAGGCGCCAGATCGCGCCCTCGAGGTCGTCGGCCGGGTACATCGGCCAGATGACCTCGTCCTGCTGGACGCCCTCGTAGAAGCGCCGCACGAGTCGGTCGAACGTGGGCGCGCCACCGATGCGCTCGTACAGCGAACCGGTCGCCGAGACGCCGTGTTCCCCCACGCGCAATGTGATCGGCTGCGCCGGGCTGGGGGCCGCGGGGCTCGGTTCGGCGGGCGTGGGTGCGGCGGGTGTCGATTCGGTCACTGCGGGTCCCTCCCGGCGCCGGGCTCGTCGGTCCGGATCGCCTGACCGAGGATGTTCTTGCGGCCACGCCGGGGCTTCGTCGGTGCGGGCGTCGGCTGCGTCCGCACGGTGCGGAGGCCGTTGATCGAGGTCGCGTTCTCCCAGCCCGCGGGCATGATCATCGCCATCGCGGGCAGCGTCACACCGAGCTCGTCGACGGCGTGCTTCAGCCGGATGCGGAGCTCCCGGCCGACGACGTCGAGCTCCGAGGCCCGGGTCTTCACGACGAGACGGAACACCATGCCCGCGTCGGTGATGGACTGCAGGCCCCAGATCTCGGGCTTCTCGACGATGCGCTGGCGCCACCGGGGCTCCTGCGACATCGTGACCGCTGCCTTGAGCAGGGCGTCCTGCACGGCGTCGATGTCGGTGTCGTACGGCACGGTGATGTCGACGAGGACGCGCGACCAGCCCTGGGACAGGTTGCCGACGCGCAGGATCTGCCCGTTCGGCACGAACCACAGGATGCCGTTCACGTCGCGGATCTGCATGACGCGCAGCCCGACGTTCTCGACGACGCCCGTGGCCTGCCCGGTGTCGACGACGTCGCCGACGCCGGCCTGGTCCTCCAAGATCATGAAGACGCCGGACAGCAGGTCCTTCACGATGCTCTGCGCGCCGACGGCCAGGCCGGCGGCGACGAGTGAGGCGCCACCGACGATGCCGACGGCCGCGCCCTTCCACACAGCCGTGACGATGATGACGAGGGCGATGATGACGACGACGACGGTCGCCAGGTTCTCCAGGACGCTGCCCAGAGTCCGCGTCCGCTGGACGACCCGGGCGGTCTGGACCGGTGACGCGATGAGTGCCTGGGTGTCGGACGCGCCCTGACGCTTCTTCACACCGTTGACGATGCGATCCACGACCTGCTTGATCATCCGCCGCAGGATCAGCCGGAGGATGATCGCCGCCAGGATCGTGATCACGATCGTGATGGGTGCTTGCCAGGTCTCGACGAACTGGGTGAATGCGTTCGACGCCCACTTCGAGACGTCGTCGGTCTGTGCAGCCAAGGTCATGATCCGCCCGATGCTAAAGGGCGGGGCCTCGGCGTTCCATGAGGAACGCCGAGACCCCGCCGATGGTCACCCGATGCTCAGGCGTCCGCCGCCTGCACCCGGAGGGCACGCTCGGTGCCGGCCAGGCCCTCGGACACGATGCGCCGCAGCGCCGGGGTCTCCGGGTGCTGCTCGAGCCACGCCACCGCCGCGTCACGCAGCTCGGCCGACGCGAGCGGCGCCGGGTAGAGGCCCGTGACGATGGTGTCGGCGATGTGGTAGCTGCGCTCGGCCCAGATGCGCGCGAGCACCTCGAAGTACTTCGGCACGAGACCCTCGAGGACGACCGGGCTGTTCACGTGCTGGTACCCGACCGTGGTCTGCCGGACGATCGCGTTGGGCAGCTCGGACGAGTCGACGAGCGACGAGAACGCGGCGAGCTTGCCCTCGGCGGTCGGGATCGTCGCCCGGGCACGCGCGGCGGCCTGCTCACCCGACGCGGTCTTGTCCGCGGCGAGTTCGGCGTCGACCTCGGCGCCCGACGCAGCGCCCGCGAGCACGAGGCCCTCGAGCAGCTCCCAGCGCAGGTCGGTGTCGATCTCCAGGTCGTTCAGCGTGACCGAGCCGTCGCGCAGCCCGCTCAGGGTCGCGACGTGCTCCGGCGTCGAGGCGATCTGTGCGAAGAACTTCACGAACTGGAACTGCGCGTCGGAGCCTGCTTCAGCGCTCGACGCGAGGTTCCAGAGCGTGTCCCCGACGGTTCGCACGGTCGCGTCGACCTTGGCCGGCGCGACGTAGTTGCGGGTCGTGAGGAGCAGCTGCGACAGCGTCGTGCGGATCGTCGTCGACTCGGTCTCGGTCGCGATGTTGCCGAGGACGAGGCGGACGTAGTCGCTCGCGGGCGACTCGGCGTCACGCGTGGCGTCCCACATCGCGCCCCAGACGATGGAGCGGGCGAGCGGGTTCGCGATCGAGGCGAGGTGCTCGATCGCGGTGCGGCGGGACTGCTCGTCGAGACGGATCTTGGCGTACGCCAGGTCGTCGTCGTTGAGGAGCACGAGGTCGCCACGGTGGACGCCGACGAGCTCGGGGACATCGGTGCGAGCACCGTCCACGTCGATCTCGACGCGGTGTGCGCGCTCGAGCTTGCCGCCGGCTGACGCGGTGTCGGCGCCGAACGGTGCGTCGGCGTCCTGCGCGAACGCGTAGACGCCGATCGCCAGGCGGTGCGGGCGGAGCGTCGGGTAGTCCGCCGGTGCCTCCTGCAGGACGGCGAACGACGTGATGACGCCGGACCCGTCGACCTCGATCTCCGGGCGGAGCGTGTTCACCCCGGCGGTCTCGAGCCAGAGCTTCGACCACTCGGAGAGGTCACGGCCGCTCGTCGCCTCGAGCTCGACGAGCAGGTCGCGGAGCTCGGTGTTCGAGTGGTGGTGCTTCTTGAAGTACGCCGAGACGCCCGCGAAGAACGCGTCGATGCCGACCCACGCCACGAGCTGCTTGAGGACCGAGCCGCCCTTCGCGTAGGTGATGCCGTCGAAGTTGACCTGCACGTCCTCGAGGTCGTTGATCGTCGCGACGATCGGGTGCGTCGAGGGGAGCTGGTCCTGGCGGTAGGCCCAGGACTTCTCCATCGCCTGGAACGTCGTCCACGCCTCGGTCCACTCGGTGGCCTCGGCCGTCGCGATGGTGGACGCCCACTCCGCGAAGGACTCGTTGAGCCACAGGTCGTTCCACCACTTCATGGTGACGAGGTCGCCGAACCACATGTGCGCGAGCTCGTGCAGGATCGTGACGACCCGGCGCTCCTTGATCGCGTCGGTGACCTTCGACCGGAACACGTACGTCTCGGTGAAGGTGACCGCGCCGGCGTTCTCCATCGCGCCCGCGTTGAACTCCGGGACGAACAGCTGGTCGTACTTCTCGAACGGGTACGCGACGTCGAACTTCTCCTCGTAGTAGGCGAAGCCCTTCTTCGTGATGTCGAACACGTACTCGGGGTCGAGGTACTCGGCGAGCGACTTGCGCGCGAAGACGCCGAGCGGGATCGTGCGGCCGTCACGGCTGGTCAGTTCGTCGCGGACGACCTCGTACGGGCCGGCGACGAGCGCGGTGATGTAGCTGGAGATCTTCGCCGTCGGCGCGAAGGCCCACGTGGCGATCTCGCCGTCGACGTGGGGCTCGGGTGTCGGGGAGTTCGAGACGACCTGCCACCGGGACGGCGCCGTCACGGTGAAGGAGAACTCCGCCTTGAGGTCGGGCTGCTCGAACACCGCGAACATGCGGCGCGAGTCGGGCACCTCGAACTGGGAGTACAGGTAGACCTCGTCGTCGACCGGGTCGACGAAGCGGTGCAGGCCCTCGCCCGTGTTCGTGTACAGCGCGTCGGCCACGACCACGAGCTCGTTCTGCTCCTGCAGACCGTCGAGCTGGATGCGCACGCCGTCGTTCACGGCGGCGACGTCGAGCGCCGTGCCGTTCAGGGTGATCGAGTGCACGGTCTTCGTGATCGCATCGATGAACGTCGACGCACCCGGCGTGGCCGTGAACCGGACGCGCGTGTTGCTGCCGAACGTCTCGGCGCCACGCGTCAGGTCGAGCTCGACGTCGTACGTCTGCACGTCGACGATCGCGGCACGTTCCTGGGCTTCGATTCGGGTGAGGTTCTCTCCGGGCACGGACGCTCCATCTTCGCTGCGGACGCGGACGATCGGTGTCCGCGTGGGGGAGTCCCGGCACGGCGTCGTGCACCGGCGGGACGGTCGACTCCAGCCTAGCGAGCACGCGTACAGTCGCATCGTGACCGAGACGACTGTGGACAAGACGACCGAACGCACTGCCGTGGAGTTCTGGTTCGACCCGAACTGCCCCTGGGCATGGATGACGAGCCGCTGGGTCGGTGAGGTCGCGCAGCACCGCGACCTCGACGTCACGTGGAAGGTGATGAGCCTGTTCGTCCTCAACGAGGACCAGGACATCCCCGACGAGTACCGCGAGCGCATCCACAAGGGGCAGCTGTACCCGCGCATCGTCACGGCGGCGCGGCTCCGTGTCGGCCAGGACATCGTGAAGCCGCTCTACGACGCCCTCGGCGAGCACATCCACCACCGCCAGGAGAAGGACCCCGAGCAGGTCGTCCCTGCCGTGCTCGCCGAGCTCGGCCTCGACGCCGACCTGCTCGAGTACGCCTGGACGGACGAGGTCGACCAGGCCGTGCGTGTCAGCCACCAGGACGGCATCGACCGCGTCGGCCAGGACGTCGGCACCCCCGTGATCGCCGTCGAGGGCACTGCGTTCTTCGGCCCCGTGATCTCCCCGGCCCCGAAGGGCCAGGAAGCCCTCGACCTGTGGGACGGCGTCGTCGCCGTCGCGAAGGTCCCCGCCTTCTTCGAGCTGAAGCGGTCCCGCACCGTCGGCCCGGTCTTCGACACCACCGCCTGAGACAGCGTTCGCTGTCGGACTGGAGGCACGGTGCGGGCTGGCACCGCGCCTCCCGTCCGCCATCCGCGCCCCGTCCCGAACGCCGCGCCCCGTTCAGCGGGGGCGCAGTGTTCGATGCGGGGCGCGATCGCGCGACTCCGCGCCGCGCCGCGCGTCAGACCAGCGGCAGCCGCATCAGCGTCAGGTCGAGCCACCGGTCGAACTTCCGCCCGACCTCCGGAACCACGGCCACCGTCGTGAACCCGAGCCGCTCGTGCAGCGCGATCGACCCCGCGTTGGTGCTGCAGATCCCGGCGATCATCACGTGCCGCCCCTCGGCCGTCGCACGCTCGACGAGGGCGCCCATGAGGATCGTGGCGATGCCCCTGCCGCGGAACTCCTCGACGACGTAGACGCTGTGCTCGACGGTCAGCCGGTACCCCTGGTGCGGCCGCCACTGCGAGTACGTGGCGTACCCGGCGACGCGCCCGTCGACCTCGGCCACGATGACCGGGTACCCGTCGGCGCGACGTTCGGCGAGCCAGCCGTCGAAGTACGAGCGCGGGTGCGGTTCCTCCTGCCAGATGGCGGTGGAGTGCAGGACGGCGTCGACGTGCAGCGCGTGGACGACGTCGAGGTCGCGCGATTCGCAGTCCCGGACGGTGACCGGCCCGCCTGCATTCGTCGCATATGCTGTCGTCATGTCTCACATCGTAGACGCATCTGTGGCGGGGGCGGAACCGGAGGACGACGCCGACCAGCGACGACTCGGCGAGCGGCTGCAGCGCCTCCGGACGGAGCGGAAGTGGAGCCTCACCGAGCTCGCGGAGGAGTCCGGCGTCTCCCGCGCCATGATCAATCGCGTCGAGCGCGGGGTGTCCAGCCCGACGGCGACGATCCTCGGCCGACTGTCGGGAGCGTTCGGGCTCACGATCTCACAGCTCCTCGACGAGGCGCTCGACCACGAGGTGCCTCGCGGGGCCGATCCCGACGAGGCGCGCGGCGTCCAGCGGGGCGCGACCGCCGACTCCTGGACCGATCCCGACACCGGGTACCGGCGCCGTCCCGTCTCGAGTGCGGCGTTCCCCGCGGACGTCACCGAGGTGCGCCTCCCGGCCGGTCGCGAAGTGGCCTACCCGGCGTCCGCGTACGCGTTCCTGCGGCACTGCATCTGGGTGGTCGACGGCGTGCTCGAGGTCGTCGTCGGCGGCGAGCCGACGCGGCTCTCCGCGGGGGACCGGATCGAGCTCGGCGAGCCCGCCGACGTCGTCTACCGCAACCCCGGCGACGAGGCCGTGCGGTACGTCGTCGTGGTCGTCCGCACGCACTGAGACGAACGTGCCGACGCACGCGCAGCACGCGTCCTGACCGGGTCCCGTGCGGGAATAGGATCGGTGCCATGCGCATCCACCTCGGAACGGACCACGCCGGCCTCGAGTTCAACAAGACCCTCGCGACGCACCTCACCGAAGCAGGGCACGAGGTTGTGGACCACGGTCCGACCGAGTACGACGCGCTCGACGACTACCCCTCGTTCTGCATCAACGCGGCCCACGCCGTCGTGGTGGACCAGCGCGCGGGCGTCGAGGCCCTCGGAGTCGTGTTCGGCGGTTCCGGCAACGGGGAGCAGATCGCGGCGAACAAGGTCGAGGGCATCCGCGCGGCGCTGGTGTGGAACGAGTCCACCGCACTCCTCGCCCGGCAGCACAACGACGCCAACGTCATCTCGATCGGCGCGCGCCAGCACACCGAGGAAGAAGCGATCCGCTTCGTGGACCTCTTCATCGCCGAGCCGTTCTCGGGCGAGGAGCGCCACGCCCGTCGCATCGCCCAGCTCGCCGAGTACGAGACGACCGGGCTGATCGCCGGCAAGCAGGTCGACCAGTAGGTCAGCGATACCAAGTAGACAAGAGCAATGCCCGAGGGTCACTCCGTCCACCGCATCGCCAACCAGTTCTCCCGGCACTTCGTCGGCAAGCGCTGCGAGGTGTCCAGCCCGCAGGGGCGCTTCGCCGCCGGGGCCGCACAGCTCGACGGCAAGACGATGATCGCCGCGCGCGCGGTCGCGAAGCAGATGTTCCTCGAGTTCGAGGGGGACCTGTTCCTCCGCGTGCACCTCGGCCTGTACGGGGCGTGGGACTTCGCGGGCGATCTCTCGACCGCCACCGCCCTGTCGTCCGACGCCGACGGCGAGGAGTCCCTGACCTCGATCGGAGCCCCACGGCTCGCCCGGTACCGGATGGCCGAGCAGGAGAAGGTCGAGGACCCGATCGAGTCCTTCCCGCCGGACCCCGTCGGCCAGGTGCGCGTGCGGATCCTGACCGAGGACACCGTCGCCGACCTCCGCGGGCCGACCGCCTGCGTCGTGGAGACCCCGGCCGAGGTGCAGCAGGCGCTCGACAAGCTCGGGCCTGACCCGATCAACGACGACGGACCGGAAGCCGAGAAGACCTTCGTCGACAACGTCCGGAAGCGCAACGTCGCGATCGGCCAGCTGCTGATGGACCAGTCGGTGGTGGCCGGGATCGGCAACATCTACCGCGCCGAACTGCTGTTCCGGCAGCGCATCGACCCGTACAAGCCGGGCAAGAAGATCACCGTGAAGCAGGCGAAGGCGCTGTGGGCGGACTGGTCGAAGCTCCTGCACGACGGCGTCCGCGACGGCCTGATGCTCACCATGGACGGCCTGTCCGAGGCCGAGCTCAAGAAGGCGAAGCGCTCCCGGAAGGACCGGCACTGGGTGTACCACCGCGAAGGGGAGCCCTGCCGGGTGTGCGGTACGGAGATCCGGATGGCGGACATGGCCGGCCGCAAGCTCTACTGGTGCCCGAAGGACCAGAAGTAGCCGAGCAGCTCACACCTCGCGGTGGGTGAACCGCCCCTCGACCGCGGTCGCGAGCACCCGCATCGATCGCAGCGCCGCCGACGACACCGACGACGCGAGCGGGTCGTCCTCCACCAGCACGAGGTCCGCGACGTCCCCGACCGCCACACCGATCCGCCCGTCGGTCGACCCGCGCCACGCCGACAGCGCCGAGAGCCGCTCGGCAGGGTGCCAGGCGGGACGGCCGTCCCGGTCACGTCCCACCGCCGCAGCCAGTGACACCCACGGGTCGAGTGGCGCCACGGGGGCGTCCGACCCGAGCAGCAGCCGGGCTCCGGCCCGGTCGAGCGACGCGAACGCGAACGCCCGGTCGGTGCGACCCGCCCAGTAGCGGTCGGCGATGTCCCGGTCGTCCATCGCGTGCTCGGGCTGCACGGACGCCGCGACGCCGAGCCGCGCGAACCGTTCGAAGTCCTCGTCGGCCAGCAGTTGCGCGTGCTCGATCGTGCCCCGGGTGCCGACCGCCTCGAACACGTCGAGGGCGAGGGTGTTCGCCCGGTCGCCGATCGCGTGGATCGCCGGCACGAGTCCGGCGTCGACCGCGCGGCGGACCATCGGCACGACCTCGTCGAGGGGCCAGGTGAGCACGCCGTGGCCGCCGAGTTCGCCGTACGCGTCCACCACCGCGGCCGTGCGCGTGCCGAGGGACCCGTCGGTGATCACCTTGAACGGACCCATGGTGAGGAGTCCGCGCGTGCCGGGAACGACGTCGCCGGTGCGGAGCCCACGGTCGAGCACCGCGTCGAGCTCGATCGGGTAGACGCCGGACGACACCCGGAGCCCGTCCGTCCCGGCGTGGATCCGCCGGGCCCACCGGTCGAGGCCGAAGCGCATCTCGAGGTCGACGATCCGCGTGAGTCCGCGGGCGCTCGCCGCCTCGACCGCGTCGGCGACGTAGCCGTCGAGCACGTCGTCCGGCACCAGGGAGAGCGCTCCGGTCACGTCGAAGGCGTCCTGCTCGCGCAGGACGCCGTCCTCGCCGGCGACCAGCGGCCGCCCGACGAGTTCCGAGAAGTGCGCGAGGGCCGCGGTGTTGCACCAGACGGCGTGCAGGTCGCCGCTGATGACGACGGCCGGGAGGCGCGGTGCGGCCTGGTCGAGCAGCGCACGGCGGGCGGGGCGGGGCCACATCCCGTCGCGGTAGCCGTGCCCGATGAGCACGCGGTCGGTGACGCCGGTGCGCGCGACCTCGGCGAGGAGGTCGGCGGTCGCCTCGGCGGAGTCGCAGCCGGAGACGTCGACGCGTCGGCGGA
Source organism: Curtobacterium pusillum (assembly GCA_002025645.1). Lineage (GTDB taxonomy): Bacteria > Actinomycetota > Actinomycetes > Actinomycetales > Microbacteriaceae > Curtobacterium > Curtobacterium pusillum_A. The sequence continues at coordinate 3,583,214 of CP018783.1, forward strand.
CGAGGGCCCACTGGTCGAAGTGCACGTGGTGGTCGACGAGGCCGGGCGCGAGCCACGCGCCGGCTGCCTCGAGCACGTCGGTGTCGGGGCCGGCCGCGTCCAGCGTGCCGGTCGGTGCGATCTCGGTGACGCGACCGTCGACGATGCGGACGTCCGCAGGGGCTCCAGAGGTGCCCACCCGCCGGACGGTGCGCAGCAGGATCTCCGTCCCCCCCACCGTCACGGCCGGTCCGCCGCTGGCGCGTCGGCCCGGAACCGGCGGCGTGGGCCCAGTGCCTCCAGGCCGTCGCCACGCGCAGCGTGTGCTCGTTCCATCTCGTCGGCGAGCGCCGGCGACGCGTAGGGGCCGTCCCCGCGGAGGCCCGCGATGATCCGGTCCACCACCTCGGGTGCCTTGTTCTGCGAGAGCTTCGCGCGGGCGTCGAACCGGGTGACCCGGATGCGGATGCCGACGGTGCCCTTCGCCATCCGGCGGGCGGTTTCCTCGTCGACCTGCAACGACACGGGCGACGGCATGACCCGCTCGAAGTGGTCGACGAGCTCGCCGAGGACCCGGAAGTTCTCGTCGTCGGACAGGATCTCTGGCGTCCCCCAGCAGTGCGCGGTGACGTGGTTCCAGGTCGGCACGAACTGCTCCGGCGGGTACCAGGCGGGGGAGACGTAGCCGTGCGGGCCCTGGAACACGACGAGGACCTCGTGCCGCCCGAGTTCGTGGGCGACCTCGTCGGGTCGGCCGACGTGGGAGACCAGGACGAGCTCGTCGTCGTGCGCCGCTTCGAGCAGGAACGGGTAGTGCGACGCCACGAGCCCGGAGTCGGTGTGCGACACGATCGTGGCCCACGGGTGGGCGTCGATGAGCCGCTTCACCTCGTCGACGTCCGTCATCAGGAAGTGCGGTGTGTGTCGCATGGTCCGAGCGTGGCACACCCGGTCCGTCGAGCGCGACGGCTGGCGTTTCCCGAGTGTTTCAGAACGGTAAAAGTTTCAGAGTTCATTGAAAGAACCATTGCCTCGGAGACTCCGACGGGCCTAGCTTCACTCTTCAACGACGACCCGAGGAGACTTCATGCGACGCAGGACGATCGCCGCGCTGGCAGCAGCGACCACCGTGGTGCTCATGGCCGCCGGCTGTTCGGCGAGTGGCACCGCCGACCAGTCGGGCGGATCGGGCGGCAGCCTGGTCTACGCCACCGGCGAGCCAGACCACCTCACCCCGGGTCGTCAGACCGTCGCGTTCGACCAGGTGCAGAGCCTGTTCGCGCCGCTGACGCAGACCGACTCGAAGGGCACGCTGCACGACGTCGCCGCGAAGAGCGTCGAGTCGAGCGACAACGTCACGTGGACCATCACGCTCCGTGACGGGTGGAAGTTCCAGAACGGCGAGACGGTCACGCCCGAGAGCTACGTCAAGGCGTGGAACCAGACCGCGTACGGCCCGAACGCCTGGGAGAACAGCGGCCAGCTCGCGTCGATCGTCGGGTACGCGGACCTGAACCCGACGAAGGGGACGCCGAAGACCAAGGAGATGTCCGGCCTGAAGGTCACCGGCGACGACACCTTCACGGTCACGCTCACCCACGCCGACAGCCAGTTCCCACTTCAGCTCAGCCAGGCCCAGACCGCGTTCTACCCGATGCCCGAGGCCGCGTACGAGGACCTCAAGGCGTACGACAAGAAGCCGATCGGCAACGGCCCGTACGAGATGACGGCCGCGTGGAAGGCGAACCAGGAGTTCACCGTCACCGCGTGGAAGGGCTACGAGGGCACGAAGCCCGCCACGAAGGACGTCACCTTCCGCAGCTACTCCGACATGAACACGGCCTACACCGACGTCCTCGCCGGCAACGCCGACGTGCTGTTCCTGCCCGCCGACAAGATGACCAGCGCGAAGGGCGACTTCGGCGACAAGCTGCACTCGTTCGACGCCCCCGGCATCGACTACATCGGCTTCCCGCTCTGGGACGAGCGCTACTCGAACGCCGACGTCCGCCGCGCGATCTCGATGTCGATCAACCGCAAGCAGGTGAACAAGGCGATCTACGGCGGCCTGTACGAACCCGCGACCGCGCTCACCCCGCCGTCGATGTCCGGCACGCAGGAGGGCATCTGCGGTGACGCCTGCGAGTTCGACCCGGCAGCGGCGAAGCAGCTCCTCGCGAAGGCCGGCGGGTTCGACGGCACGATCACGCTCGTCTACCCGGGCGGCAACGGCCTCGACTCGCTCTACCAGGCCTACGCGAACCAGATCCGGCAGAACCTCGGGGTCGACGCCGAGGCGAAGGCCACCACCGACTGGGCCTCGTACTACTCCGAACTGACGGACAAGAAGATCGAGGGCCCGCACTTCGGCCACTGGGGCGCGCTGTACATCAGCCAGCAGAACACTCTCCGAGCCCTGTTCATCACGGCCGGCGGCTGCGCACCCTGCACCGGCTACTACCAGAACGACACCGTCGACGACCTGCTCGCGAAGGCCGACTCCGCCGGGTCCCAGGCCGAGGCGAACGAGTACTACGCGCAGACCCAGAAGGCCGTCCTGGAGGACTTCCCGGTCGTCCCGACCTTCTTCGACAAGTACTCGTACGTGACGAGCGACAAGATCGCCTCGCTCCCGGCCGTCGCCGGCAGCCCCGTCGTCTCGCAGATCACCGTCAAGTAGGGCACCGCATGGACACCGACTCCGTCCTCCGCCTCGTCGCCGAGGTCCCCGACCACGACGGCTTCCCGCTCGTCGACGACCTGCACGCCCGGTTCGACGCGCTCGCCGCGGCCCACCCGGAGCAGGTCACGGTCACCCGGATCGGCACGAGCCGGCTCGGCGAACCGCTCCACTCCTACCGGATCGGGTCCGGGTCGCACGCCGCCGTCATCGTCGGCGGCGTGCACCCGAACGAACCGATCGGCTCGTGGACGGCGCTGCACCTGGCGACCTGGGCGGCCGAGGGTGGATCGGCGGAGCTCGACGTCACCTGGCACATCGTCCCCACGATCGACCCGGACGGCATGCGGCTCAACGAGGCCTGGTTCCACGACCCGCACGACCGGGTGTTCTACTCGCGGCACTTCCACCGTCCGGCCCCGGACAGCCAGGTGGAGTGGACGTTCCCGAACCAGTACAAGTCGGTGTACTTCGACCAGGTGCTGCCGGAGACGCTCGCGTTCATGCGGCTCATCGACGACACCGAGCCGGACCTGCTCGTCAGCCTGCACAACGGCGAGATGGGCGGCGTCTACTACTACCTGTCCGAGGACCTCCCCGACGTGATCGACACCCTGCACGCCGTGCCGGCGGCGCTCGGGCTGCCGCTCGACACCGGGGAGCCCGAGTCGCCGTACCTGCGGGAGCTCGCTCCGGCGGTGTTCGCGATGGACGGCATCGAGACGGCGTACGAGTACCTCGAGGGTCTCGGCGTCGACCCCGGCGAGCACATCCACGGGGCGTCGAGCGCGGCGTGGGCGATGCGGCACGGCGCGCTGTGCATGGTCGCCGAACTGCCGTACTGGAGCCACCCGGACGCCGACGACCAGACCCCGACGGCGGAGTCCTACGCGGACCTCCTCCGTCGGTGCGCGGACGAGCTCGGGGCCTCCGGCACGGAGCTGCAAGCGATCCTCGACGAGGCGTCGCCGATGCTCACCATCGAGACGCCGTTCCTCGAGGGCTCCCGGGCGTTCATCCCGATGCTCACCGCCACCCCGGCGACCGACCACGCCCGCGCCGACCGGGAACCCGCCGACCGGATGGCCACCGTCGCCGAACGCTTCGGGTGCGAGGACCTCGTCCGCTGCTTCCGCCTGCGCTACGGCGGCATGCTGCTCCGCGCGCTCGAGGCGGAGACGACGGCCGGCACCGCGCCGGCACCGGTCCGGCGGCTGCGGGACCGCCTGGCGGAGCGGTACGCGACCTGGCAGGCGGACGCGGCCACGGGCGCCGAACCGATCCCGATCCGCAAACTGGTGGGGGTGCAGTTCGGCGCGATCCTCGCCTGCGCGAGCCACGTGGCGGCGCCGACCCGCGCCTCCAGGCTGGCCGTGTCCCTTCCTGGGCCCACGCCGCCGGTTCCGGACCGACGCGCCAGCGGCGGGCCGGCCGTGCCGGTGGGGAGAGGCGCGTGATGCGTCCGGCGCTCGCCGTCGGCAGGCGGGTCGGCGGCCTGGTCGTCGTCTTCCTCGGCGTGACCTTCCTCATCTACGCGATGACGTTCGCGCTGCCGGGCGACCCGATCAAGGCGCTCGGCGGGGACCGGCCGCTCAGCGACTCGGTCGTCCGGGCGCTGCGGGCCGAGTACCACCTCGACCAGCCGCTCTGGCTGCAGTACGTGCAGTACGTCGGCGGGCTGTTCCGCGGCGACTTCGGCACGGACTTCAGCGGCCAGTCGGTCGGGGAGCAGATGGCCTCGCGCTGGCCGGTCACGATCACCCTGGCGCTCACCGCGTGGGCGCTCGAGATCGTGCTCGGCATCGGGCTCGGCATCGTCTCGGCGCTCCGCCGCGGGACGGTCCTCGACAAGACGGTGCTCGTCGGCACCATCGTCGTCGGGGCGATCCCGGTGTTCGTGCTCGGTGTGGCCCTGCAGCTCGTGTTCTCCGTGCGCCTGCACTGGTTCCCCGTGGCCGGCGTGACGGCGGGCTGGCCGGAGGCGTACGTGCTGCCGGCCTTCGTCATCGCGCTGTTCGGCCTGGCCGCGGTGTCCCGGCTGACCCGGACGTCGATGATCGAGACGCTCGACGCCGACTTCGTCCGGACCGCCCGGGCGAAGGGCCTGGCACCGGGGCGGATCGTCGGCGTGCACGTGATGCGGAACTCCCTCATCCCGACGGCGACGTACCTGGCGACGGACCTCGGCTACCTGATGGGCGGCACCGTGATCATCGAGGGCATCTTCAACCTGCCCGGCGTCGGCAACCTGCTGTTCCAGGGGATCCGGTCGCACGAGGGCGCGGTCGTCGTCGGCATCTCCACCGCCCTCATCCTGGTGTTCCTCGTCACGAGCGTGCTCGTCGACCTGCTGCACGCCGCCCTCGACCCGCGCGTCCGGACGGGAGCCTCCGCATGACCACCTCCGCCATCGGCGCCACCGTCGAGCCGTCCGTCGTCACGAAGCGCCGCCCGCTGCGCGCCGCGGTCCGGAAGCCGGGCTTCTGGCTGCCGGCCGGGGTGCTCGTCGTCGTGCTGCTCATCGCGGTGTTCCCGTCGTTCTTCGCGGGCTTCTTCGGCCACGGCGACCCCCGCGTCTGCCAGCTCGGCCGGAGCGGGGCGTCCCCGACCGCCGGGCACCCGTTCGGCTACGACCTGCAGGGCTGCGACGTGTACGCCAACGTGGTCTACGGCACCCGGTCGTCGATCGCCGTCGCACTGCTCACCACCGTGCTCGCGGGCGTCGTCGCCGTGGTCGTCGGGACCGTCGCGGGCATGGTCGGCGGCTGGGTCGACGCCGTGCTCGCCCGGCTCACCGACGTGTTCCTCGGCTTCCCGTTCCTGCTCGGCGCCGTCGTCGTGCTGAACAGCGTCGGGGAGCGCTCGGTGCTCACCGTGTCGCTCGTGCTCGCCCTGTTCGGGTGGCCGACGATGGCACGGCTCGTCCGCTCGAGCGTGCGGAGCCTCCGGAACGCCGAGTTCGTCCTGGCCGCCCGCACGATGGGGCTGTCCACGTGGCGGATCACCACGCGGTACGTCCTGCCGTCGTCGATCTCGCCGCTGCTCGTCCTCGCCACCATCACGGTCGGCGGGGTCATCGTGTCGGAGTCGTCGTTGACCTACCTCGGCATCGGGCTGGAGAGCCCGGCGATCTCCTGGGGGCTGCAGCTCTCCGCCGCCACGTCGCAGTTCCTCCGGGCGCCGCACATGCTCATCGCACCCGCGGTGTTCCTCGCCGTGACGGTGCTGTCCGTCATCGCACTCGGGGACACGCTCCGCGCGGCGCTCGACCCACGACGGCGCTGACGCGCCAGACTCGAACCACCGCCCCTCGAAAGGACCACCGTGACCGACACCCTCGCCGCCTACCGGAAGACCCTGCCGTACATCCACGACTGGGTGTCGTACAAGGTCTGGCAACTCCGGGTCCCCGGCGTGCAGGTCGCGATCGGGTACGGCGGCGAGGTCCTGTTCGACGAGGCCTGGGGCTACGCCGACGTCGAGGCCGGCCGCCGCCTCACCACGACGGACCTGTTCCGCATCGCGTCACACTCGAAGACCTTCACCTCGACGGCCCTCCTGCAGCTCGCCGAGCGCGGGTCGCTCCGCCTGGACGACACCGTCGGCACCTACGTCCCGGCGCTCGTCGAGGGCGGGTCCCCGCTCGCCGACGCCACGATCCGGGAGCTCATGGAGATGGGCGCCGGCGTCATCCGGGACGGCCACGACGGGGACTACTGGTCCCTGCTCCGCCCGTTCCCGGACGAGCAGGAGCTCCTCGCGCTCGTCCTCGACCGCGGGCAGAAGGTCCCCACCGGGTCGTCGTTCAACTACTCGAACCTCGGCTACTCGCTGCTCGGGCTCGTCATCGCCGCGGTCTCCGGGCAGTCGTACAACGACTTCGTCCGTGAGTCGATCACCGAACCGCTCGGCCTGCGGAACACCGGTCCGGACTGGGACCCGACGCGCGCCGACGACTTCGTGGTCGGGTACACCGGCTTCCACACCGCCAGGTCCCGGCAGCGGATCGACCACGTCGACACCCGCGCGATGGCCGCGGCGACGGGGTTCCACGGCACCGCGTCCGACCTCGTCCGGTACTTCTCGCAGCACGTCATCGGCCAGGGCACCCTGCTCGACGACCACTCGAAGCGGCTCGCCCAGCGCAAGGCGTGGAGCGCCACCGAGGACCCTGCGGCCCGCGGCTACGGCGCCGGGTTCATCGTCGACCGGATCGGCGGGCGCGAGGTCCGCGGTCACTCCGGCGGCTTCCCGGGGCACATCACGCAGTCGCTGTTCGACCCGGCGTCCGGGCTCGTCGTCTCGGTGCTGACGAGCGCGGCAGCCGGTCCCGCGACGCTCATCGCCACCGCGATCGTCACCATGCTCGACGCCGCGGCCGACACCGACGCCCCCGGGACCCCGGTGCCGGACGACGTCGACACCGACACGTTCACCGGCCGGTTCGCGAACCCCTGGGGCGTCAGCGACATCGCGCGCCTCGGCGACCGGCTCGTCGAGCTCGACCCCTCCGCCCCGGCGCCGCTCGAGACGCCGACCCGCCTCGAGGTGGTCGACGCGGACACCCTCCGGATGACCCACGGGAACCGGTTCGGCTCCATCGACGAGGACATCACCTACGAACGCGACGCCGACGGCTCCGTCCGCCGGATCCGCGCCGGCGGCGGCATGACCGAGGAACCCTGGGCGATCCCGTCCGAGTCGCCCGAGGTGGCGGCGGGGCTGGCACCGTGAGCGCCGACGGCACGGGCGTCCGCGCCGCCGACGCGCGCACGGACGACGTGCGAGCCGACGACGTCGTCCTCGAACCCGAGCGCCAGGCGTTCGTCGAGGAGTTCGCCCTCATGCTCAACGACGGCGCCGGCATGCCCCTCACCGACGCCCGGGTGCTCGGCTACCTGATGATGACGCGCGCGCCGCACTCGTCCTCCGCCGACCTGCAGGCAGCGCTCGGCGCCAGCTCGGGTTCGGTCTCGATGGCCACCCGCCGGCTCGTCGACTCCGGGTTCGTGAAGCGGCACATCGTCCCCGGTGAGCGCAGCCACTACTTCCGCGCCGAGGCGGACGTCTGGGGTTCGTGGCTGGCGAGCGAGCGGAAGTACCTCGACCGGCAGCGCGACATCATCGGCCGCGGACTCACCGTCGTCGAGGCGGCCGGACGCACCGGCACGGGCGACGTCGACGCCGAGGTCCGCGAGCGACTGCTCAACGGCCGCGACTACATGCAGTGGCTGCAGGGCTACCACCGCAAGATGCTCGAGGAGTGGGAGGCCTTCAAGGCTGCCCGCGACGACACCGACCGATCGGAGACCCCATGAGCGACGTCCTGACCGTCGAGCACCTCACCGTCACGTTCGACGTCGACGGGGACGAGGTCCGCGCGGTCGACGACGCCTCGTTCACGGTCGCGGCCGGCGAGGTCGTCGCGGTCGTCGGGGAGTCCGGCTCCGGCAAGAGCATGACGGCGATGACCGCGATGGGCATCGCCCCCGATGGTGCCCGCGCCTCCGGCAGCATCCGGCTCGGCGACCTCGAGGTCCTCGGCGCCGACGAGCGCACCTTCCGAGCCGTCCGGGGCCGCCGCGTCTCGATGATCTTCCAGGACCCGTCCGCCGCCCTGAACCCCGTGTTCACCGTCGGGTTCCAGCTCGCCGAGGCCGTCCGCCGCGCCGACGCCGCCGCCGACCGGCCCACCGTGCGCGAGCGCTCGGTCGAGCTCCTGCGCGCCGTGGAGGTCCCCGAGCCCGAGCGCCGACTCGGCCAGTACCCGCACGAGCTCTCCGGCGGGCAGTGCCAGCGCGTGATGATCGCGATGGCGCTCGCCGCCGACCCGGACCTCCTCATCGCCGACGAGCCGACGACAGCACTCGACGTCACCGTCCAGGCCGAGGTCCTCGACGTCCTCCGCGCGCTCCGCGAGCGCACCGGCACCGCGATCCTGCTCATCACGCACGACATGGGCGTCGTCGCCGACATCGCGGACCGCGTGGTCGTCATGCGCCGTGGTCGCGTCGTGGAGACCGGCACCGCCGGCGCGGTCTTCGCCGCCCCGGCAGCGGACTACACACGCGAACTGCTGGCTGCGGTCCCACGCATGGGGACGAGCGTCGGCCTGGAGGAGCGGGTCGGCTCCGCCCCGGAGGCACCGTCGGCCGTCCTCGACGTCCGGCACCTCGTGGTCGAGTACGGCGGAGCGCTCCGCGGCCGCTTCCGCGCGGTCGACGACGTGTCGTTCAGCGTCGGTCGCGGCGAGATCGTCGGCCTGGTGGGGGAGTCCGGCAGCGGCAAGACCACCATCGGCCGCGCCGCCATCGGCCTCGCGCCGATCACGTCCGGTTCGATCGTCGTCGAGGGCACCGACGTGGCGGTCGCCCGGCGAGCAGCCCGTCGGGAGATGCGACGACACGTCGGCGTGGTCTTCCAGAACCCGCTGCGCTCCCTGAACCCGCGCTACACGGTCGGGCAGACCGTGGCCGAGCCGCTCCGCCAGATCCTCCGCCTGCCCGCGGCCGAGGTGGAGTCCCGCGTCGAGCGGCTCCTCGACGACGTCGGGCTCGACGGCGGCTTCCGGGAGCGGTACCCGCACGAACTCTCCGGCGGCCAGCGGCAGCGCGTCGCGATCGCCCGCGCCGTGGCACTCGACCCGGCGCTGCTCATCGCGGACGAACCGACGAGTGCGCTCGACGTCTCCGTGCAGGCCCGGGTGCTGGACGTGTTCCGGGAGCTCCAGGAGCGCCTGGGCTTCGCGTGTCTGTTCGTCACGCACGACCTCGCCGTGGTCGACACCCTGTGTGACCGGGTCGTCGTGCTGCACGGGGGACGCGTCGTCGAGGAGGGCACCTGCGACGCCATCCTCCGCGATCCCCAGGACCCCTACACGCGGCGGCTCATCCAGGCCGCACCGGTGCCGGACCCCGTGGAGCAGGCGGAGCGCCGCACCGCTCGCCTGGCGTCCCTGTCGTCCTGACCCCGGCCCCGCAGTGGGCCATCGAGTGAGCAGAAATCGTCGGGTTCGGGCGACCGACTCGACGATTCCTGCGCACTCGACGATCGCCGGAGAACGGGTCAGCGGACCTCGGCGGAGTCCCAGAGGCGGCCGGCCCCCGCACCGAGCGTGCGCAGCAGGGGGACCGCGACGAGGACCGCTGCGGTGAGGTACGCGACCGCCTGGAGCAGGCCGGGGATCGCGTACACGACGACCAGGAACTCCTGCGACGTCGACAGCGGCGGGACGGTCTGGGTCAGCAGACCGACCACGAACCAGAGCGCCGCGGCGACGGTGACGATCCACCCGAGGATCCGCTGCGCGCTGTGGGCTGTCCGGACGGTGAGCAGCCCGAAGGCGACGAGCGCGGCCTGGGCGACGAAGTACAGCGCCGAGCCGACGGGCCCCGGGACTCCCCACGCGAGCGCGAACGCGAGCACGGAGACCGCGATCGCCAGAGCTCGGCGGTCGCGTGCCCGGAGGGCGGCGATCAGCACGACGACGCCCGCGAGACCGCCGATCACCGTGGCCGTGAGCAGTACCGACTGCGGCAGACCGAACGCGAACGGCAGACTGCCGACCAGCCCCCGCACGCCGAAGACCAGCGCCGCGACCGTGGCCGCAGCCGAGACCACCCGAACCCCCGTGATGTTCTGCATGCACAGCAGGGTACGCGGATGCGGGGGATAACCCCACCACGGGTTCGGGAGGGGGCAGGATGGGGGGGACGAGCCCGGAATCACGAGGCTTGACGTCATGACCGACACCGCCCGCCTCGACCAGGCCGAGACCGTCCCCCTGAACGACTCCGTGCCACCAGGAGCCACCGAACCGATGCCGACGCAGCCGAACCAGCAGGAGCGCACGCCGACCGTGCCGCCCCCGGCGTCGTGGAGCGCGACGCCTCCCGTCAGCGGCGGCGGCTCGGGGTCCGGTTCCGGCATGACTGCGGGTGCGTTCTACCGTGAGGCCTGGAAGCGCCTGCCCCGCGACTTCGGGTACATGGCGCTGACGGCGGTGCTGCTCTGCACGCTGTACGCCGCATTCCCCGCCGCGATCTTCGGAGGCGGGTTCCGCGACCTCTTCAACCCGTTCGTCCTCCTGATGTTCTTCATCGCGCTGTTCGTCGCGCGGTGGCTCGGGCAGTTCGAGCGGCTCCGCATCGGGTGGGCCGACAAGCGTCCGATCCGTCCGGTCGACTGGACGCCCCGCTGGCAGCAGAACTGGTGGACCCGGACGGGTTCGGCCGTCGCCAACCCGCACTACTGGCTGTACCTGCTGCACGCGGCGGTGGTCTACCCGCTCGTGGCCGTCGTCACGGTCGGATCCGGCGCGCTCCTGCTGATCGGTTTCGGCTGGCCGATCGTCGTCGGCGGGATCGCACTCGTCAACCGCCTCGGCGCGGGGTACCTCGACGGGCTCGACAGCACGTCCGTCGTCGCGATCGGTCTGCTCGGACTCCTGTCGATGGCCGCCTCGGTCGCGCTCTTCCCGCTCTGGGCCCGAGGCTCCGTCATCGCGCACTACTGGGTGGACTTCGGCCTGCTCGGCGGCTTCCGTGCGGAGCAGCTCGAGCGGCGCGTCGCCGGGCTGCAGGCCTCCCGTGCCGGCGCCGTGACCGCCGAGGGGCAGGCCCTGCGCCAGATCGAGCGCGACCTGCACGACGGCCCGCAGCAGCGCCTCGTCCGGCTCCGCATGGACCTCTCCGCGGCGGAGCGTGCGTTCGACAAGGACCCGGTGAAGGCGAAGCAGCTCATCGGCGAGGCCTCGGAGCACGCCAAGGACGCCCTCGACGAACTCCGTGCCCTGTCCCGTGGGTTCGCGCCGCCGATCCTGCTCGACCGAGGGCTCGTCGCCGCCCTCGAGGCGCTCGTCGCCCGGACGCCGATCCCGGTGGGCCTCGACGTCCGCCTGCCCGAGGGGCTCGAGCTCGCAACGGAGATCCAGCGCAACGTGTACTTCACGGTGAGCGAGCTCCTCACGAACACGACCAAGCACGCCGGCGCCTCGACCGCCGGGGTGTACCTCGGCCTCGTGGTGGACGCCTCGGGCCTCTGGTACCTCACGCTCAGCGTCACGGACGACGGCCGCGGCGGCGCCCGCCCGCAGGAGGGTCACGGCATCGAGGGGCTGATGGGCCGGATGCGCGCCCTCGACGGCGAACTCACGGTGTCCAGCCCCGAGGGCGGCCCGACCGAGGCCACCGCACGGATCCCGCTCGGTGCGCTGAACGGCGTGCCCACGGCGCGCGCCTGACACCACGGGAGCGCCACCGCTCCCACTAGGCTGGTCGGCATGAGCGACGGCCCGGATGCAGCACGCATCCGGGCCGTCGTCGTCGACGACGCCGTGCTGCTGCGCGAAGGGCTCTCCCGCGTGCTCGACGAGGCCGGTATCGACGTCGTCGGGCAGTACTCCGACGCCGACTCGTTCCTCGCCACACTGCCCGAGCACGCACCCGACGTCGTCGTGATGGACGTCCGGATGCCTCCGACCTTCACCGACGAGGGCGTCCGCGCCGCCGTCGAGACCCGTCGCCTGGCACCCCGCACCGGCGTGCTCCTGCTGTCCCAGTACGTCGAGGCCACCTACGCCGAGGACGTCCTGGCCTCGGGCGCGACGGGCATCGGCTACCTGCTGAAGGACCGCGTCACCCGGCTCGAGGAGATCGACGACGCCGTCCGCCGCGTCGCCGCCGGCGGCACCGTGCTCGACCCCGAGGTCGTCACCCAGCTCATGAGCCGTCGCCGCAACCCCCTCGAGGCGCTCACCCCGCGGGAGCGCGAGGTCCTCGGACTCATGGCCGAGGGCCGCACGAACGCCGCGATCGCCCGCGCACTCGTCATCGGCACCGGCGCCGTCGAGAAGCACGTCTCCAGCATCTTCGGCAAGCTCGCGCTCGAGGACACCGGCGAGGACCACCGCCGCGTCCTCGCCGTGCTCGCCTACCTCGGGTGACGGCGCACCGGTGAACCGGGTCCCGGCACCACTCCTGGCCCTCGCCGCGATGGTCTCCGTGCAGGTCGGGGCCGCGATCGCGAAGACGAGGTTCGACGACGTCGGCTCGGTCGGCGCCGCCACGCTCCGGCTCGTCATCGGTGCGGTCGTCCTCGCCCTCGTCGTGCGCCCGCGCGTGCGGCACTGGACCCGGGCGCAGTGGCTCGGGGCGATCGGCCTCGGGCTGGCCCTCGGCGGCATGAACGTCTTCATCTACATCGCGTTCGCGAGCATCCCGATCGGGGTCGCCGTCACCATCGAGTTCCTCGGCCCCCTCGCGCTCTCCCTCGTGCACACCCGACGCTGGCGTGACGTCCTCTGGGCGGTCCTCGCGCTCGCCGGGGTCGTGCTCCTCGGCGTCGGGCCGGCAGCGGTCACCGCGGTCGGGGGCGTCGTCTTCGCCGTGCTCGCCGCGGCGTGCTGGGCCGGCTACATCGTGATGAACCGGCACGTCGGCGCCGCGATCCCCGGGGTGGACGGCCTCGCGGTGTCGATGCTCGTGGCGATGGTCGTGTCGCTGCCGTTCGGACTCCGGTCCGCCGTCGACGGGGTCGTCCGCGAGCCGTGGCTCCTCGTCGTGTTCGGCGCGGTGGCCGTGCTGTCGAGCGTGCTGCCCTACGCCCTCGAGATGCTCGCGCTCCGGCGGATGCCGACCCGCGTGTTCGGGGTGCTGCAGAGCCTGGGGCCGGCGATCGCGGCCCTCGCGGGCCTGCTGATCCTGCACGAGGGACTCGCGCCGCTCGAGATCGTCGCACTCGCGTGCGTCACCGCGGCGAGCGTGGGCGTGACGCTGTCCGCCCGTCGCGAGCGGGGCAGTCGAAAAGGAGGCACGGATCCCGTTCCGTGAATCCGGAACGTGATCCGTGCCTCCAGTAAGACCGCCTATTCGTCGCGGAGGAAGTCCGCGTACGTGGGCTCCGTGTGTTCACCCGTCAGCAAAGCCGGATCGTTGACCCGTCGTTCGACGTAGGCCGCGATGACCTCGGGTGGGGTGAGCACGTGGGCGACCCAGGACGGCACCTCGCTCTTCTTCATGGTGCCTCCTCCCAGTCCCAGCACTCGGATCGAATGCCTCGATCGTTGAGTTACTTGCTGTACCGGTGTTCCGTAAACGATCCTCGTGATGTCGGACGAAGTCAATGCGGTGCGTTCTCCGGACTGCGCCTGTCGATGTCGGCGCGGAGGGTGCGGTGCTTCACGGCCGACCGCCACACCCACGCGTTCGCCTGTTGCCCGAACTGCGCCCACTCGACCATGACGGCGTCGCGGGTCCAGCTCTTCGCGAATGCCTTCACCCGGACGTGGAAGGTGGGGAACTGGATCCACGCCCACACCGGCACGGGGGTGACGGCGTGGCAGACGTCCGGCCCGCGGGCGTCCTCCGACAGGGAGTAGGCGCGCGGGCGTTCGACCTCCGGGTGTTCCGGGGGCTGCCACCGGTTCTCGCGACGCCGTCCCACGAGAGTATTCGAACGTGTGTTCGAATCGGCGTCAAGTCGGCCGCACCGTTGGTGCGCCCACGTGACCGACGATCGGCGTGTCGCCGCGGGTCGCGCGTCGCGGCGGTTGCTGGGGCAGTGTGCGAGGTTCCGCGCTCGGTGCGAGGCCCGCGGCGTCCCACGGTGCACGGAACCTCGCACCGTGTGGGTGGCTCCGCGCACCGTGCGAGGGGCCCGCCGCGTCAGAGGGCGGCGCGCCCCGTCGACTCGCGGACGCTGAGCGTCAGGGACGGCCCCGGGCGCGACGGCAGCGGGGTCCCGGCGTCGATCTGCTCGCGGAGCAGCGTCGCGGCACGCTGCCCGAGCTCGACCGTGTCGCGGGTCAGCGAGGTGATCGACGGGCGCACGAGCCGGACCATCGCCGAGTCGTCGAACGACACGATCGAGACGTCTCCCGGAACGGCGACACCCATCTCGCTCGCCACGCCGAGTCCGGCGACCGCGAGCACGTCGTTGTCGTACACGATCGCGGTGGGGCGGACGCTCCGAGAGAGCAGGGTCCGGGTCGCGTTCGCGCCGGCTTCGGCGGAGTAGTCGGTCGGGATCGACCCGGAGCCCTCGTGCCCCTCGGTGGTGGTGAACGCCCGGACGCGGTCGATCCGCATGGCCGTGTGCTCGAACTCCGGCCGTCCGGCCACGTGGGCGATCCGTCGGTGCCCGAGCGCGTGCAGGTACCGCAGGACGGTGTCCGTCGCGTCGGAGTCGTCGATCCAGACGCTCGGCGCCGCGCCCTCGGCCGACGGGTGCGACCCGACGACCACGGTCGGCATGCCGAGTTCGGCGAGGAGGGCGAGCCGCTCGTCGTCGCGCCGCGGGTCGATCACGATCACGCCGTCGACCCGGTGCCCGCGCCACCAGTCCCGGTAGGTGTCGAGCTCCTCGGTGGCGTCGCGCGCGACGAGGAGGTTCATGCCGACGTGGGTGCCGGCGAGCCCGAGCTGGATGCCGGAGATGAGGTCACCGAAGAACGACTCGGTGCCCAGGGTTCGCGCCGGCCGGTTGAGCACGAAGCCGATCGACCCGGCCTTCGCACCGCCGAGGGCGCGCGCGGCGGTGTGCGGCTGCCAGTCGAGTTCGTGGGCGACGGCACGCACCCGGGCGCGTGTCTCGTCGGAGACCCCGGGGCGGTCGTTGAGCGCGAACGAGACCGCGCTGATGGACACGCCTGCACGCGCGGCGATGTCGGCGATCGTCGTGCGACGGTTCTTGGCCACGGGCTTGACTATAGCGCTTTAGTTCGCAAACATCGCTGCATTCGACCGGTTCGGTCAAGGGAACTGAACCGGTTCAGCAGCATCCGCAGCGCGACGAAGCAGCAGTCGCAGCACGACGAAGGAGTCACGAGCGATGAAGAACACCACACGCAGGACGACGGGACGCGCCGTGGCGCTCCTCGCAGGAGCGGCCGTCACGGCCCTCGCACTGACGGCCTGCTCGAGCGGCGGCAACGCCTCGGGCAGCGACGGCGGGAGCGGGAAGGTCGAGGGGTCGATCACCCTGCAGACGTGGGCGCTGACCCCGACCTACACGGACTACCTCAACGGCGTGATCAAGGACTTCGAGGCGAAGTACCCGGACGCGAAGGTGAAGCTCGTCGACCAGCCGGGTGACGGGTACGCCGACAAGGTCCTCAGCCAGGCGTCCTCGAACTCCCTGCCCGACGTGGTCAACCTGCCGCCGGACATCGCCCTGCCCCTCGCGAAGCGCGGCTTCCTGCAGGACGTCGCGAAGGACGACTCGAAGCTGTCGAGCACCTACGTCAAGGGCGCCCTCGCTGCTTACAACTACAAGGGCGTCGACGGCACGTTCGGGTACCCCTGGTACCTCAACACCGACGTCGACTACTGGAACAAGACGATGTTCCAGAAGTGCGGCCTCGACCCCGCGAACCCGCCGAAGACCACCGACGAGCTGTTCACGCAGGCCGAGACCATGCACCAGAAGTGCCCGGACGACTACCTGATGAGCCGCAAGCCCGGCCTGTCGGACTTCTCGCTCGCCGGCGTCAAGATCATCAACGACCAGGGCACGAAGTTCACGTTCGCGAACTCGTCGAAGGCCGCGGACCTCATCGCGAAGTACGCCAAGGCCTACAAGGAGGGCCTCATGCCGTCCTCGGTCCTGAACACCGACTACCTCGGCAACTCCACCCTGTTCACGCAGGGCAAGGTCGCCTGGACCACCGGTGGTGCCACCGCGATCAGCGACTTCGAGAAGAACAACCCGTCGCTCAAGGGCAACATCGTGGTGTCGTCGGCACTCGACAACCCGCCGCTGTACGTGCAGGGCCTCAGCGTCAGCGCGAAGAGCAAGCACATCGCCACGGCCGAGGCACTCGCCGCATTCATGACGAACGCCAAGAACCAGGAGGCCTTCGCGCACCTGGTCAACATCTTCCCGTCGACCACCTCGTCGCAGTCCGACCCGTACTTCTCGAAGGACGACGGCACCGTCGAGGCGAAGGCCCGCGTGCTCGCCAACGACGCCCTGAAGACGGCGAAGAACCTCAACCCGGTCGAGGCGAACTCGGCCATGACGGACTTCCTCGACCAGCAGATCGCGCTGGCGATGAAGGGCGGCACCACGCCCGAGAAGGCGCTGCAGACCGCCCAGACCAAGATGAACAGCCTGCTGGCCAACAGCTGAT